>JADJJK010000016.1 GCA_016706545.1 Myxococcales bacterium
GCCGATGGAGAGCGGGTCGACGCCGGTCGCTTCCATTTCGGCGAGGACCCAGCGCTCGATGGCGCTGTGGCGGTCGAGGTCGTCCCACAGGCCGCGCAGCGGGAGGCCGTCGGGGTCGAGCGGGGGATCGGCGACCGATGAGAGCGATGGGAGTGACGAGAGTGGTGAGGGTGGTGTCGGTGTACGGGGGAACGTGGGCGGCGGGGTTGCTGCGGTGGTGAGTGATGCGTTGGGGGCGGAAGGTGCAGGGGCTGCTGGGGCCGCTGCAGCATCGGCGCGGCGCTGGATGCGCGTGACGGTAGCGGCGGCGTCCCAGCTATCGACGTGCTCGCCGCGCCAGCGGCACTGGCCGGTGGTCGAGGTCAGCGGCAGGGCGGCGTTGGCGGCGCGGATCGCGGGCCAGCCGAGCAGCGGCGGCGCGGGGCGCGGCGGCAGCGGGACGACGGCGCGGCCCTGCGGATCTTCGAAGGCGAGCGCGCCAGTGGCGGACTGCGTGATGCGATAGCCGCGCTCGTGGACGTAGGCGTGGTGGAGCGAGCAGAGCAGCGCGAGGTTGGGCAGCTGGCTCCCCGCCACCGCCATCGGCCCAGTGCTGCAGGTGGTGGCCCTCGAGGAAGAGGCGGTGATCGCAGCCGGGGAAGCGGCAGGTGCGGTCGCGCAGCAGCAAGGCGCGCTTGAGGGCGGCAGGGATGGTGCGGGTCTTGCGGCCGACGGAGAGGGGCTCGACGTTGGCGGTCGCTGCGGCGACGGTGGCGACGACCAGCCCGCAGTCGCAGGCCAGGCGGCGGGTGGCTTGCGGAGAGAGGGCAAGGTCGGTCTCGACGGTGAGGGCCACCGGCAGCGAGGCGCCGCGGTCGGTGAAGGAGACGGGCGCGAGGGCCACATCGGTGGTTGCGGAGATGTCGGCGGTGGAGTCGGAGGTGCCGGTGGCTGAGTCGGTGGTCGCGGCGGATTGCTGCAGCAGCGCCACGGGCACCGTGACGATCAGCTCGACGGGAGAACGCTCCGCGCTGCCGCCCCGTGCGTAGGCGTGGACCAGGGACATCAGGCCATCGGCGCGGTTGTACGGGCGCGCGTGGTGGTGGTGGAAGGCGCTGCGCTTCCGCGGAAGCGCCCGTCGTACGCTCGGCAGGTGCTGGCGCTCTTGCGGAAACGTCCGACGTTTCCGCGGAAGCCTCCGCCGGCTCGCGCGTGCAGTCCACCGCCGCCTGCTGCAACACCTGCAAGAGCAGCGCGGCCTCGTCGGGGCGCAGGCACGCCTTGACGCACACCATGCCAGAGGCCGTCGTCGTGTGCGCGACGTAGCGCTCGCTGTCGTGCGGGCGTGTGCTCTTGCCGGCGGCGTCCGCCCCCAAGACGCCGACCTTGCGGCACACGGTCTCGAGCTGACTGGCGGTGCAGTGCTGCGCGTAGCCCAACAGCACCGCTTCGGTGGCGGCGGTGGCCACCCGAGTGATGGCGCGCGTCTTGGAATACGAGATCTGTCCGCCAGATAGTGCCTCTGATACGAGCGGCAAGGTGTGCAAGGCCCCTGGCCACGCGCAGGTGCTCGCGCGCGGTGCCAAGATCCCAGCCTACGCGCCAGCTCAGCCAGTGCGCGCAGGTGCCAAAGCCCTGGCGGTGCCAGCCGCCGGCCGCGTCGAACGTCCGCAGGTCAGCGAGCAGGCGATGCATGGCGGCGTCCAGGTGGACGGCTTGCTCGGCGATGTGCTCGCCGAGCGCGTGAACTTCCTCGACGGAGAGTGGCTCGCGCATGAGGCTTTGTAGCATGGCGGTTTTCGGCGCTGGACTTGGCGCCTGGCGTGCTCCAGGTGCCGCGGAAACGCGGGCGGCGCGAAGTTTCGTGGGTGCGCAGGTAGACGAGGATGCCGCGCGTGCGGGCCTCTGGTGGAGAGAACGCGGCGGGTTGGCGGCAAGGAGGGTGCGCTGACGCGGGAGGTGTCAAGAGGAATGTTGGTATTTAGATGGATATTGGATAGCAGATCTTGAATTGGCAAATGCGTCCGGCAGGCGGACGCGAGCGAGCCGGGACCTGAGATCGAGCGCGCGGAAACCTCCGCGGAAACGTGGTGTGATCCAAGTCGCAGCGCGTTTCCGCGGAAGCCTCGGGGCTGTGGACGGTGGCGGGCTATGGACAACCGCGCCCGTCGAGCCCGGGCAGGAGCGATGCGCGTAAGCGGCGCGGTTGACCACAGCCCTTGGAGAGGCGCAGGAGGGCCCGGTGCAGCAGGCGTGCCTGGGAGGGACGGCGCGCCTCTCCACACCGCCACACAGCCCCTGCTGGTTTCAGAACCCTGAGTTTTTGTTTTTGTACCAGAACCCAGAACCCAGAACGGATCGCCAGGTGATCGACGAGGGTGAGCGCGTGGGAGGTGGGTAGGCCCAGCACGGTGGTTGGCTCGAGCGCGGTGGTCGGTCGAGCGCGGTGGCACGGCGGTTCGGGCCTGTCACGGTGGTTCGGGCCTGGCACGGTGGTCGGGTCACACGTGGTGGGTCAGGCTCGTCGTCGGCGGTCTGCGTGCATGATGGGTAGGATCATGAGATCACGCTAGCTCCGCCTCCGACGCCACAGGCCGCGCGTCCACGACAGCCACGCGACGCCGTAGAGCCCAGCCAGGCCGGTCAAGCTCCAGGTGGCGGCGCGCACGCCCAGGCCATCGGCGAGCAGGCCTGCGAGCACCGCGGACAACCCGATGGTCAAGGTGGCCAGGCCGTAGTCGAGGGAGAGGACGCGACCGCGCAGGCGATCGGGCGTGATGACCTGGATGCCGTAGGTGGAGACGGTCCACTGGGCGCCACCCCCCATGTGGGCCAGGCCGACGAGCAGCAGCACGGCCGCGAACCACGGCACCACCGGCAACATCGCGTAGAACACGGCGTAGGACATCGTGGAGACGCCGCACACCAGCACGATGGCGCGCAGCGCGCGGTTTGGGCCTCGCTCGGCCAGCTCGGCTGCGCTCGAGGGTGATCCGAGCATGGTCTTGCGGGCCAGGAGCGGGCCCAGGAGCGCGCCCAGGCCGCGCATGGCGAACAGCCAGCCAGTGGCGATGCTGCTGGCCGAGGTGGCGCGCGCGAACACGGGCAAGAGGCCGACCAGGCCATTGGCCGAGCTGACGCCCACCTTGGCCAGCACCAGGCCGCGGACCACCGGCTCCTGCCGCAGGTACGCCATCACGTCGCCAAGATCACGCCGCAGGTGACCGCGAGCTCGCGGGACCTGCTCGGGCCCCACGGGACCAGGCTCCTGCATGGGACGCCTGATCCCGGCGACAAGCCACGCCGAGACCAGGAACGATCCGGCGTTGACCAGGAACGCGGTGTAGTTGCCAAACAGCTCAGCGACGACGCCGCCGAGGCCGGCGCCCAGCACCAGCATCGAGCCCCACAGGAGCCCCATCAGCGACTGGGCCACCGGCAGCTCGTCGGCGGAGACCAGGTTGGGCGTGGCGGCGTGGGCAGCGGGATCGCAGAACGCCGAGCCGACGCCAAGGCCGACCATCGCCAGCGCCGCCACCGTGATATCGCCCCACCAGGCCGCCAGGCACAAGGACAGCGCCAGCGGCACCCGCGCGAGGTCTGACAGGATAAGAACCCAGCGCCGGTCGCGGCGGTCGATGACGGCGCCAGCCAGCGGCGAGATCAGGAACACCGGCAAGACCAGCGCGGCGTAGAAGTAGGCCGCCGTGCCAGGCCGACCGGTGAGCTCACGGACCAGCTCCGTCACCGCGACGAACGAGAACCAGTCGCCGATGAGCGACACCATGGTGGCCAGAAACAACCGGCGAAACTCACGGTTTCGCCGCAGCACGTCCCAGCTCTTGGCGATCACCGGCGAAAGCTACGCGATCTCGAGCAGGTTGTTGAAAAGCCCAGCTCCGAAATCCGGCCCCAGGCGCCTCGATTCAGGGCCCTTGGGCACCAGGCGCCGCCGAGCGCCGCCGAGCGCTGCCGAGCGCTGCCGAGCGCCGCCGAGCGCTGCCGAGCGCCGCCGAGCGCTGGTGCCGAGCGCCGGGGCCGAAAATGCCAACGCCGGAGCTCCGTGAGGAGCCCCGGCGAGGACTGTTGGCTACGAAGAGTCAGCCAGCCGTCGTGGCACGTGGCCGGGCCAATCCCGGCCTCGCGCCTCGCTGCTTACTGAACCGTCCAGGCCACGGTACCGCTGCAGGTACCGGTGGTGTAGCAACCGGCGCGGATCTGGAAGGTACCAGCCGCGGTCGCGGTGTAGACGAAGTTCGAGCCGCGGCCACCGCAAGCGTCGTCGTTCGACGCGACCTGCGTGGTGCCGTTGTAGAAGCGCAGGTAGGTGTCACCCGTGAAGGTGCCGCCGGTCACGCCGCAGGTGCCGACCGTGATGCGCTGGCCAGCGGCCAGGGTCACGTTCTGGTTGACGGTGTTCTGCTGCGCGCTGTTGGTGTTGGTCGCCGAGAAGTTGTAGGTGCCACCGGTGGGGGGCGGCGGGGGCGGCGGGGTGGACAGCGTCCAAGCCACGGTGCCGGTGCAGGAGCCAGCCTGGTAGCAGCCACCGCGGATCTGGTAGTTACCAGCGGTCGTGGCGGTGTAGGTGATCTGCGAGCCAGTGCCACCGCAAGCGTCGTCGTTCGAGCCAACCTGAGCGGCCGTCGGGCCGAACAGGCGGAGCCAGGTGTCACCGGTGAAGGCCGAGCCGGTCACGCCGCAGGTGCCCAGGATGATCTGCTGGCCAGCGGTCAGCGCGACGGTCTGGTTGACGGTGTTCTGCTGCGCGCTGTTGGTGTTGGTGGCGCTGTAGGCGTAGGAGTTGCCCGGCGGCGGGGGCGGGGGCGGGGTGCCACCGCAGAGGGTCGCGTCGCCACAGGTCACGCCGACGTCGATCCACGAGGCACGGATGGCGCACTTCTCGGCAGTGGTGAAGCCGAGGTCGGTGGCCGCGTTCCACACGCCGGTACAAGCCGAGGTGAAGTTGGAGCTGGCGGTCCACTTGGACTTGTTGGCGAGGTACCAGGCGCGGCTGGCGCGCTGCACGGACGCCATGGTGTGGGCGCCGGTCGGGCTGCCCGAGGCGAGGCGCGCGCTGGAGCGGCAGAACGCCTTGTTCATGATGCCCGAGGACAGGTGGACGTCGATGCCGGTGGTGTAGTTCGCCAGGTTGTCGATCGAGCGACCGTCCTGGGTCGGGTTACACATGTAGCGCAGGGCGCCGTTCGCGGCCTTGTAGATGTCCGCGCCGACGAGCATGTCGGGAGCGGCCTGGTCGAGGTACGCCTCGGCCACTTCGCCAGAGATGTCCGAGAAGGACTCGTTCACACCACCGGACTGCCCCGAGTAGGTCAGGTTCGAGTGGAACGTGGTGTAGCCGTGGTTCATCTCGTGCGAGACCACGTCGAGGCCACCCGACAGCGGGTAGAACGTCGAGGCGCCGTCACCGTACGTCATCTGCGAGCCGTCCCAGAAGGCGTTCTCGTAGTTGCTGCTGTAGTGAACGCGGCTGATGATCTTGAAGCCGGTGCCGTTGATGGAGTTCTCACCCTGCCAGTCGAGGAGCATGTTCAGGGTGGCTTCGGCGTAGCCGTGCGCGTCGTTGATGGGCGCGTCGCCGATGGGGCTCAGCGGGCCAACCACGGTGGTGCCACCGGAGGTGCCGTTGTTCATGTTCACGGTGCGCAGGCGCGCCGTGTCCATCATGAACTGGGCGCCAGAGGGCTCCACATCCAGGGCGTTGGTCCAGGTGCGCGGGACCTTGAGGTTACCGCCCGGGCCAGACGCCTGCGACAGCGTGTGGATGGCGTTGTGCGACTGCAGGATCGAGCCGTCCTGGGCGTCCACGAAGACGTGCAGGAACATCGGCTCGACGCCGGCCTGGGCCTCGGTGAAGAACGAGGTGTGCCACGCCAGGCGCGGCGCTTGACCCTCGCGGGGCAGGATCTTGAGGGTCGTGCTCTCACGCGAGTACTCGATCTTGGCGGTGCGATCGACCACCTTGCCGAGGTAGAGCCCCTTGGCGATCTCGAGCGCCTTGGCCTTGGCCACCGACGGGGTGGTGCTCAGGCCGGGGAAGCGCAGGACCTGGCCGTTGGCCGAGGAGAACGCCGCGTTGTTCGCGTTGACGATGACTTCGGCGCCGAAGACCTCCAGGCCCTCGTGCATCTGCTTCATGCGCAGGAACGGCTGGCCGTTGTGCTGCGTACCGGTCGCGCGGACCTCGAAGCGGTTACCAGCGCCCACGCCCAGCAGGTTGTTGGCCAGGTAGGTCGCGGCAGAGGCCGCCATGTCGCCACGCGACTCGATGGTCTCCTCGACCTTGATCTCGATCTCCTCGAGCTTGGCCGACTCCTCGCCCTCGGTCTCGGGGGCGTCGCTGATGGCGCAAGCCCCAGCTCCCATCACAGCAGCAAACAGAGCACCACGAACTACGGTCTTCCTCATGAACGATTCTCCTGGGCGCCTAAGCGCGGCAAATGCGTGAACCCTTTTTGCCCCAACCCGGTCCACGACAAAAGCTCGCGACCATCACGGGCTCTATCCACCCCCGGTCGTCGAGTGCCACCTCCAGAACACAGTGGAAACCCGGTTGAAGGCGCATGTAGGTTTCTTCGTGAGCTGGACCCAGGATCACCCAGACGTTTGGTGGGTGTGCGCGCAGGTTTTTTGAGGATCGACGATGCCTGTCGTAGATGAAATGCTGCCTGGCGTGGGCATGAACCTGCGCAAAGACTGCAGGACGGGAAGATTCTACCTGCGGCGGCCGGTTCTCAGTCCGCGTTAGGCAGATCAGATCTCAGCCAGCTCTCATGGTGAGAGCTGATACCGATGCTGCGTGGCGTCACGAAATCGCCTGGTGATTCGACACGGTTGGCGGCACCACGTCGCCGCTGGCCTGCAGGTCCAGGGCTCTTGGATGGAGCCGATAGTGCTCGCGAACCGCCTTGGCGAGCGCGTGCTTGGCGGCGGCGTCCACCGTCACGCCAGGGCTGGCGGGCGTCCCGGCCAGCACCGTCACCAGGCGGTCCACCAGCTCGCCCTGTGGCGGAGGCACGAGCTTGGCCCAAGATGCCAGAAGCACTGGATCTATGCTGGGCGGCAAGGACCCCATGATGCCCTCGTCATTCTGATCGTGGACCATCAGGCCCGAGGTGGTGCCCCGGTCCAGGGTGAGCACCTGAAACAGGTACACCGTGTGGTAGGCGAGCTGCGCAGCGCGCTCAGCGGCGCTGGCGACGCCGGCGAGCGGGCGCTGTAGCAGGCTGCAATACGTGGAGATCGCAGCTTCCTCGACGCGGCGAGCCAGCGCGGCGTCCCGGTCCCAGTCGCCGGTGGTGTAGGCCTCCAGGTAGAAGTGGGTGACCCCGCGATGCCGACCGAGCGCCGGGATGAAGAAGTACCGGTCTCCTTGCTCGGCGGCCGCGTCGTACTGCTCGGGCGCGGCCTCACGCAGCGCGGCGATGAAGCGCTGACGATCCGCTTGGTCGGGCAACGCCGGGTTCAGATCTGCCATCACCCGCCAGTACCCGGAGCCGTCTCTCATCTCGGTCCAGCTCACATGCAGGTGCATGGACGGGCGCCGCGGATCAGCAGGGTGGACGATGCTCGACAGCGCCGAGGCCGAGGCGAGCTTGCGATCGGGCAAGTCGTCGTAGTGGACGGTGGAGACATTGATCGAGGCGCGGCCAAACATGGCGCTGTCGGCGGTGCCCCAGCGCACCCCACCGCCGTGACGCCCGTCGTCCCGAAGCCACTCGACAGGAGCCAGGCGAGCGGGCATCCCGGCCGCTGCCGCCGCGGCCTCCAGGCCAGCGACAAAGCGTTGCTGCAGCGCTTCGACCAGGGCGGTGGCGGCGCGGGCGGTGGCAGAGCTGGGCAAGGTGCGCATGATGCCCGGACCTTATCTCCGCCGCCGCGCGCGGGCCAGCGAGCGGCCGCGGCGAAAAACCGCGCGAAGCGACCTTCGGCAAAGGCCCTGGGAGCCTCAGGCTGCGGTGGCCTTCCAGCTCTGGCGCTCCTGCATGCGGTCAAGCCAGGCGCGCAGGTGGGTACACCCTTGCAGCGGCAGCTTGGCCGGCGCCATCACGGCCAGGACCGGCGCGATGGCCAGGTCGGCCAGGGTGAGCCGATCCTGCGCGATCCAGGTCTTCCCTGCGAGGTGAGCGTCCAGCACCTGTCCGTAGCGAGTGACCAGCGCGGTGCCACGCGCCACCGCCTCGGGATCGGCGGCGCCTTGGCCCAGCATGGGCTTTATCAAGTGTTCCCAGGCCAGCACCGAGACCGCCGGCTGGAAGTGATGAGCGTTCCAGAAGAGCCACCGGTTGACGTCGGCCCGCGCGCGCGGCTCCGTAGGCAAGAGCGTCTGCCCAGGCGTCGTGTCCGCGAGGTGTTGCATGATCGCGTGCGACTCGGTGAGCACGAAGTCATCGTCCTCGAGCACCGGCACCGCGCCGTTTGGGTTCTTGCGCAAGAAGTCGGGGCTGCGCTGGGCTCCCTTGGAGAGATCAACCAAGACGAGCTCGAGCGGGCGCCCCAGCTCCAGGGCGGTCAGATGAACTCGGCGGGAGTTGGACGACATCGGGTGGTAGTAAAGACGCATGCAATTTCCTCTGGGCAAAGGCCGCGGCGCTCCTGCCGCGCACCATGGAAGGGGAGTCTCGGATCCTGAAGTGACAGCCTCTTGTCAGCAATCACGCGCCCCAGACGGCGGCGCGGCGGGCAGCCGTCGTAGCTTTCTGACCGCGGGCGATCCGAGCGCGAGAGCGCGGGTTGTGCCCGCCGCCCGCCGGGCCAGGCCTCGACCTGCCGTATGATGCCCGCCATGGATCGACCTGCACGGGTTGCCGGGAAAGTGGCCATCGTCACCGGCGCGGCATCAGGGATTGGCCACGCCTGCGCGCGCCAGCTCGCGCACGAGGGCGCGCTGGTTGTGCTGGCAGATCGCAACGTCGAACGCGGCCAGGCCGCGGCGGAGGAGCTCGGCGCGCCGCATCGATTCGCCCAGCTCGAGGTCACCGACGAGGAAGGCTGGACGCGCCTGGTCGACGAGGTCGTCGCGCGAGCTGGCCGGCTCGACATCCTGGTCAACGGCGCGGGCATCGGGCTGCGCGGCAGCATCGAGACCGCGACCCTGGCCGACCTGCGTCAGATGTGGGCGGTCAATGTCGAGGGCGTGTTCCTCGGCTGCCGCGCGGCCTTCGCGGTGATGAAGGCGCAGGGGTCCGGCTCGCTCATCAACCTGTCGTCGATCGCGGGCATCGTGGGCGACGCGGACCTCGCCGGCTACTGCGCCAGCAAGGGCGCGGTGCGCATGCTGTCAAAGTCGATCGCGCTGTCGGGGGCCAAGGTGGGCGTGCGCTGCAACTCGGTCCACCCGTCCTTCATCGACACGCCGATGGTCGAAGAGCTCGCCCGGCAGTGGGGCGGCTCGCCCAAGATCCGCGAACGCCTGGCGCAAGCTGCGCCGATGGGGCGGCTTGGCACCGCGCAGGAGGTCGCCCATCTGGTGGTGTTCCTGGCGTCCGATGAGTCGGCGTTCATCACCGGCGCCGAGCTGACGATCGACGGCGGCCTGAGCGCGCGCTGAGCCCGCGCTGAGCGCACCCTGAGCGCGCCCTGAGCGCACGCCGCGCGCACCTGAGCGCACGCCGAACCCACAGGCGTCGGCGCTGCGGAGGCGCCGGGCCGCGGCCAGGCCTACTCTGGTTGCTCGACGTTCCAGGTCGCCAGGCCCGACGACACTCGCAACATCAGGCGCCGCTGGACCTCTTCGCTTGGGCTCACCGCGAGCCCGAGCACGCCCCCCACCCGCCACACCACCCAGCCACCGTCGGCGCCGCGACCCGCGATGTAGCCGTGGGACGCGAGATGGCAGAGGCTCTCGATCCGTAAGACCCAGGTCAGCCAGGCGCGCATCTCCGCCCAGTTCACGGGCGCGACCGAGGCGGCCAGCGGCAGCCTGGTCGCGGCGTGGATGAGCAGGCCTGCGGCCTCCCCAGCCAGCAGCTCCTCCAGCGAGGTCTCGAGTCCCTCCGCGCCCATGCCCTTGATCATGGCCACGCAGGAGCTCACGGTCTGGGTCAAGCTGATGGTGGTCTCCGGCGAGTAGCCAGAGCCCTGGTGCGGAACCCACTCGCACTGATACACGCCCGCCTTGACCAGCGACAGGATGCTGCGGCAGGTGTGCTCGCGCAACGCGGAGGTGAGCTGGTCGTTGGTGATCCAGCCCTCTTCCACCAGGGCGGCGCCGAAGGGCTTGTGGGTCTCGCGGCACGAGCGCACGACCTGCTCGATCGCCGCGTGATCCACGCCGTAGCGCCGCTCGATCTCGTCGGTGAGCCGGCCGCTCAGCGAATGATTGGCCCAGCACACCCTGCCCCCTTCCATCAGCACCACGCCCTCGTGGCCATCCCCGGTGCGCACCCGCCACGCGCCGGTCGCTGGAGCTGGCGGATCTGCCAGCCGGGCGAACATGGTGAAAAGGCCCATCCTCATCCGCCCACCCTCGAGGCCGCCACGCGAGCGTGGACCAGCGACACGCCAAGGCCAGCGCGCTGCAGATCGATCACCACCGCGACCACGCCGCCCACCCGCTCTGCCACCAGCAGCAGCGCGTTGGGCAGGCGCACCAGCACCTCGGAGGTGACCGTGGGGCCTTCGTACAGCAAGGCCGGAACCGCCTCGCCGATCTGGCCCCAGTCAGCCAACCCCGAGGCCGAAGGCTCGCCGCTCTGCGCCACCAGCTCCAGCGGGGAGCCCTGAAACAGCGCAAGTCCAGTGCAATGAGGAGTTGCGGCACGCGCCGCATCTAGATCAGGAGACGTCATATACGGCGAAGCGCGTAGACCAGGTGCTGAAATAGCCGCTCTGCCACAAACCTGCGCTGCTCTTCGGGGACGGTATAGTGAACGCGGATCTGCACCCGTCCGCTCGCGGCGACGAAGATGATCTCATCGCCGCGAGGGCTGACCAGGCGGGTCAGGCCTTTGACGGCAGCTTGCTGCTGCGTCAGGTCGAAGGTCAGCATCTGCGCCACCAGCGCTGGCCAGTTTAGCTGAGACGGCAGATCGCAACGCCAGGCCATCGAGCGGATGCAGGTGACCTCCCGAGAGAGCTCCAGGCTCATTCGCATGGGACCCGTTCCTGAGGCTACCGGCGGTGGGGCTTCCGACATCATGACCTCACATGGCGTCTACGACGTACTCCGAGATCGAGTCACCGCGCATCAAGCACTTGGTCTGCTCGACACGATAACGCGGCTTGGCGCGGAACAGATCGACATAGTAGTCGTTGCTGAGCTGCGGCCGCTCCTTCCACTTGACGACCTCGGCCAGCACCATCATCGCCTGCGCGGCGCCCTGGATGAAGTACGATCGCGGCTTCTTGGCCAGGCCGTACCGGCTCCGATAGAACGGCACCTCGTAGTTGCTGGTGCATTGCAGCACCAGCCGCTTGCGCGGCTCATACTCGTTCACCAGCCAGTGGCCAAAGCCCAGGCCGCGCGCGATGGACGTGCAGAACGAGATGACATCCGAGGACACCCCGGTCGGCGGCCCCACCAGGCCCTCCCATTCAGGCGAGAGCAGCACGTTGCCGAAGGTGAAGAACACGCAAGCCTGGCCGGCTTGCTGCATCAGCGCCTCGATGGCGGGCACGCTGGAGGGCGCGGTGCGCTCCGCGCGATGCACCGTCTCGTAGATCGTCTCGTTGTAGTACCCGGGCAGGTGAGCGGTCACGAACACGTTGAAGGCAGCGATGAGGCCGCGCTCATCCCCCTGCACTCCGCTCATGAACTCCACCAGGCCCTGCGAGATCGCGACGATCCGATCTTCATCGACCCCGCGCACGGGCGGGACCACGTACCGGCGCACCGCCATCTCATCGACGGGCGGCAGCGGGGGATGGCCCATCGCGGGGGTCAGATCGAACTCACACTCCGCGTCTCGCGTGGCGACGCACTTGCGCTCTGTCACCGCGATGGCATCAGAGGGCAAGCCAAACGCCAGCTCGGTGGCCGCGGCGGCAAAGCCTGCTGCCACCGCATCGGCGGGCTCGACTCGCTTGACGCGAGCGCCGTACTTCTCCCGCCACGCATAGCCGTAGTGAAGAGAAGCCGAGCGAGCGCGGCCGCCGCCAGCGCCAACGTCCAGGTGCAGCTTGCCCTGCCCCATCCACTGGAACAGCTCCGAGGCCAAGGCGATCCGCTCCACCGGGGTGGTGGCGCCTGAGCGCTCGTACACCGCGCTCAGCAGATCGCGAAATGCGTTGTGCGCGGCAGCGGTGCGGATCCGAGCGCCCTCGTCTTCGCCAAGGGCGTCATCGATGGTCTGATCGTGGAAGAGGTTGTAGTGGTGGCAGTGATAGATATACGGAATCTCTGCGAGGAACGAGAGGCTCTGTTCGGCGAATAGCCCTCTTAGGTCTCCAATGGCCATATCATGTTCCTTTCAGAGGCTTAGCTGATTCACGCCAAGGATTTTGCACGCGGTCTCTTCGAGCCGCCGGATCTGGTCGGCCGAGAGGTTACCCGGCGCCTTCAGCTCATCGATAGAGATGCCCGAGCGCAGCGATACACGCAGCGTGACCGCGTGCGGATCTGGGGCGTACCGATCGAGGAACTCCATGATGCGCAGTCCGCGCGGCCGATCCTCGGCTTGCACGCGGGGCAACGCCTGGTTGACTCGCTCGAGCAAGCGCTTGAGGTGCAAGCGCACCATGCCCAGCGGGGCCGTGCGCTCGAAGACGCAGCCGCAGACGAAGTCCGTGGAGAGCTCACGGAGCACCACCAGCGACTCCGCCGACTCGATCGTGACCTGCATCTCGCTCGACCAAGATCCCAGCGCCTTGAGGCCCTGCCGATTGGCTCGCACGAGGTCACCGAAATACGACGCCACGTCTTCCGCACTCCAGCTCGTGCCTTCACGCACCCAGGAAGAGAACAGAAGGGCGTCAGGCATCGCAGTGACGAAGATTCCGATTAGCTGCGGAACCTCCGTGACTGCCTGTTCGAGGTAGCGATCCATCAAGTTGATTCTCCTTGAGACGTTTCTCCGTGAAAGGCGCTCTCGACGGCAGCGCTCAGAGCCGAAAGAAACTCGAGGGGGAGCGTGTCATCGGTGACCACGCCGATCCCAAAGCGCCCCCAGCGGGTCTCTACTTCCACCACATGGAGCACCGCGGAGCTCATCTTGAGGGACAGCCAGCCGCCGCTGTCGCGCATCAATGAGCGCACGGACGCCAGCATGAGCAAGATCGAGGACGCCGCCGCGATGTGGCTCTGCTCCGCGCCGAGGTGCTCGACGACCGGCAACCCGTTGTCATCGGCGATGAAGGCCGCACGACAGTCCACGCAGCTCTCGATCCAGCTCACCAGCGCCTGCAAGCGCTCATCGAGTTGCTGCGAGTCCGAGTGGAACGGTGGGTAGTGGGGCCTTGCGGCCACCACCACCGCCGCGGCCACCGCCACCGGCGGCGGAGCGGCCGGCGCAGGGGTGGAGGCGCGCGCCGGCGCGGCGCGGCGCGCTGGCGGAGCCATGATCGAAGCCGCCGGATCCTGTGGCGCTCGCTGCGTCGCCGCCGCGAGCAACACATCCCACCGGCTGCGATCAATCCAGGAGATGGATCGGTTGGTCGTCATCAGTGGTCTCCGTCAATCCGAGGCGAGGCTCGAGCTCAGCGACAATGCGATCGAATACCGCACTCACCGGCGGCGGTCTCTTCCTCAATAGCCCGACCGGCACTCCCTGCACGCTCGCCTGCAGGAGCTCTTGATCTCGAGGCACGATGGTGTCCAGCACCAGCTTCTCCGGGAACAGGGACCACGCCTCCTGCGAGACGGACAGCGAGGTCTCGTCGCGCATGCGCGCCATGGTCAGCACCACCGCGCTGAGCTTGGCGCGCGCCCCCTGCTCGCGCAGGTGCGCTAGCACCTCCATGAGCTGGCCCACCACACGGATCGCGAGCGGCTCCGTCTGAATGGGCATCAGGACATCGGAGGCATATGACATCACGCCGTACGTGGGGCCCGACAGGCCCGCTGGCGTGTCGATGATGGCGACTTCGTACTCGTCTTCGAGCGGGCCAAAGGCGCGCGCGATCACGTCCGGATCTGCCATGTCGGCGGACCAGGAAGACAACCGCTGCCAAGGAGGTTGCCCCACCGGCAGGATGGAGAGGTTGGGGTTGCGAGTCTGAATGATCACTCGGTTCGCCGGCTCGCCGGCCACCAGGTCCACCAGGCCGATGGCGTCCTTGGTCTTGCCCGCGAGGGAATGGCCAATGCCCCCTTGCGGATCGGTGTCGATGAGCAGCGTCTTCTTGCCGAGCTGCGCAAACGCGAACGCCAAATTCAAGCTCAGCGTGGTTTTTCCAACTCCGCCCTTGGGACTCACGATAGCAAGCGAGATCATGGAGACTTCTTTCGTCGGATGCGTTCGAGGTTCTGCAGCGCGCGCTTGTCACCCGGACGAAGCTCCAGACATTTTTGCAGCAGAGCCTCTGCGCGCGCCAGATCTCGACGCAAGTAACACGCCGTCGCCTCCTGCAAGAGATTCGTCACGTCGTCGTGACTGCCACCATCGCTCGGTGCCACATCCGCATCCTTCATTACCTCAACTGCACGCAATGCCGGCTCGACTGCCGGCTCGGCAGGCACCTGGGTCAGGACCGGAGGTGCAGGAGACGCAGGCACGGAGATAGGCACCTGCCGCCCGGTGTCCGAGGAGCGCCGCGGCGTGCTCGGCATGAACCCCATGGGGGCCACCGACGGGCCCTCGATGGCTGAGAAGTCCAGCTCGCCGCTGCCCTCGCGCAGCATCGTCGCTCCCCCGGCGCCGCCGCCTGCCGCCCCGGTGTGCGTGGGCGAAGGAAACGGGATGACTCGACCTGCGGTGGCCGCCGCGGTCTGGACCGCGCGCGCCGCCTCGTCCTGCTGCCTGGCCGCTTCCATGAGCAGCTCCTGCCACGAATACGCGGTGAGCGTGGCGTCGGAGGCAGACATGTCCTGGGCCTCGTTCACCTTGTATCGACCTCGGCGCAGGCTCACCAGCCGAAAGAACGCCGCCTCTCCCCAGGTGCCGAAGCCAAAACAGCGGTCCACCTGGCCGTTGCGGATGGCGATCACTCCAAGCTGCGTCGGCCCGTCGAACAGATGAATGTCTCGGCTATATCCGCCGAGACAGATCATCTGCAGCAGGTCGGGAATCGACAACAGACTCAGATCTCCTTCCATGACTCCCTCTCACTTTCCAGAGTTACGGATCCCCGCCGCGACCACCGCTTGCTCGATCTTGCGCATCTCGCGCTGACTTTTCCGGCTCCCCACCCCACCAGCGATCACCCGAATCTGCACATCCACACCAAGTTCATCGCAGTTCGTTTTGGTACGGCAAGACTCTCAGAAGAGCCCCATCGCTGCAACAAGTCCTCTCACTAGTTTCTCGTGCCGCGTCGCATCCTCTCCGTCGCTGACGATCGTCGTGCCGCGTACTTCGAAGGAGTACATGCAACGACACAATTGCTCAATCTTCGACGAAGAATCGATAGAAAGGAGCTCCGTGCTGCGATGCCTCACATTGATCACATCAGCGACACTTCGGCGGCGCGAAGACCTTGGCTCACGTGAACGCAGAACGCCTACACTGGCACTTATCGAAGTAAGCGATGTTCGCGACGGGACCTCGAGTCCACCACCAAACCAAAAGGTATGGAGAAGCTGGTGGGACGAGACGCGGCCAGACGCTCGAGGGAGCGTCACCAAGTGGGAGGATTCGAGCACGACTCAACCGTGGCCTGCCTCACCAAACGCAGCCTGCTGCCTGGTCATAATGGGCTGTGGATCACATTTTTCAGTGAACTACGGCTTTCATTACAGTTCTATGAAAACGCCGATCCAGCGTAGCAGGTCGCTTGGCGCTCGACGGGATCTCAGGCTGCGCAGGCGCCGCGCCGTCAGGAGTGGAGCAGAGCAGGAGCAGAGCACGACCAGAGCACGACCAGAGCACGACCAGAGCACGAGCCTGGATCGACACCGGGATCTCCTGCAGAGCGCAATCCAGAGATTCGCTGTGCGGGCAAGGAGGACCGCTGGCGCCGCAGGTGGCGCGGTCCCATCGCGCAGCCCTGCGCGGCGCTACCGGCGAGTGGAAGAGATCGCTCGAAGGCCGCGCCAACAGCCACGAACGAGCTGAGAACTGCTCCGAACGGCTTCGAACAACTACGACCGGCGGCGACGACGGCGGCCCAGCAGGGCCCCAAGCAGCGCCAGCACCGCGACCCCGCCGCTCTTGCCCGTGGCCACGCTGCAGCCACCCTGGGCGGTGCGCCCGTCGGAGGGGAAGCCTGGCGCATCGACGCCAGCGTCGACCATCGGGCTCGCGTCAGGCGTGGTCGGCGCCGCGTTGCTGAGGATGAGGTCTGCGCAGTTGAAGTAGATATCGTCACTCAGCGCGTCGGCCGTATAAGGCGCCTTGTCGCTCATGAACTGCGTGAACTGCAGCGTGCAGTTGTTGCACTCGATGTTTGGCAGGGTGACGTCAGCCATCTGCGTGGTCCCGACGACACCGTCGGCGATCCGGTCCAGCAAGATGATCGACCCGCTCGGCGTATCGGTCTGCCCGGTGCGGTTCTCGGTGGGGAATCCGCCGTTGCCCACTGGAGGAGGGATATAGAAGATCTCCCCGTTGGGCTGAAACGAGATGCGATACCAGCCTGGATGCGAGATGGTCTCTCGCCACATGACGCGAATCGTCTGGCCGGGGCGGAAGGTCGTGATGCGCCCGGGGTTGGCAGCGCGGCTGTAGCCGACCGTGCCGCAGTGCTGGTCCTTCTGATCGCCGGTGGGATTGTCCGTCCGCGACTTGGGCTGCAGCATGTGGATGTGCGCGCTCGCCACGGTGGGGGCGGCGACGAGGAGGCAAACGGCCAGGCCTAGGCGATTCATGGCAGGAGGGAAATGCAAGGAAGATTCCAATGGCGTGTTCGTGATTCCAATTGGTTAAGACACGCCAGGCCGTCCCTTGCCCTTCGAGCCAGCACGTCTTACCCCCAGGCCTGGGGCAAATCCCCCAGGCCTGGAGACTCCACCCACCGAACCCTTGAGGTACTTGAAGATCATGGAGACAAGCAAACACGAGCGACTTGGGCGAGCGCTGAGCCGGCTTGGCGTGGGCACCACGGGCCTGCTCGGCCGGCCGGAGGTCACGCCGACCGACGTCGAGCGAGCGCTGGCCGAGGCCATCGAGCGAGGCGTGACCTTCATCGACACGGCGCCGTACCTCGCGGACGGAGAGCGGCTGTGTGGACAGCTCCTTCGCTCCCTGCATGCGACCGAGCGAGTGGTCCTCGCGACGCGCATCCCGGCGGCCAACGAGGCGGCGGCCAGCGCGGAGCTGCTGGCCGATGACGAGGGCCGGGTCTTTCGAGATCCCCTGGTGCGGGCGTTCTCGCCAGCGTCGCTGCTCCATCACGTCGAGTCCTCGCTCGAGGCTACCGGGCTCGAGACCTTGCCGCTGTGCCTCCTGGAGGGCTGGCACGATAGCTGGCTTGCCTCGAGCGCCTGGCCCGAGGTGGCCGGGGCGATGGCGCAGCTCGCGCGGCGCGGCAAGGTGCAGCGCTTCGGGCTGTGCGTCCCGCGGACGAGCGTGGGTCACGCCACCGCGGTGCTGGAGGAGCCGCTGATCGCCGCGGTGGCGGCGCCCTACAGCCTGTGGTCCACCGCCGCGGCCAGCCTGGCGCGCTCGGCGAGCGCGCTCGGCGTCGCCTTCGTCGCGCAAGGCGTGATGGGGCAAGGCGGCCTGTCGGGGGAGATCGTGGCCTCGGCGCGCTTCCGGCTGGGAGACGTGCGCGGCGAGCGCTTCGCCGATGCCCGCGGGCTGGTGGAGCTGTCGCGTCGCATCGCCGAGCTGGCGGCGTTCACCAAGCCGGTGCCGCCCGCGGCCGAGTCTTCTGACCCGGCGCGCGCCGCGCTCGAGGCGTCACGCGCCGACCCCCAGCTACGCGAGTGCCACTCCATGGCCGAGCTCGCCATCCGCTTCGCGCTCTCCGAGCCGGCGCTGGGGGTCAGCACCGTCGGCTGCAGCAGCGTGGAGCACGTGCGCGCGAACGTCGCCGCCGCGCTGCGCGGCCCGTTGCCCGAGTACATCCTGACGCCGCTGCAGCAGACCTTGCAGCGCTTCTCGCGCCCGGCGTAACGCCGCTGGGGATGACGCCAGGAGCCCGTCTCCTGGCGCCAAGCTAGCGCGGCGAGGTTGACAGCGCGCCCCTCCGGCGACGCTGCGCGCTATCATGCGAGCGGCATGACGGCCCCCAAGCTGACGCCGCGCAAGGCACCACGGCAGCCACGAGCGCGCGCCACGGTGGACGCGATCCTCGTCGCCGCAGAGCAGCTCTCGCGCAAGCTGGGGGTCAGCGAGTGGACCACCAATCACGTCGCCGAGCGAGCGGGAGTCAGCATCGGCTCGCTCTACCAGTACTTCCCCAGCAAGGAGTCGCTGGTCACCGCGCTGTACTTGCACCGGCGCTCGGCGCATCTGGCGCGGGTCGCCGCGGCGCTGGCGGAGCTGGGGGACGCGCGGGTCAAGGATGACGACGCCGAGCTGGAGGCCGCGCGCGCGTGGCTGGGGCTGACCTGCGAGGACAGCGACTGGTCGCTGGATCTGGCGCTGCGCGAGTTCCTGCTGGCCGCGGGCGCCGCGCGCAAGCTGGCGCCCATCGACGAGCAGGCGCAGCGGCTGCTCGCGCAGGTGCTGGTGCGAAGGGGGCTGCCCGGCCACGACGCGGCGCGCAGGGCCTTCGTGGTGCTCCACGCCGTCGAGGGCGTCATCGCCGCCGCCGCGCGCGCGCGCGGCGAGTGGCTCACCGACGACGCGATGGCCAAAGACCTCGCCCTGCTCTTGCGGGCGCTGCGCGGCTGACAGCGACTCGACAGCCTTCGAGTCGCCAGGCTATCGCCAGGGCCACAGCCCCGCGCGCGTCATGATCGCCATGAAGCGAGGGTCGGCGCGGTAGGGATCAAACTCCCGGTTCACCGCCGTGAAGGGCATGAACGGATCGCGCTGGATGAGGGCCTGGTCGAGGGCGCGCAGCATGGCGTCCACGTCCCCCTTGACCGCCGCGACGAAGGCCACCGTCCAGGGGGCAAACTGCTCCAGACGCGCGCGCTCGACCACCTCCGCGGCGCGCGTCGCCTCCGCTCGATCGCCGCGCTGCGAGGCGACCCACAGCTCCTGCACCGCCACGAACGGGGCCATGGCGGAGAGCTGCCACCGGGGCTCGGCGCGCAAGGCCGCCAGCGCCTCGTCGTACCGCCCCTGGGCGCCGAGCGCGTAGCCCAGGCTCTGGCGGGCCCAGGGCTGCCCAGGGTCGAGCTCGATCGCCTTGCGCGACGCCGCCTCCGAGTCCGCGTACCTGCCAGCGTAGTAGAGCACCTTGCCGCGGTCCTTGTGAACCGCGGCGTTGAGCGGCTCCAGCTCCAGCGCCAGCAGCATCTCCGCGTCGGCCTCGTCGAAGCGGCGAAACAGCATCAGCAGCTCGGCGAGCCATTGATGCGCGGTGGCGTTGTTGGGATCGAGCTCCAGGGCGCGGCGAAAGGCGGCCTCGGCCGCCAGGAAGCTCCACTCGATCTCCAGGAGCTGGTTGCCGCGCGAGGCGTGCGCCTCCGGCGAATCGGGATCGAGCAGCAGGGCTCGGCCCAGGGCCTCCTGGGCCTTGCGGTGCGCGGCGCTCCGAGGGGTCGGGCCCATCCACGGCAGGAGCAGGTAGCTATCGGCGAGGCCGACCCAGGCCTGGGCGTAGCCCGGCTCCAGCTCGGTGGCCCTCTGGAAGTACTCGATCGCGGTGAGCAGGCTGTCGTGATCGCGCTTGGCCCAGAAGAAGCGGCCGCTCAGATACGCGCGATAGGCGGCGGGGTCTCTGGACGTGGACGCCACCGCCCGGCTGGCGCCCACCTCGCCGGCGATGGCGCGGGCGGCGTCATCGCAGAGCTGCTCCAGCTCTGCCACCGGGCGACGCAAGCGGCGAGACCACAGGTGGGTCTGCTCGCCGTCGAGGAGCTCGAGGGAGAGGGCCAGGGATGGACCTTCGCGCGTCAGCGCGGCGACCACCACGCGCTGGACGCCGAGCTGCCGGATCACCACGCCGAGATCTCGCGCCGCGCCTGCCGGGAAGCGGGCCACCGAGGCGCGCGCGATCAGCTTGTGGGTGGTGCGCGCCGCGACGCCGCTGATGAGCGCGTCGGTGAGGCTGTCCGGCACCGACGCGAGCTCGTCGCGCAGCTCGCCTGCGATCGGCAACACGGCGATGCGAAGCGCGCCGCCGCCAGGCCAGCGGGCGAGCTGGCGACCGCGCGAGGGCTCCGACTCGGCCGCCGGCGACGGGGCACCGCTGGCCGCCTCCCGCCGCGCGAGCGACGGCGCGCCGCGCTTGCCCCCGCCGACGGCGACCACCGCCACCACGAGCCCGACCACCGCCACCCCGGCGCCGAGCCACCGCCGCTGCGCTGGCCAACGCCTGGCCGCCACCGGCGCGGCCCCACGCGGGCCACCAGCGGCGCGGTCGAGGAGCGCGCGAGGGCAGGCGACGATCCGCGCAGCAGTCCGGCCAGCGCGGCGGCCATCGCTGGCGCGCTCGAGAAGCGGTCCGAGGGCGCGCGCGCGCACGCGCTGGAGAACCACGCATCAAAGCCGTCAGGCACCTCCGCCAGCGCCGAGGGCACAGGCGGCGCCCAGGCGCAGATCTGCAGGATCAGCTCGCCGAGCGCCTCGCCGGGAAACGGCCGCTGCCCGGTGAGGCACTCGAACGCGATCACCCCGAGCGCCCACAGATCCGACGCGGCGGTCACCGGCCCTTGCCCCGAGGCTTGCTCGGGACTGAGGTACGCCGGCGTGCCAGCCATCACCGGCACCAGCGACGACCCGCTGACCTCCGGGTCGCGCGCGCTGGCGACGCCAGTGACCGCGGCGGCCGGCTCCGGGGACATGGTGGCCAACCCGAAGTCGACGACCTTCACGCCCAGCCGCTCGCCGCTGGCGTCGATCACGATGTTCTCGGGCTTGAGATCGCGATGCACGACGCCCCGGGCGTGCGCCACCGCGAGCGCGGCCGACACCCCCTCCACCACCGCCAGCACCTCCTGCAGCGGCAGCCGTCCGCGCCGCGTCAGGTGCTGCCGCAGGCTCTCGCCGGGGACCAGCTCCATGACCAGGTACGGGACGTCTCCGGAGATGCCAAAGTCGAGCACCTGGACGATGCCGGGATGCCGGAGCTGGGCGGCCAGCCGCGCCTCCCGCAGAAACTGCCGCTGTCTGGCGGCGGGAGACGACGACGCCAGGCTGCCAGCCCCCGACGCCGCGTGGAGCAGCTTGACCGCGACCTCGGTGCCAAGGTGCTGATGCGTCGCCGCGTAGACCGCCCCCATCCCACCACGCGACAGCTCCCGCACGAGCCGATACTTTCCGTCGAGGATCGAGCCGAGGGGACTGCCGAGCATGCAGGCCGCATCATAGCAGCCCGGCCCGCCGCCCCGGTGACCTTCGCGAGCCTGGCGCCACGCGCGACGTCGGCGGTCAGCCTCGCGCACGGCGCACGGCGCACGGCGCACGGCGCGCGAGCAAGGCCAGGTGGCGAGGCGAGGTGACGTGAGGCGAGGCTCGCCATTCCCCACCGGGAAATGTGAGCAAACGGGCCGCGGGCCGCTCGGGCTGACCGCGATCGTCGTCGGAGCGGGGGACCCAGCAATGCGAGTAGTCAAACGCCGCGCATCCACCTAGATTGGGTCCATCGCTACCGGGTCGCGGTGTTCGCGGCCCTGGCTCGTGGCGCGGTGCATGGCACCGCGAAAGGACTACGTATGTCTCGCACTCGCTCTTCTCTGCACACCCTCTCGCTGGCGCTCCTTACCATCCTGCCGCTCTCCGCCTGCTCCCTGGAGGCAGGGGAGTCCCCCGAAGACTCGCCTGAGCTGGCCTCCACCGAGTCAGCCTTGACCTTTGGCAGCGTCGGCTCGGCCATGCAGATCGTCAGCAGCGGCATGTGTCTGACCGCCTCGCCCAGCGGCAACCTCGTCTGGGTCACCCAGCAGACCTGCGCCAGCGCCCCCGCGAGCTGGTTCATCGCCACGCCGGTGGAGAGCGAGCCGAGCTACTACGAGATCAAGTCCTCGGGCCGGTGCCTCGACGTGCCCTCCAGCTCGACCAGCTCCGGGACGCAGCTCCAGCTCTATCCCTGCACCGGCAACAACAACCAGCGCTTCCGCATGAACCGGATCAGCGGGTTCGCCGACCGCTGGGAGATCCGGCCCAAGCTGGCCAGCGGGCTGTGCCTGGACATCGCCTACGGCGACGCGGTGGCCGGCCGGCCGTTGCAGCAGTACACCTGCAACGCGGGCAACAACCAGCGCTTCCGCACCCGGCCGTTGCTGCAGGCGCCGTTCGAGCGGACCTGCGATACGAACTTTCGCCTGCACGCGACGTGGAACTCGATCTTCGACGCGCCCTCCATCGACATCGGCGGCGGCGAGGTCTGGTATCACGCCTCGCGCTCGCTGAGCGTGGAGTGCTTCCAGCAGAGCGTCTCGCCGTTGTTGCTGCCCTGGCAGGAGCTGCTGACCTGCCCCAACGCCACCGGGCTCATCGAGATCTCGCGCATCGCGCCGTCGCGGGTGCGGGTGCGCTGCTACCAGTGAGCGCGGCCGGGCGGCGCGCCTGCAGAGGGCGCGCGAGCGAGGCGCGTGGTGTCAGACGCCACGCGCCTACTGCAGGCTCACGATCTCCAGCGTCCGCACCCCGGCGCCGCTCGTCAGCTCGCACTCGTCTCCGACGTGCTTGCCGACCAGCGCGCGGCCCATAGGAGAGGTCAGCGTGAGCACGGTGACGACCGCGCCGCGCCCGGCGGGCTCGGCGGCGGTGACCGCGCCGAGGGCGGACACCGGCAGCTCGAGCCCCCCGCCCTGAGGCGCGATCAAGAAGCGGCGGCGCTCTGCCTCCTCTTGCACCGTCACCAGCGCCCCCACCGAGACCGCCTCGTCGGGGTCGAAGTCGCGCGCTGGCATGGCCAGCGCGGCGGCGAGCCCCGCTTCGAGCTCCGCTACCCGCTGCGCGTGACCGCGCGCCAGGTACGACTGCTCGAGGCCGCGCGTGTCCTTGTCGTTCTCGGGGCGCGCCTCTTCATGCGTCGCGCCTTCGACGGCGGCTTGATGCGCGGCGCGCGCGGCGGCCAGCGCTTGCTCGAGCGCGCGGAGGAGCAACGCCTTGAGCGCCTGCTTGAGCGTGGGCGCCGCGGCCGGCGCCGTGGGAGCCGTGGGCGCCTTGGGCGCCTTGTCCCCGCGGCCGGACGAAGCAGCCGACGAGGCAGCGGACGAGGCAGCCGACGAGGCAGCCGACGAACGCGAGGGCCCCTTGCGCGGACCCGCGGTGGCAGGTTTTCTGGGCGGGTTGCGCGAAGCCATGCCGGCGCAGGATAGCCGAGCTGGCGGAGCGCGATACAGTGGGGAGCCCGTCATGCGCGAAGCCCCCCTGCCCGCGCGCCCAAGCCCAGATCCTGCCGAGGAGTGGCTGTGGGGCTGGGACCCCACGCCGGGCATCGTCTCGGTGTGGGCCGAGCCGGATGGCCGAGCCTTTTGCTGGCGCCGGCGCGCCGACACCGGCGAGCTGTGGTGCGAGCGCGCCCGCTTTCGCCCGTGGCTGGTGCTCAGCTCGCTGGAAGACCTGCAGCACCTGGAGCCGGAGTTTGTCCGCGCCTCGGACGGCGAGGCGCCGCGCCCGACCTCGCGCCCAACCTCGAGCCTGGCCTCGCGCCCGGCCTCTCGCCATGGCCTCACGATCCGTGAGCTCGAGGGCCCCGGCGAGCTGCGCTACCTGGTGGAGGCCGATGACGGCCGCGCCCTGGTGTCCGAGATCTTGCGGAGCGCTGGTCATCGGCTGGGCCGCAAGCTGGGGTCGCTGCGGCAGCTCGGGGACGACTACGCGCTGCATCTACCGCCAGAAGAGCAGTACCTGGTGGCCAGCGGACGCACCTACTTCCGCGGCCTGACCTTCGATCAGGTGCGGCGCGCGCAGATCGATCTGGAGACCACGTCGCTGCATCCGGATCGCGGCCGGATCTTTCTGATCGCGGCGCGCGCCTGGGACGGGCACACCGAGATCCTGGAGGCGCAAGGACAAGGCGACGCCGCCGAGGCCGAGCTCCTGCGGCAGCTCGTGGCGTGGGTGCGGCGCTGCGATCCCGACGTCATCGAGAACCACAACCTGCACGGCTTTGACCTGCCCTTCCTGGCGCGACGCGCGGAGGTGCTGGGCGTCCCCCTGTGGCTTGGGCGCGCCGGTGGGCCGGGGCTACGTGAGCGGCCGGCCGCGCGCGGCGCGTCCTTTCCGGAACCGGAACCGGAATCCGAGCCGGAACGAGATCCAGAACGCGAGCCACCGCCCGGCGCCGCTGGAGCCACCGCCACCGCCACCCCGAGCGCTGGCGCCCCGGGCAGGCAACCAGGCGGGCGCGGACCAAGCAAGGCGCCTGGCGGCGCGGCAGGCAGGCGGGCCGGCGGCGACGACGCCAAGAGCCGACGACGCCAGCGCTTCACCGTGCCCGGCCGCGAGCTGCTCGACAGCCTGGACTTCGTGCGCCGACACGACTTCTCCGCGCGCGATCTGCCGGGCCATGGCCTCAAGGCAGTGGCCCGGCACCTGGGGCTGACCGCGGCAGATCGCGAGCTGGTGCCAGGACACGAGGTCCACGCGGTGTACCTGCGAGATCCGGACCGCGTGCGCCGCTACGCGGCGGCCGACGTGGAGGAAGCTGCCGGGGTGTCTCGCCTGCTCGGCGGGGCGGCGTTCGCGCTGGCCCACATGGTGCCGCGCCGATACGAGCGCCTGGCAGACGCGGGCGCCGCCACCGGCATCATCGATCCGTTGCTGGTCCGCGCCTACCTGCGCGCGCGGGCCGCCCTGCCGGCGCATCAACCGGGCGATGGGACGCCGCACCAAGGGGCGGCGCTGCACCTGTTTGCCACCGGGGTCGCCGAGCGGGTGGTCAAGGCCGACGTGGCGAGCCTCTATCCCTCGCTGATGCGTCAGTACCAGCTCGGGCCAGCGCGCGACCGGCTGGGGGTGCTGTTGACGCTGGTGGATCGGCTGGTGGAGCAGCGGCTGGCCGCCAAGGCGCGGGCGCGCGCCGCGGCCCCGGCGTCCCCGGCGCGGCTGCTCGACGAGGCCATCTCGGCGGCGATGAAGCTGGTGGTCAACTCCGCGTACGGGTACCTGGCCGCTGGCGCGCTGACGCGCTTCTCGGACGTCCACGCCGCCAATCGAGTCACCGAGCATGGCCGGCGGGTGCTCGGCCTGCTGTGTCGCGAGCTGGCGGCGCGCGGCGGCACGCTGCTCGAGGCAGACACCGATGGCGTGTACTTCGCGGTGCCGCAAACCTGGACGGAGCAGGACGAGCAGCGCATCGTGGCCGAGGTCGGCGCGCTGTTGCCGCCGCTGGTGCAGCTCCAGTACGACGGGCGCTACGCCGCCATGCTCTCGCATGAGCCCAAGAACTACGCTCTCTTGCCGTACCAGGGCCCGCTGCTGCTTCGCGGCGTGGCGTTCCGCTCGAGCCGCGCCGAGCCGTTTGGTGAAGAGTTCCTGCGCCAGGCCATCGAGCGACTGCTGCGACGGGATCTGCCCGGCGTGCAGCGCGTGTACCTCGAGGCGGTGCGCGCGCTGCGCGAGCGGACCCTGCCAGTGGAGCAGATCGCCATCAAGGTCCGCCTGACCAAGGCGCCCGAGGAATACGAGGCGGTGCGCGGTCAGCGCCGCGAGCTGCCCTACGAGGCGATGCTGCAGAGCGGACGCGAGCGCTGGAGCCGCGGCGCGGTGGTCCACGTGGTGCGGCTCACCGGCGGCAGGGCCACCGTGGTGGATCCGCCGAATGACGACGATGACGACGGCTCGAAGCAGCGGGCCCGCGGCGCAGCCGCGACCGCCCGCCACGACTACGACGTCGACTACTACGTGAAGAGCCTGCGCACCACGTTCGCGGCTCGGCTGGCCACCGGGCTCTCGCCCGAGCACTTCGCCGCGGTGTTCGCGGACCCAGACCAGCTCTCGCTGTTTGGGCCCACGCTCGCCGGCGCCGAGCCGATCCTCACGCGCCTGACAGACGCGGAGGCGTCGGTGCTCCTGCCAGAGGCGAAGCGCCCCCCAGGGTGAGGCCGCGCTTCAGTACTGGTACGTCGCGCTGACGTAGCCGCGGATCTTCTCGTACGGGTTCGGCATGTACTCGAGCCGCGGCTCGTAGTCGAAGAAGGCGTCAGGTTGGTAGTAGTGAGCGTTGAGCGCGTTGTAGACGGTGCCGCGGATCGAGAGCTTGGGCGACGGGAACCAGGTCATGCCCAGCGACAGATCGGCGCTCGGCGGGAGGCGGTCGTAGACCAGGTCGGTGGCGCGCACGATGCGCGGATTCTGGATGCCGCCGCGCTCGTCCACCATCAGGTCGCGGTATTCGACGAAGCGATTCGGATCTTCCGCGGCCCCGGCCACGCGCAAGTTGGTGGTGCCGGTGAGCTTGTCATCCACGATGTTGAACACGGCGCCCAGGTTGAACCAGTGCTCCGGCAGCGCGCGCAGCCGGCCGCGGTCCGAGGTGGTGCCAAACAGGTAGGTGTAGCCAAGCTCCATGCGGTGGCCGCCCTGGATGTACAGCTTGCCGAGGAACTCACCGCTGACCAGCGCGCGCTCGCCGGTGTTCTGATACGTGCCCGAGTTGATCTGGATGAGGTTCTGCAGGCGGGTATAGGAGCCGTCGATACGGAACGACAGCTCGCGGATCCGCCGATCACCCTTGAAGATACGGGCGTTGACCTCCACCTGCGAGGCGTCGGAGGTCTCGACCTTGAGGTTCGGGTTACCGCCGATCTGCACCGAGGTGCCGTTGCCGGTGGTGTTGTTGAACACCGGCGGGCGGAAGCCCTGGGCGAAGTTGACCTTCAAGTGCCAGTTGGGGATGAAGTTCCACACCACCGTGCCGCCGACCGTGGTGTTGAGCGGGTACGACAGCTTGCCGAGCTGCTCAGGGGCCACCTGGACACGAGCACCAAGGTCAAACGTGACCCGCTTGTTGGGGCGGTACTGCGGGTTTAGGTACGCGCCGAACACGGTGCGGGTGGCAGGAAACGCGAAGGTCAGCGGACAGCCGGGCAACACCACGGCGGCGCCGGCTTCGGCGTTGTAGATGCGCGGGCACAAGACCGGCACGCTGGCGTTGAGATCGTACGGCGAGCTGAAGGTGGACTCGGTGCCCTCGCCCTGGCGCGAGCGCTCGGTGGTGATCGGCTTCCACTCGGCGAAGCTCTCGGCGCCGTACAGCACGCGAAGCTTGCGGGAGACCTCGGCGTCACCGTCGATGGAGGCGCCGGCGCGATAGCTGGTGCTGTCCACGATGAAGCCCAGGCCGCCGGGCACCGTGCGCATGACCGGGCCGGTGCCGAAGTCCACCGTGAACGCGGAGGGCGCGAGGATCTGCAGCGGCGCGAACTTGCGCACGAACTGGACGATATAGGCCTTGGCCGACAGGCCGGCGCGGTCCTTCGAGAAGCGAGTGCGGTACTCGGCGACGGCGTAGCGATCCCAGTAGTCGACCTGGTGATCCCGGCCCTTGCGGTCCGGATCGAGGCAGTTGGCGTAGTCGCGCGAGCCGACCGGACATTCATCGTCGTTCGGGAACTCCGGGCGCACCGGATTTCCGGACAGACCAATGGGGTTACGTCGCTCGCCGAAGGGGAACGAGACACGGAACTGCAGCTTGCCGACCGTGACCTTGGCGTTGAGGTTGAAGATGTACGACTGCTGCTGCTCGGAGCTCAACATCGGCCCGAACAGGTTGGGCGCGTTGGGCTGCGGCGACGACTGGTGCAAGAGCAGCATGGGCATGTCGTGCTTGGCGCCCTGGAAGGTCTCGAACGAGCCGTGCGCGAACAGCTTCACCTTGCCGCCCAGCAGGCCCGAGGCGCCGGCCATCGCGTACGAGTGCAGCACGCGGCGATCGCCATCGCCGTGACCGAGCGTGGTGCCAAACTCCACGCCGTCGACGTCATCTGCGTCCTTGGTGATGACGTTCAAGATGCCCATCAGGGAGTTGGATCCCCACAGCACACCGCCAGGGCCCGTGATCATCTCGACGCGCTTGATGAGCTCCACCGGCAACACGCGCGAGGTCGTGGGCGCGTTGACGAAGGGATCGAACAGCGAGATCGTGTCGTGCAGGAGCTGGCTGGCTTGCGCCTGCCCGCGCACCAGGGCCAGCGGGAACTGGCCGTTTAGCACGCTGCTTCGATAGAAGCCGGGCACGGTGTCGAGGATGGCCTCGATGCCGGTGAACTGACGCTCCTGGATCTCATCGGAGGTGATGACCGTGACGATCGCCGGCGCTTCCTGCACCGTGGTGATGCCCTTGGCCGCGCTCAACACGATGTTGGCGAGGTCGAGCTCGGAGTCCGCCTGGGCGGGTCCGGCCTGGTCAGAGATCACCTCGAGCACGACCGTGGGGACCTCGACGTCGGGGATGTCCGCGGCGGTGTCTTGAGCCAGCGCCGCGGCCGGCGTCAGGCTCGCGAGCCCTGCCATCGTCAGCGCGCTGATGCCATACGCTGTCTTCATGGTGTTCCTCATGGTGACCGCTGCTGCGCCTTGATGAAGTCAACTCGCTCGTTGGCTGGATCCGTCGGCGCGTTGTTGCCGAGCGGACGATCCGAGCCCAGGCCAGCGGCCTGGATCTGTGAGAGCGGCACGCCCTGGCTGGCCAGATACTCCAGCACCGCGGTGGCGCGCTTGATCGAGAGGAACTTGTCCTGCGCCTTCTGGCGCGTCAGGTCCCGCGGCCGCCTGGACCGCGTGCCCAGCGGCACATGGACCTCGACGCGGACGCTCAGGCTGCGATCCCGCATCAGGACCGCCACGTTGCGCAGCGTCTGCTTGCCCATGGGCGAGAGCGCCGCGCCGCGGAACGTGACCTGCCCGCCCTTGAGGTCCAGGCGGTCGCCGCGATCCTCCGGCCCGACGCCGCGGGCGTCGGGGCAGCCGTCTTCGTCATCGATGCCGTTGACGGTCTCCGGATCGTTGGGGCACTTGTCCCCGGCGTCAGCGAAGCCGTCGAGGTCGTTGTCCTCATCGGGACACCCGTCGGCGTCGTCGAAGCCGTCGATGTCTTCCTTCTGATCGGGGCAGCGATCTGCGGTGTCGTTGACCTGATCGCCGTCGTTGTCTTGCTCGGGACAGCCATCGGCGTCCTGGAAGCCGTCTCGGTCTTCCGGCTCATCGATGCACTTGTCCTGGTTGTCGTTGGTGCCGTCGTTGTCGTTGTCGACGTCAGGGCAGCCGTCATCGTCCTGAAAGCCGTCGCGATCTTCGACCTCGCCCACGCAGGCGTCGGCGGCGTCTGGGACGCCGTCATCATCCACGTCGGCGCGGCCGATGCCGGTGCCGCCGCCTGGTTGCGGAGACCACACGATCCCGGTGGTGACGCGGAAGTCGTCGCCGCGAGCACCAACCGGGCCGGCACCCGCCATGATGGAGCCGCTGACCTGCTCGTTGATCCGGATCTGCACGCCGCCGTTGGCGAGCACCGAAAGATCGCCGCGAGAGGCGTCGCCGAAGTAGTCGGCGTCGGTGAGCTCGTCGCACGAGCGCGAGCCGGACAGGCGACAGGCCCCAAGCGAGGTGGAGTCAGGCAGCGGAATGAACGCGGTGGCCTCGGCGCCGAGCACGATCCGAGGCGACAGCTCGTAGAGAAAGCCCGCGCCCACCAGCGCCTCGGAGCCGACGTCGAGGAAGGCCTTGGCGGCCGCCGCGGTCTCCATGGCCGCGTCGTAGCTCTGCAGCACGGTGCGCTTGCGCAGACGGGCGCCGACGTTCAAGACCACCTTGGTCGCGCGCACGCGGTCGAGGCGAAAGTCAAAGGCCAGCTTGGGCTCGAAGGTCAGGCCGGAGTCGCCAAGCAACATCTCGTCTTCGCCAAAGGGCAGGGTCATGGTGCCCACCAGCGTCAGCGCGGCGCGCTCGCCGCGCAGCAACGCCAGCTTGCCGCCGAGGCGTACGTCCAGCGGCCCAGCGCGGCCGTCATCCACCGGGCTGCCGGCCTGGTCGATGTTGGAGAGCGGGCGCAGCGCCACCAGCCCGGTGGACGGCGCGCTGAGCCCTGATCCTCCATAGAGGCCGCGCGTGCCGTAGCCGACCCCTGGATCGGTGCGGAAGGCCGCCACGTCGAGCCCGATGGAGAACCGGTCGCTGATCGACATGGCAAACGCCATGTCGATCACCGCCAGGTAGTCGAGGATCGGGTCGGCGGAGGTGTCCGCGGACCCGCCGATGCCCGGCACCGCGACGTTGACGGGTGACTTGGCATACGACAGCAGCATCTTCCAGGAGATGTCGCGCTTGGGCATGAGCCGCGCGCCCTCCAGCGAGAACACGCCACCGGTATCATAGGACGAGCGAAACAACGCCACGTCGACGCCGGCAGACGGGCTGGCCAGCGCCCGGGAGACCGGGAAGGCCAGGGAGGCCGAGAAGGCGACGACGCCCCCGAGCCCGGCGAGCGCCAGCCCCTGGGCGCAGCGCCGGCTTTGGCCCCGCGCGCCACGGGCGTGACGCCGTGGGCGCTCAAACGGTGGATCGACACGACGATAGTTGAGTGGCTTCTTCATCACGAGTTGCCTGCCCCAATCGCAGGAGAGCTGCCGTGCGCGTTCCGTGAGGACTGTGTGGACACCCTGCACCGCATCAGAAGTGGAGGTCGTCTTCCCCGAGGTTACTGAAGATCACCATCTGCGACGTGAGCCGGGCCTTCAGCGCTGGTGGAGTGATCGCGTCAGATTCGAAGTTGGCCATCTGCACTCGGGTGACCCCGCGCGCCGGGAAGCTCGGACGCCCGACCAGGAGCTGGCGGAACCCCAGGTCGTTGAACGGGATGGTCATCGGGTAGTCCGGGACGCCATCACCGGTCAGGTCATCGAACTGCAAGTAGTACGCGAACGCGGTGAACCCTTCGATCACCTGAGGGATCTGGAACTGCACGCCGCCCAGCACGGTGCCGCTGACCGGGTTGGCGCCAAACACGAGGCCGAAGTACTCCCCGGCGAGCGGCTCGGTGAGGATCCGGTCGCTGCCTTCGTAATAGGAAGGGTTGGCCGCCCAGAACTCGTTGCACAGGCGCAGCCGGTTTCGATTGGACTCGTCGCCAATGCAGGTCGACGGCGGGATGAGCGAAGGGTCGACGGTCGGCAGATCCTCGACACACGCGGTCGCCGGCGCCGGGTACACCGCGGTCGAGGCCGAGGTGATGGCCTTGAGGGCGCCGGAGTCCGTGGCGGTCGGCGGTCGGCCGAGCGCCAGCAAGTTGCGGATTCGCTGCTGCGCCGTCGCCATGTCGATCTTGTCGCCCTCCGTGGCGTTCGCCGGGGGATTGGCGATGTCGACGATGCCCGTCTCTAGCGCCATGCGCTCGGCGAACTTGGTCACATGGATGCCGGGAAAGCGCGTCTCCTCGGGATCGATCAAGCAAGGAGAGGCCAGCTCGACGATCGGGTGGATCTCGAACTGAAAGAGCTGCACCGGCGCCGCGAGCGGCTGGCCGGCCGCGTCGGTGGTGAGGCCATAGAGCCGATAGTGCGTGTTGGTGGGGTGCTGCAGGCCTGGTATCGGCGCAGCGCCACTGCGGACTTGCGCGGGCATCAGCGGCCCAAAATCCACCAGGACGTTCGAGCCTTCAAATTCGTCGACGCAGGCCGACGTGAGGAAGACCCATAGGAGAGCGTACGCGGGGTGATATCGTACTAGCTGCTTATGCATGGTTCATCGCAGCGCCTAAACGCTTGCGTCCCTCTTCGGAGAAAATTGTAGTCCACCCGGTGGATAGGGGTCAATTCTTGGTACTCAGTTGCCGGCAGCGACCTCACCAATGCCGCCTACACACCCCAAGACGAAAGCCAGATCACACTTCATCCCACCTCGTACTACCGAGACCGCACGGCCTTCTTGGGCGGCTTTTGGGGTTTGTGGTCAGCAAAGATGGGAAGGACAGGGACGGACCTGCCCTCCGTGATGTCCACGGTGGTGGACCAAGGCGGGTGCCCCGGCCTGGTGATCGTGAGCCGATGGCGGCCGGGCGCCAGCTCGACCTTCGAAGAGGCGCTCACTCGAGCGCCATCGACGACGACGCGCAGCCCCTCGACGGCCACCAGCGACGCCGGCAGGGTGATCCATCCGGGCGCCGCCGGCAGGGACGGCGAAGCGGCCGCCCCCTCTCGCGAGACCTCCAACGAGACATCTGTGACCACCCCCGGCAAGATCTGCACCTGCTGCGCCCGCGCCGTCCCGACCCGCAGCTCGTGCTCGCCAGCGGCCAGCGCGCGCGGAAACAGCGGCGTGCTGCCGATGACCTTGCCGTTGAGCCGCACCGGCACAGCGGCCGAAGCGCCGTCCTCCCGGGCGGTCACCGCGAGCGCGCCGCCATCGCCATAACTCCCGCCGAACGACGGCCGGCCCTCGGCCGCGCGGCACTCTTCGTGCAGCTTGCGAGTGTCCGGCACCTCTCGAGACTGCGGAGCCACGCGCAACGCCACTGCAGCATGACTGACGCACTCGGCGAAGCGATCTTGCGCCTTTGCCACTGCCGCGAGAAAGCGGTGGGGCCCCGGCAGCGAGGCGTCCATCGCGCGCGCTTTCTCCAGGTGGGCCCGCGCCGTGTCGTAGTCGCCGAGGCGATAGGCGTCCACGCCCTCTTGAAACTCGCGAGCCAGCCGAGCCGGAGCCTGCGCCCACAGCGGCGGCGCCGCCAGGCACATGCCTAGCCAGCCCGACAGACCGACGACCCAGGGCGCCAGCGGCGCGGCTGGGCGCCTCATGGCCAGGGCCTTCCGCCTGCGCGTGCCTGCGTGCCCAACGGTTGACGACGAATCAGCGGAGGGTCTCTGCAACACCTCGCGAGGCTACCGCAAAGCCAAACCCGGGGTGTTGAAAAGCACCGCGTTCGTGCGCGCTGCTGGGCAGGGCACGACGCAGTGCGCCGCGAGCCAGCCGGCTCGCGGCGTCATCGCGCCGGCTCGCGCCGTCATCGCGCCGGATCGCGCTCGGCTCGCGCGCACGCCTCGCTCACGGCGGCATCCACGGCTCCCCGGTCTCGCAGTCGATATGGCCCAGGCGCAACCGGCCGCCCGAGATGGTGATCCACCCGAGGGTGATGGGGAGATCAAAGCGACGCGGCCCGACCGAGCCCGGGTTGAACACGGTGATGCCGCGAGGGCCCCCAATGAAGGGCACGTGCGAGTGGCCGCACACGACCAGGCTGGCGCGCTCCTGCTCCGCGCGGCGAGCGACCTCCGGCCGCAGCCGAGGGCCGACCACCGCGATGTGCAAGAGCAAGATCCGCAGGCGCGCCTCCTCTGCCTCGGCGCCCGCCGCTGCCCCGAAGACCTCCAGCACCATCAGCTCCGAGAGCCGCGCGTCGGGGGCGTCGATGTTCCCGCGCGCCGCATGCACGGGCGCCACCGCGGCCAGGTCATCCAGCACGCGAAGATCGCCGACATCGCCGCCGTGCAAGATCGCGTGCGGCCGGAGCGCGGCGAGCCGCGCCATCGTCTCTGGATGCGGGCGCGAGTGCGTGTCTGCCACCACCGCCAACCGCAGCGACCCGGCGTCGTCGAGCCGCAGGGCGCGGCGCTCGCTGGTCACCGCCGCCGCGCGCAGCTCTTCCAGACGCTTCGTGGCGCGATGGCGCGGCCCCATGTTCGAGACCGTACGCTCATCCCCGGTGATTGGACAGGCCGGCCCGCGGGCGGATCGCGCCGGTCCCCGACCGGATCGCACCGGATCGACGGCCACCAAGGATTGTCCAGTGCCCCACGATGAGCGATCCTTGCGCGCATGCGCCTGCTCAGCATCGGCCCTGATGGGGACTACGCGCTCGCTTGCGATGGCGACACCCTGATGAGGGTGAGCGGAGCCGGCGACCAGCAGTGGTCCATGGAGATCCCCCGGCTCATCGACGCCGCGGTGGTGGGAGAGCAGCTCTGGGTCGTGGCGCAAGAGGGCGCCTCGGTGCAGCGCTTCGATCTGCGCGGCAACGAGCTGGCGCCGATCACGCCGCCGTTTGCGCTGGGCGCCGGCCGCTGGATGACCTCCCCGCTGGCCAGCGCGGCGGCGTGGAACGGAGCGCGCGCGTGTGCGCTGCGCGGCGACGGCCCCGCGGGGGTGCCGGAGGTCGAGGTGATCGCGCCGACCACCGACGGGCGCTGGCTCTTGTGGCGCAACGGCTTCGCGGTGCTGTGGCGCTCGGTGGGCGAGGCGTGGCGGCGAAGCTTCGACGACACCGGCGCCACGCTGGTGAGCGTCTCGACGCTGACCGACGGCCGCATGATCGCGCTGTGCTTTCGGCGACGCGGCAGCGACGATCTCCGGCTCGCGGTGCTGGGCAGCCGTGACGGGGACATCCTGGCCAGCATGCGGCTGACCTCGGTGAGCCGGGTGTGCATCGCGGCGCGGCGCGCGGTGGCGCTCATCCAGATCGGCCAGAAGCTGGACGTGATCGACCTTCGCTTTGGTCGCGCGCTCCGCCAGATCTATGTCGATCCAGCCATCGACCAGCTCCTGGTCGATGACACGCTGCAATACGTGGCCACCACCCGCCACGGCGACCCTGCGGTGCGAGTCCAGCCCCTGGCCGACCTGGAGCGAGAGGCGGCGGAGGCCGCCGAGGCCGCGCAAGACGACGAAGAAGATCCGGCCCGCGAGCGCGATCGGCTGGAGCGGGCCGAGGAGGAGGCCCGGGTGCGCCGCCGCCAGGTCCGCGGCGACCGCGGCGACCGCGGGGCGCACGGGGTCGCTGCCGAGGCGCCGCCGCCTGCCCGCAACCCCAGGGCGCGGACCGCGCCGCCGCACCGCGAGCCGAGCCCGGCGCGGACGAGTGGGCTGGGCTGACCGGTGGGCTACACGCCGCGGCGGCAGCCGACAAGCTCGACGAGGCGATCGATCAAGAGTTCGACCACGAGCTCGACGAGGCGCTTGATCACGAACTCGATCACGAGCTGAACGAGGCGCTCGACCACGAGGTTGACCACGACGCGCTGGAGGCCACGCCTCCTCACACCGCGAGCCGCAAGATCGACCTGGAGGTGCTCCTTGAGCCTCCGTCCGCGCCGGTGACCTCCGAGGAAGAAGAGCTCGGTGGCACCGGCAAGCTCCCCGAGGGCGTGCTGCTCGGCCTGCGCCCGACCCCGCAGTGGCCGGCCGCCTCGCCCACCGACAGCAAGGCGCTGCTCGACGCCCGCCTGGAGCTGCTGGGCGCGCGGGTGTCCGCGGTCATCGCCGATGCCTGGGACACCGGACGAATCGTCCACAACAACCCCGCCAAGCCGCCGTTCGCCGCCGAGGTCGCCGGCATCCTGCGCCAGACCTCCGGGCTGGCGGCAGACCTGGTGACCGCGGCGCGCCAGCGCTGCGCGGAGCTCGAGCAGGCCATCGTCTCCATCGATCAGAAGCGGACCGGCCTCATCCCGCTGGAGCTGCTGAGCCGGCAGTTCGGGCTGACCCCGCTCGCTGGCGCGATCCTCATGGTGGTGGCGGCGCCACACCTGCGCGGCGAGTACGCGCGGCTCTACGGCATCCTGGGCAACGATCCGCATCGCGCCCTGTGCGACGAGCAGCTCGTGGTGCAGATCCTCGGTCAGGCCAACGCCGAGGCGGTGGCGCGTGAGCTCGATCGAGATCGCCCGCTGCGCCGCTTTGGGCTGATCACGCTCTCGGAGTCGATGCCGCGCCCCTTCGGCGGGCTCACGGTGGAGCCGCTGGTGGTGCGCATCATCCGAGGGCTGCCGCTCGACGCCGACCCGGACCCCTATCTGAAGTCGCGGCCCGCCGAGCGTTCGCTCGACGACCTGTGGACCGCCTCGCCGTCGCTGCGCGCCGTGATCACGGCGCTGCTGACCGAGCGCCGAGATCCGGTGCGGCTGGTGGTGCGAGGCCGCGTGGGCAGCGGACGCCACAGCGTGCTGGCCGCCATGGCCGCGCGGGCCCGGCGGACCCTGGGCGTCATCGACCTGTCGGCCGCGCCGCGCGAGCCGCAGAAGGTCGTCGAGCTCCTGCGCACCGCGCTGCGCCGGGCCTCGGTGCGAGGATGGATCCCCTGCATCGATGGCTTCGATCACGTGATCGGCGACGACGTCGACCTCCGCAACCAGCTCGCCGCGCTGGTACGCGATCACCCAGATCCGCTCGCCATCCGCTTGCTGCCGGGGGCGCAGGCGCCGATCGATCCGGGGTACTTCACGATCGACCTGCCGGTCCTCGACGAGCGCAGCCGCGAGAAGTTCTGGGCGCACGTGGTCAGCCGACACCACCTGCCGTTGCCCGAGGTCAGCGAGCTCGCCGCGCGATATCGCATCGGCCCCGGCGTGATCGAGCGCGTCTGCACCGAGCTCAACAAGGGAGAGGCCCCGACGGACGGCGCCTCCACCACGGCAGCCATCGACACCGCCGTCCGCCAGCACCTGGAGAACCGCATCGGCGCGGTGGCCACCCGGGTGACCCGCCTGGCGACCTGGGCCGATGTCATCCTGCCCGACGACATCCTCGACAGCCTGGTGGAGATGACCGGCCGCGTCCGCCACCGCAAGACCGTCTTCGAGAAGTGGGGCTACAGCCGCTCGATGAGCACCTCGCGCGGCATCACCGCGCTGTTCTCGGGCGGCCCCGGCACCGGCAAGACCATGGTCGCGGGCGTCCTGGCTCGCGATCTGGGCGTGGAGCTCTACCGGGTGGACGTCTCGCGCATCACCTCCAAGTGGATCGGGGAGACCGAGAAGAACCTCGGCAGCCTGTTCGACGCCGCCGAGGACGGCCAGGTGATGCTGCTCTTCGACGAGGCTGACTCGCTGTTCGCCAAGCGCACCGAGGTCCGCACCAGCGTCGACCGGTACGCCAACATGGAGGTCAACTACCTGCTGCAGCGCCTCGATAGCTTCGAGGGCCTGGCGGTCTTGACCTCCAACTTCGGCACCGCCATCGATCCGGCGTTCAAGCGCCGCCTGTCGTTCCGCGTCACCTTCCCGTTCCCGGACGAAGAGATGCGAGAACAGCTCTGGCGCGCGCTGATCCCGCCGGGGGTGCCGCGCGCCGACGCCATCGACTTCGCCGGGCTGGGGCAGCGCTACAAGCTCTCCGGAGGCTACATCCGCAACTCGAGCCTGCGCGCCGCGTTCCTGGCCGCAGAGGAAGGCGTGCCGCTGTCGCAGGAGCACATCGAGCGCGCCATCCGGGCGGAGTTCCGCGAGATCGGCAAGCTAGCCAGCACCGGCACGCTCGACTAGGAGGCTGCGTTTCGTAGCTGCAGGGGCCGACGCGCAGCAGGGGCCCGCGACCGGGGCTCACCGAGCGCTCACCGAGCGCTCACAGAGCGCACGCCGGGTGCTCAGGCGAGCGCGTCGCGCCTCACTGCGTCGGGTCGTCGCGGCCGGTGTCACCGCCCGCGCGGTCCCAGATGTTCACGTTGGTGGTGCTGGGCGGGTTGCCGCCGCCCTGCCCTTGCGGCCGCGCGACCGCGGGAGCTGCCTTCTTGGCGATCTGATCCTTGAAGGAGCGCGCCGCGCCATCGCCCGCTTGCACCGTGAGCTCCAAGGTCCCGCCCGAAGCCTGCAGCCGGGAGATCTCCTCCGGAAGCAGGCGCGCCAAGGACTCGGTGCCGGTGACCTTGCGTCCGCCGACCTCGAGCACCAGGAACTGCTCCGCCACCCCGAGCTCCTTGAGCCGACCGGCGCCCAGGCTGATGACGATGGCGCCGTGCGTGACCTCGGGATACCGCCAGCCGACCAGCGGAAACAGGTTCACCACCGTCGCCCCGGCCACGTCCGCGGAGCCGCCGTAGCTCTCGAGCAGTCGCTCCACCGCCGCGGCAGGGACGACGAAGCGCGAGAACGCCTGCACCTCTTTGCCGTCCTGGTTGGTGTGCTCCTCCCAGTACCGCGCGCTGGGCGTGGGCGACACCGCCCCGCCCGCGCTGGCCAGGAGCAAGCTCGCCACCGCTCGGCGCGCCTGCCGCACCTCGCGCCGCGCCTGGCTGCTCTCCGGGTTGGCCTCCAGCGCCGCCAGCTTGGCGGTGCGCGTGGCCTGCCAGACCGCGGCGGCGTTGCGCCAGGCATCGGCGGTCATGCGCTCCGCCAAGGCCTGCGCCACCGCGTCGAGCGCCACGTCCCGAGCCTCCTCGATCGCGTCGTCTTGCACGGGCGAAGGCGCCGAGGCCCCGACGCACACCAGCCCGTCCGCGGTCTTGCCGCACGAGCCGAGCGCCGAGGTGGTCCCGGCTGGAACCCAGGCCGGTCGGGTCGGCTCGCTGGCGGCGGTGACCTTGCCAAGCGCGGCCTTGCTGTTGCCGGTGAACAGGCGATATGCCACCGCGCCGCCGCCCACCAGCAAGAGCGCCACCAGCGCAGACACCACGCCGGTGGCGAGGCCGCCGCCGCGCACCACGGGGGGCGGCATCGCGGCGGTGGCGGCCAGCGCCGCTGCCGCCGCCATCGGCTTTTTCTTCTCGATCTTGCGCCCGACCAGCTCGGCGATGATCTTGCCAAGCTCAGCGCTCACCGTGGGCCGCGGCAGCGAGCCCATCGCGGCCAGCACCGCCTCGCTCGCGGCGGGCTCCATCTGCGCCTTGCAGTGCGCGCACCGCAGCTCTGGGACCTTGCCGACCTTGATGACGTCGAAGCTCTGGCCAACGTCGATGAGCTGGCTGCGGCTGGTGCCACAGCCGCCGCAGCGGTATGGCAGCGAGATCGTCAACACCTGCCCCTTGGCGCCCAGGTCGTCGCGGCGGGTGAGCTTCTCCACGAAGCTTGGCCCAGCGCCGACGATGGTGAGCTGCTCGACCAGCGGCGTCACCATCTGCACCAGGCCGCGCCACTCCGCCGCGCCCGCGGGCTCGATCCGTCCGACGCCGGTCACGTCCAGCACCACCGGACCCTCGAGGCCATCCGCCAGCTTCTCGCGTGGGAACGACGCATCCAGGTCGCCGGCCAGCCGCACGTACGTGAGGCGGCCCTCGATGAGCTTGTCCACCCGCAGCTTGCGCGCGACATCGCTGACCGCGTAGTTGAGGCGCGCGGCCAAGAACGCCTCCACGTCAGGCGCGAGCTCGACCTTGTCCTGCGACAGCAGGTACGAGAAGAACGAGGTGGGATCCTCGTCGAAGTACATCGCGTCCTTGCAGGTGGGACACGGGCGACTGCCGAGCTTCATCGCCTTGATGGCTTCATGATCGCGGTCGGTGGTGAGCAGCGCGCGATGCTCGGCGTCGCAGTAGTCACAGCGATACGGCGCGTAGAAGCTGTACACCCGCCCGCTGCCGGCGAAGTTGGCCACCATGTTGAGCTGATCGACGATCTTTGGACCGCACTCGACGAGCACCACGTTGCCGGCCTGCTTGGACGCCGCGGTGATGAAGTCCACCCACTCGCGGATCCCGAAGGACGAGATCTTCTTCACGCCCCCCACGTCCAAGAGCAGGGTCTCGCACTTGATCGTCGCCGCGAGGTGCTTGCCCTCGAAGCTCTCGTCGATGGTGCCCATGAATCGCAGGCACGCAATCCCACCATCGGCGAACTTCTCCACCGTCAACTTGGCCGCATCAGGGCCGGCGTCCTGAGACATCGCGAGAGCCGTGGACTGCATCGGAACCTACCTTACGACTCGAAGTAGTGAATCGACCTTGCTTGAGTACGAAATTCGCGGAGGTTCAAGTCAAGCTCGAAGATCGCAGTGACCTCGGTTCTTGCGCCGCGCCGAACATCGAACAGCAGCATCGCCGCGGAATTGTGACACACCATCATGCCCAGGCCCGCGCCGCCGTGACTCTGGTCCATTTCACCGCCAGCGAGCCCCCGCGCCAAGCCATCAACGACATGGTGGCGCTGCAACCGACCAAATCGATCCGCAACTTGGAGCACCAAGCGTCCGCCATCCGTACCCAACCATACGGTTGGTCGCTCATGTTCCTCGAGGTGCAGATCTGCTTTGCGATTGGCGGCGTACTTGGGGCGGCCCTGCGCGTCCACCGGCGCGTCGTACATGGCGTTCATCACCAGCTCATGAGTCAGCTCGCCAAACATCTCCGCGACGCGCCGCGGCACCTGCAGCGCGCCGACCTTGTCCTGCACCGCCGCCACCACCTGGTCCCGCTCCACCGTGCTGGCCACCGTGGCCGACAGCGCGGTGTGCCCCCAGTCGAGGAAGGCCTCTCGCGGCATCACCACGGGCTCCTTGGACAGGAGCCGCCTGGCCACCAGCAAGAGCTCCCAGGTGCGGGGCGCGGTCTCGAAGTCACGCCGTCCCATGAGGTGAGAGATCGCGGGGCTCTCGGTGAGAAACCGCATGGACCGGCGGGCCGGCTCGGCGGTCCACAGCAGGCCGCGGAGCCGAGGGTGGGTGCGGACCGCGTCCAGCACCGAGTCTCCGTCGAAGGAGTCCGCGCACAGGAGCTGGCGCGCAGGCAGCTGCGGCGAGCTGCCCAGGTTCCTCCACCACGGCGACCTCCACACCCAGGACCAGGAACTGGCGAGCGACCCGACGGGCCACCTGACGATTGCGTTCAAAGACGACGACCTGCATCGCGCTGCCGAACACTACCACCCGTGTTACGCTCGCGGTGATGTTGGTGCGTCTTCTGGGTCGCTTCACGCTTGTTGTCGCCATCGCGAGCCTCGCCCCAAATGTGAGTCTCGCACAGACCTCCTCCGAAGGGACGCAAGCCGCAGATACCGAGGTCGCCCCGGACCTGGTGGACACCGTGAAGACCACCACGCCACGAGGCAAGCTGTCTCAGTTTCTGCTGCCGGTGGCCGAGAAGCATCGCCGCGCGCGTGACTTCGCGCGCGCCATCCCGCTGTACCAGGCCTTGGCGGTGGCCCGCGGCGCCAGCAGCCCGGAGGCTGAGACCCTGGCCAAGCTGTGGACGCTGGCCGGGCAAAGCGGCGAGGCAGCGGCGGTGTGGAAGAGCGTGGCGGCGGCGACCAGCGACAGCAAGACGCGAGAGCGGGCGCTCGCGGAGGTCGCGCGGCTCGGCAAGCACCAGGACCCGTTCGCTGACAAGCTCAAGCTCCAGCCCGCGACGATGGAGGCCAAGAAGAGCTTCGCGTTCGGGCGGTCGGCGTTCGCGGCCAAGCGATACGGCGACGCGCTGGTCTATTTTCACATGGGCCATGCGATGGCCCCCGATCTGCCCGGGTTCCTGCGCGAGCTTGGCGCCACGTACGACCGGCTCGGCGCCGCCGAGCGCAAGCGCGACTTCTACCAGCGCTATCTGCTGCAGCGCCCCTTCGGCGCCAACGCCGATCTGGTGCGCAAAGACCTCCGCAAGAGCAACGCGGAGCTGGGCACGCTGTCGGTGACGTCGAGCATGCCGTGCACGGAGCTCTGGATCAACCGCCAGCGCGTGACCGGCGCCCTCCCGCAAGGTGGCGTCACGGTGGCGCCCGGGGTCTACAAAGGGCTGTGCTTCGTACCCAAGGTGGAGATGGCGCTCATCGAGTACGCCACCGTGGCGGCGGGCGCGAGCGCGGAGCTGTCGTTCCGCTTTGCCGTGCTGGTGAACAGCCTGGAGAAGCCGCTCGGGCGCATCGCCATCGAGAACCCCAAGGCGCCTGGCGTGATGATGGATCTGGGGGTGTCTTCCCCGGAGGTCGGCGTCGCCTTGCCCGACGACGACCGCAAGCTTCGGATGCTCCTGACTGACGACGCTGGCAACCGCAAGGAAGAGCGCTATATCCGGCTCACCCCAGGACAGCGCCAGGTCATTCAGTGGTAGGCTGAGCCGCCAATGGCCACTGAGCGCCCGTCGCAGATTGGCAGACTGGCACCCGGGGAGCCCGGAGACCCGGCGCCGTTTGGCCAGTATCAGCTCCTGGGGCTCATCGCGCGCGGCGGCATGGCCGAGGTCTATCGCGGCCGGTACGGCGCGGAGCGCCCGCCCAAGCGCCTGCTCGCCATCAAGGTCATGCGCCAGCAGCTCGCTCGCGAGCCGCGATTCATCGACATGTTCCACCGGGAGGGCAAGCTGGCCGCGATGCTGCGCAACGGCTGCATCGTCGACACCAGGGACGTTGGCGAGATCGAAGGGCGCCACTACATCGCGATGGAGTACATCGGCGGACGGGACCTGACGCAGGTCCTGCGGCGATGCCAGGAGACCAACCAGCGCATCCCCGCCCCGCACGCCGCCTTCATCGCCGCGCGCATCGCGGAGGGCCTGCACTTCGCGCACACGCTGCACGATCCGGACGGGCGTCCGCTCAACATCGTCAATCGCGATGTCTCGCCCTCGAACGTGCGCCTGAGCTACGACGGAGACGTCAAGCTCCTGGACTTCGGCATCGCCCAGGCGCTGATGAGCTTCACCAGCGAGATTGGCATCCTCAAAGGCAAGTTCAGCTACATGTCACCGGAGCAAATCCGCGGCATGCCGCTGGATGCTCGCACGGACATCTTCTCCACCGGCATCATCCTCCATGAGATGTTGACCACCCAGCGGCTGTTCCGCGGCGACACCGAGTTTGCGCTCATGGAGAAGGTGCGCAAGGCGGAGGTGCCGGCGCCCTCGGAGTTCAACCGCCGGGTGATCGCCAAGCTGGACGCGATCACGCTGCGCGCGCTGGCCCGCGACGTCTCCGATCGGTATCAGACCGCCGCCGAGCTCGCCGCCGATCTGGACGCCTTCAACGCAGCCTATGGCTTCCAGCCCAGGGAGCTGCGGCAGTTCGTGCGCCAGCTCTTTCGCGCCGAGTACGCCAAGGAGCTGGAGGACACCCAGCTCGCGCTGGAGCAGACCGCGGCGCCGCCGAGCATCACCGCGACCGGGCGCCTGCAGATGCGCCGCCCCGCGGGCCCGGCCGAGGCGGACAAGACGCCGACCGTGACCGAGACCTCCACCGATGCCGGCGACGCCACCCCCGCCGCGAAGGCCCCCGCCAGTCGCAGCTTCTGGACCTCGCTGTTTCGGCGCAAGAAGAAGGACAGCGAGCCGGCGGGCTAAAGAGACGGCCGGAAGGCGCGACCAGTAGACGGCGACCAGTAGACGCGCCGCGACGGTCGCAGCCGATGGTGAACTGACGCAGTAGTGCTAGGGTAGCCGGCGTGACGGCATCCTCAGACCCCAAGCCCCAGCCCACCGATGAAGAGACCACTCTGTCGTCGTGGGCCATCGTCCTGGCCATCGCGGTGATCGCGCTCAACGGCCTCTTTCAGGTGGCCAGCCCGCCTGAGTACCGTGAGCAGGCGCGGATCTCGTTTCTGATCTTCACCGTGCTGGTCGGCGGCGCCCTCTTCGCCGCGGCGGCGCGCCCGCGGCTCGTGGGCCACGCGCTGGCGGGCGGCATGGGCCTGGCCGCGCTCGGCGCCGGGCTCGCCAACCTGGCCAGCACCCTGCCGTTCTTGCTGGCCCTGGTGCTGGTCGTCATCGGCCTCGCCATGCTGTGGATGGCGTACCGCTCGCTGACCACGAACTCGCGGCTGTCGTGGGCCTTTTTGGCCGCGCTGCTCGGCGTGCTGGCAGTCTGCACGTTGTTTGGCGCCCCCAAGATCCGCAACCTGCTCCACGTCTCCATGTGGACGGCGCTGCTCTTGCCCGGCCTGTCGACGGTGGCCACCATCGCGCTGAGCATGATCAGCGAGGACTACCGCGTCCGCGTCACGCCACGCCGATGATCTTGTGAAGCTGCAGCGACAGGCGCCAGCGCGGGCGCTGCGACACCAGCGAGATCGCGCGAGCCAGGTGACGCGCGTACTCGGCGTCCTGGCACGGCTGGGCGAAGTACAAGCACGCGCCCCAGCGCCGCTCGTACCCTTCCAGCGTCGCCTCGTCCACGGTGTCATCCACCACGACCTTCACCTCCGAGGGGCGCAGCTCGGACGCCAGCGCGAAGCGCCCGTCGTGGAACTGCGGCTTGGGCGAGATGGTGAGCCAGTCCACCACCGCCGCCAATGACCGGGTGCCGTTGGACTCCATGTGGACGGAGAAGCCAGCGTCGCGCAGCGAGGTCGCCAGCTCCACGTCCCATTGCAAGGCTGGCTCGCCGCCGGTGACGATGACCAGCCGGCTGCCGTACCGATCGAGCTCGAGGAGCCGCCGCACGATCGTCGCCGAGTCCAGGTGCGAGGATCCAGCGGCGGCGAAGTCGGTGTCGCACCAGCGACAGGACAGGTTGCACACCGCGAAGCGCAAGAACACGCACGGTCGCCCTGCGTGCGCGCCCTCGCCTTGCAGCGTGGGGCCAAACATTTCCTTTACCAGATAGCGCCTTGGCTCCGTCATCGCAGGGAGGCTAGGCTACCAGGGTGTGGAGATCCTCCCCGGCCCTTGCTCCTCTATTTCGCGGGCCCCCACCAGCGTGTACCGCCAGCGCTGGCGAAGCGCGTCGGGCGGGGGCTCCGTCGGGCGCTTCGTCGGGGTCTCCGTCCGCCACGTCGTGGTTCGCCCCGCGGGCTGGGTGGTCCGCCGTGCTCTGGGCGGCCGCGCTCCTGTGGGGCTGTCGCCCCGAGCCGAGGACCGCGGCCCCCCACGAAGCAGCGCCTGGCGGCGACCGGCCCGCGATGGGCATGGAGTCCGCGTCGCCCGCGCCGCGAGCGACGCCAGCGCCGCCCGCCCCGGCGCCAGCCGCCAGCCCGCAGCCTGCGCCGGCGGCTCGAGCCGCCGAGGACCTCGCGCTCGAGTGCGCCGCGGTGCCGTTCGCCACCACGCTGCCCATCGCCGAGGCCTCTGGCTCGGTGGTCACCCCGATCGACGGGGCGCCGGCCCTGCTGGTGGTGGCCGACAGCGGTCACCGCGGCGACTACCTCATCGTCGATCCGCAGACCGGCGCGGTGCGCGAGCGAGGAGCCTTGCCGCTTGGCGGACCTGGCGATGACCTGGAGGGGCTGGCGGTCCGCGGCGACCGGTTCTGGGCCTTGACCTCCTCGGGCTGGCTGCGGGCGTGGGTCCGCCGCGCCTCCCCCACCCCGCACTTCGAGCTGGTGCTCGGCCCGGTCCCCATCGGCGCCAGGTACCGCACCGCGGCGGACCCGGCCGCGATGACCTGCGAGGCGACGCGGGTCAACTGTGGCCGCAACTTCGAGGGCCTGTGCCTCTCGTCGCGCCCCGTCGCGGCCGTGGCGTCGGCGGGCGAGCCGACGCCGTGCGTGGGCATGGCGGTCAGCAAGGCGCAAGGGCGGCTGTACTGCATCACGGAGCGCGGCGATCAGCTACTCATCGACGCGCAGCGCTGGCTCCAGGTGGCGGACGAAGACGTGCTGTCAGACTGCAACATCGACGGCGATACGCTGTGGCTCGGCAGCAACTTGTTCGAGCTCAACCGCGTGCGCCGGGTGGAGAAGTGGAGCACGCCGGAGCGGGCGGTGGTGACCGAGCTCGGCGCGCTGGGCGTGGGCTCGGCGGAGGCCATCGCGGTGGCAGGCGAGGTCCTGTTTCGCCTGTCCGACACCCAGACTTCGCCCAGCCTGGTCGCGAAATTTCGTTGCGGGCCTGTGGGCAAGTAACATGGCCCCGCCGTGCAGTGCCCCTATTGCGGAGAAGACTCGAACGTCACCGAGACCCGAGAGGCGCTCGATGGCCTTCGTCGACGCCGGGTGTGCAACTCCTGCCGACGACGCTTCACCACCTACGAGCGCGTGGGGCAGCCGAGCCTGCGAGTGGACAAGCGCGATGGCTCGACCGAGGCCTTCGACGGCGACAAGCTGCTGCGCGCGCTCTTGCGGGTGAGCCGCCACCGCGGCCTCAAGGACGAGGTCCTGCGCCGCGTGGCGCGCGACATCGAGGCCGAGATGGTGGACTCCGGCCGACGCTCGGTCGCATGGACTGACCTCGCCCGCGCTGCGCTCCGCCGCCTCGAGGCCATCGATCGACTGTCCGCCCAGCGCCTCGCCGCCAACTATCTCGATGAGACCGGCACGCTGCGCCTGGGCGGCGACCAAGATCCGGGGACCATCGACCTCTTTCAGCTCGGCTTGCCCGGCGTCGCCGATGAGTAGCAGCTCGCTGGCCCCGTGACCTCGAGGACCTCGCGGCATCAACCGGCGCTGGTTTCTGTTTGGTAGCCCGCAGGCACATCGCAAAGCATGGGCGCGCGTACATCGCCACGCGCAGGTCGAGCAAGTCCCGGCGGCCTCTCTCCGGTCGCCCTCCACTTGACCGTTGCGCCGCTGGCGACCACGCGATACTTGTGGCCACGCATATGGTGGTCCGTCGCTACATGGCTGTCCTCTTCCAGATCCTGGCTCCTTCGCGACCGCGCGTCGGGCCCCACAAGCACCAGACGCGCTGGCTCGCCGCGATGGCGGCGGCGGCGCTGCTGGCGCTCGCGTCCTGCGCCATCTCGGAGTCCGGTTCGGAGTCCGGTGACGACCTGACAGGCGATCAGGGTCCGGCGCCCAGCGCCGCCACCAGCGCCACCGTGCTGGTCCACTATCCAACCGGATGGGGCAACCGGATCACGCTGCGCTGCGGCGGCGGCGGCCGGAACTGGAACACCGCCATCGAGACCACCTGGACCACGGGGGACATCTGGCGCGTGACGCTGGCCACCACGGTGCAGATCGAGTGCAAGCCCATGTTCAACAACACCACCTGGGCAGGCGGCGCCAACTGGAAGGTCACCCCCGGCGCCACCGTGGACATGTGGCCGTTCTTCTTCCACACGGCGGGGCGCCTGACGCGCACCCCCGGCTGGTACTCCACCGTGCTCGCGGACTCGCGCGCGATCTGGACCTACTATCCGCCGTCCTACGATGAGAACCCGGCGCAGCGCTACCCGGTCGTGTACATGCACGACGGGCAGAACCTGTTCCTCGATTCGTATGCGTTTGGCGGCGTGTCCTGGGCGGTGGGGACGGCCATGGATCAGGGCATCCTAAATGGCACCATCCGCGAGGCCATCGTGATCGGCATCGACAACGACGTCGACCGGCTCTCGGAGTACACCCCGGTGCCAGACCCGTCCTATGGCGGGGGCAACGCTGCCAAGTACTTGCAGTTCATCACCACCGAGCTCAAGCCGCAGATGGACCTGCAGCTCCGCACCCGGCCCACCGCGGACCAGACGGCGATCGTCGGCTCGTCGCTGGGCGGGCTGGTCTCGGTGTGGGCGGGGCTGACCCGGCCCGATGTCTTCCGCATGGTCGGGGCGCTCTCGCCATCGACCTGGTGGAACGGCACCTGGATCATCGGGCAGACCACCGCCGCCGCTGGCCCGTTTCCTTCGCGCGTGTACATCGACTCCGGCAACGCCGGCACGTCGGGCGATGACAACGTGAACACGACGGCGCTCGCCGCCGCCTGGAAGCTCAAGGCGGGCGTGACGGTCAAGCACGTGGTGCAGAGCGGCGCCACGCACAGCGAGACCTACTGGCGGCAGCGCATCCCGGGCGCGCTGCAGTTCCTGCTCGGCCCGCGCTGAGCTGCGCGCGCGCTGAGGCTTTTTCCCGCGGCGCGCTGCGCCTCCCCGCGCCGCGCCTTCCCCGCGCTGCGCCTTCCCCGCGCTGCGCCTTCCGACGCCGCGCCGAGCGCGCCGTGCGGTTCGCTCGCTCGCGCCTTGACGGCACCGGCGCTGCGCGCGAATCCTCGGCGCATGGATCTGGGACTACGTGACAAGCTGTGCTTGGTGACCGGCGCGAGCCGGGGGATCGGGCGCGCGATCGCCATGACGCTGGCAGCCGAGGGCGCACGCGTGCTGGCGGTGGCGCGAGGCAAAGACGGACTCTCGCAGGTCCTGCCCGAGCTGACCGCCAGCGGAGGCGGCCCCCACGCCACCTGCGTCGCGGACGTCGCCACTGCCCAGGGGGCGGAGCTGGCGATCGCCACCGCGGTCAGTGAGCTGGGAGGGCTCGACGTGGTGATCGCAAACGTCGGGCAGGCCTTCGCGCGCAACTGCCAGGAGATGGACGACGACGATCTCGAGCGCTCGATCAGCGCCAACGTGTGGACGGCCGCCCGCATCGCCCAGCGCGCCGTGCCGCACCTGCGCGCGCGCGGCGGGGGCTCCATCACCATGATCTCGTCGATCTGGGGACGCGAAGGAGGCGGCGCCCCTGGCTACAACGCCGCCAAGGCTGCGGTCATCTCGCTGGCCAAGGCGATGGCGCGCGACTACGCCGCGGACGGCATTCGCGTCAACAGCGTGGCCCCCGGGTCCATCTTGTTCCCCGGCGGCGGCTGGGAGCGGCGACAGAAGGACAACCCGGAGGCGATGGCCGAGTGGGTCAAGCGAGAGATCCCCGGGGGCCGGTTCGGCACCGCCGAGGAGGTCGCGGACGTCGTCGGCTTCCTCGCCTCACCCCGCGCGCGCTGGGTCACCGGGGCGTGCGTGGTGGTCGACGGCTGCCAGTCGCGCTCGTTCTAGGACGCCGGCGGCTCACGCCGGCTTGGTCTTGTCCGCGGTCAGGCCGCTGGCGGCGGCGGGATCGTGCTCGGCCTTGGCCACCTGCAGACCGCGCAGGGTCAGCGTCAGCACGGTCCCCGCGCCCTTGCCCAGATACGCCTTGGGCAAGAACAAGAAGTAGTTCTTCACGGCATCTTCGGGAGGTGGAGTCCCGTGGCTCTGGGTCCCTGGGTTGCCGGTACACATCCGCATTTTCTCCCCGGGGGCAAGGACAAACCCTGGATCGATCACGCCCAGGAGGGACTTCTTGTTGGAGCCGCGCGCGCCCACGGTCATGCCGCAACCGCGGGTGTGGAACGGGCTCTTGCCGGCATTCTCCAGGATGACCCACTCCTGGTTGAGCTGCTCGGGATCTGGAGTAGGGTGAATCTCGACGAACCGAATGGCCATTGCGGCGCAGGATAGCTACCTGCCAGCGTCGTTGCAATCCGCGCGAAAGCATTGATAATCGCCCGCGATGACCAAGCAGGTGATCCACGTGGTGGCAGCCGTGATCGAGCACCAGGGTCGCTACCTCATCACCCAGCGCAACGCCAACGCCGTCTTGCCGCTCCTGTGGGAGTTCCCAGGAGGCCGGCCAGAGGCGGGGGAAGACGAGGCAGCGGCGCTGATCCGTGAGGTCCGTGGGCGCATCGGCGTGGAGATCATCGTCGGGGCCAAGCTCGGCGAGCAGCACCACGAGTACAGCGACTACGAAGTCCACCTGACGATGTACGCCTGCGGGCTCCCCGACGAGGCGAGGCCCTACCCGCGACGGTGGCAGATCTCCGCTGGGTCACCTCCAGGGAGTTTCTGGACTACGATTTCCCACCGGCCGACGAGAAGACCATGTCCAGGTTGCTCGGCCTGATGCGCAACTGAAAAAAAGCAGGCGGCTCAGCCTGCTTCGGGGATCAAGGGTTTCAACGATCTGCAGGCGCTGACCTCGGCGCCCTGGCGTCCACCGCCAGACGGCGTTGCCAGGCGCCTTTGCCAGGCGGCTTGCCCACGGCTCCCAAAGCGCGGCCGCCGACCGCCTCGGATGGGTTGGGGATCCTGATACTATCCAGGACATAGCTCGCCCTCCCTGGCCTGATGTCCGGCCGGAGGCCAGGTCATTCTTTCTTTCGCCACGCATGGCTCTATGAGTACCCACATCACCATCCGCGAGCCGCGCGCTGGCGAACCTGTCCCCGCAGGCGACCTGTTGCTGGTCGCCGGGCCAGGACAGCTCCTGACCTTCCCCCTCGATAGCGCCGAGATCATCATCGGGCGAGATCCTCAGTGTGACATCGTCATCAACCACCGAACGCTGTCGCGCCGCCACGCCAGGCTACGCATGGGGCCGCCGGTGACGATCGAAGACCTGGGCTCGACCAACGGCCTGCGCGTGGCGCGTGAGAGCTACCGCGGGGGCCCGCCGGTCTCGATCCAGCCGGGGGAGAGCTTTCACATCGGCCCGTTCTCGTTCGTGTTCGTGCGGCGCGCGTCGGAGACAGACTCCACCTCGCGCAGGTCTGGCGGGGAACGGCTGCACATCACCGACCCGACCGTGCAGGGCGTGCCGAGCTTCGTCAAAGAAGTCGCGCTCAGCGACATCAGCGTCCTCATCCTGGGCGACTCCGGGGTCGGCAAGGAGGTCCTCGCCGAGACCCTCCACAAGCTGTCGCGCCGCAGCGGCGAGCTGGCGCGCATCAACTGCGCGGCGCTGGCGGAGCCGCTGCTCGAGAGCGAGCTTTTTGGCCATGAGCGAGGCGCCTTCACGGGCGCCATGAACACCAAGATCGGGCTCATCGAGTCGGCGCAGGGCGGCACCGTCTTTCTCGACGAGATCGGCGAGCTGCCGCTGGGCATCCAGGCCAAGCTGCTGCGCGCGGTGGAGTCTCGCGAGATCTTGCGGCTGGGCTCGACCCGCCCGGTGAAGATCGACGTTCGCTTCGTGGCGGCGACCAACCGCGATCTGCCCACCGAGGTGGCCGAGAAGCGCTTCCGTCACGACCTGTACTTTCGGCTCGACGGCATCACCTTGATGATCCCGCCGCTTCGCGAGCGGCGCGACCGCATCGGGGTGCTGGCGGTGGAGCTGTTCTCGCAAGCTAGCGCTCGAGCCAATCGCAGCGCGCACCTGACGCCTGACGCGCTCGAGGCCATCAGCGCCTACGACTGGCCGGGCAACGTCCGCGAGCTTCGAGCCGTGCTGGAGCGCAGCCTGCTGCTGTGCCGCGGCAACGAGGTGGGGGCCCGCCACCTGGCGTTCACCCCGGCGGTGGAGCACAAGGCCGCGACGCCGGCCGCGGCGCTCGCCGCGAGCGCGCTCCCCGGCCGCAGCGCGGACGCCCCGTCGAGCCCCCCGGCCGCGGCGGCCGCAGCGGATGCCGGCGCAGCCCCTGACGACCCCTGGGTCGGCTCGCTGTCCGCCGAGCAACGACAAGATCGAGAGCAGATCATCGCCTCGCTGGAGGCGTGCGCCGGGAACCAGACGCGCGCCGCCAAGCAGCTCGGCGTCTCGCGCACCACCCTGGTCAACCGAATCCAGCTCTATCGGATCCCGCGACCGCGGAGCTAGTGTTTCGACCGGGTGATAGTGATCCCACCAGCGAGTGGAGGCGCGCCGAGCGCATGGCGCCTCGACGAAGCACTACCGGGCGTACCGCGAGCGCGGCAACGCAGCGTAAGGCGATGGATCATCGGCGATGGATCGAAACGTCTGGGCGAGGCGTCACAGCGCCTGGGCCACCGCGAAGGTCAAGCCGAGCGCGAGGCCGACGACCGCGAAGAACACCAGCGCCAGGAGCCACCACGGCATGGCGCGGGCACGGCGCGCCGCCAGCGCATCCCAGTTGGCACCGGGGAAGGCATTGCCCACTGGACTCATGAGCTGAGCGCCAGGGACCGGAGCCATCGGCCCGCGCCCTGGCATCCCGCCAGGGCCCATCGCGCCAGGCCCGCCCATCGCGCCAGGGCCGCCGGGGCCACGGCCGCCCATCGCGCCGGGGCCGCCCATCGCGCCGGGGCCGCCCATCGCGCCGGGGCCGCCCATCGCGCCAGGCCCGCCGGGGCCACGGCCGCCCATCGCGCCGGGGCCGCCAGGGCCACCGCCCATCGCGCCGGGGCCGCCCATCGCGCCGGGGCCGCCAGGGCCACCGCCCATCGCGCCGGGGCCCACCAGAGCCACCGCCCATCGCGCCGGGGCCTCCCATCGCGCCGGGGCCGCCGGGCCCGTTGCCCATCGCGCCGGGGCCGCCCATCGCGCCGGGGCCGCCAGGGCCGTTGCCCATCGCGCCGGGGCCGCCAGGGCCACCGCCCATCGCGCCGGGCCCGTTGCCCATCGCGCCGGGGCCGCCAGGGCCGTTGCCCGTCGCGCCAGGACCACCGCCCATCGCGCCACCGCGAGGCGGAGTGCTAGGCCCAAGCTCGCGCGAGCCAGGATCCATCGCGCCGCTCGCCATCACCGGATAAGGAGATGGTGAAGCTGGCGCCATGGGCGCCCCTGCCCCCGGCCCACCACCGGCCATCGGCGGCCTCCCACCCTCGCCGGGCCCTCGGTCCACTGCAGGTGGCCCGCCCAGCGCCGGACGCGCCGGCGAGATGGCGGGCGAGATCTGAGTCGCCTGCTCGCCGGCATTGGACGGATCCAGCAGCGCAGGGGCCAGCAACGTGGGAGCGCTGGGCGGCCGCGCGCGCTGGACCGCGCCGCCTTCCTTGGCGAAGTCCGGCCCTGGCGCCAGCGCCGCCTCGGTGCCAGACGCCTCGCCGACCCAGTCGCCCAGATCCGAGATGTCGAGCGCGCCAGGCCGGATGGTCTGCGCGTTGTCGAGCGGCCCCTCATCGATGCGCGTGTGCTCGCCCGGCGCGTCGTCGAGGTTCGAGATGATCTGCGAGAGCTCCCCGACCACCGGCCCGGTGTTCCGCGACGGCGCCGAGCCGATCGACGCCGAGGCGAGCTGCGCCGACAGCGAGATCTCACCGCTGGCCACGATTGGCGGCGCCCCATCTTGGCCGCGCTCACGGCGCGCTTGCGCGGCCTCCCGGCTGTCTATGGCTGTCTGTCCGCCCTGTCCGCCTTGTCCGCCGCCCTGGCTGCCGCGCTGTCGGCTGCCCGCGCGGCCGCCGCCGCGGCTTCCATCTCCTCGTCCCAGTCGACCCCGGTGTCGACCCTGAGCTCCCGGCCGGCGATGAAATCGCGCATCCGAGAAGAGTGCTCTTCGAGCTCCTGCGTGAAGTGGGTGTCAAAGAACCGCGACAGCTCGCCGGGACCTGAGCCCTTGCCGCGATGATGGAGATACCCAAGCAGCGCATCGCCGAATGCCTCGGCGGTCTCGTAGCGCTTCTCCTTGTCCTTGGCGAGCGCGCGCAAGACGATGGGATCGAGCGCTGGATCCAGCTCGTGGTTGAGCTGCGAGGGCGGCGCCACGTTGCACTCGATCACCGCCTGATAGGTGTCATACGGAGAGGGCCGCTTGAACAAGCGGCGTCCGGTGAGCAGCTCGTGCAGAATCACGCCGAGCGCGAAGACGTCCGTGCGTCGATCCACGTTGTTGGCGATGCACTGCTCGGGTGACATGTACGCGAACTTGCCCTTGATGGTGCCCGAGCGCGTGCGCGTCTCTCGCATCTCGGCCTTGGCGATCCCGAAGTCGACGACCTTGACCACGCCCTCGAAGCTGACCACCAGGTTCTGCGGCGACATGTCGCGATGCACGATGTTGAGCGCCCGCCCGCCGCTGGTCCGCTCGTGGGCGTAGTGCAGCCCGGCGCAGGCCTGGGCGCAGCCATTGAGCGCGAGCTGCACCGGCAGGCGCCCGCCGGGCAGGCGCTCGGCCGCCCGCCGCACCACCATCGCCAGCGACAGCCCGGCGAGGAACTCCATCACCATGTAGTAGCGGTTCTCGTGCTCGCCCAGCTCGAAGGTCTGGACGATGTTGGAGTGGTCCAGCAAGGCTGCCAGGCGCGCCTCGTCGAGGAACATCTTCACGAAGTCCGGGTCGTCCACCAGGTGGTCGTGCAAGCACTTGACCACGACGTACTTCTCGAAGCCGGCGGTGCCATCGATGCGCGCCAGATAGATCTCGGCGGTCCCGCCGAGCGCCAGCAGCGCCAGGATTTCGTACTTACCGAGACGCTTGCCAAGGAGCGCCCCAGCACCCGCTGGGATGCCGGACATTTGCGTAGCATACGCGCATTCCCGGCAATAGGGAACGTGAGCGGCCGACCGTTGTGGTGCCTGACCAGGAGACCTGGGAGGCCCCGCCAACCTCGGGCCCGCAGAGAGGCTGCAGCTACCGCGAAGCTGCCGCCGCCGCGAAGCTGCCGCTGCCGCGAAGCGGCGCGACGAAGCTCGACTGGCAAAGCCCGCGGTGGAGGTGAGCTGGGCTCACAGCTCCATGATCTCCTTCTCCTTGCCGCTGGAGATGTCGTCGATCATGGCCACGTATTTGTCCGTGAGGTCCTGCACCTTTTTCTCCCCGCCCTTGCGATCGTCCTCGGAGATCGCCTTGTCCTTCTCCGCGTCCTTGAGCATGTCCATCGCGTCGCGACGCGCCGAGCGGACCGCCACCCGGGCTTCCTCGCTCTGCTTCTTGACGACCTTGGCCAGCTCCTTGCGCCGCTCCTGAGTCAGCGGCGGGATCGGCAACCGCACGAGCTCCGAGTCGGACACCGGGTTTATCCCCAGATCGCTGGCGCGGATGGCCTTGTCGATCACCGGGACCATGGCCTTCTCCCACGGCTTGACCGTGATGAGCCGCGCGTCGACCACCTGCACCGTGGCCACCTGGTTCACAGGGGTCGGGGTGCCGTAGTAGTCGACCTTGATGCCATCGAGCATCGCGGTGTTGGCGCGACCGGTGCGGATCTTCTGCAGATCGCGCTTGAAGGAGTCGATCGCCTTTTTCATGCCCTCTTCGGCTTCGCTGCTGATCTCGTCAATCATGAAAGGTTCCTCGCTGGAGGTGAGTTGGGCCGAAAATCGAAGCTGCGGGTCAGGCAAACGTGGTGGCGAGGTGGTCCTTGACGATCGTGGTGCCCACCGGGTCACCACAGACCACCCGCTGGATATTGCCACGAGTCGTCATGTCGAACACCACGATGCCCATCTCGTTGTCACGACACAGCGCGAACGCGGTGGCGTCCATGACCTTGAGGTCCTGGCGCAATGCGTCGGTGAACCGCACCTGCAGGTAGCGGCGCGCGTCGGCGTGCTTGCGCGGATCCTTGTCGTACACGCCGTCGACCTTGGTCGCCTTGAGCAGGATGTCGGCGCCGATCTCCATGGCCCGCAGCGCGGCGGCCGTGTCGGTGGTGAAAAACGGGTTGCCGGTGCCAGCCGCAAAGATCACCACCCTGCCCTTCTCCAGGTGGCGCATCGCGCGCCGGCGGATGTACGGCTCGGCGAGCTGCTGGATATCGATGGCCGACATCACCCGCGTGGGCATGCCGCGCTTCTCGATGGCCTCCTGGAGCGACACCGCGTTCATCACCGTGGCCAGCATCCCGACGTAGTCCGCCGATGAGCGGTCCATGCCCTTGGCCGACTCCGAGACCCCGCGAAAGATGTTGCCGCCGCCGACCACCACCGCCAGCTCGACGCCGAGCCGCGCGGTCTCGACGATCTGGTCGGCCACCAGCGCCAGCACCTCGGGGTTGACGCCGTACGCGGCGTCGCCCATCAGGGCCTCGCCGGAGATCTTGAGCAGGACCCGCTTGTATGCGGGCCTGGGGCCCGCGCTTTTATCCGCCATGCGGGGCCGGACTCTACCGCCCTCTCCTCGACAAGGAAAGCCGCTGGGCCGCTCAACCGCCCGCGCAGCCTGGCGCTCAGAACGCCACGCGGCGCTGCCCCGCGTCCACCGCGCGCAAGAACCTGGACAGCCCGCGCACGTAGACCGCTTGATCGTCCCACATCGCCATGTGGCTACCGGCCGGGCAGAACAGATAGGAGCCATCCCGCACCTGCGTGGACACCCAGCGCATGTGCTCTGGGTCCATGGTGTCGTGGCCCGCGCCGATGACCAGCGTGGGCATGGACAGCCTGGGCAGCTCGGCCTTGCGATCCCACTGCTCGAGCAAGCCGGAGGCGCCAAACTCGCTGGGGCCCTGCATGGAGACATAGATCTGCTTGTTGATGCGCGCGAACGATCGGTTCACAGCATCAGGCCAGACCGGCAACCGGCAGATGTGCTTGGCGTAGAAGTGCGGGACCAGGAGCTCCATGTACCGCGCGCTGTCGTATTCGCCGCGCGCCTCGATGAGCTTTATCTCGGCCACCACCGCCGGGTCCATGCCCTTGGCGAGCACGGTCTCCGCGTAGCGGTTGTAGTCGGGGATGCTCATCATCATGTTGGAGATGATGAGTCCCTTGAGATGCTGCGGATACTTGAGCGCGTACTCGGTGGCGAGGATGCCGCCCCAGGAGTGCCCCAGCAGGAAGAAGTTGTCCTTGCCCAGGCCCAGCGCGACCCGCACCTGCTCCACCTCGTCGACGAAGCGCTCCACCGTCCACAGCGAGGGATCGGTGGGGCTATCCGAGTACGCCGAGCCGAGCTGATCGTAGTAGATGAGCTCGATGCCCTCGGCGGCGAGCGGCGCCTCCAGCGCCTCGAAGTACTCGTGGGTGGCCCCGGGACCGCCGTGCAAGAGCAGGAGCCGGATCCGAGGATTTCTCCCGAAGCGCTTGGTCCACACCTCGAAGGTGCCCTTGGGGGTGACGATCGGGATCCGCCGAACCCCGGAGGCCTGTACCGAGGCCTGCCCCTCGGGATCCGGCGCGAAGTACGCGGCCAGCGAGCCCTGCGGCGCCGCGCCGCCGGAGCAGCCCACCGCCACCGCCGCGGCTACCAACATGGCCAGCGCGCGGCCTCTGGCCCACCACCACCGCGCCGGACGACGAAGCACGCTCTTTGGGGAGGTCATGCCCGGCAGTATGCACCAGCGCACGCCGGGCCAGCGCGGCCTGGTGCGCGCTCAGACAATCTCAGGCAATCTCAGGCGCGCTCACGCTCGCTCAGGCGCGCTCACGCACGCAGGCGCGCGCCTGCTCGCTCAGGCGGTGACCCGCACCAGGCGGTAGTCCTTGCGCCCGCCGCGCACCACCAGCAGCGACTCCGTGGCTAGCTGCGCCAGCGTCACCTTGTGCTCCAGATCGGAGACGCGCACGTTGTTGACGTACGCGCCGCCCTGCTGCACCAGGCGCCGCGCCGCGCCCTTGGAGTCCACGACGGTGCGCGCCAAGAGGTCCACGATGCCCAGCCCGGCCTCCAGCTCGCTGCGCGCGATGTCCACCACCGGCATGATCGAGGCCAGGAGCGCCAGGTCGGCGTCGGTGAGGCCCTCCAGCGTGCCGCCGAACATCACCCGGCTGGCGGTCTCCACCTGCGCGGTGACCGGCGCCGAGTGAACCCACGACGTCATGGTGCGCGCCAGCTCGCGCTGCGCCAGCCGCTTGCTGCGATCGACGTCGTGCTCGCGGCACAGCTCGGCCAGCTCGTCGAGCGGGCGCAGCGAGAACAGGCGCAGGAGCCGCGGCGCGTCCTCGTCGCTGACGTTGAGGAAGTACTGGTAGAAGGCGTACGGCGAGGTACGCTCCGGGTCCAGCCACACCCGCTCGCCGGTGGAGGTCTTGCCCATCTTCTGGCCGGTGGAGTCCAAAAGCAGCGGCGCGGTCAGCCCGAACAGCTGCGGCCCGCCGATCTTGCGCGACAGCTCGCAGCCCGCGGTGATGTTGCCGTACTGATCCGAGCCGCCCACCTGCAGCCGGCAGTCGAAGTTGCGCGACAGGTGGACGAAGTCGTACGCCTGCAAGAGCATGTACGAGAACTCGGTGTAGCTGATGCCGCTGTCTCCCTCGAGGCGGCTGCGCACCGAGTCCTTGGCCATCATGTAGTTGATGGTCAGGTGCTTGCCAACGTCGCGCAGGAACTCCAGGTAACCAAAGCCGCTCATCCAGTCCGCGTTGTTGACCAGCACCGCGCCGGTGGCGCCCTCCCCGAAGTCGAGGAACTGCCCCAGCTGGTGGCGGATGCCTGCCACGTTCTCCGCCAGCGTGTCGGCGTCGAGCAGGTTGCGCTCCGCGCTCTTGCCGCCCGGGTCGCCGATCAGTCCGGTGGCACCGCCGACGAGCACGATGGGCCGGTGGCCTGCGCGCTGCAGCCGCATCTGCAGCATCATCGGCACCAGGTTGCCCACGTGCAGGCTCGACGCCGTCGGATCATACCCCGCGTACACGGACACGATCTGCGAGCTCAGCAGCTCGGCCAGGCCAGGGCGATCAGTGACGTCGGCCAGCAGGCCGCGCAGGGGAAGCTCGTCGAGAATGTGCATGGCCCGCGCAGCGTAGTCCATTGCGCCACGCCGTGCCAGCGCGCGCGGCGCAAGCGCCGAGCCAGCGCGCGGCGCTACTGCAGGTTGAAGATCTTGCGCAGCTTGCCGCCGGTCTGCGTCTCCGCGAAGCGCGCGTGCACGACGTTCGAAGAGACGCACACGCTCAGCCGCGGATCGGGAGAGGAGGTCACGGTGGCGGTCTTGACCTTGCCGGCGGGGGTGACCTCGATGAGCGTGTACACGAAGCCCTTGGCGCCGGAGCTGTTGGCGCAGGAGCGAACACGGCTCTCCACGGCGACCAGGCCGGCCTCGAAGGCGTGCTGGCTGAGCTTCTCGGGAAGCTCGACCGGCGCAGGCACCACCGCGGGCGCCACGACGACCTCGGGCTGCTTGGGCGCGCGTCGGCTTGCGTGCCTGCCGGTCTTCGAAGCGGCGCTCGCGGGCGAGGCTTCCTTCGCCGCTTCCTTCGCCGCCTCCGTCGTCGCCTCGGGCGCCGCTTCCTTCGCCGCCTCGGGCGCTGCTTCCTTCGTCGGCTCGGGCGCTGGTTCCTTCACGGCCTCGGGCGTCGCTTCGGCAGAGGCTGGGCGAAGCGGCGGCTGATCGGCCAAAGGTGGCGATGCGGGTGCGGGCGTCAGAGCCGACGCGGGCTCGGCCGACGACGGCCCCGTCGATGGGACGGCCCCCTGCGCGCTCGCCGCGGCCACCGTCTCCGCTGGCGCGGCGACCTTGCCTCCGCGGCCAAGCACCACGCCCGCGATCACCGCGGCGACCACCACCAGGCCGCCCGCGGCGACGGCGACCGCCTTGCTCTTGCTCGGCCTCGCCTGCGGCCCAGACATCGCGGCCCCGCTGCCGTGGCTCAAGGTGGTGGCGTTGACAGGGCCCGCTCCGCCCGGCGCCTGGTACCCGGGCCCCGTCTGGCCCGGCGCCCGGGCGCCGTACGGCGGCGTGAGGCCCTGCGGGGCGAGCGCCGGCCCGGTGCCACGCCCGGTGCCCGGTCCAGTGCCATGACCCGTGCCGGGCGCAAGGCCATACCCCGGTCCAGTGCCATGACCCGTGCCCGGCCCCGTGCCAAAGCTCGGCGGCGCTCCGGCCGCGGAGCCGTAGCCCGGCACCGGCAGGTGCATCGTCGGCGCAAACGCCCGCTGGTTCGAGCCCAGCTCACTTAGCGCCGCCGCCAGCTCTTCTGCCGACTGCGGCCGTTGCGCTGGCTGCTTGGCCAGGAGCCGCTGCGCCAATGCGTCCACCTCCGGCGGCACCGCCGGGGCAAACGTGGACAGCGGCGGGGGCGCCACGTGCAGGTGCGCGCCCATCAGCTCGCCAAAGCCCTCGGCCACGAACGGCGGTCGACCGCCGATCAGCTCGTACAGGATGCACCCCAGCGAGTACAGATCGGCCCGGGCGTCCACCACCCCCGAGCCGCGGCACTGCTCCGGCGACATGTACTGTGGCGAGCCCATCACCGTCTTGGTGCTGGTCAGGTGCATCCCCTGGCCAAGCCCGTCACTGGACAGCTTGGCGATGCCAAAATCCAGGAGCTTCACCCGCTCGCCGCTCGCGGTCTCCGCGTCCGGAACCAGGTAGATGTTGTCGGGCTTGAGATCGCGATGCACGATACCGGCGCGGTGGGCGGGCGCGAGCGCGCTGGCGATCTGACGAGCGATGTGCAGCGCCTGCGGCACCGGCAGGCAGCGAAAGCGGCGCAGCCGCGCCGACAGCGACTCGCCCTCCAGCAGCTCCATGACCAGGTAGGCGCTGCCGTCCACGTGATAGCCAAAGTCGTAGATCTCGACGATGCCTGGGCTCTTGATCGCGCTGGCGGCGCGAGCCTCGTTGAAGAAGCGAGTCACCATCTCCTGGTTGGCGGACAGCTCGCGGCGCAGCACCTTGAGCGCCGCGCGACGACCCAGCATGGTGTGCTCGGCCAGATACACAGAGCCCATGCCCCCGTTGCCGATCTCGTGCCGCACCACATAGCTGCCTATCGTGGTGCCTTGTAGCGATCCCGCCGTCATCATGTCGCCATGATAGCGAGTTCCAGAGGCTGCCGATCGGCAAACCGGACCTCGCGCGCTGGCGCTGGCCCAGCAAAAAAGGGCCCCTCGCGGGGCCCTCTTCCTTGCTCACCCAAGGTCGGGTGAACTGCGCTAGCTCAGCTTTTTAGAACTGCTGCGACATACGGGCGTACACGAAGCGGCCCATGTAATCGTAGGAGCTCGAGTCCGAGTCGCCAGCGAAGCCAGAGTAGATGACCGGCGGATCCTGGTCGAGCACGTTGTTCATGCCGATACCCAGGGTGGTCACGCCCGCCTTGCTCTTCATGGAGTAGCCCGCGAAGATGTCAGCGGTCAGGCTGGTGTCGACGGTGCGGACGTTGATCTCGCGCGCCATCTGGTCTTCCGGGGTGTTGTCCACGCCGTCGCCATCGGCGTCCGGCTTGGCCAGGGCGTTGCAGCCGCCGAAGTCCTCGTTGCACTCATCGTAGCTACCCACGAAGCGCAGGTTGAAGCCGGCAGAGATGCCGTCCTTGGCCCAGGTCGTGGTGAAGTTGGTCTTGAGCGCCGGGAACACGCCGAAGTCGTAGTTGCCCTTGGCCACGAGCGCCTCTTCGCCAGCCAGCAGGCTGTCGATGTCGTAGTCGAGCAGGTAGGTGCCCTCGAACGAGTGGCGCATGCGACCGAACGAGTACTGGTGGTCGTACGCGAGGGAGAAGTCGATGCCAGAGGTCTTGGTGCCACCGACGTTGTCGGTCACGTCGTCGATGTAGTCGATCTGGAAGTTCGACGGGTTACGCTTGACCTTGGCGCAGGACTCCTGGTTGCCACGCTGGTAGCAGTTGGCCAGGATGACGCCGGCGCCCAGCGACTGGATGGTGCCTTCGATGTCGACGTTGAAGTAGTCGACCGTCAGCGCCAGGCCCTTGAGCATCGGGGGCTCCACCACGATACCGCCGGTGAGGACGTTGGCGGTCTCTTCCTGCAGGTTCGGGTTACCGCCGACCCTGGAGCGCTGCTGGGTCAGGCCGAAGATCGAGTCGCGGGGCACACCCTCGCGGTCACACTGCGCCTGGACGACGTCAGAGATCGGGCCGTTGTCGGCATCGCAAGGATCCGGAACCGCGGGGAAGCTGTCCGCGTTGCCGGAGAACAGCTCGCCGATGTTCGGCGCGCGGAAGGCGGTGGAGTACGTGCCGCGGAACGACACGCCGCCGAGCGTGCGGAACAGACCGCCAGCCTTCCAGGTCAGGCCCGAGCCGAAGTTCGAGTAGTCGAACATGCGGGCGGCCAGGTTGAGCTCGAGCCACTGCACCGCGCCCTTGCCAACCACCGGAACGGCGGACAGCTCGGCGTAGCCTTCCTTGACGGTGTACGCGCCGTCCGTCGGCTCCTGGGCGTTGCCCGTGGTGTCGCCGGTGGAGGTCAGCGGATCAGGGGTGGCGCCGCCGGCCTCACGACGATAGTCCGCGCCAACGGCCAGGGCGATGTCGCCGCCCCAGGGGGTGCGCGCCAGGCGGCCGTGCAAGGTGCCGAGGACGGTCTGCTGGCGGTTGTAGCCAGTAGACACGCCGGTGAAGGTCACGTACTTGATCATCTCCGGGGTGATGGCCTTGGCGTCGGCGCCGGACATCACGTTCATCGGGACGCAGCCGTCGATGGTGTCGGTGGGGGTGCCGCAGCGAGCAACGCCATTGGCGTCGAAGAAGCTGGGGCCAAGCGCGCTGGCCAGGCGGCTGACGATGAGGTTACCCTCGTTGCGCTGGGTGGCCTGGGTGCGACCGAAGTTGAAGGACAGCTCCCACTTCCAGTCCGCCAGGCCCGGGATGGACTCCGGCACGGTGCCGTCGAGGCCGGTGACGAAGCGGAAGGTGTCGATGTTCTGCAGCGAGCGGCGCGGGCCGAACTCGACGAGGCGGCGGCGGTAGTCGATGACGTCCGCGCCGATCGGGTTGTACACGCTGGCGCCGCTGATGCGGATGCCGGCGGTGGTGGTGAACAGCGGCTCCGGCGCCAGGCGCTGGTCCGACTTGCGGTTGATGTAGCTACCCTCGAAGAAGGCGCGGACCGAGTCCGTGACCTTGTACGTACCGGTGGTGAACACGTTGTAGCGCTCAGACGGCGTGTACAGGTAGTTCTCCGGCTGGTAGTTGTACAGGTCGGCCGGGGACGCGAACGGGACCCAGGCGTTGCCCTCGCGGCGGCAAGCCGGGATGGGGCGACCGTTGCTGCCGATGCCGCAGATGTCACGCGCGCCGCCAGCGACGCTGGTGCTGAGGCGGCCGTTGGGCGTGGCAGACGAGCCGCTGGGGATGACCTCGAGCTCCTCGTAGTCCCACACCTTGTCGACGGTGGAGTACTCGCGGTCGCCGGCGAACACCGGCTCCTGGTTCTGGTAGCCGGCGGCGAACATCACGTTGCCGCGCTTGTTCGAGGTGCCGGTCACCAAGCTCATGTCGTAGCCAAAGCCGTCGCCGCGGGTGGACGTACCCGTGTAGATGGTGGCCTCGCTGCCGTTCATGTCCTGGCGGGTGATGATGTTGACCACGCCGCCGATCGCGTCAGAGCCGTAGATCGCGGAGGCGCCGTCCTTGAGGACCTCGACGCGCTCGATCACGGCCAGCGGGATCGCGTTGATGTCGACCGAGGCATCGGCGCCAGTACCGCCCGGCACCACGCGGCGACCGTTGATCAGGGTCAGCGTGCGGTTGCTGCCCAGGCCGCGCAGGTTGATGCGGGTCGAGCCGTCGCCGCCGTTGTTGGCCTGCGCGTTGATGCCGTTGGACTGCGCGGGCAGGTTCTGGAGGATGTCACCGACCGTGGCGAGACCGGCGGTCTCGAGGTCGGCCTTGTCCACCACGGAGACCGGAGCGACCGTGGTCAGCTCCTTGCGCTCGATCGCCGAGCCGGTGACGAGGATGATCTCGCCCTCGCCTTCGGCAGTGGCCTCGGCCTCAGCCTCGGCCAGCGCGGCGAGCTCTTCGTCGCTGAGGGTGGGCGCCGGCGGGGCCGGGGCCGGCTCCGGAACCGCCACGATGGTGGAGGTCAGAGCGATCTTGGCCGAGCTGTCGGCGGCGGCCACGGTGACCGACGAGGGGTTGTGATCAGCAGCGCTGATGTCGAGGATCAGATCGGCGACGGCCATGTCCTTGAGGACGAAGAGGCCGTCCGCGTCGGTCTGCGCCGTGATCTCGGTGCCCTGCACCTTGATCGTGGCGTTGGCGAGGCCCGCGCCGGTCGCGCTGTCGCGGACGAGCACGGTCACGGTGCGCAGGGGAGCCGGCGGAGGCGGAGCGACCTTGGTGAGCGTCACCGCGAAGACGGTGGCCGTGCGGCCAGCCTTCACAGGCACCTCGACGGGATTGAAGCCCTCGGCGCTGACCTGAACGACCAGGTCGGTCACCGGGACCTTGGCCAACGTGAAGGTGCCGTCGGCACCTGACGTGGCCGTGAGCGGTTTGTCCTTGATCTGGATGGTCGCTCCTGCGACCCCGCCGCCATCTGTGATGACGACGCCAGTAAGGTTTCGCGTGGCCTGAGCCATTGCGGCCCCGCTCCACGCAAGTAGCAGTGAGATCACTGCAAGTGAACAAGCCAATCGCAATCTCATGTGGGCCTCCCTTGGTCCGGTCTGCATTCTTCCACCACGGCTCGTTGATGAGCAAGGTGAAGGGGACATGACTTCACGCGCGAAAGTCGTCGCAGGCTCGTTCCTGCGAGGCGAAGCTCCAGCGTGCGCAGCGGTCATACGGGAGAACACTTCTCATTGCGCGTCCTCTGACGCGATACGTACCGCCTGACCCCTGATGGCAATTTGTTAGGGGGTGCGTGCCGCGGGACACAGCCAAATGTCGCAGGTAGCCCCGTTTTTAGAGACTTTTATGTGTCGATTTTGGCAAGGAAAGTTAGCCGGTTATGTTCAAAACCGTAACGTTAGCAACACATTGAAATCACGTGAGGTAACGCACTGATGCGTCAACGCCTCAGAAATGGCTACAGATCTCTCCACCTTCCCTAATTTCGCTTTTCCCGTCCGATTACAGGCTCATCAGACGCGCTGGGAAGTCCGATGACCTGGCCTGGAGCCCCCAGCGTCGCACCACCCTGCTCATCAATCCCCCCAACGTGCGGCAACTCGCCCACGGAACCAGTGATGAGGCGCGCGCCGCGCTGGAAGGTCACCCATGACCAGACCCAGTGGAACATCACCAGGAGCCGATTGCGAAAGCCGACGAGGAACGCGATGTGGATGGCCCACCAAAGGAGATACGCCAGGTGACCGTGGCCCTGGTACCCGCTGGTGGCCACCACCGCCGAGGAGCGACCGATCGTCGCCATCGAGCCCTTGTCGCGGTAGCGAAACGGCTGGCGCGACGCGCTCGGCTTGCCCCGTACGTCCCGGGCGATGAGCTGCGCGACGTGCCGGCCTTGCTGCAACGCGGCCTGCGCCACGCCGGGGACCTCGCGCCCCTCGCTGACGACCTTGGCCAGGTCGCCCACGACGAAGATCTCGGGGTGTCCGGCGAGCGAGAGGTCGGGCTGCACCTCGACGCGGCCGGCGCGGTCCCGCGGCGCTGGCAGCGTGGCGCCGATGGCCGCCCCCTCGACGCCCGCGGCCCAGAGCACCGTGCGCGCAGCGAGCACCTCGTCGCCCTGCGCGTTGTGGATCTTGACCGTCCTCCCGTCGATCGCGACCACCCGGCTCTTCACCTTCACCTCTACATGGCGCCGCTCCAGCGAGCGCTGCGCCGCGGTGGAGAGCTTGGCCGGATAGGCGGAGAGGATGCGGTCGCGCCCCTCCACCAGGAGCACCCGAACCTGCGTGGGATCGATGCGCCTGAAGTCGCGGGCGAGGGTATGTAAGCCGATCTCGCCCAGCGCGCCCGCCAGCTCCACCCCTGTGGGCCCTCCGCCCACCACCACGAAGGTCAACCACGCTCGCTGCTCCGCGGGGTCGACCTCGCGCTCGGCGGCCTCGTAGGCCAAGAACACCCGCCGCCTGATCTCGAGCGCGTCTTCGATGGACTTGAGCCCGGGGGCCACGGCGCTCCAGTCGTTGCCGAAGTACGAGTGGGTGGCGCCGGCGGCCACCACGAGGTAGTCGTAGGTCAGCTCGCCGCCGTCGAGCACGAGCTTGCGCCGCGCAGCGTCGACGGACTTGGCCTCGGCCAGCAGGACGCGCGCGTTGCGCTGATCCTTGAGCACGGCCCGGATGGGGTACGCGATGTCGCCGGGGCTCAGGGCGGCGGTGGCCACCTGATAGAGGAGCGGCTGGAAGAGGTGATGGTTGCGCCGGTCGACCAGCGTGATGGCGAGGTCCTCCTTGGCCAGCTTGCGCGCCACCTCCAGCCCGGCAAATCCGCCCCCAACGATGACCAGGTGCTTCATATGAAGCTTACGATGCCTGGTTTTGGCAGTTTCGTAGCAATCGCGAGCCGGGCACTTGATCGGGCTGGCACGCCTCGATCATGATGGCCCGGTTTTGGCGGGCCTCTCGCCAGGCGATTGATCCGAGTGTATTGCTCCGTGACTTCAGATGCTTCCGATGGTTCCGCGCGCCACACCAAGAGCGCGCTGCGCTCGCGTGCGCTGGCGTGTCGAGACCAGCTCACCGAAGAGAGCCGCGCGCTGGCAGCGCGGGCGGTGGCGGTCCGTGGCGAGGCCGTCCTGGCCGGGCTGTCGCCAGGATCCGTGATCGCGCTCTATGCCGCCAAGGGCTCGGAGCTGGAGGTGCGCGAGCTAGACGAGTCCGCCCGACGGCTGGGGCAGGCCGTGGTCTATCCGCGGGTGGTGCGCGGCCAGCCGTGGCTGGACTTCCACCTCGCCGAGCCCGCGCAGCTCACGGTTGGGGCCTTTGGCCTGCGCGAGCCGGCGGCGACCTTCCCGCTGGTGCCGCTGCCACAGATCGCCGCGTTCTTTGTGCCGGGCCTGGCGTTCGACGAGACCGGGGCCCGGCTGGGGTGGGGGCGAGGGTACTACGACAGCACGTTTGTCAGGGCACCGCGCGCGTGGCGCGTGGGTGTCGCGTTCGAGTGTCAGGTGGTCGAGCACGTCCCGCGCGCCGCCCACGACATCCTCCTGCATGAACTCCTCACGGAAGCCAGACAGCGCAGCTTCGGCGCCTAGGCTCTGATCTCCTTATGCTCCCATTGTACATCGCGTTGGGCATCGTCCTCGGGGCAACCCTTGGCATCTTCATCGGACGCCTCCTGGGCAAGGGGGCCGCGTCGTCGGGTGGCACCGAGCTGGCAGAGGCGGAGGCCGCCAAGATCCGCACGGCCGCCGCCGCCGAGATCGCGGCCTTGCGGCAGGCCGCCGAGGTCGACGGCAAGGAGACCGCGCTGCGCCTCAAGAACGAGGCCGAGGAAGAGCTCCGCGCGCGGCGAACCGAGCTAGGCAAGCGCGACGAGGCGATGGTCCAGCGCGAGCGCGAGCTCGAGCGCGGGCGGCGGGATCTCGAGCGACGCGGCGGCGACCTGGAGAAGAAGGAGCGCAGCGTCGAGGGCAAGCTCAAGCAGGCGGAGTCCGCGGTCGAGAAGGCCGAGGCGGCGCAGGAAGAGGCCAAGCAGCGGCTCGAGGAGATCGCCGGCATGTCGGCGGACCAGGCGCGACAGCGGCTGGAAGAAGAGGTCCGCGAGCAGGCGATGGCCGACGCCGCCCTCGAGATCAAGAAGATCCAGGATCAGGCTGAGAAGGAAGCCGCCGGCCGCGCCAAGACCATCGTCGCCACCGCGATCCAGCGGTACGCCAGCGAGTTCGTCCACGAGCGCACCGTGGCGGTGATCCCGCTGCCCTCGGATGATCTCAAGGGGCGGCTCATCGGGCGCGAGGGACGCAACATCCGCGCGCTGGAGGCGGCGACCGGGATCGATCTCATCATCGATGACACGTCCGAGGCCATCACCATCTCGTGCTTCAACCCGGTGCGGCGAGAGATCGCGCGCCTGGCGATCTCGGCGCTGGTGGCCGACGGCCGCATCCACCCGACGCGCATCGAAGAGCTGGTGCGCAAGGCGGAGAAGGACGTCGACAAGGTCTGCAAGGAGGCGGGCGAGCGCGCGGTGTTCGACCTGGGCCTGCACCGCGTCCACCCGGATCTGGTGAAGCTCCTGGGCCGGCTCAAGTTCCGCCAGTCCTACGCGCAGAACGTGCTCCTGCACTCGGTGGAGGTCGGCTACCTGGCCGGCCTGATGGCGGCGGAGCTCGGCAGCAACGTCAAGCTGGCGCGGCGCGCCGGGCTCCTGCACGACATCGGCAAGGCGGTGGACCACGAGCAGGAGGGGCCGCACGGCGAGGTCGGCGCGGCGCTGGCGCGCAAGTTTGGCGAGTCCCCCAAGGTGTGTCAGGCCATCGCGGCGCACCACGGAGATCAGGTCGATCACGTCGATCCGCGGCCGTCGTCCGTGCTGGACCACCTGGTGGCCGCCGCCAACGCGCTGTCGGCGGCGCGGCCGGGCGCGCGCCGAGAGCAGCTCGCTTCGTACGTCAAGCGGCTCGAGGATCTCGAGGCGATGTGCAAGCGGCACAGCGGCGTCGAGCGAGTGTTCGCCCTGCAGGCTGGTCGCGAGGTGCGCGTCATGGTCCTAAACGATCAGATCGACGACGCCAAGGCGCTGCTCCTGTCCAAGGAGATCGCGCACACCATCGAGAACGAGGCCAGCTACGCCGGCCAGGTGCGGGTGGTGGTGGTGCGAGAGACGCGCGCCTCTGACTACGCGCGCTGAGCGACGCCGCGCTGCGGCTCGGGCCAGCGGCGCCGTCGCGGCCGACCTTGCAGGCGCAAATGCCATGGCGCCGGGCGGGGCTCTTCCGCTATCGTAGCAGGCGATGGAGCCGCGCTTCGTGCTGGAGGTGACCGCTCGCCCGTCCGATATCGACGAACTCGACCACGTGTCAAACCTCGTCTACGTGCGGTGGATCCAGGAGGTGGCGGTGGCGCACTCGGCGGCGGTGGGCTGGGACGTGAACCAGTACCGCAAGTTCGGCGCGATCTTCTTGGTCCGCCGTCACGAGATCGACTACATCGCCCCGGTCATGCTGGACCAGACCGTGCGCCTCGAGACCTGGATCGAGTCGTGGAAGGCGGCGTCATGTGTCCGGCGCACCGAGCTGTTTCGCGGCCACGATGGCCAGCTCATCGCGCGGGGCAGCACCACGTGGGCCTTCGTCGGCTTCGCCGATGGCCGACCGCAGCGCATCCCTGAGCAGATCCACCGGAACCTGGGGGCCTGGGCGAGCGGCCAAGCCAAGAGCCAAGCGTAGGCCTGACGCGGGCTCGGCTTGGGCTCGGCGTTGGCTTGGGTCTGGCTCAGGCCTGGCTCAAGGCTGGCTCAGGCGCGCCAGCAGGCGAGCCAGGGCGCGCGGTTGCTCCAGCGGGACGTCGTGCCCGGCGTCGGGGACCAGGTGCAGCGGCAGCGCGGGGGCCAGGCTCACCGCGGCGACAGCGAGAGCGCGAAACTTGGCGTCTTCGGCGCCGACCACTAGCTGGGCGCGCGCAGCCGCCGCCGACAGCGCGGCGCGATAGTCGGGCATCGCCGCCAGGCCCATGTGCGTGAGGCTGCGGGCCAGCTCCGCCGCGCGGTGATGACGGCGCACGGCGCGGCGCGCCGCAGCCGCCGCGCCGGCCACGCGGGTCTGCGTCGCGAACAGGTCCTGCGCTTCCCAGCGCGCGGCGAACGCCTCCACTCCTTCCTGGAGGAGCAGCTCCACCCACGCGGCGTCCGCGCGCTGACGCGACGCGCGCTCTGCGCTGGGCAGCCCGGGGTTGACGCCGATCAAGATCGCGCGCCGCGTCAGGCCCTCCGCCAGGAGCCCCAGCGCCACGCGCGCCCCCAGCGAGTACCCGACCACCACCGCCTGCGACAGCGCTGGACCAACCCGCTCGCAGATCGCCTCCAGGTTCGCACGCCAGCCGTCCTGCACCGGCGGCCCCTCACCATGTCCTGGCAGATCCACGGCCAGCAACTGGTCGCCCGCTGGCAGCTCGGGTTGCCAGTGCCGGCAGACCTCATCCCAGGTGGTGCGGTCGCCCGTGAAACCATGCAGCAAGATCGCGATCATCTTCGAGAACCCGCGGCGAACGTGCCCCACTCCAAGGGCGCGCGCAACCGGCTGGTCGGCTTGCCACGAGGTCTGCCGACCCTGCGATGACAGCCGTGCGCAGTACGCGCCAAGCCGTTGATCTCGTGGGTGTCGCACGCGACAGCGACTTGGCCAGAGACTTGCTTTATCGACCTCCCATGAAGCTCGCCTCCGCGTCCTTGCTGCTGGCCATCGTCACCGGGTGCTCCACTGAGCTGGTCGCTCCTGAGACCGGCGCGATCGATGAGTACGTCAAGGCCCTGCCCTACCTGCCGGTGCAGAACCCGGTGGTGGAGCAAGGCGCTCGCAGCGCGGCTGCCCGCGACGGGGACTACTCCTGCACCACCCAGAACCTGCGCGAGACGCGGCAGTACGACCGGATCGTGGCGTACGCCGCCAACTCCGACTCGCTGTGGCCAGGCGCGCTGGTGGCCGGAGACTCGCTCTACAGCGGCCTGTTCTCGCAGATCGTGATGCCGCGCCGCCCCATGACCATCTCGGTGAGCCTGGAGAACCTGGCTGGCACCAAGAAGGCCACGGTCGCCGAGCCGAGCCTGTCGGCGTACCGCGAGGCGCTCAGCGACATCGTCAGCAAGACGATCACCGGCTCCACCGCCGCCAACATCTTCTCCGAGATCGAAGAGGTCCACACCGAGCAGCAGCTCGGGCTGGCGCTCGGCGTCAGCGTGGGCTGGGCGCTGGGCACCGCGAGCCTCAAGTCCAGCTTCGACTTCTCCAAGCGCGACACCCGCAGCCGGTTCGTGGTCCGCTTCACCCAGGGCTACTACACGGTGGACCTGGACGCACCGGAGTCGCCGAGCGCGATGCTGGCGCAGAACGTGCCGCTCACCGCGGTGCAAGAGAAGATGAACGACACCAACCCGCCGCTGTACGTCTCGTCGATCACGTACGGCCGGATGGTGGTGTTCACGTTCGAGTCGGAGTACTCCGCCGACGAGATGGCCGCCGCGCTGGAGTTCGCCTACTCCGGCGGCGTCGACGTCAGCGGCGACGTCTCGGTGACGTACAAGGACATCATCTCGCGCAGCAAGATCACGGCGTTCATCCTGGGCGGCTCCGGCGGGGACGCCACCCAGACCATCAACAGCTACGAGGCGCTCATCGCCTTCATCAAGAACGGCGGCGACTACTCCGCCGCGTCGCCGGGCGCCCCCATCGCGTACAAGCTCAACTACCTGCGTGACAACTCGCCGGCGCGCATGTCCTTCACCACCGACTACAGCGTGAAGGAGTGCAGCCGGGTGGCCCAGAAGGTCAAGGTCACCTTGAAGAGCATCACCGTGGAGTCCGCCGGCGGCGACAGCGGCGACGACCTGGAGCTGTACGGCACGGTCTCCGCGCTGGGCACCTCCGCCGCCACGCTGTTCAACAAGGGATCGAGCACGGCGGTCACCATCCGCCAGGGTGAGACCTTCCCCAACGGCGCGTTCGTCAACGAGGCGATCATCGACGTCACCCCGGCCGCGGGCTCCACCATCCGCCTGTCCGCCAACATCTGGGACGCGGACGGCTTCCTCAACGGGGATGACCTGATCGGCAACGAGCTCGTCCTCAACCCGTTCGAGACCGGCTGGCGCCGCGAGCGCACCATGATCTTGACCGGCTCGGACGCCCGCGTGAAGCTGCTCTTTGGGCTCGAGCCTATCTGACCGCGAGCGCCTCGGGCTCGCCAGGTTGCTCGCTCTCGCTCGTCAGGTTGCTCGCTCTCGCTCGTCAGGTTGCTCGCTCTCGCTCGTCAGGCTGCTGTCTTCCGCCCTCGCCGGGCGGGCCGGCGACCGATGAGCCGGCGAGCTTCTCTGTTTTCGGGGTTTTCGGGGCGCGAGCGCAGGTCACAGGACGGTGGTGTGCGGCGTCACCACGAGCTTCAAGAACTCCTCGCGCGTGGCGATCTCCAGGAACACGCCGCGCACCGCGCTGGTGACCAGGCGCGCCTCGTGCGCGCCGACGCCGCGAGCGGCCATGCACATGTGCAGCCCCTCGACGTAGACCGCCGAGCCCTGGCTCTCGAGCTTGTTGAACAAGATCTCGGCCAGCTCGTGGGTGAGGTCTTCTTGCAGCCGCGGCCCGCGCGCCAGCAAGCGCACCAGGCGAGACATCTTGGACAGCCCCAGCACCCGCTCGGTGGGGATATACGCCACCGAGACGCGATAGATGACCGGCAGCAGGTGGTGCGGGCAGATGCCAAAGGCGGTGTTGTGCTTGGAGATGACCATCTCGCCGTACTTGGCCGGGAAGGTCTTGGCCATCAACGCCGATATCTCGGTGGTCACCTGGTCCTGGTCGTGGACGAGCTCGTGGAAGCCCTTGGCCGCGCGCGTCGCGGTCTCGGCGAAGTTGGCGTCGGTGATGTCGTAGCCGAGCTGGCCGAGCCCTTCGACGATCTTTGTGTACCCTTCGGTGAAGAGCGCGAGGGCTTTTGGATCGAGGTCCATGGAGCGTCCTTGTACTTGGCGAGCAGCGCCGCGGTGGCCGCTGAGATGGCCAGATCGGAGAGCTCCTCGAGAGAGACGTAGCGAACTGCGTCGTAGCTCGGATCCTGGGGTTTGCCAAGGGTCGCCGGCGCAGAGGCCGACCACACATCGATCCTCAGGCGGCGATGCGACAAGATCTGGTCATGGTGAGCGACCGCGGCGGTGCCTTCGACGCGCGCGCCGACCACCGCGGCGGCCGCTGGCAGCGACGCCGCTGAGGGAAGTTCCCAGAGGCCACCAAAGAGCCCTTCCGGACGCCGCCTGGCCAGCACCACTTGCTGGCCGCGCATCGCCCACACGGCTTGCAGGTGCAGGACCGGCAGCTCGGCCACCGGCTTGCCCGCGCGCGACACCGGCAGCGTACTTTGCAGCCCCTGCGCTGCCGCGCGGCACTGGGCCGCCGCGGCCACCGGGCACGAGAGGCAACGAGGATCGCTGACGCTGCACACCGTGGCCCCGAGCTCCATCAGCCCCTCGTTGAGCTCTCCCGCGGCGTAGGACGCCGGCAGCGCCTGCATCAGGGCGTGGGCGTGCTCCCAGAGCACGCGCCCGGTGGCGCTGGCCTTGATGTCTGCGTCCAGGGCGAACACGCGCGCGAACACCCGCGCCACGTTGCCATCCACCAGGGCCGCGCGCTCCCCGTGCGCGATCGAGGAGATGGCGCCGGCGGTGTACGGGCCGATGCCGGGCACCTGCCGCAGCTCGGCGGCGGAGCTCGGCAGCTCGCCGGCCCAGCTCGCCATGACCTCGCGCGCGCCGCGGTGCAGGTTGCGGGCCCGGCCATAGAACCCCAGGCCGGACCACGCCGCGAGCACATCATCGAGCGGGGCCGCGGCCAGCGCCGCGACCGAGGGGAAGCGCTGCATCCAGCGCTGCCAGTACGGGATCACGGTGGCCACCCGGGTCTGCTGCAGCATGATCTCGCTGACCCAGATGGCGTACGGATCTCGGACCTTGCGCCACGGCAGGTCTCGACGGCCACGGCGGTACCCTTCGGCGACGGCCACCGCCAGCGGGCGAAGCTCGTCCTGCGAGGGCACCGGGGGCTGCGGCAGCGCCTGGCCGGTGCGACCGCGGGCCGGCCGTTTGGCGGCCGGCGGTCTGGCGGGAGCACGGTCGGGCACGGATCGCACAAGTCAGGCATATCACGCGCCGAGGGCGTTTTCGCTGGCGCCCAAGGACGCCGCTCCGAGGCGCCTTGCCTGCGCGGTCAGCCACGCCCTGTCCCGACTCAGAAGCGACCGGTGAGCGCGAAGCCGGCCTGGTTCTCGCCGACGTACGGCGAGGCGCCGGTGAGGCGAAACGACGGCGCCCGCGCGCGCTGACGAGCGGCCACCGGCAGGCCGTACTTGCGGCGCAGGTCGTCGTTGTACTTCTGCGCCAGCCGCTTGGCCTCGACTTCGCTGACCTCGATGCGCGGCGCCAGCGCGGCGGTAGCGAACAAGGTGGTCAGCGCGACAGCGCCGCCGATGCCGGCGCCCCAGTATAGCTGGGTCTGCAACTCTCCATCATCGGAGGCAAAGGCAGAGATCAACGCCGCTAGCGAGGTCCCGGCCACCGCCGCGTAGGACCAGAACAAGTAGTCGCGAGTGCGCTCACGCCGCTCGATCCGGTGTGCGAGGTCTTGTCGCCCCATCAAGCGCAGAAACTCGAGTGTAGCCAACGGCGTATGCATCTCTCCTTGCCAGGCCCACCAACGTCGACGCGTGCGCAACAACTCGAGGCCAACACCGACCTCCTCACGCGCGAAGCGCGCCTGGACATCCGCTTGCATCAGATGCGCGTTGTCGGGGACAGGCGGCGACGAGGCGCCAGGCGCGAGGGTCACTGGTGCCGGTGCGCTGATCACCTGCGCAACCAGGTTGGCCGCCACCTGCGTCACCGTGGCCAGCGCGGCCTCGCGATCGGCGGCCAGCCCTTCAACGCGAGTCGCGCGCACCACGCGCGAGCTGGTGGTGTCCAGGAGCGAGATCTCCGCGCTGCTGCCGGTGACGGAGATGCGCACGAGATAGCCCAGGCGGGCAAGCGAGACGCCGTCGGCTGCCAGCTCTTCGACGACGCGGCTCTCGAGAAACTGCTGCAGCGAGTCCGGCTGCGCGGGCGCCGCCGGCGCAGCGCTGGCTGTGGGGCGCGCCTGCGAAGCGGGGCCCGGCGCGCCTGCCTGAGCCAAGACCGCCCCGGGCGCGGCGAGGATGAGCGCGATGAACAGGAGCGTGCGGTACATGTTGTGCCTTGGTGCGGATGAAGAAGGACAAGTCGTCAAGAGAGAACGTCCTGGCTTCAGAAGCCAGCCTGGTTCTGGCCAACCGACGAAGCCGCGCCTCGCGCGCAGCGCCGGCCCGCGCCTGCTACCGCCGCACCGCCAGCAGAGTGTACCCGGCGGTGTTGGTCGTGGCCGCGGTGATGACGTATCCAGCGGCGCCCAGGCTGGCCGCGGTGTCAGAGAGCTGGCTCCCCGCCACTTGCTCCAGCCGCGCCCCGAGCTGGGCCACGGCGCCGACGGGCTTGACCAAGAACGTGGTGTACCCGGCGGTGTTGGACAAGAGCGCGGTGGGGACAAAGCCCTGCCCCGCCGCTTGCACCACCGCCTCCTGCAGCCCCGCGCCGGAGCTCTGCTGCACCTGCTGCGGCCGCGCCTGGGTTCTGGAGGCGGGCCGGAGCGCCAACAAGGTGTAGCCGGCGGTGTTGGTCGTGGCCGCGGTCACCGCGTAGCCGCCCACGGCCAGCTCATCGACCGACGTCGAGAGCTGCGAGCCGCTGACCTGACGAACCTGCGCCTGATAGGCCCCGCCGCCGGTCGGGCGAAGGCCCAGGAACGTGTAGCCGGCGGTGTTGGTGAGCGCCGCCGTCACCGCGTAGCCATCCGCCGCGAACGTCGCCAGCGTGGTGTCGAGCCCTGAGCCCGCCACCTGGGCGACCCGCGCCGTGTAGGTCGCCGTCGAGCCGGTGGGCTTGACGCCGAACAGCGTGTAGCCGGCGGTGTTGGTCGTGGCCGCGGTCACCGCGTAGCCCGCCGAGGCCATCGAGGCCATCGCCGCATCTAGCCCCGCGCCGGACACTTGCTCGACGCGCGTCTGGTAGGTCGCCGCCTTGGCCACCAGCTTGAACGGCAGCAGATCCGCGACCGCACCGGGGCCCCCGGGGCCATCGATGACGCCGCCATCGGGCATGGGACGCGGCCGGGGGTCCGGATCGTCACGCGACGAAGGATCTTCGGGGCAGCCTGCCAGCAGCCCCAGCACAATCAGAAACCATCCAGCTCTCATCATTGAAAATCTCCTCGAAGACGCAGCGGACCGCGGGCGATCAAGGGATCGCCCGGTGACCGCCTGCACCGCGAACACCGCCCCAGAGGGCAGCCAAAGCTGCGCTCGCTGGGTCTGCTCGTCTTGGTATCCCTTGGTGTCGAAGGCGCGACCAGCTCGTCAAAAAAAATCGGCCGCCCGGCTCAGAAGCGACCGGTGAGCGCAAAGCCGGCCTGGTTCTCGCCGACGTACGGCGAGGCGCCGGTGAGGCGAAACGACGGCGCCCGCGCGCGCTGACGAGCGGCCACCGGCAGGCCGTACTTGCGGCGCAGGTCGTCGTTGTACTTCTGCGCCAGCTGCTTGGCGTCGTTCTCGGACATGACCGGCTCACGCGACATCCGCACACCGACGAATGTGAGCACGTTGCTGCCCACGAAGAGCCCCCCCGACACCACCATCAGCGGCACGGACTCCGACGGATACTCGGAGCCGTCGAACGGATCTCGCTCCGTGCCGGCCTCCAGGCTGTAGACGAACAGGGCCGACGCCGCGAGCGATCCGACGACGCCTAACACAAACAACGACTTACCGGCGACGCGCCGTTCGTGCCATCGTCGATACAGCTCCGGCTTGTTGACGAGCGTGCAGAACGCCTCCTCGGTCAAGGGTGCCTGCAGCTCGCCGCGCGACGCGGTCCAAAACCCCAGGACGCCCAAGGCCGGGCTCCCAAAGCCGATGGCCTCGCGACGATAGCGCGCCTCGGCGTCCATGGGCGCTTGCCCGCCGCCGCCAAAGGCGGACCGCGGCGCCGCGCCCGGCGACGGCGAGGACGGCGAGGACGGCGCGGACGGCGCGGACGACGGCGCGGGCCCGCTTATCACCTGCGCTTGCTGCGCCACCATGTTCGCCACGACCTGGGTCACGGTGGCCACCGCGGCCTCTCGGTCCGCGGCCAGGTTGTCCACCTTGGTGGTGCGCACGACGCGCGAGCTGGTGGAGTCCCAGAGCGAGACCTCCACGCTGCTGCCGGCGACGGAGATGCGCAGCGCGTACCCAAGGCGGCCCAGCACCAGCCCCTCGGCCGCCAGCTCCTCGACGACGCGGCGCAGGAGGAAGTCTGGAAGCGGCGCTGCGCTGGCGACCGCAGGCGACGCGGTGGCGGGCGCGGGCTGCGCGGCGGGCGCCGAGGGCCCGGACGGTGGTGGTGACGGACGTGACGCAGATGGCTGCGCGAGCGCGAGGCCTGGGACGGCGAGGAGGGCGGTCAAGAGCAGCAGCAGACGTCTCATGTTGTCCGGTTAGTGGCCCGGGGCGCTCGAGGTCGTCAAAAAACAATTCACGGCGTCGCGCCGCGCTCGAGGACCGCGCACTCGGCGCTGCGGCCGAGCTGCTTGAGCGCCCGGCACTCGATGGCGCGCGTCTCGATCATGAGGGTGTGCCGCGGCCAGGCGCTCCGCATGCGCCGCGCGAGCTGCAGCGTGTGCTGCGGATCGGCCAGCGGCCCCAGCGTGAGGCGCATGGCCTCGGCCAGGGCGATGGGCGCCCAGGTGACGTCGCGCGTATCGGCGATCGCCAGGCACTCGCGCAACGCCTCCTGGAACTTGCCCTGCCCGCGCCGCAGCCGCGCCAGGCGCCAGCGCTCGGCCAAGGTCATCGCGGAAGCCTCCGGCTCCGGCGACGCGCCAGCGTCCCTGCCCGCGGCGCTCGCCTCGGGCCGCGCGTCTCGGGCGTCTCGAGAGTCTCCGGCGTCTGGCCGCGTCCGCTCGCCGGACGCCTGCGCCGCAGGGCGCGAGCCCGCCGCGTCGACCGCCGCGGAGATCGCTGCGTCGACCGATGCGGCGACCGCTGCGTCGGCCGCCGGATCTGACGCGGCGTCGCCTGATGCGTCGATCGCCTCGGCGCCGACCGGCCGCCCGTCTCCGCGCGCGCCCTCGCCAGGTGCGGCTCCAGGCGCAATCGTCGGCATCGCCAGGGCCAGCAGCCGGCGCGCCGAGCTCACGCCGCGCGCCGGCGCGCCCGCTGGCCAGCCGTGGCCCGCGGTGAGCCGCGCCGCTTCCTGCAGCGGCCGGGGTCCCGCGCCGACGGCGATCCTCGGATCCGGATCGACCTGCACGGCGCCCTCATGGACGCGCACCGCGGCGCCGCTCGCCCCCACGCTCAGCGAATAGACGGTGCCGGTGGCGGTCGCGACCACCCCGCCGCCGCGCAGCACCAGCGAGTGGGCCGGCGAGAGCGGCGACGCGCCCTTCCACAGCCGCGCGGTCACGGTGCCTTGCTCGACGAGGATCTCGGTGTGGCCGGCCGCGGCCACGGTCACGCGAAACCGGGTCCCGTGCTCCGCCACCACCGCCACCCGCTCGCCCACCGGCAAGATCGGCGACTGCGGCGTCGCGCGCCCCCACCACAGCAGCACCGCCGCCGCGGCCAGCGCACCGGCCGCCACCAGGAGGCCGGCCCGCCACCAGGGACGCGGCGCCACGACCTCGCGGCGCGCCCAGCGGTCCAGCTCCGCGACGTGCCGCTCCGCGTCGGCCGTCCGCACCGAAGCGGCGCGGGCGGTCTCGACCAGCGAATCGAGCGAGGAGGGGGGCGTCACGGCTGGTGGTCCTTGGAGTGAGTGGCCCCGACCTCGCTGATCTCGTCAAACTCAGGCGCGAGCGCGGCGCCGTCCCGCCCTCTCGAGCTGGCCCGACCGGACTCCTCGTGCAGCAGCGCCTCCAGCTCCGCGCGCGCGTGCCGGTACCGGCTGGCTGCGGTGTTGGCAAACGTTCCCAAGGCCCTGGCCGCGTCCTTGGCGCTGAGGTCAAAGAGGCCCATCAGCACAAAGGCGTCGCGCTTCTTGGGCGCCAGGTGCGTCAGCGCCTTCTGCAGGAGCACCAGCTCGGCCGCGGCTTGCTGGTCCACGTCGAACACCGCCGTGGCCGGGAGCTCCTCGGTGGCGACCATGCGTCGGTCGCGGCGCCGCTGGCGGTACGCGGTCCGGATGGCGATGGTGATGGCCCACGTGCGCAGATCGGACTCGCCGCGAAAGCTCGGCAGGCCGCGGTGGATGGCGAGCATCATGTCCTGCACCACGTCCTCGGCGCTGGCCCGGCTGTCCAGCAAGAAGAAGGCCTGCTTGCGCACCACGCTGTACAGCTCGATGAGCAGCGCCCGCTGCGCGGCGACGTCCCCCGCTTGGGCTCGCTGGGCCAACCCGGCGAGCGACTCCCGGTCCATGTGGCGCACGCTACGTTACCGAACCCGGCTCTCGCAAGGGCCCGAGCAGCCGCCGTGTAGATGGTTTGACGAACTCGGCGCCCATCCGGCACAAACAACCGTGCGCCGAATATCGATCCTTCTCTCCTCATCACGTCCAGCCCCCGTCTCCTCAGCGCTGCTAGCGCCACTCGCGCTGCTCGCGCTGCTGGCACAAGCCGCCTGCATCGTGCCGGGGATGACCACGGTGGAGTCTCCCACCACCGAGACCGAGCTGGCGGAGGTCAAGAACGTCGAAGAGATCAAGGGCTGCAAGGATCTCGGCACGGCGACCGCGAGCTCCCCGGAGCTGGGCAGGCGCGGCAAGATCGCGGCGCGCAATGACCTGCGCGACAAGGGCCGTTCGCTCGCCGCCACCCATATCCTCTTCGTGAAGGTCGACGACCCGCACGACGAGCGCTACGCGGCCACCGCCCAGGCGGCCAGGTTCTTCCAGTGCGCCGCGCCCAAGTCCAGCCCTGCCGACGCGGCGGGAGACGATGCCACCAGCGCCGCGCCGGCGGCCCAGGAGAGCGAAGCCAGCGGCACCTGCTTCTTCGTCAACGGCAGCGGGCTGGCGGTGACCAACCGCCACGTGGTGGATCGCAGCCTGTCGATCAAGATCGTCCTCAACGACGGCAGCTCGCACGAGGCGATGCTGGTGCGGCAGCAGGCGAACATCGATCTGGCGCTCTTGCAGGTGCGGTCCTCCGTCAAGACCGCGTTCCTGGTGCCCTCCGAGGTGCCGGCGGCGCTGGGCGATCAGGTCTTCACCATCGGCTTTCCGTTTGGTGAGGCGCTGGGCACCGATCCGAAGTTCGTGGAGGGCACCGTCGCCGGCACGCGCGCGGGCGATGATGACCGCCTCTTGCAGACGTCCATGATCGTCCACCCCGGCAACTCCGGCGGCGCGCTGGTGCGCATGGACGGGAGCCTCGCCGGCGTGGTCTTCGCCAAGGCCAACCAGCTCACCTTCCTCAAGTACACCGGCTCGCTGGCCGAGGGCATCTCGTTCGCGGTCAAGGCCCCCATGGTGCAGCGGCTGCTCGGCGCGGACGCCCCCAAGGCGGCGTCTCGCGCGATGCCCCGCGCCGAGGCCATCGACAACGCGGTGCGCGCCACCTGTCGCGTCATCTCCACCCGCGACGGCCTCGACTTCTCGGCGAACTGAGCGCGACCGCTCGACGAGGGACCGGCGTCAGGGCCCGGGCGCGGCGCCAGGTGCAGCGCCTGGCGCCGCGCCGCCGGGGGGCGGGCTGGGCGCGGCGCCGGGGCCCGCCAGGATATGGAACACCACGCGCCGGTTGGCGGCGCGACCGCGGGACCGCGCGTTGTCCGCGATCGGACGCTCCTCGCCGTAGCCCATGGCGGACAGCCGCTCGGCGGCCACCCCCTGCCCCACCAGGTACGCGACCACGGCCTCGGCGCGGCGCTGCGACAGCGCCTTGTTCTCGGCGTCGTCCCCCTGGTTGTCGGTGTGGCCCTCGATCTCCACCTTGGCCACTTCGAGGTGCGCCTTGAGCACCGCCGCCGCGTTGTCGAGCAGCTTGAACGAGCGCCGGTCGATCTCGGACCGCCCGCTCTTGAAGTACACCGCCTCCGATAGCTCGATCTTGTCCGCGGTGATGGTCACGAGCTGTCGCGCGGCGCAGCCCTTGTACCGAAGGCGCCCCTTCTCGCTCGGGCAGTTGTCCAGGCGATCGACGACGCCGTCGCTGTCACCGTCGCTGTCGGGACAGCCCGTGTTGTTGACCGGGCCCGCGACCTGCGGACAGCGATCCAGGCGATCGACGACCTTGTCCTGATCGTTGTCCAGATCCGGGCAGCCGTCGTCGTCCTCGAACTGATCGACGTCCTCGGCCTCGGCGGGGCAGCGATCCTCGACGTCGCGCACGCCGTCGCCGTCGCCGTCTGGCAGCGTATCGGGACAGCCGTCGTCGTCCTCGAAGCGATTGGCCGTCTCGGCGTCGTTGGGGCAGCCGTCCGCGCCGTCGCGCACGCCGTCGCCGTCGTTGTCCGGATCGGGCGCGCCGTCGCCGTCCTCGAAGCCATCGCGATCTTCGGCCTCCTGGGGCGCGCGATCATCGACGTCGACCACGCCGTCCTCGTCGTTGTCGGCCTCCGGGCACCCGTCCTTGTCCTGGAAGCCGTCGTTGTCCTCCGGCTTGCCGGGGCACTGGTCGGCCTCGCCCACCATCCCATCGCCGTCGCGGTCTGCGATCGCGGAGGCGATCGCGCCAAAGCGCAGCGCGAGCAACATACGCCACTGCGGCGTGCCAGCGCCATCGCTGAGGCCCACGCCGCCGACCAGCGTGGCCAGGAGCGGGCCCGGCACGTCGTAGGTGACGCCGCCCAAGAGCTCGGCGTGGTTCTGGTTGGCGCGGGACAAAAGACCGCTGGCCGCGGTGGCCAGCGCCAGGTTGCCCTCCAGCGCCAGCGGCAGCCTGCGCAGCGGCAGCCCGGCGCCGAGCTGCACATAGAGTTCATCGTCCACCGCCAGATCCAGGAGCTGGGTGCGTGAGCGCATCTTCCAGCCGAGGTTCGCGCCGAGCCTGACCCTGCCTTGCCGGCGCGCCAGCACCAGCTCCGGCGACACGGTGACGCCGTCCTCGCCGCGGTAGTCCGAGCCCGCGCTCGACGGCACGGTCACCGCCGCCAGAAGCGCCACCGCCACCGGGGCTCGCCCGCCAAGCAGCGCGACCTTGCCGGTGAAGCGCACGTCGCCAAACCCGGTGCCGCCCAGGCCCGCCACCGGCCCGACGTCGGCGAGCATGCTGTCGCGATCTTGCGACAGCACCAGCGGCGCCGCCAGCCCGAGCTGCAGCCGCCCCCACAGCGCCAGCGAGCCCGAGAGCTCGGCGGCCAGGCGGTAGGCGACCAGCGCGCCCAGGCGCTGCCGCTCGCCTTCGCTCTCGCCGTACACCACCAGCGGCCCGCGCGCGTAGCCCAGCCACAAGCTCGATCCCCAGCTCCCGTGGGACGGCACCGCCGCCGCCTCGACGCCGAGGATGCCTTGCTCGTCGAGCGCCCAGCGGAAGCGCTCCACCGAGAAGTCGCGCGCCTCTTGCGTGGACTGGCCTTGCGCGCCAGCGCTTCGCGGCGCTGCGAAGCTCACCGCCGCCACGACGGCGCACGCCGCCAGCGCCGCGCCGCGCGCTCGTCGCCATCGGGGCAGTCGGTGCGGTCGGGGCGGTCGGCGCGGTCGGCGCGGTCGGCCACGCCGCGTCGCCAGCAGCGCCAGCAAGAGCAGCGCGAGGCCGCCAGCGCTGCCGGCGTCGCCGCCTGCGGCGCAGCCGCCCTCCACCGTGCGATCGTCGCGCAGCCCGTCGCCGTTGGCGTCGGCGTCACAGACGTCGCCCAGACCGTCCAGATCGAGGTCCCGCTGATCGGGGTTGCGCAGGCCCGGGCAGTTGTCCGCGCGCTCCAGCACGCCGTCGCCGTCGTCGTCGCCTTCGCACAGGTTGCCGATGCCGTTGCGGTTCTCGTCGGCCTGATCGGGGTTGGCCAGGATCGCGCAGTTGTCGGTGGCGTCGTTCACGCCATCGCCGTCGCTGTCCAGATCGCGCACGTCCGGCACGCCATCGCGGTCAGTGTCCACCGGCGGCGTCGCGAGCACCGCGTCCCCGGCCTCCACCGCGTCTGACCGGCCGTCGCCGTCGCTGTCCAGATCGCGATAGTCAGGCACCCCGTCGCCGTCGTGATCTCGCGCCGGGGTGTCCAGGTCCGCGTCGCCGGACTCCTCGCGGTCGAGCACGGTGTCGCCGTCGCTGTCCACGTCGCGGTAGTCAGGCACCCCGTCGCCGTCACTGTCCACCGGCGGCGTGGTCACCATCGCGTCGCCAGCCTCCACCGCGTCGCGCAGGGCGTCGCCGTCGGAGTCGAGGTCCACGAAGTCGCGCTGACCATCGCCGTCGGTGTCCACCACGTCCTCCACCACGTCGTAGATGGTGTCGCCGTCGGCGTCCGCCAGCACGTCGTCGTCCGAGGCCTCGCGGGGGCTCGTCTCGACGCCGTCCTGGGCGCCGTTGCCGTTGCGGTCCTCCAGGCCATCGATGACGCCGCCGCGGTCGCTGTCGCGCGCCAGCACGAAGGTGGTGGTCGCCGGATCCGCGTCCGCCACGAAGTTGCCGCGGGTGACGTCGGTGTCCGCGTCGGCCGGCGCGACCACGCCGCGCTCGGTGCCGTCGAGCACGCCGTCGCCGTCGCTGTCGGCGTCCATCGGGTTGTCGAGGCCGTCGCCATCGGTGTCGGACGCCGGGTTGTCCTCGTCGCCATCGAGGACGCCGTCGTCGTCGCTGTCGGCGTCCATGGGCGCGGTGCCATACGTGGCCTCCTGCGCGTCGGTGAGCCCGTCACCGTCGCCATCGGGCGGCGGCGATGCGTCGTCCGCGGCCAGGCGCGGATCGAGTTCGCCCGCCTCGACCTGGCCGTTGCCGTTGGGATCCTCGGCGCCGTCCGACACGCCGCCGCCGTCGGTGTCGGCGTTGGTGGGGCTGGTGATGGTGTTGGGGTCGAGGTCGGGCACGAAGTTGCCGGCGTCGCGGTCGGTGCCGGACACCGGCTGGGTGACCCGGCTCTCGGTGCCGTCGAACACGCCGTCGTTGTCGCTGTCCGGATCGAGCGCGTTGATGAGGCCATCGCCGTCGGTGTCGACCACCAGGTCAGGCTCGAGCCCGTCGGCCACGCCGTCGTCGTCGCTGTCGCCGTCGGTGGGGCTGGTGCCAAGCGCGATCTCCTCGGCGTCCGGCAGCGTGTCGCCGTCGCTGTCGCGAGGCTGGCTGTCGTCGCTCGCCAGGTTCGGGTCGGTCTCTGGTGCGCCGTCGAACGCGCCGTCGCGATCGATGTCCTCCGAGCCGTCCGGCACGCCGCCGCGGTCGGTGTCGCGCAGCAGCGGGCTGGTGTGGGTCAGCGGATCGGCGTCCGGGCGGAACACGCCGTGGGTGACGTCGGTGCCGGCGCCCGCGCTGGTCACGCCAAGCTCGGTGCCGTCGAGCAGGCGGTCGTTGTCGCTGTCCGGATCGAGCGCGTTGAGCGTGCCGTCGCCGTCGCTGTCGGCGCCCCAGTTGGGCTCCTGGCCGTCGCGCACGCCGTCGTCGTCGCTGTCGGCGTCGAGCGGGCCCGTGCCCACCGCCGTCTCCTGCCGGTCGCTCAGGCCGTCGCCGTCGCTGTCCACCACCGGGCCGTCGTCGCCGGGGTCGAGCGGGTTGGTCTCGCCGCTGTCCTGGCGGCCGTTGCGGTTTCCGTCCTCGGCGCCATCGCTGACGCCGCCGCCGTCGCTGTCGGCGCGCTGCGGCTGGGTGCGGCTGGCCGGGTTGGCGTCGGCGATGAAGGCCGCGCGGGTCGGGTCCGTGGCCGCCGGCAGCTCCGGGGCGGCCAGGCCAAGCTCGGTGCCGTCGAACACGCCGTCGCCGTCGCTGTCGGCGTCCAGCGGGGTGATGAGCCCATCGCCGTCCACGTCGCTGCGCAGGTTCGGCTCGTGGCCGTCGAGCACGCCGTCGTCGTCGCTGTCGGCGTCGGCGGCGCTGGTGCCGAGCACGCGCTCCTCGGCGTCGCCCAGCCCATCGCCGTCCGCGTCCTCCAAGAGGACGTCGTCGCTGGCGTCGTTGGGGTCGGTCTCGTTGGAGTCCTCCGCGCCGTTCTTGTCGATGTCCTCGGCGCCGTCTGGCACGCCGCCGCCATCGCTGTCGCGCAAGAGCGGCTGGGTCCGGCTCAGCGGATCGGCGTCGGCCCGGAAGTTGCCGGCGGGCAGGCTCGTGTCCGGCAGCGCCGCCACGACGCCGCGCTCGGTGCCGTCGAAGAGCCCGTCGTTGTCGCTGTCGGGGTCCACCACCTGGCCGAGCCCGTCGCCGTCGGCGTCCCACCCGAGGTTCGGCTCGTCGCCGTCGGCCACGCCGTCGTCATCGCTGTCGTCGTCCGCGGGAGACGAGCCTAGCCGCGCCTCGACCGCGTTGGGCAGGCCGTCGCCGTCGTCGTCTTGCGGCGCGCCGTCGTCGCCGCCGTTGCCGCGAACCGGGTTGGTCTCGCCGCCGTCCCGTCGGCCGTTGCGGTCCTGGTCCTCGGCGCCGTCCATCACGCCGCCGCCGTCGCTGTCGCGGCCAAGCGCGATGGTGCGGCTCGCCGGCTCAGCGTCGGCGAGGAACGCGCCAGCGCCCAGGTCGGTGTCCGCGTCGGGCGTCACCACGCCGCGCTCGGTGCCGTCGAACAGCAGGTCGTTGTCGGCGTCGGCGTCGCGCGCGTTGCGCAGGCCGTCGCCGTCGTGATCGTCGCGCCAGTTGTGCTCTTCCCCGTCGATGACGCCGTCGTCATCGCTGTCACGGTCCGCGGGGCGGGTGCCAAGAGCGAGCTCCACCGCGTCCGCCAGCCCGTCGCCGTCCCCGTCCGCTGGCGGCGCCGCGTCGTCCGCGGCCAGGCGCGGGTCGAGCTCCTGCGCGTCGACCCGGCCGTTGCCGTTGGGATCCTCGTTGCCGTCCTTGACGCCGCCGCCATCGCTGTCGGCCCGCACCGGGCTGGTGCGGCTCTGCGGATCTGCGTCCGCGACGAAGTGGCCGCGGCTGCGGTCGGTGGCGGCGCCCACCGCGGTGACCCCCAGCTCGGTGCCGTCGAACAGGCCGTCGTTGTCGCTGTCGACATCGAGGATGTTGGGCAGGCCGTCGCCGTCGCTGTCGGCGGCGTAGTCGCGCTCGGCGCCATCGCGGACGCCGTCGTCGTCGCTGTCGGCGTCGGCCGGATCGCTGCCCAGCCGGGTCTCCTCGGCGTCCACCACGCCATCGCCGTCACCGTCGAGCGCCGCGTCGTCGGCGCGCAGGTTCGGGTCGGTCTCACCGCCGTCGACCCGGCCGTTCTTGTCATGATCCTCGCCGCCATCGCTGACGCCGCCGCGGTCGGTGTCGGGCCGCACCATCTTGGTGCGCGAGGCGGCGTGCGCGTCAGGCAGGTAGAAGCCGCGGCTGACGTCGGTGCCGCGCACCAGGCCGCCGCGCACCACCGGCGCGGTGACGCCGCGCTCGGTGCCGTCGAAGAGCCCGTCGCTGTCGCTGTCCGGATCGAGCGCGTTGATCGCGCCGTCGCCGTCGCTGTCGAGGCCCACGTTGGCCTCGGCGCCGTCGGCCAGGCCGTCGTCGTCGCTGTCGGCGTCGGTCGGGGAGGTCCCGAGCGCGACCTCGAGCGCGTCGTGCAGGCCGTCGCCGTCATCGTCGACGGGCACGTCGTCGGCGCCCTGCCGCGGATCGGTCTCGCCAGCGTCGACCTGGCCGTTGCGGTTGGCGTCCTCGCCGCCGTCGCGCACGCCGCCGCCGTCGCTGTCGGCGCGGGCCGCGCTGGTGCGGCTCGCGGGGTCGGCGTCCGGCAGGTAGTTGCCGGCGACAAGCTCGGTGCCGCGCGGCGCCGGCTCGGAGATCCCAAGCTCGGTGCCGTCGAACACGCCGTCGTCGTCGCTGTCCGGATCGAGCGCGGCCACCAGGCCATCGCCGTCGCTGTCGGCCGCGCCGTTGGGCTCGGCGCCGTCGGGCACGCCGTCGTCGTCGCTGTCCGGATCGAGGGGGCTCGTGCCCACCACCGCCTCGAATGCGTCGCTCCAGCCGTCGGCGTCAAAGTCGAAGACCGCGACGTCGTCGCTGGCCTGGCGCGGATCGCGCTCGCCGACCTCCACCACGCCGTTGCGGCTGAGATCCTCCTCGCCGTCGCGCAGCCCGCCCCGGTCGGTGTCGGCCAGGAGCGGCGAGGTCCGGGTGGCGCCCAGATCGCCGTCGGGCACAAAGCGCCCGGCCTCCACGTCGGTGCCGGCGAGCGCCGCGCCGACCCCCAGCTCGGTGCCGTCGAGCACGCCGTCGTTGTCGCTGTCGGGATCGAGCGCCTGGGTCAGCCCGTCGCCATCGGCGTCGGTGACGTAGTTCGGCTCGAGGCCGTCGAGCACGCCGTCGTCGTCGCTGTCGTTGTCCCCTGGCGAGGTGCCGAGCGCCAGCTCCTCGCCGAGCGAGAGGCCGTCGCCGTCGGCGTCGGACCCGGCGGTGTCATCGGCGGCGAGGTTGGGATCCTGCTCGCCGGGCGTCTGCTGGCCGTCGTGGTTTGCGTCCTCGGCGCCGTCCGAGCGGCCGCCGCCGTCCGTGTCGCGAACCAGCGGGTCGGTGGTGGTGGCGCCCGAGTCGGCGTCAGCCACGAAGCGGCCGGCCGCCGGGTCGGTGTCCGGGGAGGCCACCGCCACGCCGCGCTCGGTGCCGTCGAACAGGCCGTCGTTGTCGCTGTCCGGATCGCGCGCGTTCACCAGGCCATCGCCGTCGCTGTCCTGGCTGGGCGATGGCTCGGCGCCGTCGACCACGCCGTCGTCGTCGCTGTCGCCGTCGAGCGGATCGAGCCCGAGCGCGCGCTCGTCCAGATCGCTGAGCCCGTCGCCGTCGCTGTCGGGGCGCAGCTCCAGGGTGGCGCTGTCGTCGCCCACCTCGTCGATGCCGCCCTGCCCGTTGCTGTCAAAGGCGTCCACCACCGGGGTCAGCCGCTCGCGACCGGCCGGGTCCGCCAGCGTGTAGTACGGGGCCAGCGTGGCGACGATGTTGGAGTGCGGCAGCGGCGCGGTCCCGCCCATGGTGAGCGAGAGCCGCAGCACGCGAGAGGTGTCCACGCAGCCCGTCACCGGCAGCAGCACCGGCGACTGCGACGAGATCGCCGCCTCGTCCGCGTCGTCGATGTCGCCGTCGCCGTCGTTGTCCAGCGAGTCGGTGCCCAAGGACGCCGCGGTGACCGCGCCGGGCAAGCGCACCGAGACCTGGGTGTCACACACCGGCCCGGCCGGCGCTGGGAGGTTCGACAGCGTGGCGACGAGCTCGAAGGTCTCGCCGACGCCCGCGTTGACGCGCGACGCGGTGAGCCCGAGCTGCGGCTTGGGCAGGTGCAGCTCTGCCTGCGGCGGCGCGGGCGCGAGCTGTGCGGGCGCGCTGGCGATGACCAGCGACGCCGCCACCGGCCCGCTGGGCACGGCGCGGTTGCGGGCATCAAAGGTGCCCGCGGCGCTCACCAGGACGTGGAAGACGTTGTCGACCTGGCCCTCCGAGGAGTCTGCGGTCACGTTGCCCAGGCCGATCTGCACCGCCAGGCCCGAAGAGCGCGGCACCAGCGTCAAGCTGGGGACCGTGCCGGCGAAGCCCGCAATAGAGAGCGCGGCGCTCACCAGCCGCACGCCCGGCGGCGGCGCGAAGGTCAGCACGGAGGCCGGCGAGGTGCCGTCGGGGACGGTGACCGCCAGATCGTAGAGCACGGACTCGCCAGCAAACAGCGCGGGCGCCGTGGTGCCGGGCTCGCTGGAGGCTCCGGTGGTGATGGCGACCGAGCCGCCGCGCGTGACCAGCGCTGGCAGCGTGCTGGTGACCTGGTAGTTGTTGACCGGCGGCACGAGGCTGCCGTTGCGCTCACCGCTGTCGTCGCCAGCGCGGCTGGTCCAGGTCACCAGGTTGGTGAGCTGGATGGTGGAGTTGGCGGCGATGGTGTCGCTGACTTGGGCCACCAGGGTGTAGCTGCAGGACGTGCCAGGCGCTATCGCGGCGAACGTCAGCGTCTCGGCGGGCGGAACAGGTAGGGGAACGCAATCAGCGCTCGTCGCCGACACTGGCGATAGGCCCTCGGCCAGCAAGGGAAACGAGATCTGGACGTCGTACGCCACGTGGCTCACCAGCGACACCGGGTTGGTCACCGTGCCGGTGATCGTCACCAGGTCGCCGCCGTCCACGCCGCCGGGGATGGGCGGCAGGTCCGCCGTCGCCGTCAAGAGCGGCTCCTTGATCACGAACGCCGCCGAGACCTGGCTGACGCCGGCCGCCGCGACCTCCGTGGTCACCGAGGTCCCGGCCACCGCCGCCGCCACGTTGCGGACGCGCACTCGCGAGACCAGGGACAGCTCCAGGTGGCCGGAGCTGGTCGCAGGGTTACGCACGGCACCCAGCTCCCAGCGCACCACGTCGCCGCTCCCCGTGTTCGCTGGCAGCGTACACGGCTCAAACCCGCCGCTGCCGCGCCGGCACAAGAGGGTTGCCGCAGAGAAGTCGCGCACGTCGATGAACACCAGGGAGGGAGGCAGGCGGTGCTCCAGGATCAGGTTGGGGTACGTGCCGCGCGGCAGGAGCACGCGCAGGCGGTACTCGGCCAGATCGCCGATGGTCTCCTCCTCCGGCTCCGGATCCACGGCGGCGAGCGGCGTGTTGAACACCGTGATGTCGTCCGCCACCTGCACGGTGCCCGCGGCGTTGTCCAGATAGTCATTCACCAGGCCGCCAGCGCCGCTGCGCTCGCCGCCAACGACGCCGGCCAGGCTGGTCCACGTCAGGTAGAGCGGCAAGGTCAAACGCCGTGCCGGGCGGGGCCGGCGCCCCGGTGACGTCGCCGCTCACGGTCACGCCGGTGACGGTCAGATTGGTCCCCGGGCCGGCGACGACGCTGACGTCATACGCGGACACCGAGGCGCCAGCGGGCACCGTCACCGAGGCGGTGAAGCTCAAGGGCTCGCCAGCCTGGGCCGGGGCCCCCGGCGACGCGGTCAAGAGGAGCTGCAGGTCCGGCTCCTCGATGTCCATCGGCTCGGACTCGTCGGTGACAGGGCCCGCGCCGGACCAGCTCAGCGAGCTGGCGCCGTTGACCGCGTCGTCGCCGTCCTGGGCCTCGGCCACGTTGGCCACGCGCACGGCGTAGCTCACCACCACGGTCTCCGCGACGCCGTCATCCCGGTTGGCGTTGATCACGGTGCCCAGGTTGGCCACGAAGCTCGAGGTGCCCGGGGCCACCCCGGTGCCTGCCGTCACGCCAGCGCCGGGGGTCACCGTGACGGCGCCCTCCAGCACCAGCTCCGGATCGAGCACCACGGACAGCGCCACGCCGTCGGTCGTGCCCTCGGGAACGGTGATCGTCACCTGATGCGCCACCACGCTGCCGATGGTCACCGTGGGCTGGCCCGGCGGGCTCTGGGCGTTGTCGACCAGGAAGGACCGCGTCTGCAGCGTGGCGCTGTCCTGCACGGGAGGATAGCTGCCGCCGCCGCCGCCGCTCTGGTACCCGATGACCTGCCCGGTGAGGGTCAGCGAGGCCCCGGCGGCCACGTCGCCGAGGGTGGCGGTGAAGGTCACGATGGCCGCGCTCAGCGGGCCCTGCCCCGAGGGCAGCGGATTGGTGAGGGTGAGCCCGGCCAGGGAGTCAAACAGGTCGCCGCCGTCGTGCGGCAGCGCGGCGTCGTTGCCATCGGTCACCGAGACCAGCGCGCCGGGGATGAGGCCCACCGGCAGGAGCTGATACAGCTTCACCGCGACGGCCTCGCTGTGGCCCACGTTGTCGACGCGCAGCTGGTACGTCACCTGCGAGCCAGCGTCGACATCGGTCACCAGCAGCCGCGTCAGCGCCACCGCCAGGCGCGGCGCGTCGAGCGTGGCGTCGGTGAGGGACAGGCCGGTCACCACCGTGGAGCCGGAGGCCTTCGCCGACAGCGACGCGGGCGTGGTCAAGATCAGCCCGTCTTCCACCGCAGCGCTGGTCACCGTGAAGTCGGCCAGGAGGCGGATGCTGCGCGGGGTGGTGGTGCCGGAGGTCGCGGGCACCACGAAGGTCAGGCGGTTGGCGAGGTCGTTCGTCGTCCAGGACGCCGAGGCCGAGGCGTCATGCGTGGCGCCAAGCCGGATCGCCGGGGGGAGCGTGGGGGGCGCAGGCGGCGCCACGGCGCTTCCAGAAGCGCCGTGCTGCTGCACGTTGAACACCGGCGGCAGGAAGACCTCGACGGTGACCTCGCCTTGGTCGCCGCTCGGCAGCGGGACGTCGACCGCGAACGTGACCACGTCGCCGACCCGGAAGCGGACCGGCGCCACGGGCGCGCCGTTGACCTCCGGGATGGACACGGTGATGCTCGGCGGCGTCGCGCGCGGGCTGGCGTCCGCGCCGGTGGCGGACTCGGTGGCGCTGAAGGTGGCGCCGCCGGTGCCGGCCACCGTGGCGGTCGCGGTGGCGCTGGTGGTGAAGACGTCGCCGCCGAGCACCGGGGCCGCGCTGGCGTAGGCCTGGGAGAGCGCGGCGCGGTAGGTCACCGTCCGCACCTCGCCGGGCGCGAGCGGGCCCAGGGTGAAGGCCACCGAGGTCGAGCTCGGGCCTGGGGTCACCACGCCGCCCGGCGTGACGGCGGCGCGGTGGCCGGTGCCGTCGGGCAACACCGAGACCAGGGACGCGGCCGCCAGGGTGAAGTCGCTGGCGACGCAGATCCGCGTGATCACGTCGAAGAGATCGTCGGGGCGGCTGGGCACCACCGACACGGTCTCGTCCACCCGCAGCGCGTGCGCGCGCACCGACGCGCTGCGCGCGAGCACGTCGGTCGTCGCGCTCGGGCTGGCGCCGCGCTGATACGTCAGCGGCGTCGTTTCCAAGCCCGTGCCATGCAAGCGCGAGGTGTTGGTGACCATCACCGGCGTGCCGGGGGCGGCCTGGGTGACGGTGCCGGGGAGCACGTAGCCGTCCACCGTGATGGACAGATCCAGGCCGGCGACGCCGGTCACCACGCCGTAGGGCACCTGCACCACGCCGCCGGGCAAGTCGGGCCCTGGCGGCAAGGTGATGGAGAGGCTGCCTGGCGCGCTGGCGCCGGTGACCACGAAGTCGTCGGAGATGAGCGCGCTCAGCTGCGGCATCGACAGCGTGACGCCTTCGGCGATGTCGATGGAGAAGATCTGGCGCGCCGGCTCCACCGGCCCCTGGCAGACCGCGGCCTGCTGAAACTCGCTGGTCACCGCGACCACGCGCGGCGTGAGGCTGGCTGACTGCGGAGTGCTGTAGACCGGCGGGTCGGGCACCGGGTTCTTGAGCGCGTCCTTGCCAAAGGCAAACCCACAGGTCGCGCTCAGCGACAGCGCGGTATCCACCGCGGTAGCTGGCGCGTCTGGCACCGAGAAGGTGATCTGCACGTCGAGCGCGGCGAGCCCCGGCGCGGCGCTCGACAGCGGCAACCGCACGACGACGAGCCGGGTGCCGGCGGCGCCAGTGACGAGGGCGCCGGACACAGGGTGCGGCACGCCGACGGGGCCGAGCGCCAGCGGCGGCAGCACGGTGGCGGCGCGCCCGGCCACGGTGGCGGCGCTGACGGTGACGGCGGCAGGCACGCGCAGATCGACCACTGGGACAAAGCCAGGATCCGCGCCGCTGTTGGAGAGCGTGACGGTCAACGTCTCGCTGCGACCGAGCAGCACGTCTGGTGGCGCGGTCAACGCGCAGCTCGCCACCGGATCCGCGGCGGCCTCCTGCGCCAGCCCCACGTGAGCCACTGCACTCGCAACGATGAGCGCCAGTCCAACCCATTTCACTCGCATGGACACTCCCTCGCGCGCAGCCCTCCGCGCGCGCTGGCATTGTCGCCCGAATTCGGCGGCCTGGGCGAGAAACCTCAGAAGAAACCCGCGCGCTGCCACGAGGGCGTGGGCTGACCACAGCCCCGTACGTTGTGCCGCGCGCGCCGCTGCATCAGCGAAGGGCCCGCGACCGCTCGCGAAGGCCAAGGGAACCAGCAGGTTGTTGCGCGGCCCGCGGGCGGCCGGCGGGCGGCCGGCCGGCGGGCGGCCGGCGGGCGGCCGGCGGGCGGCCGGATGTCCCGCGTCGTCGCGCGGACCTCGTGTGGCGGGTGGTCCCGCGTCATCGCGCGGCCTCGTGCGGCGTGTTGTCCCGCGTCGTTGCAGCGGGCTGCGGCCGACTGCGCTGGGCTGCGGCCGGCTGCGCTGGGCTGCGGCCGGCTGCCGCTGGCTGCGCGCTTATGTAAGAGGCCGGTCGCCCGGCCGCGGCCAGCTCACTACTTGGGCGCCGGCGGCGGCGGCGCACCGGGCCCGCCGGGGCCGCCTTCGTCCGCCAGGAGCGCCGGCACCGTCACGGACAGCTCCAGCGGCTGCGTGGCGGGCGCGGCGCGCACCTCCACCACCTTGCAGCTCACCGCGAGCTGCTCGCCGTGACGCTCGGCGTAGGTCAGGACGCGCATCATGCTGTCGAGCTCGCGCGGATACGGGATGAGGCACACGCTCACCGTCCCCGGCGCCACCTCGCCGATGCGAAACGGCGGCTGGCCCATGCCGAACTGACTCGTGCCCGCGCCCGAGGTCGCCGTGCGCGCGCGCAGCTCCTTGGCGGTGGCGGCGGTGAGGTGGCCAGGCGCCAGCACCCAGCCGACCAGCCCGAGCTCCTGACCGGCGGCGGTGACCTTGGTCTCCAGCGTCACCGTGCCCGGCTCCACCGCCAGCTCGACCGCGACCTCTTTTCCGGAGGCCACCTCCACTTGCTTGGAGTACTGCTTCATCCCGGTCATCGGCATGCCGACGGTCGCCGAGACCTTGTACACATCAGGCGCCAGGCGGTCGAAGCGGAAGGCCCCGTCGGCCCCGGAGGCCACGGTGTACATCGCCGCCGCCGCGCTGACCGACTGCGCGATCACCATCACGCCCTCCGCCGGCTTGCCGGCGCGCACGACCTGGCCGCGCACCGAGCCAAACGGCAACAGCGTGAGTCGCACCACGTCCTGACCGCTGCCGGTGCCCCAGGTCAGCGCCCTCGAGCGGCCGAGCGTCGCGTGCTCGGCGACCACCGTCAGATCGACGTCCGCGAAGCCCTCCAGCGAGAACGTGCCGTCCGCGCCAGTCGTCGCCTCCTTGACCCCGCCCATCCCGCCGCCGCGGCCACCGAACATGCCGCTGTTGCTGCTGCCGGAGCCCATGATCTGCGAGCCCGCGAAGACGGTGGCGCCGCCGACCGGCTTGCCCTCGGCGAGCACCACGCCGCTGAGGCGCCGGCCCTTGACCACCACGATGGTGCCGAGATCGGTGGTCTTGCCGGGCAAGACCTCGGCCTCCAGCACTCGCATCTCGAACGAGGCGCCGCGCAGCACGAGCTGGTAGCGCTGGGGCGTGAGCGAGTCGAGCAAGAGCTCGCCGCCGGAGAACGACTGCTGCGCGAAGCCCAGCGCCACGGTGAAGCGATCCGGCGCGCTGCCATCGGCGAAGGCCACCTTGCCGCGAACGGAGCCCTCCGCGGGCAGCACCACGCGCAGGTTCTTGGCGCCGGCCTCCGCGACCACGCCATCACCAGCCAGGCCACGGCCGCGGCTGACCGCCGCGCTGCGCGTGGCGCGCACGCGGTACGAGCCGGGCAAGAGCCCGGTGAGCTGGAAGCGCCCCTCGGCGTCCGTCAGCTCCTGCGGGAAGCCGCGGAGCTGCCACTGCGCCACGCCGCCCGCGGGCCCGTCGCCGGCAGGCGCGGCAGAGCCCGCGGCGCCGCGCCCGCGGCGGCCGAAGATGTCTGGCACCGCCGACACCTGCGCGCTCTCCACTGGCTGGCCCGAAGAGTCCACCACCACGCCGGCGATGGTCCCGGTGGCGTCGACGGTGAGCAGGACCCCGGTGACCTCGCCCTTCTGCGCGTCCACGAGCTGGGTCGACGACGCGCCGCTCTCGTGCAGCGCCACCGCCGACAGCTCGCGCCGCGGCAGGCCGCGCACCGTGAACTCCCCGGCGGCGTTCGAGTAGGCCTCGCGAGGAGGCGAAGAGAAGCGAAAGCCGGCCTGCGCCACGCCGATGCGGACCCTGGCGGCGTCCACCGGCTTGCCCCGGTCATCCACCACCTTGCCGCTGACCACCGCGCCCGCGGGCATCGCGATCTCCACGTCGGTCTTGGCGCTCTCTCCAGAGAGCGCCACCAGCGACGAGATGCCAGTTGCAAACTCCGGGTGGCTGGCGAGGAAGCGGAAGGATCCGGCCGGCAACGACGCGAAGGTGAACGCGCCGTCGGCGGTGGTCGTCACCGCGTCGCGATGGCCCGTGCCGCCGGTGGCCCCGGGGCCGAAATCCGACGCCGCGTCGTAGCGCACCCGCGCCCCGGCCACCGGCGCGCCGCGCTCGTCCACGACCTTGCCGGACACCGGCGCGCCGCGCGCCAGCTCGATGCGCAGCGCGGTGGTGCCCGCGCCGATCATCGCCGGCAGGTACGCGCGCGCGTAGCCGTCGGCCCAGGCCACCGCTTGGTAGGGCCCGGGCACCACCGGCGCGAAGGTGACCTTGCCGTCCTTGGTCTGCGCGCTCTGCTCCGAGACGCCGCGCAGCTCGACCGTGGCGACGGCCACCGGTTGCTGCCGCGCATCCACCACCTCGACGTGGACCTGCGCGCCGGGCCGCAGCCGCAGCACCACCGGATCACTCTTGGCGGTGAGCCGCGCGGTGACCGGCCCGGCGACCCCGCTGGGCGCGCGCGCCGCCAGCGTGTACGGCCTGGCCAGCAGCCCATCGAACGCGAACGTGCCGTCGGCCGCTGTGCGCGCCTGCCGCGGCGGCGCCGAGGCCAGGGACACCACGGCTTCGGCCACCGGGTGCTCGGCGTCGTCGAGGACCTGGCCCTCGAGGCGCAGCGAGCCCGCCGGATCGTCCTCGGCGATCACGCGCGGCGGACCTTCGCGCAGCTCGGGCTCGTCGATGGGCGTGTGGCCAGCGCCATGCGCATGGCCCAGCTCGGCGCCGGTCGCCGGGGCCGGCCGCGCCGCCGAGCGTGAGCCGCGCAGCCGCCAGAGGGCGCCAGCGGCCACCAGCACGACGAGGATCAACGCGGGGACCCAGAGGTTGCGCTTCATGGGCCTTTCGTACCATCTCCGGTGACGTCAGGGTCAAGCGCCGGTTCCGGCTTACGGATCGCGGCCGGGATGCAGGTCCGTGCTCTGGGGTGCGCGCGCCGCGGCGATCGCGCGCTGCGGCGATCACGCGCTGCGGCGATCGCGCGCCGCGGCTATCGCGGCAGCGTGAACGAGTGATCGGAGCCAAACAGCTCCGCGTCGAGATACGGCGAGTACGTGCGGACCTCGATCTCGTCCTCGAAGAAGCGCAGGATGCGCAGGTAGCCGCCCCCACCCAGCTCGTGGCCCTGGAAGTTGGCCAGGAGCTGATGCACCCGGGTGCCGGCGCGGGTGGTGCTGGTGAGCCGACCCACGCCCTCGTCCGCGACATGGCCGCTGACCACCAGCCGGACGTTCCTCGACGAGGTGATGAGCTTGTCCCAGATCTGCTGGCCGTCGTTCAGCTCGTCGGCGCCGGGCCAGCGAGGACCGCTGGCGTAGGCGTGCGGGTTCCAGCTCTGCCTGGCGCCCTTGGCCGCCCAGTCATAGCGGGTGTCGTCGCTGTAGAGGTAGGCGTGGGTCACCACCATCGCCTGGTGAGCGGGGTGCGCCTCCAGCACGTCGCGCGCCCACTGCAGCACGGCGTCGCGGGGGCCCCACTCGAGCGCGAGCACCAGCCAGTCCTCGCCGTCCACGGAGAAGGTCTGGAAGCTGTTGTCGATGCGGTCAGACTCGAACAGGCCACCAAACGTGGGCTTGGCGCGCAGCGCGGCCGGCGAAAACCAGGTCGACAGGTGCGAGCGCCGCGGCACGCCGAGGGCGTAGTCGTGGTTGCCCGGGACCAGCGCGTACGGCACCGTGGCCTCGATGGCGGCGAACGACTCCTGCGCCAGCCGCCACTCGCTGTCAGCGTCGGTCTCGGTGACGTCGCCCACGTGCGCGACGAAGCGCAGGTTCATCGCCTGCGCCGAGCCCGCGATCCAGGCGAGCTGCGAGCGAAAGATCTGCGGATACCGCAGCGCATAGACCTGGGTGTCGGGCAGCACGACGATGGACCAGGAGTCGCCTGGTTCTCGGCTGCGGCGCAGGTCGTCGCCGCACCCGGCGAGCGCCAGCGCGCCTACGACCAGCGCACCGACGGTGAGCGAAGCCGAGATCTGCGTGGCCACGCGCTGCATGCCGGCGCCACCGTAGCACACACACATGCCAACGCATCGCGTTAGCGAGTCGGCGCGTAGTTGCAGGTCCTACGTCTCGCGCGCTCGCCGACGGACCGTTGCGCGACGCAGGTCACACGCTGTGCGAGATCCTGCACGCCTCAAAGCGTGCTGCCGCGGCCCCTCACACGAGTCCTTGTCGCTGTTGCCAGGTCTGCGCTAGAACAATGCCATCCCTATTCTTGGAGTGTTTCATGAAGCCATCTAGCTTGTGGTGTCTCGCGCTCGTAACCCCTCTAGCCGCCGGCGCCGCCGGTTGCGGCAGCGATGATGGCGACGGTCAGGTCGAAGGCGAGCACCATCGCTACGTGGTGGCGACGCTGAGCACCGTGGCCACCAACAAGCTGGACATCGATGACAACGGCCGCACCGAGAACAAGCTGGGTGATCTGGTCGGGCTCCTGACCGCGGCCAACTTCGGCGTGCAAGCGACGGTCGACGAGGCGGTCAACACCGGCTCGGCGGTGCTGCTGGCGGATCTGCAGACCTCCTCGTTCTCCTCGGCCGCCTCGGCTGGCTTCGCGGTGTACCTCGGCGACTCCGCGTCGATCACGCCCGCGCCCTGCACGGACATCACCATGCTCGCCACCTGCGGCCAGCACCTCAAGGGCACCGGCGCCTTCACCATCGCCGCCGGCTCGCCGCGGGACACGCTCTTGACCGGACCGTTCGCCGGCGGCACCATGAAGGGGGGCCCGGGCAAGATCTCGCTGCAGCTCGCGCTCACCGGTGCGCCCATCACCGTCTCGCTCACCAGCGCGCGCGTCCAGATAAGCGACGTCTCCGCGGATGGCATTGGCCGCGGCCTCATCGGCGGCGGGGTGACGCAGACCGAGCTCGACACCACGGTGCTGCCAGGCGTGACCGCGCAGCTCAAGGCGGTCATCGACCGGGACTGCGGTCCCGAGGCAGAGCGCGCGCTCAGCGGCGGCGTGTGCGGGAGACAGCCGGTCGGTGGCTCCTTCACCGCTTGCATGGCGGGGACCACTGGCGAGACCGTGCTCGCCCCCACCTCTGGCTTCGACTCCACCCGCGACTGCAAGGTCACCCTGGCAGAGGTCAAGGCGCATCCGATCCTGGCGCAGGGCCTGAGCCCCGACCTCATGGTCAACGGCCAGCCTGCGATGTCCGCCGTGCTCGGCTTCACCGCCAAGAAGGGCTCCTTCACGCCGTGAGCTGCGGCCGGCGCTCCGCCGGTGTATGTGTACGGGGTGAATCCCAGGATCTTTCGTGAGAACGACGTTCGAGGTCACGCCGAGCGCGACCTCGATGACGCCACGGTGACGGCGCTGGGCTCGGTGCTCGGCCGTCGAGCCGCCTCGGCCGCCGCCGCCGCAGGCACTGCCCCGCTGCTGGTGGTGGGCCGCGATGGCCGCTTGCACTCGCCACGGCTGCTGGCGGCGCTGTGCCGCGGCGCCACCGCCCATTGCCGCGTGGTCGATCTGGGCGTGGTGCCAACGCCAGTGGTGTCGTTCGCCTCGCAACGGCTGGCCTCGCCGGGGCACGCCGCGGTGCCGGTGGCGGTGATGATCACCGGCAGCCACAATCCCGCCGAAGAGAACGGCTTCAAGATCACGCTGCAAGGCGCCTCGTTGCACGGCGGCGCGGTGAGCGCGCTCCGCGATGAGGTGGCCGCGGAGCTCGCCGCCGAGACCGCGTCAGCCCTGGCGGCCGCTCGAGCACCGGCGCCGCAGCCGCGCTTCGAGGTGGAGGCGATCGACCTCGCCGAGGTGTACCTCGAGACCATCGTCAGCTCGCTGCGCCTGGGCCCGCGGCGGTTTCGGGTGGCGGTGGACGCCGGCAACGGCGCCGCCGGTCCCCTCGCGGTCGCCCTGCTGGCCCGCCTGGGCTTTCCCGCTGCGCCGCTCTATTGCGACATCGATGGCCGCTTTCCGCATCACCACCCCGACCCCACCGTGGAGGAGAACCTGCGAGACCTCGCCGCCCTGGTGACCAGCTCTGGTGCAGAGGTCGGCATCGGCTTCGATGGCGATGGCGACCGGCTCGGCGTCCTCGACGAGCACCGGCGCATCGTCTGGGGCGACCAGCTCCTGGTGCTGTTTGGCCGCGCGCTGCTCGCCGAGGTGCCGGGCGCGCGCCTGGTGGCGGAGGTCAAGTGCTCTCAGGCCACCTTCGACGCGCTCACCGAAGCTGGCGGAGAGGTGGAGATGTGGAAGGTCGGGCACTCGCTGCTCAAGGCCCGCATGAAGGAGACCGGCGCGCTCCTGGCTGGCGAGATGTCTGGGCACTTCTTCTTCGCCCACCGCTGGCTGGGCTTCGATGACGGCCTGTACGCCGCCGCGCGCCTCCTCGAGCTGCTGTCCCACGACGAGCGCCACCTGGCCGCGCACGTGGACCAGCTCCCGCCCGTGTTCAACACGCCGGAGCTGCGCGTGCCTTGCGCCGATGACCGAAAGGCCAGCGTGGTCGCCACCGTCGCGGAGCGCCTGCGCCATCACCCGCAGGTGCGCTCGCTGGTCGAGATCGACGGCGTGCGCGCCTCCTTCGACGGCGGCTGGGCGCTCCTGCGCGCCTCCACGACTCAGCCCATCGTGGTCATGCGCTACGAAGCCGACAGCGAGCGCCGCCTCGGCGAGATCCAGGGCCTGATGGACGACCTGGTGCAGCCCGCGCTTGGGCCAAGCGAGCGCTGACCAGGGGCCGGATGCGGCGGGCCAGATGCGTCCGGCAACCGGACGCGAACAGACGAGAGCCACGCATCAGGGCTTCGGCGAGCGGCTTGGGGGCGCCGCCGCGCCTCCCGGATCAGGGCGTGTCGCCAGCAGCGAGCTGCGCCGGCCTCACCCCCCGAAGCTCGTCGCGGAGCCACCATGCGAGCGCCGCCAGGAGAAGGACCAGAGACAACACCACCGTCGACAACCAGAGCTCCCCCACGTTGGCGCGCGCCACCGCCAGGAGGACGAGCGGGACCAGGCAAACGAACAGCACCGTCAGCGCGGAAGCCGCCCCCACCAGCGCCCTCCGCGGCCCGGCCACCAGCACCCCAGCGAGCACCAGCGCGGCGAGGTGCCAGAGCGGCCAACCGGGGAACCCAGACAAGGTCGTCCCGAGCGCGCCGACCCTGAGCGAGAACGACGCGAAGGAGCCGACCGCCAAGGAGCTGGCCCCGGCTTGAACCGCCACCCAGAGGTGATGCACCGCGACCAGCGCCACCACGACCCCGGTGAGTCGAGCAGTGAAGACGCCGGCGCGCATCGTCTTGCCGCGCATGACCTGGAGGCCGCGGAAGCACAGCCACATCAGGAGCACCGTCGTCGCGATCCCGTTGGCCAGGGAGAGCACCAGCGAGAGCTCCCAGCGGCCGGCGAGGCGGAGACTTCCGACCAGCGCGCTCGCCAAGGACAGAGGCGACGCCACCAGGCCGGCCACAAAGAGCACCCCGCCCAGCACGCGGGCAAACCGCGCGCCAAGCAGCAGCCCGAGGCCGGTCGCGCCGACCACCACGAGCGGCACCATCAGCAGCAGGTCGCCACCGGGGACGTTGATGGCCATCGCGGCCATCAACGCCGACGCCGCGGTGAACATCACGCCGATTCGGAAGGTGCCGCTCTGACGGTCGACCATTTCTCGCATGCGCTGTCCAGGGTGTGACATGCGGAGCTCGCAACCGCCAAGAAAACACCGCGCCTCGCTCCGGTCACGACGGCCGGCGGAGCGCTGCCCAGCATCAGCTCGCGCGAGGGCATGACCCCGCGGTCGATTGTACTTTTCGCTGAGTGCGCGACAATCCCGGCATGTCAGCACTGGTGGGCCGGACCCTGAACGAGCGGTACGTCCTGCTCCGGCAGATCGGGGCGGGCGGAATGGGAGAGGTGTACCGCGCGCACGACCGCGAGCTCGATGAGATCATCGCCCTCAAGATCATCCGGCCGGAGCTGCTCAGTAAACCGGGCGTGCTGGAGCGGTTCCGCAGCGAGGTGAAGCTGGCGCGGCGAGTCACGCACCAGAACGTAGCCCGCACGTTCGAGCTGGGCCGCGATGGGGAGATGACCTACTGCACGATGGAGTTGCTCGAGGGCGAGTCGCTCGCCGACCGCCTGGCGGCCTGCACCAGGCTGTCCATCGACGAGGCGGCCACGATCGGCGCGGCGCTGTGCGACGCGCTGGCCGCCGCCCACGGCGCCGGCGTGATTCACCGGGACATCAAGCCGGACAACATCATGCTGACCCATCAAGGCCGCATCGTGCTGTCCGACTTTGGCATCGCCGCGGTGCCGGCCACCCAGAACGACATCTGCGGCACGGCGGGCTACATGGCGCCGGAGCAAGCCCTGGGGGAGGCGCCAAGCCCGGCCGCCGATATCTACTCGCTGGGCGTGGTGCTGTATGAAGCGCTCAGCGGCAACCGGGCGTTCACTGGCAGCGCCTTCGAACGGATCGCGCAGGCGCAGACCACCGACGAGCTGAGGCCAACTGGCATCGACGATCCGAGCCTGCTGGAGGCGGTCGCCGCGGCCACCTCGATCGAGGCGGCGCGACGGCCAACCAGCGCGGAGCTACGCGAGGTCCTCGCTCCGCGCGCGCGCCCGGCGAAGCTCACCGCTGCCCCTCACCCGCTGCCGGTCACGGACGAGGCCATGCCGGCCTTGCTGGTCCGCCCCGAGCACAGCCTGCGTGGCGCAGCGCCGCATCTCGCTCGCGGATTCCGGGAGGCGTTGATTCGCAGGCTCGGACGTCTGCGGCGCGTGCGCGTGGTGTCACGCGACGAGGATCCGAAGCTGGCGACGGTGATCGAGCTGACGGCGCGCCAGGACGTGATCCAGGTCGTCATTCGCGGCGTCGACGCCGCCGCGAATCTGTCCTTGCGCTTTGGCGCTGAGCACGTGCAGCCCTCGCTGGATCGAGCGCTGCGCATGACCGCAGCCATGATCGACGCGGACGCGGCGAGCTCGCCGCCTGAGGCCCCGCTCGACCCGCGCGCGCTCGACCTGACCTGGCAGGCGCGGCAGGTCTCCTACCGCAACGTCCAGACGGTGGCCACGGCGGTGGAGCTCTGCGAACGCGCACGAGCGCTGGCGCCCGACGACGCGAGGATCCTGGCCAACCTGGCGTTGTGCCAGGTGCGCTGCGTGTTCTTCGCGCAGGCCCCGCCACGCGGCATGTTGGCCGCCGCCGCTCAGCACGCCTTCGCCGCGCGCCACCTCGACCCGTCCGTCGCCGAGGTTCACCTGGCCTGTGGTCACGTCGAGCTGCACCGCGGCTCGCCCGTCGCCGCGGCGATGCACTTTCGCGCCGCCATCACCTGCGCGCCGCACCTGGCCGAGGCGCATGAGTGGCTTGGCCGGACCCTGATCGAAGCGGGCCACGTGATCGACGGGATGAAGCGCTTGGATGAAGCGGTGGCCATGGATCCCTCGCTCGGGCTGGCCTGGTGGGAGCGAGGTCGAGCGCTGGCGCTGGACCAGCGCTGGGACGAGGTGGACGAAGGCCTGGCCGCGCTCGACGCGGAGGGCAAGGTGCGCGGCCAGCGCTGGGGCGCCAGGATCCGGCTGGCCGCCTGGCGCCAGCCGATGGACCGACGGCAGCTACAGTCGCTCCAGGACGAGATCCTCGCCGTCAGCGAGGGCTTCGAGCGCCCGCTGATGCTCGCGGTGTGCGAGCTGCTGCTAGGCGTGAGCGACACCCGCAACGAGTTGCTGGCCCGGGTCAACGATCCGTCGGTGCAGAGCTTGCGGCGGCGCGCGTTCATCGGCCAGATCGCGATGGAGGGCATCGCGTATGTTGGCGACACCGCCACGGGCCTGGCGCTCCTCGAGCGCTGCGTGGGTGAGGGGCTCTTCGATCTGCACTGGATCGACAGATGTCCGCTGCTGGCTTCGCTGCGCCGCGAGCCGCCGTTCGAGGTGCTGCGGTCGATCGTGGCACAGCGCTCGGAGGCCATCCACGACGCGCTGTTTCAGGAACCGCAACCCGAGGCCCTGGAGCTGAGCCGCCTCGCGGCGCACTCTCCCACGCTCCTCGTCTGACGAAGATCCCCCACGCCAACCGACCTGCCCCAGGAAGCTCAGGGTTCGCGCGCGAGCACCAAGGCAGCCTCGCCGGCCTGGTGCGCGTCCTCGCCGACGAGCACGTAGCGCAGGCGACCTCGGCGATCGAAGATGCGCAGGTGAGGCAGGCCGCCCAGGCGGTAGGCCCGCGCCACGTCGCTATCCCCCGCGCCGACGTCGACCTTGCGGAGGACCACCGTCGGCTCGTCGCGCAGTTCCGTCAACAGCTCGGCCTCGATGGTCTTGCAGGCGGCGCACCACTGGGCCCAGAAGTCGATGATGGTGACGTGGCCCGGCACCAGGTGGGGCTCGAGCTGCACCATGACGCCCGGGCCGGCGTTGATGCTGGCGACCTTGGGCGGCGCGAGCGCAGCTACCGGGGGCGACGACGGCGACGAGGACTGCGACGAGGACGGCGACGAGGACGGCCCCGTCGTCGTCGCAGAGATGCAGCCACCGCCGCACGATGGCGCCGCCCAGACCGCCGCCCAGATCAGCGCTCGGCCGAGCTTCCGGCCGAGCGCTCGACCGAGCCCCCGGCCGAGCCCGACGGGCCACCTCACCGGCCACCCGACGGGCCACCTGACCGGCCGCCTCACCGGCCACCTCACCATCGGTCGCCCCCGCGCCCACCGCCGTCGCCAGGACGCGGCGATAGCGGTGGCGAGGTTCGCGGGTCGGCGCGCGGCGGATACGCCGGCGCCAGCCCCTCGCCCGCGCCAGAGACGGTGCGCGCGCGCCCGCGCCGACCGTGCTCGTTGGCCAGCCGCTCGATCTCGATACGCGGCAACCCGGTGTGCGAGAGCTGCTCGATGGACAGCCCCTGGCTCGAGATGAGCTCGGTGCCGGCGAGGCGAACGGTGCCATCCACGTCGATCGTCACCTCGACGAGCGCCAGCACCTCGCCAGCCGGCGCCGGCGGCAGCTCCACCACCGCGAACCGGCCCAGGTGGGTGTTCGAGGCGGCGTCCGAGGAGCTGCCCTCCCACAGGTCGAACTCGATGGCCTGCTGGTTTGCTTGCTTGGTCAAGAACACGCGGTGCTCGCGGGTCGGCACCACGGAGTTTGGGCCGATCACCAGGTCACAGGGCCCGGTCGGCGCGCCGCTTGGTCCGCTGGTCGCTGGCGAGATCGAGAGTCCACGCGCGCACACGTCGATGATGAGCACGCCGTCGATCTGCCCGTCGAGCCGCGCCACCTCCAGCGCCGCGCCCACCGCCACCACCTCCTCCGGGTTGGCGACCGAGCTTGGCTCCTTGCCAAAGATGCGCGCGAGCTGGCGCCGCACCGCCGGCATGCGCGTCATGCCGCCGACCAGCAACACGTCGTCCACCTGATCGGCGGAACGACTGGCCCGCATCAGCGCGTCGCGACACGGGCTCTCCAGGCGGCGAAACAGCGGCGCTGACCACAGCTCCACCTCGTCGCGCCGCAAGGACCGCGAGTACTCCACCGCCTTGCCAGACGGCAGGAGCAGGAGCTCGGGGATGTGCAGCGAGGTCGACAGCTCCGCGGACAGCTCGTGCTTGGCGCGCTGCGCCGCCACCCGCAGCCGATCAATAGCACCGGCGTCCGCCGAGACATCGAGCCCCTTGCCGACGCGCACGTCGCGCACCAGGTTCTCGACGATGGCGCGGTCCACGTCGTCTCCGCCGAGGAACGGATCCCCGGTGGTGGACAGCACCTCGAACACGCCGCTGTCCACGTCCACCACCGCGACGTCGAAGGTGCCGCCGCCGAGGTCGCACACCACAAAGCGCCGGCGCTCTCCGCGGTGGGCGCCGTGACCAAACGCCGCGGCCGTGGGCTCGCTGAGCAACCGGCGTACGCGCAGGCCGGCGATCTCCGCGGCGTCCTTGGTAGCCTGACGCTGCGCGGTGTCAAACCAGGCCGGCACCGTGATCACCGCCTCCACCACCTCGCCACCCAGAAACGCCTCCGCCATCCGCCGCAGCTCCAGCAGCACCAGCGCCGAGACCTCCTCGGGCGAGACGGTCTGGCCCTGGCCCAGCGCGATCAGCGTGTAGCCGTTGGGGGCCGCCACCAGCTCGTAGGGCAGGACGCGCGCCATGCGCCGCACGTCTGGATGGTCGAAGCGGCGGCCCATCAGCCGCTTGACGCCGAAGATGGTGACATCCGGGCTGTGGTCGAGGCCCTCGCGCGCCGCCTCACCGACCACCGCGCCCTGCGGCGAGAACCACACCAGCGAGGGCAACGTGGTGGAGCCCTCGGCGGTGGTGAGGATGCGCGGCCGGCCGTCATCATCCAGCACGGCCACCGCAGAGTTGGAGGTGCCAAGATCGATGCCTACCGCCTGGCTCATTGAAACACCTTCCGGAGCGCGTCGTAGTCCGTGCCGCCGTTGCGATGAATCTGATCGAGCACCAGCGACGCCTCGACGCAGCTCTCGTGGTGCGCCAGCGCGGTCTCGAGCTGCGAGGTGGCCAGGACCACCTGGCCGGCGGCCAGCGCGGTGAGGGCCGAGGCCACGTAGTACAGCGAGCGCAGCGGTCGGCTGCGCGGGTACGCCACCAGCGCCGAGGCCAGGATCTCGCGCGCGCCGCCGGCGTCGCCAGCGGACAAGAGGTCGCGCGCCTGCGCCTCGAACGCCTCGACGGATCTCGTCGTGGCCACGCTGGAGCTGGACTCAAAGCCGGCGTCGCCCTGGCCCCCGGAGCCTTGCGACGACAGCGCAGGACCACCGCCGAGCGGCGAGGCGGTGAGGCCGGTGCCCCCCGTGCTCCCAGAGCCCCCGGCGTAGGCCGCGACGCCAGGCGAGGACGCGCCTCCCATGGGAGGCGACGTGGTGTGGCCAGCGTGGTTGCCGCCGGCGGCCATGACGCCGACCGGCGGGCGCGTCGAGGAGGCCAGCGCCCGCGCCGCCGGGACATCGCTCGTCGAGAGATCGTCAAACCCCACCAGCCAGCCATGGGGGGTGAACAGCGCCGGGCCAAACGCGGCGCCGCGCCCCTCTGCCACCAGCGCCACGCGAAGCCGGTCATAGGCGCGGTTGCCGAGGATCGTGAGCTCCTCCGCGAGGTGGCTCACCGCCAGCGAGCGGTGGCGCGCCATCACGTCAGGGTGGAACCGGCGGATATGCGCCATCCAGCCATCGCGGATCTCCTCGGCGCGCGCGTCACGGCTGACCCCCAGCACTTCATGGACCGCTGCCTGGCGCAGCCGGCGCAGCTCGGTGGAGAGCGTGGCGAACAGCTCGCGCTCGTCGTCCGGCAGACCGCCGGCATCGCGCGGCGAAGCGATCGAAGCGGCCGAAGCGGCCGAAGCGGCTGAACCCGGCGCAGTAGACGAACCGCCCAGCGCCGAGGCGCCAGGAGGCAGCGGCGCTCCACCTGCAGCCAGCGGGCGAGCGGAGACGACGTGGGCGACCTGCTCCTCCTGCGCGCCCACCAGCGCAGCTACCGACGGCCCGGCCGCTCCCGCCAGCGCGGTCCGCGTCGGCCGCGCGCCGCCGACCGGCGGAGGGATCGTCGCGCGCGCCGGCGCCGAGGATGCGGGCGAAGCGGGCGCCAAGGATGCGGGCGACGCGAGCGAGGCAGGCGCCACCGGCGCCGCGGATGCGGGCACCTCCTCCGCCACGGCGGGGCTACCGTCCGCCACCATGTCGCGCAGGCCGGCCAGCAGCTCGTCGCTCAGGCCCACCAGCTCGATCTCGATCCAGTGCCGCGCGTCCGTCTCGCTGGCCTCGCACTTGCGCACGATCCCGTCGATGGAGACCACCATGTGCGTGGGCAACTCCAGCCCCACCGTCAGCTCGGTCGAGACAGCCGGCGCAAACGGCACCCGCATCGACAGCAGCCGACCGCGGCGGAGCTTTCGCGAGTAGAAGGCTTCTACCTGGTCCCACGTGCCACAGCGGATGTGGAGCGTGCGCGGCGCCACGTCACTCCGCCTTTCGCCGCGGCGCAGGCGTAGGGTCCGGCGTCAACGTGACCTGGATGTCCAGGCTGGACTTCTTGGCCACCGAGTCGATGGCGCCCTCGAGCGGCTTGCCCTGCTTGTCGACGGCGCGCCAGTCGTCCGTGGACACGTGTGCGTAGCCCGGCAAGAACCCGTCCTTGAGCACGCGCAGATCATACTCCCGGCCCGCCACGCCACTATAGGAGATCTCACCGGTGACCCCGAGGTAGAGCCAGACCGCGGCGCCCGGCGGCTCCGAGACCACCTTGAGCCGCACCGCGCCTGCGCTGAGGCCCTGTCCCGGCGGCGGCTCCGGCGGCCCAGCGGGCAGCGGCGGCGCCTTGCCGGCGAGCGCGAGCTTCACCGTGATCTCGCCGCGCTTGTCTTGACCAACCCCCTGCCACCGGCGGCCGTCGACCGTCAGATCCTGGCCCTGGTACCGATCCAGCTCCACCCGGAGCTGATGCGCGATCTCCGAAGACAGCGGCGCCGACTCGAACGGAGTGCGGCCGAGCAAGAGCCAGCCGGTGGCCTCCGATGGCGCGCTGAACAGGCGGAGCGTGCCGGCGTCCGGTAGATCGCTGCGCAGCCGCGCGGTCAGCTCCTCGGCGTTTCGCCGCGCCTTCTCGTACTCCGCTTCCTCTTCCGCCGATTGTGTCTTCTGCCAGCGCAGCACCATCACCGTGCTGACGCCCGCGGCCACCAGCAACGCGGCCCACAGCGCCGTCCACACCGGCGAGCGCTTCAGCGACGGCACCGGCAGGTCCGCGGGCACCTCCAGCATCGGCGGCGCCGCCCGCGCGCGCGGCTGGAGCTGGGTCACCGAGTCGTCATGCGATTCGCGCGCCACGGCCTTGCTGACCACCCGGGCGGCCGCCGGCTTGCTGCTGGACGCCGGGCCTGCGGCGCCAGCGCCTCCAACGGCGCCGCCAGGGCTGGCTGCGCCGACCGCGCGCACCTCCGTGGGGTCCCGCAGATCCGCCAGCGCGCCCATGGCCGCGCTCTCGCTGTCGCGGATGCCGTCGAGGCCGCGCATGCGCCCGCCGTCGCCGTCGCCGTTGTCGTCGTCGTCGGGCAGCGGCGCCAGCAGCGCGTCCTGCGGCTGCGGCGGAGGCAGCGGCGTGACGTCGTAGTCGTTGGTCATGGTGGGCGGCGGGTCCTGCGCGGCCAGCCGCGACGACCCCGCCGGGTTGCGGCTGCGCCCGACCCGGCCGCTGCGGTTGGCGCCTCGGCCCGGGGCGTCGACGTCACCCCCGGAGCCCGCCGCAGGCGATCCCATGCGCGACGGAAAGAGATCCGACGTGGGCCGCTTGTCGCGACCGCGCGCTGCGCTCGTCGCCCCGCTGTCCTCTCCCAGATCGGCCAGCAGGTCATCGAGGCTGCTCGAGTCCCCAGCCGAGCTGCGCGCCGCCACCACCTCCGCGCGCAGGTCCATGTTGGGGCGCACCGGAGCTGGCGCGGCAGAGCTCATGGCGGCGAGCAGATCTTCGGTGTCAGAGTCGAGGCCGGTGGACTCCGTCTCCAGCCCCGCGGCGGCGATGATCTCGGCGGGCGAGGCGATGGCCCAGCCGTCGGTGGAGAAGGCCACCCGCAGCGCCTCGACGACGTCCTCCGGCGTGCGGTAGCGCTGGCCGGGGTCGGTGTCGAGCGCCTTGCTGACCACGCGCTCCACCGCGGCGGTGGTGGACACGCTGCCAGGCGGCGCGTCGCCGGTGAGCATGACGAAGACCAGGGCGCCCAGCGCGAACACATCGGACTGCGGGCCCGGGGCGGCGCCGATGGCCAGCTCCGGCGCCAGGAAGCCGGCCAGGCCACGCCACAACGCGGAATCGCCGCCCTGCGCGACCGCGGCGGTCAGCGCCCGGCCGACCGCGAAGTCGGTGAGCCGCACCGTGCCCTCTTCATCCACCAGCACGCTGCGAGGGTGGACGGCGCCGTGGACCACGCGGGCTCGATGAGCTGCGGCCAGCGCCTCGGCCGCGGCCAGCGACACCGCGGCCACCACCGAGCGCTCGATCTTGAAGCCGCGCGCGCGCGCGCTGGCGAGCATGTCCTGCACCGTGACGTACCGGCCAACGCCGTGGGTCAAGACGACGACGTCCGGCCCCTCCGACTCGATCGCCAGGGTGGGCACGATCTGCTCGGAGGTCAGCGAGATCACCTTGTCGGCTTGGGTCTTGTCCAGCAGCTCGTGGTGAAAGCCAGGCTCGGCGAGCAGCCTCGGCTCGACGACCAGCGCCCGCAAGTGACGCTGCCCTTCCCGCTGCGCTCGGTGAACCGCGCCATACATGCCGACGGCGAGCCGTTCACAGAGGACGACCCCCGCTATGATGCGTTCTGGCGGTCCCATCGGCCCCACTATATCAACGCCTTCACCGGCGACCCAGGAACGCGACGCTGATTTGCACCCAGGGCTCAGCGAACAGGTAGAAGACGGCGGCGAAGGCGATGAACGGCCCAAACGGGATCGGCGTCTCCAGGGCGGAGGGCGCGGCGTCGTCGCCGTCAGCCTCGTCCTCTGGGTCCCTGGCGCCCTCGGCGACGCCCGCCGGCGCCCCCGCAGGCCCCGGGTCCTTGCTGGCCGCGCCGCCCTGGGCCTCGCTGACCTTGGTCTGCCCGCCGCCAGCTAGGGCCGCTGCTGGACCGTCCACCGCCGGGGCGGGCGACGGCTCGGTCATCGCCGCCGGCAGGCGCCGGATCACCGCCAGCATGCCCAGGGTCACGATGGAGCCCACGAACGCGCCGCCAAAGAGCGCCACCACCACCCCGCGCCAGCCCAGGAGCGCGCCGATGACCGCCAGCAGCTTGCCGTCCCCGAGCCCCATGCCGTCCTGACCGCGGAGCATCCGGTACACCGCGTCGATGAGCCAGACCACGCCATAGCCAAGGAGGGCGCCCAGCAGCCCCTCGCTCCAGTGCCGCTCGAGCAAGAGGCCCGCGCCGTAGAACACCGCGATCGCTGGCAGGGTCACCTTGTCGAGGATGAGCTGGTGATCGAGGTCGATGAACGTGATCACCATCATCAGCAGCACGAACGCGGCGTAGATCGCGAAGCGCAGGAGCCGCAGCTCGAAGGGCTCCCACAGCGCCGAGGCCTCGACGGCGGCCCACCACGCCACGCCAAAGAGCGCGCCGGTCACCGCCTCCACCAGCAGGTAGCGCGGGGAGAAGGCCGCGCCACAGTCCCGGCAGCGCCCCCGGAGCCACAGGTAGGCGAAGATGGGAACGTTGTCGTACCAGCGCACCGGCGTCATGCAGGCCCCGCAGCGCGAGCCCGGGCTCACCACCGAGAGCCCCTGCGGCAGTCGATAGATGCAGACGTTGGCGAAGCTGCCCCAGAGCGCGCCGAAGGCCACCACGAACGCATAGGCCCCCGCGTGGGTGGCCCATGGCTCCCAAGACCGCAACGCTTCCATCCCTCTACGCTACCCCGGTTGACCTGCCTCGTCGAGGAAGCTATGAACGAGCGATGGCGACGTCACCCGGGTCAAGGCGCAGCGCTTCGGGCTTCACCGAGCGGCATGGCCGAGCGGGCCGAGCGAGCACCATGGGCCGCAGGGGTCTGCCGAGCATGTTCGGCCAGATGCGCGGCCAGATGCGCGGCCAGCTGTTCGGCCTGGCGCTCGGCGCAGCGGCCCTGCTCGCCGCCAGCGCCTGTGGGCGAGACGGCGGGGTCCCGGACCAGGAGCTTGGCGATCTGGTCGTGGGTCGCCCGGCGCAGGATCACCCCATCGATGTCGCCGCCGCGGCGCGTGACGCACGAGAGCTGGGCCGCGCGGTGACCATGCCGCACACGCGCCTGGCCGAGCTCCTGGGCCCGCATCGGTTGACCATCAAGTCCTCGCTGCAGGTCACGGAACCTGGACCCAAGAACGAGGTCGTCGAGCAGCTCGCCGACGAGACCGAGCTGCTCTACGGCTCCCAAAGCGCCTGGCGCGGCGTGATGAACAACTCCGCGGACTACGGCCGCGAGCTCCTCTTTCTCGACGGCGACCTGCATCTGCGCGCGCGGTATCAGCGCTGGCACAAGCGCCCCCCCACCGACGAGCGCGAGCCCGGCGAGCTGCGTGATCGCCTGGGCGAGACCGCGGCCGCCACCTGGGACCTGCTGGCCCCCGCCATCGCCGTGGTCGATCACGGCGCGGTCCCGTTCGCTGGCAAGCCCGCGCGCAAGCTCACCTTGACCACCGCGGCGCGCCCGCAGAAGCCACCCGCCGAAGAGCTGGCCCAGCGCAAGTGGCGAGAGCTCCGGACCGTCGAGGGCGTCGAGGGCGAGGTCACGCTGGACGCGCAGACCGGCGCCATGCTCCAGCTCACGCTGCGTGGCACGGTGGGCTTCCGCCGCGACGGGCGGACCTTCGTGATGAAGCTGTCGGTCGACAGCGCGGTCTCGGACCTGGGCAAGGCGCCGCTCCTGACGCCGCCGGACCCAGCCGACGTGGTGGCGACTCCAGGGCGGCTCCACGAGGTCGACGAGCGAGATCTCCTGCTCGAGGGCATCGCCCCGCCGCTGAAGGCCGGCGCTAGAGCCGGCGCTGGAGCCGGAGCTGGAGCCGGAGCTGGAGCCGGAGCTGGAGATCGAAGGCGCAGCGGCAAGGCTGCGCCCGTCGCGCCTGCCATGAACCAGGACGCCAAGAGCGCGCCCGCCGCGCCCCTCGCTGCGCCGGCCGCCGCGGCGCCGTTGCCCCCGCCCGCCCCATGAGCACTGAACTCGTCACCCGCCGCGACTACCTGCAAGCGCATCGTCGCCAGATCGTGGCGCGCTCGATCGCCGCCGCGCTCGCCGGCGCGCTGCCGATCCCCTTCGTCGACGACTGGGTCGTCGCCGCCATCTTGAGCCGCGGCTATCGTCGGATCGCCGCCGCTCATCAGATCGATCTCGATGACCGCGCGGCGACGAACCTGGTGTTCGGCAAGACCCCGCCCACCTCGGTGATCGATCTGGCGGTCGGCAGCCTGGCGGTGAAGCTGGCCACCCAGTCTGCCAAGCGCGTGCTCCTGGCCCTGACCGCGGTGCGCCGGGCCAGGTCCGCGGCGCGCACCTTCGCCGCCATGACGCTGTTCGATCACTACTGCGCCCGCCTGCACACCGGGATGGGGCTCTCGGCCGAGCGCGCGCTGGAGCTGCGCGAGGAGATCAGCCGCGCCATCGACTCCACCGACGGCGCGCTGGCGTTTCACCCGTTCCGCAAGGGCCTGACCGCCGCGGTGCGCGCCAGCTTGAAGGCCCCGCTCGCGCTGGCAGACGCGGCCAGCGGCGGGGCGCTGCGCCGGCTCCTGGCTCGCCGCAGCGAGGTCACGGAGGCCGAGGCGGTCGACGAGGTCGAGGACGCGCTCGAGAAGCAGCTCGCGGATTCCGGAAACTTCCTGTCTCGCGCGGTGACCTCCGTCGAGCAACAGCTCGCAGCGGAGACCAACCCGTTCCTTGAAGCCGCGCTCGAGAACTTCGACCGCTGGTGGCGCGCGCGGATGGCGGTGCAACCGCCGAGCGCGCCGTGACCCCGCTCGCCCTGACGTCCCTCCCTTGCCCGCCGGATGCTCGCCATGACCGACCCTCGCCTCTGCCTGCGTGAAGCCAAGCGCCTCGTCATCAAGATCGGCAGCCGCTTGATCGCGGAGAGCCCGGTCGGCCGGCCGGCCGCGCTCGCCGATCAGATCGTCGCCTTGCGCGCGCAGGGCCGCGAGGTGGTGGTGGTCAGCTCCGGCGCCATCGCGCTGGGCATCCGGCGGCTGCGCCTGCCCGCTCGCCCCGCCGAGCTGCCCGGCCTGCAGGCCGCCGCCGCGGTGGGGCAGAGCCGGCTCATGGCCAACTGGGAGGCCGCCTTCGCGGTGCATGACGTCGCCATCGGCCAGGTCCTGCTCACCCATGACGACATGGGAGATCGTCGCCGCTTTCTGTCGGCGCGCCACACGCTGCGCGCCCTGCTCGACCACGGCGTCGTGCCGATCATCAACGAGAACGACACGGTGGCCACCGAGGAGATCAAGTTCGGCGACAACGATCAGCTCGCCGCGCTGGTGTGCAACCTGGTCTCCGCCGATCTGCTGGTGATCCTCACCGACGTCGAGGGGGTGCGCGGCGCCGACGGCGTCCGCATGCCCATCGTCCACGACATCGAGCGGCAGGCCGCGCCGGTGGCAGGCGGCAGCCGCGGCGACGGCGTCGGCTCCGGTGGCATGGCATCCAAGGTGGCGTCCGCGCGCATCGTCACCCGCACCGGCGTGCCGGCGGTGGTCGCGCCGGGCCGCCAGGCGGACGTGCTGCCGCAGCTCGTCGCCGCGGCCGACGTGGGCACGCTGTTCGTGCCTGGCGGCGACGTGCTCTCTAGCCGCAAGCACTGGATCGCCTACGGCGCCAAGCCGGCCGGCCAGCTCACCATCGACGAGGGCGCGGTGCGCGCGCTGGTCGAGCAACACCGCAGCCTGCTGCCGGCGGGCATCCTGGCCATCGCTGGCGAGTTCGAGGTGGGGGACACCGTCAGCGTCCACGGCCCCGACGGGCGCGAGCTGGCGCGCGGCCTGTGCGGCTTCGCCCACGCCGAGCTCGGCAAGATCCGCGGCCAGCAGACCGCCGCCATCGAGAGCCTGCTCGGCGGCAAGAGCCCGCTCGAGGTCATCCACCGCGATGACCTGGTGATCCTGTAGCCCCCGCGCCGCTCATGCCCCCGCAAGCCTCTTCGCGTCGTGGTCGCGGCGGCGCCCTGGCCGTCGGCGCCGGGATCTTCTTGTCGCGCATCGCCGGCTTCGTACGCGAGCGCGCGCTCGCGCACTACCTGGGCAACTCCGAAGCGGCGGGCGCGTTCCGCGCCGCCATGCGCATCCCCAACATCCTGCAGAACCTGCTGGGCGAGGGCGTGCTGTCGGCGTCGTTCATCCCGGTCTACAGCAAGCTCCTGGCCCAGGGCCAGCTCGAGGAGGCCCGCCGCGCCGCCCGCGCGGTGGGCACGCTGCTGGCGCTGATGGCCGCGCTGGTGACCGCGCTGGGCGTCAGCGCCGCGGCGCCGCTGGTGGATCTCCTGGCGCCCGGCTTCGAGGGCGAGACGCGCGAGCTCACCGTCACGCTGGTGCGCGTCTTGTTCCCTGGCGTGGCCCTGCTCGTCCTGTCCGCCTGGTGTCTGGGCGTGCTCAACAGCCACCGCAAGTTCTTCCTGTCGTACGTCTCGCCGGTGCTGTGGAACGCCGCCATCGTCGCCGCGGCCATCGCCTTTGGCCGCCGGCTCGGCGGCGAGCGCAGCTTCGACCTGGCCGTCGCGCTGGCCTGGGGCGCGGTCGCCGGCTCGGCGCTGCAGCTCGCGGTGCAGCTCCCCTCGGTGCTGCGCCTGCTGGGCAGCCTGCGGCCGTCGCTGGCGGTCGGCGATCCGGCGGTCCGCACCACGCTGCGGACCTTCGTGCCGGTGTTGCTCGGCCGCGGGTCGGTGCAGATCTCCGCGTACCTCGACCAGCTCCTGGCCAGCTACCTTGGCCCCAGCATCGTCGCGGCGATCGGGTACGCCCAGACCCTGGCGCTCTTGCCGGTGAGCCTCTTTGGCATGGCGGTCTCGGCCGCGGCGCTGCCCGAGCTGTCCGCGACCATGGCCACGGCGGCCACGTCGGCCACGTCGGCGGCGGCCGGCGCGACGTCCCCGGCGTCGACCGCTGGCAGCGGCCCCGCCGGCGCGCACCAGGCGCCCGCGCTCCCCGCCGAGGTCGCCGCGGCGCTGCGCGACAAGCTGCGCGCCAGCCTGCGCCAGGTCGTCTTCCTCGTCGTGCCCTCGGCGGTCGCGTTCGTCGCCATCGGCGACACCATGATCGCGCTGCTGTTCGAGAGCGGGCGCTTTGGCGCGCAAGATACCCAGAGCGTGTGGATCTTGCTCGCGGGCTCGGCGCTCGGGCTCACCGCCAGCACCCAGGGGCGCCTCCTGGCCTCGTCGTTCTATGCCATCGGCGATCCGCGCCCGCCGCTGCGCGCCTCGCTTTGGCGGGTCACCTTCACCTTCGTCGCCGGGCTCGTCACCGTCTTCCCGCTGCGCCAGGCGCTCGGGTACGACGCGCGCTGGGCCGCGTTTGGCCTGGCGGCCGCGTCCAGCCTGGCGGCGTGGGTGGAGCTGACCCTGCTGCGACGCGCGCTGGCGCGCCGCATCGAGTCCGTGCCGTTGCCGACCAGGCTCACCCTGGGCGCGCTGGCCGCGGCCGGCGCCGCCGGCGCGCTCGCCGCCGCGGCGTCGTGGGCGGCGGCGGGGCCGCTTGGCCTGCCGCGCATGCTGGCCATGGCGGTGGCGCCGCCGCTCTTTGGCGCCACCTACCTTGGCCTCACCATGCTCGCGCGCGTGCCCGAGGCCGCCAGCCTGCGCCGCCGCTTGCTGCGTCGATAGCAGCGGCGCGGCTGGCCGCGACCGTGGCGCAGCTCGCCGAGTGTACGGAAGCAGCGCCTCGGCCCAGAAAAACTCCGCAGGGATCACCCGCGACACAATCCCGGGCGCTCGCGTTGACACCGCCGATCACGATGACAGAGTGGCGTCGTGCAGCGGCCGTTTCTCACAGACCGACTGGCGCCGTTTGGCACCTCCATCTTCAGCGAGATGACCCGGCTCGCGGTCGAACACGACGCCGTCAACCTGGCCCAGGGCTTTCCGGACTTCGACGGGCCGCCCGCGCTGATCGAAGCGGTGTCGACCGCCATGCTCGAGGGCCACAACCAGTACGCGCGCTCCATGGGCCATCCGCTGCTGGTGCAGGCGCTGGCGCGGCAGCAGGCCGCGCGCTACGGCCTCGCCTATGACCCGATGACCGAGGTCGTGGTCACCAGCGGCGCCACCGAGGCCATCGCCGCCGCCATGCTGGGCCTGTTGCGCCAGGGCGACGAGGTCATCCTCATCGAGCCGTTCTACGACAGCTATCCAGCGTGCGTCGCGCTCTGCGGCGCGCGCCCCCGGTACCTGACCCTGCGCTTCCCGGACTTCCGGCTCTGTCCCGACGAGCTGGCGGCGCTCATCACCCCGGCCACGCGCGCGATCATGCTCAACACGCCGCACAACCCCACCGGGCGCGTGTTCTCCCGCGAGGAGCTCGCTGGCGTGGCCAAGCTGGCGCGCGAGCACGACCTGTGGGTCATCAGCGACGAGGTCTACGAGCACCTCACCTACGACGGGCTGGCGCACCTGCCCATCGCCTCCTTGCCCGGCATGCGCGAGCGCACCCTGACCATCTCCAGCGCCGGCAAGACCTTCTCCGTCACCGGCTGGAAGGTCGGCTGGTGCTTTGGCCCCGCGGCCATGGTCGCGGCGGTGCAGGCGGCGCACCAGTTCTTGACGTTCGCCACCTCCACGCCAATGCAGGTGGGGCTGGCGCGCTTCCTCGACCAGCTCGATGCGTCGTTCTTCTCCGAGCTGACCGCCGCCTACACCGCGCGGCGCGACGCCCTGCTCGGCATGCTGCGTGGCGTGGGCTTCGAGCTGGCGCCATCCCAGGGCACCTATTTCCTGACCGGCAGCTTCCACGCGCTCTCCAGCCTCGATGATCGCGCGTTCGCCGCCACCTTGGTCCGCGACATTGGCGTCGCCGCCATCCCGCCGAGCGTGTTCTACGCCGCGCGCCCCCAGGAGGCCCGGCACCTCTTGCGGTTTGCGTTCTGCAAACAACCCGCCACCTTGGCGCGCGCCGCCGAGCGCTTGCGAGCGCTCCACGCCAGCGGCCCCGCACAAGGGCGCGGCCCTGGCAGCGAGCCGCTTGCGGGCCCAGCAGGCCTGCCAGACCTGCCAGGCCTGCTAGGATAGGGGGGCAGTCATGGAACGTGTCGTCAAAGAGATCTTTCGCGGCTCCCTACGTGCCAACGATCCTCGACGGTTCGTGATCGAAGCCATGGTGGGCGCCATGCTGGCGGACGGCGTCTCGGACCAGCGCGAGCTCGAGATCATCACCACGCGCATCTCGCGGCATCCGCTGTTCGAGGGCCTCAGCGCGGAGGCGGCCAAGACCTTGGTCGAGCTGTCGGCGGACTCCATCCGCTTCGCTGGCGGCTCGATGGCGCGCGCCAGCACCGTCGGCAAGTCGCTGCCCGCTCGCGTCCACCGCATCAGCGCGTTCGCCATGGCGGCGGAGGTCTGCGCCAGCGACACCCAGTTCGTCGACTCCGAGCGTCAGTACCTCGAGACCTTGCGCCTGGCCCTGCGGATAGGTCCGCTGGAGGCGGAGTATGCGTACAGCGCGCTGGCCACCGGCGAGCTGAACCGGTTCCTGGAAGACCGCGTGCTGCGCATCCATTCGCTCACCCCGCTGGTGTGTGATCTGTTCGCGCTGCGCGCCGCGGCCAAGGCCATGGCCAACGACGATCAACGGTTCGCGGTCAGCGACTTCTGCGCGGCGATCCCGGACTTCTTGCCGCAGCGAGAACAGCTCGACAGCGAACTCTACGCCGCGTTCAAGCGGGCCGCCCTCGTGGATGACATCCCGCGGGCCCTGCGCGCGCTCGCCGAGGCGCTGCCCGATCCCATCGACCGCTACTGGCTGGTGGTCTACGCCCTGGCGGCAGAGCCGCCGGCGGCGATCACGAGCTGGCGCATCATCCCGTTCATCGGCCTCTTGCAGAGCGCCTTCCAGATCGTCGACGCGGATCTGGAGCTGGCGGTGAGCGACGCGCTGTCGTTTCCGGCCAGCACGCCGCGGCCGGGCTGAGCCGCGCACGGCGCACACGCCAGCACTCGCCGCGCTCGCCGCGCACGCCGCGCACACCGCGCACTCGTCGTGCATGCCACGGCTTGCTTCGCGCGCTTGTCAACCGCTGTCCTTGTGAAGTTCCTGGCGCCAGGGTCAGCGGGTGCAAGATCGTCGCAGGTACCCACGGATCCAGAAGCTCCCCGAATGCGGTGAGCCGTGCGCAAAACCCAAGCGAAGATCATCGCGCCATGCATAATCGGCCCCGTGACGTCTGAAACCATCGAGCTTGTCGAGCGCGTACGGCGGCGGTTGTCCGTGACGGACGCCCGCTGCGACATCAAGGGGCCAGTGCCCGAAGCAGCCATCGACGCCGCAGAAGAGGCGCTTGGCTGCACGTTCCCTCCGTCCTACCGCACCTTCCTGCTCACGTTTGGCCGCATCACGCTGCCGCAGCACCTGGGGATCGTCCACGACTTCGTCGGCGTCTCGCCGACGCGACGCCTGCAGCCCGCCGAGTCCGCCGAGTCCGCCGAGTCCGCCGCGCTGGCCGAAGCGGAAGGCCCTGCGCCGGATCACCCCGACGTCGTCCAGCGCACGTTGCGCGCCCGCGCCGAGAAGCGCCTGGGTTGCGGCCTGGTGGTGGTGGGCATCGGCGCCAACCCCAGAGAGTGGTTCTGCCTGGATGTCACCCGCCCCGATCCGCAAGGCGAGTACCCGGTGGTCATGTTCGACGCCCAGGACAACGCCAGAGACCAGCAGTTCTACGACGACTTCGGACAGATGTTCTCCGAGGTCATGGGCTTCGTCGCCGAGACGCTCGAGCAGCCGCTCGACTGAAGCAGCCGCTCGACTGAAGCAGCCGCGCGCCTCAGCAGCCGCGCCGCCATGACAGCCGCGCGCAGCCGCGTGCCGCGCGGTGGCGGCGGGTGTTCTCAAATCGCGCTTTTTTCCAGCGCCAGCCCCGCGGGGCGACGGGTCCCCACGCCGAGGCTTTTTGCCACAGGTACACCCGCGGCGCCAAGCCAGGGCGCGTCATCTACTGGTTCTTTTTTTGTCACCAGGGCGACGTGAAACGCTGGTAGCTTCCTCCGCCAATGAGCATTCGCCTTGCTTTGAATTTGTTCCTGCTCCTTGTCTTGGGGCCTCTGTCAGGGGCGCTGTCCGCCGGCTGTGGTGACAACGATCAGCCGCCCCCCGTCGAGCCAGGCAAGAGCGAACACAAGACCATCGTCTGTGAGCGGCTGCCGGCGCAAGGCGCCGACCTCTGCACCGTCACCCCTGGTGGCGCCAGCAAGCTGCTCAAGGGCACCGTGCTCACCCCCGACACCGCGTACATCGGCGGGCGGGTCAGCATCGACGCCGCGGGCATCATCCAGTGCGTCGGCTGCGACTGCGCCGACGACACCGCCACCACGGTGACCTGCCCAGGCGGCGTCATCTCGCCGGGCCTCATCAACACGCACGACCACATCACCTTCGCGCAGAACTCGCCCGTGCGCGACACCGGCGAGCGCTACGAGCACCGCCACGACTGGCGCTCGGGCCTGCGCGGCCACACCGAGGTCCCGGTCCCCGGCAGCGCCAGCGCGGACGCCATCCGCTGGGGCGAGCTCCGCTTCATCTTCGGCGGCGGCACCTCCACCAACGGCTCCGGCGGCCAGGCCGGCCTCCTGCGCAACCTCGACCGCTCCACCCTGCACGAGGGCCTGACCCAGACGGCGATTCACTATCAGACCTTCCCGCTCGGCGACAGCGGGCAGAGCACGCAGCGCCGCGTGACCTGCAACTACGGCGTCGGCGACACCACCGCCGACATCACCAGGGACGAAGCCTACACGCCGCACGTCGCCGAGGGCATCGACCAGGTGTCGCGCAACGAGTTCCTCTGCACCACCTCCGACGACCAGGACAAGATCGCCCCCGGCGTCTCCACCGATCTGTTCCTGCCGCAGACCGCCGCCATTCACGGCACCGGCCTGCTCGCCGCGGACTTCGCGCTGATGGCGCAGCGCAACAGCGCGCTCATCTGGTCCCCGCGCACCAACGTCGCGCTCTACGGCGACACCGCGCAGGTCCCCACCGCCGCCCGCCTGGGCGTGCAGATCGCGCTGGGCACGGACTGGATCGCCACCGGCTCCACCAACATGCTGCGCGAGCTCAAGTGCGCCTCTGACCTGAGCCAGAACTACTACGATGGCTTCTTCTCCGACCTGGACCTCTGGAGGATGGCCACCGTCAACGCGGCCGCCTCGGTGGCCATGGACGACGCGATCGGCGTGCTGGACGTGGGCCGCACCGCGGACATCTCCATCTTCGACGGCCGCGAGCGCCGCCCGCTGCGCGCCATCATCGACGCGGCCCCCAAGGAGGTGGCGCTGGTGATGCGCGGTGGCAAGGCGCTCTACGGCGACCACAACCTGATCGCCGGCCTGCGCCCCACCGGCTGCGACGCCTTCGAGATGTGCGGCGCCTTCAAGCAGGTGTGTCTGCAGGACGAGATCGGCAAGAGCTGGGGCCAGCTCACGGCGTCGGTGGGCAACATCTACCCCGCCTTCTACTGCGGCGCCCCGGCCAACGAGCCCACCTGCAAGCCGTCGCGGCCCAAGGCGGTCAACGGCTCCACCGTGTACACCGGCGACCGCAGCGACGCGGACCCCGATGGCGACGGGCTCACCGGCACCGCCGACAACTGCCCGCGCGTGTTCAACCCGATCCGCCCGCTCGACAACGGCAAGCAAGCCGACGCCGACGCCGACTCGCTGGGCGACCCCTGTGACCCGTGCCCGCTGACCGCCAACGCCACCGAGTGCGTGGCGTATGACCCCAAGGACCGCGACGCCGACGGCCGCCCCGACGCCTCCGACAACTGCCCGGCCATCGGCAACGCCAACCAGGTCGACGCCGACGCCGACGGCAAGGGCGACGCCTGTGACGACTGCGCGATGTCCGCCAACCCCGGCGCCGCCGCCTGCCCGAGCACCATCTACGGCGTCAAGAACGGCACCATCCCGATGGACGCGCAGGTCCTCATCACCAACGCGCTGGTCACCGGCAAGGGCGCCAACGGCTTCTTCATCCAGGTCAAGGAGACCGACGCCGGCTACTCCGGCCCCAACTTCTCGGGCCTGTTCGTGTTCACCACCAACGCCCCGTACCTGGCCGCCGCGGTGGTGGGCGGGCGAGTCACCCTGGAAGGGCAGCTCACCAACTTCTTTGGCCAGCTCGAGATCACGAACCTGGTGTCGATGACCCGGGTGGGCGCGACCACCGAGGCGGCGCCAGCTCCGACCACGGCGACCATCGACGAGCTTCGCTTTGGCGGCGCGCGAGGGACGCAGCTCGAGTCGGTGATCGTCCGCACCGGCTCCTCCACGGTGACCGCGTTCAACACCGGCGCCGGCGAGTTCACCGCCACCCAGGCCGCGCTGTCCATCGTCGTGGACGACTTTCTGTTCACCAACCCGTTTCTGCCCGGGGTCGACCAGAGCTACACCACGCTCACCGGCATCCTGGCGTTCCGCAACAACGCCAACAAGCTGGAGCCGCGAGACCAGGCTGATCTGAGCCCCACCGCGCGGCTCGTGTCGTTCTCGCCTGGCACCGCGTTCATCCGCAACGGCCAGACCGCGGCGGCCACCATCCCCACCCCGGTCAGCGTGCGCCTGACCATGCCGGTGCAGACCGACACCGTCGTCGCCATCACCTCTTCCGACACCAACGCCCTGACGGTGGTCGACGGCGCGGTCACCATCCCCGCCGGCCAGACCAGCGCCGCGGTGCTGCTCAACGCCCTGGCCCCCGCCGCCGCGGTCACCCTGACGGCCACGCTCGGCACCCAGACCTTCACCGCCGCGGTGCGCGTGCTCGACGCCGCGGAGGTCGCGACCACCGTCACCATGACGCCCGCGTCGGTCACCATCTCCCCCGGCGGCACCGCCACCTTCACGGTGAGCGTGGACCTGCCCGCCAGCGCCGGCGGCGCGGTGGTCACGCTGGCCCAGACGCCCGCGGACGCCGGCACCCTGCCCGCGTCGGTCACCATCGCCGAGAACCAGACCAGCGCCACGTTCTCCTTCGTGGACGCGCGGACCACCACCACGGCCACCCTCACCGCGACCTTCGCCGCGAGCACGGACACCAGCGCGCTGCAGATGGTGGCGACGCCCGCTGGCCTCATCATCAACGAGGTCGAGTACGACAACGTCGGCACCGACACCGCGGAGTACATCGAGATCTACAACGGCACCTCGGCCCCGATCGACCTCGCCAACGTGGCGGTGGTGCTGGTGAACGGCAACGGCAACGTGCAGTACGAGCGCTATCCGCTGGCCTCCGCGGGCGCGCTGCCGGCTGGCGGCTACCTGGTGGTCGGCCCGGCCGGCCTGCCCATCGCGCCGGGCGCCATCCTGGTCACCCCCACGCAGTGGAAGGCTCAGGACAACATCCAGAACGGCGCGCCTGACGGCGTGGCCCTGGTGATCGTGCCGCCGGGCACGCCCACCCTGCTGGACGCGCTGAGCTACGAGGGCAGCATCACCGCGGCCACCTTGCCGGACTTCACCGCCACGGTGAACCTGGTGGAGGGCACCGCGCTCGCGGTGACGACGGCAGACAGCCAGACCGTCCTGGGCTCCTTGTGCCGCGTGCCCAATGGCAGCGACTCCAACAACGCCATCACGGACTGGAAGTTCTCCACCACGCCGACCCCGGGCGCGGCGAACGTGCCGTGACCCGGCGGCCGGCGCTCGCCGGCTAGCAGCGCGCGCGGCGCGCTTCGCACGAAGGCTCGTACCTGCCAGGTCGAGCCTTCGTCGTTTTCGGCGGCCGCGCGACCACGCTACCCGCGCGACTGCGGCACCGCGCGACCCGCGCCACCACGCTACCCGTGCGATACCGCCGCGTCGCCTCTTCGATGGGGCCCGATGGCCGAAGCCTGTGCAGATGCCCTCCGAGCGCCTGCTCAAGATCCTCGACCCGCTTGGCCACGTCCGCGACTCCGCCCCAGGCGGCAAGCGCACCGCTGTGGTCTGGGCGCCAAACGTCGCCCTGGCCACCGTGCTGCGAAATCGGCTCATCGCCGCCGACATGCACCCACTGATGGCGACCTCCTTTCGCCACGTCGCGTCAAGCCTGATGCCCGGCGCGCGGCCTCAAGCCGAGCTGGTGATCCTCGATCTGGACGCGACCTCGGACGCAGATCTGGCGACCTTGGCGTCCATCCGGTGGACCGGGTTCACCGGCCCGATCATTGGCGTCAACGGCGCCGGGCAGGTCGCGCCTGCCATGCGCGCGCTGTATCAGCTCGAGGCCGTGTTGCCGCGGCGCAAAGTGTCCACCGCCCTGCATGACCTGCTCGGCCGCTTGCCCCCGCAGCGGGTCTGACCGCGGGCGCGCCGCAGGTGATCTCAGGGCTCCGCGGGTCCCCGAGAGTCCCTTGGACAGCACCCCTGGCGCGGCGCAGCACAGGTGCCCGTGGGCCGAGCGTTGTCACGGGTTTGGGTGTATACCCAAGCCACTAAACGCCTTCCCACCCGACGGAGACATCATGGCCTTTTCGCTCGAAAAGCAAGGCATCTCAGTTCACGAGATTCATCGCAACGCATCGCCCGCCTACCTCTACGAAGCCGCCCTGCGGTTCGAGAAGGGCTCGGCGATCTCGTCGACCGGCTCGCTCATCGCCTACTCGGGAAAAAAGACCGGCCGGAGCCCCACGGACAAGCGCATCGTCGACGAGACCGAGGTCCGCGACGACGTGTGGTGGGGCAACGTCAACATCAAGCTCGATCAGCAGAGCTTCCTCATCAACCGCGAGCGCGCCATCGACTACCTGAACACGCGCGAGCGGCTCTACGTGATCGACGGCTACGCCGGCTGGGATCCGACCTTTCGCCTGCGCATCCGTATCGTCTGTGCCCGCGCGTATCACGCGCTGTTCATGCACAACATGCTGATGCGCCCCACGCTGGCTGAGCTCGAGCAGTTCGGCGAGCCGGACTACGTCATCTACAACGCCGGCGGGTTCCCCGCCAACAAGCACACCGCCGGCATGACCTCCTCGACCAGCGTGGATCTGTCGTTCGAGCGCGGCGAGTTCGTCATCCTCGGCACCCAGTACGCCGGCGAGATGAAGAAGGGCGTGTTCACGATCATGAACTACCTGATGCCCAAGCAGGGAGTTCTGTCGATGCACTGCTCGGCCACCATGGCCCGAGACGGCTCGGACTCCTCCATCCTGTTTGGCCTCTCGGGCACCGGCAAGACCACGCTGTCGGCCGATCCCAAGCGCCTGCTCATCGGCGATGACGAGCACTGCTGGAGCGACCACGGCATCTTCAACATCGAGGGCGGCTGCTACGCCAAGGTCATCGACCTGTCCCGCGAGCAGGAGCCGGACATCTGGAACGCGCTGCAGTTCGGCTCCGTGCTGGAGAACGTGGTGTACGAGCCGTTCTCGCACCTGGTCGACTACAAGGACATCTCGATCACGCAGAACACCCGCGGCTGCTATCCGCTGGACTCCATCCCCAACGCCAAGCTGCCCGCGGTGGGCGGACATCCCAAGAACGTCATCTTCCTGACCGCGGACGCCTTTGGCGTGCTGCCGCCGGTGTCCAAGCTGACCCCGGGCCAGGCGATGTATCACTTCATCAGCGGGTACACGGCGAAGGTCGCCGGCACCGAGGTTGGCGTGAAGGATCCGGAAGCCACGTTCTCGCCGTGCTTCGGCGGACCGTTCCTGGTGTGGCACCCGACCAAGTACGCCGAGATGCTGGCCGAGAAGCTGCGCGCGCACGGCGCACAGACCTGGCTGGTCAACACCGGCTGGTCCGGCGGCTCGTACGGCGTGGGCTCACGCATCAAGCTGCGCTACACCCGCGCGATCATCGACGCCATCCACTCCGGCGTGCTGCAAGAGGTCTCCACCATCACCGATCCGGTGTTTGGCCTCGAGATCCCCACGAGCTGCCCGGACGTGCCCACCGAGATCTTGACCCCGCGCCACACCTGGACGGACAAGGCCGCGTACGACGACAAGGCCAAGAAGGTCGCGCAGCTGTTCCGCGACAACTTCAAGAAGTACGAGTCGCAGGCCTCCGCCGAGGTCCGCGCCGGCGGCCCCAAGCTCTGACCGCGTTCGTGCTGCGGCCCGCCGCGGTGGCCGGATAGTTTGCGATGGTTTGCGATAGTTTGCGATAGCTCGCGATAGCTCGCGGCGGCCAGCGATGGCCGCGCGCCGAACCTGTGAGCTGCGCTGCAACGCCTGACCCCACGTCAGCCACGCGCGGCTGGCAAGCTTCGCCATCTGCGGGCAGAGGGCGGTAGCCCTGCACCTGGAGAGGCCTGGCGGACGTGCGTCATGATAGGACAGGCGAAGGTCCGCCTCACAGGAGGCGCCGACACTGCCCAGGAGCCCTCGATGATCTCTCGCTCGCCACTTCGCCTCGCCCTTCGCAACGTTGGCCTGAGGTTCGCCTCGCTGGCCCTCGCGCTTTTCCCGCTGGTCGCTTGCGGCGGTGATGAAGACCCCTGTGACAGCATGGTGGAGACCATCTGCGCCGCGGCGTGCTCGTGCGGCGGCGCCGCCGGCTGCGCCATCGGCGACGCCTCGGGCGCCATCACCTTCGACAACAAGGCCGGCTGCCAGGCGCTCTACGGCCTGGCCTGCTCGCAGCCGGCGCCCTCTGGGTTCAGCTACTCCGCCTGCGAGAAGGCGCTGGCCACGCCGATGTGCGTGGCTTCCACCGACGGGCAGGCGCTGATGCTGCCGGCCGTCTGCGACCAGTGACCGTCCGCGACCAGGCGTCAAGGCCGCAGGGCCAGGCGGCCACGAGGCGCTACGGCCAGGGCACCCGGCGCACCTGCCCGTCATAGCCGGCGGCCACCAGCGCGCCGTCCGGCGAGAAGGCGCAGCTCGTGAGGAAGTCGCCGCGCGCTGGCGCGGCGTATCGCAGCTCGGCGCCGCGCCACACCTTGACCACGCCGTCCTCGGAGCAGGAGGCGAGGAGGCCACGCGGCGACACCGCCAGGCCGGTCACCGCCGCGGCGTGGGCCTGCCAGCGCGCCGCCACGCGGAAGCCAGCCTGGCCGCCGCGCGCAAGGTGATGCAACGCGCCGTCTGCGGTGCCCACCACCAGCGCGCCGTCGGGCAACACCGCCAGCGCCCGCGCCGCCACGCCGAGCTCGGCGAGGACACCCGCGGGCGCGCGCACCGTGCCGTCGTCGCCGCAGGAGACAAGCTCCGGGGCGCTCGCCACCGCCCACACCCAGCCTGCATGTCGCGAGGGCGGCGTGAGCGACGCGGGCGGCCTGAGCGGCGTGAGCGGCGTGAGCGGCGTGAGCGGCGTGAGCGGCGTGAGCGGCGTGAGCGGCGTGAGCGGCGTGAGCGGCGTGAGCGGCGCGGGCCGGCTCGTCGCTGCGTGCGCCAGGCGATCGGCCGAGAACTCCAGCACCGCGCCGCCGGAGGTCGCCGCCGCCACGCCGCCGTCTGGCCGCGCGGCCAGCGCGAGCACCGCGTCTCGGCCCTCGTACACCTGGCGCACCCGCGCTTTGGGCTGGTCGGCGTCGTCGATCAGCAAGATCTGCCCCGCCCGGGTGCCGCACCACAGCCGCCGCTGGGCGCCCTGCGTTTCCTGCCTATCCTGCCTGTCCTGCCTATCCTGCCTATCCTGCGCCAGCGCGGTCACCGAGCCAGCGGCCACCTGATGAACCACTGACGAGGTCGCGTCCTGGCGCCAGATCCGGACCGTCCCATCGCGGCCAGCGCTTGCCCACCCTGCAGGCTGACCGCGCGGATCTGCCAACCCGATCACGCACCAGACATAGCCACGGTGCTGGCCCTCGCGCGGGACCGCTGCCGCCGCGGTCGCCGCTGTCGCCTCGGTCGCCTCGTCGGCGCCACGGTCACAACGGTCGGCGCCTGCCGCTGGTACATCACGTCCGTCCGCAGCACGTGCTTCTGCCCGGCCGTCACCGCCTCGCCGTCGTGCCACACGCCATGGTCGAACACGATCGCCGTCCCTCGCCGCGGCGTCACCTCCGCCCACAGCGCCTTGGCCTCGCGGTCAGCGTAGAACCGCGTGCGCCCGCCGGTCATCTGCGCGGCGTCATCAAGGTAGAACTGCAAGGTCAGAAACGACCGGGTGTGGAGATCGCGCAGGTGAGGTCCATCGCGATGCACGCAGAACGCCTGTCCGTGCTGATAGCGACAGGCGCGAAACCGGGCGTTGAGGCCACACCGGGTCCAGCGCTCTCCGTCATGCGCGATGGTCGATGGCAGCGCGGCCCCGAGCCGCTCGTGCAGCGCAGCCGCCAGCTCGGCGTCGTCGAACACCATGCGATCATTGTTGCGATAGGTCGCTGGGTAGGAGCCACCGGTGGGAGCGAAGCCCTGCGCCGACAGCCTGGCGAGCAAGCGCTGGCACTCGCGGTCCGACAGCGCCGGCGCCAGCGAGAGCCCCACCCCGCGCTCCGCCGCCAGGAACGGCGTCACCTGCGTGGCGCCGCCAAGGGCCGCGGCGCGCTCGAGCAGGCTCGGCGCTGGACGTGGCGCGCCGGGCTTGCTGATGCCGTCGTTCACGCCGTCGGTCAGGCCTTCGTTCACGCCGTCGGTCACGCCTTCGGTCACACCTTCGGTCACGCCTTCAGTGTAGCGCACCACCTCGTGAACCGACGAAAGGAGCGCGTGCCGGCCGAAAAGGCGAAGGCGAGGGCGAGGGGCCCGCGCCGCGCTCGGGCTCAGTTCACGCAGGCGGTCGCGCGCAGCCCGCCGATGAGCGTGAAGTCCACCGCGGACACCGCGCTTGCATCGAAGAAGAACTTGAGGCGGTCCACGTCGGCGAAGTTGATGCCGGAGAACGCGGTGAACGGCAGATAGTATCGGCCGTTGCCAAGCAGCGAGAGCTGCGCGGTCGAGGTGACGGCGCCGCTGGTCACCGTCACCGTAAGGGCCACCGGGCGCGGCGCGCCGCTGGCCAGGTCGCCGTCGAGCTCCAGCTCGAAGGCGCGCAGCGCGCTGAGGTTTGCGTTGAGCGCGCCGCGCGCGCCGTACTCCAGGGTCAGCGACCCGGAGGTCGGATAGCCGGTGGCGTAGGTCAGCGCGGGCGTGGCGCCGACGCTGGTCATGCTGGCGGCCAGGAAGTTCTGGATCGCCGAGGCTGCCACTCGCGTGTCCCGTCCTCCGCCCAGCACCCCGGCCAGGCCAGACTGCGCCGCGGTGTCCACCGCCTTGCTGACCCCGTTGATCGTCCCCGCCCACATGATCGGGTAGGTCCCGCTGCCCGGGATCGTGCGCAGCGGGAGGTTGGCCTCGAACGTGTCAACGAAGCGGTCAGCCAGCGCGCCTCCGCTCTGCACGCAGTTGGTGGTGCGCAGGCCCCCGATCAATGTGTAGTCCACCGCGGCCACCAGCGTGGCGTCGAAGGTGAAGCGAACGTAGTCGAGGTCGGAGAAGCTCACGCCGGAAAACAGCGAGAACGGGAACTGGTACACGCCGTCGGAGAGGAGCGCGAAGCTCCGGCTGACCAGCGCGGAGGTGCCGCTGCGCACCGCGATGGTGAGCTGCACCGGCCGCGGCGTGGCGCCGTCGTCCATGTCGCCCGTGATGGACAGCTCGAAGGCCTGCGAGCCGTCCACCAGCAGGTTGGCGTTGAGCGCGGACAGCGAGCCGTACTCCAGCGACATCAGCCCCGAGGGGCCAGTGCCGGTGGCGTAGGTCAGCGCGGGTCGGCCGCTGGCCTGCGTGCTGCTGGCCACCACCAGGTTCGACAGCGTGGCCTCGCGCACCCGGGTGTAGCGGTGGCCGCCCAGCACGCCAGCGAGATTGGACTGGCTGGAGGTCTGCTCGAGCTGCGTGCTGCTGCCGGAGCGCCCCGCCCACATCAGCGGCGCCGGCGTGGAGGTGCCGGGCAAGGTGGTGAGCGGCAGCGGATCCGAGAAGGCATCGATCACGCGGTCGGCGCGCGCGGCGCCAGAGGACGCGAGGAGGCAGCCGAGAGCGACCAAGGGGGCAACGAGGACGAGCTTGCAAGAGGAGGTCATAGGAGATCCTTGTCTGAGAGAAGACGGTCAGCGCATCGGGGGATTTGCAGCGGACATGCCAGCCCGGCGCAGGCTCGCCGCGCCTCGCCGCGCCCTCTCGCTGGCAGGCGGTCGCGAGCCCGCGCACCGCCGAAAAAAGAGCGCCTCGCCAGACGAGTTCGCCGCGCACGCCAGGCGCCCCGCGCGCGCGCGCTGCGCTCGGCCTGGCCAGCCGCTACGTCCGCGACGACGTCCGGCTACGTCCGGCTACGGCTACGCGGCTACGTCCGCTTGCGCCCGGCGCTGTCGAGCGCCAGCTCGCCGATGCGTCGGCGCAAGGCGCGCACCGAGACCTCCAGCAGCTCGGCGACCGCCTCGTCGCTGCCGGAGGTCCTGGCCTGGGCGGCGAGGATCTCGGCGGCGCTCAGCGACGACGCCTTGCGCACCCGGGTGGAGCGGTCCATCAGCCGATAGATCGAAGCGCGAGGGATGCCCAGCGCCTCGGCCGCGCGCTCGGGGCTGTAGCGGTGCTCTCGCAGCGCGCGCTCGAGCTGAGCCTCCGAGATGTCGGCGGGTCGAGGAGCCAAGGCCCTGGCCCGCGACGGCTCCCCGTCCCCCGCGGCGGCTGCCGGCGGTTGCCCCGCCGCGCCGCCCACCCAAGCTGCCAGCTCGTCGAGCACCTGCAGATGCACCGCCGGGCGAAGCCCGCGGTTGGCGATCACCAGGTGCCGCACCACGTTCGCGAGCTGGCGGACGTTGCCAGGGAAGGCGTGGTGGACCAGCCGCGCCACCGCCGCCGCGGGCAACCACGGCTCCCGCCCGTCATCGCGCAGCGCGTCCTGGTCTCCGGCCGCGGACAGCTCGGCACGCAGGAACGCCACCAGCAGGCGGCCCAGATCCTCTCGCCGCTCGCGCAGCGGCGGCAAGCGGATCACGAACCCCGCCAGCCGGTAATAGAGCGGCGCGCGAAACCGCTCGGCCGCGATCGCCGCCTCGAGCGCGGCGTCGGTCGCCGCCACCACCCGGACATCGATCGCGCGAGGCTTGTCGGCCCCCACCGGCAAGATCTCCCCGGCCTCCAGGCTGCGAAGGAGCATCACCTGCAGCTCCGGCGGCGCCTCCCCGACCTCGTCGAGAAACAGGGTGCCCCCCTGGGCGCGCAGGAACGCGCCCTGCCGGTCGTCTCTGGCGCCGGTGAACGCGCCGCGCACCGCGCCAAAGAGCTCGGAGGCCGCCAGCGTCGGCGGCACCGCGGCCAGGTTCACCGCCACGTACGGCTTGCTACGCCGCGCCGAGGCGTCGTGGATGGCGCGCGCGACCAGCTCCTTGCCGGTGCCGCTCTCCCCGCGCACCAGCACCGGCACCGCGAAGTCACTGACCTTGCGGATATCCCGGCGCACCGCCACCATCGCCGGGCTGTAGCCGATCAAGCCAAAGTTCGGCTGGCCGGCATCGGTGGCGGGCTCCAGCAGATGCAGGAGCAACACCACCCGGCCCGCCAGCAGCAACACCACGCCGAGCTCCAGCTCCGCGCGCGCGATCACCGTCGGCCGATCGACTGCTTGCCCCCCTAGCTCGACGCGGGTGCGGCTGTCCCCTGGATCGAGGACCACCGCGCGCGCCGCGGCGCCGCGCAGCCAGATCGGCGCGCGCGACAGCCCGCGCTCTGCCAGCGGCTCGCGCGCGGCCGCGCCTGGCGCCGAGAACAGCGGCTCGCCGCGCGACAGCGCAAACTCGCGCCCTTGCTCCAGGCCGGTCAGCAGCGCGCGCTCGCCGACCCGCTCGAGCTCCGGGTGATACAGGATCGTGAGCCCCACCACTCGCAGCTCACCGGCCTCCACAGCGAGCGGCTCCACCATCTCCGTGCTGGTGGCCTGCGACCAGGGACGTCCCGCCATCGAGCCAGCTTACCGCGCCGGCCGCGCCGACCTCCATCGTTGGTCCGCTAGTTGCTTCACGGATGGCAGCAGCGAGCGCGCAAGGCGCCTCGTCCTGTGAGCCGCCTTGCAACGATGCGGTGGGGTCCCGCGACGAGAAGAAACAGCGCGCTGCGCACATCGCGACCAAGGCCCTCGCCCTCCACAATCCCCAGCCCATTTTCCTGGAGACCTCCTCATGGCCAGCTACACGCTTCATCTCGGACTCGATTGGAACGGCGCGCCGATCGGCACCTTCTGGGCCAGCGGCGACGACCACGCAGGGACCTACCGCTTCCTGCAATACGCCCTCGCCAGCGCGACCGGCGCGCCTGCGTGGTTCCACTTCATCGCGGGCGACACCTTGAGCGTGGAGCTCTGGGACCTGACGCCCTCGCCGCCCAGGGACTGGGCGCTCGCCTTGTCGGTGGCGCTGAGCTTCTCCGCCCTGGAGGCCACCAGCGCGCAGACCCTGGACCCAAGGACGCTGGTCAGCTTCGCCGGGGTGGCCGCGGTGAGCAATGACGACGCGCCGTCGCAGCTCTTCCTGCAGCTCTCATCCGTCAACTCCGCGCCAGGTGGGAGCTGCCCGTGGGGGGCTTCGGCGGGGCACTACGCCGCTGGCGCCGTGACCTTCACCAGCGCCGCGACCTACAAGGTGTCGTTCTGCGTCAGGGCCGCGCCACAGGGCGGCGCCGAACCGCCGCGGATCTTCGTCTCCGATCCCGAGGTCATCGTGGGCTCTCGCGGCTGACCGACAGCGGTCGACCGCGCGCCGTGCGCATCCGGTGATAGGCAGGATCGGCCCGCAGCGCCCGGAGCTCTGGATCCCCTCCGATCTCCGCTTCGGAGAAGCCCGCCGCCAGCGCGCGCGACAAGAGCGAGATGGCGGCGGCGCGGTGGCCGCAGAGCTCCTCGGCCACCGCCAGGCGAAACCAGGTATACGGCGCGGGGCGAGCCACGCTCACCACCTCGGCCTGGCTCGTGGTCGAGCGCGCGCAGTCTCCGCCCTTGGCGAGATACAGCACGCGCCGGCTGCGCAAGGTCTGATCGTCGGGCGCGCGAACCAGCTCCTCCTCGAGGATGCGCACCGCCTGCGCGTAGTGCTCGCGCGCGTCGTCGGCGCGGTCGGGGAGCTGGCGGTAGGCGTCGGCGAGGTTGGCCCAGTGCAGGTGCCCGTTGGCGGCGCCGCTCATCCCCAGCGCGCGCTCGAAGGCGCCGGCCGCCGGCCCGTAGAGCCCCTGCGCGAACAGCACGGCGCCGAGGTTGCTGTACAGCGAGGCCGAAGGGCGGATCTTGAGCGCGTCCTGAAACTTGCTCGCGGCCTCGCTGGTGCGCCCCTCGAGCAGATAGACCGCGCCGAGGTTGCTGTGTCCATAGGGGCTATCCGGCGCCAACGCGATGCTCTTCTCGAACAGCGGGATCGCCTCCTGGTACCGACCCCGCTGCACCTGCAGCGCGCCCAGATCATCGTAGAGGTAGCGCGCCATCGGCGCCCGCGCGATGGCGTCGCGCAGCGCCGCCTCGGCCTCGTCCGGCTGCTGGCGGTGCTGGTGCAGGCGCGAGAGCCCCTCGTACCCGTCCGCGTTGCTGGCGTCGAGCGCCAGCGCCGCGCGCAGATCACGCTCGGCGGCGTCCGGCTCGCCGCGTTCCAGCGCCACCAGGCCACGGCTTATCAGCGCGTCCGCCAGCAGCGCGTCGAGCTCCACCGCGCGCTCGGCGGCGGCGGTCGCCTGCTGCAGGAACATCGGATCGCGGCTCGCGTCCGAGTACATGTAGCGGTGCCAGTACGCGCGCGCCAGGCCAGCGTACGCGGCGGCGGACCGCTCGTCGTCGACGGCCATGCGCTGGAAGATGCCCGCGGCCTCGTCCACCGCGCCAGGCCGGTGAAACTCGCGCAAGAGCGCCATGCCGCGCTCGTAGGCGGCCTTGGGATCGCGGCGCAGCTCCGCCAGCGCTCGCTCGCCCGCGGCGGCCGCCGGCGTCGAGCCCGCGGGCGACGACCCCGACGACCCCGACGACGCCGACGACGTCGTCGACCCCGGCGACGGCGGCGATAGGGGCGACGGCATGGGCGACGCCACCAGCGCCGCCCGCGCGCCAAGCCCGCCCGCGACAGCGGCCACCACCGCCGCCGCGGCGAGCGCCCACCGACGCCACCGCGCGCGCCCAGCTCCCTGCGCTGGCAGCTCCGCCAGCGCTGGCAGCTCCGCCAGGCCCGCCGCCGCCGCGGCAGACTCCTTTGCATCCGGCGAGCCTGGCGCCGCCAGCGCCGCCAGCGACGGCCGCTCCATCACCGTCGCCGCCGTCGCCACGGTCGCCGCGCGCTCGGCCGCGCCCGGCGCAGCCTGCCGCCCGTCGACGCGCCCTGGGAGCGTGTCCTGCCCGGCTGGCCCGCCGGGCCCGCCTGGCCCGCCTTGCCCGCCGGGCCCGGCCGGCGGCGCGGCGCTGGCCGCTGCGTGGCCGCCGCCCTGCGCCGGGAGGTCGCCCAGCGAGGACGCGATCTCCTCCAGCTTCGCCGCCACCGCCGCGGCGCTCCGCGGGCGATGCTCCGGCGCCTTCTCGAGGAGCTGGTCGACCAGCTCGGACAGCGCTGGCGGGAGCGTGGACCGTAGCAGCGGCAGCTCCGCCAGCGAGGTCTGCCGGTGGACGCTCACGCGCAAGAGCGTATCCATCGCGGTCTGCCCCGCGAACGGCGAGCTCGCCGCCAGGAGCTCGTAGAGCAGCACGCCCAGCGAGAACAGATCCGAGCGCGCGTCCACCGGCAGCCCGCGCGCTTGCTCTGGCGACATCGCGCGCACCGTCCCCATCACCTGGCCCTCCACCGAGAGCGACGCCCCGGGCGCCGCGCTCATCGCCTGCACTCGCTTGGCGATGCCGAAGTCGAGGATCTTGATCTGCCCGGCGGCGGACAGCATCACGTTCTCCACCTTGAGATCGCGATGCACGATGCCGCGCTGGTGGGCGACCTCGAGCGCGCGCGCGATCTCGACGCCGTGGCGCACGCTGTCGCGGACGCTCATCGCGCCGTCCTCGAGTAGCGCGGCGAGAGAGCTCCCCTCCACCAGCTCCATGACCACCCAGTCGCCGTCGTCGTCCTCGAGGATGTCGAACACCTGCACGATCGCCGGGTGCCCGAGCCCGGCCAGGAGCTGCGCCTCGCGCTCGAGCCTGGCCCGCCGCGGGGCCGGATCGCCGTCCACCGGGCGGACCCGCTTGACCGCCACGTCACGCCGCAGCCGCTCGTCATGCGCCCGGTACACCTCGCCCATCCCGCCGCGCCCCAGCAGCGAGCCCAGCCGATAGCGGCCGATCTTGCGCGGCGAGCCCTCGACGGTGACGTCGAGCGCCGGGTCCGATGACGGGTCGGGTGCCAGCTCCGCCGCCGGCTCAGGTGCCGAGTCCGCCGCCGGCTCAGGCGCCGGATCCGCTGTCACCGCGACTGTCTCCTCGGTCGAAACGAGCACCGGCACCGTCGACGATGATGGCAAAGCCGGCGCGCAAAGCAAAGCGTCACGGGCCACGAAGGCCCGCCCCGCACCCCAACGCGGGCCACATCGTCGACGTGATGTAGGGCAGAACCGGGCCTCCTCGCACAAACGTCGGCGTCCGCCGCCCTGTGCGATCTTGCGCTTCTGCTACGCTGCGAGCCGTGCGCCCCCGCGCCACCATCCTCGTCAAGCTGCTCTTGGCCTTCGTGTTGCCAACGGTGGTGCTGTTCGCGGCCTTCGCCGTGGTCGCCCACGAGGTGACCCGCCGCGACCTCGATGACGAGCTGGGGACCCGGCTCGAGGCCATCGCCGCCGCCGCCGCCACCCACATCCGCGGCAAGTACCTCGCGGAGCTGGGGCCAGGAGACGAGACCGAGCGCGCGTACCAGAACGTGATGCGCAAGCTCGAGAGCGTGGCCATCACCACCGGCGCAGATCTGTTCGTCTTCGATCGCGCGCTCGATTCGCGCGCCGACACCAAGGGCGCCGCCATCGGCACGCACTACTTCCGGGTCGAGCTCGATCGGCACGAGCTGGCCCGCGTCTTTGGCCAGGGCCGCCTCGCGCACTCGGTCACCTTCGACGGCGACGACGGCAGGACCTACAAGGCTGGCTATGCGCCGGTGCGCGCCTCGGAGACCGAGCCTGAGATCGTCCTGGCCATCGCCGCGCAGGCGCCCGCGCAGTACTTCGACCGCCTGCGACAGCTCCGCGGCAGCTTGCTGCTGTGGGGCGGGCTGCTGGTGGCCGTGGTGCTGGCGGCCACCGTGGGGGCGACGCTGCTGGTGACCCGCCCGGTGCGCCAGCTCGCGCTCGCCGCGGAGCGCATCGGCCGCGGCGAGCTCGGCGCCCCCATCGACGTGCGTGGCCACGACGAGATCGGCACGCTGGCCCAGACCATGGACCGCATGCGCGAGCAGCTCGCCGAGCGCGACGCGCACATGCAGCGGATGCTCGCGGGCATCGCCCACGAGGTCCGAAACCCGCTCGCCGGCATGACCCTGTTCACCGGCATCCTGCGCGACGAGCTGCCCGCCGGAGAGGCCGGCGAGGATTGCCGCGGCCACGTGGCGCGCATCGAGCGCGAGCTGGGATACCTCGAGCGCGTGGTCTCGGAGTTCCTCGACTATGCGCGCCGGCCCGCGCCTGAGCGCGCCAGCTTCGACCTGGGCGACCTGGCGCAGGAGGTGGCGCAGCTCGCCACCACGCCGGAGATCAGCGTCATCGTGGAGACCAAGGCCGAGACCAGGGCGAAGACCGACGCCGAGACCAAAGCCGAGACCAGGGCGAAGACCGACGCCGAGACCAGGGCGAAGACCGACGCCGAGACCAGAACCGAGACCGAAGCGCCGCGCGCCCGAACCTCGCCGCCGGGCGACGAGCCGGCGCGCACCGGGACCTCGCTGCGGCTGCACGGGGATCGCGCCCAGCTCCGGCGCGCGCTGCTCAACATCACCCAGAACGCGGTGCAGGCGACCTGCGCCGGCGGTCGCACCGAGCCGGTCCGGCTGGCGGTGCGGCGCGCGGGTCAGCGCCTGCTCCTCACCATCACGAACCCCGGCGCCAACCTCCCCGCCGAGGTGCGCGCTCGCATGTTCGAGCCGTTCTTCACCACCCGCGAGAAGGGGACCGGCCTGGGCCTGGCCTTCGCGAAAGAAATCATCGCTGATCACGGCGGCCAGCTTTCGGCCGAGGTCTCCGACGACGAGACCACGTTCGTCGTGGAGCTCACGGCCGAGCCCGCAGATATCTGAGGCACCCCGCGGCGCCCCAGCGCGCGGCGGCGCGGCTACAATCGCACGCCATATGGCCTGCGTCCTTATCATCGATGACAACGAGACCATCCGCGAAGGGCTCGCGCACACCATCAAGAAGCTCGGGCATCAGGTCGCCACCGCAGCCAGCGGCAGCGCCGGGCTGGCCATCTTTCGTGAGCGGGCCGCAGACTTCGTCATCACCGACCTCAAGATGGACCAGGGCGGCGGGTGGAGGTGCTGCGCGGCGTGGCCGAGCTGGACGCCGACTGTCCGACGATGATCATCACCGGCTTCGGCACGGTGGAGACCGCCGTCGAGGCCATGAAGCTCGGCGCCTTCGACTTCCTGACCAAGCCCATCGCGCCCGAGGTGGTGCGGCTCAAGGTGGAGCGCGCGCTGGAGCTGCGCGAGGCCCGGCGCGCGCGCCGCAAGGCCGACGCCATGGCGGACTACCTGCGCGCCGAGGCCCACGGTCGCTTCGCTGACTTCATCGGCCAGTCCGACAAGCTGGCCGCGGTGCGCAAGGCGGTGGAGAAGGTGGCGCAGAGCGACACCACCGTGTTCATCTCCGGCGAGAGCGGCACCGGCAAGGAGCTGGTCGCCCACGCCATCCACCGCCTCAGCGGCGCGCGCAGGGGCCCTTCGTCAAGGTCAACTGCGGCGCGCTCACCGAGACCCTGCTCGAGAGCGAGCTGTTCGGCCACGAGCGCGGCGCCTTCACCGGCGCGGTCAAGCAGAAGCTCGGCCGCTTCGAGCTGGCCGACGGCGGCACCCTGTTCCTCGACGAGGTGGGCGACGTGCCGCCGGCCATGCAGGTCAAGCTCCTGCGCGCGCTGCAAGAGCAAGAGTTCGAGCGGGTCGGCGGCGAGGTCGCGGTCAAGGTCAACGTGCGGGTGCTCTCCGCCACCAACAAGAACCTGGCCGCGGAGGTGGAGGCGGGGCGCTTCCGCAAGGACCTGTACTTCCGCCTGCACGTGATCCCGGTGGCGCTGCCGCCCTTGCGCGAGCGGCGCGAAGACATCCCCTTGCTGCTCACGCACTTCATCGCCAAGCTCGGCCCCAAGATCAACCCTCGGGTGCGCGCGGTCTCCGACGCGGCGCTCGGGCGCTTCATGGCCTTCCACTGGCCGGGCAACGTGCGCGAGCTCGAGAACGCAGTCGAGCAAGCGCTGGTGTTCGCCGAGGGCGACACCATCGGCCCGGCCGCCCTGCCCGCGTATCTGCAGGGCAGCGACGAGGCGCCGCTCGAGGTGCCGCGCGAGCTGTCGCTGCCCGAGATCCTCGATGACCTCGAGCGCCAGCTCATCCTCAAGGCCTACGAGAAGGCGAGCCGCGTCAAGACCGAGACCGCCCGGCTGCTGGGCATCAAGACCTCCGCCCTCTACTACAAGCTGGAGAAGTACGGCATCGCGTGAGAACCCCTCGGGCCTGCCCACGAGCGAGGCCGCCCGGCCGCGGTCGCCTCAGGTTTCTGAGGGGGGTTGAGGCCCCGGGTCACGGGTCCCTGTTCCCCAGCGCCGGATCCTCTTGAAACCGCGCTCTTTGATCACGGCATGGTTCCTGCTAATGCTAGCTCCGTGCGGTTCGTTGCTCTCCTGTTTGCGCTGCTAGTCGTCGCTCGCCCTGCGGCGGCCGACTCGCGCCAGGACACCGATACCGCCTTGGCCGCGGAGCGCAAGGCCGACCAGGAGATGGCCACCGCCGCCGCTGCCAAGACCGCGCTGCAGGCCCGCTACAGGGCCGAGCTCGGCACGATCGATCGGCTCAAGAAGCAGCGCGGTTCGTGGCGTCGAGATCGCCAGCTCCGCGACAGCCTGGCCGCCTCGCTCGAGACCGCCAAGAAGCTCGAGGCCTCGACCAGCGCCGTGCAGCGCGCCGCCCTACGCCAGCGCCAGGCCCGCGAGCGCGCCGCCCTGGCGGTGACCGCCGAGCTGCGAGGCGCAGGAGATCCAGCGCGGCTCACCCTCTTGCGACGCGAGCGTGCCCGGCTCTCGCCAGGCGTGGCGCCAGGCAAGAAGATCACGATCCCGGAGCTGGAGCTCGATCCGCTGGCCGACCCCGAGGAGCTGGAGCAGCAGGCGCTGGCCATCCGCCAGAGCGAGACCGCGCTGGCGCAGCAGGTGGCCATGCTCGATGATCGCAGCAAGCGGCTCGACGAGGTCGCGGAGCTGCGCCGCCAGCACAGCCGCGCGGAGATCTTGAGCGATCGAGACGACAACCGCACGCGGCGCGGCGCAGCGCAGCGCCGAGAGGCGGAGGGCGCGAACACCGACGCCAGCGACTCCGGGGCGCCGCCGACCTCCGTGCCGCCTGTCACCGAGACCTCCGGCCGGCCATCGAGCGGCCAGCTCGACAGCCCCGACGTCCTGCTGCTCGCCGAGTCCTCCGCGGTGCTCGGCGAGGTGATCGACGCGGCGACCTTGGAGACCTTGCGCAAAGCGCAGGCCTCCCCGGACCCGGCCGTCCGCGCGGCGGCGGCCAAGCTGGCGCGCGAGGCGGCGGCGGCCAAGCTGGCCACCCTGCGCAAGCAGCGGGCCTTGATCGAAGCGCGGGTGCGGGCCCTTCGCGCGCCAGCGCGCTGAGCCGTAGGCTCGACGCGACCAGACCTACCGGGTTGCCACCGGGTAGCGCGAGGCGCTTTCCCGACAGCCCTGCAGCGTAGCGCCGGGGGCGCGAGGCATACTTGGCGCCTCTTGAGCCCCGGAGCCTCGATGCCTTCCGCTACCTCCCCTGGCCCTGGCCCTGTCCGCCGGCAACGGCTGGCGCCATGCCTGCTTGTCCTCACGCTCGCGGGGAGCCTCGCGCTCGCGGGCTCCGCTTCTGCGCAGCCTGCGCAGCCTGCGCAGCCGGCGTCAGGCGCGCCACGGCTCCCGCCGGCGCCCGGCTGGAGCGACGCCCAGGTGCAGAGCATCCTCGACGCCACGCTCACGGTGCGCCTGGCGCCGGAGCTCGCGCACCTGAGCCCGGGCGAGTCCCTCGCGCTGCAGAAGCTGCTCGCCGCGGGCGGCATCATCCAGAAGGTGTACGAGCGCCAGCTCCATCGCGACCTCGACCGCGCCGCCAGGCAAACCAGGTCTGACCCTCGTCGCGCCACCCTGTATCGCCTGTTCCACGGCCCCATCGCCACCACGCTGCAGAACCAGCGCGAGCCGTTCCTGGCAGTCGACATGCCTCCGCCTGGCGGCAATGTCTACCCATGGGACCTGCGCAAGCCCGAGCTTGACGCCTACCTGGAGCAACACCCCAAAGAGGCCGCCGCGCTCACCGATCTTCGCTCCGTGGTCGCGCGCGCCACCCCGGCAAACCTGCGCCGCCACCTGGCCACCTTGACCAGGTTTCCGGAGCTCGCGGCGCTGCACCCAGGCCTGCGCCCGGCCCTGAGCGCGCGGCTGCGCGCCCGCCGCCCCGCCACGCTCTACGCCGTGCCATACGCCGTGGAGTACGCCGAGCAGATGACCGCGGTGTCACGGCTCCTGCACCAGGCCGCCGACGCGGTGGTGGCCGAAGATTGGGCCTTCGCCAAGTACCTGCGCAACCGCGCCCGCGATCTGCTCACCGACGACTACGAGGCCGGCGACGCCGCCTGGATCACCGGCCGCTTCGGCAACCTCAACGCGCAGATCGGCGCGTACGAGACCTACGACGACCGCCTGCTGGGCACCCGCGCCTACTACTCGCTCAGCGTCCTGGTCCGGCGCAAGGACGAGAGCGCAGCGCTCGCCGCCGCCATGCGCGGACTGCAGGCCATCGAAGACTCGCTGCCATACGAGCGCCACAAGACCGTGCGAGAGAACAGCCCGGTCGGCGTGTACGACGTGGTCGCGGACTTTGGCCAGGCGCGCAGCGCCAACACCGCCACCATCCTGCCCAACGAAGCCTACCTCGCGGAGCGGTACGGACGCACGATCTTGCTGCGCGCCAACATCTTGCGTCACCCCCAGCTCCACGAAACCGCGCGCGCGCTGTGGACGTCAGCGGTGGCGCCGGCCCACAGCGCAGACCTCGACATCGAGGGCGACTTCTACCGCACGCTCTGGCACGAGGTGGGGCACTACCTGGGCGTCTCCACCACGGTCGACGGACGAAGCCTCGACGTCGCGCTGGCCGCCGATCACAACCTGCTCGAGGAGCTCAAGGCCGACCTCGTCTCCCTGTACGCGGCGCGCGCGCTGCGCAAGAGCGGCTACTACGACGAGGCGCGCCTGCGCGCCGTGTACGCCGGCGGCATCCTGCGGGTGCTGCAGGTCAACCGACCGCGCCGCGACCAACCGTATCAATCGATGCAGCTCATGCAGTGGAACTGGTTCCTCGAGCGTGGCCTGCTCCGCTTCGACGCCGCCGCCGGCAAGCTGATCATCGCCTATGACCGCTACCACGACGTCGTCGCCGGCATGCTGCGAGAGGTCCTCGCGCTGCAGAGCAGCGGGGATCGCAAGCTATCGGATGCGTTCATCCTGCGGTACTCGACCTGGGATGAAGACCTGCACGGCCGGGTCGCGGCGCAGCTCCGCGCGACGCCGACCAAGCGCTTCCGGCTGCTGCGCTACGGCGCTCTGGGCGAGTAGCCGGGGCAGGCGCAGCTGAGGTCCTCAGCGCAGGTCGGCTCGGCGCAGGTCGGCTCTACTCAGCTCGGGCCGGCTCTGGGCTAGTGCGATGACACCAGGAGCTGCAGCTCGACGCGGCGGTTGGCCTGCCGACCGCCAGCGCTGTCGTTCTCGCTCACCGGCTCCTCCGCGCCTCGGCTCTCCAGCACGACGCGACGCTCCTCGAGGCCGCGCAGGATCAAGAGCTCGCGCAGCGCCGTCACCCGGGCCAGCGAAAGCTCCGCCGAGAGCGCCGCCAGATCTGGCTCCTCTCCCTCGGGGGCCAGCGCCGCGGCCTCGCGATCGTCGGTGTGCCCGATCAGGCGAACGCGAACCGTGGGGTTGGCGATCAGCACGGCAGCGATCCGGTCGAGCGCCGCCACGAGCTGGCCGCTGCGCGGCGCGACCCGCTCTCCCGGAGGATAGACCAGCGCGGGGAGGGGCCCCTCCAGCGCGGAGACCTCCGGCGGCACCACGTCAGGGCAGCCGTCGTCATCGGCGACCGCGTTGTAGGTCTCGGGCTGCGCCGCGCAGGCGTCGGCGATGTCGAGCACGTGGTCCAGATCGTTGTCGATGTCGGGACACCCGTCCTTGTCTTCAAAGCCGTCCGCGTCCTCGCGCTGCCCAGGGCATCCGTCGACGGCGTCGCCAAGCCCATCGCCGTCGGCGTCCGCGACCACCGGCGTGGCAACCGTCGCGCTGCGTCGGCTGCGTCCCAGCGGAACGATCACGCCGACGCCAAACTCGCCCTCCACCGCCACGCCCGGATCGTCGCCAGGCAAAAACGACAGCCGGCCGTCCACCCGCAACCCAAAGCCGTTGCCCGTCCACACCGCGACGCCGGCGCCGACGAACCCCTCGCCGAGGATCTGGTGGGCGACGATGTCCGTGTTGCCGGACAGCGAGATCGGCGCGCCGCCGCCCACCATCAAGAACGGCCGCAGCCAGGACTCGGTGCGGAGCTGATAGCGCAACGACAGCCGCGGCTCGAGCCAGGTCACGCCCACCGCGAACTTGTCCGTCTGGGTGGAGGCGAGCGCCAGCTCGAACTCCGGCACGAGCTGGCCGCGCCACAGCGGCAAGCCGATGCGGCCCCCCAGCGCCAGCGCGCTGGTGAGCGACACCGGCGCGGCGATGCCGCGCTGTCCAAGCCGCGAGTTGTCGCTGTAGAGCCGCGGCCCGAGAAAGCCGCCCAGCTCCAGCGGCCCCGCGTGCGCGGACGCTGCGCCAGCGACTGCCCAGCCCCCAAGGATGCAGACCGCGATGCCTCGCTTCATCGGCGAGCAGTATACCGGCTTCGGCCCCCGCCACCTGCACTTGTCGCCCAGCTTCGTACCACGCGCCCGCCGACGCCGCGCGCCCGCTGACGCCGCGCGCCCGCCGACGCCACGCGCCCGCCGACGCCGCGCGCCCGCCGACGCCGCGCGCCCACCGACGCCGCGGCGGTCAGCGCGCGACCACCCCATCCCCTGGCAGGCCGGTGTACTCGTCGCGAGGCAGCAGCCCAAGCCAGGGGTCCTGGCGCGGCGTAGAGAACAGCGCGTCATAAACCCAGAGGTTCAGCTCGTCGAGGGGCTGACGCTCGGACTGCATCTGGTGCCAGATGCGCGGCCGCAGGCGGACCTGGCTGATGGCGGTGTCTGCCACCATCCGTTGCTCGAAGCGGGCCAGCACAGCCTCGGGGGCAGCGGCCACGCCGGGCGCGGCCTGGCCGCCCAGATAGACCGCGGTGACCAGCGCGCGCGCGGTGGCATCCAGCACCTCCGGCACCTCTGGCGCCTCTGGCGCCTCCGGCGTCTCCGCGCCAGGTCGCACGGCAGCCGGCGCCACCGGCACCACCGGCGCGGCCGGCGCGACTCGGCGCTCGCCGCGGGCCACCCGGGCCCTGCGCCGCTCCATCGCTGGCGCGCCCGCGCTCGCGGCCTGCTGCGGCGCCCTGATCTCGCCCAGGCCAAAGAGCACCTGGCCGATGCTCGCCCACTGCGCGACCTCGCTGTCATCGATGCTGCCCGGGTTGGTGCCCGGGGCGATCTGGTGCAAGAGCGGCACCTCCACCCGGGCCTTGCCGGCGGTCGCGCGCTGGGCGCGCTCGACGGCCGACACCGCGTCGTCGGCGGTGAGCAGGCGACGCAGGTTGGGGACCCAGATCGCGCCGGAGATCTGCGACAGCGCGGCGCGCGCGCGCTGCTGTCGCGCCGCCATCTTCTTGGCCCGGCGAAGCAGCTTGCTGCCTGAGGTGACATGCTCCGCGCGCTCCTGCGCGAGCTCCCGCTGCAGCGCGGACAGCTCGTCCACGAACACCTTCGGGATGTACAGGCCAGGCAGCGCATCCACCACCTCGCCCTCGGCGTCCAGCACGTAGTGGATGCTGTTGCCGGTGACCGTCCCTTGCAGCACGCGGCCGTCCCCGTAGTCGATGGTGACACGCGGCACCGGCCGCTCGCTGGTCCACAGGAGCACGAAGCTCTCACGCAACAGGCGCGCCACGCGGTGGTCGGAGTACAGCGCGGTGCGGAAGAAGCGGCTGTTGGCGCAGGACAGATCCTCGTCGAGCCGGCCGAGCATGCGCAGCGCCAAGATGGGTCGCCCGGTGCGCTCGGCCTCACGCTTGGCGGCCCCAAGGTCGGTGTGCCAGTACAGGCGGGACACCGTGGCATAGCGCTGCGCCGCCACCGCGTCGACGGTGGCCGCCAGCGCGGCCCGGGCCTGCGGCGGCGCGCGGTCGTACTCCGCCAGGATCTGCCGCAGCCCCTCGTCGCCGCGCGCCCGCAGCGCGGCGATCGCCTCGGCCCCGCGATCTGGCGCCGCCGTGGTCGGCAGGTTGCCAGCGCCCGGCGCCGCCGCGGCCTGTGGTGCGCCGGCGGTGTCCTCGGCGGCCGCCGGCGACACGGTGCAGCCGGCGAGCGCGGCGATGGACAGCAAGGCGGTGACGGTCTGCGCGGAGGTCATGCAAGCCATCCTAAGGCTCGCCGCGGCGACCCAGCGTAAGGCCTCGGTAAGGCCGCGCGGCGCCTGCTCCGCCGCCACATCCACCGGCGCCGCCAGCACCACGCGCTCGCTCACCGCGCGGCGCGCCCGCAGCTCGCCCGCGCTGCTACGAGATGTCCGCGCTGACGCGATCCACGGAGAACACGCCCTTGATCCGGCTCAGCGAGCGGATCACGGACTTGAGCTGATCCAGATCCTTGACGCTCGCGTGGAACGTGTTGACCGCGCGGTCGCCGTCCGCCGTGCGGCAGTGCGCCTGGTTGATGTTGACGCCCTGGTCGGTGAAGGACTGCGAGATGTGCGCCAAAAGCCCTGGCTTGTTGGCGCACAGCACCTGGATGGCCACCTCGTGCTGCGTCTTGGAGCTGCCGTCCCACTCCACGTCGATGCGGCGGTCGGGGTCCAGGTCCAGGCCCTTGTCGCAGTCCCGGCGGTGGACGGTCACGCCACGGCCGCGGGTGATGAAGCCGGTGATGGGATCGCCCGGCAGCGGGCTGCAGCACTTGCCGAAGCGCACCAGGATGTCGTGCTCCCCGGCCACCTTGATGCCGCTGGTGGAGGTCTTGCGGGTGACCTTGCGCAGCAAGTTCTTGAGGATATTTTCGGACTTCTCCACGGCGGAGATCTCCGCCTTCTTGCTCAGCTCCGGCAGCGCGCGCTCGAGCACCTGCTGCATGGTGATCTTGCCGTAGCCCACCTGCAGGGTGAGCTCATCCAGCGTGGCGCAGCGCAGATCCTTGGCGGCGGCGGTGAGCTGCTTGCTCGACTTCTCCACCGTGGTGCCGTGCTTGCGCATGGCCTTGTCCATCAGGTCCGCGCCCAGCGCCAGCCCGCGATCGCGCTGCTCCTGGCGCAGCAGGTAGCGGATCTTGTTGCGCGCGCGCGCCGTCTTCACCAGCTTGAGCCAGTCCTTGTTCGGCTTCTGGTTGGGGTTGGTGAGGATCTCCACCGTGTCGCCGTTGCGGAGCTGGTAGCGCAGCGGCACGATCATGTTGTTGACGCGCGCGCCGGAGCAGTGGTCTCCCACCGACGAGTGAACGGTGTACGCGAAGTCGATCGGGCAGCTCCCTTGCGGGAGCGCCTTGACGTCGCCCTGCGGCGTGAACACGTAGACCTCGTCGCCAAACAGGTCGATCTTGACCGACTCGAGGAACTCCGTGGGATCGCGCAGCTCGCGGTGGCTCTCCATGAGCTGGCGCAGCCAGGCGAACTTGTTGTCGTCGCCGGCGTCGGTCGGCTTGCCTTCCTTGTACTTCCAGTGCGCGGCGATGCCGTGCTCGGCGACCATGTGCATGTCGCGGGTGCGGATCTGGATCTCGATGCGCTCGCCGCGTGGCCCGATGACCGCGGTGTGCAGCGACTGGTAGCGGTTGGGCTTTGGCAGCGCGATGTAGTCCTTGAACCGGCCCGGGATCGGCGTCCAGGTCTGATGCGCGATGCCCAGCGCCTGGTAGCAGAACATCTGGCTGTCGGTGACCACGCGAAAGCCGATGGCGTCGTGGATCTCCGCGAACGGCCGCTGGGTGCGCCGCATCTTCTGGTAGATCGACCACAGGTGCTTGGCGCGCCCGGACACCTGGCAAGCTACCCCGCCCTCCCCCATCTCCTTCTCGATCAGCTTCTCGACGTGGCGGATGTACTCCAGCCGCTCCGCGCGGGTCTTGGACACCTCCGTCGCGAGCTGATCGTACTCCCCGGGGTGCAGATACTTGAACGCCAGATCCTCCAGCTCGATCTTCACGGACTGGATGCCCAGGCGGTTGGCCAGCGGCGCGTAGATCTGCATCGTCTCGGCGGCGATGCGCTCCTGCTTCTCGCTCGGCAGGTGGTTGAGCGAGCGCATGTTGTCCAGGCGATCACACAGCTTGACCAGGATGACGCGGATGTCGCGCGCCATGGCCAGCAGCATCTTGCGGAAGTTCTCGGCCTGCTGCTCTTCCCTCGTGGAGTACGGCAGCTTGCCGAGCTTGGTGACGCCCTCGACGAGGAACGCCACCTCTTTGCCGAACTGGTCGGAGAGCTGCTCCACCGTGGCCGAGGTGTCCTCCACCGCGTCGTGGAGCAGCGCCGCGCACACCGAAGACACGTCGAGCTTGAGCTCGGCGATGATGCGCGCCACCGACAGCGGGTGCGTGACGTAAGGGTCGCCCGACTTGCGGGTCTGGCCAGCATGCGCATCCGCAGCAAACTGATAGGCCCGCCGCACCAGCCCGAGGTCAGCGCTCGGGTGATAGCCGGAGATGTCTTCCAGGAGCTTTTCGATCTGCGTCATACGTCGAAGGTGATGCGGAAGCCTACCACGCGATGCCCCCGGCGGCGGCCAGCCGTCCTGACACCACGTTCGACAACGCCGACTTTCGCCCTCGCTTACAGCCCTCCAGCGGCGAGGGAACCCCTATCTGATGGGAAGCGCTCTCTTTAGGAACCGTGCCGCGTGGCCGAAAACCCGGCGGCCAGCCGCTCGGCGTGGGCCACGGTCCCTGACTCGCGGTTCTGGCGCACGACCTCTTCGAGCTGGGCGCGGTCCAAGCTGGACAAGCTGGCGATCTCAGCGGCGCTCACGCCGTCTGCGCCGCCGCCCGCGCCGCCGCCGGCGCTACTGCCTGCGCCGGGTTCGCCGGCGGACCCGTGCCTGTCGTGCCTGTCGTGCCTGTCCAGGCGGCGCGCGAGGTAGATGGCGCGCAAGACCGGGTACGAGCGCTCCAGATCATCATTGATGATCAGGTGCTGGTACTCCCCGAAGTGCCCCAGCTCCTCCAGCGCCTTCTGCAGGCGACGCTCGATGACCTCCGGGCTGTCGGTCGCGCGCCGACGCAGGCGCTGGGCCAAGGTCTCCAGATCCGGCGGCAAGATGAAGATCTTGAGGCAATCATCTGGCCACTGCGCAGATAGCGCGGCCCCGCCTTGCCAGTCCACGTCGAAGATCATGTCCCGGCCGGCGGACAGCGCCTCCTCCACCGGCGCCTTGGCGGTGCCGTAGTGGTTGCCGTGGACAAAGAAGTGCTCCGCCAGCTCCTGGCGCGCCACCATCTGGTCGAAGGTGGCGGCGGAGACGAAGTGATAGTCGGTGCCATCCACCTCGCCCGGCCGCATGGCCCGCGTGGTGTACGAGACCGAGAACGTCAGGGTGGCGGGAAACTCCGCCATGAGACGTCGGGTGAGCGTGGTCTTGCCGGCCCCCGAAGGGGACGACACGATGACCAGGAGGCCACGGGGGCAAGTCACGGTCTTCATCATTCCACGTTCTGCGCCTGTTCGCGGAGCTTCTCGAGTTCACTCTTGGCATCGACGATATGTCGGGAGATCGCCGCGCTCCACGATTTGGCGCCCACGGTGTTGAGCTCGCGGCCGATCTCTTGCAGCAGGAATTCCAGCCGCCGCCCCACCGAGCCCTCCGATCGCAACAGGTCCCGCGCCTGCGCCAGGTGGCTCTGGAGCCGCACCAGCTCCTCTGTAATATCGCCGCGATCGACGATCAAGGCCACCTCTTGCGCCAGCCGCCCGGGCTCGAGGCCAGAGACCTCCGAGCCGCCGGGCAGGACCTGCGCCAGCACCCGGCGCACGCGCTCTTGCAGGCGCTCGGCTGCCGCCGGGCCGGCCTGCGCCGCCAGCTCCGTCAGCTCGGCGGCGATCGCCGCCAGGGCGGCCACTCGCTCACCAAGGTCACGCCCCAGCGCCGCGCCTTCTGCGGCGCGCATCGCCACCACCTCCGAGATCGCCTGATCCACCAGCGCCAGCGTGATGGCGTCCTCTGGCGGCTCGCCCGCCAGCTCGGTGCTGACCACGCCCTGCTGGGACAGCACCTCCGCGAGCCCTGGCGGCGGCAGCCCCAGCTCCGAGGCCAGCTCGGACAGCTCGCGAAAGACCTGATGTGCCCGCGCGCGATCCAGCCGAGGACCGCCGGTGTCGCTGCGCCACGACAGGCTGACCACGACGGAGCCGCGCTCGATGCCGGCGCGGAGCCGTGCACTGATCGCCTCTTCGAGCGACGCCGCCGCCCCGTGGCTCCGCAGCTTGTGCTCCAAGAAGCGGTGGTTGACGGTCCGGATCTCGACGACCACGTGGGCGCCCTTGACGGTCGCCGCGGCCCGGCCGTATCCGGTCATGCTTCGCACGCCCCGTAGATATCACGGACCGGCGGCAGACAAGGAGCTTGCGCTACCGCATCGCTCGCAGCGCCGCGAGCACGCGCGCCAGATCTGCGGGCAGCGGGCTCTGGATCTCCAGCTCCTGTCCGGTGCGCGGATGCACGAACGCCAAGACGTGCGCGTGCAAGGCCTGCCGCCCCAGCGCGGCCGCTAGCTGGGCGAGCGCTGGATCGGCGGGCCGGTGGCCATACACCGCGTCGGCGAGGAGCGGCCAGCCGTGATCGGCGGCGTGGACCCGGATCTGGTGCGTGCGCCCGGTCTCCAGGCGCAGCGAGACCAGCGCCGCCCCCGCGAACCGCTCCACCACCTGCCAGTGGGTCACCGCGTGCTTGCCGCGGCTGACCTTCGACGAGAAGCGCTGCCGATGCACCGGGTGCCGGCCATACAGCGTGCGGTAGGTGCCGCGATCCTGCGGCGGCGCCGGACACGCGATGGCCAGGTACTCGCGACGGATGGAGCTGACGCCACCAGCGCTCTTGCGCGCCAGCTCGGCGGCCAGGGATGCGTGGGTGACATCATCCTTGCTGACCACCATCGCGCCGCTCGTGTCCTTGTCGAGCCGATGCACGATCCCCGGCCGGGCGACCCCGCCAATCCCCGACAGATCTCGACAGTGGAACAGCAGGGCGTTGACCATGGTGCCGCGGCTGTGCCCGGCCGCCGGATGCACCACCATGCCCGCCGGCTTGTCGACCACCACGAGGTGCGCGTCTTCGTAGAGGATCGGCAACGGCAGATCCTCGGCCACCACCTCCAACGGAGTCGGCCGTGGCACCACCGCGATCACCGGCTCGCCCGCGCGCACGCGCTGGCCGGCCTTCTTGGGCGGCCGGCCGGCCAGGGTCACCAGCTCGGCCTCGATCAGCCGCTGCGCGAGCGTGCGCGGCACGGCGAGCTGCGCCGCCAGCACCACGTCCAGGCGGCCCCCGGCCTGCTCGTCGGTGATGGTCCACTGATGGCGGATGGCGCCGCCCAGCTCGTCTTCCCCATCGCCGTCCGCGGCGTCCGCGGCGTCCGCGGCGTCTGCCGCTGCGTCCACGCCGTCCGTCGTTGCGTCCGCTGCGTCCGCGCCGTCAGCTACGTCTGTCGCGGCGTCGCCGTCAGCTTCGGCGACCGCGGTCATGCACGGCTGTCCCGCGCGCGCGTCCCCGCCGCGCCCCTCGTGCTCGCGGTTCACCAGATCTTCGACTTGACGTGCCCCTTGGACTTGACCAGCACGTCGACGATCGCTCGCTCGTAGATGTGCTGGCCGAAGATCTCCTCGGTCACGCGGCTCTTGAACAGCTCCCGCCCTTCATTGATCTCGTCCGCCATGACGTCAAACAGGTTGTCGTTGGAGATGCCCTCGAGGATCTTCGGCTCGTGATAGAGGGTCAGATCCGACGCGATCGCGCGGGCAAGCTGACGCGCGCGCTTGGGGTTGTCGATCAGGGTAGCCATCGCGCCGATCGTAGGGGCCGGCGGCCCAGCGGTCAAGCCGGCGGTCCCGGCAAGCCGGCGGTTTTGCTCCCACCTGCCACCAGAGGTCGCAGGCAGACCCTCCTCTTTGCGACGTCGGAGCGGCCCGGCGAATGACGCCCTGGGCGTTTTTGGGCTAGTGTCTCGCGGTGCAACACGGTCCGCGCGTCGTCGCGATCGCCAGCGGAAAAGGCGGGGTGGGCAAGAGCCTCATCGCCGCCAACGTCGGGATCTTTCTGGCCACTTTGGGCAAGCGCGTGGTGCTGGTGGATGCCGCGTTTGGCCTGGCGAACCTGCACATCTTCGCCGGCGTCTCGCGCCCCATGCGCTGCCTGCACGAGACCTTCGCGCCCGCGTCGGTGCCGCTGCGCGACCTGGCGGTGACCAGCCACGTCCCGGGCATGCGCCTGGTGGCCGGCGTCTTTGATCCGCCCTCCGCCGCCGAGCCGACCCCCGAGCAGATCGCCTCGCTGCCGGCCAAGCTACGAGATCTCCCAGCAGACTGGGTGGTGGTGGACCTGGGGCCCGGCACCAGCTCGGCCACGCTGGAGCTGTTTCTGCGCGCCGACATCGGCATCATCGCCGCCGTACCAGATCCCACCTCGATCGAGCTGCTGCACCGCTTCTTGCGCGTGGCCTTCCTGCACCGCCTGCGACAGCTCGGGCTGGAGCGCTGGATCGCCCCCGAGGAGGCCGCCCGCAAGCTCGAGGGCGGCGCCGAGGGCGCGCTCGACCTGTACCGCCGCGCCATCCACGAGGGCAGCGCCGACCTGCCGGCGCTGCGCGCCGCGATCCTCGGCTTCGCCCCGCAGCTGGTCATCAACGCCGTCCGCTCCAAGTCGGACATGGAGATGGGGCGCGCGGTCCTCTCGGTGGCCCGCCGGCGCCTCGGCGTGCCGCTGCAGTACCTGGGGCACCTCGAATACGACGAGGCGGTGTGGGCCTCTACCCGGCGCCGCCGCCCGGTGCTGGTCGAGCACCCCGAGACGCGCATCGCCAAGTGCTTCGAGCGCGTCACCCGCGCGCTCATCGCCGCCCGGCCGCCGGAGCTGGAAGGCGAGGTCTTGCCCTCGGACAACCACTACGACTTGCTCGAGGTGCCGCCCACCGCCAGCTTCGAGGACATCCGGCGCGCCAACCGGCGCGTCCGCGATATCTACGGCACCGACTCGGTGGTCATCAGCGGCCTGTACGACGCCGCCTCGCTGGAGGCCACCCACCGGCGCTTTGACCTGGCGTACACGACGCTGATGGACGCCGCCAAGCGCAAGGACTACGACATGGAGCTGTTCCCCGACGGCATCCCTGCCCCGCCCATGGTCGAGCTTGGCACCTTGCCGCGCCCCGAGGTGGTCGCCGCCCGCAAGCTCGAGGACCCGGCCATCGCCGCGGTCCGCCCCGCGATGCCGGAGCTGAGCGCCGCCACCGAGTACTCCGGCCCCCTGCTCCGGCAGATCCGCGAGGCGCGTGGCGTCGAGCTGCGGGAGATCGCCGAGCGCTCCAAGGTCGGCATGGCGTACCTGCAGGCGCTCGAGGGCGAGGTCTTCGCCAAGCTCCCGGCCGCGGTCTACGTGCGCGGCTTCCTCGTCGAGTACGCCAAGGTGCTCGGGCTCGAGGTCGAGCGGGTCAAGGACACGTACCTGGCCCGCATGCGCAGCACCTCCGCCGCCCCCGTCGACGACGACGGAGCTCCGTAGGAGCGCCATGCAAGCGCTCCTCGCGCGACTCCCCGCGGTCCACCTGCTCGCCGATCAGGTGATCGCCGCCGCCGCCGTGCCGCGCTGGGCCGCGCTGCAGGCAGCGCGGAGCGAGATCGCCGCCCGCCGCGCCGCCGTGCTCGCCGGCGAGACCACCGAGCCGGACATCGAGGTGGCCGAGGTCATCCGCGCGGCGCGGGCCTTGCTCACGCCACCGCTGCGCCCGGTCATCAACGCCACCGGCGTCGTCCTGCACACGAACCTCGGCCGCGCGCCGCTTGCCGCCGCCGCCCGCCGCGCCGTCGACGAGATCGCCGCCGGCTACAGCAACCTCGAGTACGATCTGGCCACCGGGGCGCGCGGCTCTCGCCACGACCACCTGCGCGCCCTGCTGCGCCAGCTCACCGGCGCCGAGGACGCGCTGGTGGTCAACAACAACGCCGCGGCCACCGTGCTGGGCCTGGCCGCGCTCGCCGCCGGCAAGAGCGTCATCGTGTCGCGCGGCGAGCTGGTGGAGATCGGCGGCTCCTTCCGCCTGCCGGAGATCCTCGCGTTGTCCGGCTGCAAGATGGTGGAGGTCGGCACCACCAACAAGACCCGCGCCGAAGACTACGCCCGCGCCATCACCGCGGACACCGCGCTCTTGCTCAAGGTCCACCGCAGCAACTTCGCCATCATCGGCTTCACCGCCGAGGCCACCGCCGAGGAGCTGGTGCAGCTCGCGCGCGCGCAGCACCTGGCCAGCGCCGCGCAAGCGGCGGCCCTCGCAGCGCCCGGCCCCGCCGCCGCGCTCGGCGTCATGGTCGACCTGGGCTCCGGCGCCTTGCTCAGCGCCGAGCAGCAGCGCGCCGCCGGCCTCCCCGTCGAGCCCACCGTGGCCGAGACCGTCGCCAGCGGCGCCGACCTGGTCACCATCTCCGGCGACAAGCTCTTGGGCGGCCCCCAGGCCGGCATCCTGCTGGGCACCAGCGCCGCCATCGCGCGCGCCCGCAAGCACCCGCTCATGCGCGTGGTGCGCCCGGACAAGCTCACCCTCGCCGCCCTCGCCGCCACCCTCACCTGCTACCGCGACGCCCGCCTCGACGAGATCCCCGCCCTGTCCATGCTGCGCCGATCTGCCGCGGAGGTCCGCGCCGCTGCCGAGGCCGTGCTCACCGCCTGCGTCGCGGTCGGCGGCGGCGAGCTGACCCTGGAGCTCCTGCCGAGCCAGGCCACCGTCGGCGGCGGCGCCATGCCCACCGCGCAGCTCCCGTCCTTCGCCGTGGTGGTTCGCCACCCGCACAAGAGCGCCGAGACCCTGGAGGCCGCGCTGCGCAGCCAGCCCCGCCCCATCATCGGCCGCCTCGAAGCCGGCCGCCTGTGGCTCGACCTGCGCACCGTGCTGCCCGACGAGCTCCCCGCCCTGGCCCAGGGCCTCGCCAAGCTGGCGTGACCAAGGGCCGCAATCCTCGGCGTCTCCGCCCCATCGCGGCACCTGGCGCGCTACGATGGCCTGGCGAGGATCACGTATCCGCCTCGCGGCCAGGCTCGCATGTACGACTCCATCCATCTCTCCCGGTTCCGACAGTTCGAGAACCTGACGCTGCGCGGCCTCACCCGGGTCAACCTCTTCGTTGGCCGCAACAACGCCGGCAAGACCTCGCTGCTCGAGGCGATCGAGCTGCTGGCCAGCGGCGGCACTCCTGCGGCCCTGTTGCGAAGCGGTCAACGACGAGGCGAGACGTCGATGACCGAGTCGACGCGCACCTCACGCCCGATCTGGCGCGAGTCGGTGGACGTCAGCCACTTGTTCGTCGATCACCTCTTGCGTGAAGGGACCTCGTTCGAGCTCCAGGGAACGATGGACAGCAAGTCCTCGGCGGTTCGCTGTGAAGTACAGGTCCTCCCTGGTGACCTGTTCTCGGAGGGAACGCGGGACAGCATGGAAACGGGTCCACTGCTGGCGCTTCGCGTCGTTGGTGCGCTGGGCAAAGACCTCCCGTTGATCCCCTTGTCGCCAAGCGGTGTAGTGTTGCGCGATTCGTTCTCGCGCCAACCCTCCTCCCTCGGGCTCTCCGAACCACAGGTGTTCTTCCTCGGCACCGAGGGAGTTCCGCTACGCACCCTGGCCCAACTCTGGGACAAAATTGTCGTTACCCCCGAGGAGGACAAGGTTATTGCTGCGATCAAGATGATCGAACCTTCCATCGATCGCCTGGTGTTTCTCACCGAGGGGGGAAACAACGCCGTGGTGAAGCTGGCGGGCACCGGTCAGCGCGTGCCGCTGGGCAGCCTGGGAGACGGCACGCGGCGCATGCTGGCGCTCGCTGTCGGCCTGGCTCACGCTACCGATGGAGTGCTGCTCATCGACGAGATCGACACTGGCCTGCACTACTCCGCGCTGGAGTCCATGTGGAAGCGGGTTGTGGAGACCGCGAGACGGCTGAACATCCAGATCTTCGCCACCTCGCACAGCGGCGACTGCATGCGCGCCCTCGCCTGGCTGCAGGCCGATGATCCGGATCTCGCCGCCGATATCTCGGTCCACCGCATCGAGAAGGGCGCCACCGAGGCCGTGCGCTATTCGGCCGAGGAGCTCGAGATCGCGGCGCAGCACCACATCGAGGTCCGGGGATGAGCGGGGAGCGCAAGGCCAAGATCAAGGAGTCTGCGCCGCACCGGCTCGTCGTCGAGGGGATCGACGACCAGTGGTCGATCATCAACCTGATGACGAGGCACGGCTGGGACTGGGATGCGCGAGTGCCCTGGTATCCGTATGTGAGTGTCGCGGGCTCGGACAAGCAAGTCCTCGCCGTGATCCCCACCGAGCTGAAGTCTCGCGTGAGAACAGGCTTCGTGCTCGACGCTGACCTGTCAGCAGAGGACCGCTGGGCCAGCGTGGAACAAGCGCTGACCCTCGCGGGCTACCAGCCGCCTCCTGCACCGAGCCCCGGTGGCACGATCCTGCGGTCGGCGACGCGCGACGACGGCTGCGCTGGCGTCTGGCTCATGCCGGACAACCAGAGCAAAGGCAAGCTCGAGGACTTCTTGGCGCAGCTCATCCCCGCCGGGGATCCGTGCTGGCCCTGGGCTCAGAAAGCCACCGAGGACGCTCGCGTCAGGCATGCCGCGCCGTTCGCCGAGAAGGATCGGATCAAGGCGGAGATCCATACCTGGTTGGCGTGGAGAGAAGCTCCCGGCCAGCCCTTTGGTACAGCCATCACGGCGCGCGCCTTTGCGCATGACGGGGCGCTGGCGCTGTCCTTCGTCGCCTGGATGAAGGCCCTGTTCCAGCCGTAGCGCGCGCCGCGAAGATCCACCCCGCGCAAGCCCCCTTCGCGCGCCTCCTCGAAGAGCCGCCTGAGGTGAGCGGCCTCGGGGCGCACCGCTTGCCCGCGCGCGCTTGCCGGCCACGCGGGCCCTTCGTATGGTGCGCGAGTGAACGAGGCCCGGCGAGGGATCCTGCACGGCGCGCTCGCCTATGGCCTGTGGGGCGCGGTGCCCGCGTTCTGGAAGCTGCTCGGGGAGCTGCCGGCGCTCGAGCTCCTGGGCCACCGGGTGGTGTGGGGCCTCCTGACGCTGCTCGCCCTGACCGCGGCCACCGGCAAGCTCGCGGCCACCTGGCGAGCGCTCCGCGACCGGCGCGTGCTCCTCACCATGGCCGCGTCCTCGATCATGCTCTCCATCAACTGGGGCACCTTCGTGTACGCGGTGTCCGAGAGCCGCCTGCTGGAGGCGAGCCTTGGCTACTTCATCAACCCGCTGGTGTCGGTGGCGCTCGGCGTGATCGTGCTCGGCGAGCGCCTGCGCCGCGCCCAGAAGATCGCCATCGCGTTCGCCTCGCTCGGCGTCACCGTGCTGGCCATCCAGCGGGGGCAGCCCCCTGTCCTGGCGCTGGTCCTCGCCGGCACCTTTGGCGTGTACGGCCTGGTCCGCAAGACCGCCAAGATCGAGTCGCTCGCTGGCACCACGGTGGAGACCGGGCTCATGCTGCCGCCGGCGCTGCTCTTGCTGGGCTGGCTGTTCGCGCACGATCAGGGCGCCCTGACCCACGCCTCGCTCGCGATCCACCTCTTGCTCGTCGCCACCGGCGTCGTCACCGCCGTGCCGCTCCTGCTGTTCACCAGCGCCGCGCGCCGCTTGCCGCTGTCCACCGTGGGCTTCTTGCAGTACCTCGCCCCCACCGGACAGTTCCTGCTCGCCGTCCTTGTGTACGGCGAGCCCTTCTCCACCGCCACCCTGGGCGCCTTCGCCATCATCTGGACCGGCCTCGCGGTGTTCTCCTACGATGCCTGGACCCGATCGGCCTCCAGCACCCGATGACGCGGCGGTGGTCCCGCCCACGAAACCTCTGCTGGTCCCTGGCAGCGACGGTCCTCGGTGAGCTCCGCTCCGCAATTTGCTACCCCGTGCCGGACTGTTTGATCTATATCTTCCCGCCGTCGTTTGGTCGCCGTTTGGTCGTCGTTGGCCGTCGCTGGTCGTCGTTGGTCGTCGTTGGTCGTTGGTCGTCGTTGGTCGTCGTTGGTCGTCGTTGGTCACTTGGCACTGGCCCTGTTCGCTCGCGAGCTCTCAATGCACACCCATCGTCCCCGCCTGGCCTGCCTGGCCCTGTTTCTCCTCGCAGCGAGCGTGCTCGCGACCGCCTGCTTTGGCGACAACGCCGGTGGCCCCAGCGATAGCAGCCAGGATCCTTCGGTGCTGGAGATCTCTGGCCCCGACGCGCTGGATGAGCGTGACTCGGTTGACCTCACGATCAAGGTCAAGGGCGACCCGAGTACGGAGCTCTCCCTCTCGATCGACGCGACCCTCGGGACCCTGTCACCACGGACCGCGAGCGTCGTCCCCGATCTCAACGGCGAGGCGGTCTTCGTCACCCGCTACACCGCGGGCACACAAGGCGGCGAGGAGATGCTCACCGCCAACATCAGCACGCCGGATGGGCCAGGGAAGTCCCTGACCAGGCCGTTCACCATCCATGGCGTCGAGGTGCTCGGCCACGCCGCCTCCCTGGCCGAGACCCCCGCGCAAGCTGCGGGAGTCCTGGTCGCCTATCCGCTGGTGCTCCCCACCGCGCGGCTCGTTCGCAAGCTCGGCGTCTTCGCGCCGACGCAGATCCCAGACGCGCCGGTCGACGCCCAGCTTGGGCTCTACGCCACGGACACCGCCACCAGCGTCAAGGTGCTCGCCAAGACCACCGCCAAGATCGTGCCCGGCGCCAACGAGATCGCGATCCCGCCACAGGCCTTGCAGGCCGGAGCGTACTGGATCGTCGTGGCGTACGCCGGGTCTCCTCGGGTCTTCCGCCAGCCTGATGAGCCGGTGATCCTGCGCTACAAGACCACCCACGTGTTCGCCGGCGGCCTTCCCGATGTCGTCTCGGGCTTGATAACTTCAGGTCCCGCGGACCCGTTCTTCAAGCGCAGCATCTACGCCTTGCTCCGCGAGTAATCACGCCTTGCTCCGCGAGTAATCGCGCCTTGCTCCGCGAGGGACCGGCGAGCGACCGCCTCAGCTTGGACCGACGCCCCCCTGGCGAGGCCATCCAGGCTATGCTGCCGCGGTGAACATCCAGGCGGTCTCGGCCCTGCTGGCGGCGCTGCTGATCCTGGCGATCGGCGCGTCGGTGCTGCTGCGGTCGCGCCGGGATCGCGTGTACTCGGCGTTCGCCGCGTTCACCCTGATCGTCTCCATCTGGCATCTGTTCACGTTCCTTGGCGCCACCACCAGCAGCCCGCTGATGCAGTGGCTGGCGTTGTGGGCGGCGGCCACCATCCCGCCTCTGGCCATCCGCTTTTTCCGCATCTTCCTGGCGCAGCCGTCCATCGGCGGACAGCAGCGCGGACCTCGCGTGACCCTGGCGTGGACCGTGATCGCCTACGCCGCCCTGGTGTACTCGGCAGTGGTGGAGCCAATCACCGAGCTGATCTGGTTCACGGTGCCGTTCGGCGCGTACGTGTTTGGCAGCCTGTACCGCTGCGTCTGGGACATGTACCGGCAGTACCGCAGCACGGTCAAGCAGGTGGAGCGCGCGCGCGTCTGGTACCTGGCGCTGGGCGGGTTTGTCGCCACCACGCTCACGCTGTCCGACGGCCTGCCGCGCCTGGGCGTGGCCTGGCCCACCATCGGCAACGTCCTGGGGATCCTCTACCTGTACTTCCTCTCGCAGTCGCTGTTTCGCAACCGGCTCATCGACCTCAACGAACTGGTGGGCAAGATGGCGGTGCTCGGCACCCTGGTCGTGCTGCTGTGGGCGGTCTACGGCTTCCTCCTGTACTGGATCGGCGGCGGGCAAAAGGGCCTGTACCTGCTCAACGCCCTGGTCGCCTCCTTCGTGATCCTCATCTTGTTCGAGCCGGTGCGCAGCCGGCTCGAGAACGGCATCAACCGCTGGCTGCTGCGCCAGCGCCACGAGCTGCGCGGGCGGCTCGAGGCGGTGCGCCGCGATCTCCCCGGCGTGGTCGACGTCCCGGACATGGTCGCGCGCATCCTCGCGGCGCTGGAGGAGTCGCGGCGCGTCACCGACGCCGCGGTGTACCTGCTCGACTCTGATGGCGCGTCCTTTGACCGCGCGGGGCACTTCGGCGCGCACCCCGTGGATCGCCTGGACGTGGCGTCGGATCGCGCGTTCCTCGACCGCATCCGCACCGGCTACTTCGACACCGAGCAGGTCGGCCGAGAGCGAGAGGCCTTGCGCGGCGCGGCCGACGGTGACGTCAAGGTCGCCGCGCTCGCCTCTTGCCTGACCAAGGCCGAGGAGCTTTCGGCGGCGCTGGTGTTCCCGCTCCTTGGCTCCGCCGAGACCGAGCAAGGCCCTTGGCTGCTGGGCCTCTTGTGCATCCGCGACGATCGCGCGCGCGGCGCCTTTGACCTCGACGACATCGACACCTTCCGCAACCTGGCCACCGCCGCGGCGCGCGTCATCGAATCGAGCCAGGCCTACGAGCGCGTCAAGGAGCGAGATCGCCTGGCCGCGCTGGGTGAGATGGCCGCCGGCCTGGCGCACGAGATCCGGAACCCGCTCGGCGCCATCAAGGGCGCGGCCCAGCTCCTCATCCCCGGGGACAGCCGGCCAGCGGAGCCCGGCGAGACCACCGAGCTGCTCGGCATCATCATCGAAGAGGCCAACCGCCTCAACAACGTGGTGACCCGCTTCCTCGACTATGCGCGCGCCGAGCGACCTGGGCGCGAGGGCTCGGGCCGCGTCGATCTCAACGCCATCGTGCGCAAGACCGCCCACCTCTTGAGCCAGAACGAAGACGTCAAGAACGTGGAGGTCCGGCTGCGCACCGACGAGCTCTTGCCGCACGTCGCCGGTGACGCGGAGTCCATCTTGCAGGTGTTCCTGAACCTGGGGCTAAACGCGCTCCAGGCCATGCCGAGCGGCGGCACGCTGGAGATCTTGACCACGCGCCGACGACGCTCGCGCCTGGGCTATGGCCAGTTCGCGGAGGTCCGCTTCCGCGACACCGGCGTGGGCATCCCGCGCGATCGCATGAAGAAGCTGTTCATCCCCTTCTACACCACCAAGTCCAAGGGCACGGGCCTTGGACTCGCCATCTCCCAGCGCATCATCAACCAGCACGGCGGCACCATCGAGGTCCGCTCGACGATCGGCCAGGGCTCCACGTTCTCGGTGTTTCTCCCCGCCGCCGACGTCGTCAAGCAAGAGGATATCAAGGACATCACCGAGACCGGCCGGCTGACCGCGCCGATGGTCGCGGTGCGGTCAGATGCCACGCCGCCGGCCCTCCGGGCGACCGAGGCGCCAACCGAGGCTCCGATCGAGGCTCCGACCGAGGCTCCGACCGAGGCTCCGACCGAGGCTCCGGCCGAGGCTCCAAGCCAGGTCTCGGCGCTCGCCCCGCCCGAAGGGAGCGCGGAATCGCGCCGGACAGACAGCAAGGTCCCCGCCGACGAGCCGCCAGCCGCCGCGCAAGTGGTAAGGTAGCTCAACAAGTATGCAACGGACCCGTATCCTGGTCGCTGACGACGAGCCAAACCTGCGGCGCGTGCTGGTCACGTTGCTGCGGAGAGATGGGCACGAGGTCGTCCAGGCGCAGAACGGCGCCGAGGCCATCGCCATGCTCGGCCAGGACATCGACGTGGTGATAACCGACCTGCGCATGCCCGAGGCCGACGGGATGGAGGTCCTGCGCAGCGCCGCCCGCGGCTACCCGCACATCCCCGTCATCATGATCACCGCCTACGGCTCGGTGGGCCAGGCGGTGGAGGCGATCAAGGCCGGCGCCTTCGACTACATCGAGAAGCCGTTCGAGCAGGACGTCATCCGCACCATCGTCGACAAGGCGGTGGGACAGGCTGCCGCCAACCGCTCCGCGCCCCAGCAGGCGCTGTACTCCGGCGGAGACGGGGAGCACGGCCGCTATGGCCTGGTGGGCCAGAGCGTGGAGATGCAGAGCATCTTCGAGGTCATCGACAAGGTGGCCGACTCGCCCTCCACCGTGCTCATCACCGGCGAGAGCGGCACCGGCAAGGAGCTCATCGCCAAGGCGCTGCACGCGGCTCCAGCCGCGCGACAAGCCCTTCATCAAGATCAACTGCGCCGCCATCCCCAAGACCCTGATGGAGTCGGAGCTCTTCGGGTACGAAAAAGGCGCCTTCACCGGCGCCACCTCGAGCAAGCCCGGACGCTTCGAGCTCGCTGACGGTGGCTCGCTCTTTCTCGACGAGATTGGCGAGATCCCGGTGGAGATGCAGGTCAAGCTCCTGCGCGCCATCCAGGAGAGCGAGTTCGAGCGCGTGGGCGGCATCAAGACCCTCAAGGTCGATGTCCGCCTCATCACCGCCACCAACCGCGACCTCGAGCAGGAGATCGCGCGCGGCAACTTCCGGGAAGACCTCTACTACCGCCTGAACGTGGTGCCGCTGCTCATCCCGCCGCTGCGCAAGCGCAGGGGCGACATCCCGTACCTCGTGCGCCACATCGTGCGAAAGTTCAACGAGCGGCTGAAGAAGAACGTGGCCGGCCTGTCCGATGAGGCGCTGGCCGCGCTCGAGTCCCACGTCTGGCCCGGCAACATCCGCGAGCTGGAGAACGTCCTCGAGCGCACCATCTTGTTCTGCAAGGCCGAGCGCATCGAGCGCGCCGATCTCCCTCCCGAGTTCGCCGCGCCACCCGCCGAGCAGCCAGGGGCCGCGCACGCTGGCAGCGCCGCCCAGCTCGCGCCACCAGCCGCTGGGGCCCTCCACCACGCAGCCCTCAGCGCCGGCGCGGCGCCAGCGGCCGGCGCGGCGACCGACGACGACGCGGACGACAGCATCCCCGACAGCGTGGTCGCCTCGGATCTGTCCGGCGACACCTCGCTCAAGGACATCGTCCGCGCCGAGACCAACCGGGTCGAGCGCGAGCTCATCGTCAAGGCGCTCGACGAGACCAGCGGCAACGTCACCCAGGCCGCCAAGCTGCTCAAGATCAGCCGCAAGAGCCTGCAGATGAAGATGAAGGAGTTCGGCCTGCGCGACCGCGAGAGCTAGAGGTACTAGGCGCGCGGTCGTCGCCCGACGCGAGCCAGACGCGAGCCCGACGCGAGCCAGACGCAAGCCAGGCGCAGGCCACAGCTCGGCGCGCGCGGTCGCCGGCTCTTGGTCCAGATCCTCTGGCGTTGCAGGAGCGGGGCTCGCCACGGTACGCTGCCGTCATGCACCGGACTCTCGGTTGGGTATGCGCGAGCCTGGCGTTGGCCCTGGTGTTGGCCACAGGGCCCGCCGCGGCGGGACCGGACGCAGACGTCACCACCGTCGGTGGCGACCAGCGCGACTCGTTTGTCCGCACCAGCATCGAATACCGCCAGAGCCGCGAGACCTCGCAGGTCGTCCGCGAGGACGTCGGCGCGGCGGGGACGGATCCGCTGGGCGCGGTGCCGGTGCGCGACGACCTCGACTCCGAGCACGTGCGCCACACCGTCACCCCTCGCCTCGAAGCCGCGGTGTCTCGCAGCCTGTGGATGACCCTGGCCTTGCCCATCGTGGTCTCCGACACGCGCACCCTCTCCTTGCACAGCGGCGTGGACCGCGCCAGCTCCACCACCCTGCTGGATGGATTCTTGCCCATGGCCGGCTATGACGCCGACCACCCCTCCACCGGCTTTGCCGATGGCGATGATCGGGTGTTTCGCGGCCGGCAACGGCGCGGCCTGGATCAGGTGCTGGTGGGTCTGGGCGTGACGCTGATGAACCAGCGCCGCGATCCCCACAAGCCCACCTGGAAGGTCGGCGCCGAGGCCGGCATCGCGGTTGGCAAGGTGGCCCGCTTCGACAGCATGAACCCAGGCGGCAATGAAGCCGTCGGGCGCGGCGTGCATGAGATCCACCTCTTCACCACCGTGGCCAAGCGCGTGTCGTTCGTCGAGCCGTACTTCTCGCTGTCGTGGAAGGCGCCGGTCCTGGTCAAGGATGCGTCGCTGTACCAGGATCTGGGGTACGGCTCCACCAACGTGCTGCCGCCGCAGCAGGCGCAGCTTCGCTTCGGGATCGAGGCCGCCGCCCTGGACCGCCCGGCGCGCGACCTGCGCATCGGCGTCGATCTGGGAACGCGGCTCGATGCCCGCTTCGAAGGCCGCGACTACTCGGAGCTGTGGGAGGTGTTCGCGCTCGCCGGCAACGCCAACGCCGCCAACGCGCCGCTCGTGCTCGACGCCGATCCGGTCACCACCGGTCGGCAAGATCTCTCACACCCCGGCATCTCCAACGTGGAGAACCACCTGGACCTGGGCGCCCAGCTCGCGGTGCGCGCCCAGCTCGGCAAGAACTTCCAGCTCGCGGCCCTGGCGGAGCTTGTGTGGAAGACCGACCACGCCATCACCTTCGCGGACGCTGGCATCGACCTGCCGTCCTGCAGCGCCGGCCAGACCGCTGGCTGCGAGGTGCTCAACAACGACCTCATCGACGCTGGCACCGAAGAGGAGAACCCGGCCTTCGCGCCGCAGGTCGACCTGGTGGGCCACCGGTATCGCTCGGTCTCAGGCGCCGGGCTCGTCCTTGGGTTCATGGCCCAGGGCAGCTTCTGACGGCTACTTCGCGACGATCGCGGCGTCCTCGATGAGGACGTCATAGCGATAGCCGGCGCCGAAATCCTTGTTGGTCGCGACCGTGCCGCGCACCACCACGATCTCGCCCACCGCCGGGGTCGCCTGGGTGGTCACCAGCAGGTCATTGGAGCCCTCGGCGCCGGTGCCGTCGCGCAGGTGCAGCCAGTTGCGGCCCATGATGCCGCCGTTGAACTTGACGATCTTGCCGCGCACCACCACCGGCTTTCCCGTCAGCTCGACCTTGCCCTCGAACACCTGCGCGACCGTCTTGCCGCCCTTGGCCGGCTCGACGGGCTCGACCGGCTCGACCTTCGTCGTCCCGCCCGAGGCGACCCCGCCGTGCGCCGCGGCGATCGCGGCCGCCTGGCCAGCGCCCGCTGCGGGCGCGCCGCCCGCTACCGCCGCGCCGCCCGCCGCCGCGCCACCGAGATTGTACGCGGTCACAAAATAGATCTGATCGAAGGTGCGCTTGAGCGTGTCGCTGGTGAACCCGTTCATCACCATGCCGTCCATGCCGCCGAGCTGCATGCCCACGGTCAGCGGCGTCTCCGGTCCGGCGACCCAGAGCTGGGCGCCGTCGCGATCGAGCCTCGCGTAGGTGTAGCCGCCGGAGTTCATGGTCTCGACCACGCGCCCCGAGACGGCGCCGGCGGCCGGCGCGGCCGAGCCGGTCGAGCCGGCCGGCGCAGCTAGCGCAGCGCCGCCAGCGGCGGCGCCAGGCGGCGTGGCAGCAGGCGCGACCGCCTGCCCCCGCGCCGGTGGGCCGGGGTCTCGCTGACAACCAGGCAGCGCGAGCAGAGACGCGCCAAGGGCAAGCAGGAGGAGCTTCATCCTGTGCTCTTACCACGTTGGCGGCGAAGCGGCGCGCCGCGCCCACCGCTTCGCTACCCGCCCGGCGACCGCTACGGCGCCGAGTTGATCGAGGTGATGCCGTCGATCTTGAACAGCACGCGGCGGTTCTGAGCGCGGCCCTTGCGGGAGGCGTTGTCCGCCACCGGCTGGGTCTCGCCGTAGCCCTTGGCGATCAGGCGCTTGCCGTCCACGCCCTTCTTGACCAGGTAGGCCACCACCGCCTCGGCGCGGCGCTGCGACAGGTCGAGGTTGAAGGCGTCGTCGCCCTCGTTGTCGGTGTGGCCCTCGACGACGAGCGTCGACACCTCGGTGTGCGCGTTGATGACCTCCGCCACGTTGTCGAGCAGCTTGAACGAGCGCCGCTGCAGCACGGCCTTGTTGGTCTGGAAGTACACCAGGTCCACCAGGTCGATCCGGCCGCCGCTTATCGACACCACCTGCGGGCCGGTGCAGCCCTGGTGCTTGAGCACGCCCTTGACGTCGGGGCAGTTGTCGAGGCGGTCGACCACCGCGTCGCCGTCCTTGTCGGTGTCGGCGCAGCCGCCGTTGTCGGCGACCCCGGCATCCATCGGGCAGCGATCCTTGGCGTCGACGACGCCGTCCTTGTCGTTGTCGAGGTCAGGGCAGCCGTCTCCGTCCTCGAAGCCGTCCTTGTCCTCGGCCGCCTCGGCGCAGGCGTCCTGGCCATCGGCCAGGCCGTCGCCGTCGCCGTCGGCCTGGTCGGGGCAGCCGTCGCCGTCCTGGTAGCCGTTCTGCGTCTCGCGCTCGCCGGGGCACTGGTCGCCAGCGTCGGCCAAGCCGTCACCGTCGTTGTCGGGATCCGGCGCGCCGTCGTCGTCCTGGAAGCCGTCCTTGTCCTCGGGCTCCATCGGCGCGCGGTCAGCGACGTCGGCGACGCCGTCGCCGTCGTTGTCGGGGTCGGGGCAGCCGTCGGTGTCCTGGAAGCCGTCGTAGTCCTCGGCGTCGCCGGGGCACTGGTCTGCGGCGCCAAAGAGGCGGTCGCGATCTCCGTCGCTCTCGTCGCTCACCGACTCGGCGCCGAGCCGGCCGATGCGCAGCCCGGCCAGCGCGCGCCAGTCCGGCGTGCCGTAGCCGTTCTGCAGGCCGAGCCCGGCGGCCGCGAACACCACCCACTGGCTGCCCACCTCGAACGACGGCCCGGCCGACAGCTCGGAGTGGTTGCGCGCCGCGGTGGCAAACAGGTCGTTGGCCGCGGTGGCCACCGACAGCGTGGCGCCCACCTCGGCGGGCCGCGCCACGCGGTACGCGCCGCCGAGCTGCAGCCGCACCTCGTCATCCACTCGCAGATCCGCCACCTGCGTCTGCCGGCGCATCAGGTAGCCAAGGTCGACGGCCCAGCGCATCGCGCCGCGCCGGCTCGACAGCATCGCCGACGGCGACAGGCTCAGGCCGTCCTCGCCGCGGTAGTTGTCGGTGGAGCCGGTGGGCAGCGTGAGCTGCGCGCGCAGCGCGAGGTCCACGCCGGATCTGGCGCGGCGCAGGAGGCGCAGCTTGGGGCTGATGCGCAGGTCGCCCACGCCGACCCCGCCGATGTCGTCGAGCATGGTGGTCACGCCGCCGAGCGTGCTGTCGCGATCCTGCGCCAGGATGAGCGGCAGATCGATGGCCACCGCCAGGTACGGCAGCACCACCATGCTGCCGCCGAGCTCGCCGCCGAAGCGGTTCTTGACCAGCGAGCCCACGCGCTCACCGTCGGAGGTGGTGGTCAGGGTCAGCGGATCGTTGGCGTCGCCCATCCACAGGTGCACGTCCCACGAGCCCTGGCTGCGCACGGTGGCGGACTCCACGTTGAGGATGCCGTCGCGCGACGACGAGAGCTGAAAGCGCTCGGCCGAGAAGTCCTTGGCCTCGTCGAGCTGGGGCATGGTCTGCGCGGTCGCCACCGAGGGCGCGCCCAGGCCAGCGAGGCCAGCGAGGCCAGCGGCGGCCGAGGCGGCCGCGCCGGCCGCGCCCACCGCCGCGCGGCGGCGGCGACGGCGCAGGAGCGCCAGCATCATCGCCGCGCCCAGCGCCGGCAGGCTGCCGCCTGCGCCGCCGCTGGTCGAGCAGCCGCCACCGGCCACCGAGATGCCGTCCTCGAAGCCGTCGCCGTCGTCGTCGACGTCGCAGACATCGCCCTGGCCGTCGGCGTCGGCGTCGCGCTGGTCGCCGTTGACGTCGTCGGGGCAGTTGTCGCGCACGTCCGGGGTGGCGTCGCCGTCGATGTCGCGGTCGTTGGTGGCGTCGCAGGCGTCGCCAGCGCCGTCGCTGTCGTAGTCCGCCTGGTTGGCGTTGGCCACCAGGGCGCAGTTGTCGCCGCCGTCGGCCACGCCGTCGTTGTCGTCGTCGCCATCGCACAGGTCGCCGCCGTCCACCGCGCCGTCCGTGTTGCGCTGATCGGCGTTGGCCAAAAGCGGGCAGTTGTCGGCGTCGTCGATCACGTTGTCGCCGTCGTCGTCGCTGTCGCACAGGTTGCCGGTGCCGTCGGCGTCGGTGTCCATCTGGTCGGCGTTGCGGGCCAGCGGGCAGTTGTCCTGCGCGTTCAGGACGCCGTCGCCGTCGGCGTCGTCCTGGCACACGTTGCCCACGCCGTCCTCGTTGGCGTCCTCCTGGCCGGGGTTGGCCACCACGCGGCAGTTGTCGCTGCCGTCGGCGACCTCGTCGTCGTCGGCGTCGGTGTCGCGCCAGTCCGCGTCCCCGGTGCCGTCGGTGTTCATCGGCGGCGTCGCCAGGTCGCCGTCGCCAGCCTCGAGGGCGTCGCTGATGCTGTCACCATCGGTGTCGAGATCGCGGTAGTCCGGCGTGCCGTCCTCATCCGTGTCACGCGCCGGGGACTCCAGCTCGGCGTCGCCAGCCTCGTCGGCGTCGGAGATGGTGTCGCCGTCCGCGTCGCGGTCGCGGAAGTCCGCGACGCCGTCGCTGTCGCTGTCAGCCGGGGCCGTCGCCAGGTCGCCGTCGCCCGCCTCCTCCGCGTCCGAGATGCCGTCGCCGTCGCTGTCCAGATCGCGGTAGTCCGGCGTGCCATCGCTGTCGGTGTCGACCGCCGGGGTCGCCAGGTCGCTGTCGCCGGCCTCGTCCGCGTCGGAGATGCCGTCGCCGTCGCTGTCCAGATCCAGGAAGTCCTGGGTGCCGTCGCGATCGGTGTCGATCACGCCCTCGTCGATGTCGCGGAGCCCGTCGCCATCGGCGTCGCGGTCCTGGTCGTCGTCGCTGGCCAGGTTCGGGTCGATCTCGCCGGCGTCAATGCGGCCATCGTGGTCGCGATCCTCCAGGCCGTCGCCCACCCCGCCGGCGTCGGTGTCGGCGTCCACCATGCTGGTGCCGGCGGTCGGATCTGCGTCTGCCACGAAGTGGCCACGCGAGACATCGGTGTCGGGATGCGCCAGGCTCACCGAGCGCTCGGTGCCGTCGTAGAGGCCGTCGTCATCGGAGTCCGGGTCGAGCGCGTTGATGAGCCCGTCGCCGTCCGTGTCGTCGGCGTAGTTGTCCTCCGCGCCGTCGATCACGCCGTCGTCGTCGGTGTCGGCGTCGCCGGCGTCGGTGCCAAAGGTAGCCTCCGCCTCGTCGGGCAGGCCATCTCCGTCGGTGTCGACTGGCACCAGGTCATCGTCGGTCAGGTTGGGATCACGCTCGCCTGCGTCCACCGCGCCGTTGCGGTTGGCGTCCTCGGCGCCGTCCATGCGTCCGCCGCGGTCGGTGTCCGCCGTGAGCGGGTTGGTGTGGGTCGCCGGGTCAGCATCGGGAATGAAGTGCCCAGCGCCAACGTTGGTGCCGGCGCCCGGCGCGGTCACGCCCAGCTCGGTGCCGTCGTAGAGGCCGTCGTCATCGGAGTCGGGGTCGCGGGCGTTGATGAGCCCGTCGCCGTCGCTGTCCGTGGCGAAGTCCGGCTCCTCGCCGTCGACCACGCCGTCGTCGTCGGTGTCCGCGTCCGCCGGATTGGTGCCAATGGCGGTCTCCTCGTCGTCGGGCACCCCGTCGCCGTCGCCGTCCGGGCGCGGCGAGCCATCGTCGCTGCCGTCGAGCGCGTCGCGCTCCCCGGCGTCAACTCGGCCGTTGTGATTGCTGTCCTCGGCGCCATCGCGGACGCCGCCGCCGTCCGTGTCCCGGTCATACGGATCGGTGGTGGTGCTGGGATCGGCGTCGGCCAGGTAGCGGCCCGCGGCCACGTTGGTGCCCGCCGACGCGACGTCCACGCCGGCCTCGGTGCCGTCGTAGAGGCCGTCGTTGTCGCTGTCGCCATCGAGCACGTTGGCCAGGCCATCGCCGTCGGTGTCGGTGCCGGGATCCAGCTCATCGCCGTCGATGAGGCCGTCATCATCGCTGTCCATGTCGTGGGGATCCGAGCCCGCCGCGGCCTCGTCCGTGTCAGGCAACCCGTCGTTGTCGTCGTCGCCGTCACAGGCGTCGCCCTGGCCGTCGCCGTCGAAGTTGTCCTGGCTCGGGTTCGGCACCGTCGGACAGTTGTCATCACCGTCGTGCGCGCCGTCGCCGTCATCATCGGCGTCGCCGAGATCGCAGAACCCATCGGCGTCCAGATCTGCGCCGTCGCCGCCGGGCGCGTAGGAGCCGCCGCTGCAGTCGTCGCAGGTGTCGGCGTCGGTATCCGAGCACACCGTCGGGTCGCCGTCGTTGCTGTCCGAGGCATCGGGCGAGCCGTCGTTGTCGTCGTCGCCATCGCCCGCGTTGCACTGGCCGTCGCCGTCGTTGTCGGCGCCATCCGACGCCGGGTTGTAGCTGCCGCCGCTGCAGTCGTTGCAGGTGTCGGCGTCGGTGTCCGAGCAGACGAAGCGGTTGTTGTCATCGCTGTCCGAGGCGTCCGGCGAGCCGTCGTTGTCGTCGTCGCCGTCGCCAGCGTTGCACTGACCGTCGGCGTCGTTGTCCGGGCCGTCGTTGCCCACGCTGCCGCCGGAGCCGTTGGCGCCGGTGGCGCTGCAGTCGTCGCAGCTATCGCCGTCGACGTCGCGGCAGACGTTCGGGTTGGTCGAGTTCCCATCCGAGGCGTCGACGACGCCGTCGTTGTCGTCGTCGGCATCGCCCGCGTTGCAGCGGCCGTCCGCGTCGGTGTCGGTGCCGTCGGACGCCGGGTTGTAGCTGCCGCCGCTGCAGTCGTTGCAGGTGTCGGCGTCGGTGTCCGAGCAGACGAAGCGGTTATTGTCATCGCTGTCCGAGGCGTCCGGCGAGCCGTCGTTGTCGTCGTCGCCGTCGCCAGCGTTGCACTGACCGTCGGCGTCGTTGTCCGGGCCGTCGTTGCTCACGCTGCCGCCGGAGCCGTTGGCGCCGGTGGCGCTGCAGTCGTCGCAGCTATCGCCGTCGACGTCGCGGCAGACGTTGGGGTTGGTCGGGTTCCCATCCGAGGCGTCGACGACGCCGTCGTTGTCGTCGTCGGCATCGCCCGCGTTGCAGCTCCCGTCGGCGTCGGTGTCCGTGCCGTCCGAGGCCGGGTTGTAGCTGCCGCCGCTGCAGTCGTCGCAGCTATCGAGGTCGGTGTCCGAGCAGACGGTGGGGTTACTGTCGTCGGAGTCGCTCGCGTCCGGCGCGCCGTCGTTGTCGTCGTCCCCATCGCCAGCGTTGCACTGGCCGTCGCCGTCCGCGTCCGCGCCGTCCGAGGCCGGGTTGTAGCTGCCGCCGCTGCAGTCGTCGCAGGTGTCGGCGTCGCTGTCCGAGCAGACGGTGGGGTTAGCGTCGTCAGAGTCGCTCGCGTCGGGCGCGCCGTCGTTGTCGTCGTCGCCGTCGCCGCCGTTGCACTGGCCGTCGCCGTCGTTGTCGGCGCCGTCGTTGGCCACGTTGCCGCCGGAGTTATTGGCGCCGGTCACGCTGCAGTCGTCGCAGGTGTCGCCGTCCACGTCGCGACAGACGTTGGCGTTGGTCGGGTTGCTGTCGGCGGCGTCGGCGACGCCGTCGTTGTCGTCGTCCCCATCGCCGCCGTTGCACTGTCCATCGCCGTCGGCGTCTGGCCCGTCGTTGGCCACGTTGCCGCCGGAGTTGTTGGCGCCGGTCACGCTGCAGTCGTCGCAGGTGTCGCCGTCCACGTCGCGGCAGACGTTGGCGTTGGTGCGGTTGGTGTCGGTGGTGTCGAGCACGCCGTCGTTGTCGCTGTCGGGGTCGCGGTTGTCATCGGTGCCGTCGCCGTCGGTGTCCGGCGGATCGGTGCCGCCTCCGGCCGAGGTCGGCACGCCGTTGCCGTCGATCGGCCCGTCGGCGATGCCGTCGTTGTTGGCGTCGGTGCCGCCAGACTCGTCGACGTCGTCGATGCCGTCGCCGTCGCTGTCGCGGTCGAAGCTATCGATCTGCCCGTCGTTGTCGGTGTCGGTGGTGCAGGTGCCCGGCGGGTAGCCGTAGCCGGCGACGTAGCCGTAGCTCTCGAACGACTTCTCGCCCCAGACGACCGGGATGAAGGCCTGGTCCGCGGTCAGCGTGTGCGAGCCCACCGCCACCGTGATCTGCGCGTACGAGTAGCCGCCGCTTGGGTACGCGGTCCAGGTCGGCGACACCGCCGCGCCGTCGAGCTGCAGGCTGCCGATGGCGGCGGTCGGCATGGAGATGGCCAGGGTGTTGACGTTGTCGGCGGCCAGCGCGGAGAACGTCGCCGAGCCGACGCCGTTCTGCGCGCCGGGCATCAGGATGAACGCCGGGTCGCCGGTGCCGCTGGTGTCACCCAGCGCGATGATGTAGACCTCGGCCGGGTGGCTGGTCTGCACGCGGTGACCGCCGCCGCTGCCGGAGTAGAACTGGCCGGCGTTGATGGTGCCGACCACCGCGCCGTCCACCGTCACCTGGGTGCCGTCGGTGGCGGCGACCACGCGGAAGTTCTGGCCCTGCGGGATCGTCGGGATGAAGAAGTCGCTGGACCACGAGTCCACCGGAAACAGCATCTCCTCCACGTGATCGCAGGCGCCGGCGCCCGTGTTGAGGCAGGCGTCGCCGGAGTTGACCGCCACCGGCTTGTCGGCGGTGACGCGCAGGCCGGTGGCGTCCCCACCGCCGAGCGCAGGTACGACTGGCCGCGGTTCATGACGAACGGCGCCAGGCCCGCGATGGTGACCGTGGTGTTGTCCTCGGTGGCGTACACCGAGACCTGCGAGGCCTGGCCGATGGAGTTGGGGTAGCCGATGGCGCGGTAGTCCGTGCCCAGGAGCTGGACCGGCACCACCGTGAAGGCGTCCACCGTGAACGGCTGGAAGTTGTTGGCGAACACCTGCACCGGGGCGTTCGACGTGATCAGGAACGACTTGTCGCTCTCCAGCGTGTTGGCGGTGGGCACCCGGCCAAGGCCGGTGTCGACGGTGAGAATGCCGGAGGCCGGGATCGCGACGGGGCCGCCCCGGCGATGGTGACCATCGTGCCGGCGGCGCCGGCCACGTGGACGTCGCGGCGGCCGGAGGCGGAGTTGTTGGGGTTGAACATCACCCAGAACTCCTGGGCCGCCAGCGTGGGCGCCGGGCACTCCACCTGATCGAGGATGCCGTCGTTGTCGTCATCCAGGTCGGCGGCGTCGAGCACGCCGTCGTCATCGTGGTCGCCAAGGACGCGCTGCCCGACCTCGGCGACCTCCGGCGTCCGCGCTGGTTCACCGGAACAAGCGGCCAGAACCCAGGCGGCCGCAGCCCATAGACCTCGTCGAATTATCCGCATAGATCCTCTCATGGGGCTGCGCCTCGCAACCCAAAGCCATCCGAAATCGCAAGCAGGGTGTGCTGGGTGCTTCGGCCGCATGGCGCCGGGCTCAAGCCAGGCGCCGCCCGGCCCGCCTCGCGCCTGCGCGGTTTCCGTCCGCCACCGCACAAGTCCAACGCGACAGCAGGCCGGCGCGGCGCGCTCGGCGGCCAAAGACCCCGGGCGCCGCTTGTGACTATGGCGGCCTGCCGCTAATGTCCCAGGGTCGGCGACATGCCGGCGACTCAGGGGAGGACCTGATGATCTTCAAGAAGTTCTTCGGTGCGGTTCGGGCGCAGCTCAACAAGCTCGCCAACTTTTTCTGGGAAGCCGATCCGATTGCGCAGATGCAGTACGAGTACGATCTCGCGGTCGAGCAGCTCAAGGAAGGCCGCGTGGGCCTGGAGCAGTACCGCGGCCTGGTGGAGCGCGTGTCGCGCCAGGTCAAGGACGGCGAGGCTCACCTCAACAAGCTCACCGCGCAGGCCAAGGCCTATCTCAAGGCCGGGGACCGCGAGACAGCCTCCAAGTTCGCGCTGGAGCTGCAGAAGGCCAAGGGGCAAGTCGAGCAGAACAAAGAGCAGCTCGGGATGCACGAGCAGGCCTATCAGAACAACCTCAAGAAGATCCAGCACGCGAACAAGAAGCTGGTCGAGGTCAAGGAGAAGATCACCCGCTACGACGCCGAGCTCAAGATGAGCGAGGCCGAGGCCGAGGTCGCCAAGCTCTCGCAGAGCTTCGACATCAACCTGACCACCGACTTTGGCCAGCTCGAGAGCATCATCCAGGGCAAGATCGACGCCAACCGTGGCAAGGCCCGGGTGGCGTCCGATCTGTCGACCGAGGGCATGGACCAGATCGTGGCCGAGGAGCGGATGGAGAAGTCGATGGCGGAGGACGCCCTCAAGGGGCTCGAGATCGAGCTTGGCATGCGCGCGCCGGAGACCTCCGCGGTGGTCGACACCGCCAAGGACCTCGGCCCTGCGGAGCCAGCCAAACAAACCGAGTGATCCGGTGTCTTCCTAGGTAGAGGGCGTCACGTCGGCCGCGGGCCGATGGCGCCTGGTGTTCTCAAGCTCTCACGTTGTCGTTTTGTCGGAGGTGTCGCATGAGCCAAGCAGGCAAGCCGAAACCAGCATTCTTCCTCGCCGTCCTGGCCGTCGTAGCCGGCCTGTGCGGCATGGCGTTCTACCGCTGCAACGCCAAGAAGAAGGTCGTCGATGACGCGCCCATCGACCTGAAGACCATCAAGGAGAACGCGGGCGGCGGCACCACGGCCGTGGCCGAGAGCCCGGACTCCAACACCGTCACCACGGTCAAGGAGTACACCTTCGAGGCCGCCCAGAAGCTGCCTGCGGTGCCCGGCACCGCGGAGTACAAGCCGCTGGGCAAGACCCGCGTGGTCAAGTTCGCCTTCAACGTGTGGGCCGGCTGGGCGCCCATCATCTGGGCCAACGGCGGCAAGGGCCCCAAGAAGATCTGGAAGGACGCCAAGGGGCAAGACTTCCAGGTCGAGCTGGTGCAGCTCGACAACCCGGTGGACATGGGCAACGCCTTCGCGTCCGGTGATCTCCACGTCGGCTGGGCCACCGTGGACATGCTGCCGCTCATCGTCCAGCGCCTCAAGAACGATCCGCGCACCATGCCGCGCGTGTTCCAGCAGGTGGACTGGAGCAACGGCGGCGACGGCATCGTCGTCCGCGACGAGATCAAGAGCGTGGCGGACCTGCGCGGCAAGACCGTGGTGCTGGCGCAGAACTCGCCCTCGCACTTCTTCTTGCTCAACATGCTGATAAACGGCGGCGTGCAGCCGTCCGAGGTGAAGATCAAGCCCACCCAGGACGCCTTCCAGGCAGCCGCCGCGTTCAACGCCGAGAAGAGCGTGGCCGCCGCGGTGAGCTGGGCGCCAGACATCTACAACCTGTCCAAGATCCCGGGCAACCGGCTCCTGGTCAGCACCGCCACCGCCAACAAGCTCATCGCTGACGTGTGGTTCGCGCGCGCCGACTTCGCGCGCGACAACCCGGAGATCATCGAAGGCCTGGTGCGCGGCATCCTCGATGCCACCACCGAGCTCAAGGACGAGGCCAAGCAGCGCGAGGTCGCCAAGTTGATGGACGAGGTCTACAGCCTGCCGCCGGGCTCGGCGCAGGGCATGCTGGCCGACGCGCACTGGTGCAACTACGCCGAGAACCGCGAGTTCTTCTTGAACGCCAACAACCCGACCAACTTCGAGCGCACGTACAACACCGCCTTCTTGCTCTACAAGGCCGTGCGAGTGGTCGAAGAGAAGGTCCCCTTTGACCAGATCATGGACTTCTCGGTCATCAAGAAGCTCGGCAAGGACGAGAAGTACGCGAGCCAGAAGAACGAGTACGAGTTCCGCTTCGCTCCCACCGCCACTGAGGCGATCAACGTGGAGAGCGCCATCCTCACCAAGACGGTGGTCATCAGCTTCTTCCCCAACTCGTACGACCTGTACAAGAAGGTCCCGTCCGCCAGCGGCGGCGACGACCTGTTCTATGATCCCAACGTCGAGACCACCATCGAGGAGATCGCCAAGCTGGCGGGACAGTTCGGCGCGGCGCGCATCCAGATCTCGGGCCACACCGACGCCTCGATGAAGGGGGTCGCCGACGAGGGGCTGGTCCGCGACCTGTCGCAGAACCGCGCCAACTCGGTCAAGGAAGCCCTGGTCAACAAGTTCAAGCTGCAGCCCAATCAGTTCGTCTCCACTGGCCTTGGTTGGAGCAAGCCGGCTGACCCGGGTGACCCGGACAACCACGTCAAGAACCGGCGAGTAGAGGTCAAGGTCATCCCGGCGGAAGCGCAGTGAACGCACCGTCAGGATCTCAGAAGGCGGCCGAGGCCAAGGCCCCAGCGGCCGCGCTGCCCACGGCCCCGCCGTGGTGGCGCACGCTGCGCGCGGACGGCCCAGCGCATGTTCGCTTTGCCCTCGGGGCCAGCTTCATCGCGCTGCTATTGCTGCTCTGGTGGGTCCTGACTCGCGGCGCGGCCACCGAGGCCATCATCTCGCCGTCCAAGCTGCCGAGCCCCGGCAAGGTGTTCGGATCGTTTGGCGCGGTGATGGAGCGAGACCTCATCGGGGCGATCATCGCCACCCTGAGCCGCGTCTTCTTCGGTGTGGCGCTGGCGGCGCTGATCGGCATTGGCCTCGGCGTCATCGCGGCGTCCTTCCGCGCGGTCGGCGCCGCGATGATGCCGCTCGTGATCTTCCTGCGCTCGGTGCCGATGGGCGCCCTTTTGCCCCTGACCTTGCTCTGGTTCTCCATCGGGGAGGAGCAGAAGCGGATGTTTATCTTCCTGGCGGTGGTGCCGTTCGTGTTCTCGGACACCGTGCAAGCCATCTCCTCGGTGCCGGAGCGCTACGTCGAGACCGCGCAGACGCTGGGCGCCAGCCGCCTTCAGATCGTGGTCAAGGTCCTCCTGCGCCTGGCCCTGCCGGACATCGTGACCAGCCTGCGCTTTCAGGTGGGGCTGGCGCTTGGCTATGTGACGCTCGCCGAGGCGATCAACACCGAGACGGGGATCGGCGCGCTCATCAACACGTCGGATCGCCTGGGATATCAGGAACACAAGTATCTGATCTTGTTTATCATCGCGCTTTTGGCATTCGGCATCGACGCCTGTATCCGGGTGTTCCAGCGCCAGCTCTTCTACTATCGCAAGGACCTTTGACGATGACCGATGGCTCGAAGGACTCTGCGACGGTCGCTGGCGGGGCGACGCCGGTCGGCGCTTCGCAGGCGGCGGCAGCGCCGACGGCGCCGGCGGCGACGCCGGCGTCGCCTGCCCCCGTCGACCCCAAGGCTGCAGCCGACGCGCTGGCCGCTTTCGAGGCCGAGCAAGCGGGCGCCGAGCCTGCGCCCGCGGCTGTCGCGGCTGGCCCCGCTGCTGCGGCTGCCGCCAAGGCGCCCGCACCAGGCCCCGCCGCCGCCAAGGCGCCTGCGCCCGCGGCCAGCAAGAGCATCACCGGCGGTGCCCCGATCAAGCAGCCGCTGGCGCCCGGCGCGCCGGTGCCCGTGGTGAGCTTCAAGGGCGTCACCAAGCGCTATGGCGAGGGCGAGGGGGCGTTCACCGCCATCCGCGACGTCTCATTCGAGATCCCGGATCACCCTGGCCGCGGCGAGTTCGTCTCGATCCTCGGCCCCTCCGGCTGTGGCAAGTCCACCGTGATCCGGATGATCGCGGGCCTCACTCCGCAGTTCCCGCAGACCACTGGCGAGGTGCTGGTCGACGGCAAGCAGATCCTGGGCCCCGGGCCAGACCGCGGCATGGTGTTTCAGGACTACACCTCGTTTGACCACCGCACGGTGCTCGACAACGTGGCCTTTGGCCTCGAGTGCCAGGGCATGGGCAAGGCGGAGCGCAACGACCTGGCGCGCCACTGGATCTCCAAGGTCGGCCTCAGCATCAAGCGCGACGCCGACAAGCACCCCCACGAGCTGTCGGGCGGCATGCGCCAGCGCGTGGCCATCGCGCGCACGTTGATCTTGAAGCCCCGCATCATCCTCATGGATGAGCCGTTTGGCGCGCTCGATCCGCCCACCCGCAGCAAGATGCAGGACAACCTGGTCGATCTGTGGCGCGAGCAGTCGCCCACCATCTTCTTCATCACCCACTCCATCGAGGAAGCGGTGTTCCTGGGGGATCACATCCTCATCTTCTCCAACTCGCCGGGCACCGTGCTCAAAGAGGTGCGAGTGCCGCCTCCTGAAAAGCCAGCGCTGGTGACCCAGCGCGATCCCAAGTTTCAGGAGATCGTGTGGGGGATCCGAGAGATCATCGACAAGCTCGAGAGCTCGAACCGAGCGGGGGACTAGTATCGTGGCGGAGCCCAAGAAAGCTGGCCTACTACGCTATCTCAAGGAAGCCTTCCTGTTCCGCTGGAACGTGCTGGCGCTCGGCGGCGCCACGGTGGCTGCGGTGATGAGCGGCCACGCGGACATCGCGTTGCCCCTCATCGCGGCCGCGGAGGTCTCGTACCTGGCGGGCCTGGCCACGCTGCCTCGCTTCCAGTCCGCCATCGACGCCAAGGCGCACGCCGAGGTGCGAGGGCAAAGCGGGACCGGGTCCGCGCGCGCGCTGTCCGGCCGCGCGGGCGAGGACCAGGCGGCGCAGGGCTCGGCGCGAGACCGGCTGCTCGAGGTGCTGCGCAGCTTGTCCGAGGAGCGGCGCAGCCGCTTCCTGCGCCTGCGCGGGCGGTGCGTCGAGATGCAGCGCATCGCCAACGCGGTGCGCGGCGACACGCGAGACGACAGCGGCGCCTCGCACGAGCTGCGCACGCCCGCGCTGGATCGCCTGCTCTGGGTGTTCCTGCGGCTCTTGCTCTCGGATCAAGCCATCTCCGCGTTCCTCACCGCGGCAGACGAGAAGAGCATCGACCGCACGCTGTCCGATCTCAAGGAGCGCGAGAAGCGCCGCACCGATCTGCTCGACGACGCGCTGGAGCCAGAGGATCGCCTGCTGCGCTCCATCCGCGACAGCATGGCCACCGCCGAGCTGCGCAAGGAGAACCTGGCCAAGGCCCGCGACAACGCGGAGTTCGTGCAGGCCGAGCTCGATCGCATCGAGAACAAGATCGCGGCGGTCACCGAGATGGCGATCAGCCACACCGATCCGGACACGCTCTCGGTCCAGGTCGACGCGATCGCCGAGGGCGTCTCGCAGACCGAGGCGACGATCCGCGAGCTGCAGTCGATCACGGGGATGAGCAGCGAGCTCGACTCCGCGCCGTCGATCCTGGAGGCCAGCCTCGAGCTGCGCCCGACCGCCACCACCGCGCGGAGAGCCTGACCGTGGCCCGCGACGATCTCGCGCGCGACAAGGAGCCACACTCATGAGCGAACCGACGGATTCCACCGCGGCAACCGGCCCCGCCGCACCTGCCGCCAGCCCCGCGAACGCCGCGCCCGTCGCGCCCGCCTCGCCCGCCGCCGGCGGCCCGCCTGCCGCGGCCAGCCCCAAGGTGCTCGCCGGCAGCGAGGGCGTAAGCAAGGCCGGCGCGTTGCCCGCGCACTTCGCGCCCTGGGCCACCCAGCTAGCGGAGCTGTACTTCTCTGGCACCACCTCCACCTTCGTCCTGCACGGCAACACCTTCGACATGGTGCGCGCTGGCAGCGAGACGGACCTGCGCTACCTGGGCCTGGCCGACTTTCTCGCCGAGCAGGTGTTTGGTCGCTGGGATCTGGTCATCCATTACGATCTGGCGCGCGGGCTGCGGTGCCTGGCCGGCAGCAACGGCAAGCGCCTGGCCGAGATGGTGGCGCTGGCCAACCGCTGGCTGGGAGATCTGCGCCAGCTCCCGCGCGATCCGACCAAGGCGCTGGCCGCGATCGATCTCCTGGTCCAGAAGAACGTGATGGCGGAGCCAGACGAGCGCATCCGCACCGCGATCCTCATCGATCACGCGGCGTACGTCGCGCCCGGCGGCGACCGCCTGGGCCTCATCGAGCAGACCCACCTGGTCACCTTGCTCAACTGGGCCTCGAGCCCGTACGTCAAGCGCCTCAACATGGCCTTCGTGCTGATCGATCCGCGGCTCTCGAGCATGTCCGAGCGGCTCACCAGCAACCCGCACGTCGCCTCGCTGGAGGTGCCGCTCCCGGATGAATCGGAGCGCCGCGCCTTCTTGACGTACCAGACCAAGGGCAAGGACATCGCCAGCTTCTCCGACTACGGCATCCCCGAGCTGGCCAAGCTCACCGCGGGGATCTCGCTCACCGATCTGGAGGTCCTCGCGCGCTCGGGCAGCGAGGGCGGACGCCGGCTCGACCGCGGCTACTTCCGCGAGCTCAAGAAGCGGCTCATCGAGCGCCAGGCGCAGGGCATGCTCGAGTTCGTGGAGCCCAAGTGGGGGCTCGACACGGTGGTCGGCCACGAAGGCGCCAAGAAGCGCTTGCTCGACGACGCCGAGCTCATCCGGCGCGGCGCCATGGAGACCGTGCCGATGGGCTACCTGTTCTGCGGCCCGGTCGGGACCGGCAAGAGCTTCCTCGCCACCTGCGTCGCTGGCTCCATCGGCATCCCGGCCGTGGTGCTCAAGAACTTTCGCTCCAAGTACGTCGGCGAGACCGAGGGCAACCTCGAGCGCGTGCTCGGGGTCCTGCGCTCGATGGGCCCGGTGGTAGTGATCGTCGACGAAGCGGACGCCATGCTGGGCGACCGCGAGCAGGGCGGCGACTCCGGCGTGGGCTCGCGCATCTTCGGGATGATCGCCTCGCAGATGGGCGACACCCGCTACCGCGGTCGCATCCTGTGGATGCTGCTTACCGCGCGACCGGACCTCTTGCCCATCGATCTGAAGCGCCAGGGCCGCGCCGAGGTCCACATCCCGCTGTTCTACCCGACGGAGGAGGCCGAGCTGCGCCACATGTTCGTGGTGCTCGCCAAGAAGGCCGGCACCTCGCTGGCGGCCGAGGACGTGCCCACCGAGATCCCGCACAAGGGACACCTCTCGGGCGCCGACATCGAGGGCATCATCGGCCGCGCGTACCGCACCTCGCTCCTGGGCGGATCCAAGACCATCACCAAGGACGCGCTGACCAGCGCGCTCACCGGGTTCATGCCGTCCACCCAGACGCTCGAGCGCGAGGCGCAGGAGCTGGCGGCCATCATTGAATGCACGGATCTGGAGTTCCTGCCGGCCGCCAAGCAAGAGCGCCTGACCACGCTCGGCGGGCGCGAGCGCATGCAGGAGCGCTTGACCGCGATCAAGCAGATCCTCGAGGAACGCTGACCGCATCTTTTCACCAACGCTCTCACCGCATGGACCGCAGCAAGGAGACGACCATGGCCCGCGCCAACTGGCTCACTGACGACAACACCCCCGACCTGGAAGCCCACGTATCGCAGCTCGAGCACTTCGCCGCCTCGCTGGCCGACGGCGTGATCGATCCCGCGGAGCTGGCCGCGCAAGAGCAGAACGTCGCCGCCGCGATGCGGGCGGTGGAGTCCTCGCTCAGCGACGACCAGCACGCCAAGGTCACCAAGCTGCTCGCCGAGCTCACCGCATACAACGTCATGCAGGTGCTGCACGACATGGCGGCGGCCCGGGTCGAGCAGGCGATGGCGCGCAAGAAATGACGGCGTCCGCCAGCCCCGATCCGGTGTACCTGCGCGAGATCTGGAACCGGGTCGAGCGAGCGATCGAGACTCGCTGGGGCATCCCGGTGCGGATCACCGACGTGCCCAACCCGTTCACCGGCGATCTCGACGGCGCGGAGATCACCGTCGACCACGACGTCGACATCGAGGACGCGCTGTTCATCCTCATCCACCTGTTTGGGCACACGGTGCAGTGGAACGTCTCCATGCGAGCGCGAGAGATCGCGGTGGCGCGACCGGCGCAGTGGACCGCCGAGGCCATCGCCGAGGTCGAGGAGTACGAGCGCGACGCCTGCCGCCTGAGCTTGCAGCTCCTGCACGAACTGGGCGTGCGCGACCTCGACCAGTGGGTGAGCGACTTCGCCGCGTGCGACCTTGGCTACCTCCTCCACTTCTATCGTACCGGGGAGCGCGGAGACTTCCGCTCATTCTGGCGCTCAGGCACCCCGCTCCTGACACCTCTGCCCATTCCGGAATTTCATCCCACCACGTGGATCAGCCGGTGGCAGGGCACCGTCATCTGACCCAAGCTGGCCTGGCCGCCCAAGGCCCCAAGGCAGCGCCCGACGCGGTCGATTTGGCCAGTAAAGCCCCAAGTCACCGAAAATTGCCCCGAAATTTGCTGGTTCTTTCGGCCCGCCAGAGCGCTGGTATGCGTGTACCCGACCTGTGGACATTGCAACCGCATGAAATTACTGCAGTTAGCCTGCTCGCCAAGTCTGTAGAAGATCTCTCACTCTCTCGGCGCGGATGTTTGTGTCCATACGCATCTCTAGTTAGAGTCGACGAGGATGTTATCGCGCCGAATCGTAGCGATCTCGCCGGACAAAGCCTTTGGCAAGCAGATGTCGGTTGCGCTCAAGGCTGCGGGCGGAGCCGTTGAAACCCATCAAAGCGCCGAGTCGCTGGGACGTGGTGAGCTTCAGGTCGCCCTGATTGCTATCCACCTGGTCCCCGAGCTCGGCAACTTGCTGGGCGAGCTGTTACCTCGGCTAGTCGGCGATGCTCGCGTCATCGTCATCTTGCCGCGCAGCACGCTGGGACCGGTCGTGGAGGTGCTGGGAGCCTCGGAGCGGATCGCCGCGGTGATGATCGCCGAGGCCTTCGACGTCTCCGATCTCTCCGCGCTGGCCACCAGGATCCTCGGCGGCGACCTGTTTGGCCTCGAGAAGATGGTCCCTTGGGGAACCAAGATCCACTCGACCTTGGTCGGCGACTATCAAGAGAAGTCGCTGTGCATCGCGCAGATCTCGGAGTTCGCCGAGATGATGGGCGTGCGGCGCAAGTACCGAGAGTCGATCGAGCAGAGCGTCGATGAGATGCTGATGAACGCGCTCTACGACGCCCCGGTGGACGAGCAAGGTCGCCCGATCTTCTCCGAGATCCCCACCAAGACTCGCATCTCGCTGCGGGTAGAGCAGAAGGTCGTGGTCCAGTACACGTGCGACGGCAAGGCCTTCGCGGTGTCGGTGCGAGATGCCTTCGGCACGCTGGAGCGCTCCACGATCCTGCGCTACCTGCACAAGTGCTTGCACGCCGAGCAGCAGATCGATCGCAAGACCGGCGGCGCGGGCCTGGGGCTCTACCTCATCGCCAACAACAGCTCGCAGATCTTGTTCAACGTCCTGCCGGGCGTGGCCACCGAGGTGCTGACGCGCTTCGACCTCGACGCGCCCAAGCTGCAGCTCGAGACCTTGGGCTTCTTCAATGAGAAGATCGATGCGTCGGGCCGCCTGGTCGGCGGGCCGTCTCGTCGGCTGCCCGCGGGCGCGAGCTATCCGGTGGAGCGCCGCGCACCAGAGGTCGCGTCGCGCGGGCTGGTGGCTGCCTTGGGCGTCGCCATCGCCACGATGCTCGCGTTGATCGCGGTGGTGGCCTGGCCGCGCCTCTTTGGTGCCTCCAAGACCAGCGTCGAGATCCAGACGGATCCGCCGGGCGTCGCGGTCTTCGTCGAGGGCAAGAACGTCGGCGTCGCTGTCAGCGGTAAGCTGACGGTGGAGGGGCTGGAGGTCGGGCGCACGTATCCGGTGGAGGGCAGGCTCGAAGGGTACGAGGCGGCCACCAGCGCGGTGCGAGTGGCCGACAAGAACAACGTCTTCTCGTTCAAGCTCCGGCCCATCGCCGCCTCGGTGACGCTGGAGAGCGATCCGCCGGGCGCCACGATCGTGGTCGACGGCAAGGAGCTGGGCAAGACGCCCAAGGTCGTCACCGACTTCCCGCCCTCCTCCACCGTCAGCGTGGTCTTCAAGAAGGACGGGTACAGCCCCACCACCGCGCTGGTCTCGGTCCCAGGTCCCGGCAAGGAGACCAAGATCGTCCATCAGCTCACCGTGGCTTCGGACCTCGCCTCGGTCGTCTTGATCTCGGACCCGCCCGGGGCCGACGTCTATCACAACGGTCAGCTCCTGGCCGGCGTCAAGACGCCGACCGACGCCATCCTGGTCAAGGGCGGCACCGAGCAGCGGTTTGTCCTGCACCTGGCCGGTCGCGTGCCGGCGCTGGTGCGGGTCAACCCGAGCCCGGGCGCACAGCGCATGGAGCAGTCCGCCACCTTGGCCGAGGGCGTCCAGCTAAAGGTGGAGGCCAACCTCGACGGCAAGGTGTCCGTGGAGGGCTCGCTGATGTGCAAGCAGATCGACTCGCCGGCGACCTGCACGCTCGAGCCTGGCGACTACAACGTCTCGTTCGCCAGCGGCGGCTCCAAGGCCACGCGCCGGGTGCAGGTCAAGAGCAAGGAGACCAAGGTCTCCTTCGGCTTTGGTTGGGTGGTCCCCGGGAAAAACAAGGTTCTTCAGACAGATGCGGGACCGGCGAGCAAGCTGACCTTCGAAGAAGGAAAGCAGACCGTGATCGTCTCCAACTCCGATGGCAGCAATATCCACGGGGTGAAGGTGATGATCCGGGCCGGCGTTACCACCACCGCCGAATGAACCCCAGCCAAGCCCCCACCGCGCGTTCGGTCGCACGGAACGCACGGAATGCATGGAGCGCGCGCAGCGTGCGGAGCACGCCGGAGTGCGCAGGTGGGCCGCGGATCTCTTCTCAGTTCCTCACAACAGTCGTGCGCAACGACCACGCCGGCTGGTATCGTAGGGCCACCGTGAGTTTTTCCGGTAACGACCGCGACGTTCGTACGGAGTTCAGCGAGGCGTTCCTGGTGAGCGCCTCGCTGAGGTCGTCGACACGTGCCGGGCAGCGCTGAGAGTCCACGTGCCGCAACAGGTTCATACCCAGCTCCACACCGACGTTGACAGCGGCCTCCTCGTGGAGCGCTCGTTCCGGTTCCGCGTGGTGGGAGGCCCGGACGAAGGGCTCACGCACGTGCTCGACCGCGGCACCACCATGGTCGGGACCCACACCGACAACGACGTCGTGCTGCAGGACAACACGGTCTCCCGGTACCACCTGGAGATCCGCACGCGCAGAGAGGGCATCGAGATCCGCGATCTCGATACCACCAACGGCACCAAGCACGGCGACGTGCGCATCGGCCAGATCGTGCTCGCCGGCTCGGCGCGCCTGCGCCTGGGCAAGCACACCGAGGTCAACATCGAGCCCATCGACCAATCGGTGGATCTCGGCGATTGGCCACACGACCACTTCGGCAACGCGGTGGGCACCGCGCCCAAGATGCGGGCGCTGTTCGCGCTGCTGCACCGCGTGGCGCTGACGGACACCACCGTCCTCTTGCTCGGCGAGACCGGCACCGGCAAGGAGGCGCTGGCGGAGGCCATCCACCGCAACAGCCGCCGCTCCGAGGGCCCCTTCATCGTCGTGGATTGCGGCTCCATCCCCAAGGAGCTGATCGGCTCGGAGCTGTTTGGCCACGCGCGCGGCGCCTTCACCGGCGCGTCCTCGGACAAGCAGGGGCTCATCGAGGCGTCCAACCACGGCACCCTGTTCTTCGACGAGATCGGAGAGCTAGCGCTCGACCTGCAGCCGCAGCTCCTGCGCGTACTGGACCGCCGCCAGGTCCGGCGGATCGGCGAGAACCGCTCGATCGACGTCGACATCCGCGTGATCGCCGCCACCCACCGAGACCTCCGCGCGATGGTGCGAGCCGGCCAGTTCCGGGAAGACCTGTACTACCGCATGGCGGTGGTGACCGCCTTCGTGCCGCCGCTGCGGGAGCGCAAGGGCGACATCCCCATGCTGGCGCAGCACTTCGTGCAGCGCATGGGCCGCGGCGCGCTGCCGCTGTCGGATCGCTTGCTCGGTGAGCTCACCCGCCATGACTGGCCGGGCAACGTGCGCGAGCTGCGCAACGTGGTGGAGCGCGCGATGTCCCTGGGCGAGGCCGGGCTCGACGACATGCAGGGCCAGCCCGGGCAAGGCATGCCGGGGATCTCGGGGCTCGACGACTCGCTCGACGTCGAGAGCACCGCGCCTGGCTCCGCCCCGGCCCGGCACTCCGACGTGCTGGAGCTGCCCTTCAAGGAGGCCAAGGCCGCGCTGGTCGAGGCCTTCGAGCGCGACTACCTGCAAGCCTTGCTGGCGCGCCACCGCGGCAACATCTCGCGCGCCGCCGCCGAGGCCGGCATCGACCGCAACTACATCCACCGGCTGGTCAAGAAGTACAACCTGGATGTCGAGCGTAGCTAGCGCGACGGCGCTGCGACCGAGTGATCCGCTTGGCCGCCGCTTCTTGGCGAGCTTGACCGCGCTGGCGCTGGTGACCGGCTGTAGCGAAGGTTGTGGCGAGCGCGGTGACCAGCGCCAGAGCCGCTTCTCGAGCGCCTCGCGCGACGGCGCTGCGCGGCCCGGCGGCGCCCGCGACGGCGCCTGGGCGGCAGCGTGTGGCGCGGCGCTCCGCAGCCTCGGCGAGCTGGCGCCACAAGACCGGCCCGCGCGGCTCCTGCGCGAGTGCGCGGCGTGTGACCTTGGCCGCCTGGCCGCCGCGCGCTTCGACGGCTCCCACGCCGCGTCGTGGCTCGCCGAGCTCGACGACGCCATCGAGTCCTGCGGCGGCTACTGCACGCCAGCCGCGCGCAAGGACTTCCTGCAGCGCGCGCGACACCAGCTCGACCTCGGAGAGCACAGCGCGCGGCCGTGGCGCTCGCTGGGCCAGGCCTGTCCCGTTGCGCTGGGCGTGCGGCCCGACACTCGCGCCTATCTCGGCGCCACCTGGTTCGCTCTGCACCGCGTCGCGCAGGACATGGCGCGCAGCTCGCCCAGCGCAACGGATCCCGAGCGCTGGGCCCACGCCACCTTCCCGCTACCCGCGCTGGCGCCGGAGGGCCAAGGCCTGCAGCTGCCCACGATCTCGGCCGACGTCGACCGCACGCCGCGCGCCCCGCGCCTCGCGCTCCCCAGCCGGCTCGCCGTCACCGTGCTGGCGGACCGCGAGCTCGTCACCCGCTTGCCATGGGCCCGAATGGCGGATGGCGGCATCGACGTCGACGGCGCCTACCCCGGCGCACCCGCCTCTGACCTCGCCGCCGCCGTGGCCCACGCCTCCCTCGCCGAGCCCGTCACCTTGCTGGCGCCGAGCGCGCTCCTGGCCTCCCGCCTGCTCGACGTGCTCACCCGCATGGACCGCCCCGCCCGCCTCGCGGTCGAGGGCCCAACCCTCGTCGCCGACTACGCCCCCCCATGGTGCTGCCGGTGGTGCTGCTCCCTCGCCCGGCCGCGGGGGCCACGGTGACGCCGCTGGCTGCCGCAGCGACGAGCGCTGGGAACCCGCGAGGTCCGCTGACGCTGGCCATCGGCGACAAGACCACGGTCCAAGAGCTGGTCTGGGGCACTAGAACAAGGGGGCTTGGCGCACCTCGAGAACATCGAGGTCGCGCTCGTCGCGGCGCCTTGACGACGAACATCGAGGTCGCGCTCGTCGCGGCGCCTTGACGAAAGTCGCGAGCTTTCAGCCCTGCTGCCAGCGGCGGCTCAGGGCGACCTCGTGGCGATACTCCTCGAGGTTGCGCGTGAGCAACTCGGGGCTCCAGGCCGCGAGCTCGGCCATGCGCGCGGCCACCGCCTCGCACACGCCGAGGCCCTGGTCGCGCGAGGTCAGGAGCAGCGGCACGCGGCGCGCGAGCACGTCCTCCAGGGTCACCGCCAGGTCGTGCTGCACGGCGAAGTCGATCTCTGCCCACACATACGGCAGCTCGGGATCCAGGCGCTGGCCCAGGTGTGGCGCCGCCGCGATGTGCTCCGCCAGTTGCCAGGAGCGCACGCCGTAGACGCCGCACAGGTGCGTGGCGGTGTCGAGATCCAGGCCGTGGCGCGCCATCAGCTCGCGCCCGATGCCAGCCACCGCCTCGAGCGTGGGAGGATCGAGCCCGACGGCGCCGGGCAGCGGGCGGTGCTTGGTGCCGGCCGGCGCCAGCCGATCAGCGCTCAGGAGCTCGCGCGCCACCAGCGCGCGCACGGTGACGTCGACCACCTGCTTGGCCATGCGGCGATAGGTGGTGAGCTTGCCGCCAGCGATGATGACCATGCCATCGTCGCGCACGAACACCTCGTGCTCGCGCGAGGTCTCCGACTCGCTTGCATCCTCCTCGCCGCGGATGAGCGGGCGGAGCCCGGCCCAGGTGGAGATCACGTCGTCGGGGCCCAGCTTGGCGCCGGGGAAGTAGCCGTTGGCGCTCTCGTACAGATAGCGCACGTCTTGCCCATCGGCGCAGACCTCATCTGCGCTGCCCTCGAAGTCCGTGTCCGTGGTGCCGAGCACCGTGCGCTCGCGCCACGGGATGGCGAACATGACGCGCCCATCGAGCGGCGAGAGCAGGGTGATGGCGCGGACCAGCGGCAGCCGCTCGCGCGGCACCACGATGTGGACGCCCTTGGTGCGGCGAAGGAGCTGACGCGCCATCGGCACCTCCAGCTTGCGGATCGACTCATCGGTCCACGCGCCAGCGGCCAGGATGACGCCCTTGCAGGCCACGCGCTGGGTGGCGCCGGTGCGGCAGTCTCGCGCTGACACCGCCTCGATGGTGCCACCCTGGCCGCGGTGCAGGCCGGTGACCTCCACGTAGTTGTGACAGCGCGCGCCGGCCGCCTGGGCGTCCAGCACGTTCTCCAGCACCAGCCGCGCGTCGTCGGTGGCGCAGTCGAAGTACTCGAGCGCGCCGCGCAGCTTCTCTTCGCGGAGCTGCGGCTCCACCTCCAGCGCCGCCTTGGCGCCGCGGAAGGTGCGGTGCATGCGAGGCGCGCGAAACAGCGCCAGCGAGTCATAGATCCACAGCCCGAGGTTCATGATCTCGAAGCTGGGCTTGGCGCCCTTGTACACCGGGATGAGAAACGGCATCGGCCGGACCAGGTGCGGCGCCACCTGGGTCTGCACCCGGCGCTCGGACACGGACTCGAACACCAGGCCGATCTCGCCGTGCTCCAGGTAGCGCAGGCCGCCATGCACCAGCTTCGACGACTTCGAGGAGGTGCCGCTGCCGAAGTCGCCCTTCTCGAACAGCACCACCGAGAGCCCGCGCAGCGCCGCGTCCCGCGCGATCCCGGCGCCGGTGATGCCGCCACCTATCACAACGAGGTCAACCGTCTGGACGGCGGGAGAGGCGGTGGCTTCCACGGCTCCCAGATCTAGCATGACGCCCTGGGTCATGACACCGAGCAGCGCCGCGCCAGGCCGAGAAAAGCGGTGCCGCCGCTGGTCACTTTGACCGCTTGCGGATCTGAAACAACGGCTCCTCCATGGGCACCGGGATCTGCCGCTCGAAGTCCAGCCACACCGAGGGATTGGAGCGGCAGTCAAAGGTGCGACAAGGCGCCGGTCGACGCTGGTACACGCCGCAGCCCGGCTGCTCGCGGTCAAAGTGCGTGCAGTAGCCGTCGGCCTCGCGCCGCAGCTCGTACGGGCGCTCGTATACCCAGCGCAGGCCGTCCTCGACATCCTGGTACGCCAGGATCACGCGAAACCGACAGCACCGGCCAAGGCACAGGTGCAGGAGCGACTGGCAGTCGACGTCCGCCGAGGGCACGGTGTGCTTGTCGGGCGCGGCGCTGGTGGACACCAAGAGCGCCGGCTGGTACCGCTGCAGCGGCGAGCGCTCCAGGTCCGGCGCCACGTCGTCCTCGGCGGCCGAGTCGGCCGAGTCAGCCGAGCTGGCCGAGTCAGAGAGCACGCCGCGCGCAACCAGCGCCGCGCGCATAGTGACGAGCTGCGCCTCTGCCCGCTCGGCGCGCGCCAGCGCGGCCATCGCCAGGTCGTGCGCAAAGCGGATGCCGTCATGCAGCTCGGCGTCGGTCATGCGCGGCGGCGCCCAGGCCGGCTCGGCCACCTCGCCACGTTCTCCTGCGCGCTTGTCCTTCACCTTGGAGATCCTTGGATCCTAGCCCGAGATCCGCACGTCGATGCGCGCCAGCATGGCGCGGATCCGGTCAGACAGCTCGCAGAGCTGATCGAGATGCGACGCCTCGCCGAGCTTGTTGGCGAAGTTCATCACCCGGATGAGGTACGAGAACAGGTTGCCTTCCTCGTGCTGCAGGTGCTCGGCCGCCACGAAATCCAGAAAGCCCACGCCCGAGTCTTCCATGATGGCCCAGACGTTCTTGGGCTTCTTGCCGCCGTGCAGCTCCGGATGCGGCACCGCGGCGGAGAACTGCTGGAAGATCTCCTCCACCTTGGTGAGCGGGCGCGGGTTGTCGCGCTCCCACTCGGCCACGACATCATCCCAGCTCACCTGCGAGTTCTCCATGCGCAGCTCGCGCAGGCGCGCCTTGCACCACTCGCGCTTCTTGTCCTCGCCCTTGCGGTCGAGCTGGCGCTGCACGATGTCGTGGTCGACGAGGAACTCGACGAGCTGGCGCAGCTCCACGTAGTCGAGGTCGTGGTTGTACAGCGCGAACCAGATGAACAGGCCGTCCATCCCCTGCAGCTTGCGGATCATCATGCCGGACACCTGCGTGCCGTGCTCGTCGAGGACGCCGATGGCGCGCAGGTTGTCGACGAGCTGGGCCAGCGTCTTGTGCAGGCCGCGGCGCTCCCGGTCCTCCAGGAGGAGGTTGTCGATCATGGTGACGATGTCGAGGCGCATCGACGGCGGCAGCGAGGCCTCGGCCTGGGCCATGCGATCGGCCAGCTCCGGCCTCGCGGCCACCGCCATCGCCGCGGCGAGCCCGGCGCCCGGCAACGCGGTCACGGTCAGATCGGGGAGGCCGATCGCCAGGATCTGCTCGGTGGTGATCTTGGTCTTGCTGCGCAGCTCCGCCGGCTCGCCGCGCACCAGCTCGGCGTGCGAGTCCGGCGTCCAGATGAGGTCGCCCTTGCGCTGCGCCTCGCTGCGCGCCTTGTTGTAGACCGTCTTTTTGACCTTGCTCTCGTCGTACGCGGGGCGCTTGGCCGCGTCGCGCAGCTCCTTCTTGAGATCGCTGACGATCTCCTCGGGGGCCAGCGTGATGGCCAGGCCGCGGTCGTCGAACTGCGGCCGCCCGGCGCGCCCCGCCATCTGGTGATACTCCGCGGCGGTGATCATGCGCGGCTCGTTCTTGATGAACTTGCGCAGCGAGGGGAACACCACGGTGCGCGCTGGCAGGTTGATGCCCGCGGCGATGGTCTCGGTGGACACCACGAACTTGATGAGCCGCTCCAGCGCGAGCTGCTCCACGAGCTGCTTGTACCGCGGCAAGATCCCGGCGTGGTGGATGCCGATGCCGTGCGCGAACAGCGGCCGCAGCTCCACCGCCACGCCGCCGGGCAGGAGCGCCTCGTCGCAGAGCTGCTCCACCCGCGCCTTCTCTTCGTCGGTGGTGAAGCGGCGGCAGCTCTTGAGCAAGCGCGCCACCTCGAAGCACTGCTCTCGCCCGAACACGAACACGATCGCGGGCACGTCGCCGCGATGGGCGAGCTCACGCACGGTGTCGATCAACGGCTCCTCGCGGAACTCGTGGACCAGCGGCACCTTGCGGTCGCGCGAGTCCACCAGCTCCAGCGGCACTCGCCGGGTCAGCGTGGCCCACTGACAGAAGCGATCGGGCCGCCCCACCGTGGCCGACAGGATCACGAGCTGGGTACGCGGATCGAGGCCGATGATGGCTTGCTCCCAGACGTAGCCGCGCTCGGGATCGTTGAAGTAGTGGCCCTCGTCCATCACCACCACCTCGGCTGGACACACGTTCTTCTCGCTGACCACCCGGTTCCACAAGATCTCCGCCACCTCGACCTGGATGGGGGCGTTGCGGTTGACCTTGTAGTCACCGGTGGCGAAGCCAACCTGTTCATCGCCAAAGTCGTCACACAGCTCGCGGTACTTCTCCTCGGTCAGCGCGCGCAGCGGCGTGGTGTAGATGGCGCGCTCGCCGCGCAGGAGCGCAGCGTGCAACGCCGCCTTGGCCATCAGGGTCTTGCCGGTGCCGGTGGGGACGGTGACGAGCACGCTCTTGCCAGCGACGATGTGGCGGATCGCCGTCTCCTGCACCGGGTACGGTTCCAGTCCGCGCCCCCACAGAAACTTTTCGTAGAAAGCGAGCTCGATGTCGGCGGCGGAGACCACGCCCTATCCTACTCTGCTCACGTCGACGCGCCGCGGTGGGCCGCCGCAAAACGCGGGGCCAGGCCGCTGAAGCGACGCCGCCGGCCGTGGTAGGACCGGGCCATGAACCCGTCTCATACGCTCCTCGCCACGTGGTTTCTCGTCGCCGTCGGCAGCGCCTGCGGCAGCAAGGCGCCTGCGCCCACCGCTCCAGCCGATGCGGTCACCGAGCCAGCGCCCTCCCCCGTCGCCGAGGCGCCGGTGGCCGAGAGCCAGCCGGCGCCCCCGGTCGAGCCTCCTGCCCCGCCGCCGGTGTTGCCGGTGATGACGGTGGAGAAGGCCGGCCTGGCCACCCCGGAGTCCGTGCTGTACGACGCCGTCAACGACGTCTACCTGGTCTCCAACATCAACGGCGGCCCCAGCGCCAAGGACAGCAACGGCTTCATCTCCCGGATCTCGCCGGAGGGCAACGTGCTGGCGCTCAAGTGGATCGATGGCAGCGCCAAGGCCACGCCGCTGCACGCGCCCAAGGGCATGGCCATCGTGGCCGGGCTGCTCTACGTCGCCGACCTCGACACTGTGCGCGTCTTCGACATGAAGACCGGCAAGTCCAAGGGCAACGTCGCGCTGCCCGGCGCCACCTTCGCGAACGACGTGGCCGCGGGCGCCGATGGCACCGTCTACGTCAGCGACTCCGGCGTGACCATCGACGACAAGGGCATCACGCCGACCAAGACCGACGCGGTGTGGGCGGTCAAGAAGATGAAGGCCAAGGCGCTGGCCAAGGGCGAGGAGCTGGGCAAGCCCAACGGACTCTACGTCACGGACAAGGGCGTGTGGGTCAACACCTTCGGCACCGGCGAGATCTACCTGCTCGACGCCAAGGGCGCGCGCAGCGCCGTGCAGAAGGTGGCGGGCGCGCTCGACGGCCTGTACGTCGAAGGCGACCAGGTGTGGACCACCAGCTGGGAGCAGAGCGCGCTGATGAGCGGCACCAACGGCGGCGCCTTCTCGATGGCCCAGGGCGGCCTGCCGGCGCCCGCGGACTTTGCCTACGACAGCAAGCGCAACCTGCTGGTGGTGCCGCTGTTCAACGACAACAAGATCGTCGCGTACCGCCGCTGAGCGGAGCGTCGCCGGCCAGGTCTGGCGAAGGCCCCTCATGATCCAGCGCGTCTTGCACGCAGCCCGCCGACGAGCCTGATCGATCCTGCGCTGGCCCCGACCAGCACTGGACCATGCCGGGGACCACGCGACGGCGCAGATCGCGGCGGGCCAGCCCCGCCCACGCCCACGCCCGGAGCGCGAAAACGCGCCGCGAGGTGGTTCCATGCACTGGCCTTGCTCGCCTTCGCCTTGCCGGCCTTGCTCGTCTTTGCCTTGGGCTTGGGCTTGCTGGTCTTGCTCGCCTTCATCCCCTTCCGTTGGCCCGCGTCTTCTTGCGCTGCGCGCTGGGCCAACGGGCTCGCCTTGGCCGCCAGATGGCGCGGCGCGATGTTGCAGTAGCTCTCCACTACCAGCGCCTCCAGCTCGCTCAGGTCCGGATCGTCCCCGGGAAAGAAGCTCGCCCAGCCGTGCTTGCCCACGTACGGCGCGACCTCGAACCTCGAGTCCGAGGCCACCAGCGCGGCCTGCTTGTCCTTGTCGAGCTTGATGCCCACCGAGTAGCGGCCATCCTTGCCCTGCCCCCAGCCGCTGAAGATCTTCTCGCCCACCCGAAAGTGCGGCTCGCCCCACGTGATGGTGATCTTGGTGGCTGGCAGCGTCGCCACCAGCTTGGCCAGCCACCGATAGAGTTGCTCTGGAGTCATGGTTATGCCGGGTGTGCTCCGGGCGATCGCTTCGCCCTCTTCGTTGGTCTCAGAAGTGCCATCGGTCTCGGTGGTGGGTCGGCTGACGAGCTCAGCTCGCGCGGCGCGACGACGCCGCCGCCTTGCCGCGCGGTCGATCCGTCTCGACCGGGCGGTCCTTGCCGCGCGCGTCTTCCAGCAGCTCAGCGGCGTGGGCGCGCGCCCGCGCCGTGGCTTGCCCGCCCAGCATGCGGGCCAGCTCGTCCTTGCGGGCCGCGGCCCCGAGCTTGTGGACGCGGGTCTCCGTGCGGCCGCCTTGCTCCAGCTTCTCCACGTGGAAGTGATGCGCTGCCTGCGCGGCGATCTGCGGCAGGTGCGTGACGCACAGGACCTGTCGGTGCTCGGCCACGCCGCGGATCTGCCGCGCCACCACGGAGGCGGTGGCGCCGCCGATGCCGGAGTCCACCTCGTCGAAGACGTAGGTGGCCACCTCATCGGCCCGACGCAGCGCCAGCTTCATGGCCAGCATGATGCGCGACAGCTCTCCGCCAGAGGCCACCTTGGCCAGGGGCGAGTGTCCTCGCCCTTGTTGGAGCAAAGGAGCAGCTCCACGTGATCTGCGCCGCTGGGCCCAAGCGTCCGCCGCTCCACCGCCACCAGCAGCCGCGCCGCTCCCATGCCGAGCTCGGCCAGCGCCCCGCCCACCTCACGCTCGAGCCGCCGCGCCGCTTCTGCGCGACGGCCAGTCAGCACCTCGGCCACGCGCGCAGCGCGCGCCTGGGCCGCTGTGTGCTGTTCCCGCAGCTCGGCCAGCCGCTCGTCGCGATGGGTCAAGGAGCCCAGCTCCGCGCGCATCTGCTCGGCCTTGGCCAGCGCCTCCGCGATGCCGCCGCCGTGCTTGCGCGCCAGCCGCTTGACCAGGGCCAGCCGGTCCTCCACCTCTGCCAGGCGCTCAGGATCCAGCTCCAGGCGGTCTGCGTAGTGGCGAAGCTCGCTGGCGACTTCGTCCACCAGCGCGCGGACCTCCGCCAGCGACCGGCTGATCCCGGCGAGCGTGGGGTCAAAGCGCGCGATGCGATCCAGCTCGCGCTGCGCCGCGGCGATGCGATCGCGCGCGCTGTCATCTGCGCCGTACAGGAGCTCCTCCGCCGCCCGCGCGCCGTGCTGCAGCTGCACCGCCGCCCCCAGGCGCGAGCGCTCCACCTCGAGCTGCGCGTCTTCTCCGACCTGCAAGCCGGCCTGCTCGATCTCTCCGACCACGAAGCGCAGGAGCTCGAGGCGCGCCTCCCGCGCCGAGTCGTCGCCTTGCAAGGTGGCCAGCGCCTGCTCCAGCGCCACCAGCTCGCGCCACGCCTCGGCCATGGCCTCCGCCTCCGCTTGCACGCCGGCGAACGCATCCAAGATGCCCCGGTGCCGGGCCGGATCCACCAACCCCTGATGCTGGTGCTGGCCCGAAAGATCGATGAGCAACGCGCCGACCTCCGCCAGCCGCGCCGCGGTGGTCAGCGCGCCGTTTATATATGTGCGGCTGCGCCCGCCGCGCTGGATGATCCGGCGGATGAACAGCTCCCCCACATCATCGCCGCGCGCGCCTTCGCCAAGCGGGAGCCCCGAGGCTTGCAGCACCTGCGCCACCCGGCTGCGCAGGTCCTCCGGCACCTCCACGATGGCCTCCACCACCGCCTCCTCGGTGCCGGCGCGCGGGATATCCGCCGACGCGCGTCCGCCGCGCAGCAGGTTGACCGCCTCGACGATGAGCGACTTGCCGGCGCCGGTCTCGCCGGTGAGCGCGTTCATCCCCGCGCCGAGCGAGAGCTCGACATCTGACAGGATCGCGAAGTTGGTGACTCGCAGGTGCTTGAGCATGGTGCCCCCAGACGATCAGCGCGGTCGATCAGCGAGGAAGATCCGAGCGAAGACCCCAGTGCAGCTTGTCCCGCATGACATCGAAGAACGACTGCCTGGAGGCGAAGATGAGCAGTGGCACCGGCGCCGCGGTCATCTCCACGACGTCCCCGTGTACGAACGAGTGCGCCCACTGGCCATCGACGGTGAGCACCACGCCGCGGATGTCCGCGCCCAGGGTGATGCGGATGGTGGAGCGCGCGGGCACCACCAGCGGCCGGTTGGTGAGCGAGTGCGTGCAGATGGGGGTGAGCGTCATCGCCGCCTGCCCAGGGATGACGATGGGGCCGCCGGCCGCCATGTTGTACGCAGTGGAGCCGGTGGGCGTGGCGACGATGAGCCCATCCGAGCGATACGCCGCCACCAGCTCGCCGTCCACCTGGGCGATCAGCTCCACGAGCCTGGCCATGGCGCCCTGATGGATGACCGCGTCATTGAGCGCGCTGAGCGCGACGGACTCGCCGTTGGCCCGCACGAAGCGCACCGACAGCCGCATCCGCTCCGAGACCGACAGCTTGCCGTCAAAGGCGTCCTGCAACGCGACGCGCGCCTCCCCCGGAGGGAACCCGGTGAGGAAGCCGAGCTGCCCGAGGTTTATCCCCAGCACCGGGCGCCGATGATCCGCCACCAGCCGCGACGCGCGCAGCATGGTGCCGTCACCGCCGAGCACGACCGCCAGGTCGCACGCCGCGCCGAGGCCAAGCTCCGGCACGATCTCCACGCCGGTCGGGGCGATCTGGTCCTCGGTGGTCACCACCGGGACATGCCCCTGCGAGCGGAGCCATGGCACCAGCTCTTCCAACACGGAGCCGGCCTGGGATTTGTCTGGTTTCAGGATGAACCCTACGCGCACCCCCGTTTCGTATCATGAACCGGTGACACTGAACACCTGCACAGCCGGAGCAATCTCGTTGCCCCTGGCAAAATCCACGGCGCCTGGAGCTCGCGCGGGCGGACGCGCTGCCCCGACGAGCTGACGCGCGCGCCAAGTTGAGTCAGGATGCCGCCATGACCGGTCGCGATGATGAAGGAGAGAGCGAACGCCAGGTGGCCCGCCGCGCCAGGCGAGAGGCTGGACTGGACTCAGCGCGCCTGGCCAACGCCTTGATGAAGCTGCCAGCGACCTCGCTAGCCAAGCTCGGGCTCGACGAAGATCTGCGCACGGAGCTTGAACGCGCGCGCGCCGTCACCTCGATGATCGCGCGGCGGCGAGCCGAGCGCAGCGTGGCCGGCGCGCTGCGCCGCGTGGACCTGGTGGAGCTGGCCACCCGCATGGAGAACGTGCGCGTCACTGGCATCAACGACCCGCAGCGGCTCCACCAGGCAGAGCGGTGGCGAACCCGCCTGCTCGACGAGGCCAACGCGCCCGAGGAGTTCTGCGCGAGCTTTCCCGCGTGCGACCACCCAGAGCTCCTCCGCTTGATCGACGCCGCGCGACGCGAGCGCAGCACCGGCCGCCCACCGGGAGCCGCCCGCGCCTTGTTTCGCCACGTCGCCGCGCTGATGGACGACGCGCAGCAGGCCGCGCGCGAAGACTGACCGTGCGCTGACGCGCGCGTCGTCAGGTTCGTCGTCACATCCGTCGTCACGTCCGTCGTCACGTCCGTCGAACGCTACCGCAGCTCGGCGTGGCCCCACGGGGTGGGCGGCGAGGCCACCGGCTGGGTCAGGTCGAACTCCACGCGAAACAACCGCCCGCCGGGGCGCGCCAGCTCGTAGCGGAAGCGCTCGCCGGGCTGCAGCTCCAGCGCCCAGGTGTTGGTGACCGAAGCGGCGAGGCCAGCGCCCTGGAACATCGCGATCGACGCGGCGTCCACCGGAAACTCCTGCCGCTGCGCGGTCCCAGGCGCGGCGCTGTCCCCGCCATAGAGGGTGACCGCGTCGCTTCGGCCATCCTCGTGGCGATGGTCATGCGCCAGGTGCAGGCCAGCCGCGGTGCGGGTCAGCACCCAGGTTCGGCTGCGGTCCGCGCCGACGTGAAACGGCACCTTGATCTCCGCGTCGCTGCACTCGCGCACGTGCATGACCAGCGCCTTGCCAGAGAAGGCGTCGTCCGGTTGCGGGGGCAAGTTGGCCACCACCTTGCCGGCGAAGGCCTGGCCGCAGTGGGCGCGCAGGCCCTGCAGAAAAGCGTCCACCGGCGCCACCGGGACCGCAGCCGCGGTCGGCGCTGCCGGCGAGGAGCCAGCCGAAGGGGCAGCGGGTCCGCACGCTGCCGCCAACCCCGCGATCAGGACAGGCCAGCGGGCGCGCCAGCTCGTAGACGAAGACATGGCGCAAGGTACGTTCGCCCCACCGGCGGCGCAAGCGGCCAGGCCTTCGACCGGGTGACACCGGTGACCTATGCCCCGACTAGTTTGGCGCCAACGAGCCCAGGCGGAACCACAGCGCCCGCCGCACCTGGCAGAGCCGGCAGATGACCGACACCTTGCGGATCCCGCCGCCAGGCGCCTCGTGATCTTCGAGGCGGTATTCGCCCTCGCACTGCGGACAGCGCAGCGCGCGTACGCGGACCTCCACGACCGCGGCAGAGTCCACCTCGATGGGGCGATCTGGCCGCCCACCCGGCGAGAGCGAGGCGAGCTTCTCGCGCTCCTCCACGAGCCGGCTCACCGCTCGGTCCCGAGCGCGTCGCTCCGTACGTTCTGGCCGCTTGCGCCCCATTTGCCTACAGGCTACCGCGAGCCCCAGCCGCTGGCAGCGCGCGCGCCTGGTTCTCTGGCGCCAGGCGCCGCACCTACCACCTCGCGGGGGCCGGCCGAAAACCCAAGAACACACCCACCGTCAACCAAGGACTTGAACATGGGACTCATGGATTGGATTCGAGGCTTCTGGGGCAGCGAGTCCGCGACGGAGGATGAATCAAAGATCATGGCGGAGATGTCGGCGATCCAGGGCGCCGAAGCCGAGGTCGTAGGCCTCAACTTCCAGACCGCCATCGACGCTCACATGAAGTGGCGAGCCCGGCTGGAGGCTGTCCTGCACGGCGTGAGCAGCGAGAAGCTCGAGGCCGCCACGGTCGCCAAGAACGACCAGTGCGTGCTGGGCAAGTGGCTCTACGGCCAGGGCAAAGAGCACAGCCACTTGGGCAGCTTCTCCGAGCTCGAGCAGACGCACACCCACTTTCACAAGTCCGCCGCGGAGATCCTCCACCTGGCGCAGACCGGGCGAAAAGGCGAAGCGACCCGCCTGCTGGCGGGCGACTACCGCACCACCTCGGTCCGGATCGGCGGCTTGCTGGCGCGGCTACACCGCGAGGCCAAGCAAAAGCCGTCGTAGCAGGGCTTGGCGGGCCAGAAGCTGATAGAACCTGGGGGTAATCGCCCCCATTTGTAAAATTCCGGTCCACTCCGGAGCTGCAGGGTCCCGGGCAGGCCACCATGCCTTGACACGGTGGTACGAAGCCTTGTAGACCTTCCGCCTTCGCTGCGGCGACTCGCAGCCGGCTGGGATTACGAGATGAATACCAACACCACGCAGAAGAGCTTTTGGCTCAGCAAAGAAGCCGGTGAGGCCCAGCGCGAATGGTTCGTGGTCGATGCTTCCGGGCAAACCCTGGGTCGTCTGGCCTCGCGGATCGCGCTAGTTCTCCGCGGCAAGCACAAGCCGACGTACACGCCCAACGTTGACATGGGCGACTTCGTCATTGTGCTCAACGCTGGCGATGTGCAGCTCACCGGCACCAAGCCGGACAAGAAGCTCTACTATCACCACACGCTGTTTCCGGGCGGCCTCAAGACCAAGCTCGCCAAGCAGGTGCTGGCGACGGAGCCTGAGCGCGCCATCCGCGAAGCGGTCTGGGGCATGCTCCCCAAGGGCCCGCTCGGCCGCCGCATCATCAAGAAGCTGAAGATCTACCGCGGCGCTCAGCACGAGCACACGGCGCAGCAGCCGCGCGTGCTCGAGATCAAGAACTGAGGGATCCCATGGAGAAGACCTACGCAACTGGCCGGCGCAAGACTGCAATCGCTCGCGTTTGGCTGTACGCCGGCGATGGACAGATTGTCATCAACGACCGTCCTGACGACGACTACTTCTCTCGCCCCACCGCGCGCATGGTCATCCGCCAGGCGCTCGAAGAAGTGAACCTGCTGAGCCAGTACAACGTGCACGCCACGGTGGTCGGCGGCGGGATCTCCTCGCAAGCGGGGGCCATCCGCCACGGCATCACCCGTGCGCTGATGAAGATCGACAGCGAGCTGCGTCCCAAGCTCAAGGCCGCCGGGTACGTCACCCGCGACCCGCGCAAGAAAGAGCGGAAGAAGTACGGTCAGCGCGCCGCCCGTGCTCGCTTCCAGTTCTCGAAGCGCTGAGCAGCGACGAGATCTGCAGCCCTTCAGGTGGGCTGCGAGCGAGAAACCGAGGGTCTCTGGACCCTCGGATTTTTCATTTTCGGCGACCCCACGCCGCCCAGCGCCCACCGGGATCGCGCGCTCGAAGGATTACGCCGCCCCGGGATCTCGCCGCTCAGCCCGCTTGGGAGCTCGCGCTCGTGGAGCGGCGCAGACCGACGATGCGCCGGGCTGCGCCGATCAGAACAGCAGGCGAAATCCAGCCCCTCCATCGATGTCAGTGGTGGCGGTGTCGCTCTCGTTTACCAGGACCACCTTGAAGGAGATCTCCCCGTAGAACTCCAGCGGCGTGCTGCGCAGGCGAAGGCCTAGCTGCAGCGGCGCCCGCACCGCCACGTTGACCTGGTCGGCAAAGCCGCCGCCGCCGTCGAAGAACGCGACGCCCAGCCCCAGCCGTAGCGGCACCAACACGCTGCGCCCCCGCCCCACCACCGGCGGCACCAGCTAGGCGACATGCGCATAGTCCGCGCGGCCATCGCGCAGCGAGGTGACGCCCAGCAACAGATCCAGCGCCGTCCGCCGCTGCAGGTCGAGCTTGAGCTCGAGCCCCGCTGGCTGTCCCACGAAGAGCCCCAGCCCCACCTCCGCGCGCGCGGTCCCCGCAGCGCTCACCACGCCCAGCGCCAGCACGACGCTCGCCAGGAGGCGGCGACGAGCGCGGCCCGGCGGTCTCACTTCAGGTTCGAGATGGCAGATCATGGCCCAGTATCGCAGGCCCGGCGGCTCGTGTCAGCCACAGGCACGGCGCCGCACCTCGCCTTGGTGCCCACGCGAAGCCGGCGGCGTCAGAGGCAGCGGCGCCGCCGAGCATTGCTGCTAGCCTTGGCGCCATGAAATACCTGCACACGATGGTGCGCGTGACGGACCTCTTGCAGTCGCTCGACTTCTACTGCGACAAGCTTGGCCTCGTGGAGCTGCGCCGGCAAGTCAACGAACGGGGACGGTTCACGCTGGTGTTTCTGGCTGCGCCCGGCGACGAGCAAGCCCAGGTGGAGCTGACGTGGAACTGGGACCCCGAGCCCTACACCATGGGGCGCGCCTTCGGACACCTGGCCTATCAGGTGGACGACATCTACGCGAGCTGCGAGCGGCTGCAGGCCGCGGGCGTCGTCATCAACCGGCCGCCGCGCGATGGCCGCATGGCGTTCGTCCGCTCGCCGGACAACGTGTCCATCGAGCTGTTGCAGCGCGGCGAGGCGCTGCCGCCACGCGAGCCCTGGCTGTCGATGCCGAACACCGGCACCTGGTAGCGGCGCGCCGCTGCGCCCGGCCAGGCGGAAGCTCGGCGGCCGCAAGCAGCGACGGCGGGCAGCGGCAGCAGCGGCGACGGACGCTCAGGGGAACATCGGCGCCGCCAGCAGGCCGGCGGTCTCGTCGAAGCCCAGCAGCAAGTTCGCGCACTGCACCGCCTGGCCGGCGGCGCCCTTGACCAGGTTGTCGATGGCGCTCACCGCCAGCACGCGCCGGCTGCGCGCGTCGTAGCAAGCCGTGACATGCACGCGGTTGCTGCCGCGCACGTGCGAGGTGTCAGGGAGCTCGCCGGGGGCCAGCACGGACACGAACGGCTCGTCGCGATAGGCCGCCGCCAGCGCGGCGCGGAAGCGATCTGGCTCCCCTTCGCCGATGGGCGTGGCGTACACGCAGGACAGGATGCCGCGCGCCATGGGCACCAGGTGCGGCGTGAACAGCAGGGTCACCGGCTTGCCGGCGGCGCCCGACAGCTCCTGCTCGATCTCCGGCGTGTGCCGGTGCGTGCCCGCGACCTTGTAGGCGCGAAGCCCCTCGGCGATCTCCGCGAAGTGCGTGCCAAGCCCGGGGGACCGGCCAGCGCCTGAGACGCCGCTCTTGGCGTCCACGATGAGTCCATCCGCCGAGACCAGGCCGGCCGACAGGAGCGGCGCCACCGCCAGCACGCTGGCCGTGGGGTAGCAGCCCGGCACGGCGATGAGCGGCGCCCGTCCGTGCTGCTTGGCCTGCGCCATGGCCTGGCGCAGGCGGGCGCGATGCAGCTCAGGCAAGCCGTACACGGCGAGATCCAAGAGATCTGCCGCTGGGTGGGTCGAATGCCCGACATGACCAGCCTGACCTCCGGGCCCGCTCGGCCCGCCCGGCTCACTCGGCCCTGGGCCGTACCACGCCTGCCAGGTGGACACCTCGCGCAGGCGAAAGTCAGCGGACAGATCCACCACCGCCACGCCACGCTTGTGCAGCGCCGCGGCGACCTGCGCCGCCTCACCGTGCGGCAGCGCCAGGAACGCGACCTGCGCGCGCGCGCTCACTTGATCGGCGTCGAAGGACTCCACCACCGCGTCCGAGACCCCGCGCAGATGAGGAAACACGCTGTCGAGCCGAGCGCCAGCCGCGCGCTTGGCGGTGACCGAGACCACCGCCATGCCCGGGTGGCCGTGCAAGATCCGCAGGAGCTCACTGCCGGTGTATCCGGAAGCGCCGACGATTGCGACAGGGACGCGAGACGACATGCGCGGGACTATGCCACTGATCGTGTCATCAATCGATGGAGCCGGCCGCCGGAGGCAGACGACCAAAGAGGAGGGGTGCGCTGATGAACGACGAGCGCTTCGCGACCAACGCCGCGACCGACGCAACGACCGACGCCGCGACCGACGCAACGACCGACGCCGCGACCAACGCCGCGACCGACGCAACGACCGACGCCGCGACCGACGCCGCGACCGACGCCGCGACCGACGAACCGGGCTCGCGCCCCGCGGCTTCTCCCCATGCCCCGGGGCAGCGCCCGCCGCGGCTGCGTCGACTACGCCACGTGCCAGGCGCGCTGGCCATGCTCGCTTCGATCGGCGTGACGGTCTGGCTGCTCCCCCGGCGCCCACAGATCCGCCTGGCGCAGCCCGGATCCAGCTTGCTGCAGGAAGCAGAGGACCAGCGGGTGGCGCAAGCGCAGGCCCAAGAGGCGTTCGAGTACGCGCGAACTGGCCAGGAGTCCGTGCTCCGTGATCGCGAGGGGCTGCTGCGAGCCTTGGCCGGCGACCACCAAGACGCCCAGCCGGGGCCGGCCATTCTCTTCACGCCACTCTACCGCACCGCGCTCGGGTTCGTCGGGCAAGCGAAGATCACCAAGGGCAGCGGGGGCGTCATCCACCTGTCCCGAGCCTTTGTCAGCCGCGAGCCCCTCGAGCTGTGGACCGAGCTGCCGTGGCATGCCTTCCCGCACGTCGAGGCGGGTGACCTGCAGGCCACCGTCGCCATTGATCCGTCCCGCGGATGGCTCACCGCGGATGTGACCCTGAAGCTCGCCCCAGGGGACAACCCACAGCTCGCGCTGGACTTCATGGCGGTGACGCGCAACGAGCGACCAGTGCTCCCTCATCTCCGTCACTACCCTCATTACCGGCTAGCTCTAGATCAGGGAGTGCGGCTCGACGAGGTCTCCCGGGATGGACGAGACTGCCGCACGCTGGCAGACGACCTGTGGCTCGTGGTTGACGTGAGCTGCGGGGCCAAGCCCGACCCCGCCGGCTTGGTGCGCTGGCGACTGCGATACCAGGGAACCCCAGCCGATCCAGCCAACACCATCGACGACGGCGTGGCCCAGCTCCGCCACTGGCTACCGATGCCCCTCGGCAAGAGGACGCCGGTCGAGCTCTCGCTCATCGTCCCGGACTCCGGCGGCCGTGATCGGCATGGGTCCGCCGCGCTCGGTGGTGCGCCAGGGCCCTTGGCGCACCGAGCTCCGGAGCTGGCCAGCGAACCTGCCCAGCCCGCGCGTGACCGTGGTGCCCGGTGCCATCGCGCGCCAGCAGCTCACCCTCGCCGGCGTCCGCGTCACGTTCTACGGCAAGGAGGCCGTCCGCTTGCGCGAGGCGCTCGAGTCCGCCATGTCGGGCCTCGCCGCGCTGGGGGCGGTGCTGCCGCCCGAGCTGGCGCTGATCGTGGGGACCGCGAGCTTCTCGGGCGTCGGTAGCGTCACGGTGGACGCCGACCTTGAACGCGAGTCACACCCTGCGGTGGTGCGCTGGCAACTCGCGCGCTTCGTCGCGGAGCAGTGGCTGTGCTGGTCTCTGCCAACCCCGCTCGATGGCACGCCGGCGCTGTGCGAGTCCCTCGCGCAAGCCCTGGCGGCGGCCACGCTGACGCCTGCGCAGCGGCGTGTGGTTCGGTTTGAGCTGGCCACCCAGGACACGCGCAGCCCGTCCATCCCGATCCTTGATGCCGCCACCATGCCGCGCGGCATGGACGACCCACGCAGCCGGCGCGCCGACCGGGTCGTGCTCGCGCTGGGAGAGAGACTGGGTGACAAGCGCCTGGCTGCGCTCCTGCGCGCGCTGTACCTCACGCCGCCGCCCGGCGGCCCAACCTGGAGGGCGCTCCTGGCCGCGGTCTCGCAGCACGCCAGCGCGCCAGACTTCAACTGGCTGCGCTCGCACCTCGAGGCGCCGCAACTGCCACAGGCGACCCTGTATGTCTTCGGCGATAGGTGGAACCAGAAGATGGTATTGCATTCCTCAGATCCGCTGGCCCTTGGCGCGTCCGTCGAGGTGGCGTTGAGGGCGGGCAAGCGAGAGCTGTCGCGTATCCACCTGACGATCCAGGATCCCCGCGTCATGGAGCCGGTGGAGGTGCCGCGCGGCGCAGACCGCCTGGTGGTGGATCCTGACTTGCACGCCCTGCTCAACTACGCTTCGAGACAGAGCAGCGACGAGGGCCTGATGACGTATCAGCTCGACCTCACGGAGAGCCCCGAAGGAGCCGAGGGAGCAGAGGGCCCCACGCAGCCCGACGTCACAGGAGGTGCCCCATGACGCCGCGCCATGCGTGGTCCCTGGTGGCCGCCGTCATGCTGGCCAACGGCGCCATCGCCGTGGCGCGCCTGTGCGAGCTCAGCGACACAGCGCCACCGCTCGTCGCGACCGCGCTGCCCTCGCCGCTTCCAGCGCTCGCGCCCGTGGAGGTCGCCGCGCACGCGCGCGCACAAGTCGAGGCCACGCTCGCCACCATCAACCAGGCACTGGCGCGCGGCGACCTCGCGGCGGCGATCCGGTGGCTCGACGCGCCGAGGCTCGTACACTTTCTGCGAGCTCACCACGGCGACGGGCACGAGCTCTCGCTCGCCATGGAGGCTGCCCACATTCAGATCGGCGATGATCTATTGTTCGATCTCTCCGCCCTGGCTCGCAGCGACCAGCAGATCTGGACGGAGCCAAGTCAAGAGCTCCGCAGCAACGTGACCCAGACGCCAGCAACGATCCACTCGGAGAAGGTCACCGAGCTGACGGACATGCAGGTCGTCGCGGTCCGCGGCGCGCTGCAGCTAGATCATGTCCTGCGCTACGTGACCGCCGACCTACACCTCGAGCTCGAAGGCGCGCCGACGCGCTTGCTCGCGTTCTCGCTCTCGAACGCCTTTCGCCAGCCCAGCGAGCTCACCGATCACGGCCTGCGCTGGGAGGCCGTGTCGCAAGACGATCTCCCGTGCCGCACGGTCCAGGTCGGCAACAGGCTGTACGTGGAGGTGCCAGCGCCCGGACCGCACGTCCGGTTGCGCCTTCGCTTTGCGGGTGCGCCCCGTCTGAATGACTACACGTACTTCTCCAGCCGCGCGGACAGCACGATGCTCCTGTCGAGCTTGATCCCGACCGCGGGGAGGAGCCTGCCGAGCTACGACTTGCTGGTGCGCTACCGCCTGGAGAGGCCCGGCCGCGTGCTGAGCGCAGTCGGAGCGGTGACGCCCTCCAGCGCCAGCGGGCCATGGCAGGAGGCGCGCGTGAGCGGCGTTGGCCACACCAAGCTGCCCTTGCTCATCGGAGATCTCCCGGCGCATCACCGGCTGACCTACCCCTCACTCGGGGTGAACCTCTACAGCGCGAACGAGCTGAACGAAGAAGAGCTGGCGCAGATCCAAGACAAGATCTCTCTCGCGCTGCGGCGCATCTCGTTGCTGGGCGAGGTCCCCGCCCGCGAGATCCAGCTCGCGTTCGTTTCCCGCTCGAGCCGGTCGCCTGTTGGCCAGCTCCTGGGGAGGGATCTGCTGGTGTTGCGCAGCCAGCGAGAGACAGACGACGTGTGGTCGCATGAGCTGGCACATCTGTGGTTTGGCACGCTCATCAGTGACTTTTCACCATACGCGGGCCACTGGTGGGAAGCGGTCGCGGAGTACGTGTGTACCTGGGACCTCGATCCAGACGCCGCGGAGGAAGCTCGCCGAACTCGATTGTTTGACTACGCTGACCTCGAGGAGTTCGACGACCTGCCGCTGACGAGCCGGCAGCACGGCTCCTGGCGCAGCGAGCATGCCCTGTCGTACGGCAAGGGCATGCTGGTGATGCAGGCGCTGGAGGTGAAGCTCGGGCGCCCCCGCGTCGCGGCGTTTCTGCGCGCGCTGGCGGCCCGCAATCACCACCAGTTCACCGACTGGCCCGATCTCGCCGCGCTGCTGCGGACCCTGGAGGGAGACGAGATCGCAGGCTGGTTCGAGGACTGGATGAGCCGCCCTGGCGCGCCTGCGCTGGAGCTGTCCGGATCGGTGACGGCAGTCGAGGGCGAGCAGACCTTCACCGGCGCGCTGGCGCAGAACCTGCCCGAGGGCGTCGCGCCGTACCGCGGCGTGGTGGAGGTGGCCATGCGAGCGGACGACGGCACCACCCTGGCCAGGCACCGCGTCGAGCTCGCGGGCGAGCGCACCGCGCTGGCCCTGCCGGTACCTGCGCTGACGCGCAAGGTCGTGCTGGATCCCGACGTGCGGTTTCCCCGCCACCTGCGCGTGCGCGGCGAGGGACGGGATCCGCGGTTGGTCGAGACCGAGGTCGCGCTGCCGCCGCGCTGACGGCCCGGTCAGGGCGGGGTCGCGCGGAGCCCCTCGCGCAGCTCCTCGCCGAGCCCCGCGCCGAGCCCCTCGATCACCGCGCCCAGGATCTGGTCCGCCAGGCGCTCGACCCGGGGCGCCATCGCGGCCAGCGCGCGCTCGAGGATCACGGCGTCGCCGGGGGCCGGCGCCAGGCGCGGGCGGCGGGACAGCACGCGCACCAGCCGCTGGGCCACGGCGGACGGCTCGCGCAGATCGTCGGGCACGCCGGCCTGGCGCAGCCGGCGCCGCAGCCACGCGAAGCGCTCCACGTCGGCGGGCTCGCGCCACAGCACGCCCTGCGGCGGATGCGCGAGGGCCTCGATGTACAGCACCTGGCTGGCGGTGTCCTCCAGCAACACCCCGTCGAGCAAGAGCTCGACGCCGATGTGCGAGCCGGCGCGCGCTGGCCCGCGCGCGCAGCCGTCGCGGTGCAGGCGCTCATGCAGCTCGGCCATCAGCGCCAGCACCAGCGGATGATGATGAAACACCGCGTCGGTGCGGTGGTGCAGCTCGATCCCGGCCGCCACCGGCGGCTCCACCGCGCGCTCGAGGCGACCGCCGCACATCGACGCGAAGTCTGGGAGCATCGCGCCCAGCGCGTACGGCGCCCGCTCGGCGTCCGCGGCGGCGTCGCGCTGCTGGCCCAGGAGGCGCGCCACCACCGCGTGGCCAAAGAAGTTCACTGGCGCATCGCGATCGCCGACCCGGACGCGCGCCGGCTGGCCACGGAGAGGAGCTGAAGATCCAGCATTCGCGGCGAAGCATGCCCGATCCACAGCGCAGCGCAATGACGGACCTACGGCGCGCCCAGGTCCGCCTGGCCTGCCGTCGCCTGGCCTCGCCTGGCCTCGCCTGGCCGCCCGCGCTGACGCGCTGCTATGCTGCCACCTGCCATGCCCTCTCACTCCACGCGCACGTTGTGGCTCGGGATCGATCTCGGCACGCAGAGCGCAAAGGCCGCGCTGTGGCAGGCCGCCGCTGGCCAGCGGGGCGGCTGCGTCGTCGGAGAGGGCAGCTACCGCTATGACGTCCACTACCCGCGCCTGGGCTGGGCCGAGCAAGCGCCCCGAGACTGGGAGGCCGCGCTTGGCCCCATCGTGCAGGCCGCGCTGACCCAGGCCGGCGCGCGCAAGAGCGAGGTCGCCGCCATCGGCGTCACCGGCCAGCTCGATGGCACGATCGCGGTCGACCCGGCCGGCGAGCCGGTCTCCCCTGCGCTGATCTGGCAGGATCGCCGCGCGAGCTGCGCGCTCTCGCTGTCCGCCAGCCGGGTGCAGGAGCTCACCGGCCAGGTGCTGGACGCGAGCCACCTCGCGCCCAAGGCGCGGTACCTGCTCGGCGAGCGCGGGCTCGCTGGCGTGCGCTTCCACCAGCCGGTGAGCTACCTCGTCGAGCGCTTGACCGGCCGCGCGGTGATGGATCCCGCGCTGGCGTCCATGACGCTGCTCCTCGACCTGCACGCGCGGCGCTGGTCTGCGGAGCTCTGCGCCGCGTGGGGGGTGCCGCTGACGTGCCTACCGGAGCTGGCGCCCGCCGACGAGCTGGCCGCGCCGCTGTCAGCGCGCGGCGCCGCGCTCACTGGCTTGCCCGCCGGCGTGCCGGTGTGCGTGGGCACCGGGGACGACTTCGCCGCGGCGCTCGGTGCAGGCCTGCTGCGACCAGGGCGGGTCTCGTGCTCGCTGGGCACCGCGGAGGTGGTGGGCGCGCTCAGCGACACCGCCGTGATCGACCGGGTGACCGATCACGCGACCGACCGGGTGACCGATCACGTGACCGGTCACGCGGCGCCGATCGTCGAGACCCATTTGTATCCCACCGGCGGCTACTTCATCGAGAACCCCGGCTGGACCTGCGGCGGCGCGGTGGCGTGGCTGCGCCGGCTCGTCGGCATCTCCGGCGATCGCGAGCTGGATGACCTGGCCGCGGCGGTGCCCGCCGGCTGCGACGGCGTGGGCTTCTTCCCGGCGCTCGCGGGCGCCATGACCCCGGCCTGGAACGCCGACGCGCGCGGCGCCTTCTTTGGCCTCTCGAGCGAGCACGGCCGTGGCCACCTCGCCCGCGCCGTCCTCGAGGGCTCGGCCTTCGCGTGCCGCGACGTCGTCGAGCGGCTCGCCGCGCTCGGCGTCCCCACCGAGCGCCTCCTGCTGTCCGGCGGTGGCAGCGCCAGCGCGCTGTGGGCGCAGCTCCACGCGGATGTGCTGGGCCGCCCGGTGGAGCTGGCGGCGCGTGCCGACGCCACCGTGCTCGGCGCGATCATGCTCGCCGCCTTGGCCAGCGGCGGCGCCTGCCGCGAAGACCTGCCTGCGCTCGCTGGCGCCCCGCGCCAGGTGCTGACCCCGCGTCCGTCCACCGCGGGCGATCTGGAGCGCGCCTACCAGCGCTACCGCCGCCACGCCGCGGCGCTCCTGGCCGCGACCCCCGACCGGGATCTGCGCCCCCTTTGAGCGGCCTCCTTGGCGCCGGCCTGCTCCCGCCAGCGAGGCGCAGCCGCGCGCGCCAAGCGGGGCGCGACAGAGTACATTCCTGCCATGGTTCGAAGGCTCGATGTACGGAGGGCCACCGCGAGGCGCAGGCCCCGGCGCGCTGTGGGGCGCGCCCTGGAGTCCCGCCTGGCGGCGCTGGCGGCGCTCGGTGCGCTTGGGGCCCTCGGGGCCCTCGGGGCCCTCGGGGCCTGCAGCGACGATGGCGGCGTGCCGCGTTGCACCACCGTGGATCCGCAATGCACGCCGCGCTACACGCCGACCTTCGCCAACGTCTATCAGAACACGCTCAAGGATAGCTGCGGCTCGCAGTCGTCGGTGTGCCACTCCGCCGCGGGCCGCAAGGGCGGGCTGTCGCTGGAGTCGCCCGCGGTGGCCCACGCCGAGCTGGTGGCAGGCGGGCGGGTCGTCGCCGGAGACGCCGCGTGCAGCGAGCTGGTGGTCCGGCTGCATGGCAGCGGCGAGGCGTACCTGATGCCGCCGGGCGCCGCGCTGTCGGCGTCCGATCGGTGCGCCATCGAGCAGTGGATCTCCGCCGGCGCGCCCGCGCCGAGCGCGACCTCCCCCAGCCAGCCGGAGTCCCAGCCATGACGGCAGCGCTCGCTCCCCTCCACCGCGGCGCGCGGTCCGCCCTCACCGCCGCGCTGGCCATCCTCGCCGCCTGCGGCGACAACGAGCCGCCGCCCTTCGAGGTCGCCGAGCTGATGAAGCCGGAGACCTGCATGACGTGTCACCCGACGCACTACCGTGAGTGGTCCGGCTCGATGCACGCCTACGCCGCCGACGATCCGGTGTTTCTGGCCATGAACAAGCGCGGCCAGGCCGACACCGCCGGCGCGCTCGGCGACTTCTGCGTCAAGTGCCACGCCCCGCTCGCCGTGCAGCTAGGGCTCACCCGAGATGGGCTCAACCTCGCGGAGGTCCCGCAGTGGGCCAAGGGCGTCGGCTGCTACTTCTGCCACAACGTGATCGACGTCCAGGGCACCCACAATAACCCCTTGCTCCTGGCCATGGATCAGACCCTGCGCGGGGGCTTTCGAGATCCGGTGCGCAACGCCGCCCACCGCAGCGCGTACTCGCCCCTGGTCGACGCAGACTCGCCGCAGTCCTCGAAGATGTGCGGCGCGTGCCACGACATCGTGACCCCGCGCGGCGTCCACCTCGAGCGCACCTTCGCTGAGTGGCAGTCCACCATCTTCGCCCAGGACAACCCGCAGCGGCACCTGTCGTGTGGCGAGTGCCACATGATCAGCAACACGGACGTCATCGCCGAGGATCCGGCGGTGTCCGTCAAGCTGCGGCCCTCGGGCCGCCGCGAGCACACCTTCGCCGGCGTGGATGTCGCGCTGACCGCGTGGCCGGAGCGGCCAGCGCAGCGCGCCGCGATCGAGCGAGACCTGGCGGCCACCGTGCAGGCCAAGCTCTGCGTCCTGCCCACCAACGGCGGCGAGATCACGCTCAAGCTCGACCTGGTGGGCGCCGGCCACGCCTGGCCAAGCGGCGCCGCGCACGACCGCCGCGCCTGGGCCGAGGTGATCGCCTACAACGCCGCTGGCGAGGTCGTGCTGTCCAGCGGCGTCGTCCCCGCTGACAAGGATCCGGAGGAGATCTCCGATCCGTATCTCTTTGGCCTGTGGGATCGCACCTTCGATGAGCGCGGCCGGCCGGCCAAGTTCTTCTGGGAGGTGGCGCGCGTGGAGAGCCAGCTCCTCAAGCCCGCGGTGACGGTGGACCGCTTCGACCCGCGCTTCGATCACTCCACCACCAAGAGCTACCCCCTCGGCGCGCTGCGCCCGGACATCGTCCGCGTCACCGCGCGCGTGCTCATCCGCCCGCTGCCGCTGCGCCTGTTCGACGCGCTGGCCGGCGACGGCCTGTCGCCTGCGCTCAAGGCCGAGCTGCCCACGCTGGAGCTGCGCGGCACCGCGCTCGAGTGGACGCCGGCGCGCGCGGTCAACCTCTGCGTGGAGTGACGAGCTGTACCGCGGCGCGACGCGCGGCGTGACCAGCGCAGCTACTGCGGCGCGGCCAGCGCGCCAGGCGCGAACAGCAAGAACTCGCTGGGCCCGGTGATGGTCCGCCACTGATTGTCCACCGCCGCCACCACCTGTCCGGCGTTCGGACCAGCGGCGCTCCAGGCGATGCCCTCCAGGTTGAGGCCGGCCCGCAGCACCGGGCCCAGATCCAGCGCCACCTGCGGCGTGACGTCAGCCTCGGCGCCCAGCGAGAAGCGCAGCACCTTGGTCACCTCGAAGTGCCGCTCGATGGCGAGCACCGTCGCGGTGCCGTCGGCCGCCACCCTGCAGTCCAGCCCCGAGAGCTTGCCCACCTCGCTGGTCAGCCACACCTTGTACGTGCGCTCCGGCTTGCCGCCCACGATGCGCACCACCGGCGCCCAGCGCTTGCCGCGTGCTCGCCGGTGCCCTCGCCCGCGCCCTCGATCGCCGCGAAGATCGTGTCCCCGGCGCCGCACACGCCCTCTGCGCCCTGGTTGCCCCGCAGCTCGATGCCCACCACCGCCTCTGGCAGGGCGATCGTCCCGGTCACCGTGAGCACGTCCGCCGCGCGCTCGGCCAGGAGCACCGTGGCCTTGCCCGCGAGCTGGCCCTCGGTGCCAAGCGCGAACCGCCTGGGCAGGCCATCCGCGCCCACCGGCCCGCCCAGATCCAGCACCGCGATGCCCTCCAGATCCGTGCCCGCGGGCACGCCCCGCACCGAGAAGCGCTGCACCGCGGCGACCTGCCGCTCACCGAGCGTGACGCGATACACCTCTGCGCCGCGCTCGGCCACCGTCCAGTACCCGCCCAGATCATCAGCGGCGAGTCCGGACAAGCCGGGCTCGGTCTCGACCACCACCTCGGTGAACAGCGCCGCCGCCTTCTGCCGATCGATGGACGGTTGCTTGCCGCAGCCGAGCGTCGCGAGCGTCGCGAGCGTCCCAAGCGTCGCGAGCGTCGCGAGCGCCCCGGCGAAAAGCCCTCCCCCCGGACGGCCAGGAACTTGAAGCGCCATGCCGCACCGTAGCAGGGGTGTGGCCCCCGCGTCGAGCCACGCCACCCGCAGCGCACCTGCAACACATTCCGCCCGCACAGTTCGCACGGTGGGCCCGCGGCGCCTGGGCGCTCGCCAGCGCCGCGAGTACAAGCTCGTGGATTCGCTGTGCCGTGCCGGGAGCGCCCCCATGCAACGCCCGGCATCTCCGTTGCAGTGCTCGACCCCATGCGGATCTATCGGGGACCTCTATGCCTTGCCCTCTTCCTGAGCGTCGGCTGCGCCGACGATCTCCTGCCCGCCGCCGAGCCAGGCGCCGAGGAGCCAGCTCCGCCCGCGCTGTCCAGCGCAACCTCGGAGCTGCTGGGCGAGGCCTGTCAGCCGCTGTCCTGCAGCGCCAACCAGTGCGGCACCGTGCCCGATGGCTGCCGCTCGGAGATGTGGTGCGGCGACTGTAGCTGCCCGGTGGGGGCGATGTCGTGCGAGCGCCAGCTCAGCAGGGTCTTCGAGAAGACGCTGGTGGCTGGCGTCTCCTACAGCGTCCGGACCACCGGACTGTCCCCGGGCGCGGACCCGGTGATCCATGTCCTCGATCCCTTCGATGCCGAGATCGCCTTTGACGACAACTCCGGAGGCAACGGCAACGCCTCGGTCAACTTCTCCAGCAACTTCTTCCTCACGCCGCGCCTGGTGGTGCGCGCCCGCTCCGCCTCCACCGGCGGCACCGGCCTGCTGGTGATCAACGGCGTCACCCAGCCGATCTCCTTCGGCGGCGCTTTCCAGACCTATACCAACCTGCGCGCCAACGAGCAGTTAGAGTCCATCAAGCTGTTTGGCAACGCCACCGACACCCAGGTGATCTACGCGCTGGCACCGGACGGACTGCACCTGCAAGGGCGCGCCGCCGGCAACGGCACCGAGGGTGGCGCGGTGTGGACGCAGGCCGTGGCCCAGACGTCTCGCACCTTCGTGTTCGCCCCCACCAACGCGGACAGCTCGCCGGCGCAGCTAGTGCGCAACGACGCCCTCATGACGTATCACGATCTCGACGGCGACGGGCTCGGCGTCGAGCTGGAGGTCGCGATCGGCACCTGCCGGACCCTCACCGACCAGGTCTGGGGACCGGACGGCTACATCTTCAACTGCAGCACCACCAAGGACGCGCGCGACACCGACGGGGATGGCATCAACGACGGCGCGGAGCTGCGCGGCCTACGCGCCAGCTCGCCACACCTGCCGCTGCGGCGCTGGGGCGCGGATCCTCGCCACAAGGATCTATTCGTTGAGGTCGATGCCTCGCAGCTAGTGGCGGGAGGTCCTGCGCTCAAGCTCAGCCCGGCCGACGCGCGCCGGTTCTCCGACTACTACGGCGACCGCACGATGGCGCTCTCGGCCGCCACCGCGCTGGCCCACGCCACCACGCTCAAGAACCCCGATGGCAAGCCCGGCGTGCGAACCCACCTCGATATCGGGGTCCCGCCGCAGACCCCGGCCGACGCGCGCGTGTATGGCGACTGGGGCGGCTGGTCGGTGGTGCCACCGCTCAACGGCGGCGGACAGGACGCCAACGCCGCGTACCTGACGAACCTGGGCGCCAACCGCCTCACCACCTTCCGCTACGCGCTGTGGTACGAGGGCGGCGGCGGACAGACCCACCAGCGTCGGCTGCCTCGGCTGCGGCGCCTACGCATGGTCCTCTGGCAACCAGATCGACACCTTCACCCACGAGTCCGCGCACGCCCATGGGCTGGCGCACTCCGGGCCGGCCAAGGATGGCGCGGTCGACCCCGCCGATCCCAACTGCAAGGCCTCGTATCCGTCCATCGTCAACTACGCATTCCAGGGCGCCGGGCTCGGGTTCTCCGACGGGACCAGCTTCACCGGTGTCAACAACGTCGCCGCGCGCGAGTGGCAGGCCGTGCCGTCGCTGTCCACCAGGGTCCTCACCACCCTGCGCGATGGCTTCGGCTACACCGTCAACTTCGCCACCGGCCACGTCGACTGGAACCGCGATGGGGTGTTCGCTGGCGCCGGCACCACCGTGCGCAGCTACACCAACTTCCAGCCCGGCAACGCATGCGAGTTCACGCGCTACAACCAGCTGTTGCTCCCAACCACGTCCAACACCACGGTGTCCCCGGCGCTCGGCCGTTATGGCACCACCACGTACCTGTTCAGCGGCGGCGCCAACCCGCTGCGCCTCGTCTCCTCCTCGAGCGCGTTCTCTTGCCCGCAGCCGTCCAACACGGCGTGCGGCACCTGGTCCTCCACCATGACGTTGAACCTCGATGCCACGCATGGCGTCGACGCGGCGCGGGTCACCAGCCCCGGCGGGCAGCTCGCCTTGCTGGTGGTCACCATCGGCGCCAGCGGCGCGCCGCAGTTCACCGTGCGCCGCCCCCGCACCTCCGGCATCCCCACCTGGACCACCGCCGCCGGCATCCCGGGCCTGCCGGCCGCGGCCAGCGAGCCCTCGCTGGTGACCCTGCCCGATGGCAGCGCGCTGCTGGTGTACCGGCGCACGGACGGCCTCATCCAGCAGGCCACGTACCAGCATGATCCGCTCGCCGGCACCTGGATCGCGCGCGGCGTGGCGCTCAACGAGGCCGGCTCCGTCATCGCGCAAGCCGCGCAGGCCGCGCCCGGCCTGGCAAGCGCCAGCTTCACCGGACACGGCCCCGCCACCTACGGCCTGTTTGCCACCGGCGCCGATGCGCTGCTGGAGCTCCGCAAGCTGGACCTGGCGACCTGGACCTGGCGACCGGACCTTCCGCTCGACGACACCAACTTCTGGTGGCGCTCGGTCACCGGCCGGCCCGTCGGCGTGTTGGTGCCCAGCGCGGACAGCGCGCAGGGCGGCAGGATGTACATCCTCACCACCTCGCGCGACGGCATCGGCGATGGCACCGGCCGCGGGCTCATCATGCGCTGGAGCTACGTCCAGGGCGGGGCGCTGCGCGTCGGACTGGCCTCCGGGTACGACTCCTGGTGGACGTACTCGCGCGGCATCGATGGCTGGTACGATCCGGGCGTGGACACCAACCTGCGCGCCGCGTGGTCGATCTCTCCGCTCACCAACCCGGCGAGGGACTCGCAGATCCGCTTCGATCCCAAGGCCGACGGCCTCAATGACTACCCCCAGAGCGACAACAACGACTGGGTCCAGATCGCGTATGCGCTGTGCCGCAGCCTGGTGAACCCCACCGGCTCGGTCACCAACCCCATCCAGTGCGGCCCGCGGCCCTGGTGAGGCCGGCCCGGCGGCTCACTCCACGTCGAAGCGCACGCCCTGCGCCAGCGGCAAGCTCTTGCCGTAGTTGATCGTGTTGGTGGCCCGCCGCATGTATGCCTTCCAGCTATCGGAGCCGGACTCGCGCCCGCCGCCGGTCTCCTTCTCGCCGCCAAACGCGCCGCCGATCTCCGCGCCAGACGGCCCCAGGTTGACGTTGGCGATGCCGCAGTCCGAGCCATCTGCCGCCATGAAGCGCTCGGCCTCGCGCAGATCGCTCGTGAAGATCGAAGACGAGAGGCCCTGCGCCACCGCGTTCTGCAGCGCCAGCGCCTCCTCCAGCGCGCGGTAGCGCGTGACGTACAGGATCGGCGCGAAGGTCTCGTGCAACATCGGCCCACGCTGCGCCGGCATCTCCACCAGCGCCGGCCGCCGATACCAGCCGCCCAGCGCGGCGCCGTCCTGCGCCACCGCGGCCACCGCCTCGCCGCCCACCACCTGCCCGCCCGCGGCCACCGCCGCCGCCAGCGCGCGGGTCATCGCCTCGCTCGCCGCCTCGTCGATGAGCGGCCCCACCAGCGTGCCCTCGCGCCGGGGGTCTCCCACCGGCACCGTGGCCACCGCCCGCGCCAGCCGCGGCAGCAGCGCGTCGTAGATGTCGTCGTGGACCAGCAGCCGGCGCAGCGTGGTGCAGCGCTGCCCGGCGGTGCCCATCGCGGAGAACGCGATCGCGCGCACCGCCAGCTCCAGATCCGCCGACGGCGCGACGATCGCGGCGTTGTTGCCCCCCAGCTCCAGGAGCGCGCGCGCGAACCGGGCCGCCAGCGCCGGCCCCACCTTGCGCCCCATGGCCGTCGAGCCGGTGGCCGAGACCAGCGGCACGAGCGGATGGTTCACCAGCGCCGCGCCCACCGCGGCGCCGCCCTGCACCACCTGCGAGAGATGCGGCGGCGCGTCGCCAAAGCGCGCCAGCGCGCGCTCGAGGAGCGCCTGGGTCGCCAGCGCGCACAGCGGGGTCTTCTCCGAAGGCTTCCACACACACGGATCACCGCACACCAGCGCCAGCGCCGCGTTCCAAGCCCACACCGCGACCGGAAAGTTGAACGCCGAGATGATGCCCACCACGCCCAGCGGATGCCAGGTCTCCATCATCCGGTGCGACGCCCGCTCGGTCGCGATGGTCAGGCCACAGAGCTGGCGCGACAGCCCCACCGCAAAATCGCAAATGTCGATCATCTCCTGGACCTCGCCGAGTCCTTCGGACACGATCTTTCCGGCCTCCAGCGTCACCAGACGCGCCAGGTCCGCCTTGGCCGCCCGCAGCTCCTCGCCGAAGAGCCGCACCAGCTCTCCGCGGCGCGGCGCCGGCACCAGGCGCCAGGCGGCGAAGGCCACGTGCGCGCGCGCCACCGCCGCCTCGACGTCATCGGGGCTCGCCTCCCGGACCGTCGCCACCACCTCACCAGTGATGGGGGACCGCGCCGCCAGCGTACCGCCCTGACGCGCCGCCAGCGGGACACCTAACCGATCGAGCAGCGCAGCGAGCTCATGGACGGCACTTGCGTTCGTCATGCGCTCGGCGTACCGCCAATCCCCCGGCTTGTGCAACCGCCCGCGCGGCCAGACGTCCAATTGGCCGGTCCGCAGTTGATCCGGAGGGCGTCCCGCCCTACCGTCTGCCAGCGTACGACTCGTCGCGCTCTTTGGACTCGCGCCGCGACGCTCCTTGCGAAAGGTCTTTGCCATGAACGCTTCTCGCGCTTCGACTCGCTCCACTCTCTACGCCGCCCTCCTGGCTCTGCTGGTCGCTGGCCCCATCGCCGGCTGCAAGAAGAAGAGCGGGGACGCCGGCTCCGGCTCCGGCACCGCCGCCACCGCTGGCAGCGCCGAGACCAAGCCGCCCGCGCCGTCCGGCTCCATCGCGCTGCTCCTGCCGGAGTCGCAGACCGCGCGCTACGAGGCCGCGGACCGCCCGTTCTTCGAGGCCAAGTTCAAGGAGCTGTGCCCCGGCATCGAGATCAAGTACTCCAACGCCAACCAGGTCGCCGCTGATCAGCAGCAGCAAGCAGAGTCGGCGATCGCCGTCGGCGTCAAGGTCATGGTGCTCGACCCGGTGGACGGCGACTCCGCCGGCGTCATCGTCAACACCGCCAAGGCCAAGAACATCCCGGTCATCAGCTACGACCGCCTCATCAAGGGTGGCTCCACCCCGGACTACTACGTCTCGTTCGACAACGAGCGGGTCGGCAAGCTGCAGGCCGAGGCGCTGCTGGCCAAGCTCACCGCAGACGGCGTCGCCAAGCCGCGCATCACCATGATCAACGGCTCGCCCACGGACAACAACGCCACCCTGTTCAAGCAGGGCGCGCACAGCGTGTTCGATGGCAAGGTGACGATCGTCAAGGAAGACGCCGCCGCCAACTGGAAGCCGGAGGAGGCGCAGCAGCTCATGGAGCAGTTCATCTCCGCGCTCGGCAAGGACGGCTTTGACGCCGCGTACCAGGCCAACGACGGCACCGCTGGCGGCGCCATTGCCGCCATGAAGGCCGCCGGCATCGACCCCAAGAAGCGCCCCACCACCGGCCAGGACGCCGAGCTCGCCGGCATCCAGCGCATCCTCGCCGGGGAGCAGTACGTCACCGTGTACAAGCGCATCCAGCCCCAGGCCGAGGCCACCGCCGCCCTGGCCTGCGCCCTGTTCAAGGGGGAGAAGCCTGATCCGACCCTGGTCAACGGCAAGGTCAACAACGGCACCGCCGACATCCCGTCCATCCTGCTGACGCCGATCGCGGTCACGCTCGACGGCGCTGGCGACACCGAGTCCATCGCCGACTCCGTGGTCAAGGACAAGTTCTACGGTCCGGACTCCGCCGCGCAGATCTGCAAGGGCTACGAAGCCGCTTGCACCGCCGCCAACATCAAGTAGCCGGAGCGCACCGGCTCCGCGGTCCCGGCCGCGGCGTGAAAGTTTCCGGACGGTCCCCCAGCGCATAGTGAAGGCACGCGGAGGCGCAGCGAGCCTTCGCTCACAGGTCCAAAGAGAAAGGACCCAGGACGATGCAGGAACCCTCCGCGGCCACGCCGCTCCTCGAGATGCAAGGCATCTCCAAACGCTTCGGCGCCGTGCAGGCGCTGCAAGACGTCCACTTCCAGGTCCTCGCCGGAGAGGTGATGGCCCTGGTCGGGGACAACGGCGCCGGCAAGTCCACGCTCATCAAGGCCATCGCCGGCATCTACCAGCCGGACGCCGGCGTGACCCGCTGGATGGGTCGCGAGGTCACCGTGCGCACCCCCAACGACGCCGCCGCGCTCGGCATCGCCACCGTCTATCAGGACCTGGCGCTGTGCGACAACCTCGACGTCGTCGCCAACCTCTACCTCGGCCGCGAGCTGGCGAGCCCTGGCGGCCCGCTGGGCCTGCTCGACGAGGTGGCCATGGAGAAGCGCGCCATCGAGGTGCTGCGCAAGCTCTCGGTCAAGATCCCCAGCGTGCGCATCCCCATCGCCTCCCTCTCCGGCGGGCAGCGCCAGTCGGTGGCGGTGGCGCGCTCGGTGATGGGCGACAACAAGGTGGTCCTGCTCGACGAGCCCACCGCGGCGCTCGGCGTGGCCCAGACCCGCGAGGTGCTGGGGCTCATCAAGCGCCTGCGCGAGCAGGGCCTGGGCGTGGTCCTCATCAGCCACAACCTGTCCGATGTCTTCGAGGTCGCGGACCGCATCACCGTGCTCCGGCTCGGCCGCTGGGTCGGCACGTACGAGGCCAAAGACCTTGGCCGCGAGAAGCTGGTGGCCATCATGACCGGCGCCATCTCCGGCGACGCCGTCCCTGGCGCCACCCCCCCTGCCCCTGTCACCGCGGAGCACTCGCCATGAGCAGCACTCTCGAGCACGATCCGCGCGTCGTCGCGGAGCGCAGAGGTATCGCCGGCTTCTTCGCGGACTACCGGCAACGCCTGCGCCAGGGCGACATCGGCCAGCTCCCGGTCATCGTCGGGCTCATCGCCATCTGGTCTATCTTCTACGTGGCGTCAAACGGCGTCTTCCTCAGCCCGTTCAACCTGGTCAACCTCACGCTGCAGATGGCCGCGGTGGGCAGCATCTCGGTGGGCATCGTGCTCATCTTGCTGCTCGGCGACATCGACCTGTCGGCCGGCGTGGTCAGCGGCATGTGCGCGGCGGTGATGGCGGTGCTGTCGGTGCAGCACGACGTGTCGCCGCAGCTCGCGGTGGGCATCGCGCTGCTGGTCGGCGCCGCGGTGGGCACCTTGCATGGCGTGTGGATCACCCGCTTTGGCATCCCCGCCTTCGTGGTCACCCTGGCCGGCCTCATCGCCTGGCAGGGCCTGCTCCTGCGCGTGCTCGGACGCACCGGCACCATCAACCTCAAGGACCCGTTCATCACCGGCCTGGCCGGCACGTTCTACACCGGCCCCACCGCGTACCTGCTCGGCGCCGCCTTCCTGGCATATGTGGCGGTGCGGCCCATCCTCGAGAACCGCCGACGACGCGCCGCAGGCCTCAGCGTGCCGCCGGCCACCGTGGTGTGGGTGCGCGCCTTGGGCTTCACCGCCCTGGTCCTGCTCGCCGTGTGGTACCTGTGCAAGGACCGCGGCATCAGCTCTGGCCTGTTCTACCTGGTCAGCCTGGTGGTGGTGATGGACCTGATCCTGCGCCGCACCCGGCTTGGCCGCATGATCTACGCCATCGGCGGCAACGCCGAGGCCGCGCGGCGCGCCGGCCTGCCGGTGCGCCGCATCCGCACCTTGGTGTTCGCGCTCGCCTCCATGCTGGCGGCCTGGGGCGGCATCCTCGGCGCCTCGCGCCTGCTCGCGGTCAACCAGTCCGCCGGGCAAGGCGACATCCTGCTCAACGCCATCGCCGCGGCGGTGATCGGCGGCACCAGCCTGTTTGGCGGCCGTGGCTCGGTGTGGGCGGCGCTCCTGGGGATCATCGTCATCCAGTCGATCTCCAACGGCATGGACCTCCTGTCGCTGCAGCCCTCGATCAAGTTCATGATCACCGGCGCGGTGTTGCTCACCGCGGTGACGCTCGACGCCGTGCTGCGCCGCGGTCGCACGCCCGGCGGGCGCTGAGACACAGCGTTCCTTTGCGGCGCTCTTTTTTGCGTCTTGCCCCCGAGGAACTCGCCCAATCGGGCAGTTCCGGTGCCCCCGCGAGCGCGGTAGCGTGGCCCCGAAGAGCCGTGCGTCGAGGACATCGCCTCGATGTGCGCTGATCTCAGAGCTGCCGCACCTCCAGGAGCACCCTCATGTCACAGAAACTCCCCCTCGTCGCTCGCATCTTGCTGGGCCTCGTCTTCACCGTCTTTGGCCTCAACTTCTTCCTGCAGTTCCTGCCGCAACCCAAGATGGAGCCCGAGGCCGGGGCCTTCCTCGGCGCGCTGGTCGCCGGCAAGATCTTGGCCCTGGTCAAGGTGGTGGAGGTCGGCGGCGGCCTGGCGCTGCTCGCTGGCCAGTTCGTGCCGCTCGCGCTCGCGCTCCTGGCCCCGGTCATCGTCGGCATCGTCTTGTTTCACGCCGTCTTCGATCCGGCTGGCCTGGTCATCCCGCTGGTCATCGCCGCCATGGCCGGGTTTCTGGCCTGGGCCTACCGCGGCGCCTTCGCGCCGATGCTGCAGGCCAAGACGGAGCCCGGCCCGCGCTGATCAAGCGCCCGCTCGCGCGCTGCGCCGGGGATCAGCCGATCCCGCGACGACCGGCGCTGACCTTCTGCCGCCGCGCCGCCGGGTGCTGCTCGTAGACCTGGCGCGCCAGCTTCACCAGCTCCGGATGCACCCGGAACTGCGGCGCCACGAAGCGGCCTAGCTGCTCGATGTCCACGTCCGCCAGCTCGATGAGCTCCGTGCGCGCCAGGTTGCGCTGGTTCGAGGCGAACCGCGCGAACACCCGCACCACCCGCATCTGCAGCGCGATCTGCTCGCCGTCCTTCTTGGGCGGCGTCACCGTGCCCAGGAGCTCCAGCGCCTCCTTGTGCTTGCCGGTGCGCGCCCACGCCTCGGCCACGATCACCGCGGCCATCGGCCGGATCTGCGCCCGCTCCGGGTTGTCCAGGTTCATGTAGTCCGCGCTCTTGCGCGCGTCCTGCGTGCGGCCCATGGACAGATAGAGCTGCGCCTTGAGCAGCGACACGTCGTCCTGCATCGACGCCGGGAACGCCTTGAGCTCCGTCTTCTCGATGAGGCTCAGCGCCGCCTTCGGATCGTCCTGCGCCAGGAGCTGCGCCCGCGCAAACACCATCTCCGGCTTGCGCGCGTCCTTGCCCTCTTCCAGCTTGGCCAGCGCCGCGCGCCGCGCCTCGGGCGATTGCTGCGCACCCTGCAGCGTGGAGATCAAGGAGCGCTGCTTCTTGATCATCCGGTAGCCCCACACCACCACCCCCAGCGCCAGGAGGGTGATGACCCCCATGATGATCATGAACACGCGGCTGCCGCTGGTGATGGCGATGGCCCACACCGCCAGCAGACCTCCGCCGATCCACAGGAGCCGCTTCTTGTCGAAGCCCGCGCTGGGCGCAGGCGGCGCCTCGCTGCCCGCGGAGGGGGCGCTGTCTTGGGGCGGCGAGACGCTCTCGCCTTTCTTGCTGGCCGAACTCATCGGGCGGCATCCTAGCAGGCTCGACGAAAAACACCCGGTGGCATCGGTTCTAGATTTCCGCGAGCAGCGCCGCGGCGCCCTGCGGCCATGGCGCGGCCCCGGCGCACGCCCCGGCGCTCTCGCGCGCGCCCGCCCAACCGGCAAAGCCGCTGCATTTTCAGCAGGTTCGAGACACGCCTGGGCGCGCACCGCACCACCTTCCCCGGCGCTCGTGGCAAGCTGCTCACGTCATGATGACCTGGCTTCTCACCTGGTGGCCGCTCGCCGTCGCCGTGATCGAGCTGGTGGTGGCCGCCCACGCCGTCATGAACAAGCGCGAGGTGCGCGCCGCCGCGGCGTGGGCCGCGCTGATCCTGCTGTTGCCCGGGGTCGGCGTGCTCCTGTATCTGGTGCTCGGCATCAATCGCGTCCAGCGCGCCGGCGACCGCCTCCGCTCCGGCATGCGCCGGTACGAGCACGCCGCCGGCCATGAGCTGGCCGCCGCCGACCTCGCGACGCACCTCCCTGAGCCGGCGCGCCACCTGGTCGCCATCGCCCGCACCACCGATCGCGTCACCCGCTGGCCCTTGCTCTCCGGCAACCGCGTCGGGCTCCTGCGCGACGGCGACGAGGCCTATCCGGCGATGCTGCGCGCCATCGGCGCCGCCACCCGCTCCATCGCCCTGGGCTCGTACATCTTTGACAATGATGTCGTCGGCAAGCGCTTCGTGGCCGCCCTCGCCGCCGCCCACGCCCGCGGCGTGCAGGTCCGCGTGCTCATCGACGACGCCGGCGCGCGCTACTCGTTCCCGTCGATCGATCGCGCCCTGTCCGCTCGCGGCGTGACCGTCGCGCGCTTCCTGCGCGTGCTCACCCCATGGTCCGTCGCCTTCGCCAACCTGCGCAACCACCGCAAGCTCCTGATCGTGGATGGCGCCACCGCCTTCACCGGCGGCATGAACCTGCGCGCGGAGTGCGTGCTGGCCGAGTCCCCGCGCCACCCCACCAGAGACCTGCACTTTCGCCTCGAAGGCCCGGTGGTCGGCGCGCTGATGGATGTGTTTGCCGAAGACTGGGCCTTCACCACCCGCGAAGAGCTGCGCGGCGAGCCCTGGAGCTGCGCCGGGCTCCCCTGCGGCGACACCGTCGCCCGCGTCATCACTGATGGGCCGGACCTGGACCTGCACACCATGAGGTCCACCCTGCACGGCGCCCTCAACAGCGCGCACCGCGCCGTGCGCATCATGACGCCGTACTTTCTCCCCGACGAGCCCCTCATCGCCGCCCTCAACGCCGCCGCCCTGCGCGGCGTCGAGGTCGACGTGATCATCCCCGAGCGCACCAACTTCCGCTTCATGGACTGGGCCATCCGCGGCGAGCTGTGGAAGATCTTGCATCAAGGGTGTCGCGTCTGGCTCGGCGCACAGCCCTTCGATCACTCCAAGCTCATGACCGTGGACGGCGCCTGGGCCCTCGTCGGCTCCACTAACTGGGATCCGCGCAGCCTGCGCCTGAACTTCGAGCTGGACGTCGAGTGCTACGACCAGGCCTTGGTCGAACAGCTCGACCGCCTGCTCGACGAGCGCCGCGCCGCCGCCCGCCGCTTCGACGCCGCGTCCTTCGACGCCCTGCCCTGGCCAGCGCGCCTCCGCAACGCCACCGCCCGCCTGCTGTCTCCGTACCTGTGAGCGCTCCCTCGCGTTGATGTCCACGTGCCGGCCCCGCTTCGCCCGATGCTCTCCGCGCCGCCCAAGGTCCTCGTACACCGTGCGTGACCCGACCACCGTGCGTGACCCGACCACCGTGCGTGACCCGACCACCGTGCGTAACCCGACCACCGTGCTCGACCCACCCATCGTGCTCGACACAACCACCGTGCTGGTCCTACCCACCTCCCACGCGCTCACCCTTGTCGTTCCCTGGCGATCCGTTCCGGGTTCTGGGTTCTGGGTCAAAAAACAAAACTCAGGGTTCTGAAAAAAGCAGGGGCTGTGCGGCGGTGTGGAAGAGGCGCGCCGCCACTCCCAGGCACGCCTGCTGCACCTGGCCCTCCTGCGCCTCTCCAAGGGCTGTGGTCAACCGCGCCGCTTACGCGCATCTCGCATGCCCAGACTCGACGGGCGCGGTTGTCCACAACCCGTCACCGTCCACAGCCCCGAGGCTTCCGCGGAAACGCGCTGCGACTTGGATCACACCACGTTTCCGCGGAGGTTTCCGCGATCTCGATCTCCGGTCCCGGCTCGCTCGCGTCCGCCTTCCGGACGCACTCACCAACTAAAGATCTTCTATATAATATCCATCTCAATATCAACATTCCACTTGACACCTCCCGCGCCCGGTCACTCGCGTGGCCGTCAACTCGCCGCGGTCTCTTCCCCCGCGGCCTCTGCGCGCGCTACATGCCCCTTCCACCTGCGCGCCCCACGAAAAATCGCGCTACCCGCGCTTCCTCGGCACCTGGGGCACGCCAAGCGCGAAGTCCGGCGCCGAAATTCGCCATGTTACAAGAACGCATGCGCGAGCCACTCTCCGTCGAGGAAGTTCAAGCCCTCGGCGAACACATCGCCGAGCAAGCCGTCCACCTGGACGCCGCCATGCATCGCTTGCTCGCCGACCTGCGGACGTTCGACGCCGCCGGCGGCTGGTACCGCCAGGGCTTTCGCACCTGTGCGCACTGGCTGAGCTGGCGCGTCGGCTGGGATCTTGGCACCGCGCGCGAGCACCTGCGCGTGGCCAGGGCCTTGCACACCTTGCCGCAAGTATCAGAGGCACTGTCTTCCGGGAAGATCTCGTATTCCAAGACGCGCGCCATCACGCGCGTGGCCACCGCCGCCACCGAAGCGGTGCTGTTGGGCTACGCGCAGCACTGCACCGCCAGCCAGCTCGAGACCGTGTGCCGCAAGGTCGGCGTGCTCGGTGCCGACGCCGCCAGCCGAGCCACACGCCCGCACGACAGTGAGCGCTACGTGGCCCACACCACGACGGCCTCTGGCATGGTGTGCGTCAAGGCGTGCCTGCGCCCCGACGAGGCCGCGCTGCTCTTGCAGGTGTTACAGCAGGCCGCTGTGGACTGCACGCGCGAGCGGCGGCGCTGCCGCGGGGGGGGGGGGGGGGGGGGCCCGAGGAGCGACGGGCGTCTCCGTAGAGGGTGCGGACGTTTCCGTGGAAGCGTCCGCACCAGCAGAGCCAGCGGCTGGCGTCTCCGCGGAAACGCGGAGCCTCCCCCCCACGACCACCACGCGCCGCCCGTACAACCGCGCCGATGGCCTGATGGCCCTGGTCCACGTCCTACGCGCGGGCACCGCGCGGAGCGCGCCCGTCGAGTTGATCGTCACCGTGCCCGCGGCGGTGCTGCAGCAGACCGCCGCGACTACCGACTCCAGCCACCGGCACCTCCGACTCCGCCGCCGACATCTCCTCCACCACCGATGTAACCCTCGCCCCCGCCTCCTTCACCGACCGCGGCGCGTCGCTGCCGGTGGCCCTCACCGTCGAGACCGACCTTGCGCTCTCTCCGCAAGCTACCCGCCGCCTGGCCTGCGACTGCGGCCTGGTCGTCGCCACCGTCACCGCAGCTACCGCCACCGACGCCGCCCCGCTCTCCATCGGCCGCAAGACCCGCACCATCCCCGCCGCCCTCAAGCGCGCCTTGCTGCTACGCGATCGCACCTGCCGCTTCCCCGGCTGCGATCACCACCTCTTCCTTGAGGGCCACCATCTGCAGCACTGGGCCGACGGCGGCGAGACCAGCCTGCCCAACCTGGCGCTGCTCTGCTCCCTGCATCACTCGTACGTCCACGAGCGCGGCTATCTCATCACGCAATCACCCACAGGCGATCTCGCCTTCGAAGATCCGCAGGGTCGCGCCGTCGTCCCGCTGCCGCCGCGCCCCACGCCGCCGCTGCTCGGCTGGCCGGCGATCCATGCCGCGCGTGCCGCCAACGCCGCCCTGCCGCTGACCCCGACCACCGGCCAGTGCCGCTGGCGGGGCGAGCGCGTCGATAGCTGGGACGCCGCCGCTACCGTCGCGCGCATCCAGCGCCGCGCCGACGCAGCAGCGGCCCCCGCACCGTCCGCCCCCTCCGCGCCACCCACCACCGCACCAGCAGCGTCTCTTCCACCCACGTTCCCCCGCACACCCTCGCCACCCTCGTCTCTCTTATCTGTCGCCGATCCCCCACTCGACCCCGACGGCCACCCGCTGCGCGGCCGCTGGGACGACCTCGATCGTCACAGCGCCATCGAGCGCTGGGTCCTCGCCGAGATCGAGGCTACCGGCGTCGACCCGCTCTCCATCGGCCGCCCCTTGCCGGACCACCTGCAGCACCCGTCGCAGCGACCGCCACCGCAGCACCGTCGCGGCAGAGGTGACAACGGACCGCGGCGGTCAAGCGGCGCACCCAGCCGCCGAACTTGCTAGCCTCTGCCGATGTTGCGCCTCCTGCCATGGATCGCGCTCCTCGCCTTGGCGGGAGCTGGATGTCACAAGAAGCCAGATCAAGACCACGGCAAGGCCACGCCCGCCGCAGGCTCCGTCGGGACGGGCGCAGGTGCCCAGGGAGGACCAGGCGCCGCCGGGGCGGCCCCGCCTGCTGCGCCGCTCGACCTCGAAGATCCCAAGGCGTGCGCCGCGTGCCACGCCGCCATCGTCGCCGAGTTCACCGACAGCATGCACGCCCAGGCCCACCACGAGCTGGATCCGATCTATCGCGCCATGCGGACCTTGCGCATCGCCAAGGAGGGCGAGCAGATCCCGCAGGCGTGCGCGCGCTGCCACACGCCGCGCGCCGTGAGCGCGCCAGACTCCGAGCTCGCCCGGGCCGGCGTGAGCTGCGCCACCTGCCACAACCTGGCGAAGGTGGAGCTCTCCGCCGAGGCGCGCGGCGTCGAGGCGCTGCGCTTCGCCGAGCCCACCATGCTGCGCGGGCCGCACGACGTGGCGCCTGGCAAGGCGGTGGTGCATGGCACAGGCCCCGCGCAACCCGCGCTCGCCGACGGCACCACCGTCTGCCTGGCCTGTCACGGCGAAGAGCGCAACCCGCAAGGGCTCGCCACCTGCGCGACCGGCGTGGAGCACGCCGGAGATGAGCGCTCATGCACGAGCTGCCACATGCCCGAGGTGCCGGCGCCCAATGGTGTGGCCGGGACCCGCCCCACCCACCGCAGCCACGCCTTCCTGGGGCCGCACCGCGCCTGGCAGCACGGCGACCTCTCGCTGTTCGCCGAGCACCTCTCGGTGAGCGGCCGCTTCGAGGGCAAGCGCTTCATCGCCGTCCTTCACAACCGCGCCGCCCACAGCTTCCCCACCGGCTTTCCGGCCCGGCTGGCCATGCTGGCCATGACCGGCTTCGACGCCAAGGGCCAGCAGGTGTGGAGCAACTTCGCCAAGGACCCGCTGGCCGATCACCCCGACGCGGTGTTCGGCAAGGGCTACGTCGACGCCGAGGGCAAGCCCACCCTCGCGCCCTACGCCGCCAAGATGGCCCGCGACCACCGCCTCGAGCGCAACGAGCAGCGCGAGCTCGGCGTCGAGGTCCCGCCCACCGTCGCGCGCGTGGAGCTGGCGCTCAAGCTCTGGCTGGTCGCCCCGCTCGCCGCGCAGAAGCTGTCCCTCACCGGCCCGCTGACCGAGCCGCGCGTCATCCTCAAGGCCACCGCCACGCGGTAGGCCGCGATGTTTCCTTCGCCGCCTGGTCGCGAATCTTCGCTCCTGCAGGCTCTTCCACCTCCACTACAGAACGCGGCGTCCCGAAATTCATCACGAGGCTCGTGATGAATCGGCGAGAAGACGGCGCTCCACAGAACCATCACGAAGATCGAGGAAGCCTCCTCTACGCGCTTGGCGCTTATGACTGCTCGTCGATCTTGCCCTTGCTGATTGATCTCGTCATCGACGGATCCTTCGAGGTCAGTCGCCAGGCGCACGCCTTGGTCTCCAGCATCGAGACGGAGGTTGATGAACAAACCTGGAATGCGTGCGCAGCGCGCCTGCGCACCGCCCTCCAGCAGGTCGTTCCCGACCGACAACCTCTGGTTGCCGAACTTCTCACCCTGTTCGATGCGGAGCCTTGAGTCCTCCGGTCTCTACCCTGCGATGGCAGAGGTCCCCGGCCCTCCCATCACGAAGGATCTCGGACGAGCCTTGGCCGTGCTACAGCTATCGCATGGACCTCTTCACGTGGTTGCTCGTCGGGCTCATCGCCGGCTTTGGCGCGTCGCGTGTCATCAACGGCACCGGCCTGGGGATCATCGGCGACATCGTCGTCGGCATCTTCGGCGCGCTGCTGGGCGGCTTCCTGGTGCAGAAGCTGCAAATTCGCGTCCCCATCCACGGCCTGGCCGGAACGATCCTGGTCGCGCTCGGCGGCTCCATCGTCCTGCTGGTGCTGGTGCGGGTCATAAAGCGCGTGACGTAGCGCGCTGCGCGGTGGCCGGATTACCTGGGAGCCGGCGCGCACACGCCGACGATCCGCGCGTGGTACGTGACTCGCCACTGGTGACGCCCGGGCACCTGCTGGATGTCCCGTGCGGTGACCTCGAGGGTGAAGCGCACGCGGCTGGCCTGGTGCGCCGCCAGCGCCGGGAAGTCCGCCATGTTGGTCAGCTCCAGCCGGGTCGCGTGATGGTGCGGCATCGGCAACGTCGTCTCGGGCCACCACTCGGTGCCATTGAAGACCAGATCGATCCAGTACACCGCTTGTAGCTGCACGTCCCAGTACGACTGCAGGTGCCGGATCTCGGGCTGCATGGGCTTTGCGTCCTCACACCGTGGCGAACTGGAAGGGAGCGTCGCAGCCAGCGAGTCCGCCTGGCCGCCGGGCGCGCTGGCCGTCAACCGGTCTCTCTGAACCTTCATCGGCGCAACGCCTGGGGCGGCGCCGACCGCTGGTCTGGAGCCGCAACCAAGAGCCGCAACCAGCGCCAGCGCCGCGAGCCGTGACGGATGATCGTACACAGGGCAATCGTGACACGGCGATTCACGGCAGGCGTGCTCCTTGCCCGCGCGCAATGCCGCGCCCCCTCCGCGCTTGTCTTCCCGCTGAACCTCGGGCACTCTTGCAAGCTCGCGGCGACGCTGTGGCGCGCTGCGCACGAGGTGCCGGCAGACGGGCGCGGCACAAGACAGGACCTCATGGCCAAGCTCAACCAGATTCTCGCCATCGAAAAGGGCATCAAGACCCGCGTGTACGCGGAGTTCACGGAGCTGCATCAGGCGACGCAGAAGCCGGCGCTGATGAACGGCTTCCACAAGGCGTATCAGCCGCGCGACGAAGACGGCGAGACGTATCCGCCGGAGAGCCAGAAGGTGCAGCACAGCGCCGTCGAGGTGCTGGAGCGAGTGGCCTCGGCGCTCACCGAGCTGTTTGACATCACCGCCACCAAGGACTGGGCCAACTGCACGGCCAAGGCGGACGTGGTCATCGACGGCCGGGTGTTGCTCAAGGAGGTGCCTGCCACCTATCTGCTGTTCCTGGAGAAGCAGCTCGGGGACCTGCACACCTTCATCGCCAAGATGGCGGAGCTGGATCCGGGCAGCGACTGGTCCGTGGATCCCAGCACCGCGCTGTTCAAGACCGAGCCGCAGGCGACGCAGCGCACCAAGAAGGTCCAGCGGCCCATCGTGCTCTACGATGCCACGGAGCACCACCCGGCGCAGACGCAGCTCATCACCGAGGACGTCATCGCCGGACAGTGGGTCACCATCAAGTACTCGGGCGCCATCCCCGCGCCGCGCAAGAAGCAGCTCCTGGGCCGCATCGACAAGCTGTCCAACGCCGTGAAGTTCGCCCGCGAGCAAGCCAACGCCGCGGAAACCACCGACAAGAAGCTAGGACGGGAGGTCTTCGACTACTTGTTCGGTACCTGACAGCTCCTGAGAGGGAGACAAGCTCAAGCTCAGCATCAATCTAAAGCCCCGAGCTATCCAGGCGTGAGGTTCGAATCCTACGAGTACCACCAGCCCGTCGGCCCTGCCGACAACGCAGGGCCGGGGGGAAAGACGAGGGCAAGGAACACTCCTTGGTACAAGTGGCGGAACTGGCAGACGCACGGCCCTTCACGGGGTCGGTCTGGCGGCTCGATGCAAACTCAAGCTATCTCCCAGACTCAAGAGGCCGAGCTCGCCATCTCTACCGTGGCCCTGCTGCCCAAGATATCGGTTCGAATCCGATAGCTGGCTCCATGTATGCCAGCTTCGACCAACGGAAGGTCGTGGGTACTAAGATCTCAAGGACCACATTTGCCGTTGGCGAGCGAACCCGGCACCTGCGCGGGGACCTCCGCGCAGTTCGGTTTCCCGGGACCGGGTACAGTCCCGGGAGACCACTATTTTCGGCGTTGCGTGAGGAGCATGACCGCGGCTCCCCCGCTGTTATCGACGGTAATTGATGTCCCTCAGTGAGTAGCTTAGCTCGGGAGGTACGGCGCGAGCTCGCGCCGTGAAACCCGAGGGGGACACATGAGTGATGGCAAGTGCGGCACGCACACCTACCCGAACATCGACCAGAACAAGATCAACGCGATCCTGCAGGCGCTGCGGCAGAGCGGCTCCACGGTGACCGGAAACAATCCCTGGAACGTGGACACGCACAACAACGGGGTGAAGCTGCAGGGGAGCTGGAACCAGGCCACCAGCGTGCTGGCCATCATCGTCACGGACAAGAACTGGTATGTGCCGTGCGGCAAGATCTGGGACACCATCGATCCGCTGATCCGCAACGTGCAACAGCTCGCGGCGAGCGAGCTGCCTGCGCTGTCGGCCGACGACGCCGACCTGGCTGCGCCGATGGCAGCGGCGCTGGCCGCCGCCCCGGCCGACCTGGCTGCTCCTCAGGCCAACGACGGCATGTGCGGCCGCCGCAACTACGACCGGGTGGATGAAAAGAAGCTCGCCGCCATCATCAAGGCGCTGCGCGACAACCGCGCCGTGGTCACGGACAATAACCCCTGGAACGTGGACACGCAGAAGCACGGCGTCAAGCTGCAGGCTCGGTGGAGCCCCAACACGCTCTCGGTCATCGTCACCGGCAAGAACTTCTACGTGCCGTGCGGCGAGGTCTGGAAGAACATCGATGAGCTGATGGGCCACATCCAGGCGCTGGACGCCGCGGACGTCCCGTAGGCGCGGGCGAGCCTCACACCATCGACCGCGAAGGATCCGGCGCGCCGTGGGAGCGCTCCAGCTCCGCGTTGACGAAGCCGCCGATGACGATGGCGAGCACCGAGAAGTAGAACCACAGGATCACCACCACGACGCTGGCGAAGGCGCCGTAGAACACCTGGTAGTCCGCCACCTTGTCCACCCAGAGCGAGAGCAGGTACGACGCCAGGAGCCACAGGCCGGTGGCGACCAGCGCGCCGGACCAGATGCGGCGACGCACCAGCGGCCGGGGCGCGGGCGCCACGCGGTACAGCGCGGCCTGGGCGCAGAACACCACCGCGAAGAGCACGGGCCAGCGCAGCCAGTTCGCCAGATCTCCCACGTCGCGCAGGACGGGCAAGATCGCCACCACCGCCGGCAAGGCCACCAGCACCACCATCAAGATCAGAAAGCCCAGCAGGGTGGACGAGGCGATGCCCAGGGTGATGCCGATGCGCAACAGCGGATGGCGGTGATCGCGCACGCGATAGGCCTGGTTGAGCGCCTCCATCAGCGCGCCGGCGGCGGAGCGCGCGGAGTACACCGCCACCACCAGGCTGGTGACCAGGGTCAGCGAGAGCTGGCCGGTGCTCTGCGAGGCCTGCCGCTCCAGCTCCCCGATGACGAAGGTCACCACGGCGACGGGGAGCACGGTGTCGAGCCCCGCCAGGTGGCTCTCGATGGAGTGCGCATCGGACACCAGGCCATAGAGGGCCACCACCGCGGCCAGGGTAGGCATGGCCGCCAGGATGGCAAAGAGCGCCGTGCCAGCGGCCAGCACCGGCCCACCTCCAAGCAGCGCCGAGCGCGCCGCGTGCAACCAGGAGCGCACCACGGTGACCACGGGACCGTCTCCCAGAGCCGCTGCACGGACCGAACGGAACCAGGCGCGCACGCCTTCGAGTACCATGCCGGCATGACCGCCGTCGATCTCTCCGAGCTCCGCCAGCGCATCGAGGCCGTGGACCGGCAGATCCTGGCACTGCTCGCAGAGCGGCAAGGGATCGTGGAGGCGGTGGCGCACGCCAAGCTGCGCACCGCCAGCCCCTTCCGCGACCGCCTGCGAGAGGACCACCTGCTGGGCGAGCTGCGCGCCGCGGCCACCGCGCTTGGCCTCGACGCGCACCAGATCGAGCGGCTCTACCGGGTGGTGCTGGACATGTCGGTGGCGCACCAGGAGGCCACGCTGCGCAGCCGTGACGACGTGCCGCTGCGGGTGACGTATCAGGGCACCGAGGGATCCTACAGCCACCTGACGGCGCAGCGGCGCTACGGCGAGCGGCAGGGCGGCGCGCTGCTGACCGGCCACGACTCGTTCGCGGCGGCCGCGGCGGCGGTGGTGGACGGCGCCGCGGACCTGGCGCTCTTGCCGATCGAGAACTCCACCGCCGGCAGCATCAACGAGACCTACGACCTCTTGGCCGAGGGCCACCTGGTCATCACCGGCGAGGTCATCAGCGCCATCGAACACTGCTTGCTGGGGCTGCCCGGCGCGACCGTGGACGGCCTGCGCACCGTGGGCTCGCACCCGCAGGGGCTGGCGCAGTGCCGCACCTTCTTCGCGGCGCACCCGCACCTGACGCCGCGCGCGGAGATCGACACCGCGGGCGCGGCGCGCAAGGTACGGGATCTCGGCGACGTCACGGTCGGCGCCATCGCCAGCGCCGCCGCGGCAAGCACGTACGGCCTGCACATCCTGGCGCGCGGCATCCAGACCGCGGCCGGCAACGCCACCCGCTTCGTCGAGGTGTCGCGGCACGCCGCGCCGGTGGCAGAGCACGAGCTTGCCAAGACCTCGCTGGTCCTGGCGCTGGCCGACCGCCCCGGTGTGCTCGGCGAGATCTTGCTGTGCTTCTCGCGGCGCGGCCTCTCGCTCACCAAGCTGGAGTCGCGCCCCCTGCCGCACACGCCCTGGCAATACCGCTTCTATGTGGACCTGCTGGGGCACGCGGCCAGCGCGGCGTTTGCGCAGGTGCTGGTGGAGCTGCGCCCGCTGACCACGGAGCTGCGCGTGCTCGGCACGTACTGCGCGGCCACGGCGCCCGGCACGTTGCCCGACCCGGAGCGCGACGCAGCGGCGGCGCCCGGCCTGTCGCCCGACCCGGCGCGCGACGCAGCGGCGGCGCCCGGCCCGTTGCCCGACCCGGGGCGCGACGGAGCCCCGTGAGCGAGGCCGGCGCGGCACCCGGCGCAGCCGCCAGCGCCGCGCTCATCGACACCCACTGCCACCTGGACGTCGCGCGCTTCGACGGCGAGCACGACGAGGTGCTCGCGCGGGCCCGCGCCGCCGGCGTGGTGGGCATGCTGGTGCCAGCGATCCGGCCGAGCACCTGGCCAGCGCTCGTCCGCCTCGGCGCGCGGGGCGCTGGCGCTGGCGTGCGGCTGGCGCTGGGCGTGCATCCGCAGATCGTGCCGGAGCTGACGGAGCAAGAGTCCGCGCAGGGCCAGACCGAGGCGCTGTGCGCCGCCATCGAGGCGACGCGCCGCGAGCACCCCGGGCTCGTGGTGGCGGTGGGCGAGTGCGGGCTAGACGGCGGCACCGCCGAGCCCGCGCTGCAAGAGCAGCTCTTTCGCGCGCAGCTCCGCGCCGCGCGTGCGCTGCGCTTGCCGGTCATCGTTCACGTGCTGCGTGCCCACGACCGCGCCCCCGCCATCTTGCGGCAAGAGCGGGTGTTCGAGTTCGGCGGGGTGATGCACAGCTACTCCGGCGGGCCGGACCTCGTGCCGGTGTACCGCGACCTGGGCCTGTGCTTCTCGTTCGCCGGCCCGGCGACCTACCCGGGCTCGCGGCGCCCGGTGGCGGCGGCGCGCGCGGTGCCCGCGGAGCTCTTGCTGGCGGAGACCGACGCGCCCGACCAGGCGCCAGCGCCGTATCGCGGCCAGCGCTCCGAGCCCGCCATGGTGGCCGAGGTGATAGCCGGCCTGGCGGCGGCCCGCGGACAGTCGCCCGCGGAGGTGGCCGCCCTCACCACCGCCAACGCGCGCCGGGTTTTTGCCGCGTGGCAGGCTATGATGACGCCCGCGTCATGACCCACCGGACCCACCGCCGCTTCGATCGCGCTGCTCGCCTCCTGGGCGACCACGGCATCTCCCGCCTCGCCTCCTCCACGGTGACGGTGTTTGGCCTCGGCGGCGTCGGCTCGTACGCCGCGGAGGCGCTGGCGCGCACCGGGGTGGGCCGCCTCATCCTCGTCGATTTCGACCGCATCTGCGTCACCAACGTCAACCGCCAGCTCCACGCGATGAAGGGCACGCTGGGCAAGCCCAAGGTCGCGGTGATGGCCGAGCGGCTGCGCCTCATCAACCCGGACGCAGTGATCGAGGCGCGCTGCGAGTTCTACAACGCCCAGAGCTCCGCGCGCCTCTTGGCTCCGGAGCCGGACCTGGTCATCGATGCCATCGACAACCTGACCGCCAAGATGCACCTCATCGTCACCTGCCGGCGGCAGAACCTGCGGCTGGTGTCGGCGATGGGCGCCGCCGCCCGCATGGATCCCACCGCGGTGCGCGTGGCCGACCTGTCGCAGACCCGGATGGACCCGTTCGCGCGCAACCTGCGCAAGGCGCTGCGCCGCACCTACGGCGTCGACTGCTCGCGGCCCACCGGCATCACCGCGGTGTACTCCGAGGAGTCGCCGAGCCTCCCGCACGCGCTGGCCTACGACACGGACGGCTTTCAGTGCGTGTGCCCCGGCGGCGTCAACGGCGTCAACGACTGCGAGCACAAGCACCGCATCGACGGCTCGGTGTCGTTCGTCACCTCGGTGTTTGGCATGACCGCGGCGGCCACCGGCGTGCGCCTGCTGCTGGGGCAGCCGGCGGTGCCCCGGCGGAGCGCCAAGGCGGCGCCGGCCCCCGACGCCGATGACGACCCAGCCAGCGACGACGCCACCGACGCAACCGACACCGGCGACGCCACGCACCACTGTCACGACCACGGCGCGCTCTCCGGCGCCGCGGCGACCGCCGAGCTGGCGGCTGAGCTGGCCGCCGAGCCAGCGCCGCGCGGTGGCTGCGCAGAGCTATGAGCGCGCGCGGAGGCCGGCTCGCGGACCTGGCCGCGCTGGCCACGCTAGTGACGACGCTGGCCGCACTGGTGACGGCGCTCGCCTGCCACGACGCCGCCGCGCCATCGCGTGACCACGCGCCCGCGACCAAGGCGCCGGCCCTGCGCGCCGCGGTGACCGCCCTGCTCGACGAGCCCACCTTGGAGCGCGCGGTGGCGTCGCTGCGAGTCAGCGAGGCCGGCTTCGCGCGGGCCGTGGTGCCGAGCTATCGCGGCCTCTACGCCGCGTACACCCGCGCCTTCGCCGCCGCCGCGCCGGGGCTCGCCGCCGAGCTTGGCGCCGCGCGCGCCCGCGGCCCGGTCGCCACCGTCGTCGAGCGGCGGCACTACGCGGGCGATGCGTCGCTGTCGCTGGCGCAGGCCCGCACGCGCTGGGCCCAGCCGCTGCAATCGGAGAGCTGGCTCGTCGAGATAAGTGGGCACCTGGTGGACACGGTCTGGGTGCAAGAGGGCGCGCAGTGGCGAATCCTCCTGGGCCTCGACGAGGCCGCGCTGGCGGTGCTGACCGCGGCGGCACCTGCCTGCGGCGCCGCGGCCCTGCACGCTGGCGCACCCGGGCCGTGCAGCGACGCGGTGTGGAGCGCGCTCGATGGCGCGCTCCGCGGCCGGGCCGAGCTGGTGGAGCGAGCCTGCGCGCGCGCGCAGGCGCAGTGCCAGTGAGCCGCGCGGCGGGGCAAGGCGCGCATCCCAGGCGCGAGCCCGCCCACACGTCGAGGCCGCGCCGACGAGGAGGGGCGATGGCTCCGCGAACGATTCCGGCGGGCGCCGTCGCCCGGTCGTTGACTCGCCGCCGACTCCGGGTAACCTGCGCGCCATGGCTATCGAACCCGGACAGAAGATTCCCTCCGTCACCATCAAGCAGGCCACCTCCGAGGGTGGCTCGGACGTCGACCCGTCGGTCTTGTTTGCCGGCAAGAAGGTCGTGATGTTCTCGCTCCCCGGCGCGTTCACCCCCACCTGCTCGCAGAAGCACCTGCCCGGGTACGTCGCCGAGCTGGACGCGCTGCGCGCCAAGGGCGTGAGCCTCGTCGCATGCCTGTCCGTCAACGACTGGTTCGTGATGCAGGCGTGGGCGCGTGAGCACGACGCGCTGGACAAGATCGTGATGCTGGCCGACGGCGCCGCCGCCTTCTCCAAGGCGCTCGGCATCGACGCCGATCTGTCCGCCATCGGCATGGGCGTCCGCGCTCGCCGCGGCCTGTTCGTGATCGACGACGGCGTGGTCACCTCGGTGGACCTGGAGGCGCCCGGCAAGTTCGAGGTCTCCGGCGCCGACGCCTGCAAGGTCAAGCTCGGCTGAGCCGCCGCTGCTGCGACCTCGGCGCGAGCGAGCATCCGCCAGTACAACCTGCGTGCATGTAGTCGCTGCACGCAGACGATTCTGACAGCAAGGCTCTGTGATTGCGTATTGGCGTCGACGTTCCGAAATCGTCTAGGATCGCCGCATGCGCAGCCGTGTCTGGTTGGGGTCTGTTGTTGCGTTGCATCTACTCGGATGTGGATTCAGTGGCTCTGATGACGGCATGAATCCAGATTCTGAGCCGCCGCCCTTGGGCGACGCCCCGTGCGAGCTGCGAGATCGCAGCATCTGCGTCCACCTGGTGGAGCTCGCAGACCAATCGCTCCCCGACGGCGTCCTCGACACCGACACGAGCGACCTGTGCGCCAAGCCGCCGCTGGTGCCCGCCGCCGCGCCGTACTGCGTGATCCGCGCCGCCGCACTCACCGTGCCCGCGGGCGTCACCGTGCGCGCCATCGGCGCCCGCCCGCTCGTGCTGGTGGCCACCGGCGCCGTCACCATCAACGGCACCGTCGATGTCTCGAGCAGACACGAGGTGCTGCCCTCCACGCCCAAGTCCACCGGCGCCGGCGGCGGCCACGCTACCGTGTGCCAGGCCTTCCGGCGCGAAGCGCAGCCCAAGGCCAGCGGCGGCGGCGGCGCAGGCGGCGGGACCTTTGGCGGCCTTGGCGGCAACGGCGGCAACGGCGACAGCGGCAGCAGTACCCCCGCGGAGGGCGCACTGCCGACCCTGACCCGGGACCCGCAGCCCACCACCTTGCGCGGCGGCTGCCCCGGCGGCCAGGGCGCCGGCGTCAGCACGGTCACCAAGGGCGGCACCGGTGGCGACGGCGGCGGCGCGCTCTATGTCGCGTCCAAGCTCTCCATCACCGTCAACCTCGGCGGTCAGCTCGCCGCCAACGGCGCCGGCGGCCTGGGCGGCGACCTGCTGTCCGGCGGCGGCGGCGGCGGCTCCGGCGGCCTGCTCGTGCTCGACGCGCCCACCGTCACCCGCGGCGGACGCCTCACCGCCAACGGCGGCGGCGGCGGCGAGGGCGGCTCTGCCTCCGCCGCTGGCTTGCCCGGCGCCGACGGCGAGATCTCGACGGCGCACGCCGATGGCGGCGACTCCGGCGCGCTCAGCACCAGCGCCGGCGGCGCCGGCGGCGCGCGCTCCCCGATCGACGGCGAGTTCGGCGCCAACTCGCCGACCGCCGCCGGCGGCGGCGCGGGCGGCGGCACCGGCTTCATCCGGATCTACGGCGCCACCGGCCCCGCGGGCCCCGTCGAGTCGCCCGGCGTCGTGCACACGCCGTGAGCTTCCGTGAGCTTCCGTGACCTTCTATGACCTTCCGTGGGCTCGCCGCGGCGAGCCCTGCATGCACAAGAATCTCGGCGAACCCTAGCTTGATGTTGACGTTGACGATCCTTGACGGATCAACGAGGCACCCATGAAGTCCTTCCCGCTCGCTGCACCTGCTCTGTCCTCTCCCTCGGGGCGTCCCCGGAGGTCTGCGTACGCAGGCCTGGTGCTCTTGCTCGCGCTGCCTGCGTGCTCGGATCCAGAGCCGGAGTTCTTCGACCTGCCCGCCGATCCGATCCCGTGCGAGTTCCAGTACCGTGACGTCTGCCTTCACCTGAGCTACGCGGTGGCGCGCCGGTTCTCAGAGTCGATCACCATCGACACCTCGCTGGACGATGACTGCGCGCGGCCACCGCTGGTGGCGGAGGGCTCGCCGTACTGCATCGTCGCGGGCACCACGCTGGAGATCCCCGCCGACGTCACCGTGCGCGCGATCGGCACGCGCCCGCTGGTGCTGCTGGCCAGCCAGACCATCACCATCGACGGCACGCTGGATGTCTCCAGCAGCCGTGAGGTGGTGATCCCTCCGCAGGCAGCGGAGGCCATCGGCGCGGGCGGCGGCACGTACAAGGGTTGCCAGTCGTTTCGGCGCGCGCCAGAGGGCCGGCCCGCCGGTGGCGGCGCGGGCGCGGGCGGCACGTTCGCGGCGCTCGGCGGCGCGGGCGGCGACGGCAACTACGAGGACATCCCCGCGCGAGATCTGGGCGGACTCACGCCGTTTGACCCCGAGCCCGCGCCCACCCTGTTGCGCCCCGGCTGCCGCGGCCAGGACGGCGCCGGCGCAGCGCTGGGCGCCCGAGGAGGCCGCGGTGGACCAGCCGGCGGCGCGGTCTACGTGGCCGCCAAGGCCGGGATCACGATCAACGGCACCATCGCCGCCAACGGCGCGGGCGGCATGGGTGGCGGCGCGCAGGCTGGCGGCGGCGGCGGCGGCTCTGGCGGCATGATCTCGCTGGAGGCGCCCACCGTGGCGCGCAACGGCAAGCTCTTCGCCAACGGCGGCGGCGGCGGCGAAGGCGGCATCTTCGCGGCCGGCGAGGTGCTGGGCGAGAGCGGCGCCGATGGCCGCCAGGACACCATGTTCGCGGCAGGTGGCGCCTCCGCCTTGCCCGGCAAGGGCGGCGACGGCGGCGCACGCAGCCGCCCAGGCGGCGAAGACGGCACCTTCACCAACGAGGCCGGCGCTGGCGGCGGCGGCGGCATCGGCGTCATCCGCGTCCTCGGCGCCACCACCCTTGGCCCCGCCGCCGTCGAGTCCCCCGCCGTGACCGTCAACTGAGAGACGGACCGACGAACCGACCGACGGACCGACGAACCAACCGACGAACCGACGAACCGACCGACGAACCGACCGACGAACCGACCGACGAACCGACTGACGAACCAATCGACCAACGAACCGACCAACCAGAGATCGATCGCCGCAATGCAATCAGCCTCGACGCTCCCTGCTGCCTGGAAGCCGCCGCGCTCCGCTGCGCTGCGCCTGCGCGCCCAAGCGTTGGGGCTCGCCGCCCTGGCCACCACGCTGGTGGCGAGCTGCGAATTTCCGCTGCCCGGCGCCGACGTGGATCCAGGTCCTGGGCCGCCGCCCTTGGGCGACGCCCCGTGCGAGCTGCGAGATCGCAGCATCTGCGTCCACCTGGTGGAGCTCGCGGACCAATCGCTCCCCGACGGCGTCCTCGACACCGACACGAGCGACCTGTGCGCCAAGCCGCCGCTGGTGCCCGCCGCCGCGCCGTACTGCGTGATCCGCGCCGCCGCGCTCACCGTGCCCGCGGGCGTCACCGTGCGCGCCATCGGCGCCCGCCCGCTGGTGCTGGTGGCCACCGGCGCCGTCACCATCAACGGCACCATCGATGTCTCGAGCAGACGCGAGGCGCTGCCCTCCACGCCCAAGTCCACCGGCGCGGGCGGCGGCCACGCTACCAGTTGCCTGGCCTTCCTGCGGGCCGCGCAGCCCAAGTCCGCCGGCGGCATCGGCGGCGGCGGCGGCGGCGGGACCTTTGGCGGCCTCGGCGGCAGCGGCGGCGACGGCGACGCCGGCAGCGCCGACCCGGCGGTGGGCGGACTGCCCACGCTGATGAGGGACCCGCAGCCCACCACCCTGCGCGCTGGCTGCCGCGGCGGCCAGGGCGCCGGCATCAGCGCCGCCACCAAGGGCGGCGACGGCGGCGACGGCGGCGGCGCGCTCTATGTCGCGTCCAAGCTCTCCATCACCGTCAACCTCGGCGGCCAGCTCGCCGCCAACGGCGCCGGCGGCCTGGGCGGCGACCTGCTGTCCGGCGGCGGCGGCGGCGGCTCCGGCGGCCTGCTCGTGCTCGACGCGCCCACCGTCACCCGCGGCGGGCGCCTCACCGCCAACGGCGGCGGCGGCGGCGAGGGCGGCTCTGCCTCCGCCGCTGGCTTGCCCGGCGCCGACGGCCTGATCTCGACGGCGCACGCCGCTGGCGGCGACTCCGGCGCGCCCAGCACCAGCGCCGGTGGGGCTGGCGGCGCGCGCTCCCCGATCGACGGCGAGTACGGCGCCAACTCACCGGCTGCCGCCGGCGGCGGCGCGGGCGGCGGCACCGGCGTCATCCGGATCTACGGCGCCACCGGCACCGCGGGCCCCGTCGAGTCGCCCGGCGTCCAACACACACCGTGAGCCGGCCAGCCGCTCCCTCCAAGGGCTCACCTGAAGGGTGCCAGACCGCGCTGTGGTCAACCGCGCCGCGTGCGCGCCTCACGCCTGCCCAAGCTCGACGGCGCGGTTGTCGTAGGGGCGGATCTTAGACCGGTCTAAGCCGCGGCTAGCGCGACGTGGGCGGATGCTTCGACGACGTCACGACCGGCGCAGTGACGGGTGCTGCAGGTGGTCCGGCAAGGGGCGGCCGACGAAAGAGCGGGTCGACGCCGGTGAGCGGCAGATGTCGAGGCTCCGCGTCTCCGCGGAAACGCCCGTCGCTCGCTCGGCGGGGGCTGACGCTTCCGCAGAAACGCGGGGAAGAAATCGCGGCGGGTGGGCGGCGCGGAGGGCGTGATGGCGCGGAAGGCGTCAAGAGGAATGACGAGTTATGATATGTATATTGGATAGTAGATCTTGAACTGGAAAATTCGTCCGGCAGGCGGACGCGAGCGAGCCAGGACCTGAGATCGAGCGCGCGGAGACCTCCGCGGAGACGTGGTGTGATCCAGGTCGCAGCGCGTCTCCGCGGAAGCCCCGGGGCTGTGGACGGTGTCGGGCTATGGACAACCGCGCCCGTCGAGCGCGGGCAAGTGGGAATGCGCGCAAGCGGCGCGGTTGACCACAGCCCTTGGAGAGGCGCAAGAGGGCTAGGTGCAGCAGGCGTACCTGAGGGGCGGCGCGCCTCTCCACACCGCCGCACAGCCCCTGCTGTTTTCAGAACCCTGAGTCTCTTGTTTTGGACCAGAACCCAGAACCCGGAACGGATCGCCAGGTAACGACAAGGGTGAGCGCGTGGGAGGTGGGTAGGCCCAGCACGATGGTTAGGTCAAGCACGATGGTTAGGTCAAGCACGGTGGCCGGGTCAGGCACGGTGGTCGGGTCAGGCACGGTGGCTCGGGTCAGGCACGTGGTCGAGGCGCAGGCAGGGTCACGAGGTGTCGCGGAAACCTCCGCGGAAACGTTGGCGTGATCCAAGTCGCAGCGCGTCTCCGCGGAGGTCTCCGCGATCTCGACTTCGATCTCGACTTCGATCTCAGGTCCAGGCCCGCTCACGTCCGCCTGCCGGACGAATTCGTCGATTCCAGATCTACATATCCAGTATCGATCTCAACCCCACATTCCTCTTGACGCCTCCCGCGCCGTCCACCCTCCGCGCCGTCCGCCCGCCGCGTTCTCTTCCCCGCGTTTCTGCGGAAGCGTCAGCCCCCGCCGAGCGAGCGACGGGCGTTTCCGCGGAGACGCGGAGCCTCGACATCTGCCACTCACCGGCGTCGACCCGCGCTCTTTCGTCAGCCGCCCTTGCAAGACCACCTGCAGCACCCGTCGCGGCGGCTGCCCTCACGGCGCTAGACTCGACGGCGGAGACCTTCTAGCATGGTGACATGTCCGGCAGTGATAGCTCGCGGGGGAGCGCCCGTCCCCGGTACCTGCGCGGGTTCGCGCTCGCGGCCCTCCTGACGCCCGTCGTCGGTTGCGGATTCTCGGGCTCCTCGGATCCCCAAGAAGAAGACCCGCCGAGCACGGATCCGGGCACCGGACCCGGCAATGGAAACGGCGGCGGCAACACCCCGCCGCCGCGATGCAAGTTCCAGCACGTGGACGTCTGCGGCAAGACGCCGGGGCCGGCTCGGACCTACGACAGCGACGTGGTCCTTGACACCTCGCTCGACGAGACGTGTACGCACGTGATCGCCCAGGGTCAGACCGGCATCGAGCTCTGTGTCATCCACGCGCCGTCCATCGCCATCGCCAGCGGGGTCTCGGTGCGCGGCGTCGGCGCCCGGCCGCTGGCCTTCGTGTCCTCGGGGGCGATCAACATCTCCGGCGTGCTCGAGGTCAGCTCCAGGCGAGCCACCACCAACGCCGACGAGTCGCTTGGCGCAGGCGCTGCGGTGGGCGCCTGCCCTGCGTTTGGTCGAGCCCCCGCGGCGAGCGGGAGCGGCGGCGGCGGCGGCGCTGGCGGCGGCTTCTCTGGCAAGGGCGGCAACGGCGGCGACAGCGATGAACCGGGAGCCCCCGCCAGGAGAGACGGCGGCGACGCCTTCAACGCGCTGCCCATCGCGGCGTTCCTGCGCGGCGGCTGCCGCGGCCAGGCTGGCGGCGATGGCTCCACCGCCGCTTCTGGCGGCAGCGGCGGGCCGGCTGGTGGCGCTCTGCTCCTCGCGGCCAGCGGCGACGTCACCGTGGCCGCTGGGGCTGTCGTCAACGCTGGAGGGGGCGGCGGAGGCGGAGGCAGCACCGCGCTGAGCGGCGGCGGCGGCGCTGGATCCGGCGGCATGATCGTGGTGGACGGCAAGGCCATTCACCGGCACGGATCGATCGTCGCCAATGGCGGCGGCGGCGGGCAAGGCGGCTATGTGCTCGCGGCAGCGTTGCCTGGCCAGCCCGGGAACAACGCTGGCGCGAGCGCCACCCCTGCCACCGGCGGCGGCGGAGGTGGGATCATCCCGCCCAGCGGAGGCAGCGGCAGCGGCCAGGCGACGCGCAACGCGGGCAACGGCGCCAACGCGCTGGATGGAGCAGGTGGTGGTGGTGGCGCCGCCGGCTTCATCCTGCTGCTCGGCTCGGTCGACGGCGCCGGCGCGCTGTCGCCGCCAGCGACCTGAGCAAAGGGCGCCGTCCACGCCGTCCACGCGGCCGGCCGTCCACGCCGCCGGCCGTTCGCGTCGCTACCGCGCCGCCCGCGCCGCTACCGCTCCTTGACCTCTGGCGAAGGGCCATTGGTCTTCACCGAGGCGATCCCATGCTCCATCGCCTGCCGAGAGGAATACATCTCGCTGCGACCGATCACCTCGCCGTTGCCCGCCTTGAGCACGAAGTAGTCAGAGCCATCAGACGCTTTGCGCTTCTCGTAGTGTGCATCATTCTGCGAGTTGCTTCGCACCGACTCGATGCCGGCCTCGGCGGAGGCCTTTCTCGAGTACAACTCACTGGTCAAGATGACCTCGTGATTGCCGGCCCGCAGGTTGAACATGTACTGCCCGCTCGCGCTGGTCTTCAACTCATAATAGCCCGCCATACGACTCTCCCGTTTCGTTGGTTGTGCGAACCCTGGTACCGCGCGAAGCGTACCACGCCGCGTCCCATCCTCACGGTGTCCACCGGCCGGCCGCGGCCCTGTGTGGCGCCGCGCGCGGCGAACGGCTCGCGTACGCCTTCTCGTACGCCTTCTTCGTACGCCTTCTTCGCACCCTTCTCCGGCGCCCCCGCCCGCGCCGCCGCCGCCGCGTGATACGGTTGCCGCCCCGTGAAGCCGCCGATGTTTCATCGCCTCTTGATTGCCAACCGCGGCGAGGTCGCGGTGCGCGTGGCCCGCGCCTGCGACCGCCTCGGCATCGCGCCGGTGTTCGCGGTCAGCGAGGCCGACCGCGACGCTCCCTACACCCGAGATCGCGAGGTGGTCGTGCTCGGGCCAGCGCGAGCCGCCCAGAGCTACCTCGATGTCGAGCGCGTGGTGCAGGCCGCGGTGCAGAGCCGGTGCTCGGCGCTGCACCCAGGCTGGGGCTTCCTCTCGGAGAACCCGCTGCTGGCCACGCTGTGCGCGCAGCACGGCGTGACCTTCCTGGGGCCCCCGCCCCACGTGATGGCGCTGATGGGCGGCAAGACCCCGGCCAAGCGCGCGATGCGGGCGGCCGGGCTCACGCTGATCCCCGGCAGCGACGGCCCGCTCGCCTCCGTGGAGGACGCGCAGGCGGTCGCCGACGCCACCGGCTATCCGGTCTTGTTCAAGGCCGAGAGCGGCGGCGGCGGGCGCGGCATGCGGGTGGCGCGATCGAGCGCGGAGGTCGAGGCCGCCTTCACCGACGCGCAGAACGAGGCGCGCGCGGCCTTCGGCGACGACCGCGTGTACCTGGAGAAGCTGCTCGAGGGCGGACGCCACGTCGAGGTGCAGGTGTTCGTCGACCGCTACGGCAACGCCATCCACCTGGGCGAGCGCGACTGCACGGTGCAGCGCAACCACCAGAAGCTCATCGAGGAGAGCCCCTCGCCGTGGCTCGACGACGCGCTGCGCGCCGAGACCTGCGCCCGCGCCGCCGCGGCCGCCGCTCGCATCGGCTACGTCGGCGCCGGGACCATGGAGTTTCTGCTGGATCTTGGCGGCGGCGGCGCGGGCGTCCTGCGCTTCATGGAGATGAACACCCGCCTGCAGGTGGAGCACACGGTGAGCGAGCAGCGCTCCGGCATCGACCTGGTCATCGCGCAGATCGAGACCGCGGCGGGCCGCACGTTGCGCGTCACCCAGCAAGACGTGACCTTGCGCGGCCACGCGCTCGAGTGCCGCATCAACGCCGAGGACCCGGCCGCCGGCTTTCGCCCCGCGCCAGGCAAGCTCACGCGCTGGCAACTGCCGGACGTCGGCGCGTTTCCCAGCGGCGCGCTGCGCATCGACACCCACGTGGAGACCGGCTACGAGGTGCCCCCGCACTACGACTCGCTGCTGTGCAAGGTGATAACCCACGGCGCTGACCGCGCCGAGGCCATCGCGCACATGATCGCCGCCCTGTCAGCGCTGCGCTGCGAGGGCGTCCCCACCACCATCCCCATGCACCTGGCCATCCTGCGCTCATCCGCGTTTGCCAGCGGCGACTACGACACCCGGCGCCTGCCGGGCTGGCCCCTGGCCGCGCTCTGGGTCCCATGCTCGTCCCCATCGGCGACCCCCTGGCCCGCGTGGTCGATGAGCGCACCGCCCACGACCACCGCGACGCGCTGTCCGCGCTGGAGGCCCGCCTGCGAGAGCGCCGCGGCGAGGTCCACGCCGGCTGGGGCGCGGCGTACGCCGAGCGCGTCCACAAGAAGGGCAAGCTGACCGCGCGCGAGCGCCTGGAGCGCCTGGCCGACCCGGGCACCCGCACGTTCGAGGTCGGGACCTTCGTCAACTACGGCGAGGTGTTCCCCGGCAACCAGCGCTCCCCCGGCGCCGGGGTGGTCACCGCGTTCGCGTGCGTGGAGGGCCGCTGGTGCATGGTCATCGCCAACGACAACACCGTGGCCTCGGGCGCGTGGTGGCCGCGCACGCCCGAGAAGATCCAGCGCGCGCAGACAGATGGCGCTGCGGCTGCGCCTGCCCACCGTCTACCTGGTCGACTGCTCGGGGCTGTTCCTGCCCGAGCAGAGCAAGAGCTTCCCGGGCGCCACCGGCGCCGGCCACATCTTCAAGATGAACAGCCTGCTGTCGGCCCACGGCGTGCCGCAGCTGGCCGGGGTGTTCGGCGACTGCATCGCCGGCGGCGGCTACATGCCGATCATCAGCGACCGCGTCTACATGACCGAGCAGGCGTACATGGTCATCGCCGGCGCCGCGCTCATCAAGGGCGCCAAGAGCCAGAAGATCACGTCGCTCGACATCGGCGGCCCCGAGGTCCACGTCCACCAGTCGGGCTGCGCCGACGTCCGGGTGCCGGACGACGAGACCCTGCTGGCCTGCCTGCGCCGCGAGGTCACCCGGCTGCCGTCGTCGGGCGCCGCGCCTTCTACCGCGGCGACATCGGCGCCATGGACGCGCGCTTCTCCGCCCACGAGCTCGGCGCGATCCTGCCCACCGACCACCGCGAGGTCTACGACGCCCATCAGGTCCTGGCGCGCCTCGTCGATCAGAGCCTGTTCTGGGAGGTCATGCCGCAGATCGGCGAGGAGATGATCTGCGGCGTCGGCAAGCTCGGCGGGCTGTACGCCGGCTTCGTCATCAATCGCCAGGGCCTCGTCGGGGACCCCGAGGCGCCCCGGGCGCCCGCGCCCGGCGGCATCCTCTATCGCGGCGGCATCGCCAAGATCAGCGCGTTCTCGCGCGCCTGCAACGACGACGGCATCCCGCTCATCTGGCTGCAGGACATCTCCGGCTTCGACATCGGCAAGGAAGCGGAGGCCCATGGCCTCCTGGCCTTTGGCTCGAGCCTCATCTACACCAACTCCACCAACACCACGCCGATGTTCACCGTGCTCCTGCGCAAGGCCTCCGGCGCCGGCTACTACGCGATGAGCGGCCTGCCCTATGATCCCGTCGTGCAGCTCTCCACCTGCCTGTCGCGGCTCTCGGTGATGGAGGGCCGCACCCTGGCCATCGCCACCTACAACACCAAGCTCGACGACGACTTCCAGATCGTGACCACGGACGCCGCGGAGCGCGCGCAGATCGAGGCGGGCATGCGCGAGGTCGAGGGCCGCATCGAGGGCGACATGGACCCGTTCGTGGCCGCGCGGCAGATGGACACCGACGAGATCATCGAGCTGGGCGAGCTGCGCGGGTACCTGAGGGCGCTGGTGGAGAGGTCGTATCAGACCGCGGGCTACCGCCGGGTCAAGAACCCGCGCATCTGGTCGTTGCACGACCTGCGCGAGCTGACCGGAGGCCTGCGATGAGCGCTAGGGAGGGGCGGTTGCACGCCGCCCACAAGCTGGCGCTGGTCACCGAGCTGCCCGGGCAGCGCTTCGCCGTGGCGAGCCCGGCCCCGGGCTGGTTCCGTCCGGCGGTGGCCACGGGGCAGCTCGTGGACACCGGGCGGCACAGCGCCAGCGCCGGCGTGCTGGTGGGCCAGCTCGACGTCCTGGGCAAGAGCTATCAGCTCCTGGCGCCGCGTGGCGCGGGCCTGGTCTGCCTGTCCGAGCGCCTGGCGGGCCGCGCCCACCTCGCGGTCAGCGCCGGCGAGACCTTGCTCACGCTCGACGCCGCCGCTGCGCTGACCGGCGCTGCGGCCAGCGCCACCGGCGCCGAGCCCACCGCCGCGATGGGCCTGGTGCTGCGCGCGCCGTCGAGCGGCCGCTTCTACACTCGGCCCAGCCCGCAGAAGCCGCCGTTCTTCGCGGTCGGTGACATCCTCGAGCAAGGCCACACCGTGTGCCTGCTCGAGGTCATGAAGACCTTCCACCGCGTCACCTACGGCGATCCGACCTTGCCCGAGCGCGCCAAGGTCATCGCCGTCCTGGCCCAGGAAGAGTCCGACGTCACCGCCGGCCAGCCGCTGCTCGAGGTGGAGCCGGCGTAGCCAGGGAGGCGCGCGCCCGCGGCTCGCCCTGCCCCATCAGCTCGTTGCGCTCCGTCGCTCCGTCGTGCTCCTCGGCGCTCTCCCGTCAGTACGAGATGTACGGCCCGGTCGAGACCGGCGGCGGCGGCTCTTCTTCGTCGCCTTCGTCGTCGATCACCTGGTTGACCGCGACCGCCACGCCCTGGATGACGAAGATCTTCACCTGCGACGCCGGGATCCGCGCGTTGGGCGCGACCCGGCGCAGGATGGAGAGCACGTTGCGCTGGATGTCGTCGACCTCGGTCACCGACAGCCCGCCGCGGATCACCTTGCCGATCCACTTCTCCTCCGGCGTCTCGATGACCCGCAGGAACTCCTCCGAGCTACCGTCGAAGTACTTCTTGTCGCCAGGCTTGGACAGCGCCAGGCCCTCGCGCAGCTTGCTGTCGATGCGAGTGCCGAAGAACAGCGCCGAGGTCTTGTCTAGCTTCATAGGTCCCAGGCGGGTCTACCGCCGCTTGCCGCATGCAGGCCCGTTGGCGGCCGGTTGCTGGTTCGGGGACAAGGATTCGAACCTTGATAGGCAGTACCAAAAACTGCTGTCCTACCGTTAGACGATCCCCGAATTGCCCCGCCAAGATAGCGCAGCGCGCCACCCTGTGCATCAGAAAGGGCCATAAAAATCAGGCAATAGCCCCGGTAGGCGCAAGTGAGAACCCCAGCTCGTTGCCAGGACCCCACCGCCTCTCGCGGTTTGCGCGCCTCGTCTCTTGCGAGCGCCGCGCCGACCGAATAGCTTCCTGCCCCGTCATGGCGGGGTAGCTCAGGGGTAGAGCAGGGGTCTCATAAGCCCTTGGTCGGCAGTTCAAATCTGCCTCCCGCCACCAAATTTTCAGCCGGGCCGGGGTTTGTTGCCCGGTTGTTGCCCAAGCCGGCGCCCGAGACGGGTGCCCTACTTGGCCTTGGCGCGCTCTCGCTGCCGTTGAGCCCGCCGCGGTCGCCGCCGCCTTCAAGACCGGCGCGGTCGCCGGCTCGCCATTGCAGCGCCGGATGATCCAAGCCGACAGGGAGCGCCCATCGATACGCGCCGCTTCCTCCCAGGCTTCCCGCTCCGCCTCGGTCATGCGGATCGAGGTCTGAGAGATCTTGGCCCATGCTTTCCGCGCGGGCTCGGTCTGCGAGGTCTTCGCCATGCACTGCATTGTATACCAATGCATCCCAGCGCTCCCAGGAGCGCCCGCCACACGTCCCGGGGCCCGCCGACGCAAGCGTGATGGCAGATCCCACGGCGCGCGTGACCAGCGTTTGCGCTTTGCCCACGGGCTGGAACATCGTGCTCGCCCGCTCCTGTTGACCGCTATCTCTCACGCATCCCTTTTGTAGTTCACATGGGATGCATTGTCAAACCCGGACTTTCGTCTCCGAAGAACGCGGAGGCGGCGGGGGTGGGCCCCTGGTCCCGGTGGTTCTGGTACCCCCGATCGTCGGCGGCGAGCACTTGCGCCTCCGACAGCCGCTCGGCGGATCCCGGGATGGGGATCAGAATCGGGATGTTGGTGCTTTGGCTTTGCTCGTGTGCGGCGGTGAGTAGCGATCCGCCGCGCGACGACGGAGGCACAGGAGACAACGGCAACGGCAACGGCAGCGGCGGTGTCGACATCGGCATCAACAGGAGCGGCACGCGAATCAAGATGAAGGTGCTGAACACGCCAGACGGCGCCAAGGTGTTTCAAGGCTCGTACGACACCCTCCGCAACGAGGAATGCTGGTTCGTTCTGGCGTCCGACAATGAAACCAGGTGTCTTCCTGTATTTGGAAACGTCGTCGCGTATGTGAGTTCGTACTTTGCAGACTCCGCCTGCACCACCCGTGTAGCCGGGGCACCGGTGTGTCAGGTTCCGGCTTACGTCGTGGAGATGCTCACGAATTGCCCGATCCGTTGGGCGATCTACGAACGCGGACCCGAAGTCACCACCTTGTACACGAAGTCGGGTTCATCTTGCGTCGCAGCCACGCCTGGTGAAGGCCCTTTGTCGGCGGGATCTGACGGATCCAATCGCGGCGTGACCGGGGATCCAGTGCCGGGAATGGTGGCTGCTGCGGCGGCGGGATACTGATCCACCGCCGCAGCCGGGAGCTGGCTCGAGAAACCGCCGATGGCGCGGGTCAGGCTGCCGGTCCGCGGTCGATGGCGCGAGTCTTGGCGACGTGCTGGCGCCAGCTCGGGCCGTCGATGTCGATGCGGATGGCGTGCATCGCGAGGCGGTCAAGGATCGCGGCGGTCAAGGTGGCGTCGCCGAGATAGCGCCCCCAGTCGCTCAGCGCGATGTTCGAGGTGACCGCGGTGGAGACTCGGTCGTGCCGACGGTCGATGAGGTTGTACAGGGTGTGGGCAGCGGTTGGCTCGTCCGCGCGCTTCTTGACCTGGCCGAGACCAACGTCGTCAATGATGAGGAGCTCGGGGCGAGCCCAGCTCTTGAGCCGGCGCGCGTAGGTGCCATCGGCGAGGCCGGCGTGGAGGTCGTCGAGCAGGTCGACACAGCGAGCGTAGCGCATGGGGATGCCCTGCTCGCAGGCTCGCAAGCCGAAGGCCTTGAGCAGGTGGCTCTTGCCCGTGCCGTTGGCGCCGGTGATCACGAGGTTCTCGTGGCGGTGGACGAAGTCGAGCCTGGCGAGCTCGAGCACGAGGGCCTTGTCGAGGCCGGGCTGGAAGGCCCAGTCGAAGGCCTCGAGGGTCTTGCGCTCGGCAAGCCCGCTGGTGTCGATGCGCCGCGTGATGCGCTGCTCGAGCTTGTGCGCGGCTTCGGCACCGAGGATGTGCTCGAGGAGCGCGGTCGCACCGGGCCGCTCGCGGGTCGCCCAGGCGAGCTGCGCATCGAGCTCTGCGAGGGTCTGGGTCAGTCCGAGGAACTCGAGGTGTCGTCGGAGCCGGGCGAGGACCGGCTCGTCGCCGGGGCCACGGCCCTGGGGCTTGATGCGGGCGGTGCCGTTTCGCTTGGCCATGCAGTCGTCTCCTCTGGGTGCCACCGCGGCCCGGAGGTCAGCGGCAAGCGGTCATATTCGGTGAGGTCACGCGGCACCGGTACGGGCATGACCGAGCGTCTCTTCGATCCGTCGAGCGGTGTCTTCGGCGACGTACTCGTCGAGAGTGCGCGGCAAGGCGTGGGCGGCGAGGATGCGCTCGACAGCGGCGTGGCCGAGCGCGCCAAACGTAGCTGCATGGGCGAGCGCGCGGTCGATCTCGTCGGTGCAGTAGCGCGCGCGCAGGAGCAAGATCTGCCGGGCCTGCGCGCTCCAGCCGCGGGGCGGGCCTGCGCTCATCAGCCGGAAGAACTCGGCGGCGCCGTCGCCCATGTTGGCGAAGGCGACCTGGAGCTGATCGAGGTCGATCGGCGAATGCCGCTGCGGCGCCGGGTGCAGGCCCGCCGGGTCGAGCTTGAGCCCCGCACCGCGCGGGGCGAGTTCGTGGCGGGCGACGCAGCGCAGATCGGCGGCGTACACGAACAGCTCGCGCTGGGTGATCCGGACCGGCAACAGATCGGTGACGTGGTCGTAGGGCACGGCGTAGTGGTTGCCGCGCCAGGCGACGAAGCCATCGATGCCGCAGACCCGATAGACGACGCGCGCGGTGTCGTACGGGTGTCGTGGCAACGGGACGAGATGCGGCCGCTCTTCATCGAAGCGCTCGAGCGCGGTGAGCTGGCCCCGCTTGCGGTGGTCGACGATGGTGTCGAGCCAGTGAGCGAGCTGGGCCCGCATGTCATCGAGGTCGCGGAACTCACGGCCGTTGAGGAATGAGCGCTCGACCTCCCAGAACGAGCGCTCAGTGCGCGGCTTGTCGTTGGGGTGTCCTCGGCGAACCGCGAGTGGTCGGAACTCGTAGTGGCTCGCGAACGCCAGGAATCGCGGGTTGTAGATCGGCTGGTTGCACTCCCACCGGAGCACGACCGGCTTCTGGCTGTCGTACTTGCACTGATGGGCGCATCCCCCGAACCGCGCGAAGGCACGATCGTGCCCATCCATCAGCGCGTGCAGGTCGTTCGAGTCGTAGAGCCCGAAGTACTTCCGCGTGCTGTCGACGAGGACGTACGACAGCGCCTGGACGATGGCCGTCGCGCCGGTCGTGAACGTCACCTCGTACGGGGACCAGTCGCTCTCGCCCATCGCGCCCGGACCGTAGGTGGGCGTGACCCGGCTCGGCGTTGGCTTCGGCGGCGGCCGCGCCGCGCGCACGTGCCGCTTCACGCCCGAGTAGCCGCCGGTGAAGCCCTCGTCGCGCAGGATCTCGAAGACCCGCTGGGCCGTGATATCCGGAAACCTGACGAGCAGCTCGGCGACCCGCGGCTTGTAGGTGTCGATCTTCGCTGGACGAGGCGCGCGTGTCGGTGGCGGCGAGAGCGCGACGTGCTCGAGGACGCGGCCCCGCTCGTGGGCCGAGAGCAGGGTTCGAACGGTGTTGCGACTCACGCCGAGCGCGCGGGCGATCGCGCGCCGCGAGGTGCCCTGCTTCGCCAGGACCGCGACCTGGTGCGCGAGTTCCTCGCGGTTGCGCCACACCGCGGTCACGCGGCGAGCTCCTGACCCGCGACGTGGCCGATCACGCCATCGAGCGCACGCAGCACCGGCGACAGCCGCACCAGCGCGTCGCGCAGGAGCTCGGAGGCCGCTGGCGCGAAGGTCTCGAGCGGCGTCGCCAGCAGGCGCGCCTCGAGCCGGGCCGCGACCTCGCGGATCCTCAGAATGTCGGTGCTCATCCAGTCGGCCTCGCTGCGCAGCACGCGCCCCGGCCGCGGCCCCGGCGTCGTCGACGCAGGTCCATCGAGGCGGCGCACCAGCAGCGCCGCCCGCGTGTTGCTGTCGGCTTCGTCGAGAGCCTCCTCGACCAGCAGCTCGGTCTGCCGCACGGTCAGCCCGCGGCGGATCACCACCGCGCTCGCCGCCTGCTGGTTGCCACGTGGCAACCGGCTCACCGCCACTGCCGCTCGCGGCGCGAGCAGCCCCAGGCGCACGTCGGCCTGCACCACCGGGTCGAGCGACTCCACGAGCATCAGCCGCCGCCAGATCCAGCTCCGGTGCCGGCTCATGCGCCGCGCCAGGTCTGGCAGCGAGATCCGATCCTCGCGGTGCAGCGAGCGCACAAGCCACGCCTCCTCCAGCTCGGTGAGCCCGCGCCGATCGTGCAGCTCGCGCAGCCGCAGCTTCGCATCGATCGGTCCGACGTCGTCGATGCGCGCCGCCAGCGTCGGCCAGCCCAGCGACCGCGCCGCGCGCACCCGCTTGAAGCCGTCGATGATCTCGAGCCCGTCGCCGGTGAGAAACAGCGTCAGCGCCGTCAGCTGGCCGTGCTGCTCCAACGATCTGCGCACCGCCGTGACCGCCGTTGCCTCGCACAGCCGAAGCGACGAGAGCCGTTCGCCGAGAGGCTCGAGCTCGACCTGCCGGGTCTCCGCGTGGGGGGTGGGCATGCGGTCATCTCAACCACCTCGCGTCGCCCCGATCGAGGCTGGTGCGTGACGGCTACCAGCTTTCCACCGGAATCCCACGTCTTGCCGAGACGTTACGCGCCGAGGGTGGTGCGTGACATCCGCCAGCCCTCGCCAAGCTTTCCGCGAATTCTCCAACCACGGCGCGAAGATCGCGCACGAGGCTGGTGCGTGACAGCGCCAGCGCTTGATCCACGAGTTGCCCCATTTCCACCTGGGATACCAGCACCTTGGAGCCCGAGGCTGGTGCGTGACATCCGGACACGGCAGCTCGTTGGCTGCGGCTTGCGCGCTGCCGCTCGCGTTCATCGGCGCGCGCCTCCTCGGGGGCCACGGCCCGACGCCTCCTCGCCAACCTCCGACGTCTGGCGGCCCGGCACCTCGCGCCGCACACCACCTGGGTCGTCCTCGCGGATCGCGCTGGCGCGAACGACTTCCGGCACTCGGTGCAACGACTGGCCATCTCCGGAGCCTGCGCTCGAGCCGTCGTGGGTGGATCAGTATCCCGCCGCTGCCACCGCCAGGATCAATCGACCGCGTGGATCTCTATCCCGCCCCCGGGTGGATCTGTCTTAGGCCGGCGATGAAGAAGGCCGATACTTCGCGGTCGGCCCCGCGATTGCTCCGTCTAGTTTCCAGGTTGCAACGTCCGCGATTGAGTGACCGGAGGAGCCGCGCGTAGCGAGCGAGCGCTCCGAAGCCCGCCGGTCCCTGACGGCCCTGCGCTTCCCAGCTTCCCGACTGCTTTCCGACTGCTTCCCGGGAAGCGCAAACAGCGCCCACTGCTTCCCAGCCCCTGTGAGGGGCGGGAAGCGGGCAGCAGTCGCAACCGGAAGCCAGCGGTTACAAAGATGGCATCGAGGCGGGCCGCAACGGCACGGCCTGCGCGCGCAGGCCACCTCGTATCTCAACCTAGCGCGCTGCGCGTTCGTTGGGGCTGTCCCAATGTCGCAGCGGGGCGGCGCGTCTGCGCTCGCCAGCCTGATGGCGCCCCGGCGGCTAGCTAGTTCCTGTCCCAGATTGCCTAACTGCGCGAGCCGAAAGCGGAAATCCTCGGCGAAGATTCCGGAAATAAAGCACCGGGGCACCCGTGTCTCTTGGGTCCTTGACCTCCCTTGAGAAACGAGGCCCCGATGCGTCGCAGCGTACACGATCAGCTCGTGCTTGTCCCAGCTCCTTTCGGTCACGTCCACGTTCGGGAGCTCCAAGCGGTTCGCACGATCCTTGATGCCCATCCGGAATTCGCGAGATGGGTGCAGGCCGACCTGCTTGCCGGTGGCATCGCCGCTGATCGCGGGCGCGATGGCATGAGTGGGGAGCAGGTGCTGCGCGCGTTCGTGATCAAACAGGCTAACGGGTTCAGCTACGAGCAGCTCGCGTTCCACCTGGCTGACTCGCAGAGCTACCGTGCGTTCTGCCTCATCGGTTTCGCGGAGAAGCCTCGGAAGAAGTCGACGCTTCAGCGCAACATCAAGCTGGTTCGCCCCGAGACGCTCGAACGCGTGAATCGCGGACTCGTACGCTACGCGCAGGCGCAGGGCATCGAAGACGGCAAGCGGCTGCGTGGTGACTCGACCGTCATCAAAGCGGCGATCCACGAACCGACCGACTCGCGGTTGCTGGTCGATTGCGTTCGCGTGCTGACGCGGCATCTTCGCGAGTCCCGCGAGTACATCGCGCTCGACTACACCAATCATCACCGCCGAGCGAAACGCCGGGCGCTCGCGATCCAGCACGCCGCCAAGGCCGAACAACGTGTCCTGCTCTACCGCGATCTCGTGACGGTGTCGGAGAACACCGTCACGTCGGCCCGGTTTGCCGTCGAGAAACTGGAGGGACACTACCCCGCGGAGGCGTTCGAACAACCCGAACTCGGCGCGCTCCGTGACGCACTCAACCACTTCGTCACGCTCGCCGAACGGGTGCTGGATCAGACCCGCCGCCGCGTGTTCGGCGGCGAGACCGTACCCGCGTCCTCGAAGATCGTCTCAATCTTCGAACCGCACACGGACATCATCCGCAAGGATCGTCGCGACACCTTGTACGGCCACAAGGTGTTCCTGACCGCCAGCGCCTCTGGGCTGATCGTCGACTGCGTGGTCGAGCGCGGGAATCCTACCGACTCGACCAAGGCTGTGACGCTCGCCAAGCGCGCGATTCAGGCACTCGGCACGCAGCCCGAGCAAGTGGTCTTCGATGGCGGCTTCAGCTCGCGCAACAACCTGGACGAGATCAAAGCACTCGGCATTCGCGACGTCGTCTTCAGCAAGTCTCCCGGCATCGCCATCAAGGAGATGATCAAACGCACCTGGCTCTACCAGCGGCTACGTCACTTCCGCGCCGGCATCGAAGGCATCATCTCGTTCCTCAAGCGCAGTTTCGGCTGGGACCGCTGTACCTGGCGCTCGTACGAGTCGTTTCGCGCGTACACGTGGGGCTCGGTGCTTGCCGCCAACCTCGTGATGCTCGCGCGACACATGCTCGCCTGACCGCCGCCTTGCTCGCGCTCGAGCGCCGCGTTTATGAGAGCGCGCCGTCGCGGCGTGGCCGACGCCGGACGACGCTGGTGGTTTCGGTGCACCAACGCGGGCGCGCCCGCGCCGCGGCCCGGCTTAGGGTGTCGAAATCACGGCGTTCTCCCCGATTCCTAGTCGAGAACGCCGATCTGGGATCCGAACTAACTAGCTCGCAAGGCCGTTGGCGTTGGCAGGTTGCGCAGGCCAAGGCTCGCCGCTCGTACGGCCGCGAACCTGGCAGCGTGGGTAGCGCGCGCGCGGATGACCAGGCCCGCTTGGCACCCCGCCCAGCGCCCCCCGCGCTACCAGGGCATCGATCGCCGCGTTGCAGTCGCCGCGGTTCTTGCCCAGTGCCGAACGGATCTCCGCCTTGCTGAGCGCCCCCGTCGCGCTACGCAACGAGTCCAACACGGCTTGCTGCACTGTGCTGCCTGGCCACTTCACGACGGTTCGCGCGCGCCTCACGAACGACATGCCCCGATTCCTCGCTCTTGACAAACGTGGTACCCGAAGCGCCGCGCTGTCGCAGCGTGAACACGGTGTCGCCCCCGCCGTAGCGGCCTTTGCCCCGGCTGAGCATCACGTCGCGCCAGCCATCCGCGTCAGACTCACCAAGCTGGCCGATCGTCAGCGTGATCGCGGCGCTGCGCTCGATAGCCGCCGACTCCGCACCGGTATCGGCGGCATCTTTGCCCACTAGCTCGCCCGCGCGAACTTGCCGCGATGAGCTTCGGCTCATCTGCGAGATCATCAGCCCGACGACTTCGTGCCGCGCCACCAGTTGGCGTAACGACTCCACCACTGAGCTGATTTGCTGGCGCAGATCACGTGGGCCTTGCTCCGCCGCCATGATCTGCACGTAGTCCACCGCCATCATGATCGGCTGGCCAGGATACCGTCGTTGCAGCTCCCGGATGGCGAGCTCAAGGTCCGCGAGCTTGGTTCTCTCGCCATCGAGGAACCCCAAGCGAGGCAAGGCGAGCAAGGTGTCGAACGCTCGCGCTTGGCCGGCACCGCCATGGGAAGGGTTCCTGCCTAGCACCTCGAACCAAGGCACGTCCGCGCGTAGCGCACCTACGCGAGCGGCGGCGACCGCTGCCAACGAGAGCGAACCTCAGTGCATCCTCACTCTGGTTGAACGTTGTGAGACGAGCTGGCTGATACGTCGCTGTTCTGAGCCAACGGAGTCGCTGATCCATCCCTGTTCTGAGGCCAAGGTGCCCACTGTGCCGGAACCGACTGCTTCCCAGCTTCCCGACTGCTTCCCCACTGCTTCCCGGGAAGCACAGACGCGGCCGACTGCTTCCCACGCCCCTTAGGGGCGGGAAGCCGGGCAGCAGTCGTCCCGCACCCGCGCGAGCCGCTGTTGGCGGCGGCTGAGCTGCGCGCTTGGCATCAAGCTCCATCCGTTCGCCGGGCAGGGCGCGCGCGTGGCGACGCCTCAAGGTAGCCCTCGGGCGGGGTGTTCGGCGGGCTGCCATGCGGTTTCGGCGCCCGCAGACTTGCCGCACGCTCGCGGTCCAAGAAACGCGGATTGCACGTCCGCGCTCCTTCCCCGCTGGCGACTTCCACCAGCTCACCGCTCTCCACCAGCGCGGGATCGCTCGAGTTGCAGCCGCCCCGGTTCCTGCCGAGCGCTGCTCAGATGTCTGCCTTGGAATAGCGGCCCAGCCGCTTCACGGACCGCGCCCATGACCGCGCTCTGCACCTGCTCCTGCTTTGCGTCGTCTCGCCGCGTCGCGCGCGCCTCGCGCACCTTCTTGGCCGGACTCGACGCCTTGACGAAGGTCGCCGGATGAGCCTCGCTGGCGCAGCGTGAATACCGTGTCGCCGCCACCATAGCGGCTCTTGCCGCGGTTCAGAACCACATCGCGCCATCCCTCGGCGTCGGGTTCGCCCAGCTCGCCGATCGTCAGCGTGATCGCCGCACTGCGCTCGATCGCCGACGACTCGGCTCCTGCATCGGCGGCGTCCTTCCCGACAAGCTCGCCGGCCCTCGCCTGCCGGCTGGTGAGCCTGCTCATCTGCGAGATCATCAGCCCCACCACCCGCTCGTGAGCCACCAGGCGGCGGAGCGCCTCGACGATGCTGCTGATGTTCTGGCGGATGTCATGCCCTCCGCGCTCCGCCTCCATGATCTGGAGGTAGTCAACCGCCAGCATGATCGGCTGGCCAGGGAAGCGCCCGCGCACGCTCGAAATCGCACGCTTGATGTCGGCGAGCGAGGTGTGCTCACCAGCCAACATGGAGAACCGCGACAGCTCGCTCAGCCGGGCGAAGGCCTGCTCCCGGGAGCGCCCACCGCTCGCGCCGCTCTTCCCTAGAACATCCGACCACGAGACATCGGCGAGGATGGATCCCGCCCGCGCGGCGGCGGCGGCGGAGCTCAGCTCGCGCGAGACCACGATCGCGGGGCCGCTGTACTCGGCATGGTTGCAGAGGATGCCGAGCGCAAGAGTGCTCTTGCCGCCGCCGGTCGGCCCCATCAGGTAGACCGACTCTCCCGCCTGCAGCTCGGCCACGGGTTCGCGGGGCGGCGCCATCGCCGACGAGGAAGGGAACCCAAGGGAGCGCGGCCTGGGTCTGGATAACGGACACCAGGTCGGCACCAAAGAGCAGCGGCCAGTCTCGGCGCCCCCGCGATGCGAGCTTCGCAGCGCTGCAGGTCAGCGATCAATCCCCGAGCACGCCCGGCGCATCCAAGTGCGCCCCACGCGCTCTTTCGAGAGCGTCGGCGATCGCCGCCTGGGCCAGTCGGGCCTCTGCGGCTTTGACGATCCGGCGTCCGTACTCGATGGCCGTATCCGTGCTGTAGAGGGCGATCTCCGGCTGGACAAGCTCGCCGAAGAACGCCACCCCACCGCACGCTTCCAGCTGCCCCGAGCTCTGTAGCTTCGCTTCGAGGGTGATGGCGTTCGGCTCCTGTCCGGCCTCGACGAGCGCACGGATGGCGCCCCACACCGCTCGATGTCGGAAGTTGTAGAAATGCTCGGCGGCAAGCCCTTCGCATCCGTCGAGGATCTCGCACGGGTCGCGTGATACCAGGATCGAGGCGAGCAGCCCGCGTTCGAGCGGCTCGACCTGCGCAAACTGCGGCGCGGTCATCGCGCGCCCCCGGGCATGCGCCGCGGATCGCGGATCCGCTCGGTGGGCGGACCGAGCTGTAGCGGCGAGACGCTCTCTGGACGGCGCGCGCGCAGGTCAGCAACCAACGCTCGGTAGACCTCATCGCGCTGAGGCGGATCGAGCTTGTCGGCGGCATCGAGCGCCACACGGAGCGTCTCGACCACGGCAGTGAGGCGCGCGCTCATCGCGCCCCCTTGAGGATCTCGCGCCCCCGTTCGAGGTACACCAGCGACGCGGCAAGCGCCCTTGCGATCTTTGGCTCCCGCGTTGCGGCGCCACCACGCAAGGCAGCTTGAATCTCACGCCGAGCGGCGGCGATCTGACCGTTGAGGACACCGAGGCGACGAGCGAGCGCCAACGCCGCGCGGCTTTTCTCGGCTCGTCGCGAGCGGCGTGCTAGCGTCGTCTTCATCCGCGATTCCCGGTCGGGGATTTCGGTTCGAGACTCGGGGGGCCTGCCAGCCCTCCGGGTCCCCCAGCTGGAGCGCCTCATGCCGGCCTCGTCTGCATCCGCGCGGCGACCCACTCACGCAACGCCTGGAGCGGATAGGCCACGCGCGCCGGCCCCACCCGGATGAAGGGCGGCTCGTCACCGCGCAAGCGCATCTTCTGGAGCAAGCTCACCGAGCAGCTGAGCAACTCCGCCACCTTGCCCTCCTTGAGGCAGCTCGCGGGCTCTGCGGTAGTTGCTGGCCATTCGGCCGAGATGGAATTGATTCGTTGGCTTTGGTCACGAGAGCCACATCGGTCAGGCCCGGAGCAGATCCCCCAGAATCGCGTTCGCAGTAGGTTGCGGTGGGCGTCCTGTGTCGACCTCTGCTCACTCACAGATTCCGGATATCAGCTAGCAAATCAAATGCTTGAAGATGACCTCGCTTGATCTTCCCTTGTTCTGAGGAGCTGGCTCCCTCCGCCGGGGGCACACGATCGGGAGCCGGCACGTCGCGGGGCATTGGGGGTCAAGCCGACGGCCGAGGCAGACCATTCCCCTGGCCAACGCACACACGAATTGAAGTGCATTTGGGATACAAAACAAGGACATTGCACCCTGGGCCACCAAACACGTGACCGACCGCTCAGGCCGCCTGCCCTACTGACGCGTTGCACGAGCATTTGGTTCCGCGGTAGGCTTGCGCTCCATGGTCGAGAAGGGAGGCGGACTGTCCGGCGGAGCATTGTATTGGGAGGCCCCCAATCCCCAAAGCGCCGCGTGCGCATCGACATCCTCGAGCGACTCGCCAGGCAGCTACGTGAGACGATCGTTGGCGTCTCGGAAGATCTTGAGCTGACCGCGGACGAGGCCGGCGTGCTTGAGCTTGTCGATCTGGTTTCCGGATCGAGCGGGCTAGTGTTTGAACAGACCCTACCCGCCTCGACAAACCTTGCCCCTCTCGAAGTCGTTTTCGACGGCATGATCGCGCGGAGCAGCGGGCGCCATCCTCCGCGCATCCTGACCGAACACGGCCTCCGACACATCGATGATCTTTTAGAGACATGCCAAGACATCGGCCGCCACGGGACACCCGTCAGAATCCAGATGGCGAGCGGCGAGTACCCACCGTTTTACAGCTGGCCCAGCGAAGTTTGGACGGATGGGAGACCTGCTCCGCTGTACGCCCTGCCAACACTGCCGTTGGTGTTGGATAGCGTCACGCTTCGAGGCGCGTTCCCACCTGAACTCCCGCCCATCACTGACACCGAGGCGGGGAAGTGGGTCATCCGGTTCACGGGTCACGTGGAACGCCTCGACAACCGCAAATCGGAAATGCGGATCCGAAGGGACAACAAACTCAAGGAACTCAATCTCTCCGAAGAGCAGTTCGCTACCGTCGATGGTGAAGATGCGCGGTGGAAACGGGTTCTTGTCACGGCATTGTCCGCGACCCCGAACTGGGATGGAGTTGTTGAAGTCCTGCGCGTCGTCCCTGCGACGGAGGATGTCGAAGTCGAAGCCACGCCGACGAACGAGGCCGCGCAACAAATCCAGCCTTTGCTCAAACGCATCGCAGACTTCGCGGACTTGCCCGCAAGATGGGACTCGTACTCGGCCGAGCCGATCAAGATCGGAGCCATCAACGCGGCGAAGGCTTTCCTCGTTCTGGCTGCCTCCGAGCTTCGTGCCCGAAACATGGTGATGACGCTGCCGTTCGCGGCGCCCGTCAGCCGGGGATCGGTGCAGCTTGAATGGGAGAATGGCGACAAGTACTTGGAGATCGAGCTCTTCGGGGAGAGGTGGTTGGACTACATGCGATCCGTGGACAACGACGCCGCTGAGGGAGAAACGAATCGCGACAAGGCGCTTGATCTCGTTGTCTGGTTCCATCAGAGGGGCGAGCGATGAGCGAGATCTCGGATGATGAACAGCTCCACCGCAGGATCCACCCGATGCAGGTGAAGGACGACGGTACCATCTCGACTGCGGCGTTCACGGATCCGGAGATGTCGGTGGACCGAGCGCAGATCTGGACAGCGCAGCGGAGCCTCGAGGGCCATCCCGGCATGGGGATCGCCGCCTTCACAGCCGGTTTCGCACGAACTCTCAAAGAGCCGCAGGAAGTGGTCCCCGATGTAACCGAGTTGTTCCGACCCGCACACGCGCTGGTAAAAGGCAAGAAGCCCAAAGCCACGCAAAAGCAGCTGGCAAGAGGCAGCTCGCTCGTCGTGCGGCCAGCAATGAATATGAGCGGTGCGCTGCGTTTACCGGCAGTCGAGTCCGCAGCCGAAGCCGACTAACCGTGATGGCACGCCTCGGTTGGATAGACATCGATGCGGCTCGACGCGCTTGAGCATCTTGTAGCCGAAGGACTTCACCTTGCGAAGATCGGCCGGGCGCTTGAACCGGCCGATCTTCTCGCGCCAGGTCACGATGCGCGCGGCCTTGACTGCCCCCACCATGGGCAGCATCGCAAGCTGCTCCTCCGTAGCGCTGTTGAGGTTGATGCGCTCGCGCTGCTCGCGCTCCGGTGACGAGGCCGTCATGGAGCCGGCTCCTGCGCAGCTGGCCCGGGTTCCTGGGTCCGTACGGCGTGGAGAATCGTCGCCCAGGCCGCGAGGTAGAAGCGCTCGAAGGCGTCTTCCGTCACGCTCGGCGAGCGTATCGGCGTCGCGGCCAGCGCGATCACCTCCTCGGTGGCCAGCCCGACCATGGCGGGCTCGCCCTGCCGCTCGGCGCAGACCTTCGCCTTGTTGAAGGCGGAGATCTCGGCAGCGGCGCGGATGACCTCGGCGCACTCGCGCATCCCGGTCGCCGGGTCATCGGTCACCAGCACGAAGTGCCGGACCACGACGGCATGAGCGCGCTCCAGGGCGGCTTCTAGCCACGCAACGATGGCCACCATGGTCAGTGCGCCCCTGCCAGCTCGACGCCGCAGAACGCAGCCACCAGCCGTCGGAACCCCTCACAGAAGAACGAGCGCAGCATCGGCGGCCACACCTTGGCCTTGTCGGCTAGCTCCTGGAGCTGCTCGGCCAATTCCAGGTTCTCCCCATGCGCCGCACCGCGAGTGCGTCCGCGATGGCGCGCTCGCTCGCCGCTTCGCTCGCCAGCGCGGCCAGGGCGCTCTCCAAGCTCGCCGCGGTGGCGATGCCGGCTAGCTCGCTCAGGTCGTGAGCGCCAGCGGCCTTCATCTCCGCTTCGACATCGGCCGGGGTAATCGGCTTGTCGGAGCTGAAGAGCACACGCATCGCGCGCCAGATCTTACGGTGCCCCGCGACACTGAAGTCCGCAGGTAGCAGCTCCGTCACCTCCGGCGCGGCGAAGATCTTCGGCTCGGCCAACACCGAGCCCAGCAACGCGCGTTCTGTCTGTCTTCGAGTCCTGTTCTTCATCATGATGCACTCCGGTTGCGCGCGTACCTTCGGCGCTCCGCACAGGATCGCGCGGCTCGCCTCGGTACCCAGGGTTTCAGCCGGCGCGCGACGCGCCGAGCTAGGTCACACGGCTCGTAGCTGCGCCCGCACCGACGGCGGCGACATCTTCTCTTGCAGGAAGGCGCTCACGCGCTCCTGGCACTCGGCGAGGTGCTCCCTCGAAAGGTTGACGTAGCCGGCGGTCACCGAGCCGCGCGGCGGACGGTGGTTGGTGAGCACCTCGATGGCGTACCCGCTGATGCCACCTACCTCGACGAGCGCCGAGGTATAGGTGTCGCGGAGTCGATGCGGCGACACCAGGCCATCCTCCTTCGCTTCGGCGAGGTGGATCCGGACGCCCGGGGCATGACTTGGCCTGCCCAGCGCCTCGCACAGGTCGCAGGCCTTGGCCTTGGTCGCGTCCGTCGGGAACGCCCAGCCCGCGTCATCATGGTTCTCGCGCTTGCGCCTCTCGAGGATCTCGACGCACGCGGCCGACAGCGGGATCGTGAAGGCCCGCGCCGCGCCACCCCGGGTTGGGCCGGCGCAGCGTCCGCGCGCTGAAGTCGACGTGCTCCCATCGGATCGTCGCAGCGTCCATCCGGCGAAGACCGGTGAGAAGCAACACGAAGTTGTAGTCCCGGCGCACCGGAGTGAGCGCCTCGACCGCGGCGCGCCATGCGGGCAAGCGCTCCCAGGTGATCGGCTCTTGTCGGCGCTGCTCTCGATTCCAGCTCACCGCCACCGTCGGGCAGCGCGGCAAGTCGTGCTCTCGTTCCGCCGTGTGCCACACGGCGCGGACGTGGCGAAGCACCCGGTTGGCCACGTACGGGCCTGCCCCCTTGGTGAGCCGCTCGTGCAGCTCGCGAGCCTCGGTGCGGGTGATCTGGTGGAGCGGGCGCTCTCGCCAGGCGTCGAGGTGCCGGCCCGTCTCGCTCGCCACGGTGGCGATGCTGCTAGGCCGCGCCCCCCGCCGCCGCATCCGGTCGATGTGGATCGCCAAGGCCGCACCGAACGTGAGCCCCTCGGCGGCGGGCTCTTGGGCTGGCTGGGCTACAGGGTCCGCCCCGCCGCGCATCCCGCCGATCGCCTGGATCGCCGCGCTGCGAGCTTGCGCAACCGTCATCGTCGCGGCCCTCAGGCCCGCATCGCTGGCCCTCGCCTTGGCGTTCGCCCAGTGCCCCAGGGTGATGAGGCGGCGGGTGCCCCTGCCACCGTTGACGTAGGCCCGCACCACGAACGAGCGCCGCCCCTTGCCGATGATGACGCCGAAGCCGCGGAGCCTAGCATCCCAGACTTGCGCCCGGGCTAGTCCCTGGGACAGCTCAAAGGCTTCCAGCCACCGCTCGGTGATGTCCACGTTGTTGCCCATTTGTTGCCCTGGCCCCAGACGAGGGGCGGAGAAGGAATGCGACTCGCGGCAATATGGCCGTCGAGCAAAGCAACCCCCCACAAACGGGTAAGTCTCCGTACGCGCGTCGCGTCGAGACTCATAAGCCCTTGGTCGGCAGTTCAAATCTGCCTCCCGCCACCAAATTTTCAGCCGGGCCAGCGGTTGGCTCCCAACTGGCTCCCAACCTCATGGACTCAGCTTGCCGTCCCGGGCGCCACTGCCCGTGGGTGGGGTTGGCGAGGCAGGCGTGGCAGTCGCGGGCAGGTACACGAAGCGCCCGTCGCGCACGACCGAGAAGATGACCGGCTTGGCGGCGTCACCCGCTTCGTCGAAGGAGAACACCCTGGTCGTCCCGTGCCAGCCCTTCAATGCGTGGAGGCTCCGGGTGACGTCCTCGGGCGCGGCGCTGCGCGCCTCCTTCATCGCGTGGGCCAGCAGCATGACGCAGTCGTAGCCCAGCGCGGAGCCCGCGTCCGGGGGCGCCCCGAACTTCGCGGTGAACGCGGTGTTGAAGCGGACGACCTCGGGGCGGGGCTCATCGAGGGAGAAATACGACGCCACGGTGGTCCCCTCGGCGGCCGCGCCGGCGACCGCCATGAGCGCGGGCGAGCTCATGGCATCGCCGCCGAAGATGGCGACGTCGATGCCTTTGCGGCGCGCCTGGGCCACGAAGATCGCCGCGGAGGGGACCTCCCCGGCCAGCAAGATCGCGTCGAGGCCCAGCGGCTTCCACTCGGTCAGCACCTGGTCGAAGGTCCGCTCGCTGGCCTGCTCGCTCGGGTCGTACGAGTTGCGTGCCTGCACCGCGACGCCGAGCTGACGGGCGCGCTCCTCGAACGCATTGGCCACGTTGCGGCCGTAGTCGTTGCGGATGTAGTAGACCGCCACGTTCTTGCGCTGCTGCGACGCGACCAGATCGGCCAGTTGCCGGCCCACGGAGTTGTCTGTGAAGGTGGCGCGGAAGGCCCGCTTGTATCCGAGCTGGGTCAACTTCGGATCGGTCGCGGTCGGGGCCACCAGCACCAGCCCGGCCTGGTCGTACACTCCTGCGGTCTGCACCGTGATGTACGACTGGAGATGCCCGATCACCGCCACCACATCCGGATCGGCGGAGATCTGCTGCGCCACGATCCGGCCCTGGTTGATCGACTCGCGATCGTCGTAGCGCGCCAGCCGCAGCCGGCGACCGCGGATCCCGCCGCTGGCGTTCACCTCGTCCACCGCCATCTGCAATCCCTCGCCGTAACGGATCTCCTTGCGCAGCTCCCAGGGCCAGGCCGCCGCGATGACGAGGTCGCCCTTTCCCTCCCGCGCCCGACGGACGCGCTCCTCCCGCGGCTCGCGCGATCGACAGGCAGCGCACAACAGCACCAAGCACAGCAGCCCGAGGCCCGGCGAGCGTCGCCGGCGGTGGAGGCCGAATCGTTCGTTCATTGGTTGGTTCCCATCCTGGTCGGTCTGGACATCACGCGATCTGCCGCTTCGCCAGCTCGGCGAACGGTCCCGGCTGGGCCATCAGCTCGGCGTAGGTGCCGGTCTGCACCAGCTGGCCCCGCTCCATCACGAAGATGCGGTCCGCGTTGACGATCGTGCTCAGCCGATGGGCGACGACGATGCGGGTCGCCTGGAGGCTCTCGAGGCTGGCGCTCACGATCGCCTGGGTGCGGTTGTCGAGCGCGCTCGTCGCCTCGTCGAACAGCACGATGCGCGGGCGGGCCACGATGGCGCGCGCGATCAGGAGCCGCTGGCGCTGCCCGCCCGACAAGGTGCCGCCGCCCTCGCTGATCACCGTGTGCATGCCCATCGGCATGGCCTCGATCTCCTCGGCCAGGCCGGCCATGCGGGCGGCGCTCCACGCCTCGTTGAGCGTGGCGGAGCTGGCGCCGACGATGTTGGTGAAGATGTCGCCCGACATCAGCCGTCCGCTCTGCAGCACCACCCCCATCTGGCGGCGCACCGCCTGCACGTCGAGGCCGCCGAGCTCCTGGCCGTCGAAGAAGATCGCCCCGCCCTCGAGTGCCTCGAAGCCGAGCAGGAGGCGCAGGAGCGTCGACTTGCCCGAGCCCGACGGGCCCACGAACGCGACGAACTCGCCCGCCTGGATGCGGACCGAGACGTCGCGCAGGACGAGCGGGCCATCTTGCTGGTACCGAAACGTCGCGTGCTGGATCTCTATGTCGCCCAGGAGCGGGCCCGGATCGCCCTTGCCGGCGACCACCTCCGGCAGCGTCTCGAGGATGGGCGTGGCCTGCTCATAGAGCGGTAGCGTGTTGAGGAGGGACACCAGCGCAGGCGTGCTGACGAGGATCCCGCCGCTGCACGCGGTGAAGGCGGTCAAAAAGGCCATGAAGTCGCCGGTCTGCAGCTCGCGCGTCTGGGTCACCAGGGGGAACGCCAGGGCGAAGATGATGACGCTGGAGAAGACCGGGACCGCGGACTGGAAGGCCGCCAGCCAGCTCGACACCACCCGCGCCCGGTACTGGAGCCGACGCTGCACGCTGAATTGCCGGACCCAGAGCGCGAACGCCGACACCTCCACCGCGGCCACCCGCAGCTTCGAGATGCTGGTGAGGAGCTGCAGCACCAGGCCGAGCAGCCGCGACTCGGAGGCCGCGATCGCCCGCTGGGGTCGGAGCTGCGCCCAGCTGCCCGCCAGCGACACCAAGAGGACCACCCCGAGGATCAACGCGGCCCACTGCGCCATCGCGACGCTGTACCAGAACATGAGGGCAAAGTTGCCCATCGCGATCACGCCGCCCACCAGCGCGGCGACGGTGGCGCCGGAGGCGACCTGGCGGATCGCGTCCACGGCCATGGCGCGGCTCGCCAGATCTCCGGACGTGTAGCCCCGGAAGAACGGCAGCGGCAGGAACAGCAACCGGTCCCACACCGCCGCCTGCAGCGACGCGCTGGCCCGCGTCTCCAGGCGGAGCAGCGCCACCGACTGCGCCACGGCGAAGAGGGCGTTGACCACGGCGCAGGCGAGGAGGATGCCGGTCATCTGCAGCAGCTCGGACCGCTGCGCCCCGGGGATGACCGTGTTGAACAGCATCCCCGTGGCGATCGCCGGAACCATGCCGACCGGCGCGGCGCAGACGATCATGGCCGCGACCATGATGAGGTCGCGCTGGCCGCCTCGCAGCCCGAAGCGGAGCACGTCGCGCATCCGCAGCGCGGTGTCCGGGAACGGACGATAGAAGCTGTAGGCGAACGGATCGAGCTGCTCCGCGACGGTCTGATCCACCCGCGTGTCCGAGCGATCGGACGGATCATGGAGGCGGTAGCTCGACGAGCCGTCGCGCAGCAGCGCCACCGGCTGCTTGTCCGGCCCGCGAAACGCCAGCAGGGGCCCGTTGTCCTCGGTCCACCAGTTGCCGCGCAGCGCCACCGCCTCGACCGGACCCGCGAGGCCTGCAGGATGCCGGCGAGCGGGTCACGCAACGGGGCGCCATCGCGGGTCCGCGGGTCGGGATGGATGGAGAGCCCGAGCGCGCGGCCGACCAGACGGCAGCTCGCCAGCAGCGGATCTTCCAGCGCCCCCGCGGTGAGCGCCTGGCCCGGATCCATTCCCGGCGCCGCGCGCGCGGCGCCTTCCATGGTCGACGCCAGGTGCTCGCACGTCTCGCGCAGGAGGGCCTGCTGGAAGGCGCCGCGTTGACGCATCCGCTCGTGCGTGGCGGCGTCGGCCTCGCGCGTGCTCTCCTCGACGAACCCGCTCACCAGCGCGTGCAGCCGATCGAGCCCGCGCCACACCTCGGGTACTGACGCGATGGCCGGGGCGTCGACGATGGCGAGCCGGCTCGGCGCGCTCGCCTCGAACCAGGCCCGCCGCGAGACCGGCACCAGGACGCTGCCGAGCTCGAGGCTGGAGCTGCCCATCAGGCGCGAGCTGCCCTCGACGTGGGTCACCCACACCAGCTCCTCGCGCGTGCGCACGTTCTGGCCCTGGCTGACCTCGTGCGCATCGCCGATCGACAGCTCGATCGAGATCGCGGGCAGCTTGTCGCGGACCATGGCCGCATACAGCGAGTCGATCCACTGAGCGAGGAGGACGGCGAGCTCGCCGGTCCGCGGATCGCTATTCTCGAGCGCGGCCCGGCGCACCCGGAGCACCTCGCCGCCGCTGCTGCCCACCGCCAGCAAGCCCCAGCGATCGCCGGTGGTGGGCGCGCGGCCGAACATGGCCCGCCCCTCCACCACGCGCACCAGGTGGGTGCGCGGGCCGACCGGGCCGCGCTCGCCGAGGCGCACGGCGAAGACATCGACCGAACCAGCCGTGACCAGCCACAGGTCGTCGGTGTCGAGCAGGAACGGCCGATCGCCACCCACGGCGAGGCGCTCGCCGGCCGGCAGCTGAAGCGGGTTCTCGGCACTCGCGGTCATGCATCACTCCGTGGCAATCAGCCGGGCGTAGGCGCCGCCCTGGGCGACGAGGTCAGCGTGCGTGCCCCGCTGGACGACCTGCCCCTTCTCCAGCACGATGATCTCGTCGCAGTCGCGGATCGTGCTCAGCCGGTGCGCGACGATGAGGCACGTGCAACCCCGCCGGCGCAGGTTGTCGTCGATGATCTTCTCGGTGGTCGGATCGAGCGCGCTCGTCGCCTCGTCGAGGACGAGGATGCGGGGGTTGACCACGAGAGCGCGCGCGATCTCGAGGCGCTGCCGCTGACCTCCGCTGAAGTTGCGGCCGGACTCCTCCACCGCCGCCCCGTAGCCGCCCGGCCGCGCCGTGATGTCGTCGTGGATGCATGCGTCCTTGGCGGCGGTGGTCAGGTTGTGCTCGGACACGGTCTGGTCCCACAGGGTCAGGTTGTCGCGCAGCGAGCCCTCGAACATGCTGATGTCCTGGTCGACGACTGTCAGCGACTGCGCCATGACCGTGCGAGCGATCTCGGTGCGCCGTCGCCCGTCGAAGAGGATCTCGCCGGTCCACGGCTCGTACAGCCCGGCCACCAGCCGGGCGACCGTGCTCTTGCCAGAGCCGGAGCCGCCCACCAGCGCGACGCGGCTGCCCGGCCGCAGCTCCAGGCTGAGCCCGTTGACGAGCGGCGGATCTAGCCGGCTGTAGCCGAAGCTCACCTCGCGTAGCGTGAGGTAGCCCTCCAGCCGGCGCGACTCGACCTTCGCGGGGCTCGCCTCATCGGCGCGCGCTGCGGGCTCGTCCAGATCGCGAGCCGACGGATCGAGCGGCGCGCGCAGCACGTCATCGAGCCGGTTCAGGCCGCCCTGCAGCTCCTGGAGCTGCCCACCCAGGCCCACCAGGCGATTGACCGGGGCCAGGAAGGCGAGCGTCAGCGACTGGAACGCCATCAACATGCCCATCGTGAGGTGCCCGTCGATGACCCGCAGGCCGCCAATGCCCAGGACCAGGGCGACGTTGACCGAAAGCAGCAGGGGTGGGACGGCGCCCAGGAAGATCTCGGTCAGCTGGAGCTGCTGGCCCCCGTTGACCACCTTGGCCTGATGACCGGCCCACCGCGCGAAGAAGTCCGGCTCCGAGCCGCTTGCCTTCACGGTCTCGATCGTCTGCAGACCGCCCATGGCGGTCCCCATGAGCTTGCCGCGGTCCTGCTGTAGGCGCTGGCTGAGCACGGCCCGCCGCGCGGCCACGTACCGCAGCGCCAGCACGTTGAGCGCCGCGATCGCCACCGACACCAGCGACAGCACGAGATCGTACTGCAGCATGAGCAGCGCGTAGATCACGACGACCGTCAGGCTGAGCGCGGTCGTCGCCAGATCGCGCGACAGCAGCACGGCGACCCGGTTGTTGATGTGGACGCGGTTGCCGATCTCGCCCGCGTAGCGCTGATTGAAGAACTCGATGGGCAAGCGCAGCACGTGCCAGAAGAACCGGCTCGAGTTGCCGAGCGCAAGTCGCGCCTCGAGCCGGAGCAGGTAGCGCCCCTGCAAGGCGGTCAGCGCGCCCAGCACCAGCGCGGTCGCCGCCATGAACAGCAGCAACGGCCGATGCCAGGCGTCGAGCCCCTTCACCAGCACCTGGTCGACGAACACGCGAGTGAACGTGGGGGCCACCAGGCCGGGCACCAGCAGCGCGATCCCGACCAGCACCACGAACCCGAGCGCGGCCGCCAGCCCCTTGGCGCGCCGCACGAGCGGCTGGACAAGGCCGGCCTTCTCGCCGCCCGGGACGAACTGCGGCGTCGGCTCGAAGGTGAGGACCACCCCGGTGAATGCCTTGTCGAACTCCTCGGCGGTGACCTCGGTCGGGCCGATGGCGGGATCGTTGAGGAAGACCCGCTGATCGTCGAAGCCCTCGACGACGAGGAAGTGGTTGAAGTTCCAGTGCACGATCATCGGCACCGGGAGCTTGCGCAGGCCGGCCGGCTCCTGGCGGTAGCCCTTGGCGGTCAGGCCGTACTTGCGGGCTGCCTTGACGACGTTGGTGGCCTTGCTGCCGTCGCGCGACACCCCGCACTCGACGCGAAGCTCCTCCAGCGGGACGAACCGGCGATGGTAGCCCAGCACGATGGCCAGCGCGGCCGCGCCGCACTCCACCGCCTCCATCTGCAAGATGTTGGGGGTGCGCACGCGGCGCCGCTTGGGCGTAGCGCTGGGGCGCCGCCACAAGCGGCGCAGCAGGCCCGATACGTTGAAGGACGCCATGGCGGTTCAGAGCCCCGAGCGCTCGCGCAGGAGCGGGACGACCATCTCGATCGGTCGCCGGCTGTCGACCGTGACGTAGGCGTTCACGCGCGTCCCGCTCTGGATCTTGAGCGGCGGCCCCTTCGAGGAGGACCATCGGTATCCGCTGAAGGTGCGCTCGTCGACCAGCAGGTCGGCGTGTACCTCGTAGGGCGAGTCGTTCCCGACCAGGGCGGTGATCAGCTTGTCGTTCTTGAGGATGCGCAGCATGCCGCGCGACGTCGCCGGATAGTCCGAGACATAGGTGACCCGGCCCACCATCAAGCCGAACTCCTCGCGCTTCACCGTAGAGGGGGAGACGTACGCCATCATGCCAACCTGGATCTGCTTGCCGTAGCTCGACGGCACGTAGAGGATCACCTCCAGCTCCTTGACCGTGCGGCCCGCCAGGTCGAGCGTGACGATCGCGTCGCCAGCGCTGACCAGGGTGCCCTGATCCGCGATGATCTCGAGGATGCGCCCGGTGTGCTGAGACACGACCTCGCCCTTCGACTTGATCTCGCGCTCGAGCCCCGTGATCACGCGGTCCTGCGCGGCGATCTTGGTCCGGCTGGCGTTGACCTCCTCCTCGCGCCGCGCGCGGCTCCTGCTCGCGCACCGCGATCTGCACCAGCTGGCTCTGCCCGTCCCCGATCTGCTGCTCCGTCTGATCGAGCTGGCGCCGGGTGGCCAGCGCGGTCTGCCGGGTGAGCAGTCCCTCCTGGACCAGCTTCTCCTGGAGTTCGACCGTCTCGCGGTGGGCCTTGGCGCTGCGCTGAGCCGCGGCGATGGTCTGGGAGAGGGTCGTCCGCTGCTGCGCGAGCAGCCGGGTCTGCAGGGCGACGTCCTGGCTCCCGTTGGCCACGATCTCCTCGTGCTGGGCCTTGAGCTCGATCATGACCGCCCGGGCCTCGAGCAGCTTGTCGGCGAGCTCGGGTTGCGACATGCGCGCCACCACCTGCCCCTCGGTCACCGTTTCGCCGGCCCGGACCGCGAGGTCCGTGATGCGCCCGTTGGAGATGGCGCTGATCTCGAGCACGCCGCCGCTCTTGACCAGCATCCCCGCGCAAGGCACGTCGTGCGTGACGCTTCCCAGCAAGCCCCAGAGCAAGGCAGTTCCCAGCACGATGCCGAAGGCAGACAGGATGACCCAGCCCCGAGCGTCGGTGACCTGCATGAGCTGGTCGAGCTGCTCGGGCGACGACAGGCGGTCGAGCGATACCTTGCGGAAGACGTTCATCCGGGCTCCTCCACGAGATGGTTAGATGTTGCGCTCAGGGCGCCCTCACCAGGTCGGCCACCGGGACCCGGAAATTGTCACGGTCGCCTTCGACGAGCCGGCCGCTCTGGAAGCTCAGGACCGCGATGGCCACGGCGTGGTCGCGCTGGCTCTCGACATCGAAGAGCAGCGCGTTGGTCAGCGCGTCCTGGGCCTGGATCAGGTCGAAGAGGGTCGCCCCGCCCAGCTGGAACTTTCGCTGGACCGCCTGGATCCCCGTCTCGAACAGGTGGACCGCCTCCGCCGACTCCAGCATCGTCGCCTCGGCGTGGGTCACGGCTTCCACCGCCATCGCCACGTCGGCCGCGATGCGCCGGCGGAGGTCGTCGTGGGCGAGGTGGCGCTGCTGCTGGGCGGCGCTGCTCTGCATCACCTGGCCGCGGGCGGCCGAGTTAGACAGCGGGAGCTCCAGGCGGAGCTCGACGAGCGCATCGACGCGTGGTTCATCCAAGCTCTCGGCGTCCGAGGCCCGATAGCCGGTGTTGAGCAGCAAGTCGAGGCGCGGTCGCTGGTCGCTGCGCGCCGCCTCGAGGCGGATGCTCGCCGAGCGCGTACGCTGCTCCGCGGCCGCGAGGTCGGCGCGGCGCCGGTAGGTGTCCGCGACCAGGCCCGCATCGAGGCGCGCCGCGCCGCTCGCCGGCTTGGGAAAGGCGGTCGCCGGCGGAGGGAGCGTCGCGATGGCGTCGGCCGGCAGCCCCATGGCGAGCCCGAGCGCGGTCCGCGCCGCGACGATGCCCTGCTCGGCGGAGGCGCGGGTGGCGCGCTTCGAGGCGGCGTTACCTTGAAGCTGGATGAGATCGGCGGGGGTGCGTTCATCGGCCTGGACCAGCGCGCGCGTCTCCTCGACGGCTCGTTCCGCGCGCGCCTCGGACGCCCGCAACACCTCGAGTCGCCGGTGGGCCGCCTGGTAGTCCCAGTAGGCGGCGACCGCGGCGAGCACCTGCTGGGCGGCGGCGTGCCGCAGCCCCCACCGCGCGGCCTCGTGATCTCGCGCGGCGGCTTGCTCAGCGGCGGCGCTCGAGGCCCCGCCCCGATCGCGCAGGAGCGGAATGGACACGCCTAGGCGCACGTCGGCCTTGGCCGTGTCAGCGCCGAGGCTGCGCGACAGCAGGCTGCGGGTCAGCGAGACCTCGGAGGTGGCGAGCACCCCGTTGCGCAGCAGGCGCTGCGCGCCCGCCGTGACGAGGAAGTCCTGCTGCACCGCCCGTGCGCCATTGGCGTCGAGGGGGCTGGTCCGCGAGGCGGTGGCGGCCGTCGTCAACTTGAGCTCGAAGGCGGCGCGGCTCACCGTGAGCTCGCCCGAGGCGATCTCGACCTCCGTGGCGGCGAGCTTGAGCTCCGGGCTGGCCGACAGCGTCACCTGTACCACCTGGTCGAGCACGAGCCCGCCCGGGGCGGCGTCAGCGGCGGCGACGTCGGCGGACGCATGGGCGGCGAGGCCAGCCACGATCACGCCGGAGCCAAGCACCCGCGCCAGTCTGCTCAACGTGGTCACGGTTTCCTTCCAGCGACGAGCACTCCGAGAACTCGCGTGCCGGTTACCAGGAAGGCAAAGGATCTGCGTTGGAGCCGCCAGCGACCGCTTCGAGGTCGTCGTCATCGAGCTCGCCGTCCTGGCGCTGCAGGTCGGGCAAGACGATGAGCGCATCGACGTCCTTCTCTCGCTCGATGAACTTCACGCGGAAGTTGGCCGGGATGCGCAGCCCGAGTGCGTCCAGGATCGTCTTGCGCGGGTCGGCCAGAAGCGCCTTCCTGAAATCGAGATCTGCGGCGGCGCGCGTAAGAATCTGTTCCAGCGCTTCTTGATGTGCGGTCGACAGGGTCATGCCAGTTTCCCTCCTCGGTTTGTGTAAAGCAATGGCCGTACCATCGCCAGCGTGCGTGTGAATCACTGATTGATCAAGGGCTTGGGGCAAGGCAGCGCCGGCCGATGGAGGCCCGCCGCCATCGAGTGGAGCCAGGGCTCCATTCGGTGCCGCCGTGCTGAAGATCCGGGGGCGTCCGCGGAGCAGCGTGCCGCCGGCCATGAGCTCGAAGCCCGTACGCAAGTAGGCTTTGGCGACGACCGGCTCGCCCGGCGCATACGTGATCTTCACGTGGCCAATCTGGTGGCTGACGTGGCTGTGCCAGATGTCGTGGGGCATGAGCTCGACGAACCGCCGGGGCCATGACGAGAGCGCCTGGCGGTTCCGGGTAGTGCACCATCCACGCGCCACTAGCTGGCGCAGGAACTCGTCCGCCGACCGCAGCCCGCCCGACAGGCCGGGGCGAGGGAACGTATACTCGAGGCCGATCCTCGGGCGGACGTCGGGGGCGAGATCCAGGTGGAGAATCCCAACCAGATGAGCGCCCTCGCCCTGGGTGCGAGCCAGCGGGCCGAGCAGGCTCCGCTCGAGCACGTCCGGGTCACCCGTCCAACCAACCGCGCCGAGGTATGCGCCCAGGTCTCCGGTGAGTCCGACCACGCACAGGCGCACGACCGGCGGCCGTTCATCGCGGGAAAACACCCCCATGTAGGTCAGACTGGCCCCGTCGGGGAGGTGCTCCAGGCAAGCGCGGAGAGCTTGGACGATCCGCGGTGGGCGAGAGCGAGAGAGCGCCCATAAGACCTCGGCAGCGAGCTCGAGACGCGCCTCGATGGATGGCCAGCGCTGCGCCTCGCGCGTGAAGTCGACGAAGACGCGCGGGGAGCGTAGCGCTTCGTCGGGGGTGATCAGCAGGTCGAGATCGAACTCGAGCCAGGCCGCTCGGATGGCCTCGTGGAGCAAGCTTTTAGGATCAGCCCAGGTTCTTGCGAAGCTCGCCATGTGCGCCCAGGCGGGAGTGCGCAGCTCCGGTCTCGAGACGGAGCCCATGAACTCGGCGAGCGCGTCGAGGTCGCGCGGCTCGATCTTCAAGATCAGATCGAGCCGCGGCCGTAGCTGGCCGATCCAGGACTCCAGATAGACCACGCGCGTCAGCTCGGCGGGCAGGTGCGCCGCGAGCGCATGCACCCGGGCGCGCGCGTGGCCCGTCACGGCCTCTTCGGTTGGCGGCGCCAGCCGATCCAGCACATCGGCCACCGACCACCGACTCATTGCTCGCGCCTTCGTACAGCGTTGCTGTACTCGCTTACGCGCCCTGTCGACATCAATAGCCACGATATAGGCACTGCATTCCCGTCAGGTCAAGCGACCACTTCGGGTGCCGCACGACAAGGTGCCCATTGCTCATACTGTAGTCTCAAACACCACAAAGACTTAAAACGGCATCAGCATAAAGTGATCTGAATTTCATTTGTGCGCCAATTAATAGGCTCGAATACAGATTGCACATAAACCGCGCAGCTCCACTAGAGACTCTCTCGTTGGAGATTCCCGCCATATGTGTCGAGTGTTATGGTGCGCGCTGTGAAAGTCCTGCAGTCCAGGACCGCGGTCCCCGAGCCGCTCTCGAGGGTCGCAGATCTGGTCGCCGCGCGCTCGGTCGAGCGATGGGGCGATCGCAAGCGCACGACGATCATCGGCCGGCACCCGAGCGTCGACGCAGCGCTCGAGCAGGCGGCCCGCTTCGCTCGTTCGGATAGCCCGGTGCTCATCACCGGCGAGACCGGCACGGGCAAGGAGCTCTTCGCCCGTGCCCTCTACCTTCTCTCTCCTCGCTGCAACGGCGAGTTTCTGAGCGTCAACTGTGCGCAGTATCGCGACAACCAGCTCATCTCGAGCGAGCTTTTCGGGCACAAACGCGGCAGCTTCACCGGCGCGGTCAATGACCACCAGGGGATCTTCGAGGCCGCCGACGGCGGCGTGGTGTTTCTCGACGAGATCGCCGAGCTCTCTGCGCAGGCGCAGGCCCTCCTGCTCCGGCTCCTGAGCGAAGGCGAGATCCTGCCGGTCGGCGCGAATCGGAGCCGCCAGGTGAACGTGCGCACGGTGATGGCGACCAACCGGAACCTCAAGGAGATGGTCGAAGCGGGCACGTTCCGCGCCGACCTCTATTACCGGCTCCGCCAGCTCCACTTGCGCATTCCACCGGTGCGCGAGCGGGGAGCCGACTGGAAGCTGATCATCGAGCACTACGTCGAGGCGGCGGCGGCGGTCGCCGGCGCCGAGCAAAAGCAGTTCTCTCCTCGAGCGCTGGAGGTCCTCGGCCAGCACCACTGGCCTGGGAATGTCCGCGAGCTGCGGGCCGTCGCAGAGTCGAGCTTTCACCTCAGCGACGGACTGGTCATCGGCCCGGAGAGCTTTGGCGAGTCGCTGGAGTCGCTGGAGTCGCTGGCCCGGCTGCGCGAGCTGCGCTCGGTGCCGTTCGTGAGCATCCAACACGAGGCGGTACTCGAGCGCCTCCTGGCCGGCGAGAGGAGCTTCTGGGAGCTGGTCTACGAGCCGTTCCTCGAGCGCGATTTCAACCGGTATCAGGTGCGCGACATCGTCGCCGGCGGGTTGAGCCAGAGCGGCGGCAGCTACAAGCGGCTCCTCGCGCTCTTCGGCATCGCTCAGGAGGACTACCCCAAGTTCATGGACTTCCTGCGACACCACCGCCTCAAGCCAACCACGTGGCGCCCGGGCCCGTGAGCTCATCGATCACAGCCCCGACGGAGCCCTCCGCTCGCGCCGACCTCTGGCGCTCGCTGGGGGCAACCCAGGAGGAGACCCAGGAGCTCCTCGAGTACGCGCGCAGCGGGTTCGATCTGTCGCGCGCGCCTGACACCTTCCCCCTCCCCGACGAGCCGTTCGTGGCGGCGTGGACCCGTTACGCGGAGGAAGCGGAGCGCGTCGGTGTCTGGGCCTGCCTGCGCGATCGGCTGGTGCAGCTCCGCTTCCCGATCGAGGCCGGCATCAGCGAGTCGCCGGCCTACCAGGCCGCCACGCGGCGCGGCACCTGGCCCGCGCCGGAGTCTCCCGGGCTCGAGCTTGCCCGGCCCGGGGAGCTTCGCCTGCTGCTCACGGAGACGCCGGCTGGACGAGTGCCGATCATCCTGGCGGCGGCACGCGAAGACTTCGTCGCCCTCGTACGTGCCCTGGCGCACCGGAACGAGCCGCGGCAGATCCTGGACTCGGTGGGCGCCACCATCATCGGCGGCTTCAACAACTGGGACCGCGTGGCGTCGCTTCGGCGGGACTGGGAGTCAAGCGGCGCCCCCGGGGAGTGGGCCGCGCGATGGCCCGAGATCGTCCGCGAGCCCGGCCTCTATCAGGACCGCTTCATCGTGCTCGGCTCCGGGCCCTACAGCGGCGTGGCTGCCGCGGAGGTCGGCCTGGGAGAGGACGAGTGGAGGCGCAGCTCCATCGCCATCCGGATGGAGCACGAGTGTACCCACTATTTCACCCATCGAGCCCTCGGGTCGATGCGCAACCGCATCGCCGACGAGCTCATCGCCGACGCCATGGGCATCGTGGCGGCGACGGGGAGCTTCCGCGCGGACTGGCTCTTGCTCTTTCTCGGGCTTGAACGGTATCCGGAGTTTCGGCCTGGCGGGCGCCTCGAAGAATACCGCGGGAACCTCGCACTGGGCGGTGGGAGCTTTCGCATCCTTTGCGATGCGGTGGTGCGGTGCGCGTATAACCTCGAGGCGATCGATCGGCTGCGACCGCCCTGGACTCGCTCGCCGGAGTCGGTCGCGGACAAGGCCGAAATGATCCTCGGCCTAGCCGCCCTTGGGCTCGAGGGATTGGCGAGCGAAGCGGCCGTCGACCTGTATCAGCAGACAGGTAGTCGACGGTAGCAGCCTTGCGTGCTCTCCCACAGTTTTCGCCAATCTTGTGTGGTTCATTTCTGGATCAGAGGCACTCCAAGGCGCCGCGCGCCATATGCCACACGCGCGTCCGAAGAAGATTCCACATGTCATCGAAATTCGAGGTTTGACATTCAACTGTACGTCTTTCTAAGATGCGCTTGGTTGTCGCAGAACACGGAGAAACAACAGTGGATGAGAACTCTGCTGTTGCATTGTTCACGCACAACCTGACAGGATGGCGCTGCCGTAGGCTCGACCCAAATAGGTCGTGTACGGGTTTTGGACTTAGAGACCAAGGAGAAGACGTATGGAAGCGACGAGCATCAGATCCAATGACAAGGCTCTGGAGGCGGCCCTGGCCGCCGTGCGGGACATGCCGGGCGAAGCCCAGAAGTTCGTCTCGGACCCCGAGAGCTACCTGAAGGCAAAAGGTGTCGCCACCGAGGGGCTGCGTTTCAACGCGGAAGAGCTCAGCGACGATGATCTCAGCGCGGTCTCCGGAGGCCGTGCGCCGACGATCTGCGCCAGCGTGGGCGTGATCGTCTGCGGGTCGGTCGGCGGCGAAATATAGCAATATTAGCGCGCTCAGCCTGACCGCGTTCGCCTAGCATTGGCGCAGACACTGACACGGGCGGCGAATCGTCGCCCGTGTCTATCTTAGGGAGTGTGAAGTGGCTTCCAACCTGCCAGTCATTTCCGATGAAGAACGCCGGCCGATTCGTAAGCTGCCGGTCGCGCGCGGTACCAAGACGGCGCTTGTCGAAGATCGTCAGATCCGACTTCATGCGCCCGGAGACCGGCCGTGGGAGCGCCACCCCGACAATCACCGCGACCGCGTCAACGTCGAGCAGCACGGCGAGACGTTCGTGGTGTACAAGCCGAGTATCGGGGCGCTGAGCGCGCTCCACAAGAAGGACTACGTTTCCTTCAACATGTTCATGGCCGCGGGGGGCAACCGCGACGCCATCACGCGCTACCTGGTCCAGATGGGCGAGCCGGAGCTTCGAGCCGAGCAGCATGCTGCCAGGTTGGCCGAGAAGTTCGTGGGCGACGGGTGGATGCGCACGGCGCTGCCCGAGACGGAAGACGAGCCGCTCAGATCGGTCTACTTCACGGTCACCCGGTACTGCGATCTCACGTGCCCGTACTGCTATCAGGGGCTGAACGACCGGGCGAACACCGAGATGACGCTCGACCAGGCCCGGCTGGTCCTTGGCCGGATCAAGGATGTCAATCCAAACTGCCAGATTGTGATCACCGGTGGGGAACCATTCAGTCACCGGCGCATCCACGAGATCCTGGACATCGTAGATGAACTCGAGCTCCCGATGGCGATCCTCTCCAACGGGACCTTCATCGACGACGATGCCGCGAGCCACCTGCGGAGCCTCAAGAGCCTCAACTATATCCAGATCAGCCTTGACGGGATCACCGAGGAGACTCACGCGCTGACCCGCGGCAAGGGCCACTTCTCCAAGGCGATGGCAGCGATCCGCAGCGTCATCGACCAGGGGCTGCCGTTCAAGATCGCGCCGACGCTGCACAACCGCAACATGCATGAGCTGCCGGCCATTAGCGATCTCGCGATCTCGAACGGTGGCTGGCTCAAGCCCAACCAGCTCAAGGAGCTACCGCACGCCGGCCTCAACTATACCGACGTCGTGATGAGCTCGGAGGGCCTCATGGAGGCCCTCCGAACCGTGAACAAGTACCTCGTCGACAAGTACGGGCTGCCGCGGATCCTCGAGCTCGGCCACAAGTACTCGCGCGTCGATCCGGAAGTATGCAGTGTAACCGCGCCGAACTCGACGTTCATCTGCGGCATGGGCCAGTCCCTGCTGGACATCGATTGGAACGGCGACGTCTACCCCTGCCACTTGAACAAGGGAAGGGAGATGCTCATTGGGAACATCTTTCAGGAGGACTTCACGGCGATCTTTCAGCGGGTCGAGGACCGCGGCCTCCGGGTCAAGTCGAACGAGATCGAGAAGTGCTCGGGCTGCAAGTTCGTGTCGACCTGCGCCGGCGGTTGCCGGGCGGGCGCCTGGTTCAACTACGGCACGCTCGAGAGCGCGGACGAGCTGTGCGACATCAACTACTCGTCTCACCTCAGGCGGCTGCTGGTCGGCGCTGGGGTCGTGTGAGCGGACGGCCGTAACCGGCTAGTCAAGGTCATGGCCGACGAGAAGTGCAAGCTGTCCTTGGAGCAACGTTGCGCCGTAGACGGCGTCGAGTGGCTGGCAGCGCTCTGGGAGCTCACCGAGGGGGCACACTCGCGCTCCGCGAATCCTGGGCTCGTCAGGTTGCTCCGCTTCACGCACCAGTGGAGCGCACACCCGGCCTTGGTCATGCTGGCGAGCGAGCGGCGCCGAAAAAGCCGGGATCAGTTGATCAAGGACATCATCCGCGGCACGTATGGTCAGCAAACCGACACGGCGGAGCTGCAAGTGGCCATCACGGGCCTGGCGGCGCAGGCGCGGGACATCATCGGCGCCGGGCCGTACGAGGTCGTAGCGCAGGCACGGGCCGAGGCGCAGCGGCGGGCCGATGCCATCGCAGGGCAGATCGATCCCATGACGGACCTGGCCGCGGTGACCGGAGAGCAGATCCCGCTGCAGGTGGTCGTGGCTCCGAGCGTGTTCTTGCCGCCGCCCCAGGCGGGGCGGCATGGCGCTCTCGTACGCCAGGGCGATCATTGGGTCGCTTTCCTCCACTTTGGATTTCCGCTGGCGGGCGACGTGGAGGAGTTCAACATCAACCGGACGTGGCTGCTCGGCGGCGTCTGGCACTACGCGATCGACATCTATCTCCAGCGTCACTGGCCGACGATCGCCGCGCGGCTCGCCGCCCTGCCGGAGCTGGCCGACGCGGTGTCGACGGTGCTGGCGCCGTCGCGAGACAGCGAGGCTTGGTCCTGGATCGGCGCGCTGCGGGCTCACGTCAACGTGGCCTTCAAGTGCCTGCTGTCGCGGCGCCAGGGACTGCCCGACGGGATCCATCGGGCGTTCGCGCGGGCCGCCGGGCTGTCGATGTTTCCGTGGTTCGAGGCATGGCTCGTCGACGCCGCGTCCGCAGGTCGGCCGCTCGACACCTTGCTCCAGACCCTGCCGGAGGCGATGCTCCAGGACCGACCGGGCTGGGAGCGTGTGGGGCACGCTTCCGGCCTCCCCCCCACCGTGAACCTCGCGCTGATCTCACCCGAGGCGCGCCGTGCCACCCTGGTCGTGCCGGACGACTGGTCCGACGCTGCGGTCGACGCCGCGGTCGCCGGCTGGCGACTCCTGTCGCTGCCGGTGGTTCGCCATAGGGAGTGGCTTCGCGAGAGCACGGGCGAGACCGCGGTCATCGCGTTCGGGGCTCCAGCGCGAAACCCACTGGTCGGCCGCGTGCTCACCCAACGGAACCTCGCGCTGGAAGCGCTCGAAGCTACCCGGCCGGCCATCATCGCGCTGTCCGCGGCCGGCTTCGAGGGGGCGCCGTGGTGCATCGCGGTCGCAGTGCAGAGTCCAGAGACCGCAGCAACGCTACACGTGGAGATCGCGCTCAAGCAGACCAGCTCGTACGTGCTGCTCGACGGGCCGGTCGTGATCGGGGCAGAGAGGGTGGCCCTCTCCGATCTGGCTGCGCCGCCAACCGCGAGCAGGCTACCTTGATCCGCTGTGAGCGCATCGAGCACGGCGCCATCTGGCCGCTTCCCGCCGTCAGAAGCTGAGCGCTCGGCGGTGACCGATCAGCGACACAGGGGCGGCGAGGTCGCGGTGTAGACGAGCGCTCGGAGCCCGGGTTCTCGTGGTGGTGGTCGTCGTTCACTAGTATCGTTGTGGCTGCGGCCGGCGGGCCCGGCCGCAGCCAGCTTTGGCACGGCAGTCGCGGGCTTGCCCAGGAGCGGATTGCTCGCGCTGTGCCGAGGAGGTACATTCGACGGCCAACCCCAAATGGCCCCCTCGCCTAGCGATTTCCCGACGTTTACCAAGCTGGTGGCGTCTGCCTTCCAGGCGATGGCCAAGACCGCGCAGGTCTTCGTCACCGGTGTGGATGGGGACGCGCTGTACCAGTCGTACCTGGCGTCGTTCCCTGCCGGCACGGACCCGATGTTCGCCAAGAGCACGGAGCACGACTGCTCCTGCTGCAAGCAGTTCCTTCGTCGGGCCGGCAGCGTGGTCACGGTCGATGCGCGCGGCGCCATCCGCACCGTCTGGGACGAGGCCGCCGCGAAGGCGCCGTACCCGTACAACGAAGTGGCCGCCGCGCTACGACGCGAGGTACTGGCGGCAGACATCGCCGACCTCTATCGAGTACGTGCGAAGGAAACCGGCTTCGGCGCCGCCGTGACGCGGTCGCTCAACAAGACCTCAGGGAAGGTGATCACCTGGGACCATCTCCACACCGGGCCGATCCCCACGAGCCTGCAAGCCGAGTCTCCGGAGGCGGCGCAAGGGGACTACCGCACCACGGTGCAGGTCTTCGTGCGTGGACTGACGGAGCTGACGCCGAGCGCGGTCGAGACCGTGATCTCGCTCGTGGAGGCCAAGAGCCTCTACCGCGGGGAAGAGCACAAGCAGGCGCTCCAGCAGTTTCACACCGCGCAACAGACCTTCTTGGCGAAGCCGGAAGGGCGCGAGCGCAACGTCTTTGCATGGACGAACGCGCACGGGCCAGCGTCGCGGTTTCGCAACACGGTGATCGGCACCCTGGTGCAGGACCTCTCCGAGGGGCGTGACCTCGAGGCTTCGGTCCAGAGCTTCGAGTCCAAGGTCGCGCCGCAGAACTACAAGCGCACGAGCGCCCTCATCACACCTCGCATGGTCCAGGAGGCGATGGCGACCATCGAGACGCTCGGTCTCGAGGCCGCGCTCGAGCGACGGTTCGCCGTCATCGGCGACATCTCAGTCAACGACGTGAAGTGGGTCGACAACTCCACCAAGCCGCTCATGAAGGGCGGTCTCGGTGACGCGCTCATGCAGCACGCCGCCGCGGCGAGCCCCAGGAGCCCGCAGGAAGACGACAAGCGCGCCGAGCCGATCGGCCTCGACGAGTTCGTGGCCCAGATCTTGCCCCAGACCACCAGCATGGAGCTGCTACTCAAGAGCGTACACCTCGGCAATCTGGTATCGCTGACGGCGCCCGCGCATCCGGAACCCAAGCAGCTCTTCCGCTGGGACAACGACTTCGCATGGAGCTACGCCGGCAACGTCGCGGACTCCATTGCCGAGCGTGTCAAGAAGGCGGGGGGCAAGGTCGACGGCGCCACTCTGCGCGTGTCGCTGTCGTGGTTCAACACCGACGACCTCGACCTGCACATCCACGAACCGCCCGGGCGAGGGACGGCTGGCCTCCGCGATCACATCTACTTCGGGAGCAAGCGGGGCTGGACGGGCGGCGAGCTCGATGTCGACATGAACGCCGCCGGCGAGCTGTCGCGGGAGGCCGTCGAGAACGTGGTCTGGATGAAGACGATCTCGAGCGGCGCCTACAAGGTGGTGGTGAACAACTTCAGGAAGCGCGAGACCGGCGATGTCGGGTTCGTCATCGAGGTGGAGAACCACGCGAAGATCTCGCACTTCTCCTACAACAAGACGCTGCGCGACAAGCAGGACGTCCACGTCGCCACGCTGCACGTAAAGAACGGCATCATCGAGCAGCTCGAGCTCGGCGACCCCGCGATCACCGCGTCGAACCTCTCGCAGACCAAGTGGGGCCTGCAAACCGAGAAGTACGTGAAGGTCAATGCGGTCACGCTCAGCCCCAACTACTGGGGCGACAGCGCGGTCGGCAACCGGCACACGTTCTTCCTCCTCGAGGGCGCGAAGAACGACGAGCCCACGCGCGGGATCTACAATGAGTTCCTCCATCCGCGCCTCGAGCGACACCGCAAGGTATTCGAGATCATCGGCGACAAGACCAAGTGCCAGCCCACGGACGGCCAGCTCTCCGGCGTTGGCTTCTCATCGACGAAGCGCGATTCCGTCCTCATCAGAGTTCATCAGGGCAAGAAGCAACGCCTGTTCAACGTCCAGGTCGGCGCCTAGCCGACCACCGCTACGGAGCCATCGATGTCCATCAATCTGTTCGCATACGCCACCCGCAACAAGCTGCGCTTCCCGTCTGCACGCGGCGAGCTCACCACCGAGCAGCTCTGGGACGTGCCGCTGCGCTCGAAGGATGAGTTCAATCTCAACAGCATCGCCAAGGCCTCGAGCAAGGCGTGGAAGGAAGCCTCTGAGGAGAACTTCGTCGAGACCACCAAGACCCCCGAGCACACCCGCCGTGAGATGACGCTCGAGGTCGTCAAGCACATCATCGAAGCCAAGCTCGCCGACGAGGCCGCCGACAAGAAGCGCGCGGAGAACAAGCTCGAGAAGGAGCGACTGCTCAAGATCCTGGCGGAGAAGCAGGCCGGCGTGCTCAGCGAGCTGTCCGAGAAGGAGCTCCAGGAGCGCATCGCCGCGCTGGAGTAGCGACTTCGCAGCGGTCTCGGTGTGGGGCGCGGGCAGCAGAGGCGCGGGCAGCAGGGGCGCGGGCAGCTCCCATCTTCCAAGGCTAGAACTGCGCCGCCGCCTCCACGCTCAGCGCCGGCGACACCGAGCCCCGGGCGGCGCCGCCGATACCGCCGAGGTACGGTGACGGATCATCGGTGAGCGGCAGCACCAGCCGCGCGCCCAGCGTGACCCGGCTCAGCGCGACGCGCACGCCGAGGTTGCCGGCGACCAGGCTGGTGAAGCCCGAGAGCTCCGGAGCGCAGGTGGACTGGCACACCAGCGAGTGATCGAGCGCCGCCGCCGTCAGCTCGGCGAGCACCGCGACGCGCGCGCTCGCTCGGACGCCCAGGAGCGCCTCGAACGCCAGCTCGCTGCGCAGCTCGCGCTCATCGGGCGACCGCAGGAGCAACGCCAGCCCGAGCTGGCCGAACACCGGCCCGCGTGCGATCGCGACGTCACCGTGTACGCGCGTGGTGGTGGTGGCGACCGAGAAGTAGCTGGCCGGCAGGCCAGAGGTCAGCCGCGCCGCCTCGAGCGTGAGCTCTGCCTCCCCGCCGGCGCCCGAGCGCGGCGTGCCGGAGAACGAGGCGCCCGCCGAGAGCCGCACCGGCCACGTGCTGCCGACGTCCCACATCTGCCGTAGCCCCACGGTGAGCTGCCCGAGCGCGGTGTGCGTGCTCTCGGGGCGAAACTCTCCGGCCGTGTTGTGGCGGCGCACCACCGGCAGCGCGAGCCACAGCTTGAGCCCAGGCCGCACCGCCAGATCGGCGAAGGCGAGCGCGACCAGCGCGCTGGTCTCGAGCTTCGGGGCCTCGCACGCTTCGCACTCCACGCGCCCGTAGGTCAAGGACAGGCCCGCGTGCGTACGATCCGAGAGCTCCGCGACGACAAACGGGCGCGGCGTCTCGGCGCGCGCCAGGCCGCTGCGGACCATCAGGAGCGCAAACGCGACCAGCGCACACCGGCGCATCAGGCGTGCGCGAGCGGCCTTCGCGGCGCCAAGGCGCGTACGCTCACCAGGCCAGGCCATAGCCCACCGAGAGAGAAGTGACGCGGCCCTCTTGATGGACCACCGCCGTCGCGCGCACCAGCAGCTCCGTGGACACCCCGCGCAGCTCGGCGAGGCTGAGCCCGCCGCTGACGCTGAGCGCCGGCCCCACGCCATCGCCGGGACCGCCGTCGGCGTTGTGGTGCTTGGTGGACATCACGCCGGCACTGCCGCGCACCCAGGCACGCCCACCGAGCGCTTGCTGCACCCCGGCCGCGAGCGCCAGGGCCTCGCGCTGAAACAGCCACCCCTCCACGATCACCGCCAGCGTCGGCCGCAGCGCGCGCCCGAACGCCACGCCCAGCGCTGGTCCATAGGCATTCTGGCAGTAGCCCGGGCACTCGCTTGGCCGCGTCAGCGTGCCGAACTCCAGGCTCAGCCCACCGCGCCACCGCGGCGCCCCGGGACGCGCGGGCGCCGACGCCACCGCAGACGTCGACGGCGCGGACGGCGCGGTAGGCGTGGTAGACGTCGACGACGACGCAGACGGCATCTCCGCGATGGACGGCGCGGTAGGCGGCGCAGCGGCCGACGCCGACGCGAGCCCCGCCGGCGCCGACGCCGCGGTGCCCGCCGCCCCCAGGACGCACAGCAGCGACGCCAGGCCCCACGCGCTCAGCTTGCGAATCAACGTCGTCACCGCAAGCAGCGTAGCTCGCCGCCGCCCGCCTGCCGAGCTGGGACGCACCTGATGCACACGAAGCAGCCAAGCGCAGCTCCCCCGTGTGACGAGGCGCACGCGCCGCGCGCACGTGCCGGCAAGCGCCGAGCGGATCTGCCGGCTCGGAAGAAGGCGCCGCGCTCACGGCATGCCGAGCCAGGCGCGCGCGGCCATGCCGGCGAGCACGCTGGCGGCGTTGGCGCACAAGGACACCAGGAGCGCGCGCCGCCGGCCGATGCCGATGGCGACGAGCATCGCGGCCTCCGCCAGCCACGCGAACAGCTCGGCGACGATCAGCATGTGCTGATAGCCGAGGCCGGCGGCGTAGCACAGCGGCGGGATCACGTACCACACCGCCGGGTGGGTCACCGCGCTCAGCGCGCCGGCGCGCCACCAGCTCACCGGCGCCAGCACGCGAAAGATCGGCATCTCCACGGCCTGGGTGAGCGCGAACGCGACGAGCCAGGCCTGAAAGTACGTGGTGATCGTCACCTGGCGGTGGCCTTGGCGCTGGCCCTGGCGCTGGCCCCAGCCCTGGCGCCGGCCAGCCAGCGCGCGAGGAAGGCCAGCTCGAGATAGGCATGAAAGCCGGCGAAGCGCAGATACTCGCGCTGGGCGAGCAGCGGATCGCGCGCCGCGAGCACGAGCAAGAGCAACGCGGCGGCCGCAAAGAGCGCCACCGGCAGCGGGCCAAAGTCGCGCTGCAGCGCCGCCAGCGAGGCGCGAAAGCTGCGCGCGCCGTCGCGCGGCCGCGCCAGCTCGGGGATGAGCCGCAGCCAGATCGCGTAATGCACGCTCTGCAAGAACACGAACAGCACGGCCAGCCGCGCACACCAGCTCGCCGACCACTGGTCGAGCGCCGCCAGCGGCAGCAAGTAGCCCGCCACCTCGTCGAGCGCGCTGCCCGGCAAGGCAGCATCCAGCGCGCCCGAGAGCACGAGCACGCTTGGCACCGCGAGCGCCAGCGGCAGGCCCCAGCGCGCGCGCCCGCGCCCGAACACCCAGGCAAAGAGCAGCACCGCGATCGCGTTGTGCGCATGCACCAGCACGTACGAGGACTCGACCGGAGCGCGCCACATCGCCGCGTACGCGCCGACGACGAGCACGCTGCCGAGCGCGCGCCACGCCAGCGCGCGCGGCGAGGGCGCGGCCGGAGACAGGAGCCAGGCCGCCACCACGGCGGCGCCGCCGAACCGCGGCGAGGGCCACCACAGGGTGGCCACCAGGAGCGCGGCGACCACGCCATCGCGCGCGCGCAGCACCGCCGGGCTCCGGCGCGGCAGCGCGAGGTAGCGAACATCCGCCACCAGGTGCGGCACGCCCAGGACGAGCGGCGCCCACAGCCACAAGAGCGCCGGCGCGAGCAGCGCCGCGGCCAGCGCGGTCGCCACCCCGATCGCGGCGAACAGCTCGACCCGCGACGCCCGTGAGCGCAGCGCCGTGCGCAGCCACTGGCTGCGCGCCAACAGCGCCAGCGTCGGCTCGCGCAGCCGATCGAGCGCGTGGGCGACCGCGGCGAGCGCCACGGCAGCTAGCGCTCCGACGGGCGAAGCGCTAGCGCGCTCGCGCAGCGCCACGGCGACGACGCGGACCGCGCACGAGCAGACCGCCAACCACCAGGAGCGACAGCAGCGCGCCGCCCGGAGCCGCGGCCGAGCAACTCCCCTTGTGCGCCGGCTTGGGCTCGGGGTTGACCGGGGCGGGCGCTGGGGCCGGCGGCGGCGCCTCCGGCGCTGGCGCTGGCGGCGTCACCTCCGGCGCTGGCGCTGGCGGCGTCACCTCCGGCGCTGGCGCTGGCGGCGTCACCTCCGGCGCTGGGGCCGGCGGCGTCACCTCCGGCGCTGGCGCCGGTGGCGTCACCTCCGGCGCTGGCGCCGGTGCAGGCTTGCGCGCCGGCGGGGGCTTCGCTGGCTCGGTCATCGGCGTGCAATACATCCGAGAAGGATGGGGGCCCTGGCAGGTACCGGCGCGCCCGTCGATCTCGCAAGTAGCCCCCGCGGCCTGGCCCATGCAGATCCTGCGCGCCGGCTCGATCGGGCCGATATCGGCGCTCGCCTCCTTGGCCGCGCCTGACATCGTGACGAAGGCCATGCTCGCGCCGACCGCTACTCTCAGCAAGAGACTCCACATGACCTCGAATGTGCCCTCCGCCGCGCCAGCCTGCAAGCACGTCCGCCACGACCTCAGCGCGCGCTGCATCTTCATCGCTCGCTCGAGCGCTCCTCGCGCGGCGTGCGCGTGCCCGCCCCGCACGCTGGCGCGCCGCCGAGCTGATGCCACAGCTCCCGCACCCAGCCGCTGGTCGTCGCTCGGCGCCGCTCGGCGTCGCTCGGGGCGTCTGACGCAACGCAGCTTCTCCGGCCCCCGGCCCCCCTATCGCTCTGACAACTCTCGCGCCGGCGTACGAACGCTCACAGCACCGCGCCGGCACGGTGGGAAAAGCTAGCACCGGTGAGCGCCCCAGGAGTGTGCGTGCTCGGTGGCAGTAGTAGGGTCCTTGCATGCGCTGGAAAACGTTGTTGGCTCTGGTGGGCTGTGCTGGCTGTGGCTTTCAAGGCAGCGCCGCGCAGGAGGGGCCGCCGCAGATCGACGCGCGCCTGGGTGGCTCGGTCGATGGCCCGGTCGATAGCCCGCCCTCGCCCCCGAAACCTCGACGGATTCGCCTGCGCATCCCGGCCACCCAGGTCACCGGACCGCTCACCGACTTCCCGGTGTACGTCGACCTCGATGACGCCCAGAGCCGCGCCGACCTCAAGGCCAAGCTCGGAGCCACCGCCACCAACCTCTCGTTCCGCCTGCGCACCGATGCCGGAACCACCGCGCTGGCACACGAAGTGGCGAGCTGGGACGCCGCGACCGGTCGGCTCACCGCCTGGGTCAAGCTGCCGGCGATCGAGGCCACCGCCGATGTGGATACCGCCTTCGAGCTACACTACGGCCTGCCCGAGGTGGCCGTGCCGCCCGCTCCGCAGGCGGTGTGGAGCAACGGCTTTCTCTTCGTGTTCCACCTCGACTCGCTCACCGGGACCACCTTCGCCAACGCCGCCAACAACGCGGCCAACGGCACCGCGGTCAACCTCAACGCCGGCCGCCTGAAGGCGGGCAAGCTCGGGGTCGGCGTCGAGCTCAACAACAACAACCAGGTCATCACCTTCGTCAACCCCATCGCCGGCTCGGGCCCCAGCACCTTCTCGGCCTGGGTCTCGCAGAAGACCACCAACGACGACGACTCGCTGATCCAGCTCGGAGATGGCAGCGCCAGTCGCTCGCGCTTCTTCTACACCCGCTACGCTGGCCCCAACCTCGGCTCCGGCCTCTACCACGGGAACCTCGACTGGTTCACCGGCACCAACATCCAGAACGACGGCCCGCGCCTCTTGCACTGGACCTACAACGCCCAGGTCGGGCGCATCTACGTCAGCGGCGCCGAGATCGGCGGCAGCCCCAGGACCTACGACGTTCCCGCCGACACCACCGGCACCGACGGCCGCATCGGCAACGCGTCACCCAATTTTGGCTCCAACATGGGCCTCGACGGCACCATCGACGAGGTCCGCATCGCCAACGTCGCCCGCTCCGCCGCGTGGATCGCCGCCGAGTACGCCAACCAGAACACCCCCGCCACCTTCGTCGTCCCCACGCCCCCCGACGACGCGCCATAGGCGCACCGGCGAGCGTCATTTCGAGACGTAGCGCAGCCCTCGACGGTCCCGACTGCGCGGCGAGCCGCTCATGGAGTTCGGCGGCGGGCGCGGCGCTTGCGCGCCCAGTCGAGCAAGAACAGCAGCGGCGCGCCGAGGGCGGCCAGCGCCACGAGCAGCGGCGCGACCGGTCCCGTGCCTAGCGGGCGCGCCAGCGGGGGCCAGTACAGGGCGGCGAAGGCGAACCCGAGCTCGAGCGCAACGCCGAGCACGAGCAGCCGGTTGCGCCAGAGGCCGCGGTCGAGGCCGCTGCGGGTCTCGTAGCGGCGCCCGACCAGGTTGGCGACCTGCGTGAACACCACCGAGGCCAGGGTGATGCCGGTGGCGCTGCGGTAGAGCGGGTCGCTAGCGGCGAGCGCCTCGCCGTAGCGCCAGCCGCCGAGGTGCAGCACCAAGAAGAACATCGCCATCGCCCAGACCGCCTGGATCACGCCGAGGAACAGGTAGCTGCGCACGATCAAGCCGCGATCGAGCAGGCGACCGTGGTGGCCGCGCGGCGGTTGCGCCATCGCCTCGCCGTCGGGCGGCTCTTGGCCAAGGCCAATGGCGGGCACCATGTCCGTGCCCAGGTCCACCGACAGGATCTGGATCACGGTGAGCCCGAGCGGCACCGGCAGCGCCACGAACGCCAGGAACGGCACGATCTCCGGCACGTTGCTGGCCAGCACGTAGCTGGTGAACTTTCGGATGTTGGCAAAGACGGTGCGGCCCTCCTCGACGCCCGCGACGATGCTGGCGAAGTTGTCGTCGAGCAGCACGATCTGTGCGGCCTCGCGGGCGACGTCGGTGCCGGTGGCGCCCATCGCGATGCCGACGTCGGCGGCGCGCAGCGCGGGCGCGTCGTTGACCCCGTCGCCGGTCATCGCCACCACCAGGCCAAGGCGCTTGATGGCGCTGACGATCTTGAGCTTCTGCTCGGGCGTGGTGCGGGCGAACACGCAGGCGCCGCCGCGCAGGCGCTCGGCCAGATCGGCCTCGCCGGTGGCCTCGAGCTCGTCGCCGGTGACCACCGCGGCGGCCGCAACCGGGGCGACCAGGATGCCGGCCTGCTCGGCGATGGCGCGCGCCGTATCCGGATGATCCCCGGTGACCAGGATGACGCGCAGCCCGGCGGACCGGCAGCGCGCCAGCGCCTCGCGCACCTCCTCGCGCAGCGGATCGGAGAGGCACAAGAGCCCATGGAGCTCCAGTTCGCGCTCAAGCTCGGCCTCCGGCGCGGTCGCCAGCGCGGGCGCGAGCGGCCGCGACGCCACCGCGATGACGCGGAGCCCCTGCGAGGCGGTGCGGCGCACGGTGGCGTCGGCGCTGGCGAGCTGCTCGGCCGAGGCGCGCAGGTGCGGGCGCACCACCTCCCACGCGCCCTTGATGGCGAACCGTAGCCCGTCCCCGTGCGCCAGACGCCCGCGGCGCGGCGCTGGACATCGAAGGCGATGCGGCGCACCACCGCGCCGGTCAGCGCCAGCGGATCGCCGCCGAGCTGGCGCAGCGCCTCGGCGGCGGCGACGTCGAGCGGATCTCCGGAGAACGTGGCGCCGTGCGGGTGCAGCTCCGAAGCCGCGACCGCCATCTCGAGAAGCTGGCGGCGGGCCACCTCGGAGAGCGGCGCCGCGGTCACCGCGTCGATCACCGCGGTCACGGCCAGGAGGTTCTTGGTCAAGGTCCCGGTCTTGTCGGTGCAGATCACCTCGACGGCGCCCAGCGCCTCGACGGCGCTGAGGCTCTTGACCAGCACGCGCTTGCGCGCCAGCCGGACCCCGCCCATGGCCAGCGCCAGGGTCAAGGTCGGCAACAGCCCCTCGGGCACGTTGGCGACGATGATCCCGAGCATGAACACGACGTTGATCCACAGCGGCCGGCCGATCGCGAGGCCGTAGGCAAAGAACGCCGCGCCCATCACCAGCGCGACCCCGGTGAGGATCCGCACCATGTGCGAGACCTCGCGCTCCAGCGGCGTCGGCGGGCGCCGGACCTCCACCGACAGCGCCGCCACCCGGCCGAACTCGGTGCGGCGGCCAGTGGCATAGACCACCGCCTCGCACGAGCCGCGCACCACCGAGCACCCGGCGAACACCAGGTTGGCGGCGTCGACCAGGCGGCCGGCGTCGACCCGCTCGGCGCGCAAGCTCGCGTGCCGCGACTCGCCGGTGAGCGGCGCGTTGTTGACCAGCACGTCGGTGGCCGCGATCACCCGACAGTCAGCGGGCACGCGATCACCCTCGGCCAGCCGCAGCACGTCGCCGGGCACCAGCTCGGCGATCGGCACCGCGCGCTCGCCCTCGGCGCGGCGCACCGCCACCACCCGCGGCAGGAGCTGGCGCAGCGCGCGCATCGCGTGCTCGGCGCGGATGGTCTGCGCGAACGTGAACGCGGCGTTGACCACGGCCACCGCCGAGAGCGCCCAGCCCAGCACGGTCATGCCCTCCCCCGGCTGCATGTGATCGGCCACGAAGCACAGCGCAGCGGCGATGTAGAGCAGGATGCTGAACAGGTTGGTGAGCTGGGCGGCCAGGGTCCGCAGCCAGCCCCAGCGCGGCGGCGCGTCGAGCACGTTGGGCCCAAGCTCGGTCAGCCGCTGCGCGACCTCGGCGGCGGTGAGCCCCTCGACCCGACTGTGCAGGAACGCCCAGACCTCGGCGAGCTCGAGGTTGTGGATCTGACGCTGGGTCGCCCCCCTCGCGGTCACGACATGCTCCGCACGCTCCGGAAGATGGCGACGTCGGCCGGCGCGTCGCGCAGCACTCGCTCGAGCGTGGTCTCCGTGCTCAGCGCGCGCAGCGCACGCAGCCTCGGGGAGTAGGCCGCGTCCAGGCAGATGAGCCGCGCGCGATGCCGCGCCGCCTGCAGCACGATCTCTCGCGCGGAGTCCGGGGCCAAGGCCACGCTCGAGTCGACCAGCGGCTGGTGCGGCGCCAGGCCAGCGCGCACCTCGGCCTCGAGCTCCAGCAGCCGCCGCCGACCATCGCCGACGAGCTCTTGCGCCGCAGCGGTGGATTGAAAGCGCGCGCGCACGCTCGACACCTGGTGGATCAGCGCCAGGTGCAGGTGCTCGAGATCCGGCGCCAGCAGCCGGAGCACCGGCAGCGCGCCGGCGACGAAGCCGGCGCGGTCGACCACCGGTAGCAGCACCCGCCCCGGCTGGCCCAGCGCCCCGGGATGCACGACCCGGATCGCGACCACCGAGACCTGTCGCGCCGCCAGCAGCCGCGCCGACACCGTGCCGGCCAAGAGCGCCCCCGCGCGCGCCTTGGCTCGCGCGCCAGCGAGCACCATGGCTCCCGGCGGCACCACGTCGAGGATCCGGCTGGCCACCTCGACCGCCTGCGCCGGCCCGGCGGGTAGCGGGCTCGCGATCAGCTCGGTCTCGAGCGCCACCCCCAGCAGCGCGCACTCCGCGCCGATCCGCGCCATCCGGTCAAGGACCTGCGCGTGCGGGCCGCCGGCCTCATGCACATGCACCAGATGCAGCCGCCGCGCCGCCGTGGTGGCGGCGAAGCGCACCGCGTAGTGCGCGACCCAGCTACCCCCAAGCGAACCGTCGT
>JADJJK010000017.1 GCA_016706545.1 Myxococcales bacterium
GGGGCCGCTGGCATAGCAACGGTGAAAGGCCATCGGGGCGGGGCTCGGGCGGTCGCTGCGCCCAGAGATGACGACATCCACCAACGAGGACCCACACGCGATTGACGACGATCCACCGCCCCTCCGCGCTCGTGGCCTCCTGCTCCTTACCCAGCTCCAGAGTCTATCACGAGCCGGCACTCGAACTCGACCTGGGGCGATGATCTCCCACGCTGGCCGCGCATGTGCCCGCTCGAACAAGAGCACCGAGCACACTCCTTGGGCGCACCTGTTTCCACACACTACCTTCTGGCTACGAGCTTCCGAAGAAGGCCACGTGCGCAGCGGGTGGAAGCGCTGGCGCGGGAACTCTCGCGGCTATACCGCAACCATCTATACACCGAGTCGGCCGACGAGGAGCAACCGGAAGTCCGACCTGCTTCTCGCCGGTTGGCATCTGGCACACCCGGCCTATGCCGAACTCCTGGCGTGTGCCGCCGCCGCTGCGCCGGCCAGGTGACGGGCGCTTTCGCGCTTGAAGCTCCGCCGCTGGCTCGCGGGATGCTCCGCGAGGCTCTCCTGGAGCGAGTCCGACGTCACAAGAGATCCCCTCCCTGCAGCGTTGCAGCGTCGCTGGATGCTCGAGCTGCGGGCTCGCCGGCGCGCGCTGGCCGAGCTCAGCACCTGGCTCGAGCCAAGGTCTGAGCCCCCCCCTCAACCATCCGGTCCTTCTGCCTCCGCCTCTTCCGCCTGAAAGGACGCGCCCATGGCCGCCTACATCGATCTCATTCGACCGTTGGACCTACGCGACTATCGCGGTCGCCCGTTCGGACACTACCTCTACGGCTCCGCCACCGCCGAGGTGCTGGACGATATTCCTTTTCTTGGCCGCAGCCGTGTCACTGCTTATGCCGTGCGTGTCATGTGCCAGTGCGGAGGCACAACCGGTACGCTCGGACCGGTCACGATCGAATGAGCCGGTCAGCAGGGGTGGCTCGAACTGCACTTCGACTATCGCGCGTGGTGCGCAGCAGGAACCCGCAGCAGACCCGGTGCGTTCCTGCGCTGGCGTCGACCACCCCCGGTGTGCAGCTTGCTCGTCGGGTCGTCCACCAACGTACAGCAAGTGGTGGCACGTGCGCCCGATGCCTTCGACCGACCCGACCCACAAGCCCTGCAACAACCTACAGCAGAAGCGGCGGACCTGCTCCTGCGACGCTCGGGCTCACGTTGCGATCTTGAACCTGCGGGTGGATGGAGACTCCCCTGCCCCACCATCACGGTTGAGACCGCGGTCCATACCGCAGACTACCCGGTGGCGATCTCGCTGCGATTCGATGTAGAGACTTACCTGCGCACCCCGGAGCGGCCCATGGTGAAAGTTGCATTGTCGCAACGCCCATCGCACTATCTCGACCGCTTAGTCGAGCAGGTAGGCAGGGATGTCATGCGCGAGGTCCCGTTAGCACATGTACGTGACGGGCTCGACCAAGCTGAACGAACACGTCTGCACGATCGTCTAGCCACTGAACTCGCCTCCTCCTACATTCGAGTTCGGGCCGTACGCGCGACGCCATGCGCTCCGCTTCCCGGAGCCTCCCAGCGTCTTCGACGTCGAACTGGTGGTCGAACTCGCGCCTCGTGGATACCCAACGAAGATCCAGGTTCGAGTCCGTCTACCACCTGAACTGTTGACGAAGCCACTTACTGGCGTGGTAGGCGCCGAATCTCTCACTCTGGGCGGAAGGAGAAGGCAAGCGCGTTGTGGGACATTCGATGTGGACTGACGTACCCCCAGCTCTGCCTGTCATCCCCGCGCTGGGAGCCTGTCGTCAGGATGCCCTCGCAGGCGCGCAGCCGCCACCACAGGCTAGGGACTCCAGCGCCGCGCTGCTGGGTCAACGCACTGATGAAACGCGGTTGCTTCGCCCGTTTCTGGTCGAACTTGAGGACGAATACGCCACCAAACTCAGCGATGTGCGAACTCGCCTGGCGGCTGCGCTGCGGCTGCGGCTGGAGCGCGCATGGACGACATTCTCTGGTGCTTGGACCAAGGCGCTGATGTAGAGAAGGCCATTCGCAACGCCATTCGCGATGAACTCGCAGCGTATCTGCACACCATGCACCCAGGAAACTTGTTTTGCACTTCCATGCCTCCACGCCGCTTACCCAAAAGCCTCTCGACATCGAGTGGCGAACCTCTCGAGCAGGACACTCTACACGCTGTGCTGCGCGGTCGCATGGAGAGAATCTTGTTCACAAACGATTCGGCATCCAGTTGCTTTCATTTACGCTGAAGCTTGGCACCTCGGAACTGCGCTCGGCTCACGATAGCCTCTTGAGTGCGGGCGCCATTGAGTTCGTGGTTCCAGGCGCGACCTACCAATTTCACCGCACCGGTACCACATAGCTGCGCTGGAGGTACCGAGTTCGCGCCGAAGAATGGGCTGCTGTTTCAGCGAAAGAAGCCATCGTGTGACGATATCGCCAGAAGAGCCAGTCGCGCAATGCAGGCCCTCGTCGACGAGCACTCCCGTTCGCAGCAGCTCCTCTCTCGCGGGATCACCTCAGATACCTCGCATTCGAGGTTCTGCCCGAAAGCTACGGATCGAACTTGGCGTGAGTGTGCGTTGTTTTGACTGGCAATGCGAGCCAGATAGCGAGGATCAGCAGGCATGGGAAGGCTACGATCGCTTCCTCCGCGACATGCGCATCGAGGAGTTGCGAGCTGAGCACATTGCCATCAGCAAACACTGCATGAAGCTGACCGAGCAAGCGCGAAAGCTGCGGCTGGCCGGCGAGATCGAGAAACCAGAGCAGCTCGAGAGTCAAGCGAACCAGCTTCGCCGCCAGGGCTCAATCCCCTAGATGAGCCTAAGAGCCCAGCGCAAGTCCCTTCCGTGAGTACGGGAGACACCATGATAGGCGAAGATCCTCTCTGAATCTACCAGCGGAGAGTGCGCGGGATAGATTCTTGGACCTCCTTGCCGAGCAGCAGGCGGCACCAGTCTCGGTCCCACTGGTCAACGCTGCAACCGTAGTTCTTGGCGCAGATGGACTACAGTCCGCTGGCTCGCCGACGCCGGATCAACTCTCCCGTCGATGGGGGCAACGCCACTAGTACGCATGGAGTTCGATCGAGACCGAGATGTCGGGTTCGACGCCGCCGCTCGTACGTGTGTGATCCTGGCCCCGCCGGGTCAGGCAAGTCGTGCTTGCTGGCTTCACTGGACGCAGCATGTGCCGCAGATGACGGCCCCGAGGAACTCTCGGCGATCTGGAGCAATCTAAGCGGAGAAGACGACTCCCCGCAGCAGGCGGCATGTCGGTGGATCGCCGACGGTCAGGAGCCGGCGCCGACCAGCGATCTGTCCATTCGCTCCTTGGAAATCTCAGCGATCGAGCGCGGGCCTGCTCCGCGGCCCTCAATGGAGGTGGTGCATCTTCGATGTGTTGAACTACCGGCGAATCGGCTCTTTCCCAACGGCGACAGTTCGATGGCCCGTCTGGCCTCGAGAGATCGCGCGGAGCTATCGCGCGCCGACTCACTGGTGATTGCTGTGGACACAACCTCGCCGTGCGCCGCTCAGCTCGAGGCGCATCTTCCTCGCGCGATCGAGCTGGCTGCGTCTTCTGGTTCTGGCGAGCCATTGCGGCACTCTAGCCTGGCGAGCGCGGTCACTCGGCTCGGGCTACGATCTCCTCGACCAGCACCTCGTCGCACGCGACTGTTTGCCAGGCGCGTCCTGCTCTTGCTGACCAGGATCGACGAACTCGCACAGGCTGTGCCAGCCAGAGTAGGGCTCTTGGGGAGCCCATACGGGCGCTCGATGTCGCGCGTGCGATCGACCCGTTGGGGCTGGCGATCGAACTGGTGGGGTGCGCATACTGCGCCGACTTCGCCGTGTGCTCGGCACCCACGCAGAACTGGCGATCGGCGCATGCAGCGCAGCGGGCTTCGGTGCTCTTTCGAAGAGACGTTGACGGGCTGGCGCCAATCCGGGACCGCCGATGCGCGGCTGCGCGCGTGGGCGCCTTTTGGAGTGAGCGACGCGCCCCGCTTCCTCGCATTTGGTATCCTCACTCCGGCTATGCACCGAGTTGAGGAGATAGACCTCGTCGACGTCGATTCTCAGCCTTTGCCCCAGTACTTGTTTTCAGGAGGGCGCACATGAGCTTGTCGAGCGCATCGGCTCGTGAATCGTCCCCCAGTCCTGTGACGACGGACGCTCCTGTGCGACTCTATGTCCGAGCGCCACGAGGGTTGCTCAGCCACACGAGCTCATGCGCCTCGACACTTGGGGTGAATCGCTCTTGGGGACGCACGTGCAAGGGGTGAGCTCCAGAAATGTTACTATGTTTTGCTAACCGTGTTCATATTCGAGGTCTTCTCGTGGAGCCTTTTATTCAACTACATTTTTCACGGCGCAGAGATGAATGTGAGCGTCGCGACGGTTGCTGCGATGCTGCTGGGCGTACCCGGGGCCTGGGGATCTTCACCATCGACAAGGGAATTATCACCGCAGACACGCACCGGCCAGGTGTCGGGAAGTACGTGAGCTTCGTGGTTCGTGTCGCGATGGTGCTCGGAGCTGCGCTCCTCACCGCGCAGCCCATCGAGCAACTTGTGTTCCCGGACCTCGTCGAAGAGCACCTCAAACACGAGATCATCAGGGAAGAGGCGGTCGCCTATGCCTGGCGTCACGACGAGTTGTCGCGCGCACGCCGCTCCCCTCGACGCGCGATCCCTGAAGCCGAGCTGCCTGGGTGGGTAGGTGCCGAGGTGAAGGACGAACTGAGAAGCTGGTTGACCTCGACACCAAAACAACGAGCGTAGTTGCAGAGGAGAGACGTGCAGAAGCTCGCAGCGGACAGCGCCGCCGAGGCACGAAGACGCGCGATCGTTGTGTCCAGGAAACTCCCGGCACTAGGGGAGGCCGAACTTGCATCGAGGCGAGCAGCGCCATGGCGCACGCCGCTGCTCGCCAAGCCGAAGAGACAGGCTGGATCGTGCGCGTGCTGAGCGAGCTGCGGTCGAAGCCGAGCGAGATCAGCAGCGCTGCCGCCGCTGGACAAGCCCTAAGAGACGCGAGCGCATGCGATGGCCTTCGAGAACTCCCGCCAGATTCTCGTTGTCGAGCAAGCTCAAGCTGGAGGCTATCAAAACACAGTATCAACGTTTTTTCGCGCGCCTGCGTGGAGTGGGCCTATGGCGATTCGGTGGTTCGGAGAAGATGGTGAGCCCTTCCGCTGGAAGGAGGTCGGCGCGGTCGACGCATGCGCGCGCCCTCTCCCAACTCCGCGCCGGCACGCCGCCTCGCTGGCCGACTGCTCATGAGGAGATCCTGCGTTCGGCGTCAGAGATCGCAGGGCTCGGTGACCACTTCGGCCACACCGGATCTGGAGCCCCCGAGATCGGAACGCTGTGGCTCGTGGTGTTCTTGGTTTGTGCCGCCATTCCCTTGTTGTCGATTGTCTACAAGTTCACGATGAGCCAGGAACTCAAGATTTACTATTCGGTACGAGCACAAGCCCGCGCTGGCAATCCGGAGGCGATTGCGCTTGTGCGAGCGCATGAAGCGCTTGTCCAGACGGGTGGTGAGCAAACGGGAGTCTGGAGCAGGTTCGCTTCACCTGTGCGCGGTGGCATGCCGCTGTCGCCCGAGCCGCCCGCGCGCTGATTTTGTCGAGCGCCCTTGACGATGGCGCTTCAGCTCAAGGTAGCAACCGGGGACACGTTTCCCATGCTCCGGATGTTGGAGTGAAGGCGCAGCGCTCGCACAGCGCTTGCTGTTGATCCTCCATCACACCGCCAGGCGACGCCGAGCCAGCGGGCCTTGGTTGGCAGGCGCGTGCTGTCCGGATTCCGGCCACTGCGGCGGCGCGGTGGCGAAGTGGAAGCGACCGCCGAGCTCGTCAAAGAGATCGGGCGCGAGACGGCAGCGAAGATCGCGAGCCAGAGACGCAGATCTCGCGTGGGTCTGCGCAACTCTGCGGAGCTCACGCCGAAGCGCTGGCCATGAAGAACCTCACCAACGCGATGCTGTTTGCGAAGTTGAAGTCTCACCGGCAGATGGACCGGTTGTTTGCGGTGGAAGAGCTGGCGCGGCGAAAGGAGCGCGCTGGCGTGGAGCCGCTCATCGCGATGCTGGCGCAGATCGAGAGCTCGCATGACGAGCGTCTTTCGGCGGCCGGGGTGGTCATGGAGACGCTGGCCGCGCTCGGCGATCTGCGCGCGGTGGCGCCCATCCTCCACGTGCTCCGGCTGTCGTCTGGCGTGCTGGACTCTCACCTCGTTCCGGTGCTCTCGGCGAGGGCCTGTCAGGCGCTGGTGGTCCTCGGCGCGACCTCGGCGCTGCCGGCGCTGCGGGGATTGCAGGCGGGCCCGTACGGGGGCCAGTACGAGAACCTGATCGCGCGGGCGCTGGTGGCGCTGGGCGGGGCAGAAGAGGCGCCGTTTCTCCTCGAGCTGCTGGACCTGCCCTCCACCGAGGTGCGGATCGCCGCGCTGGAGGCGCTCGGGCGGCTCCAGCACCTGCCGGCGCTGCCGGCGATCGAGCGCTTCCTGGCGGCCGCAGATCCGCGGCTCCGGCTGGCGGCGGTGGGTAGCCTGCTCGCCATGGAGGTGCCAGGCGCGTCGGCGCGGCTCCGCGAGGAGATCGGCCGGGCCACCAGCGCGGTCGACCGGCTGCATGTCCTGCTCATGATCTCCAGGCACGAGCTGACCGGCCTGACGCGGCTGCTGCTGGAGCTGGCCGATGATCCGCAGTGGCTGGACTACCGCTTCGACGCGCTGGAGCTCGCGGTCACGCTCGGCGGCGGGGAGGCGCTGACGTACGTCCGGCAGCTCTCGGAGGACGTGGCGCAGGGCTTCTTTGTCCACGCCAGGACCGCGGCCATCTTGCTGGGCGCGGGAGACAGCGCCTACCTGCCGCGCTGCCTCGAGATCTTGCGCCGCGCGTGCGAGCGCGCGCCGCGCGGCGGGCGGCTGTCCGACGGGGCGCGCCAGCACCCCGAGGTGCTGCGCGAGCTGGTGGACGCGGTGCAGCTCCACGCCATCAGGAACCTCGAGGCGAGGGTGGTCGCGGTAGATGGGCTCCTCCAGGTCGCGCGGCACACCATGGGGAGCCCATGCGACGAGGCGTATCGGCTCAACGAGGACGCCAGTCGCGCGCTGTTCTATATCACCGGCGCCGAGGACGATCGCGAGGTCAAGCAGTGGCGCGCCGAGTACGCGCCGGGGCGCTGACGCCTGCCGCTTGGGGGCGCGTCCGCCATCCTTTTGCCCGCGCCGCCGCGCCGGCTGGCGGGGCGGCTGCGTTCGCGTCAGAGCCCGCACGCGGCGCGGCTGCGTTCGCGTCAGAGCCCGCACGCGGCGCGGCTGCGTTCGCGTCAGAGCCCGCACGCGGCGCGGCTGCGTTCGCGTCAGAGCCCGCACGCGGCGCGGCTGCGCACGCAGGTGTCGTCACCGGGCATCACGCGCCGGCACGGCGAGGGCCGCTGGTGGTAGATCGAACAAGTGACGCGGCCGCCGATGGTGCCGCGCAGCGCCTCGCAGGTGCCGTCGTGGGTCATCCGCAGGTGCGGCACCCGGGCACGGTCGTACGTCACCAGCTTGCGGACCAGATCTTGCCTGGTCAGGATCTTGTCGGCGGCGGCGATCTCCACCCAGTAGCGAACGCCGCTCGCCTGGTTCACGTCCAGGTTGCGACAGCACGCGCCGCAGGCCTGGCAGTCCCAGCTCGCCGGGCTGTCCTGGTCGCCGCGACCCTCCGCGGGCGCTTCGGGAGCTGGCGAAGCGGGTGCGAGCGAGCTGGCGGCCGGGTCAGGTGGCGAGGGCATGGCGAGACGGGCTCTGGTAGCACGCGCGCAGGGCCGGGGCCAGCGCGGCCCCGGGGCATGGGGCCAGCGCGCATGGCCCAGGAGGCAGGCCGCGGGCCATGCGCTCGCGTCAGCGCGCGTCAGCCCTGCGTCAGCGCCAGAGCGCGCGCAGCAGCTCGATGAACGCGGTGCCTTGTCCGCCGCGGTGCGCGTCCGCGTGCGCGCTGGTGGAGGAGCGCGCCGCCATCATGTGGCTGTAGCGCGCGTTCTGCTGTTCTCGCTTGGCCGCCTCGCGCAGCGCCTCGAGCTGGCGCCGCTCGGCGCGTTCCAGCCCGCCGTTGCTGATGAACTCGAGGGTCTTGGGCAGCTCCCCGGCGTCGAAGAAGGTGCCGTGCGCCTTGCAGACGTCGACGATGACGCCCGCGCCCAGGGCGAGCTGTCGCCGGTTCATCACCACCCGGCACACCGGGCACTTGATGTACATCCGGTCCCGCGGCGGGATCGCGGCAGGGGCGGCCTTGGGCAGCGCGCCCAGGAGCGCCTCCGCGCGCACCTGTTGCCGGTCTGCGATCACGCGCTGGATGGCCACCTGATCCAGGAACACGCCGCCGCAGCCCACGCACTCGTCGATCACCACGTCGGAGATGTGGTGCGCGGCCAGCGCCCGATCACAGCGCGGGCACGGCCGGTCGCCGCTGGGCGCGGCGGGCGCTGCCACGCCAAGCTCGGTGCCGCACTCGCTGCAGTGCTTGTGGCCATGGAACACCCGAGACAGGCAGCGCGGACAGGCCTTGAGCAAGAGCGGGGCGGCGCAGTGGCCGCAGCTCGGCTCGCTGGTGGCCACCGCCGCGCCGCACTGCGGGCAGGCGAGCTTGCCGGCTTGCGGGGACGGCGTCGCCAGCGCGGTGACCGCGCCGCAGCGACAACGCACCATCTGCCCGGCGGCCAGGCCGGTCACGTCGTGGCGGCTATCGCAGGCGGGGCAGGCAAAGAGCACGTCTCAAGCATGGGCGATCCGGCGGGGCGAGGCAATCGCGGTGGCAGGGCGCGACGTCGTGCCAGCTCGGGCCAGCCCGGGCCAGTGCGGTTGCTAGGGAGGACTCTGCGCCGCGGGCCGGCGCGGTGCGGCGCGGTCCGGCGCGGTCCGGCGCGGTCCGGCGCGGTGCGCCAGGGGCAAGCGCGCTGGCCGGCGCGGTGCGCCAGGGGCAAACGCGCTGGCCGGCGCCGGCTACTTCTTGCGCTTGCCGGGCAGGATGCCCATGAGCTTGCAGATGATGCCGAGCATGATCTCGTCGGCGCCGCCGCCGATGGACATGAGCCGGGAGTCGCGGTAGGCGCGCGAGGCCACGTTGTCCCACGTGAAGCCCATGCCGCCCCAGTACTGCAGGCAGGCGTCCGCGACCTCGCGGCCCAGGCGCCCGGCCTTGAGCTTGGCCATCGAGGCGAGCCGCGTCACGTCGGTGCCGGCGACGTAGTCTTCGACGGCGCGGTAGACCAACGAGCGCAGGAGCTCGACCTCGGTGGCCAGCTCCGCCATGCGAAAGTGGATGACCTGGTTGTCGATGAGCGGCTGGCCAAAGGTCTGGCGGCTCTTGCAGTACGCGATGGTCTCATCGATCACCCGCTCCATGCCGCGCAGCGCGCTGGCGGCGCCAAAGAGGCGCTCTTCCTGGAACTGCACCATCTGCATCATGAAGCCGGTGCCCTCTTGTCCGATCCGGTGACGCTGCGGCACCCGCACGTCTTCGAGAAACACCGGGCAGGTGTCGCTGGCTCGCATGCCGAGCTTGTCGATCTTGGGGCCGATGGTCAGGCCCTTGGTCCTGGTGGGCACGATGATGAGCGACTTGTTGAGGTGGACCGCGCCCTCGCCGGTGTTGGCGAGCAGGCACAGCCAATCCGCCTGGGCGGCGTTGGTGATCCACATCTTCGAGCCGTTGATGACGTAGTCGCCGCCGGGCCCGCCCTCGGACCTGGCCGTGGTCTTGATGGCCGCCACGTCGGAGCCGCCGGAGGTCTCGCTCACGGCGATGGCCGCGACCATGTCGCCGCTGATCGCGGGAGCGAGAAATTCACGGCGCAGGTCATCTGCGCCCCAGCGCGCGAGCGCGGGGGTCGCCATGTCGGTTTGCACGCCGATGGCCATGGGCACGGCGCCGTTGTGGCAGCCGCCAAACTCCTCCACCGCGGCGATCTGATACGAGTAGTCGAGGCCCATCCCGCCATACGCCTCCGGCTTGTGGACCCCCAAGAGGCCGAGCTTGCCCATCTTCTTGAAGACCTCGTGGGCGGGGAACTGGCCGGCTCGCTCCCACTCGTCGACGTGGGGGTTGATCTCCTTTTCCACGAGCTCGCGAGCGGTGCGGCGGATCTGGTGGTGTTCCTCGGAGAAGCGCATGTGGCAGGTACGGTCGCATCGCCGGGCGAGGCGCGCAATGCAGCAATCCCGTTGTCAGGCTGACAGGATCCCGCAGGGCCAAGAGAGAGTCTTCAGCAACTCCCGTACCGCTTCTCGGCCACCGGCAAGGGTGCGGGCAGGCGCGCGGCCGGCGGCGGCAGGGGGCGGCGGCTCGCGCCGCGGCAGGCGCACAGCAGGCGCGGCGCCAGAGGGCGTTGGCAGGGCGCCGCGGCAAGGCGCGCGCTGGCGACCTGGCGCGCGCTGCGTGAGCTCGCGTGATCTTGCGTCATCTTGCGTCATCCGCGCAGCGCTGCGCGGATGACGCAAGGTGGACCCGGCGCTGGCTGGGCCTCGCCTGGCAGTCTCCTCCGTCCGGCGGTCATGGCCGGTCGCCAGCTTCTGCATGGCGCCCCACACAACTTTGGCAACCTGCGAGACACACGGTTCCTCAACCGTGTGCAGCACGTGATTTCAGCGCTTTATGTAATTTTGGTTGCCTCAGGGTTTCGATGTGCGATGGTCCCCGTCCTGATGTCTGCGCCCTTCATCCGCCTCATCGAGACCATCATGGCGGGATGGACCTTCGTGGCAGGTGCCACCGGGGGTCCAGTGGCGGCGGCGGTGCCGGCGGCGTCCCCTCCTGTCGTGTCGTCGTCCAGCACAGCCAGCACAGCCGCGCCTCAGCCGCCGCTGCAGCGCCAGCTAGCGACGCGCCGAGCGAAGGCCTCGTCGAGGTGCTGCTCTACGATGAGAACGCGCGCGAAGAGGCCACCTTGTACCTGGGCCGAGATGGCAGCGCCGACGAGGCCAACCTGGCGCAGGCCCAGCGGTTGTTCCGCTGTCGACGCACGCACAAGGACCGGGCCATCGCGCGCGGCACCCTGGCCATGCTGGCGGACATCGCCAGCCGGTATCCGGGCAAGCGCATCGAGTATGTCTCGGCGTACCGGGCCACCAGGGACGAGTCCCGGACGTCTCCGCACCGCGGCGGACGCGCCATTGATTTCCGCATCCGCGGCGTCTCCTTGATCGAGATCCGCGACTACCTGTGGACCACGTACCGCGAGGTCGGCATCGGTTGGTACCCGGCCGAGCAGTACATCCACATGGATCACCGTCCGGGCGACAAGGACATCGCCTGGACGTTCTTGCGCGGCTCGAACGTGTATCACCCGTCGTGGGCGGATCGCGCGCGCAGCAAGGTTCGTCCGACGCGCGCTCCCGGCGTCTGAGCGACGTTCGCCCGACTCGCCCGACCGACTCACTCCTGGCGGCTGAGCGCGCGCCAGGACGCTGCGATCGAGCGCCCTGGTGGGGTGCTCCGGCGTGGGCACGCTCCGTGCAAAGCGTGGTTGCATGGAGCGCGATGCAACCCCGATGGACCTGGCGGAGTATCTCGCCAGCCGCTGGCCCAACGAGCCGGCGCTGGCAGCCGCCAGCTCGCGGGGCGCCTCGGCGAAGACCCGCGGCGCGGGCGCGGTGCTCGGGCTGCTCGACGCTGCGATCGAGCTCGATGTCGAGGATCTGGTGGGCGCAGCGCTGCAGGTCCGCGGCTTCGCGCGGCGCGCCGCGACGGCGCAGGCCGCACGCGATCACGGCACCTGCAGCGCGACCTTGCTGGTCGGGCAGGGCGCGCAGAAGCTCCGCGGCCTGTTGCCTGGAGCGCGGCTCCACGTGGCCACCGTGGCAGAAGCCGATGGCGGCGCGAATCCGACGCTAGCCGCCGAGGCGCTGGCCTGGCTGGTCGACAGCGGCGCGACGCTCATCGCCGTGCCGATGGGCAGCCGCGAGCGTGAGCCTGAGCTGGAGCGCGCCGTGGCCTACGCGGCCGCGCGCGGGGTGCCGGTGCTCGCCGCGCGCGGCGGCCCGGCAGGGGAGCCTGCCTGGTTCCCCGCCGGATATCCGACGGTGCGAGCCGTCGCCGAGCTCTCCGATGGCGAGATCCCGGTGGTCGGCAGCGATGGAACGCTGAGCCTGCGTGGCGGCAGCTCCATCGCGTGTGTGGTGGCGGCCGCGCTGGCCGTCCTGGGCTCCCGGTAGCCCGTCTCTTCAAGTGTGTTCGACGCGAGCGCTCGGCTACGGGCTTCGCGAGAGCTTTGGCTAACCAATCACAAGCAGGATCTTATGGCAGACATCATCACGACCTCAGAGAACATCGGCATCAACGATCCCAAGATCAAGGCCATCGCCAAGCGCGTCCTGGGCGCGTGCATCCTCAGCGCGCAGAAGGCCACCATGCACGCGGTCAACGCGCGCTCCTTCCCGATGCCGGCGGACCGCGGCGCCATGGAGTCGCTGCTTCACGATCGCTTCGTCAGCCTCGATAGCTCCAAGCGCGCGGGCGCCGTGGCGCGGGTGCGGGATCACCTCGCCGCCGGCCCGGCGGTGCGCGCCGCGCTGGTGGGGCCAGAGCTCGCCGCGCTCGATCTGCAGGACTCGCGGTCCATGTTCGAGCACGTGAAGGCGATCCCGATGGCGCCCACGATGCGCCTCTCGCGCGACCTGCTCGCCGCGCCGCGCGCGCTGCACGGGCCGTCCGGCCTCATCCCGCTGCAGCCGTCCAAGCGGCTGGGCCTGCGGATCCACAAGGTCCGCTGCGTGGACGAGACCAACCCGGAGTGGGGCGGCGACGACGAGATCGCGCTGGGTGGCACCACGGTGGATGAGACCGGCGACGTGACCAAGGTCGCCGAGTTCGGCGTGCGCAATGACTTCGACGACGGCGAGCAGAAGGTGTACTCGCCGCCCAAGGAGTTCGTGTGGTTCAACCTCAGCGAGGGGACCGCGTGGCCCAAGAGCTACTTCGTGACCTTGGTGCTCGCGGAGAAGGACATGGGCGGGCTGTCTGACTTCCTCAACAAGATGCTCGACAAGGTGAAGACGGAGGTGATCACCGCGCTCTCCACTGCGGTCGGCGCGGCGATCGGCACCAGCGGCGGCCCCATCGGGACGATCATCGGCTCGGTGGTCGGGTGGATCGTTGGCCAGGTCTTCGCGTGGCTCAAGGCGTGGTGGTCCGACGATGTCTTCGCGCCGCAGACCGTCTCCATCTCGCTGCCGTCGGCGAACGCGACCTTCTCCGGCGGCGCCAAGGACAGCCTGGAGCGCACGCTCACCTACCAAGGCTTCGGCGGCACGTACGCGGTGACCTTCGACTGGATCCTGAGCCCGATCGCCGGCGGCACCTGATCGCGCCGCGCGCACGCGACGCGAGGTTCTGGGGCGCTGCCCTTGGGCCTAGCTCTGGGGCTGGCTTTGGCTCTGGCGCTGGGCGTTCATGACCACGTACGCGGTCATGTTCACGAGATCTTCGACGGTCGCCTCGTTCTGCAAGACCGCCACCGGCTTGGCCAGGCCAAGGAGGATGGGCCCCACCGCCGCCGCGTTGCCCAGCACCTTGAGCGTCTGATAGGCGGCGTTGCCGGCCGCCAGCGAAGGAAACACCAGGGTGTTGGCGGCCCGGGTCAGCCGCGAGAAGCCGTAGTGCTCGCGGCGCCGCTCGGCGTCGAGCGCCAGCTCCGGCTGCATCTCGCCGTCGATCTCGAGCTGCGGCCGGCGCGCGCGCACCAGCTCCAGCGCGGCTTGCACCTTGCGGACCTCCGGGTGGTTCACCGAGCCGAAGTTCGAGTACGAGATCATGGCCACGCGCGGGGTCACGTCGAAGCCCGCCACCGCGTCCGCCATCTGCACGGCGATATCCGCCAGCGACTCGGCGTCTGGATCGATGTTGAACACGGTGTCGCCGAAGAACCTCACGGTGTTCTGCAGCACCATCATGTACATGCCGACCGCGACCTTGACGCCCGGAGAGAGCCCCAGCACCTCCAGCGGCGGTCGCACCGTCTCCGGATACGAGAGCTGCATCCCGGTGACCATGCCGTCGACCTCGCCGAGCTCCAGGAGGAGGGAGGCGAAGTAGTCGCTCTTGGTGGCCAGGCTCTGCGCCATGGGCAAGGTCACGCCCTTGCGCTGGCGCAGCGCGAACAGCCGCGCCGCGAGGCGCTTGCTCTCCGTCGTCGCGCGGGGGTCGATGATCTCCACCCCGCGCGACAGGATGTCGAGCTGGAGCTCCTGGCAGGTGCGCTCGATCTCTTCGCGGCGCCCCAGCAGCAAGGGCCGGGCGATGCCCTCGTCGACGACCTGCTGCACCGCGCGCAAGAGGCGCGGGTTGCCGGCGTGCGCGAACACGATGCGCTTGGGCTCGCGCTGGGCGCGTCGGCTCATCGTGCGCATGATGGAGTACGCGGCGTTTGACGACCGGTTCATCAGCGACTCGCGGTATGCCGGGAGGTCCAGGTGGAGGCGCGCCACGCCGGACTCCATGGCCGCCTGCGCGACCGCGGGGGCCACCCACCACAGGACGCGCGGGTCAAACGGCTTGGGGATGAAGTAGTCGGGGCCAAACTTGATGGCCTTGCCGCCGTAGGCCGCGATCACCCCGTCGGGGACGGGCTCGCGCGTCAGCTCCGCCAGCGCGTGCGCGGCGGCGGTCTTCATCTGCTCGCTGACCGCGCTGGCGCGGACGTCCAGCGCGCCGCGGAACACGTACGGGAAGCCCAGCACGTTGTTGACCTGGTTGGGGAAGTCCGAGCGGCCGGTGGCCACCAGCGCGTCGGGCCGCGCCGCCACCGCGTCGGGATACGCGATCTCCGGATCGGGGTTGGCCAGCGCGAACACGATGGGCCGCTCGGCCATGGTGCGCAGCATGTCCTGGGTGACCACGTTGGCCACCGACAGGCCCATGAACATGTCGGCGCCGACCATGGCGTCGGCCAGGGTCCGCCGGCCGTCGTCGCTGCGCGCGAAGCGCTCCTTGTGGCGGTTGAGGTCCGCGCGGCCGGCGTGGATGACGCCGCGCGAGTCCACCAGCGTGACGTTGTCTCGCGACACGCCCAGCGTGATGAAGAACTCCACGCAGGCGATGGCGCCGGCGCCCGCGCCAGACACCACCAGGCGGAGCTCGCTTAGCTTCTTGCCGGCGAGCGTCGCCGCGTTGAGCAGGCCGGCGCCGGTGATGATCGCGGTGCCGTGCTGGTCGTCGTGGAACACCGGGATGCGCATGCGCTGGCGCAGCCGCTCTTCGATCTCGAAGCACGCCGGCGCGGCGATGTCCTCGAGGTTGATGCCGCCGAAGGTCGGCTCCAGCGCGGCGACCAGGTCGACGAACTTGTCGACGTTGGTCTCGGCGATCTCGAGATCAAAGACGTCGATGTCCGCGAACTTCTTGAACAGGCAGGCCTTGCCCTCCATCACCGGCTTGCCGGCGGACGGGCCGATGTTGCCAAGCCCAAGGACGGCGGTGCCGTTGGAGATCACGGCCACCAGGTTGGCGCGCGCGGTGTACTCCCAGCTCTTCTCCTCGTCGGCCGCGATCTCCAGGCACGGCTCGGCGACGCCGGGGGTGTAGGCGAGCGATAGATCGATCTGGCTGACCAGGGGCTTGGTCGGGACGACCTCGATCTTCCCGCGCCTTCCTCGACGGTGATACTCGAGAGCGTCATCCTTGCGACTCATGCCCTGACCCTAGACCCATGCGCGCGAGGTAGCAACTTGCACCTGCGCGGAGTCGCTGCGTCATCGGCGCACGCCACGCTGTCAGGGCCGAAAACTGGCGCTGGCTTCGCGCTTTGCCTAGCCTGGCGAGCATGGACGCGCGTTCCTCATTGGCGACCGGGGTGGAGCAAGTGGGCCACCTGGCGATCCGTCAGCCGGCGATCATCTATTTTCTGCAGCGCGAGCTGTGGTCCAGGGACGGGGATGCCTTCGCCGCTGGCCTCGCGCTGGCCCACCGCGTGGTCGACGAGCTGGCGACGATGGCGGGAGGCAGCTTGCCCAGGCTCTCGCACCACTCGCTGGCCGCCGCCATCGACGAGGTTCGGCGGGGCGGCTGCGAGCGGCAGACCGTGCGCTGGATCCGCGACCAGATCGACGAGCTCGAGGTGGTGCTGACCCGGACCGAGGAGGACGCGGTGGCGACCGTGATCGCCGGCGTGCTGTGGGCTGCGGCGCGGGCCCAGCTGCCCGAGACGCGCGTCGCGGTCGCCGCGAGCTGAGCGGCGGCCTCGGCGACGGCCTCGAGCTGAGCGACGGCCTCGGCGACGGCCGCGAGCTTAGCGGCGGCCTGGGCGCGGGGCGCGGGCGCGCCTCCTCGGCGAACCCAGGCCATTGGCGCGCGCTGGCGCGCGCTGGTGCGCGCTGGTGCGCGCCGATGCGCGCGGGCCGGCGTATACTCGTGCGCCGTGCGTCGCCGTCGCCGCCTCTGCTCGCTCGCCAGCGCCGCGCTGTTCGCGGCGCTCCCCGGCGGCTGCGGCCTCCCGGACACGCCGTACTTTGGCCACGTGCTGGAGGTCAAGGAGCCGCGCCACCTGCGGTACTGCAACCAGGGCGAGCCGGAGGAGCTGGATCCGACGATGGCCACCACGTCGGTGGCGGTGCGCCTGGTGCATCAGATGTTCGACGGCCTGGTGGTCTACGATCTCGACGGCAAGCCGGTGCCCGGGCTGGCCAGCGGCTTCACCACCTCCGCGGATCTGCGCACGTTCACGTTCACGCTGCGCGACCAGGCGCGCTGGTCCAGCGGCCGCGCGCTCGACGCCTACGATGTCGGCTATCAGGTGATGCGGGTGCTGCACCCGACGACGGCGTCGGGCAACGCCTCCAACACGCCGACCATCAAGGGCGCGTCCGGGTTCACCGCGCGTCGCCTGGCGGTGCTGACGCGCGCGGTGGGGCCGTACGCCGCGGGGCAGGTGGTGGAGCTCGACGCGATCGAGGGGCGCGAGCTCGCGGACTGGAAGAGCGCGAGCGCGAGGCCGAGCCCCAGCGGGCGCAAGGCCAGCGCGGCGCTGCGGCTGCGAGATCTGGGCGCGGCGGCGGCGGACGCCTACGCCGAGGTGCCGCCTGGCGGCGCGGTGGAGGTGGTGGCCGAGAGCGGCTCCAACGTGATGCCGCCGGCCGCCGATGGTCAGCCGTGGTCGTACGTGTTCTGGGGTCAGGGCGAGGGCGTCTATGGCTGGGTGCCGCGCGCGGAGCTGGACGTGCGGCCGTGGGACGGCGCGCGCTTCACCGTCCGCCGCGTGACGCTGCGGGAGACGCCGGGCGCGGTGCAGGTCAGCGCGGACGAGCTCGCCGCGGATGAGCTGGCGGCGCGACCGCTGGTCGAGGTGGCCGGGAGGGACCTGGCGCTCGCCACCGAGGTCCTGGGCGTCCGGGTGCTCGACCGGCGCACCATCGTGTTCGAGAACGCTTACCCCACCCCGTACTTTCCGCACCTGGCCGCGAACCGGGCGCTGCGGCCCACGCCGATCGAGGCGGTGTCGCGGCGACCGCGGCGCTGGGCGACCCCGGCGCACATCGTGACCTCGGGGCCGATGCACCTCTCGGTATGGGAGGAGCGCGATCGCGTCGAGCTGGTGCGCTCGCCGACCTACTGGAACCCGGGCGAGGTCAAGCTGGACAAGCTGACGGCGTACTCGCTCGACGATGCCGCCGCCGCCGCCAACACCTACTACGCCGGGCGCTGCGACGCGGTGGCGACAAACCAGCTCCCGGGCTCGTACTTGCCAGCGCTGCGCGGCGAGCAGCGCGGCGGTCGCGCGTACCTGGACTTTCACGTCCGGCCGTTTCTCTCCACCTACTTCGTCTTGCTCAACACCGACAAGCTGCGAAACCGGCACCTGCGGCGCGCGCTCAACTTCGCCATCGACCGCACCCGCATCCCGCGCTTCACCCACGGCGGCGAGCACCCGACCGCCCAGGTCACGCCGGGCGCCGCTATCTCCACCCTGAGCGCCGCCGACCGCGCGCTGTGCGGCCTGCCGCCGGCGCCAACGGCGCCGCCTGCTCCGACGGCGCCGGGCGCGGGCCAAGCTTGCCAACTCGGCCGAGCGCGGCGTGGCCATGATCATGGTGCCGGGCGAGCTGTGCTACGTCGCGCCGCCGGGGCTCGACCATGATCCGCGAGCCGCGGCGCGAGAGCTCGAGCTGGCGCGGCGGGAGCTTGGCGCGGCGTTCCCCAAGAAGCTGACCTACCGCTACAACGCTGGCAGCGAGGTCCACAAGCTCATCGCCGAGTACTTGCAGGACCAATGGCAGCGCGCGGGGATCCCGGTGGAGCTGGAGGTCCAGGAGTGGAAGACGCTGGTGGTGGACACGAGCGCCGGCAACTACGAGCTGGCGCGCTTTGGCAACGCGGCCACGTTCCCCAACCCGGAGGTCGAGTACCTGGCGCTCTTCGAGTGCGGCGCGTCCTTCAACCGCACCCGGTACTGCAACCCCGAGTTTGACCGGCGCCTGCGCGAGCTGCGCTCGATGGCAGATCCCGTGCTGCGCAACCGCAAGGTCTACGAGGCCGAGCAGCTCATCGTCGAGGATTCGGTGATCGTGCCGCTCTATGTCTACACCCAGCGCCACCTGCACAAGCCCTACGTGCGAGATCTGGCGATGAACCTGGTGGACCAACCGCCGCTCTACCGGGTGTGGCTCGATCCACAGTGGCAGACCCGCGCGGCGCAGGCAGGCGCGCGGTGATCCGCTTCCTGGCGCTGCGCCTGGCCGGCGGGCTGGCGGTGATCTTCGCGGTGGCCACCGTGGCGTTCTTCTTGCTGCGCGCTGCGCCGGGCGGGCCGTTCGACAGCGAGGCCAAGAGCTCGCCGGCGGTGCAGCAGGCCCTGCGCGAGCGCTATCATCTGGATGAGCCGCTGGCGGCGCAGTACGTGCGATATCTCGGCGGGCTGGTCCGCGGCGAGCTCGGGCACTCGCTCAAGCGCCGGCAATCGGTGGCCGAGCTCATCGGCGATCACTTCCCGTACAGCGCGGTGCTCGGCGTCAGCGCGCTCCTCTTGGCGGTGCTCCTGGGCGTCAGCGCCGGCCTCCTGGCGGCGTGGCGGCGCAACACCTGGCTCGATGGCGGCGCGATGGCGCTGGCGCTGCTGGGGCTGTCGGTGCCCTCGTTCGTGCTGGGCCCGATCTTGATCTCGGTCGTGTCGATGCGCCTTGGTTGGCTGCCGCCCGCCCGCGTCGACGGCTGGTCCTCGTACATCTTGCCAGCGCTGGCGCTGGGCCTGGTGTATGCGGGCGTGCTGGCGCGGCTCGCCCGCGCCGGCGTCCTCGAGGTGCTCGAGGAGGACTACATCCGGACCGCCCGCGCCAAGGGCCTCTCGGAGGCCAAGGTGGTGCTGCGGCACGCCGCGCGGCTTGGGCTGGTGCCGGTGGTGACGTACCTCGGGCCGGCCAGCGCGGCGCTGCTCACCGGCTCCTTCGTGGTGGAGAAGATCTTCCAGGTGCCGGGGCTCGGGTTCTACTTCGTCAACAGCATCGCGGACCGCGACACCCCGGTGCTGACGGGGGTGTTCGTGTTCTACGTGGCCTTGCTGGTGCTGGCCAACGTGCTGGCGGACGTGGCGCATGTCTGGCTCGATCCGCGGCTGGCGCTGGGCCGCGAGGAGCCGCGATGAGCGCGCCGAGCGCACCGAGCGCACCGCCGAGCGCCCCCGCCGCGTCGCGCGCGCCTGACGGAGCCCGCGGCGCCGCCCGGGCGCGGCGCTGGCGCCTCGCCGCCGGGCGTCATCGCGCCGCGGTGGCGGGCGGGGCGGTGACGCTCTTGCTCGCGTTGTTCTGTGGCGTGGGGCCGCAGCTCGCGCTCGCCTTTGGGCTCGACGCCACCACCATGAACTTCGAGCTGGGCGGCGCGCCGCCGTCCTGGCAGCACTGGTTTGGCACCGACCCGCAGGGGCGAGATCTGATGGTGCGCGTCATGGTGGGCGGGCGCATCGCGCTGGCGGTGGCGGCGCTGACCACGGGGATCGCGGTGGTGATCGGCGTCCTGTGGGGCACGGTGGCGGCGTACGCGGGCGGCGCGGTGGACTTCATCATGATGCGCGTCGTCGACGCGCTGTACGGCTTGCCGACGGTGGCGCTGGTGATCGTGGCGATGGCGGCGCTCGGCTCGCGCAGCCTCGCGCTCCTGTTCGCGGTGCTGGCGGCGATCTCGTGGCTGTCGCTGGCGCGGGTGGTGCGCGCGCAGGTGCGCGGCCTGCGCGAGCGCCCCTTCGTGGAGGCGGCGCGCGTCCTCGGCGCCTCGCCCGCGCGCATCGCGCTTCGCCACATCGTGCCCAACACGGCCGGTATCGTCATCGTGTACGCCACCTTGGCCCTCCCTCACGTGATGCTGGCGGAGGCGTTCTTGAGCTTCCTGGGCCTAGGGATGCAGGCGCCGCTGGCGTCGCTGGGCACGCTGGTCACCGAGGGCAGCGCGCAGCTCCTCGTGTACCCCTGGCTGCTGGCGTTCCCCGGCCTCTTGATGGCGGCGCTGGTGTTGTCGCTGAACTTTCTGGGCGACGGTCTGCGTGATGCCCTCGGCAGGAGATCCAGGTAGCCCGGCGACAGGGCTGCACAATCGCCTTCATGGCGATTGCCTCGACAGCCTGTGGCGCGCGACGATGCGCGCCTGATGTCACTCGCGGAGCGTACGGCCAGGGGCGCGGTCTGGACCATCCTGACCAGCATGGGTGGGCGCGTGATCGGCGTGCTCGGCACCGTGATCATGACCCGCTTTCTGGCTCCGGACGTGGTGGGCGAGGTCTCGGCCGCCACCATCCTGGTGATGACCGCGAGCTGGCTCACCACGTGGGGGTTCGGGCCGTACGTCGTGGTCAAGGGGCGCGGGGAGCACCTGCAGGAGATCGTCTGGCACGGCACGGTGGCGTACGTCGGCCTCGGGCTGGCCGTGCTGATCCCCATGGCGTTCCTCGGCGGGTACATGACTCCGTGGTTTGGCGCCAAGGACGCCGCGCAGTACGTGCCTGGCATGGCCCTGGTGGTGCTCATCAAGCGCATCGGCGCCATGCCGGAGCGCGTGCTGGTGCGAGACATGCGCTTTCGCACCTCGGGCATGGCCGCGGCCACCGGCGAGCTGGTCTACACCGTGGTGGCGCTGTCGTTCGCCGCTGGCGGCTGGGGCGGCATGTCCGTCATCTATGGCAACCTGGCGCAGTCCCTGGTCACCACCGGCCTGCTCATCCGCGCCGCCGGGATCAAGAGCTGGGCCACCCCAACGCCGCTGTCGAAGTCGCGCATCCTGGACATGCTGCGCTTCGGCGCGCCGCTGGCGCTCGAGGGCGTGGCGCACAACGCCTCCCGGTACTGGGACAACCTGATGATCTCGCACTACTTCGGCACCGCGAAGATGGGCACCTACAACATGGCCTACAACCTCGCGGACATCCCGGCGGTGCAGATCGGCGAGCAGATCACCTCCGTGCTGCTGCCGTCGATGTCGGAGATGGCCCCTGAGCGCCGGCCGGCGGCGCTGGAGCGCTCCACCGCGCTGCTCTCGATCCTGATCTTCCCGCTGGCGGTGGGCCTGGGCCTGGTCGCCGATCCGCTCATCGCCGTGGTGCTCCCTGCCGATCGCTGGCAAGAGGTCGCGCCGCTGCTCACCGTGCTGGCCACGCTGTCCGTCTTTCGCCCGGTGACCTGGGTGCTCAGCACGTACATGGAGACGCAAGATCGCACCGCGCGGATGATGTTCCTGGAGGTCGGCAAGCTGATGCTGATCCTGGTGGGCATCGCGGTGCTGTCGCGCTTCGGGCTGCTGGCCGCCGCCGGCTCCATCGGCGTGGCGTTCGGGCTGACGTCGCTCTTGGGGGTGGTGCTGGTCGTCCGTGACGACCCCGCGAACGGTCCTTCGCCGCGTCGCCTGGCGGCGGGCTTCCTGCAGCCGCTCCTGGCGTGCGGTGTGATGGCGGCGGTGGTGCTCGTGCTGCGCACCCAGGTGCTGGCGCCGCTGGGGCTCCGCCCGCTGTACCTGCTGATCATCGAGATCGCGGTCGGCGGCGTGGTCTATGTCGCCGCCGCGATGGTGCTGTGCCGCGACACGGCGCGAGATCTGCTGTCGATGCTGCGCCGCATCGCCCGGCGCGGCAAGCGCGAGGACGGGTAGCGCGGTGGGCAGCGCGATGGGTGGCGCTGGCCACGCCGCCGCTCGCTGGCGGCCCGCGCGCTCCTTAGCTCCGTGGACTGGCGGGCCGGATGGCGGACCCCGTTGAGCCGTCCGCGCCTGCGGTGACCCTGGACGGCACCGTCGAGCGCTTCGTCTATCGCGACCAGGACAGCCACTTCACGGTGGCGCGCTTCTCGGTGGAGGGCGATCCGCTGGGCACCACCATCGTGGGAGAGCTGGTGAACCTCACCGAGGGCGTGCCGCTGCGGCTGCACGGCCAGTGGGTGCAGGATCGCAAGTGGGGGCGCCAGTTCCGGGTGGAGTCCTATCAGCTAAAGACGCCAGAGACCCTGGTCGGCATCGAGCGCTTCCTGGGCTCCGGCCTCATCCCCGGCGTCGGCGCCGAGCTGGCGCGACGCATGGTGGAGAAGTTTGGCATGGACACCCTCGAGATCATCGGTCGCGCGCCCGAGCGGCTGACCGAGGTCTCCGGCATCGGCGCCTCTCGCGCCAAGAAGATCGCCGAGGCCTGGTTCGCGCAGCACCACGTGCAAGACGTGATGGTGTTCCTGCGCGGCCACGGCGTGTCCCCGGCGTTCGCCGCGCGCATCGTCAAGCGCTACGGCAAGGACGCCATCAACGTGGTGCGCGAGAACCCGTACCGCCTGGCGCGCGAGGTCTGGGGCATCGGCTTTCGCACCGCCGATGGCATCGCGCAGAAGCTGGGCATCGCCCGCGACGCCGACAGCCGCGTCGAGGCTGGGCTCCTGCATGTGCTCGACGAGAACCTGGAGCAGGGCCACCTGCACCTGCCAGACGAGCTGCTGGTCTCCGAGACCGCGACGTTGCTGGAGGTGGCGGCCGAGCGCGTGCGGCAGCGCCTGGCGGCGCTGGTGCAGGCGCACCTGGTGGTGCCCGAGCTGCTAGGCAGCCGCGGATCGTGCAGCTCGCTGCCGTGGGTCCACGCCACCGAGGTCGAGGCCGCCAGCCTGCTTGCCGAGCTGGTCAAGGAGCCGACCCGCTTCATCGATCTGGACGTCGACGAGGCCATCTCCGCCTTCGAGGTGGTGACCGCGATGGAGCTGGCGCCGCAGCAACGCCACGCGGTGCGCGCCGCCTTGCAGGACAAGTGCGTGGTGATCACCGGCGGGCCGGGCGTCGGCAAGACCACCATCGTGCGCGCCATCTCGCACCTCTCTCGCCTGGGGCGGCGCAAGGTGGCGCTGGCGGCCCCCACCGGGCGCGCGGCCAAGCGGCTGGCCGAGGCCACTGGCCTCGAGGCGATGACCATCCACCGCCTGCTCGAGTACCAGCCGCAGACGCAGACCTTCGGGCGCGGCAAGCTGACGCCGCTGGAGGCAGATCTCATCGTCGTCGACGAGGCGTCGATGATCGACCTGACCATCTTCCACGCGCTGCTTTTGGCGGTGCGCCCGGCGGCGCAGCTCGTGCTGGTGGGCGACATCGACCAGCTCCCGTCGGTGGGCGCCGGCGCCGTGCTGGGCGACGTGATCTCGTCCGAGGCCGCCACCGTGATCCGCCTGACCGAGATCTTCCGCCAGGCCGCGGAGAGCCGCATCGTGGTGTCCGCCCACCAGATCAACGCCGGCGCGTTGCCGGACCTGTCCCCGCCCGCCGCCGGCACCACCGAGACCAGCGACTTCTACTTCATCAGCCGCGAGGAGCCCCAGGCCGCGCGCGCCACCGTGGTGGAGCTGGTGGCCGAGCGCATCCCGGCGCGCTTTGGCCTGGATCCGTTCTCCGCGGTGCAGGTCTTGACCCCCATGCACCGCGGCGAGCTGGGCACGCAGGCGCTCAACGCCGCGCTGCAGGCCCGGCTCAACCCGGCGGCGGAGGATCGCCCGGAGCTGACCCGCGGCGAGCGAGTGTTTCGCCTGGGCGACAAGGTCATGCAGCTTCGCAATGACTACGACCGCGGCGTCTACAACGGGGACATCGGCGTGGTCTCCGCGGTGGTGCGCGACGACGACATGCTGCGGGTGGACTTCGGCGACACCCGCATCGCCGAGTACGAGCGCGCCGAGCTCGACCAGCTCGTGCTGGCGTACGCCGTCAGCGTCCACAAGAGCCAGGGCTCCGAGTACCCGGCCGTGGTCATCCCGGTCGCCACCCAGCACTACATGATGTTGCAGCGCAGCCTGCTCTACACCGCCGTCACCCGCGGCAAGCGCCTGGTCGTGCTCGTCGGCAGCAAGAAGGCGGTGGGCATGGCCGTGCGCAACGCCGCCGCGCGCCAGCGCTTCACCTACCTCGCCGAGCGGCTGCGCCAGGCGCTGGCGTAGGCGGGGCCCAGGCAACGCTAACCACCTGCTGCGCGAGGTGGGCGGAGGTTTCGACGGACGTCACGACCGACGCTGCGATGGCAGCTGTGACGGGTGCTGCAGGTGGTCCGGCAAGGGGCGGCCGATGGAGATCGGGTCGACGCCGGTGAGCTCCATTTCGGCGAGGACCCAGCGCTCGATGGCGCTGTGGCGGTCGAGGTCGTCCCAGCGGCCGCGCTGCGGGAGGCCGTCGGGGTCGAGCGGAGGATCGGCGACAGATGAGAGCGACGAGGGTGGTGAGCGTGGTGAGGGTGGTGCTGATGTGCGGGGGGATGCGGGCGGCGGGGATGCTGCTGGTGCTGCAGTGGGTGGCGCGGTTGGGGCGGAAGGGGCGGTCGCCGCGTCGGTGCGGCGCTGGATGCGCGTGATGGTGGCGGCGGCGTCCCAGCTATCGACGCGCTCGCCGCGCCAGCGGCACTGGCCGGTGGTGGCGGTCAGCGGCAGCGGGGCCTTGGTGGCGTTGGCGGCATAGATCGCGGGCCAGCCGAGCAGCGGCGGCGCGGGGCGCGGTGGCAGCGGGACAACGGCGCGGCCCTGCGGATCTTCGAAGGCGAGCGCGCCAGCGGCAGACTGCGTGATGAGATAGCCGCGCTCGTGGACGTAGGCGTGGTGGAGCGAGCAGAGCAGCGCTAGATTGGGCAGGCTGGTCTCGCCGCCATCGGCCCAGTGCTGCAGGTGGTGGCCCTCGAGGAACAGGCGGTGGTCGCAGCCGGGGAAGCGGCAGGTGCGATCGCGCAGGAGGAGCGCGCGCTTGAGGGCGGCGGGGATGGTGCGGGTCTTGCGGCCGACGGAGAGCGGGGCGGCGTCGGTGGCGGTGGTGGCGGTGACGACGACCAGGCCGCAGTCGCAGGCCAGGCGGCGGGTAGCCTGCGGAGAGAGCGCAAGGTCGGACTCGACGGTGAGGGCGACCGGCAGCGACGCGCCACGGTCGGTGAAGGAGACGGGCGCGATGGCTACAGCGGTGGTGGAGGAGATGTCGGCGGCGGAGTCGGAGGTGCCGGTGGCTGAGTCGGTAGTCGCGGCGGTCTGCTGCAGCAGCGCCGCGGGCACGGTGACGATCAGCTCGACGGGAGAGCGCTCGGCGCGGCTGCCGCGTGCGTAGTCGTGGACCAGGGCCATCAGGCCATCGGCGCGGTTGTACGGGCGGCGCGTGGTGGTCGTGGTGGAAGAGCGCTGCGCTTCCGCGGAAACGCCCGCCGCTCGCTCGGCAGGTGCGGACGCTTCCGCGGAAACGTTCGCAAGCTCCGCGGAAGCCTCCGCCGGCTCGCGCGTGCAATCCACCGCGGCTTGCTGCAACACCTGCAAGAGCAGCGCGGCCTCGTCGGGGCGCAGGCACGCCTTGACGCACACCATGCCAGAGGCCGTCGTGGTGTGCGCCACGTAGCGCTCGCTGTCGTGCGGGCGCGCGGCCTTGCTCGCTGCGTCGGCGCCGAGCACGCCGACCTTGCGGCACACCGTCTCGAGCTGGCTGGCGGTGCAGTGCTGCGCATAGCCAAGGAGCACCGCCTCGGTGGCGGCCGTGGCCACGCGCGTGATGGCGCGCGTCTTGGAATAGGAGATCTGCCCGGCAGACAAGGCCTCTGATACCTTCGGCAAGGTGTGCAGCGCCCTGGCCACGCGCAGGTGCTCGCGCGCGGTGCCAAGGTCCCAGCCCACGCGCCAGCTCAGCCAGTGGGCGCAGGTGCCAAAGCCCTGGCGGTACCAGCCGCCGGCCGCGTCGAACGTCCGCAGGTCAGCGAGCAAGCGATGCATGGCGGCGTCCAGGTGAACTGCTTGCTCGGCGATGTGTTCGCCCAAAGCTTGAACTTCCTCGACGGAGAGAGGCTCGCTCATGAGGCTTTGTAGCACGGCGGTTTTCGGCGCCGGACTTGGCGCCTGGCGTGCCCCAGGTGCCGCGGAAGCGCGGGCGGCGCGATTTTTCGTGGGGCCGTGGCGTGGATGGGGATGTAGCGCGCGCAGGGGCCGCTGGTGGAGTGAATCCGGCGAGTTGGCGGCGCGGCGGGTGCGCTGGCGCGGAAGGTGTCAAGAGGGATATTTGGTTTAATATAGATATTGGATAGAAGATCTTTAGTTGGATAGTGTGTCCGGCAAGCGGACGCGAGCGAGCCGGGACCTGAGATCGAGATCGCGGAAACCTCCGCGGAAACGTGGTGTGATCCAAGTCGCAGCGCGTTTCCGCGGAAGCCTCGGGGCTGTGGACGGTGGCGGGCTATGGACAACCGCGCCCGGCGTGCCCGGGCAAGTGGGAATGCGCGTACGCGGCGCGGTTGACCACAGCCCTTGGAGAGGCGCAGGAGGGCCAGGTGCAGCAGGCGTGCCACGGAGGGACGGCGCGCCTCTCCACACCGCCGCACAGCCCCTGCTGTTCTCAGAACCCTGAGTTTTTTTTGTTTTTTCCCAGAACCCAGAACGGATCGCCAGGTAGCGACAAGGGTGAGCGCGTGGGAGGTGGGTAGGTCGAGCACGGTAGTTGGGTCGAGCACGGTGGTCGGGCCTGGCACGGTGTGGCAGGCTCGTCGTCGACGGTCTGCGTGCATGATGGGTAGGATCATGAGAGGCGGGGCCCAGACGGCGCCAGGCGGCGCCTGGCGGGGCCAGGTGCCGCGCCAGGGGGCCAGGTGCGGCGCCAGGGTGCGGCGCCAGATGCTTCCACGACGCACAGCCCAGACGGTCAAGCCCTCGCTACTACCTCGTCCCGAGGAGGTACCACAGCGCGAAGGACAGCGCCGCGACCCCGGCGAGCAGGCGCCCCGCGGCGCGCCAGCGCAGCGCCACCTGCGTGCGCCGCACCTCGACCGTCAGCTCCTTGCGCCGCCGTTCTTGTGCCGCAACCCGATCCTCGCGATAGGGCGCGCCCTCCACGTCCATCCCAGCCTCGCGATCGAGCGCGCGGCAGGCCGCCTCGAGCTGCTCGAGCAACGAGACCTGCGCCTCCAGCGCCTCGCGCACTTGCTCCTTGCTGTGCGTCCAGCCCTCCTTGTGCAGCTCCAGCGTGTCACCGCTGGTCGTGAGCTCAGGGCTGCCCAGCGCGTCGAGCGTCTCCTCGTTGTCCGCGACGAGCTTCCTGGCGAGCGCCGCTGGCGCTCCGTCAAGCGCCCAGCGATCGAGGAGCCCGGATCCCGGGGCGCCAAACCCGCCGCGTCGCTGCACCAGCCGCAGCGCGAACGGCCGCCCCTCGGGTAGCGGCATCGAGATCGTCATCCACTCGAGCGATCGTCCTTGGCCGGTATCGAGCCGCAGCGTGTACGAGACCTGGACCGGCCAGCCGCGGTAGATGCCGCGCACGCGCTTGGCCCCGGCGCGTGCCGCGCCGAAAAGCTCCCCGACCTCGCGCAGCAGCCGCCGCTTGGCGGCCCGGTTCACGAACACCTCGCGCACGTTCTGATAGAGGCCGCGCACCAGGACCACCAAGAAGCCCACGATCAGCAGGCACAGCCCCAGGATGATCACCAGATCCACCCCACCGATCCTAGCCGACCGCCGGTGCGCTGCAAAGACGTCCGCCATGCCAGCCTCACCTCGCTGCGCCAGACGGAGCCGAGCGCCTGCGCCAGGGCGCAGCTCGGTGCGCCGACGGACGCTCGCATGGCCGAACTCGGCATAGCTCTTGCTTGGATGGGGCTCGCTTGAAACATGCTCATCCAATTCAGAGAGCGGCTGGCGAACGAACCCTTCAATCTGCGCGTGTACCCGAGGCAATCCACCGCGTTGCCGCTCAGGCACGGCATGTGCAATACGAGCGCAAAATGCCCGTTGGCTCCGGCTCGATCGTCGTTGCAGATCCAGATCATGAGTTTCGCGACACCCTCGTCAATGCTCTGCGTGGTGCTGGATATCAAGTCGTGGTGGTGGGCTCGGTGAATGAGCTGGAGACCTTCGTTACCGAGCACGATCCACGGGCCGCGATCATCGACGCGGATGTCGCCGACACCCTCGCGCCGGAGCGCTTCCGGGCGCTCGTCGACGACGGCCCGACCATCATCACCGCGCACCGCGGAACGGTCGCCGATGCGGTGGCCGCGATCCGACGCGGCGCAGCCGACTACATCGTCAAGCCAGCGACCCCGGAAGACCTCCGTATCGTCCTCGAGAGAGCGCTCGAAGCGGCGCGGCTGCGGCGCGACCACGAGTTCGTGCGCATGCAGCTCGCGGTGCGCACCAGCGCCGACGGGCTCCTCGTGGGCACCAGCGGTCCCATGCAGCGACTGCGCGAGCTCATCGGCGCGGTCTCGGTCTCGAGCATCTCCGTGCTGCTTCAGGGCGAGAGCGGCAGCGGCAAAGAGCTGGTTGCGCACGCGATCCACCGAGCGAGCGAGCGGGCCCACCACAACTGCGTCGCGGTCGACTGCACGACCCTGCAAGACACGCTCTTCGAGAGCGAGCTTTTCGGCTACGAGCGCGGCTCGTTCACCGGCGCCGATCGCCAGAAGAAGGGCCTCATCGAGAGCGCGGAGGGTGGCACGCTGTTCCTCGACGAGATCGGCGAGATCAGCATGGCCGCGCAGGCCAAGCTCCTGCGTGTGCTCGAGACCAGCCGGTTCCGCCGCGTCGGCGGGACCAAGGATCTCAAGGTCGACGTCCGGTTCATCGCCGCCACCAACCGCGATCTGTTCGAGATGGCGCGTCAGGGCCGGTTTCGCGAAGACCTGTACTACCGCCTCAACGGCTACCAGCTCGAGGTGCCTCCGCTGCGCGACCGCCGCGACGACGTGCCTTCGCTCGCCAACTTCTTCCTGCAGACCCGCAACTTCCAGCGTCAGATCGACAAGGCGTTCGCGCCGGGCGCGCTGCATCGACTCATCGCGCACGACTGGCCCGGCAACGTTCGAGAGCTGCGCAACGTCATCGAGCGCGCGGTGATCGACTCGGGCGCCAACCGGCTCATCCGTGAGGAGCACCTCGCGTTCGGTCGCGGCGCCACCAAGGTCGAGCTGGTGTTCGATCACGATCCGACGATCGACGAGCTCGTCGAACACTACGTCGGGCTGCAGATGCGGAAGCTCTCGGGACAACGAGCGCAGGTGGCCAAGGTGTGCGGCGTCAGCGAGCGCAGCATCTATCGGATGCTGCAGCGAAATCCGACCCTCGACGACGAAGCCTGACCCTCACGGCCGTGGCGGCCCGACGTTTGCACAGCTGCTGGTGCATCATGCGTCGACTCTCTCTGCGGCTCACCTGTTCCCTGCTGATCACCGCGACCGTCGTTCACGCCGACGAGCCCGCCGCGCCGACGTCGGCACCGGCCGTCGCGCCGGACTCCGCGCCGCCCCCGGGCTTCGTCGCCGGGAGGTCTCCATCCCTTCGCCCAGCGGACTCGCCAAAGATCACCAGCGTCGACCACGGCGCAGCGTGGTACGCGCGGGCGTTACGCGGGCTCACGCCTCCGTATCCAAGTAGCTTTCGATTCCTGGAAGATCAAGGCAACTGGTACACGCCGTTCGATCATCCCGGCATGCCCGGGCCATACGACCTGCGCGGGTGGCACCGGCCGTGACTGCCAGCCGGTCGTCGTCGCTCCGTTACATCCTGAACGATGCAAAGCACTGAACCCGCGTTGATCCAGATGGGATTGCCTCGAGATGTAGATGGTTCGCGACAATCGCACCCGACAATTTGTCGTGTCACCCAAGCCATTCAATCTCTTCGCGGAACACAGCAAACGAGGCCCACGCCGCTGACGGCGGCTGCCAGATTGGCAGGTTGCAAGGCCCAGATCCTCGCCTCCGAGCTGGTGACTGGAGCGAGGAGCGCGCCAGCTCGCGGCGTCGGTGAGATTCGTCATGCAATCCAGGTGACTCGAAGAGGTCTGTCCCATTGGCCCAAGAGTTGCGATGCGAGCTGCCGCGTCATTCAACACCTGGAGTAACACATGACTAAGACGTCGATTTTTGGCATTACCCTCCTCACGTTCGCGATCGGCTGCGGCAAGCAGGAGAGCGAGAACCGAGGCAACACCGGCGGCATGGGCGGCATGTCCGGCATGTCGGGCATGGGCGGCATGTCGGGCATGGGCGGCATGTCCGGCATGTCGGGCATGGGCGGCATGGGCGGCATGTCCGGGATGGGCGGGATGGGCGGCATGTCGGGCATGGGCGGGATGGCCGGCATGGGCGGGATGGCCGGCATGGGCGGGAACCCTGCAGAGTGGACCTGCACCTGGTGGGCGCGCAGCGGATGCGAGTGATCGGCATGCCGGGATGGCCGGGATGAGCGGCATGTCTGGGATGGGCGGGATGGGTGGGATGGGCGGCATGTCCGGCATGGGCGGCATGGGCGGTATGTCGGGCATGGGCGGGATGGGCGGCATGTCCGGGATGGGCGGGATGGGCGGCATGGCCGGCATGGGCGGGATGGGCGGCATGTCTGGGATGGGCGGGATGGGCGGCATGTCGGGCATGGGCGGGATGGGCGGCATGTCGGGCATGGGCGGCATGGCCGGCATGGGCGGCATGGCCGGCATGGGCGGTGACGGTGCCGTCTGCGTTCAGTGGACGCACGTCGGGTTCAGCGGCATGGGCGGGATGGGCGGCATGGGCGGCATGGGCGGCATGTCAGGCATGGGTGGCATGGGCGGCATGTCCGGCATGGGCGGCATGTCCGGCATGGGCGGCATGTCCGGCATGGGCGGCATGGGCGGCATGTCCGGCATGGGCGGCATGTCCGGCATGGGCGGCTCGAACTGGCAGCCTCCGAAGAAGTAGTCGAGCGAGAGACCTCTTCATTCGGGCTTCTCACCGCGCGTCATCAGCGACCTTCGTTGACGGACGCGCATCGCCACGCTCACGAGGGTTCATGTCGATGCGCTGGATTCTTTGCCTACTCCTTGCCGCCGCGTGCGGGTCGAAGCGTTCGTCACCGAGCAAGGCGACGGCCGAAGACCTGGCCAAGGCGCTGCCGCCGCGCACGCTGCGCGCGGTCGATCCCGCGCCAGTCGACCCGCGCGACTACCAGCGCGCCAAGTGGAACCCGATCCACTTCAGGCCGGCGATCGACACCGCCACTGACCAGCAGTGTCTGACGTGCCACCGCGAGGTGCTCGAGCCATCGGTCCGGGCCACGTCGCCAGCCGGCGTCGCCGCGGCCGCCTCACTCGCCTGGTACCAGACGCTGTCGACCTACCAAGGCGATCAGGACACGTTTCATCGCCGCCATCTCGTCACGCCGTACGCACAATCGGTGATGCAACTTCGCTGTACCACGTGCCACCAGGGCAGCGATCCTCGCGACGAGAACGGCGCCTCCTCGGCGACGGCTCAGCCAGGTCTGACGTTGCGCAAGATGGTCGCGCCCGAGATCTGCCAGATGTGCCACGGCTCGTTTCCGTACCAGAGCATGGGCGTGCCGGGGCCATGGTCGGAGTTCGGCAGCGCCTTCAACAACAACTGCCTGACTTGCCACGCCGCGATCCGCACGGTGCGCCACCGCGTGAACTACCTCAAGGCCGCCGAGATCGAACGGCTGGCGGCCACCAACAGCGACGTCTGCTACGGCTGCCACGGTGGACGAGCGTGGTACCGCACGCCGTTCCCGTATCCGCGCCACCTCTGGCCAGGCGCGCCGACCGCCGTGCCGCCCTGGGCGACCGGCCGCGCCACCGAGTCTGCCGCGCGGTTCCTCGCGCCGGCTCCTTCGGACGCGCCGACGCACCCATCCCCCGCTACGCCCTGACCCGGAGCCCCCATGTCGATTTCGGATCGCCTCAACCTCAACCGCCGATCGTTCCTCATCGGCACCGCTGCCACGGGTACGGCTGTCGCCGGCGCAGCCCTCCTCCGGTCCAAGGGAGCAGCCGCGTTTGCCTACGAGCCGTATACGCCTGACAACAAGCTGAGCACCGTGGTCACGAGCTGCGCGCACAACTGCGGCTCGCGTCACATGCTGGTAGCGCACAAGCTCGGCGACGTGATCGTGCGCCTGTCGACCGACGACGGCTCGTACCAGCGAGGTGGCGCGTTCGGCGTCGACACCTTCGACGAGCCACAGCTCCGCGCGTGCCTGCGCGGGCGCTCGTACCGGCAGCGACTGTACTCGGCCGAGCGGCTCCTGTTCCCGATGTTGCGCACCAACCCCAAGGGGCAGGCCGGCAAGTTCCGGCGCGCCACCTGGGACGAAGCGCTCGACCTGGTCGCCAGGAAGATGATCGAGCTGAAGAACACCTACGGCCCGACCGCGATCCTCGATCAGAGCTACGCGGGCGCGTCGTACGGAGTGCTCCACAAGTCCGACCAGATCGAGGGCTTGCTCGGGCGCTTCCTTGGCATGTTCGGGTGCCGCACCAGCTCCTGGTCAGTGCCGAGCTACCAGGGCACCACCACGAGCTCGCGCTGGACCTTCGGCACGATCGAGGACGGCAACGAGGACGACACCTTCGCGCACTCGAAGCTGGTCATCATGTGGGGCTGGAACCCGGCGTACACCTTCCACGGCGGCAACACCTTCTACTACCTTCGCATGGCCAAGCAGCGTGGCTGCAAGTTCGTGCTGATCGATCCTCAGCACACGGACTCGGCGGCGGCCTACGATGCGTGGTGGATCCCGATCCGCCCCAACACCGACGCCGCGATGATGGCCGGCATGGCCTATCACATCTTCTCGAAGAACCTTCAGGACCAAGCCTTCATCGACAGGTTCTGCCAGGGCATGGACGCGGGCACGATGCCGCCGTGGGCCGCGGCCTCGGCCAACGGCCGCGAGAGCTTCAAAGACTACATCCTCGGCACCTACGACCACGTCGCCAAGACTCCCGAGTGGGCCGCCGACATCTGCGGCGTACCCGCCGATCAGATCCGCAAGCTCGCCGAGATGTACGCGACCACGAAGCCCGCGGCGCTCAAGGCCTCCTGGGCGCCCGGGCGCAACGCCTATGGCGAGCAATACAGCCGCATGGCCGCGGCGCTGCAGGCGATGACCGGCAACATCGGCGTGCTCGGCGGCTGCGCCGAGGGGGTTGGCAAGGCCTGGCACCCGGAGGCGGTGGCGTATCCGTACGATCAATGGGCGAACGTGTGGTTCCAGTCGATCAAGTCCGATCGCTGGGCGCACATTGTCTTGAACTACCCCAACGTCGCTCGCGAGGAGGCCGGGCTGTGGCCTCGCGACGACGGGACCGACGGACAGATCCCCAACATCAAGGGCGTCTTCTGGCAGGGCTCCGACTGGTTCAACCAGCTCACCAACATCAACAAGGAGCTCGCCGCGATCAAGAAGCTCGAGCTCGGCGTCTGCATGGATTCGACGATCACGCCGACCGGCAGCTACGCCGCCGACGTGTTGCTGCCGATCGCCACCCACTTCGAGCGGCACGACGTCGCCCTGCCTTGGTACAAAGGCCACTACTACATCCATCGGCCCAAGGTCATCGAGCCGCTCGGCGAATCGAAGACCGACTTCCAGGTGTTCACCGAGCTGGCCTATCGCATCGGGCACCTGACCGGCCTCGGGAACCAGCTCGGCGTGGCCTACAACCCGCGGGCGACTCGCGCCTACTTCCAGCGCAACGATGAGGTCGACGAGGCCTACCTCGCCGCGTACTGGGAGAAGGTCATGCACCACGGCTGCGACATGACCTGGGAAGACTTCAAGCGACACGGGGTCTACAAGTTCAAGCTGGCGCGGCCGCACGTCGCGTTCCAGGATCAGATCGAGCTCGGGGTGCCGTTCCAGACGCAGTCCGGCAAGATCGAGATCCTGTCCTCCGAGCTGGCGCACATCAGCGACTGGAAGCGCACCAAGTACGGGTATCACGTGCCGTCGATCCCCAAGTGGATCGAGCCTTGGGAGTGGCTCAAGAGCTCCAAGGTCTCCAGGTATCCGTTCCACCTGATCACGCCGCACCCGCGCTGGCGCACCCACTCGATCTTCAACAACTGCGCGTGGCTGCGCGAGACGTATGACCAGGAGGTCACGATCAACGCTTCCGACGCGCGCGCGCTCGGCGTGCGCACCGGCGACACCGTCGAGGTCTGGAACGACCGCGGCAAGGTCGTCGTCCCCGCCTACGTGACCGAACGCCTGATGCCGGGCGTCGTCGTCATCCACGAGGGCGCGTGGATCGATCTCGACGAGGACGGCGTCGACCGCGCCGGCAACCCCGACATGCTCACCGATGACAACCCGAGCCCGGCGGGCGCCTTCGCGTACAACACGATCCTGGTCGACGTGCAGAAGAGCGCGCGCTCGCACCGCCCGGTCTGGGACCAGATCGCGACGGCTCGTTCACACGTGTACCGGCGGGACCTCTAGGAGACGCGCGATGCCGATCGACAAGGACAAGATCAAACAAGCGGCTCTCCAGAAAAAGCAGGAGGTCTACAAGCCGGTCATCCCCGACACGCAGCTCGGCTTCGTACACAACAACGTCGACTGCATCGGTTGTCGTGCATGTGAGATCGCGTGCAAGGACAAGAACGGCTTGCCGCCCGGGCCGCGCTTCCGGCGCGTGTTGTACGTCGAGGGCGGCACCTTCCCCGACGTGTTCGCCTACAAGGTCAACATGTCGTGCAACCACTGCGCCGAGCCGGCGTGCCTGCCGACCTGCCCGACCGGCGCCATCTTCAAGCGACAGAAGGATGGCGTCGTCGACATCGACTCCACGTTGTGCGTGGGCTGCCGCCGCTGCGAGGCGGCGTGCCCCTATGGCGCGCCGCAGTTCATCCCCGAGCAGAACATCGTCGCCAAGTGCAACATGTGCGTCGACGAGCTCGACGCGGGCCGCAAGCCGTACTGCGTGCAGGCCTGCATGATGCGAGTGCTCGACATCGGCGAGGTCAAGGCGATGGACGCCGGGACCCTCTCGACGAAGGCGGTCGGCCCGGCCGAGCAGCTCGTGCGGCAGGTCAAGGGCATGGCGGACCCCGAGTTGACCAACCCCTCGATCCGGTTCGTCCCCTCGACGAAGGGCCGGGTGCCATGAGCGAGGTCAAGGCGGTGGCCCCGACCTGGCGCGCGCTCGCCGAGGACGCGCGGATGCTGACCGCGCTGCACGACCGCGAGCTCGACGCCGCGCGCTGGGACGCGCTGGCGCAGGTCGAGTTCCCGCGCAACCTCACGTTCCCGGTCGAGCCCGAGCTCGCCGAGGCGTTCTTGTACGCGCGCGCGACGTGGCCGGCGATGGTCGCGGATCCGCTGACCGCGCTGGCCGCGGACTACGCCGGCATCTACTTGACGCACGCCTGCCGGGTATCGCCGTGCGAGTCGCCGTGGATCGACGAAGACGGGCTCGTCATGCAAGAGCCGATGTTCGAGGTGCGCGCCTGGTATGCGCGGTTCGGGCTCGAGGTCGAGGACTGGCGCATGCGCACCGACGATCACCTCGCGCACGAGCTCGACTTCGTCGCGGCGCTGCTCGAGCACGGCGAGCTCGCGGCCGCGGCTGGGTTCCTGGACGAGCACTTGCTCGTCTGGGTTCCGGAGTTCGCGCGCGCCGTGGCGCACCGCGCCGACACCCCGTTCTATGCCGCGCTCGCCCACCTGACCACCGCGTGGCTCGCCGGAGTGCGCGACCTGCTCGCCGAGGAGCTCGGCGTGCCGCGCGGCGCGCCGCTGTCACTCGACGAGGCGCGGCGGCGCAGCCGCGACCGCGCGGCGGCGGCGGGCTTGATCCAGATCGGGCGCAAGCCGGCACCGGCGTTCGTGCCGGGCGAGAGCTGGTGAGCGGACATCGGGGCGGGTGGTGAAGCCCAAGGTCGACCTCGCCCGCTGCCTCGACACGCGCTACCCACAGCTCGTGTGTGGTAGCTGCGTGACCGCGTGCCCGCGTGACGCGCTCGAGGTGAGCCCCGACCAGGTGACGATCGCGGACACCTGCGACGGCTGCGGCCTGTGCGCGCCGGCGTGCTCCGAGGCCGCGCTCACGTTCTCGCCCGCCCGCGAGTGGTTCGTCATCGACGATGAGGCGGTGGGGCTCGCCGCGTGCGAGCGGTCTGCCTCGTCGGCGACGCGGGTGTGTGTCCACGCCCTGGGCGTCCGCGAGCTGCTCGATGGCATCGCCGCTGGCGTGCATCGCTGGCAGCTCGCGACCGGCGACTGCGGGACGTGCAGGCGCGCGCCGAGGCTGGAGGCGAGCGTGACCGTGGCGGCCAGCCGCGTCGACGCGGTGCTGCGCGCGCGCGCTGCGCGAGGTCTGACGGTCGGCCTCGTCGATTCGCGCGCGTGGGACGAGGCGAGACGACGCGCACGCCCGCTCGCGGACCCGCTCGCGGACGGAGAGGCGCGCCGCACGTTCCTTCGCCGGCTGCTGCGGCCCGCGCCGGCTCCGGCTGCGCCGCAGCTCCCGCCGCCGATCGCGCCAGGCCAGCGCGTGCCGCGACGCGCGGGCGCGCTGGCGTTCTTCGCGATCTCGATCGACCCTGCTGCATGCACGGCTTGCCATGCCTGCGCACGCCTGTGCCCCACCGACGCGCTCGTCCTGGAGACCGACGCCGCCGGCGCGTCGCTGCGATACTCGCTCCACAGCGACGCCTGCACCGGCTGCGGCGTGTGTGAGGCGAGCTGCGACGACAGCGCGATCACGGTCGCGGTCGACGAGCCTGCATCGGACACGCCCGTGCCGTTGCGCGCTGCGCGGTGCGCGACCTGCGCCGAGGTCCACACCCAGGTCGACACGCCGACCCCGCGTTGCCGCCGCCGGCGATCGCCGCCTCGCCTGCTCGTGCTGTGACGGTCAGGCCCAAGACGAGGTCCGCGACAGCGCGCGGGTCAAGCTCGGCAGGGCCTGGCCGATGGCCGCGTCCAGGCGCACGGCGGCGTGCGGATCACCGCGCGTGGGGCCCTGGTTGATGATGGCCACCGGGACGCCGCGCTCGGCAGCGCGGCGCACGAAGCGATAGCCGGAGAACACGGTGAGCGAGGAGCCCAGCACGAGCAGGACCTGGCCGCGGTCGAACAGCTCCCAGGCGGCGTCCACGACCGGGCGCGGCACCGTGCCGCCGAAGAACACCACGTCCGGCATCAGCTCGCCGCCGCACACGGCGCACGGCACCACGTGAAAGTCGGCCACCAGCTCGTCGGGCAGCTCGGCGTCTCCGTCGGGGGCCAGCGCCACCTCGGCGGCGCGCTCGAGAAAGCCCGCGTTCTCCTTTAGCAAGCGCTGCTGCAGCGCGTGTCGCTCGAGGCGCGCCCCGCAGCGCTGGCAGCGCACCTGGGCCAGCGCGCCGTGCAGCTCGATCACGCGCTGGCTGCCCGCCGCCTGGTGCAAGCCGTCCACGTTCTGGGTGATGACGCCGGCGACCACGCCGGCTTGCTCGAGCTGTGCCAGCGCGAGGTGGCCGAGGTTCGGCCTGGCCGCCGAGAACCGCGGCCAACCCAGGATCGAGCGCGCCCAGTAGCGCTTGCGCACCTCGTGGCGGGTGACGAACTCGTGGTGCTGGATGGGCGGGCGCTTGTGCGGCGGACGGCTTGGGCCGCGATAGTCCGGGATGCCGGACTCGGTGGAGCAGCCGGCGCCGGTGAGCGCGACCACCGCGCGGCCGCGCAGCAGCGTCGCCAGCTCGTTCAACTCGTCTGGCTCGTCTGGCTCGCCTGGCCCGTCTGGCCCAATCCGCCCCGTCATGCCGTCACTCTAGCAGGTGTCCGCGCTGGCCCAGCGTGACAGGCCCGCGCGCGCCTGCTCGCGGTCAAGGCGGGATCGTGCCGCGGGCGAAGGTCCGGCGCGGCCGGTTGTCCGCGGTGATGAGCACGGCGCGCAGCTCGTAGCGCTGGGACTCGACGATCGCCAGCTCCGCTTGCAGGTTGGCAGCGGCCAGCGCGTGGTTGACCGCGGACAGGAACGCCTGCAGTCGCATGGCTTGACAGCGGATGGCAAAGCGCTGGTCGGCCAGGAGGAACGTGACGCCTTCACCATCGGCGTCCACGGTGATGTCCTCGAAGGACACCTGGTCGCGGGCGACCAGCGCCAGCGGACGCAGGAAGTCGCGCGCGGCCACCGTGCCTGCGTCGCGCTCGAAGATGCTGGCGCCCTCGAAGATTCGCCATGCCAGATCGAAGTCGAGGATGAACTCGTGCGCCTGCGGCATCACGGCCAGGGTACCGACCGCGACGCGAGCGGTGGGAGGTTCGTCGCTGGCAGCTACTGGCCGCGGCGGCGGGGTCGATGGGCCTGTGTCGTCGCAGCGCGCCTGCAACGTAGGCTTCCACTCCAAACCCTCACGCTTTGATCTTCGCTCGGCTTCGCTCGGCTGCGCTCTGTTGCGCTCTATTGCGCTCGGCGGCGGCCTGCTCGGCGCGAGCTCACGGCGAGCCGCGAGGCCGCGAGCTCACGGCTGTGCGTCACATGGCTGCCAGGTGCCGTGCTCGCGCCGCGCGGAGAAGCGCATCGGCGACCACGGCGTGTCGATCGTCACCGAGCGCCAGCCCTCGCGCTCCGTCACCGCGATGACCGCGGGCACCGGCGCGAGCGTCAGGCCGATGGCCTCGCCTTGCGGGCTGGCGTACAGGCAGGCGCCAGCGGGCAGCTTGTCGCCGGACGCCGGCAGCGCGCTGGCCGAAGGCGCGGTGGTGGCGCGGCCGTGCAATCGCTGCGGCGGATCTCGGCGCGAGGCGAAGCCGCGCACGCTGACCGCGCCGTCGGCGTACTGCACCTCGCTCCAGGCTTCGTCGACCACGCGGACCTCCTCCACGATGTACGTGCGCGCCAGCACCGCCAGGAGCGTGCTGGCCCAGCGCGGCTCGGCGCGGATGGCCAGGCCAGGGCTGGCGTGGAACAGGCGTAGGCCCGAGAAGATCGGGCTGCCCGCCTCCAGCGGCTCCCCTTGCTCGGCGAGCGCGGCGGCGGCCACCCAGGTCTCGAGCTCGACGCCGCCGCTGTACCGGATGCGGACGCGCTGCTCCTTGCGCTCGAGCACGTCCACGTGAGCGCCAGCGCGCAGGGTCGCGCCCACCCGCTGCGAGGCGCTGGTCACCGGCGGCCCCACCTTCACCTCTTGCAGGAGCACCGCCATCAGGTCTTCGCGCTTGACCCACACCACGTAGCGCAGGACGGGCGTGCGCACCGCCACCCGCACCAGCGTGGCGCCGGGCTCCACGATCACCACCTCCACCGGATCTCTTGGTTCGCTCTCCGGGGACACCGGCGCTGGATCGCCGAGATCGAGCCAGGCCGCGCGCGGCAGCACGGCTCCGCGCTTGGGGCTGGGCGGCGAATCGGCGAGGTAGGGCAGGGGATCGACGGCGCCGCCCGCAGCGCTGCCGGAGCGCCGGGCGCTGGGAGGCGCGGCGCCTGGTTGCCCTGGCGCCGCCGCGCCACCGCAACCAAGGAGCACAGACCCACCAAGAAGGACGGCGAGGACACGGGAGCGGCTCACCGCCAGACGGTAGCGCGTTTATTTCGGAGATCGCAGGGTGTTGAAACCCTTGATCCGAATCAGGGCCAGCCGGTCACGTGCCGGTGCGCAGGTCGTTCGATGGTGCTGTAGAAAACCGTGCGCGTGCTTCCGTAGTGTGGCGAACCGCTCCGCTGATTTCTCACCTGGATGTCGCAAGCGCGTAGCGCGTTACGCATCTGGCAGAAATCACCCTCGTCATTCTCATTGGTTGGCTCTTGTGCCGATCCCCTCCAGGCTCGCCCACATCTTGCATTTGACACGCCGCGAAACGAGTCGCTGGAGCCCCCATGGACATTGGCGTCATCACCAACCCCAACAGCCGCAAGAACCGCAACCGCCCGGACCGGGCCGAGCGGCTGCAGCAGATCGTTGGGGCGCGCGGCGAGGTCCGGCAGACCAAGTCGCTTGATTCTATCAAGCCGGTGCTCCGGGAGTTCCTCCGCAAGAAGGCGCGCTTCTGGGTCGCCGACGGCGGCGACGGCGCGCTGCACTGGATGGTGCGGATGGGCATGGAGGTCCTGCAGGAGGACGAGTTCGTCGGGCAGTCGCTGCGGCTACCGCTGACCATGCCCACCAAGGGCGGCACCATCGACTTCGTCGCCAACAACGTGGGCATCGAGGGCAACGCCGAGAGCCTGCTCACCACGCTGCGGCAGAGCCTGGAGCGCGGCAGCGCCATCGAAGAGACCGAGGTCGATTCGATGGTGGTGGATGGCATCCAGGTGCAGGACGGACAGGAGCACGAGTTTCGCACCTACGGGTTCGCCTCTGCCGCTGGTGGCATCGGCCAGCGCTTCTACGCCAAGTACTACGCCGATCCGGATCCGAACCCGCGCACGATCTTGAAGGTCGTGGCCAACACGCTGGTGTCGATGCCGGTGTCGATGTCGTTTCTCCACAAGCTGCCGCTTGGGCAGCTCACGACCTACGCGCGGGACATGTTCTCGCCCACCAGGTGCGTGGTCACGCTCGACGGCATGCGCCTGCCGGGGGACGAGTTCACCGGCGTGCACATCGCGTCCATGTCGATCAACCTCGGCAACATCCTGCGCTTCTTTGGCAAGGCTGATCGCCCCGGGCTGATGAACGCGATCGTCGGCACGCCGACGCCGTGGGGCGTGGTCCGCAACCTGCCGCGCATGGCGCGCGGTGACGAGATGGTGGGGCCGGACATCCTCGACCGGCCGTGCCGCGAGCTGACCATGGAGGCCACCGGCGACGAGCTGTTGGCGCCCATCATCGACGGCGAGTACTACCGCAACGTCAAGAAGATGACCTTCCGCGTGGGCCCGCGGGTGCGGATCCCCAAGGTCGTCGCGCCGGCTCAGAGCTAGCCCCACTTCTCCACCTGGCCGGGCGCGCGTCGCGGCGCTGGGTCAGATGGTCGGCACCAGCTTGAGCGCGCGCGTGTCCCAGCGGTAGACCGCGGCGCCGTCGGAGAAGTCGTAGCGGCGGACCGGCGCCTTGAGGGTCCGGAAGCCGCCGGTGAGCGGCAGCTCCTTCTCCACGCGGAGGCGCTCTGGGCGCGCGTACTCCGGCAAGGTGGTGATGGCGTCGGCGAGGGCGGGGAGATCGAGCTGCGAGCCTGGGCGCAGGGTCAAGGCTGCCACCGGGCGCTCGTGCGCCGTGCCGGTCGGCGTGCTGGTCGTCGTGCTGGTCGTCGTATTGGTCGCCGTGCTGGCCGTCGTCTCGGTGCGCGGCAGCGGCAGGCCCACCGCGATGCACAGCGCCACGCAAGGCGCGGTGTAGAGCGCGTCCTCGATGCGGACGCTGGCGACCTCGCCGCGCGCGGTGGTGATGACCGAGCCCGCGCGATCAAAGAGCCAGTGATCTCCTTCGAGGTCGACGCGCACGAAGTCGCCGGTGACGAACCACACATCGCCGGGCGCGAAGGCGTCACGCAACAGGCGCTTGGGATCGATGTGCGCCAGGTCGGAGCCGCCGCGCGCGGTGTCGAGCCGCGCCAGCAGCATGCCCGGCTCGTCCACGCGAGCGTAGAGGAGCTTGCCGCCCGCGTCGCGGACGAAGTCTTGCTCGGCGAAGCTCCACGCCGCCACCGCCACCTCGGGTGAGCCGGGCAGGGGGCGCCCCACCGAGCCGATCTTGCGCCCGGCGGTGTTGGCCAGCACCGCGTTGGCCTCGGTGGAGGCGTACATCTCCAGCACGCCCACCGGGCCAAAGCGATCGACCAGGCGGCGCCACACGTCCTGCCGCATGCCGCTGCCGGCGAACAGGCGCACGGGGTTGTTGTTCTCGCCCAGCGTCGACGGCGCGTCGACCAGCCGCCGGCACATCTCGCCAGCGTAGTACACGACCGAGGCGCCGTAGCGCCGCACCTCTTCCCAGAACACCGGCGGCTCGAAGGAGGAGGCCAGGGCCAGGCGGCAGCCGCCGACCAGCGCGCTCCCCACCGCGACCAGCGAGCCGGAGGGGTGGTGCAACGGCAGGCAGCAATAGACAGTGTCGCGCGAGGTCAGGGTCGCGGCGGCGGCGGCGCCGAGCGCGGAGAACGCCCAGCGTCGGTTGGTGATGCGGGTGGCGCGCGGGGCCTCGTCGCGCCCGGAGGACACGAACACCAGCGCCAGATCTCGCGCCCGGCCCGCGTTGGGGCGATACCAGCCGGGCAGCGAGACGGACTCGGGATCGATCTGCTCGAGGTCCACCACGTGCTCGGGCAAGGTGCGCGGTCCGCTCTGCGGCGCCGCGGCCTCTCCGACGCCGCCGAGCACCAGCACCTTGCCGGAGTACGCGCCGCGGACCCGGGCCGCCGACTCGGGCTCGGTGAGGATGACCTCGGCCTCGGCGAGATCGAGCACGCGCGGCAACATGACCTCGGTGGTGTTGGGCGACATCAAGACCGCCACCGCGCCCAGGCGGCTGAGCGCGGCCACCGCGGACAGGTGGCTTGGTCGCGACGCCATGAACACGCCGACGCGCTGGCCGGCGCGCACCCCGGCGCCGATGAGCCCGCGCACCACGGCGTCGACGCGGCGGTTGGCGTCGCCGTACGTGAAGGCGCGGCCGCGCCAGAGAAAGAAGGTGCGGTCGCCGATCGCCTCGGCTTGCTGGGCCAGCACCAGGCCCAGCGAGATCGTCGACTCGTCGGTGAGGTTGCGCAGGCGCGTGATGCGGGGCAGTTGATAGCGCAGGTGCTCGAGGTAGGTGGACAGCTCGGAGGTGGCGTCGCCGAGCCGCTCCACGACCGAGCGCGCCACCTTGCCGAGCACCTCTTGCGCCAGGTCGACGTCGACCTCGAGCCCGCCCAGCGCCTCCGCGTCGGCGTCGTCGCGGGCTTCGCGCGCGGCCTCGTCGGTCAGCTCGGGCTCGCTGGCGTCGCCGCTCTTTTCCGCGGCGTGCGCCCCGTGGCCCGGCGCGGCGTGCGCGGCGCGGGCGTCGAAGGCGTGCGGCGGCACCGGGCCGTCGCCAGCGCGCCACCGCATCCACGCCACCAGCGTGGGCCAGGTGACGGTGCTCGCGGTGGAGCCCACCACCAGGCCAAAGTGGCCGGCGCGCAGCGGCACCTCGTAGATGGCGGCAGCCTGTGGGCTGGCGCGGCGGATGCCCCGCACCGCCGCGGGGCGGCCCATCTGATCTCGGTCTCCCACGTAGTAGAGGACGGGGCTCGTGATGTCCGCCAGGGTCACGGTGCGGCCATCGATGACGAAGCCCCCGGAGGCCATGCGGTTGCCCACGATGAGCTCATCGACGAACTTGCGAAACGCCGGTCCAGGCCACGCCACGAAGCCGCCGCCGCCGAGGAACAGCCGCTTGGCCTCGCGCTTCTCCAGCGCCTGGCGGTCGTGCAGGTTGCGTACGAAGTCCAGGAGCTGCGCCGCCTCCTTGCGCGCCGACAGCAGCTTGAAGCCGGTCGAGGTGAACATCCCGGGCAGGCCCTCGATGCGGGCCAGCGGCCACGACAGGGCGCTGCGCAGGCTGGCGGCCAGCCGCTCGGTGAGATCTTCGGCCAGGCGCACGTTGCGGTGCAGGTCCACCGGGCTGCCCATGGTGATGACCGAGGCGATGTTCTGCGAGCGACGAAACGCGGCGGCCTGATAGCAGAACATGCCGCCCTGCGAGTACCCGGCGAGGTGAACCTCCTTGCCGGTGGCCTCCGCCACGCGCCCCACCGCCTCGGCGACGGCGCGCACGTGATCGTCGAGCGTCCGCTCCATGCCGCCCTCTTCTCGCTCCGGCGCGCCGAAATCCACCAGCCACACGTCCGCGCCCATCCGACCAAGCTGCGCCACCGCGCTGACGTCCGGCGAGATGTCGTAGATCTCGGAGGCCACCATCAGCGGCGGCACCAGGAGCAGGGGCTGCGCCACCGCGCGCACGCCGGGATCTGGCACGCGCTGGTACCGTCGCAGCCGGTAGATGCGCTCGGCGTGGACGATCTCGAACGGCGCGCCGTAGGGCGCCGTCAGGCGGCCGGCGCGGGCGATCTCGAGCGCGTTCTCCCAGGCGAGCCCCAGGCGGCGCAGGCGCTTGGTGAACCGCGGCGCGAGCCGGCGGCGGGCACGAGGCGCGCCGTCGGCACCCGGCTGCGCCGCCGCGGACGACGTGTCGAGGGGAGCGGGGCGGGCGGGCTCGTCGGAGGTGGCCATCGTCGCGAGTATACGCACCGCGCCCGGGCGCACCACGGCAGCTTCGCTCCATCCCGCGATCCTTGGCGCCGAGCACGCGGCCAGCAGCGGCGCGCGACCTCGAGCTTGCTACAAATACTGATAGGCCAAGAGCAGGCCCGCGGCGGTGACCGAGCCGTCTTCGAGCAGCACGGGCGTCAGCTCGAACGAGGCCGAGAGCTGGTTTTGGCCCCACGACACGAACGCGAACCCGGCGCGGAGGTCGAGGCCGAGGCCGGTTTTGGGCTCTGGATCTGGCAGCGCGAGCTCGTCGGCGTACTTGAGCGAGACGACGCCAAGCCCAAGCCCCACCCCCATCCAGATCCTGTCGTCGAGCCAGTGCTGCAGCGAGGGTCCGATGAAGGCGCAGTTGAGCTCTCCCTCTTGCTTCTCCTTGTGGGTAGCGCCAGCGATGCGCAAGGTCAGCGCGTCGCGCGGCGAGATCCACAGGCCGACGCCCAGGTTGAGCCCGCCGGTCGCGTCCTCGGTGATGGGCTCACGGCGCTCGGGCGCGAGGCGGATCCAGCCAAGGCCGAGGGCCAGCTCCAAGGTCAGCCCGCGGCCGAGCCGGGACGAAGAGGCGGGCGGCTGGCTGGGCGGCACCAAGCCGGGGCCGGCGCCGGACATCATGGCCGCAGGCATCGGCGCAGGCGTCGCGGCAGGCGCAGGCGCCGCAGGTAGCGTCGGCGCGACGCCGGGCGCAGGCGCCGTGGCAGGCGCGGGCGGCGTCGGCGTCGTCGGCGCGGGCGGCGCGGGCGTTGTCGGCGCGGCGCCCGGGATGGCGTCCGGCGCCGGCATCGGCACCGGCGCGGGCCCCGCGACCTGGGCGGTCGCTGGCCCCGCAGCGATCAGCAGCGCGCAGGTCACGCGCCCCAAGAAGACCATGGCCTCACGCATCACTGCCTCCTCGTACCGGTTGGCCGCGTGGTTGGCCGCGCCGGGGCGGCCGACCGGCAGGCACGCCAAGCTTACTTGCAGCTCACGATGGACGGACCGCCGTCCTCGACGTCGCACTTCTTGGGCGCGGCGCAGACCGCGGCCTCGCAGGCGCTGTCCTTGGTCTTGAAGCAGGTCCTGCCGACGAGGAAGAAGCAGTCCTTGCGGTCTCCCTTGTAGCGCCAGCCTCCCCACTTCTTGCCGGGCGGCGGCTTGACCTCTGGCTCCTCCGTCCTGGCCTCCAGCCGCTGCTTCTCCACGGCGGTCTTGGGGCCATTGGACGGCGGCGGCGGCGAGCCACATCCTGGCGCCAGCGCCAGCCCCAACGAGAGACCAGCGGACGTCAGCAGCGCGGCGAACATGGGTCGGTGGGCCATCACGGGATCTCCTGGGGAAATCATGCCATAGTCCGGGCCGTGTCCGAAGACGAGCGCGCCATCCGTGAGCGCCTGGCGGCGCTGGAGAACGAGGTCAAGGCCGAGGCCAACGCCCAGCGGGTCCGCAAGGAGGCCGAGGCCGACAAGGCGCGCGTCGCGCAGGCGGCGGCGAAGGCCCGTCAGCAGGCGCAGGCCAAGTCGGCCGCGTCGACCGCCAAGGCGGCCGTTCGCAAGGCCGAGATCGAGGACGATCTGTCTTCGCTGGAGGACCTGGCGGCGCCGCGCAAGAAGGGTGCGCGCGGCGATCTGGCCGGAGATGTCGGCAGCGCGCTCGAGCTCGCGCGGCGGGCGCAGGGCGTCAAGGCCGAGCTGACGCGCCCGGTGAAAAAGGGCGAGAAGTCGTGGCTCGTCTCGGCTGGGCTATCGACGATGTTGGGGCCGGTGGGCTGGCTCTACGCCGGTTCGTGGCGCGAGGCGGTGCCGGCGGCGGCGGGGTGGGTGGCGCTGGCCTACGCGGTGAGCTTTCTGCCGACGATGCTGCTCTTGCCGGTGCTGATGGTCGCGTTGCCGCTCTCTGGCCTGGCCGGGGTGATGTACGCGCTGGGGTACAACCGGCAGGGCGCACGGCAACGCCTCTTCGGGGAGGACAAGGCGATGGGAAAGCTCGGGCTCGGCAAGAAGGCGCTGCGACCGCCGCACGAAGACGACGGCTGACCTGGGCGCCGCCGTCTCGCCAGGGCCGCTGTGCGGAGGCGCACGGCAAGGGGCAACCTTGGGCAGGGCAGTGCCGCGACGCTCGCTTTCGCCGTACCTTGCCAGGCCATGTATCGCATCTGGTCTCGGAAGTTCGGCGTCGGCTCGCAGCTCGGCCTCATGACAGCGTCGGCGCTCGCTTGCCTGACCTGGGCGCCGACCGTGCGCGCGGACGCCACCGCGGAGGTGAAGATCTCCTTCAACGCGGACGGCCAGCGCCTGGCCGAGGAGCTGGGCCTCGACGTCGAGGGCTTTCGCCAGGACGTCACCGACAAGGTGAGCGACGCCCTGCAGCTCTCCGAGGTCCAGCGCTTCCTGCGCTCGTTCGCCGACGCGAGCTCGTTCTCCAATCGCGGGATCGGCGTGGACTATGCCTCCAACAGCGATCGCTACATCCTGGGCCTGGCCGCCAACATCGCGGTGTCGGCAGATCTCGGTGACGAGGACGACGGCGACGTGCCGACGGTGGGGCTGGCGCCCAACTTCACGTTGATGGGCGGCGTGAACCTGGCGCCCTGGCATCACCCGGAGATCGTGGTGTTTGGCAACCTCTTCCACACCAGCAGCGACAGCGGGTCCCTCCACGGCGGGATCACGAGCGTCGGGCTACACGCCCAGTACAAGATGTTCACGCCCACAAGGGGGCTCAAGCGCTATCTCGTGCAGTGGGGAGGGCTGGATTTCACCGGCGGCGTCGAGTTTGCCCGCTGGAAGTTGGGGCTGCGCGGAGAGCTGTCCCACGACTTCGAGTTCACCGGCGCGGCCGACACCGCGTCGACGGTCACCGCGGCGGTGACCGGGCGCTTTGACGTGGGGGCGACCACCGTCACCATGCCGCTCGAGGTCACCACCAACCTGCGGTTTCTCTATGTGGCGAGCCTGTATGTCGGCATGGGCCTGGACGTGCAGGCGGGCCGCGCCAGCATCGGCGCTGGCACCACCGGGACGCTACGAGCCACGCGCCCCGACGCGCCGGATACCGTCGAGACCATCGGTGAGGTCTCGGCGTCTGCCAGCGGCAGCAACTCGCCTTCGCCGGTCGGCTATCACCTGCTCCTTGGCTTGCAGGCCAACTTGTGGAGGCTCAAGGTCTTCGCGCAGGCCAGCGTGCGCCCGATAAGCGACGTCAGCGTCGCCGCCGGTCTGCGCGTCGTGCTGTGACCTTGCCGCCCTGCGCGTCGCGTTGGGCGTGAGCGCCCTGCGCGCAGCGTCAGAATCACCCGGTCGAAGCGCTAGCTGCGCTCGAGCGACAGGCCCAGCAAGGCGCGGCGCGCCAGCTCCAGATAGTCAGTCTGGGTCACCACGCCGACCAGCGTCCCGGCGTCGTCGATGACCAGCACCGAGCCGATCTGCTGCTCCAGCATCAAGGTCACCGCGGCGTGGGCCGGAGCCTCTGGCTCGATGGTGGTCATGTCGCTCACCATGATCTCCGACACGCGGTGCGCCTTCTTGCCGGCGATGGCGCGCTGCACGTCACGGTCGGAGAGCACGCCAACTAGCCGGCGCCGATCATCGATGACCGGCAAGTGGCGCACCACGCCTAGCTCCATCTCCGCGTGAGCCTCGGTGATGGTGTCGCTGACCTTCACGGTGATGAGCGCGGTGGACATCAACTCGGAGACGGTGACCTCTCGGCGTTTCATGTCGCCACTGTAGTCACCGCCAGGGGAGCCGCCAGCGCGGCGTCTGGGCGCAGGTGGCGCAGATTCTGCGCCGGGGCGAGGGATCTGGCGCAGGAGGTGAGGCGTGCGCTGCCGGCGCTCGCTGGGTTCTCGCTGGGTTCTCGCTGGGTTCTCGCTGGGTTCTCGCTGGCTTCTTTGGGCCAATGTGAGAGACAACACGCAAACAGGGGATGGTCTGAGAGTTGCTGCATCAACCCTGGATCACCCTGGATCCAGGCAGCGATTCCACCCTTTCCAGAGAGCCGAGCGAGTGCATGCCCCCACCTGAGCTGGCTGTTACCACCGATGCGTCACCCGGGGGCGCTCGGCTGCTCGGCGCGAGTTCGTTGTCGAGCGGGGCTGCCGCGGCAGCGGGGGCTGCAGCGGTGGCAGACTCCGGCTCCGAGGAGTCGCGGCGCGCTGATCGCAAGCCCGCGCTCTTGGAGGCGCGGATCGCCGCGATCCTGCGGGCCAGCCACTTTCTGCGCGCGCTTCCGCCGGACGCGCAGGCGGTGGTGGAGCAGCTCGCGGCCTCGGCGCGGCTGCGCGAGCTGCGCGCCGGGGAGCACCTCTGGCGAGAGGGCGATCTGGCCTCGGGGTTTCACGTGATCGGCCAGGGGCTCATCACCGTGCGCCGCTCGCTGGCGTCGGGGGCAGAGGTGATCGTCGCCATCTTCGGAGCGCGTGAGAACGTGGGAGACACCGCGGTGGTCGAGAGCGCCTGCTACCCCGCGGACGCGGTGGTCACTTCCGAGACCGCGACGGTGATCCGGCTGGACGCGCAGCTCGTCCGGAAGTGCTCCGCGCGCTGTCCGGAGCTCGCTGCGGCGCTGCAGCAGGCGCTGTGCCGGCACGCCGCCGCGCTGCGCACCAAGGTGGACATCCTGGCCGCGGGCACGGTGCGCGCGCGCCTGGCCAACCTGTTCTTGCACCTGGCGGCTCGCTTTGGCGAGGTGCTGGCAGATGGCACGGTGGTGGTGCCGGTGGCGCTGCCGCGCACCACGCTGGCCAGCCTGGTTTCGGCGCGCACAGAGACCGTGATCCGCGCGCTGCGGCCCTGGGAGACCAGCGGGCTGGTGGTGACCCGGGACGGCGCCTTCTTGCTCTCGGACACCGCGGCGCTCGCCGCGTACGCCGCCGAGGGCTAGTGCGGGGTGGGCGGATGGACGTTCGACGGACGTCACGACCGGCGCTGCGACGGGCGCGGTGACGAGTGCTGCGATGGATGCTGCAGGTGGTCCGGCAACGGGCGACCGACGGAGAGCGGGTCGACGCCGGTCGCTTCCATCTCGGCGAGGACCCAGCGCTCGATGGCGCTGTGGCGGTCGAGGTCGTCCCACAGGCCGCGCTGCGGGAGGCCGTCGGGATCGAGCGGGGGATCGGCGAGAGATGCGGGTGGTGAGGGCGGTGCCGGTGTGCGGGGAAACGTGGGCGGTGGGGACGCTGGCGGTGCGGCGACGAGCGGCGCGGTGGGGACGGAAGGTGCGGGGTCGGGTGCGGCTTCCGCGTCGGCGCGGCGCTGGATGCGAGTGATGGTGGCGGCGGCGTCCCAGCTATCGACGCGCTCGCCGCGCCAGCGGCAGTGGCCGGTGGTGGCTGTCAGCGGCAGCGCGGCGTTGGCGGCGCGCACGGCATGGATCGCCGGCCAGCCGAGCAGCGGCGGCGCGGGGCGCGGCGGCAGCGGGACGACGGCGCGGCCCTGCGGATCTTCGAAGCCGAGCGCCCCGGTGGGTGACTGCGTGATGCGATAGCCGCGCTCGTGGACGTAGGCGTGGTGGAGCGAGCAGAGCAGCGCGAGATTGAGCAGGCTGGTCTCGCCGCCGTCGGCCCAGTGCTGCAGGTGGTGGCCCTCGAGGAAGAGGCGGTGATCGCAGCCGGGGAAGCGGCAGGTGCGATCGCGTAGCAAGAGTGCGCGCTTGAGGGCGGCGGGGATGGTGCGGGTCTTGCGGCCGACGGAGAGCGGGGCGGCGTCGGTGGCGGTAGCTGTGGCGACGGTGGCGACAACCAGACCGCAGTCGCAAGCCAGGCGGCGGGTAGCTTGTGGAGAGAGCGCGAGGTCGGACTCGACGGTGAGGGCGACCGGCAGCGAGGCGCCGCGGTCGGTGAAGGAGACGGGGGCAAGGGTGGCCGCGGGAGCTGCGGCATCGGTGGCCGCGGAGCTGTCGGTGGTGCCAGTGGGGGCGGCGGAATCGCAGGTGCCGGGGGTGGCGGCAGAGTCGCTGACGGCTGAGTCAGTGGTGCCGGTGGCTGAGTCGGTGGTCGCGGCGGGCTGCTGCAGCAGCGCCACGGGCACGGTGACGATCAGCTCGACGGGCGCGCGCTCTGCGTTGCTGCCTCGTGCGTAAGTGTGGACGAGGGACATCAGGCCATCGGCGCGGTTGTACGGGCGGCGCGTGGTGGTCGCGGTGGAAGAGCGCTGCGCTTCCGCGGAAACGTCAGCCGATCGCTCAGCAGGTGCTGGCGCTTCCGCGGAAACGTCAGCAACCTCCGCGGAGACGTCCGTTGGCTCGCGCGTACAGTCCACCGCGGCCTGCTGCAGGACTTGAAGCAGCAGCGCGGCCTCGTCGGGGCGCAGGCAAGCCTTGACGCACACCATGCCAGAGGCCGTCGTGGTGTGCGCCACGTAGCGCTCGCTGTCGTGCGGGCGCGCGGCCTTGCTCGCTGCGTCGGCGCCGAGCACGCCGACCTTGCGGCACACCGTCTCGAGCTGGCTGGCGGTGCAGTGCTGCGCGTAGCCCAGGAGCACCGCTTCGGTGGCGGCGGTGGCCACGCGAGTGATGGCACGAGTCTTAGAATACGAGATCTTCCCCGCGGACAATGCCTCTGATACGAGCGGCAAGGTGTGCAGTGCCCTGGCCACTCGCAGGTGTTCGCGCGCGGTGCCGAGGTCCCAGCCGACTCGCCAGCTCAGCCAGTGCGCACACGTGCCAAAGCCCTGGCGGTACCAGCCGCCGGCCGCGTCGAACGTCCGCAAGTCGGTGAGCAGACGGTGCATGGCGGCGTCCAGGTGGACCGCTTGCTCAGCGATGTGCTCGCCCAGGGCTTGAACTTCCTCGACGGAGAGAGGCTCGCTCATGAGGCTTTGTAGCACGGCGGTTTTCGGCGCCGGACTTGGCGACTGGCGTGCCCCAGGTGCCGCGGAAACGCAGGCCGCGCGAAGTTTCGTGGGGTACGCAGGGGAATGAGGATTTTGGCGCTCGCAGAGGCCGCGGGTGAAGAGAATGCGGCGGGTTGGCGGCGCGGCTGGTGCGCGGGCGCGGAAGGTGTCAAGGGGAATGTTGGGTTTGATATAGATATTGGATAGAAGATCTTTGGTTGGATAGTGTCCGCGATCTCGATCTCAGATCCCGGTTCGCTCGCGTCCGCCTGCCGGACACACCTCCGCGGAAACGTGGTGTGATCCAAGTCGCAGCGCGTTTCCGCGGAAGCCCCGGGGCTGTGGACGGTGTCGGGCTATGGACAACCGCGCCCGTCGAGCCCGGGCAAGTGGGAATGCGCGCACGCGGCGCGGTTGACCACAGCCCTTGGAGAGGCGCAGGAGGGCCAGGTGCAGCAGGCGTGCCTGGGAGGGACGGCGCGCCTCTCCACACCGCCCACAGCCCCTGCTGTTTTCAGAACCCTGAGTTTTTTGTTTTTGACCCAGAACCCAGAACCCGGAACGGATCGTCAGGTGAGCGACAAGGGTGAGCGCGTGGGAGGTGGGTAGGCCCAGCACGGTGGTTGGGCCTGGCACGGTGGCTCGGGTCGAGCACGGTGGCTCGGGTCGAGCACGGTGGGTGGGCCTGGCACGGTGTCTCGGGCCTGGCACGGTGTCTCGGGCCTGGCACGGTGGGGCCGGCTCGTCGGCGGTGATCGGCGTGCATGATGTGCAGGGTCCTGTGAGTGCGGGGGGGGGGGGGGGGGGGGGGGGGGGGGGGGGGGGGGGGGGGGGGGGGGGGGGGGGGGGGGGGGGGGGGTTTGGGGGGGGGGGGGGGGGGGGGGGGGGGGGGGGGGGGGGGGGGGGGGGGGGGGGGGGGGGGGGGGGGGGGGGGGTTTTGGGGGGGGGGGGGGGGGGGGGGGGGGGGGGGGGGGGGGGGGGGGGTTTTTGGGGGGGGGGGGGGGGGGGGGGGGGGGGGGGGGGGGGGGGGGGGGGGGGGGGGGGGGGGGGGGGGGGGGGGGGGGGGGGGGGGGGGGGGGGGGGGGGGGGGGGGGGGGGGGGGGGGGGGGGGGGGGGGGGGGGGGGGGGGTGGGGGGGGGGGGGGGGGGGGGGGGGGGGGGGGGGGGGGGGGGGGGGGGGGGGGCTAGCGGGATCGTGGTCACCCGGTCGAAGCGCTAGCTCGTTGGCCATCGGCCATCGCCACGGCGCGTGGCAGTCGCGGTCGTCATCGCGCCAGGCGCTGCTGCACCAGGTGGCCCACCGCGGTCACCAGCTCGCGCGGCCGGGTGACCACCGCGAAGCCGCCGGGGCCAAACATGCGCGGCAAGTGGCTGCGCGCGCGCTGATCGAGCGCCACCGCGAACACCGCGATGCCGGCGCGCCCCGCCTCCTCCACCGCCTTCTGTACATCCGCCAGGCCGTAGCGACCTTCGTACTGGTCGTAGTCCGTGGGCTTGCCGTCGGACAAGAGCACCAGCAGCTTGCGCCGCGCCGGCTCACCGTCGAGCACGCTGGTGACGTGGCGCAGCGCCGGGCCGATGCGCGTGTAACCCTCGGGGGACAGCGCTGCCAGTCGACCGTGCATGGTGTTCCATGATGCGTCGAAGGGCTTGAGCACGGCCAGGCGACAGTCGCGGCGGGTGTGGCTGGCGAACGCCAGCACGGCGGTGCGCGCGGCTTCGGGGGGCAGCGCGCTGCCGAGCGCGACCAGCGCGTCGGCGCCCACGTCGAGCACGCGCTGGTTGGCCACCCAGGAGTCGGAGGACAAGCTGCGATCGAGCAGCAAGGCGACCGCGAGTTCCGGAGGCTTGCGGCGCTGCGCGACGTAGAGCTTCTCGGGGCCGGTGGTGCCGTGGCGCAGCGCGCCGTGGCGCTCGACGATGGCGTCCACGTCGATGTCGGGGCCGTCGGGCTGGCGACCCACGCGCCGCGGCTGGGTCGCGAGCCTGGCAAACTGCTCCGCCAGCTCGGCGCGCTCGCGGCGATAGCGCGCCAGCGCTTGCGCGGTGAAGCGCCGGGTCGCCTCCACCGACGCGACCGGCGGTTGGTGCTCGACGCGGACCTGGCACCACGCGCGCCGGTAGCGCCGCGCGCCCTCGTCCCACTCGTCGTAGGACAGCGCGCCCTGGGGCGGCGCGAGCTCTTGCGCCTCGCCGCTGGTGCCGGAGAAGCCTGGCAGATCTGCGCGGTACACCGACGAGGTCGCGGTGCGTGAGCGCACCACCTCGTCGAGCTCCAGCTCGTCGAGCGCGTCGCCGTGGGCCTCCAGCTCATCGGCGCCGTCGACGCGCTTGCGGCCGCCCTGGTACTTCTCGAGAGTGTGGACCTTCTCGAACGAGTGGGTGAGGGGGTTCTCGGCGCTCTCGTCTTCGTGCAGCTCGCGCCGTTTGAGCTGCTCTGCGGCGCGGCCGGCGCGCTCGCGGCCGCCGCGCTGCTGGCTACCGACGCCGGCGGCTGGCGGCAGCTCGGCGAGCGCGTCATCGGGGAGCGCCACGCCTAGCCAGCCGCACAGCGGGATCGCTGGGCAGCGCGCCCCGCGCGCCGGCTCACGGGAGACCTCGGGGTCACCGGCTGCCACCGCGGCCAGCCACTCGCGGTCGAGCCCTGGCGCCGCCGCGACCAGCTCGTCGAGCGGCGCGCCCAGCACCGCGTGCGCCGCGGCCTCCAGCGCGAGCTCGCTGCCGCGCAGCCCACGCAGCTCACGCCGGGTCTCACGCAACGCGGACAGCACCGGCGGCAGCGCCGCTGCGGCGCCGGCCAGCTCCTGCTGCAGGTCGCGCAGCGCGCGGGCCAAAACAACAAGGGTCGCCATCGCGCGCGCTCCAGGATCCTCGGGAGGTCGCTGCACGGTCGCCTCTCGCAACATCAAGCCGCCCACCACCGCGCGCAGCGTGGTCAGGATGGCGTTCTCCTGCGAGGTGCCGAGCGCGTCGAGCTGCAGCGGGAACACCAGGAGGTCGCGGCCCAGCCCGCCTTCGCCGGCCGCCACCGCGACCGTGATCTTGCGCCCGGCCATGGCGGTGGCCAGCAAGGCCAGGTGTCGGCGGCTCTGGGCGGGCGCAGCCGCGCGCGCCGCGCGGACGCGCGCCTGGGGATCTGCGACCGCGCGGATCGCCGCCAGCAAGCGGGCAAACAGGCGCTCGCCGAAGCTCACCGCGCACCGCGCGCCAGCGGATTCACAGCGAGAGCTCCACCAGCTCTTGCAGCACACGGGTGGTCTCGGCGTCGTCGGAGAGCGGCCCCACCAGCGCCACCGCGCAGGCGCGACGCGGCGGCACGCCCGCGCCGATGAGCTTGCCCGCCGCCACCAAGAGGCGGGTGGACACGGTCTCGGCCAGGCCCAGCTCCTCGAGCTTGCGGATCTTGCCGGCGAGCGCGACCAGCCGCCGCGCCACCGCGGGCTCCAGCGCGGCCTCGGCGGCGACGATCTCGGTCTCCAGCTCGGCCTGTGGATAGCCAAACGCGATGGCGATGAAGCGCTGTCGCGTGGACGGCTTGAGCTCCTTGAGGCCGCGGCGGTAGCCCGGGTTGTACGAGGCCACCAGGAGGAAGCCCTCGGCCGCGTCGAGCGTGAGATCCAGCCGGTCGACGTGGAGCTGGCGGCGGTGATCAGCCAGCGGGTGCAAGACCACGATCACGTCTTCGCGCGCCTCGGCGACCTCGTCGAGATAGAGGATGGCGCCTTGCTTGACCGCGCGGGTGACCGGGCCGTCTTGCCACACCGTGTCGCCACCTTTCACGAGCCAGCGCCCCAGCAGGTCGTGCGCCGAGGTCTCGTCATTGCACGCCACCGTGACCAGCGGGCGCTGCAGCTTCGCGGCCATCGCCTCGACGAAGCGTGACTTGCCGCAGCCGGTCGGCCCCTTGAGCAGGACGGGCGTGCGCGTGGCGTGCGCGGCAGCGAAGGCGCGGACCTCGTCTCCCACCTCGCGGTAGTACGGGGCGGCGCTCACCGGCCGTCTCCGTTCGGCGGCGCAGGCGCGGGGCGGTCGGCAGCAGCCGGCGCTCGCGGGCCGCGGGATCCGAGCTCGCGTAGCCGCGCCACCGTTGGCTCGGGCGGCTGGTTTAGGCCGAGCTGCTGGTGCGCGATCACGCCCTGGCCATCGAGCACGGTGATGACGTTCGCGTGATCGAAGCCGCCTTGCGGCAGCGGCACGTAGCGAACGTCGAGCAGGGCGGCCAGCTCACGCACCGCGGCTTCTTCTCCGTGCAGGAAGGTCCACCGCGCCTCATCCACCTGCTGCTCCTTGGCGAACGCGCGCAGCGACGCCGGCGTGTCGCCCTTGGCGTCGAAGGACACCACGACGAAGCGCACGCCGGGGCGCTCCTCGGGGAGCAGCGCGGACTCGAGCTTCTTGAGGTCCGCCATCATCACGGGGCAGGACGCGCGACAGCTCGTGTACACCATGGCGAGCACGGTGGGCTGCCCAGCCAGCGCGGGCAGCGCCAGCGCGTCGCCGGCCTGGGTCTGCCAGCGCGTGGTGGAGTGAAACAGCGACTCTGCTGGCCAGGCGGCGTCCGGAGCAGCCGCTGCGACCGGCCTGGTCACCGCAGGTGCGGTGGGCGTGGCGGCGGTGGCCGAAGGTGGGGCCGCGGTGGCCGGAGGCTCGGCGGCGCGCTCGCGCTGGCAACCAAGCCAGATGACGCACGTGGCGAGTGACAGCAAGGAAGACCAGAGGCTTGTCATGGCGAGCTCTCCTTTTCGATCATCGGCTTGGCCGTCGGTCTGCCAGCGCCTCTGCGCGAGCCGCGCTCACGAGAAGCTGCTGGCAGCTCGCGAGCGCAGCGAAACCCAAGGTTTCCAGTGGTGAAGCGCGCGCGCAGGCTGGCGCGGAACGAGTAGCGCATGAAGGTCGCGTAGTCGCTGGGATCCAGCGCGCCCAGGCTGCCGGCGCCGCAGAACCAGGTCTCTTCCTTGGTGCCGCTGTTGCGCGGCTCGCTGCCCAGCAGGTCAGCGGAGAAGTCCAGCGTCCATTCCCACACGAGCCCCACCAGATCTTTCACGCCGTACCCGTTGGCGCCGCGCTGCGCCACGTCTCCCGGAGGCTCACCGCTTGGCTGCGCGTACCAGGAGAGGACCTGCTGCTGACGCAGCGCCTCGCCGCGGCCAGCATCGGCGAGCGCGTACTCCCATTGCGTGGTGGTGGGCAGGCTGCCGCCGCTTGTCTGGCAGTAGGCCTGCGCCGCGAACCAGGACACATGGGTGACCGGCGCGTTCGGCGAGAGCTGCCCAAGCTCCAGGTCGCCGCGCCAGGTCGCCAGGTACGTGGACTCCGCGAACACCCGCGCCACCCGTGAGCGCCGCCACTTCGGCGCCTGGGTGACGAACCGCAGCATCTGCGCGTTGGTCACCGGGGTGACGTCCAGCTCGAACGCCGGGATGTCGACTGGCGCGCGCGGCGCGGTCGCGGCAGCGGAGGCGGCGGGTGTGCCTGCCGAGGGGCCAGACGTCGCGCCAGCGGATGCGCCAGACGTCGCCGGCCGCGGCGCGAAGAACGGAACCAGCTTGCCGGCGGGCAAGCGGATGGGTGCAGGTTGCCCTTCGCTCGGTGCGCCCGGTGTCCTCGACGCGCCCGGTGCGCCCGATGCGCCCGATGCGCCCAGTGCGCCCGGTGTCCTCGACGCGCCCGGTGACGCGCCGTCGACCGCCGGCGCCGCCCTGGCGGCCAAGGGCGCCGCCGCGGCCGAGCCCGCCGTCAGGAGCGCGGCGCTCCAGGGTACGAGCCCTCGCCAGGTCACGGCTTGGCTGGCGCCTTGGCAGCCACGCGGTGGGTCTTGACCTCGGCGGGGGTGACCTCGACGCCGCTGTTGCCCCAGGAGTTGTAGACGTAGGTCAGCACGCTGGCGACCTCCTCGTCGTTGAGCGACCAGGCCGGCATCACGCCGTTGAACTCCGCGCCGTTGACGACGATCTTGCCCTCTTGCCCACCGGTGACCGTCTTGATCGCGCGCACCTTGTCGGCGTTGAGGTAGTCAGACTTGGCCAGCGGCGGAAACGCCTGCGGGATGCCGGCGCCGTTTAGCTGGTGGCAGGCGACGCAGTTGGCGCTGAAGATGAGCTGCCCGCGGGCGATGCGCTCGGCCTTGTTGGCCGCAGGGCTCTGCACCGGCGCCGGCGCCGGGGTGTCGCGCACGCTGCCGCCCTCCGGCGCGTAGATGGCGTCGTCGGTCTTGCCCGAGTAGACCACCTTGACCTCGTCACCCGTCACCTTGAGCTGGCCCAGCGCGCCCTTGTTGAAGGCGCGGGTCAGCGAGTGATCGACCAGGATGTACGTGCCGGGCACGTTGACCCGGAACTCGACGATGGCGCTGCCGCCGGCCGGGATCATCGTGGTCTGAACGTTCTCGGTCAGGTGGTTGGTGTTGCCCTCGGCGGCGACGCGATCAAAGATCTCGCCGATGACGTGGAACGAGGACGTCAGGTTGGGCCCGCCCACGCCAAAGAACAGGCGCACGGTGTCGCCGGCCTTGGCCTGCAGCGCGCCCTCGCCGGTCAAGGCGCCGACGGAGCCGTTGAACACCACGTAGTCGGCGCGCTCGGCGATCGCCTTCTCCATGTTGAACGGCTGAAGTCCCGGTTGGCCGTTGGGGCCCGCGGTGTAGAAGTCTCCCTGCATCACGTAGAACTCGTGATCCACCTTGGCCAGGCCGGCCTTGGGCTCCACGAAGATGAGCCCGTACATGCCGTTGGCCACGTGCATGCCGACCGGCGCAGTGGCGCAGTGGTACACGTAGAGGCCGGCGTTGAGCGCCTTGAAGGAGAACGTGGAGCTGTGGCCCGGAGCGGTCATGGACGCCGCGGCGCCGCCGCCTTGCCCGGTCACCGCGTGCAGGTCGATGTTGTGCGGCATCTTGTTGTCGGGGTGGCTGTCGAGGTGAAACTCCACATCATCCCCTTCGCGGATGCGGATGAACTTGCCGGGCACCTTGCCGCCGAAGGTCCAGAACGTGTACTCGACCCCATCGGCGAGGCGGCCCTTGACCTCCTTGACCTCGAGGTGGACGATCACCTTGGTGGCGTGGGCCCGGGTGATGGGCGGCGGCACCGCGGGCGCGTCGGTGAGCACGGCTTCTTCTTGGCCCTGCGCCACGACGCGGAGGTTCTCCTCGTCGGTGCTGGTCTGCCATCCCTTGGCGACAGGCGGCGGCGCTGCGGCTGGAGGAGGAGGAGCAGCCGTGCGGCCAGAGCACGCGACGGCGAGCGCCGCAGACAAGAGAGCCAACGATCTCAACATACCCAGTTCCTTTCAAAGGGTCAGCGCAAGGCGCCGACGCGCTGCTGCCGTTCGTGGTGCGGGCGCGCCTTTGGCGGGCCCCAGGGCAGCGGCGGGCCGGCGAGCAAGCAGGTCTAGCTCGCGGTCGCGGCGCCGGTCGCCGCGCCGGTCGCACCAGCGGCGGGCCGCGCGTCCAGGCCCTCCCCCGACGCGCCGAGCTCGGCCACCGGCCATCCGTGGCGGATGAAGTTCCAGACGAAGGCGCCGATCCCCAGGATGAACAGGCCGGCGGCCAGGAGCAGCCCCCAGAAGTGCATCTCGATCTCGGTCTGGACCGTCACGAAGTCCATGCCGACGCGGCGCTCCAGCACGACCTGGGTCACCCCGGCCACCGCGAAGGCCAGCGTCATGGCGATCATCCCCACGTTGCTGGTCCAGAAGGCGAACGACGCCGACGTCGCGTCATGCCGCTTGCGACCGGTGAGAAACGGCAGGGTGTAGCTGATGATGGCCAAGACCAGCATCGCGTAGGCGCCCCAGAACGCCATGTGGCCGTGCATGGCGGTGACCAGCGTGCCGTGCGTGTACTTGTTGACCTGCGGGATGGTGTGCGCGAAGCCGAGGAAGCCGGCGCCGACGAAGCTCATCACCGCGCAGCCGATGGTCCACTGCAGCGAGATGCGGTTGGGGTGCGTGCGGCCGCCGCGCCGGGCCATGGCGATGGCGTAGATGGCCATCGCCAGGAACGCCAGCGGCTCCAGCGCGCTGAACACCCCGCCGATGAGCAGCCAGTACCTGGGCGTGCCGATCCAGTAGTAGTGATGGCCGGTGCCAAGGATGCCCGACAGGAAGGTGAAGCCGACGATGACGTAGAGCCACTTCTCGATCACCTCGCGGTCGACGCCGGTCAGCTTGATGAGCAGGAAGGAGAGGATCGCGCCCATGATCAGCTCCCACACGCCCTCGACCCAGAGGTGCACCACCCACCAGCGCCAGTACGAGTCCTTGGTCTGGCTGTCGGTCGGGCAGCATGCCGGGCAGGTACAGCAGCGCGGCCATCAGCAGGCCAAAGAACAGCACCATGCTGGTGGTGGTCATGCGCTTGCCCTTCCAGATGGTCATGCCGATGTTGGCGATGAACAGCAGCACGTCGATGACCACCAGGACGTCCAGCGGACGAGGGATCTCCAGGAACTTGCGGCCCTCCCACCACTGCAGGTGAAAGCCGATGATCGCGACGACGCCCACCACCACCAGCGCGATGAGCTGCACGTAGGCGAGCTTGGGCCAGTACAGCTCGCGGTCAGCTTCTTCGGGGATGATGTAGTAGGCCGCGCCCATGAAGCCGGCGAGCAACCACACCACCAGCAGGTTGGTGTGGACGGCGCGGGCGACGTGGAAGGGGATGAGGTCGTGCAGGACGTCTTGCCCCGCGTGCGCAAAGCCCATGATCAGCCCATAGATGAGCTGCAGGCAGAGGAGGAGCATGCAGGTGGCGAAGAACCACCAGGCGACTCGCTGCGATTCGTACTTCACGTCATCCTCCTACTTGAGCGCGGAGAGGAAGGCGGTCAGCTCGTCGAGCTGGCCTTCGGTGAGGGGGAGCTTGGGCATGGCGGTGCCTGGCTTGACCGCGGGGGGATCTCTTAGCCAGGCGGTGAGCTGCGGGGCGGACAGGCGCGCGCCAACTCCGTCGAGCGCAGGCCCGACCTTGCCGCCTTGTCCGCCGAGGGCGTGGCAGGCCACGCAGATCTGGTTGAAGATCTGCGGCCGCGCGATGTTGTCAGCGGCGGCGCCGGTGGGCGGGGCCCCCAGGCCCAGCGTGGGGACCGGCGGGAACCCGTTGAGGTCCATGCCGCCGATCCAGGTGAAAAACGCGATCAGATCGTCCTTGTCCTGCTCGCTGAAGTCGTACTTCCACATCCGCCGCTGGCCCGGATACATCTTCTCCGGGTCGGTCAGCATGGCCCGCACGAAGACGGGGCCGCGGCGCTCGATCACCTTGGTCAGCTCCGGCGCGTAGTACGCGCCCTCGCCGAGCAGGGTGTGGCACCCCATGCAGTTGGAGCGATCCCAGAGGTGCTTGCCGCGACGGACCGGCTCGGTGAGCTGGTCCTGGCGGGTCTGCTTGGGGATGCGCCCTAGAGTGTCGACCGTCAGGCCGACGAACGCGACGGCACACAGCGCGGTGCCGGCGAGGAAAAATGCCCGGGCGGCGGACTTCGACAACATGGTCCGCACCATCGACCTCTGGCCGATCTGCGGCGATGACATTTGTCAGTCGGGTGCGAGATTCTTGCGCACCCCCCGCTCGCCGGCCGCCTGCGCCGGGGTCACTGCACGGCCAGCTCACACGGCAGCGGCAAGGTCGTCGCCTCGGCGTCGCGCCCGCAGCTTGGCGGTGGCGTCTGCGGCGCTGACGGCGCGTCCAGGCGGTAGCCGGGGCGGGTCTCTGCCGTGGGGCTCTCGTGGAGGATGATCCGCGAGGCGAACGTCTGATACAGGCTGGCCCCGATGCTCAGGAGCAGGAACTCCGCGAAGTTCCCTCCGCTTGGGTCAGGGATGAGCCCTCCGAGCGCGCCCACCAAGAAGCCGTACCCCAGCACGAAGCCGACGTCGGCGTGGCGGCCGGTCTCGTGTTGCTGCCAGGCCGCGGTCGCGCCGGCGAGGAGGGCGCCGCGGATGCCGCCGAGGATGAGCGCCTGCTTCCACGTGCCCATCGCGAACGTGCCCCACCCGGTGACGCCGAAGGCCGCGCCGTTGACCGCGCCCAGCAGCAGGTTCTTGATGATGATCGTGCTCCAGTCCGGGTCGCCGTCCGCGGCCTGGATGTCCAAGGCCATGCCCACCGCGAAGGTGATGAGGCCGGCGACGATGAACGCGGCCCACACGAAGTGACCGGTGGGGTCGTTGTACTGGTACGGGCTGTTGGCGGCGTAGGCGTAGCCGTTGAGCACCTCGGGGTTGTCGAACCCGTATAGCCACGAGTCTGGCTGGGTGAACGAGGCGGTGCTCGGGTCATAGTAGCGCGCTGACGCGAAGTACATGCCGGTGGCGCTGTCGAGGGGATATCCGCCAAAGCCCAGGCGCGACGCCGACGCCGCGCGGTCTTCCTGGACCGTGGCCCCGAAGGCGGAGAACGTGCGCGAGGTGTCGAGCACGCCGCTCGCGTTGCTCTCCCCGATCACGCTGCCGCTGCCGTCGACGTGGAAGAAGCGGTCGCCGGCGACCGACGAGCGTTCGCCCACCCGGGTGGTGCCGAGCTGCAGCGCCTTGCGGGTCGAGCCGTCGGGCTCGATGGTGTAGGCGCCGAGCGTGGTCCGCGTGCCGCCCGCGAGGTGCTCGTTCACGCGGCGCCCTTGCGCGTCGTGGTCGTAGCGCGCCTGACCGCCGTTGACCGAGGTCAGCCGGCCCAGGCCGTCGTAGCCCAGCGTGCGGGTCACCGTGGTGCCGGCGCGCTCTTCGACGCGGTTGCCGGCGGCGTCGTACGAGAAGCCCCTGGCGCCGACGGCGGTGACCGCGTTGGGGTGCTGCGGGTCGGCGTGGGCCACGGACACCTGCGCGCCGCCGCGGTCCTTGCGCGCGATCATGCGGCCGTCGGCGTCGTAGTCGTAGTGCTCGGCCGCGGTGGTCACGTCCGGGGCCACGAAGACGTCGGTGATGCGCTTGTCGCCGTCGTGCGTCAGGTACAAGGACTCGTCGCCACCCAGGGCGTCGCTGCGGCTCATCGCCGAGACCAGGCCGTCGGGGTGGAAGCTGTAGGTGAGCTTCTGGGCGACCACCCCGTTTGCTTGCTTCATCGAGATCTCCTCGATGCGCTGCGTCTGCGGGTTCACCGTGTACTGCGTGGTCGCGCCCGAGGCGTAGGTGAGCGACGACGGCCGACCGAGCGCGTCGCGGTTCATCGTCACCGTCGGCGTGGTGGCCGCGCCGATGACCAGCGAGCGCTGCTGGCCGTCGGGCGCCATGGCGAAGCTGTGGACCTCTCCGTCGGGATACGTCTTGCGGACGAGCTGGCCGGTGGTCCAGGTCTCGTAGCGGGTGGTGTGCTGCGTGCTGCCGATGGTGCGCGCCTCGCGGGCCAGGTGGCCGTCGGCGTCGTAGGCGAAGGTGGCCAGGCCCGCGGCGTCGATCACGGCCCACGGGCGGCCGAGGGTGTTGTCAGCGACCGCCGGCGAGGCGCAGGAGAAGATGCACAGCGGATCGCGGTCGTAGACCCACAGGGTGCTCCCGCCGTCGCTGGTGGAGCGGTAGGTCGGGCGGCCCAGCGCGTCGACCGTGGTGGTGGTGACCGCGCCGCGGGCGTCGGTGCGCGAGATCTCGTTGCCGCTGTTGTCGTAGCCCAAGGTCAGCGTGCCGAGCTCCGGAGACACCACGCGCTCGAGCCGGCCCAGCGAGCTCCAGGTGAGCTGGGTGGTGACGCCGAGCGGGCTGGTGATCCCCGTCAGCTTGCCGCGCACGTCGCGCTGGTAGCTGGTGATCGCGGGCTGCGCGGCGGCCTGGCCCCAGCGCTCCACGCGCGTGAGCTCGCCGTGGACATCGCGATAGAGCCGTCGCTGATCTCCCACCTCGTCGAACGCCACCAGGCCAAAGCCGCTGGCGTCCACCGAGTGCGCGTACGTCACGAAGGAGCCGTCCGGGTTGTCCCGGCGGGTGACCCGGCCCAGCGGATCCACGGCGAACTGCACCGCCACCCCAGGCGCGGTGGTCAGCGTCTGCCAGTCGACCACCGCCGGCTGGGAGGTGGCCCAGGAGGCCAGACAGGTCAGCACGCTGCCGCAAGCGGTGACCGCGACCTCCACCGGGGCCAGCACAGTGGCCGGGATCTCGGTGGCCGCCCAGTAGGTGGTGCGGTTGGCCAGCACGCGCTCCTGATGCGAGTCGCCGTCGCGGACCGTCGCGATCGTCCGGCCCAGCGCGTCGCGGAAATCGACGGACGCGCTGCCTTGCATCGCGCCCCCCGCTGCCTGAAACGGCATGACCGTGGCGGTCCAGTTGGGCAACGTGTCGCCATAGGCCCAGGTGACGGTGTTCATCCACAAGGACGCGGCCAGCGGCGTGCGCAGCGCGCGCTTGCGACCGAAGGCGTCGTACTGCATGGTGCGCGCGCCGCCGTTCGGCTCGGTGACCCGGGAGAGCTTGCCGAAGTGCGGCTCGTACTCCCGCACCTCCTCGTGGCCCACCGCGTTGCGGACGCGCTCGGGGTACATGCCCAGCACCGGATCGTAGCTCATGATGGAGGTGACGAAGCCGCGCGCGTCGGTGATGGAGGAGGGCAGCCCGTCGGCGCGGTAGGTGTAGTCGCGCTCGCGAAGCCAGCTCTGGCTGCCGTTGGCGGCGATGACCAGGCGGTAGCTGCGGGTCAGGTCGCCGCGCGTCACCGACGCGGCGGTGCCGTCGTACTCGTTGTAGGTGCTCTCGACCAGGCTCGTGGTCGTGGTGCCGGTGCAGCCGCCGGAGGTGCCGCCCAGCTCGGGCGGTGGCGCCGCGGCGCCCTGGTACAGGCTCTGCTGCGCCATCCGGTGGACGTTGAAGTCGGTGGCCGCGCGGTGGGTGGTGATGGTGTGGCGGTCGTCCGCCGTGGTGGAGCACAGGCCGTGGTCATCGAGCCGCGTGAGGTTGCCAGCGGCGTCGTACTGAAACCCCTGCAGCGCGCTGACGGTGATGGCGCCGGCCGCCCAGTATCGCTTGAGGTGCCAGGCCACCTCGGTCCGGTAGGGCGCCGCCAGGTCGTCGCGGTAGACGTAGTGATCAGACGACAAGATCTCGTACGGGCTGGTGCGCGCCTTGAGGGAGGACGACGGCTTGCCGCGCCGGGCCGTGTCCTGGAAGTACGTCACCTTCTCGGTCAGGTTGCGCTCGACCAGCTCGTCCCATCCCTGAGCAAAGCCCATGAACTCCGCGCGCGCCGGATCCCACTTGCCGCTGAGGAACGTGTAGCGGTGGGTCTCGAGGATCGGCGAGATGGGGCGGTTGAAGTACACGCGCGGGAAGTCGCGGATCCAGAGCTCCTTGACCACCGGCAGCGAGATCGGCAGCCCGGGGTTGGCCGAGCGCTGGTAGAGCGCCTGCAAGGTCAGCCCGGTGGGAGACTGGATGCTGGCGAGCCGGTCGACCGCAGGCGCGTCGGTCGCGGTGGCGAGGAACTGCGCGCCGCTGACGGCGCAGAACCCGCCGCTTGGATCTCGCGTGCGCAGGATCGGATCGGCGCGGCCGTCGCCGGTGAAGTCGGCCACCAGCGTCTGCGGCGAGTAGGTGTAGGGCGCGCAGGAGGGGACGCTGCCCATGGCGAGGTCGGGGTAGCCGAGCGTCGCGCCGGGCAGGAAGACCGAGCCGCGGCCCAGGTGCGTGCGGAGCGACCAGGTGTTGGTGGCGGTGGTGATCGTCTGCAACAAGTCGTCGCGGCCGTCGCCATCCACGTCGGCCACGTCGCTGATCACGGGGATGGTGACCGCGCGCACGCGGAAGCCCAGCCGCGTGCTGGTGTACACGGTGGAGGCGGCGCTGCCGTTCACCAGCACGTCGGTGAGGCCGTCGCCGTTGAAGTCGCCGGTCAGGGGCCGGCTGCCGGCGGGGAGCGGGACGCCGGTTCCGCCGCACGGGTAGAAGCTGCCGCCGCCCTCGGAGCAGGCCACCGTGATCTTGGTGGAGTCGTAGATGGCCAGATCCGTCATCCGGTCTCCGTTCATGTCTCCGGTCGAAAGCAACGGACCGGTCACCCCGGGGTTCGCCGGGCGCGTGACGAACCCAGGCGCGCTCGCGGCGGACTCCACCAGGGTGCTCTGCAGGCCGCGATGCACCAGCGCGTCGCTGCGGCCGTCGCCGGTGAAGTCGGCGAACACCAGGGTGGCGCTATTGGCGTCGTAGACGCTGCCCCACCCGGTCTGCGCGGCCGGGACCCAGTCGACGACGTCGAAGTGATCGTACTGGGCCACCAGCACGCGCCAGCGCGGGGCCACCCCGCAGCCGGCGGCGTAGTGGAAGAGGTCGCTGTCACCGTCGGCGTCCCAGTCGCCGACGAACACCTTGTCCGCGGCCCCGGTGCAGCCGCCGGGCGTGGTCGCGGTGGCCGGGTAGTTGTAGGCGTGAGCGGTGAGCCAGATCGCCTGCGCGCCAAGCCCTGTGCTGTGGCCGAGCTGGACGCGCCAGCGGTGCAGCAAGAGGCCGGACGGATCGGTGCGGCGGTAGGTGAGGAGGTCGGCGCGGCCGTCGCCGTTGAAGTCGCCGGTGACCACGCGCGAGTCGAGCGCCGGGACCTCCAGCGTGGTGGGGGCGGTGAAGCCGGTGGGAGCCTGGACGTAGGTCATGGCGAACGGGCGGGGCCCGGCGGCTCCGGCCAGTCCCGTGACGGCGACGTTGGCCAGAAGGCTGCGCCCGTTGGCCGCCTGCACGTAGGACAGGGCGTGGCTGCGGATCGTCACGTTGTCGCCGCCGACGACCGAGACGGTCTTGAGGCGGTAGCGCAGCCGCCCGGAGCCCCAGTCTGGCGCGAAGTCGTAGCTGTCGGAGGCCGGGCGCAGCTCGTACGCGAAGCGCACGGTGTACCAGGGCGCGCGGTCGGCGGAGCCGGTGTAGCGGATCTCGCGCGGCAAGAGCGCGCCGTCGCGCGCGTTGTCCGCGCCGAAGAGCCCCAGCAGCTCCGCGTCGGTCATGTAGCTGATGGTCATGTAGTTGCCGTGCGCGTCCTCCACGCGATCGAGCGCCCAGCGTCCCAGCAGCTCCGAATCGGCGTTGGCGCCAAACCGCATGCGCACGCCGGAGCGCTCGTCCACCGTGAAGGCGCAGTTGCTGCTGACGCAGGTCCGGCGGATGCGCGCGTAGGTGTCTTGCTCGGTGGCGAAGGTGCCAGGCACCGCCGGATCTTCGATCAGCCGCTGGCCGTCGAGCTGGTAGCGCGTGGTGGTGAGGATCGGCACGTTGGGATCCACCCGCACAGACGGCAGCGCCAGGTTCCAGCCCACCCCGGCGATGCCGGGCGCGGACGATGAGGACGAGTACGACAGCGCGAGCTTGGGCTCAATGCCGAGCCGCCCAGGCGGCGTGGTGATCGGGATCGAGGAGCCAAAGGCGCCGCTGTTGGTGTTGACGCCATAGTCGAAGCCGGAGGCGATGTCGCTCTTGACCATGTCGGCCGGCGCGGCGCCGCTGGGCTGCGGCGTCGGTCCGCCCTCGGCCTGGGTGGCCGCAAAGGCCAAAGGTGGCGAGAAGTCGCCGCCGACGAACCAGGGCCGCTGACCAAGGATGAGCTGCGCCGAGAGCACGCCGCATAGCGCGATGCGGCCGACGCTTGAGACCCGATGTGCAGGCATGACGGAGGCAATAGCAAACGCAAGGCCGAACCAGGTGGTGCGCCGCGGCGCGAGCTGTGCGCGAGCTGTGCGCGGTAGGTGCGCGAGATGTCATGCCCCGCGCGCCAGGTCAGCGCCTTGGGCCACGGCCCACGGGCAGCGAGTAGACAGGTTGACCATACGAACTGCATGAACGGTGGGCTGGCCGGCACGCGCGGTCTGGGGCGGCCAAGCACCGTCCGTGGCCGCGCCGACAGCCGCGCGGCCGGTCGCCGGGACGCCTCGACCCGCGGTTCGTCGTTTCTTTGTCCAAGAACCAACGCCAGTCGCGTACTGCACAGGACCTGGCGCACGGGCGGGCCTCACGTAGCCGTGGGTTGCGCGCACCGTTGCGCTGGCGCGCGAGCTAGCCACCACTCGCGCCACCAGGTTTGTGAAGGAGAGCAAGAGATGATGTCTTCAGGGTTGAAGAGTTCCCCGGTTCTCACCAGCGCGCTGCTGCTGGCTGCCAGCGTCGCCGCCGCCTGCACCGCCACCGACGAGCCGGAGGTCGAGTCACTGCTCCAGGCGCCGGCCGGCGCGCTCTCGACCTCCGCGACGACGCAGCCGCGCCCGATCACCGAGGCCGAGATCCAGGAGATCCAAGCAAGCCCCGGGTACCGCGATATGCTCGACGTGCTCGCCGACAACGGCAGCGCTGTTCAGCTCGCCAAGGGGAGCGTCTTCACCTACGAGCGCCGCCCCACCGAGATCGAGATCCTGTTTCGCCCCACTGACGCGGCGGGCAACCCAGATCGCCAGTTCGCGGAGATGGTCTACCAGCGCGTCGCTGGCATCCGGTCACCCTTCTACTTCACGCCGCACGGCGCGGAGGGCGCAGCGGCGCTCAGCCCCGCCCAGGGCTCGGCACAAGGCTGTGAGCCAGCGTCCGAGGCGGCCGTCGAGGACATGGGCAAGCCCGACGAAGGTGACGTCGAGATACTCGGCTGCTCAGGGTGGTCATCGTGGACCATCACCCACACCGCCTGTGAAGCCCGCTTCTGGTGCTTCGGCAAGGGCCAGGTGGGGCTCTTTTCCTACAGGCAGCGTACCCGGGTCTGCAACTGGGGCACCCAGCTAGCGACGCGCCGCGACTTCGTGCGCTGCGGCTGCTAGTGCCGGCGCGTAGCGCGCAGCCAGGGATCCACGCCCTGGAAGAACGCAGCGCTGGTGCCGTGCTCCAGGTTGAAGGCATCGCGGTGATGAGCGTCGGCTGCGCTCAATATGAAGGATCGCTCCTTCATATTGATGACGTCAGCGAACGGTTGGCCAAGGCGGGGCAAGAAGAACGCGCGAGGTACGTGTTTTTGAAGGGCGTGGCGCTATGCGTCATGTGGACTGCAGCTTGCATCACATCGGGGGATGCACCCTGCAACAGCGCTCCATGCTGCCGCGCGCGCCCATCGAATCTTGCTCTGTCTGGACCTCACGGCGGCCTCCGAGAGCGGCGTGCCGCACGCGCTGTCCCTGGCTCGAACGCTCGGCGGCTCGATCACGCTCGTGCATGTGATGCCGCTTCATGGCGACCATGTTGGGCCCAGGTCCTACGACGCGCTGAGCTGGGAGATCTCCCGACAGGAGGCGCGGAGCTACCTCGACAGGCTGGCCAAGCAGCTCGTGACCGAGCTGGGCGCGCCGGTGGACATCCGGCTGGAGCAAGGCGACCCGGCGCAGCGCATCGCAGAGCTGGTCCGAGAGCTGGGCGCGGAGGTGACGGTGCTCGGCGGGCGAGCCAAGAGTCCAGCGCAGGCGGGTGGCGGCATCGCGCAGCAGGTGCTGGCGCTGGCGCCTGGCTCCGTGCTCATCGCACACTCGGCTGGCGGGCTGGCGGGCTCCACGCTGCAGCGCGTCCTGGTGCCGCTCGACGGGTCTCGGCGCGCCGAGGCCGTGCTCCCGCTGGCGGCGCGCATGGCGCTGGCGCACCACGCCGAGCTCTTGCTCATCCACATCGTGCAGGAGCCGCGATCGACGGCCTTGATGGAGCTGTCCGGAGGCTTGAACCTGGCGCTGCAGCTCGCCTCCTGCTTGCAGACCGGCGCATGGCGCTACCTGGCACAGCTCCAGCGCCAGCTCATTCGTGACGGCATCGCGGCGCGCATGCTGGTGATGCGGCACGCCAACGAGCGCCAGTGCTTGCTGCAACTCGTCCAGCCGGGGCAATCCGAGCTGGTCGTGCTGTCTGCCCACGGGGCCACGTGCGACGCGGAGCGCTCGTTCGGCGGCTTCATCTCCCACCTGATGGGCGCCTCGACGGTGCCGATGCTGGTGCTGCAGGATCTTCCGGAGCGCGATGCCAGGACCATCCACGCGCCCCAATACGCCGTCTCGGCGCGCTGGTCTCGCGCGACGCCGCCCCTGGACCGGGCCTGATGGTCGCCGCGGTCCACGATGGCCGAGGGACACGGACAGAGACAGGGACATCACACCGCGCGGACGCGGCGGCGCGCGCGCTGGCCGAGACGCAACGCAGCCTGCGGCGCGACGCGCGGCTGCTCACCCGCTTCTTCGAGGCACCTCCGGTGTCGCGGGCGCTGGGTCACGCGAGAGCGCAGCTCGTCGCCAGCACGTCCTCGGACGCGCGGCTACGCAAGGCCGCCGAGTGGTTCCTGGACAACTACTACCTGATCCGTCGAGTCGCGCGTCAGGTGGAGGCAGAGCTGCCGCGCGGCTTTGTCCGCCACTTGCCGCAGCTCGCGGACGGTCCGGACCGTGGCACCGCGCGCGTCGAGGCGCTGGCGCGCGCGCTGGTGGCAGGCAGTGACCTGACGCTGGGCTTCTCCGAGCTGCGCCGCTTCCTCGACGCCTATCAAGAAGTGTCACCGCTGACCATCGCCGAGCTGTGGGCGCTGCCGACGATGTTGCGCGCGGCGACGCTCGGCCATCTGCTGAGCTTCCTCGACGCGCTGGGGGTGCCGTTCGACGAGCGCGACCGGCGAGCGTTCCCGCCGAAGGTCACGCAGCGGTCCGCGGGCTCGCCGCCGGCGTTCGATGCCGGCGTGGGCGTGGAGCGCGCGGTGCATGCGCTGCGCGCGCTCGACACCATGGACTGGAAGGAGTTCTTCGAGCAGAGCAACCGGGTGGAGGCGATCTTGCGCACCGACCCGGCGCAGCTCTACTCGCGCATGGAGTTCGCGACCTGTGATCGCTATCGCAAGGTCGTGGAGGTGCTGGCTTGGGCTACCGGCGCGAGCGAGCAGGACGTGGCGAGCGCCGCCATCTCGCTCGCGGCGCAGGGCGGGGCGGATCCGCGGCGCGGGCACGTCGGGTACTACCTGGTGGACCAGGGGCGCGCCGCGCTGGAGGCCCAGGTGGGCTACCGGCCGGTGGGGATGGAGCGGGTGCGGCGGCTGGTGCAGCGGTGGCCGACGGCCGCGTACCTGCTGCCGCTGGCGGTCTTGACCGCGCTGGCGCTGGCCGCCCTGGGGGCGGTGCTCGCCGAAGCCTCGTCCCTCGGCGCGGCGGTCATCGCGCTGCTCCTGGCCGTCGCGGCGGTCCCGGTCTCCGCCGTGGTAGTGGCGGCCCTGCAGCTTGGCTACGCGCACCTGCTGCCGCCGCGCCTCTTGCCCAAGCTCGACTTCGAGGGCGGCCTGCCAGATGGGCTCGCGACGCTGGTGGTGATGCCCACCCTGCTCGGGCGCGCCGAGGATGTGATGACGATGCTGCGCAACGTGGAGCTGCACTACTTCTCGAACCCGGATCCGGCGCTGCAGTTCGCGCTGCTCACCGATCACCTCGACGCGCGAGACGACGAACCGGAGTCCAGCAAGCAGGCCCTGCTGGACGCGGCGTGCGCTGGTGTGGTGGCGCTCAACCTCAAGCACGGCGTGTCCGGACAGGGGCCTTTTCACCTGCTGCACCGTGCGGCGCGCTGGAACCCGGCGGAGGAGCGGTTCATGGGCTGGGAGCGCAAGCGCGGCAAGCTCGAGGAGCTAAACCGCCTGCTGCGCGGCGATCTAGGAACCAGCTATTGCCGTCACGTCGGCGACCCGCGAGGGCTGCGAGATGTCCGGTTCGTCATCACGCTGGACGCGGACACGGAGCTGCCGCTGGAGGGCGCGCACCGGCTCATCGGGGCGCTCGCGCATCCGCTCAACCGCGCCGTCTTCGACGAGCGCGGGCGGGTGATCGCCGGCTACACCATCATCCAGCCGCGCGTCGAGACGGCGCCGTCCAGCCTGCGGCAGACGCTGCTCTCGCGCGCCTTCGCGGGGGACATCGGCTTTGACATCTACGCGCACGCCTGCTCGGAGCTGTATCAGGACCTCTTTGGCGCCGGCATCTACGTGGGCAAGGGCATCTACGACGTCGACGCCTTCATGCGCAGCACCGAGGGCCGGGCACCTGAGAACGCCCTGGTCAGCCACGATCTGTTCGAGGGCATCCATGGGCGGGCGGCGCTGGCCACCGACATCGTGCTGTACGAGAGCTACCCGTCGAGCTATCTGGTGTATGCGGCGCGGATGCACCGCTGGGTGCGCGGCGACTGGCAGCTCGTGCCCTGGCTGCGGTCCAAGGTGGCCAGCGCCGCGGGGGCCGCGCCTCGGCACTCGCTGGCGCTCATCGACCGCTGGAAGATCGCCGACAACCTGCGGCGAAGCCTGACCACGCCGATGCTGTTGCTGCTCCTGGTGCTCGGCTGGAGCTGGCTGCCGACGATGGCGGTGGGCTTCACCGCGGCGGTCGTGGCGCTGGGCCTGGCGCCTGCGCTGCCGGCGTACTTCGGCGGCCGGCGCAGGCGGCGCGCGGCGCTGGTGCGCGCGGCGGTGGGTCTTGGGCTGTGGGCCTACGAAGCGGTGGTGGTGGTGGACGCGATCGTGCGGGTCGCGACCCGCAAGGCCGTCACCAAGAAGCGGCTCTTGCAGTGGACCAGCGCCGCGCACTCGACGTTCGCCGCGCGCTCGGCGGGCGCCGCGTTCTGGCGCGCGATGGTCGCGTCGCCTGCGGTGGCGGTGCTCCTGGGCGCCGCGCTGGCCTGGCAGCGTCCGGGCGCCCTCTGGGCTGCCGCGCCGCTGCTGGCGGCGTGGGCGCTGGCGCCGGAGCTGGCGCGCCGCATCAGCGCGGTGCCACGGGCGCTGGAGGCCTCGTTCTCGGGCGACGAGCGGCGGCGGTTGCGCCTGCTGGCGCGGCGGACCTGGCGCTTCTTCGAGGCCTTCGTCGGGCCCCGCGACCAGTGGCTGCCCATCGACAACTACCAGGAGGCGCCACACCAGCAGACCGCGCACCGCACCTCGCCGACCAACATCGGCTTGTCGATGCTGGCCACGCTCTCGGCCTACGACCTCGGCTATCTGGGGCCCAGCGAGCTGGCGCTGCGGCTGCGGCGCGCGTTCGAGAGCATCGCGCGCCTGGCCCACCACGAAGGGCACCTCTTGAACTGGTATGACACCCAGAGCTTGCAGCCGCTCTTGCCGCGCTACGTGTCGACGGTGGACAGCGGCAACTTCGCCGGCTGTCTGGTGGCGCTGCGGCAAGGCTGTCAGGAGTTGACTCGCGCGCCGGTGGTTCGCGCGGCGTCCTGGGAGGGCCTGCTCGATTCGCTGGAGCTGCTGGCCCAGCCCGTGCGCTCGCTGCCAGCGGCGGGCGCGCTGCGCGAGGTGATCTCCGGAATGCAGGACTCGGCGCAGCACGCGCGCGAGCACCTGGAGGATAGCCTCCAGGTGCTGCGTCGGCTCAGCGAGGCGTCCTCGCTGGAGCTGGAGCGCGAGCTGCTCGCGCTCCTCGGAAGCGGGGCGCTGCGCCACGAGGTGGAGCTCTTGCACTCCCTGCGCACGTCGAGCGCGGCGCTGCACCTGCTGGTGGAGCAGCTGCGTCGTGAGCTCGAAGCGCTGGCGCCGTGGCTCGTGCTCGGCGAGGACGCGACGGCCTGCGGCCTGGTCCTGCCCACGGGGCTCTGCCTGGACGAGATCCCGGATGCATGTCAGCGCTTGCTCGGCGAGCTCGCGGCGCCCGGGGAGCCCGCGGCGCCCGGGGATCCTGCCGCGCCCGCACCAGCGCGCCCCGAAGCCTGCGCGGCGTCGGCGCAGCGGCTCACGGAGGCGTTCACCAAGGCCGCCGCCAACGCCACCGCGCTGGTCGCCGAGCTCGGCGCGCTGGCGGCGCTGGCCGGCGAGGAGGTGCGGGGCATGGACTTCGGGATGCTCTACGACCGAGAGCGCAGGCTGTTTCACATCGGCCACAACGTCACCAGCGACCAGGTAGATCCGAACCACTACGACCTGCTCGCCTCCGAGGCCAGGCTCACCAGCTTCCTGGCCATCGTCAAGCGCGACGTCCCGGAGGCGCACTGGGTCGCGCTGGGGCGGCCGCTGACCCCGGTCGGCGGCGCGCCCGCGCTGCTGTCGTGGGGCGGCACGATGTTCGAGTACCTGATGCCGGAGCTGCTCATGCGCAGCCAGCCCGAGACCTTGCTGGCGCGCACCACCGCGCTGGCGGTGGACGCGCAGATCGCGTACGGGGCGCAGACCAAGGCGCCCTGGGGCATCTCGGAGTCGGCGTACGCTCGGCTCGACGCGGGCGAGACCTATCAGTATCAGTCGTTCGGGGTCCCCGGGTTAGGGCTGCGGCGCGGGCTGGAGGAGGATCAGGTGATAAGCCCGTACTCCTGTCTGCTGGCCCTGGCCATCCGGCCACGCGCCGTGCTGGACAACCTGCGCGACCTGGAGGCGCGGGGCATGCTGGGGCCGTACGGCTTCTTCGAGGCGCTGGATCTGACGCCGGAGCGACAGACGGGCGAGGGGGAGGGCTCGTCGCGCGGCGTGGTGGTGCGCTCGTACATGGCGCATCACCAGGGCATGATCCTGGTCTCGCTGGGCAACCTGCTCACCGGGCGCAGCATGGTCGACCGCTTCCACGCGGACCCGATGATCGAGGCGGGAGAGGTGCTGCTCAACGAGCAAGCGCCCGAGGTCGCGCCGAAGGAGTGGCCACGGACGCAGCACGCCAAGATCGAGACCGCCGCCCCGGGCGAAGCGCTGGCGCCGCTCCCTGCGTCGTGGTCCGCGGCGGCGCTCGGCGGCGCGCAGGCGTTCGCGCTTGGCAACGGCCAGCTCACCAGCCTGGTGACCGGCTCCGGCGGTGGCGGGCTGCGCTGGCGCGGGCTCGCGCTCACGCGCTATCAGCCAGATGCCACGAGCGACGACGACGGGCTCTGGATCTACCTGCGCGACGAGGACAGCGGGCAGATCTGGCTCGCCACCTCGCAGCGAGGCCAGACCACCTACTCCATGCACAAGGTCGAGCATCACCTGCGCAGCCAGGGCATCTCGATCCACGTGGAGGTCGCGGTGGCGGCCTCGGATGACGTCGAGGTGCGGCACGTCACGCTGCACAACGAGACCGCGGCGCGCAGGCGGCTCACGGTGACCAGCGCCGGCCGGCCGGTGCTGTTCGACGCAGCCGGCGCGTCGTCGCATCCGATGTTCTCCAGCCTGTTCGTGAACAGCGAGTGGGAGCCCGCGCTCGAGGCGCTGGTGTTCTCGCGCCGCGCCCAGTCCGACAAGGAGGAGCCGGCGGTGCTGGTCCATCGGCTGGTCTGCGAGGGCCCCTCGGTCCTGTTCGCCGGCTACCAGACGGAGCGCGGCGCGTTCCTGGGCCGCGGCGGCAGCCTGCGCGCGCCCAGGGCGCTGGAGGAGCCAGGCGGGCTGCGCGGTCAGGTCGGCGCGGTGCTCGATCCGGTGATGTGCCTGATGGCGGAGGTCACGCTCGAGCCCAAGAGCTCGGTGACGCTGGCCTTCGTGACCGCGGTGGCCAGCGAGCGGGCCGCCGCGCTGGCGCTGGCCCGCAAGTACACGCTGCATGCCGTGCGCTGGGCGTTCGTCGACGCGGAGCAAGCCGGTCCGCGTCGGCTGGCCCGGCTCAGGCTCGATCCCTCGCTCTTGCCGACGGTGCAGCGCCTGACCACCGTGCTGCTGTTTGGCGATCCCGCGCTGCGCGTCTCGGCGGCGGCGCGGGCCGCGGCGGCGCCGAGGCAGGCTCGGCTGTGGGGGCGCGGGATCTCCGGCGACGAGCCGATCGTGCTATTGCGCGTGCGCGATCCGCAGGCCGGCGTCTTGCGCGAGGTGCTGGCGGCGCAGCGCTACCTGCGCTTTTTGGGCGTGTCGTTCGATCTCGTGCTGGTGGATGAGCAGGCCTCGGGCTACGCGGGCGAGGGCGTCAACGCGCTGCGCAGCGCGCTGGCCGCCAGCGACGCCGAGCAGTGGCGTGATCGCCGGGGTGGCGTGTTCGTGCTGGTCGGGGATCAGGTGCCCCCGGAGGAGCTGGCGCATCTGGAGGCCTGCGCGCGCGTCGTCCTGGACTCTGGAGACGGCTCGCTGGCGGCGCGCCTGCACCGCGTGGACGCGCCGCGGTCGAGCTTGCCGTGGTTCACGCCGAGCCTCGACGCGGAGGACAACTCGCGGCGGGTGCCGCGCCCGGCGCTGGAATTTGACAACGGCACCGGCGGGTTCTCCCAGGACGGGCGCGAGTACATCCTGGAGGTGCCGCCGGGCACTTTGCCGCCGGCGCCGTGGTGCAACGTGCTGGCCAACGCCGAGTGCGGCGCCATGGTGAGCGAGGCTGGGCTGGGCATGACGTGGTCGCTCAACAGCGGCGAGAACCGTCTCACGCCCTGGCACAACGACGCGGTGCGTGACCCGCCGTCCGAGGCGCTCTACCTGCGCGACGAGGAGACGGCCAGCGTGTGGTCGCCGACGCCGCTGCCGGCCGGGCTCTCCGGCCACACCCTGGTCCGGCACGGCGCTGGCTACACGAGCTACGAGCGCGAGAGCCACGGCCTGTGGCAGGAGCTCACCGTGTTCGTGCCGCCGGCGGCCGGGCTCAAGGTGGTGCGGCTGCGGCTACGCAACCTGCTGCCACGTCACCGTCGCCTGACCGCCACCTACTACGCGGAGTGGGTGCTGGGGCGGCAGCTCTCCATGGCGCGACCGCCGCTGGAGACGGAGCTGGTGCATGAGCAGGCTTGCGCGCTGGCCACCAGCACCTGGAGCGCGGACTTCGGTGGGCGGGTGGCGTTTCTGGCGGCGCGGCACCCGGTCCACGGCTTCACCGCGGACCGCGCCGAGTTCCTCGGCGGGGGATCGCTCGCGCAGCCCGAGGCGCTGGCGCGCTGGGGGCTCTCTGGCAGCACGGAGCCAAGCGGCGCACCGTGCGCCGCGCTGCAGGTCCACCTGGAGCTGTCTCCGCAGGAGGAGCGGGAGACGCACTTCGTGCTCGGGCAGGCCGCCAGCCGCGACGCCGCGCTGGCGCTGGCTTCGCGCTTTCGCGAGCCGGAGGTGGTATCGGCGGCGTGGCGAGAGCTGGCGGACTTCTGGGATGAGCGCCTTGGCGTCTTCCAGGTGAAGACGCCAGAGCCCGCCATGGATCTGATGCTCAACCGCTGGTTGCTCTACCAGACGCTGTCGGCGCGCGTGCTGGCGCGCACCGGCTTCTATCAATCGAGCGGGGCCTTTGGTTATCGCGATCAGCTCCAGGACATCCTGGCGCTGCTCGCGGTGGCGCCGCAGCAGGCGCGGGCGCACCTGCTGGAGGCGGCGCGGCACCAGTTCGTCGAGGGGGACGTGCTGCACTGGTGGCACCCGCCGTCCGGACGTGGCGTGCGCACGCGCTGCTCGGACGATCTGGCGTGGCTGCCGTACGTGACGGCGGAGTACGTCGCGGCCACCGGGGACGCGGCGATCCTCGACGAGTCGGTGCCGTTCCTGGAGGGCGAGGCGCTGCGCGCTGACGAGGCGGAGCGCTATGCGGAGTTTCAGCCCGGGCAGCGCGTGGGCTCGCTCTTTGAGCACTGCCGCTTGGCGGTGGAGCGCGCGTTGACAGAAGGTAGCCACGGCTTGCCGCTGATGGGCACCGGCGACTGGAACGACGGCATGAGCCGCGTCGGCGCCCAAGGCCGAGGCGAGAGCGTGTGGCTGGGCTGGTTTCTGTGCGCGGTCATGGAGCGGCTGGCCGCGCTGACCGCGCGGCGCGGGGCGCTGCCCGAGGCCACGTCCTGGCGCAGCCGGGCCCAGGCGCTGCGCGCGCGTGTCGAGGCCGCGGCGTGGGACGGCGCCTGGTACCTGCGCGCCTTTCATGACGACGGATCGCGGGTGGGCTCCGCGGCCTCGCGCGAGTGCAGCATCGACTCGATCGCGCAGTCGTGGGCGGTCTTGTCACGCCGCCCAGGAGAGGAGGCCTCCGAGCGAGATCGCGCCGCGGTGCGCGCGGCGGACTCTCGGCTGGTGCGCGCGGCCGAGCGGCTGGTCCTGCTGTTCTGGCCACCGTTTGATCACACGCTGCATGACCCGGGCTATGTCAGGGCGTATCCCCCGGGCGTGCGTGAGAACGGCGGTCAGTACACCCACGCCGCCGTCTGGCTTGGGCTGGCGCACGCGCGCATGGGCGACGGCGGCGGCGCCGAGCGCATCTTCGCGCTGCTAAACCCGGTGCTGCGCAGCTCCACCGCGGCCACCGCCGAGCGCTATCGGGTGGAGCCCTACGTGCTCGCGGCGGACATCTACGGCTGCGCGCCCTGGGTCGGCCGCGGCGGCTGGACCTGGTACACCGGCGCCGCCGCGTGGCTGTGGCGGCTCGGCGTCGAGGGCATCCTGGGGCTGCGGCACGTGGACGGCCACCTGCACGTGGCCCCCTGCCTGCCCGCGCGCTGGCCTGGCTTCGAGGCCTGGGTCCGCCTGGGCCTGGCCCGCGTCCACGTTGTCGTCAGCCGCGGCGCGCTGCCGGCGGGCGGCGCGCCGATGACGCTCGACGGTGCGCCGATCGATCCGGCGCAGCTCCGCGTCGACCGCGCGGTGGCCGCGAGCTACGAGCTGCGGCTCCTCTTGCCGCTGGCCAGCCCGCTGACCGAGTGACGCTGACCGAGTGACGCTGACCGAGCGGCGCTGACCGAGTGACGCTGACCGAGCGGCGCTGACCGAGTGACGCTGACCGAGCGGCGCTGACCGAGTGACGCTGACCGAGTGACGCTGACCAAGCGGCCGTAGCGCTAGTGGGATCCCAGGTCAGGCTCACTGTCAGATCGCCTCAGCCAGGCCCTCGAGATGGGCTTCATAGCAGGGCTCGTTGCTGCATGGTGGCTATCGGCAGTGGTGCGGGTGCTGGCGCCGCTGCTTTGATGGTGTCGACTAGCTTCATTGTGGAGGTGAACAGGACGCGAGTCACCCAGGCATTCCACACGGCGCTGCTCTCGTCGGGAATCGGGATGGCGATGGGTGAGCTCTCGACCCAGCGGACGTGGAAGAGCTTGTTGTCTATCGCGACATCTATCACCACCACGAGCGGAGAAAAGCTGGCCTTGACCTCGTGAGCAAAATAGCTTCCTTTGAGATCTTCTGTGCCACAGCCGTGTACGGAGGTGTCATTCAGTGCGGCGCTGATCAAGGCAGACAGAAGAGAGGTGGACTGTTGCAACGCTAGCTGGCTGCGCATCTCGAGCGCGCGATTGAAGTGGACTGTGTAGTTCTTCAGGGTCAGAGTCTTGCCCGCGAGCTCTGCTCCGAGGGCGTTGTCGAGATCACTGCGTAGCAGCGCCACCCGGTTGGGAGTGAACTTGTCGTCCCCCATCCTGTACACCCCCCATGAGCAGTTCGTGGACATGATCGCCTCGCGCCCAGACTCTCGCTGCTCTGGAGGTCGCGCGTCTCTCCAGAGGAAGCGTGAGGTTTCGCCCGGCGGCTCGCGCCGTAGCCTCACAGAGTGAATGTTACAGCCACTCATTGCGCTGATCACCAAGACGGAAAGGACAAGCAGACGAAATGACCGAGACATATACACCCCCTTTGGCGCTCCCCGCGCTCAGTTTTTCTACCTTACGAATGCGTGGATGGACGTGTCAACACTGGGTCGACGAGATGGTCGACGAGATCGCGCACGATCCGGATAGGTGAGCCTGTCATGTCAAGTCTTCGGCGGTGTGCGCCGGGCGCGCAGCCTGGGATACACGCCCTGGGAGAACGCAGTCTGGTGCTCCTACAGTCGTCGCACGACCAGCGCTGGCCACGAGGCGCGAGCCTGGCCCACGCGCCGGACACTCGAGCGAGGAGAGGCTCATGGCAAAGATGAGACTCCGCTCACGGGCGGGAGCTTGGCTAGCTTCTGCACAGGCGAGCCGAAAGGCTGTAGGTGGTGAGGCGGTAGGTCGCCAACCTACCGCCAACGGCTTGAGCGACGTCCGCCGTCGCCGACTCGTGGGACAATGCCGCGCACTGGCCTAGCTTGGGGGGCGCAGCATGTGCTGCCGGTGTGTCAGAAGAGCCCTGATGGCTCGTCGCTACTTGGTGAGGGAGGCTGCAGGGAGTTCGCTGGCTGGGCGCCCGACGCCCCGAGCGTGTCGTTAACAGAGGCGCATGGGAGCCCGGGTGGCGATCGCCGAGACAGCAAGGTAGGTGCCCGGGGATGCGAAGCTACCGCGAGCGTCGGCGAGCGCCCGGTGTCCGGACGTTCGCGCCCTGGTGGAGGGGTCGATCACGATGCTGCGGCGTCTTGATTCGTCACTCCAGTGTCCGGCGCGTCCGGCGCGCGTGTCCGGATCTCGGACGGAGCGAGAGAGGTGGTCGTGGATCTTCGAGGGGTTGCGGCGGGCTCGGTTCTTGCGAGCGGTTGTGTGCATGACCGCTGCTCGCCAGATCCTTCCAGGCCGCGTCCACATGATCACCCGGAGGTGTACCGGGCGCATGCACTTGCTGCGCCCTGACGCCGCGACCACGCAGACCTTCCTCTACTGCCTGGCGCACGCCGCGGAGCAGACCGGGGTGACGGTGCTGTTCTCGGTGGCCATGAGCAATCACCACCACACCATTATCTATGATCCCGAGGATTCCCTGTCCGAGTTCATGCGCTATCTGCACGGCCTGGTCGCGCGCGCGATGAACTGGCTGCGCGGCCGCGAGGAGATCTTCTGGGAGAAGGTGCAACCGAACGCCACGCACCTCGTCGACCTCGCGGACGTGCTGGCCAGGATGGCCTACGCGGCGGTGAACCCGGTGAAGGCGCAGCTGGTGGAGCACGCGGAGCACTGGCCCGGGGTCAACACCACGGACGCGTTCCTGCGCGGGACCTCGCTCACCGTGCAGCGCCCCGCGCACTTCTTCCGCGACGACGGTGATATGCCCGAGCATCTCACGCTCACGCTAGGCTGGCCCGAGCACCTGGGTCCTGTGCAGGAGGCCCGGCAAGCGGTGCGCGGGCTCATCGCTGACCTCGAGGCGCGGGCCCGGCAGGACCGGGTCAGCCAGGGCCGCCGCGTGCTGGGCGCTGACGCCGCGCGCAGGGTGGACTTCAACTCGAGGCCGAGCACCCGCGAGCCGCGCCGACGCCTGCGGCCCACCATCGCCGCCGGCGACAGCGCCGCGCGCATCGCCGCGATCCTGAGCTATCGCGCCTTCCGCGAGGCCTACCGCGCCGCCCGCGAGCGCCTGATCAAGGGCCTGTCCGCCTTGTTCCCGCCCGGCACGTACTGGCTGCGCCGCAACGCTGGCGTGGCCGTGCTGGAGTAGGGCTACTGTGGAGTAGGGCTGCCGCGCACCCGCGCGCCCGCCGCTCGCGGCCAGCTCATCTCCTGACAACCGGCGTTGGCTCGCTGTTGCCGCCTTCCGGCGTCGTCGCGGCGTGGGCCACTGCAGCCACAAGCCCCCCGCGAGCCTCGTTTGCGCTGCGCTGACCATCCGCAGGACCGGATCGGTGCGCACCGCCGTTGACTCGGGGCGCTCGCCTTGCAGTCAGTCTGTACGCCAGCGCCCGGCCTCGCCCGCCCCAGGAAAACTAACGTCGGACGGGTCCCCGCCCCGGAAAACTAACGTCGGACGGGTCCCAAAACGTCGGACGGGTTCCCCGGGTTCCCCGGACGGGTTCCCCGGGACGGGTTTCCGCCAACGTCGGACGGGTCCCCCGGGACGGGTTTCCGGCCACAGCACCATCACACAACGGGCTCGCGCTTGGCAGCGCCGAAGGCGGCTCGGAGCCGCTGGGCGGGCAAGGATGTGGTAGGGTCCGCCCCCCATGAGCAACAACGAAAAGAGCACCACCTCGACCGGCGGCACCCAAGATCAGGAGGCCGCGGCGGCCGCTTCCCAGGCCCTCCTGAAGCGTCAGCGCGAGCGCCAGCGCGCCACGCTTCTCAAGCGCCGCCAGCGCAAGTCGGGTCAGTAGTCATCACGAACGCGCGAGCGATCTCGGCGGGATGCTGCGAGTGGCGCACCGGCGCCGCGATCGGAAGCTCATCGAGTTCGTCGTCGTCTGGTTCGCGAATCGCGGCAGCGAGCCACCGTGTGGTACTTCGGCCTACCTCCAAATGTGGAGGATGTCACGATGTCCTCATTGAGGAGTTGGATTCGGGGAATGTCGGTCGGCTGGGCGACGTTGCTTGGCGCATGACACGTTTGCTTATTGTGTGGCTTATTGTGTGTTTGATGTGTGCGACCGCCGCGGCGTCGCCGAACGAGCTGCGTCCGCGTGGCGCGCGTGCCTTCGGCGATGGCTTGATGAAGATCGAGAGAGCCGGTAAGGGGCGGCCGCCGGGCGATGCCGATGAAGTGACGTATCGCTACGACAAGTTCAAGGATCTCGACCCCTCGCAGGAGACGCGCGAGGAGAAGACGCGGCGAATGCTCGATGAGAACGATCGCGTTCGCGACAACCTGCTCGTGATGAAGCCGGGCGAAGTGCGCTGGCTGTGGTTCGAGGAGCAAGACGACTCGTTGTGCGATCACTTCGGGTGCACGCAGGAGCCCGACAACTACGCCGCGAAGCTCGAGCTCGTTTCGGTGACTCGCCACGCCGACGCACTGCCCGACGACATGCACATCACGGCGTGGCCGTTCCTCGGTGTGCGTCGTGGCAAGATCTGGGCGGCGTTGCCGGCAGAGAAGGTGAAGCGCCTCGACTCGGTGCATCTCGTGGGCGATGTCGTCGTGATCGATGGCCACGAAGAGCGCTTGGTTATGTCGGGTTCAACGTTCCGTGCCACCCATTCAGTCTCGTTGTCGTCGCTGCGCGCGCGACTCGACGACGAGGAGGGTCTCGTCGCACTGCGTGCCAGGAAGTGGACGAAGGCGCGCGAGCTGTTCGCGCGAGCGGTCAAGCTCGATCCATCGCTGAACCTGCCGCAACTCCACCTCGCGGTCGCGAAGACGCAGCTGCGCGAAGTACCGGTCGACATGTCCGTGATGCAGCGCGATCCGGCGGGCCTGTACTGGCGTGTGATGGCCGACGACACGTTCGCGGTGCTGCGCAAGAGCCCGGCGATCCTCGGTCTGGTCGCGCGAACGCCAGGAACCACCGATGCGATCGACTACCGCTGCACGTCATCCTGCATGGAGATCGATCCGACAGGTCGCTTCGTCGTCGCGTATGCGTCCAGCGTGAGCGATGCCGAGTTTCGCCTCTCGTTCGGTGCGCTGCGCGTGATCGATCTGAAGAGTCGTTCGATTGTCAGCACGATCCCACTTGATGACGGTGGAGATGGTGCGACGGAGAACGATGGCACGCGACGCTGCGTGAAGTGCAAGCGGCTCGTCGCCGCGCAGAAGACGTTGATCGACCTTGGCTTCACGCCGGTGAAGTCCGTGCCGGTATCGATCACGTTACTCGACGCGAGCACCTACAGCGATCGGCCGTTGATCACGTTCCCCGACGCGAAGCTCCAGCTCGGACGTGCCGGCGACAAACAACCGGGCGCTGCCAAGTTTATCGAGATCACGCCGCCCATTCGCTTCGCAAAGGTCCAGGCGGCGGAGCTGTTCGACTCGCTGGTGATCTACCGCTGGACCTACGGCTCATCGACGGACGTCACGCTCGTTCCGCGGTAGTCCGCGGTAGCCCGTGCGGCGAGCCTCGTCGCCAAGGCCACACCGCGGCCTCGGCCCGCGACGCTCGCGATCGGCCACGCTACGTGCTCAGGTTCCAGTCGAGGTCGTCGCAGAACTGGGTGACCTTCTCCAACGTGTCGGGCGCGTTCTGCGCGACGACGACCGGATGCCGCAGGTGCTGCGCGTAGAGGGCTGCGATCTCCGCGGGATGCTGAGGATCGATCCCCGGCAGCACCATCACGGGAACGTCGATCGCCTCGAGCTCGCGGACCGATTCCATGGGCTGTTCGTTCCGGGCCAGGAAGCGAGTGGTGGCTGCGACGCTGCCTGCGTCGAAGGCGAGCATCATCTCGATGGCGACGTCGCGGACCGGAGGCGGCAAGGAGTCGAAGAGCGGGCGCAGCGCCTCGACCCCGTGCTCCAGTGCCTGCTCCCCGGCGTCGGCCATCGCGCGCATGGCCGACGTCGCGGCCGCCGCCAGCGGCCGATCGGCGCCGGGGTACAAGGGCGACATCAGGATCATCCCTCGCAGCATCTGCGGGTGGCGCAGCGCGAAGCGGAGCGCCACCGCGGAGCCCATCGAGGTTCCGCCGACCACCGCATGCTCGACACCAAGGTGCCCGAGGAGCCGCGCGAGATCGTCGGCGAGCCGATCCCAGCTCAACGGCCCCGCATGGACCGAACGCCCGCTGCCCCGGAGGTCGGGAGTCAGGAGGCGGTGCGTGTTGGCGAGCGGCGCCACGCGGAGGAGGGCCGCTCGATGATCGGCGAGCCCGCCATGGAGAAAGACGACGGGATGGCCGTGTCCGATGTCGAGGGCGAAGAGGCGTGCTCCGTCGCTCTCGAACCAGATGTCGCGCCGAGCAGCAGCAGGGTGGGTTGGGGTCAGGGGCGTCAGGGTCGTCAGGGTCGTCATCGTCGTCATCGTCGTTCTCCTTGTGGACGCACGGCCCCAGCCGCTCCGCGGCTGGGGCTGAAACCAGTGAAGCGGGCGCAAAGCGGGCGCAGCGGCGCCGCGAGCTGGTGGACGACGCGGCCGGTCCGAAGCGGCCGCGTCAAAGCAGAACCGCCAGCGCAGAGGCCCTGCCTGGCGCGCAACGGAAAACGCCAGCCGGAGGGCTGGCGGATGTCGAAGACCGAAGGCTCGAGCGCGAGCCGAAAAAGGCTGAAGGCCGCGCTGTCTTTGCGCGGCCTTCAGTGGGTGAGGGCAGTAGGGCTCGAACCTACAACCAACGGATTAAGAGTCCGATGCTCTACCATTGAGCTATGCCCCCAAAAAACTAGTCTTCTATTTTCACTCTTGTGAGTCCGGGGCGACTCGAACGCCCGACCTACGGGTTCGAAGCCCGGCGCTCTATCCAACTGAGCTACGGACCCAGGCGCGGGCGACTAGATAGCGGCCCACCTGTCCCTGTGTCAAGCGCCTTGGGCTTGGAGTTTCACGAGACTTTTGTGCTGCAAGTCGCGCGGTGGGCTAGCGCCTACCTGGGCGACGGCGCGGCGCGGCAGAATTTTGAACGAAATCATATAGCTAAGCGAAAGAAAAGGTTGGTCACCCGGGGATGGCGCCGAGTATGCTCGCCAACATCTTGAGAGATCCGATGGAGGCTGCCATGGGCTCAGCTTGGACCCGACTTGTGCCGCGTCGCGGACACGCACGTGCGCCGCGATGGCTGCTCGCGCTCGCCGCGGTGGTGCTCTCTGGAGCGTGCAGCGGTGGTGGCGGCGGCTGCGGCGGCTGTGGTTCGACCGCCCCGCTGCCAGCCGGCGGGCTGCCAGCCGACCAGACGGTGGAGGGCGGCGGCCAGATCCGCATCACGCCGGGCGGCATGGCCAAGATCAACGCGCTGGCCCGCGGCGTGGTGGAGGGGGCGCTGGGGGAGGGGTTCTGTGTCCCGCCGACCGAGATCGGCGACGCCACCGGCACGCTGGGGACCGGCGCGTTCTTGTGCCAGGGCAACCAGAACCAGTGTACGCCGGGATGTGACGTCGACCTCACCATCGATTCGGTGACCCTCGCCGCCGCCAGCGCCCAGACGCTGCGCATGACGGTGCAGGTGGACACCGACGCGGTGGTGCCGCTGGCGTATCAGGTCCTGGGCATCGACGGCTCTTGCTCGGTCACGGTGGAGGCCGACAACGTTCGCATCAACGCGGACATCAACCTCGGTATCAACGCCGCCAGCGGAGAGCTCGCCATCGCGGTGGGGCAGATCCCGCGGCCCAACCTGTCCCTGGTGTTCCGCAACTGCGGCCTGGTGACCGCGCTGCTCAACCTGCTCGAGGGCTACCTGGAGGACTACATCGTCGACGCGATGCTCGCCGTGCTGCGGCCGACGCTCGAGGGGCTCATCGACAACCTGCTGCCAGATCCGCCGGGCGTCGCCGGGGTCATCGACGTGGGCGCGCTGTTCTCCGGCCTGACCTCGGGGGCCTCGGGCAAGCTGGAGACGCGGATCTTGCCGGGCGGCTACGTCCACTTCACCACCGGGGATGGCGGCCTGTCGCTGGGGGTCATCACGGGCCTCAACACCGACCGCGATCCGACGACGCGCACGCCGGCGCTGGACAACGAGGTGGCGCGCTGCGTGCCGGCGCTGCCGCCGCCCAACTTCACCACCGCGCCGCACTCGCTGCCGCGGACGCCGCGCGGCTCGTTCGCGCTGCCCGTGGCGCCGGCCTTCAACGGCGCGCCCAACCCGCCGCAAGGCGACGTGGCGCTGGGCTTCTCCGAGGCCACGCTCGATCTGCTGGGCCACCACCTGGTGACCTCTGGCGCGATGTGTCTGGGCCTTGGCACCACGCAGGTGCCGCAGCTCACCCTGGCGACGTTTGGCTTGCTGGCGCCGTCCCTGGGGCAGCTCGGCTCCGAGCGGCGCAACGATCCGATGTTGATGGTGACCCGGCCCACCCGCGCGGTGGACTTCTCCGTGGGCGACGGCACGCTGGCCTCGCCGCGGCTGACCATGAAGCTGCAGAACCTGGAGATCGACGTCTACGCCTTTCTCTACGAGCGCTACACGCGCGCGTTCACCATGTCGCTGTCGTTGGACGTGGGGCTAAACCTCGAGCTGGAGCAGCCAGTGGGATTGCCGGTCTCCATCAAGCCGGTGCTGGTGGGGATCTCGTCGTCCAACGTGCGGCTGCAGGTGCAAAACAGCGAGCTCTTGCGTGAGAAGCCCGCGGACCTGCAGCGGGTGTTGCCGGTGGTGTTCGATCTGGTCACCCCGGCGCTTGGCAACCTGCCGTCGTTCGCGCTGCCCGCGTTCGCCGGGTTCTCGCTGCAGAACGTGAGCGTGGGCAAGGTGACCACCACCGAGGACAGCTTCGTCGCCATCACCGGCGACCTGGGCACGCCGGCCCCGGCGCTGGCCGCGGCGCTCGGCGCGCCGGCCGGCGCCATGGCCCCGGCGGTCCGCGACGCCCGGGTGCGCCCGGTGGCCTCCGCGAGGGTGAGCGCGGTGGAGGTGCCCTCCATCGAGCAGGTTCGCGGCGCGCTGGCCGACGAGGCGGCGACCCAAGAGGGCGGCGTCCCGCGCGAGGTCGAAGACGCCCGGGCGGCGGGCGCGCTGCCACAGATCGTGATCGAGGTCGACGCGACCGACGCGCTTGGCCGGGAGCTTGAGTGGAGCTGGCGGCTGGGCGCTGGCCTGTGGCGGCCCTACAGCGACGCCCGACCGCTCGTGCTGCGCGATCGCGCGTTCGCCTTCCAGGGGGACTACGAGCTCGGCGTGATGGCGCGGGTCAAGCGCGAGCCGCTGCTGGTCTCGGCGGAGACTCGGCTGGCGGCGCGCATCGACTCGGTGGGGCCGCACCTGGTGAAGGCGGGGACCTGGTGGAGCGGCGGCGCGTTGACGGTGGAGGGGCGGGACGTGGTGGCGGGCGGCGACCTGGAGCTTGCGTTCGGCGAGCCCGGCGCCAGCGCGCCGTCCACCGCGTGGAGCCAAGGCGACACCGCCACGCTCGACGCGGCGGCGGCGGCGCGGTTGTCGCGCGATGGGGAGCTGGTGGTGTTCCTGCGCGATCCATCCGGCAACGTCACGCAGGAGCTGGTGGCGTCGTTTCACGGCCAGGCCGGCGCGGGCTGCTCGTGTAGCAGCGGCGGGCCGGGCGGCGGCGCGGTGACGCTGGTGCTCGTGCTCGGCGGCCTGCTGCTGCGGCGGCGCGCGCCGAGCTCGCGGCGCGCGGCCAAGCGGCGAGGCCACGGATCCTGGCAGGGGCTCCTGGCGCTGGTGGTCAGCGCGCTGGTGCCCGGCTGCAACTGCGGCGGCACCGCGGGCCAATCCTGCGAGCTGGTGGAGGACTGCGCGGGCTTCTGCGGCGCGCGCGAGGTGCCGTTCTGCGTCGAGGGCACCTGCGTCTGCGCGGACGACATCGAGGCGGGCAAGATCGGCCTGTACTCCGACGTGGCGGCGGCGCCGGATGGCCAGGCCTGGGTGGCGGCGTACGCGCAGCTCCACGGAGATCTGGTGGTCACCAAGGCGGCGCCGGGGCGGATCGCGGCGGAGGCGTGGGAGTGGGTGGACGGGGTGCCCGACGGCCCGGTGGAGGTGGAGAACGCCAAGATCCGCGGCGGGATTGGCGCCGCCGGGCCCGACGTGGGCATGTACACCAGCATCGCGGTGACGCGCGCTGGCGAGCCGGTGGTGAGCTACTTCGATCGCGAGACCGCGTCGCTGCGGTTCGCGCAGCGCAGCGGCGGCACCTGGAAGAAGCACGTGGTGGACGTGGGCACCAAGAACCTCAGCGGCGCCACCGGCGCGCTGGTGGGGATGTACACGTCGCTGACGTTGCGGTCCGATGACGGGCGCCCCGGCATCGCCTACCTGGCGCATGTCAAGGACGCGAGCGGCACCCGGGCCGAGGTGCGGTACGCCTCGGCGCAGGTTCCTGAGCCGACGGCGGCCGGCGACTGGCTCATCAAGATCGTCGACACCGCCCCGGTGCCGGCGGTGACGCCGGAGAACCCCAACGTGTATCCGCTGCCCGGCGGGCTCGGCCTGTTCGTCGATTCGGCGCGGCTGCCAAGCCAGGCGCCCGTGGTGGTCTACTACGATCGCACCAGCGGCGCGCTCAAGATGTCGTCGTTCAACGCCACGCAGAACCGGTTCGATCCACCCGCGGTGCTCAGCGGCGGCGCGGGCAACGACGCCGGCTGGTCGCCGACCATGGCCGTCGACGGCACCGGCAAGATCCACGTGGCCTACGTGGGCGCGGCTCGCGATGACCTGGAGTATCTCAAGGTGGGCAGCCCGATGCCGCCGCCGGAGATCGTGGACGACGGGTACCGCATCGTGGGCACCACGCCGGATGGCCAGCCGCGGCCGGAGCTGCACTTCGTGGGCGACGACGCGGCGCTGGTGATGATGCCCAATGGCCAGCCTGCGGTGGCGTATCAGGACGCTACCAGCCACGAGCTGCTGGTGGCGCGGCGCGCGCCGAGCGGCGCCTGGGCGCGCGTGACCCTGGCTGGCGCCGAGGAGCCGTTCGTGGGCGCCTACGGCTTCTTCGCTGCGGCCGCGGGAGCGGGCGGCAAGCTGCTGGTGTCGACGTGGGTGCTCGATCCGGCCAACGACGACCAGTGGATGGAGATCTTCGAGCGGCCGATCCAGGAGTGAGCTCGGCGCCGGTGCGAGCGCGCCGATGTGAGCCGAGGCGAGCGCGCGTGCGCCAGTGCCAGCGCGCCGGCACGCAGCAGCGCCTGGGCCAAGGATCAGCCGGCGCCTGGGCCCGGGTGCGCGCCGATGGGCCAGCGCTCGCCTCGCGCGACCAGCACAAAGCCAAGGGGCGCGTGGTCGTCTTCGCAGATGTGCTCTGCGATGCGCTGATACGCCGGGCTGGCGATGCGCCCCAGCAGCGCCCGCGGCGCGCCCGCCGGGACATAGAGCGCGTGATCGGCGGCCTGTCGCAGCTCGCCGTAAGGCAGCTCCTCTTCGCGCTCATCATCCCAGGTGATCCAGCAGCGATCTCCGTCCCAGCGCGCGGAGCGGGCGCGGAGGTGCGCGTCCTCGACGTCGACATAGGCATAGCGTCGCGCGTCGAGCCGGATCACGCTCTTGCCATCCACCACATCGAGCCAGCGCAGCAGCGCCTGGTGCAGGCGCGGGTGCGTGACTCGCTCGCCGCGGTGCCAGAACCGGCCGCTCCGATCCAGCCGCAAGCCGAGGTGTCGTAGCTGGTCTAGCGCCTCGGGGCCAAGCAGCGCCGGCAGCGCGGCGGCCAGGTCCGGCGGAGGCGTATCGTCGTTCTCCACGTGGCTACACGCCCGCGGACAGGCGCGCGATCCGGTCCTTGGTCAGGAGCTTCTGTTTCTTGAGCCTGGCGACCTCTTGTTGCTCGCTGGGCGTCAGCGTGCGGCGCGCGGCCAGGGCCTGCAGCGATTGCTCGAGCCGCTGGTGTTCTTCCATCAAGTCTGTCAGAGAGGGCTGTTCGCTCACGCAAGTCTCCATGCTGCGACCGCAGTGCTCCCAGCGTACCAGACTCCGACGCGACGAGGGCCTGGCGTGATCTCGGTCAAGATCTGCGGAGTTCGGGGAGCTCGCGGCTCTCGGGGCGCTCGGAGATCCCGGAGATCCCGGAGATCCCGGGGATCTCGGAGGTCCCGGGGATCCTGGAGATCAAGGGACGCTCGGGGGCTCAGCGATCTCGGCGGCGACCGGATCTGGTAGTTGCACGATCGACATCGGCAAGGCGCGCAGCCGGGTCAGGCTGCGCTCGATGAGCCCGGCCGCATCGCCGCCGGCCCAGCCGATCTGCGCGAAGTGATCCATGCGCTCCACGGCCAGCACGTCGCCCCAGCGCTGCGAGGGCTCGGGCACCATGCCGTCGTTGGGGCCGGCCACTCGCGACAGGTACAGGTGGGGCGCCAGCAGCAGCGGGTGAATGCGGGCGCGGGTCGCCACGCCGACGATGGAGGCGTAGCGAACGTCGTTGGCGTCCTGCATCTCGTCTGCCAGCTCGGCGAGCTTCCACGTGGTGAGCCAGTCGATGGCGTCGGTGGCCAGGCCCAGCCGCGCGGCGAAGGAGCGCGCGCGGGCGGCCTTGCCGCGGGAGAGGACATCCGCCAGCGGCGTGCCGCGGTGGGGCGTGCCGATGGTGACCAGCTCGGCGACTCGATCGGCCGCGCCATGGCTTATCGCCCAGCGCGCGTCGAGCCCGCCCATGCTGTGGCCGATGATGGTCACCCGCTCGTGCGGCAGCGCGCAGATGGCCGCGGCGAGCGCCTCGCCGCGCGCAGGGAGCGCGCCAACCGGCGGCACCCGCGTGGTGACGACCTCGTAGCCGCTGCGCTCGAGGTGCCTGGCCGCGCGCCGGAAGTACGCGACGCGCAGATCGCCGATGCCGATGGAGTCAAAGCCCGCCATGCCGTGCGCGAGCACCACCGCCGGCCGGCTCGCGCGGCGCACCACCGCTGGCGCGCCCGCGAGCTGCTGCTGCTGCGCTTCCTGCGAGCCCTTGGCCGGCTGAAGCAGGCGCTGAGGCGGGACCTCCGGCGCTGGGAGCCCCCGCCACGCGATCGCGAGGAGCGCCGCGACGAGTAGCAGGAGCAGGACAATCATATCAGCACGTTGGTTGATATAACGCGCCTTGTCAAGGTGGGGACGCTCGCCGCCCAGGTGACCGCCTCGGTCCTAGAACCTCTCCACAGAGGAATGACTTGGTTGAGGGTGCCGAGGCGCGCCGAGCGCAAGGCGCCGCGACGAAGCGCTACCGGGCGTACCGCGAGGAGCGGCAACGCAGCGTAAGGCGATGGATCGGCAGCCTCAAACTAGACCGAAGGCCGAAAGCGCAACAGGCGCAGCGAGCTGAGCAGCACCGAGACGCTGGACAGCGACATGGCGGCAGACGCCAGCACTGGCGAGAGCTGCCAGCCGGTGAACGGCGCGAACACGCCAGCGGCGACCGGGATGCCGACCGCGTTGTAGACGAAGGCCCAGAACAGGTTGGCGCGGATCGTGTGCAAGGTGGCGCGCGCCAGCTCGAGGGCGGTGGGCAGCGCCGCGAGGCCGCCGCGCACCAAGGTCACGTCGCTGGCCGCGACCGCGACGTCGGTGCCGCTGCCCATCGCGACGCCGAGATCGGCGGCCGCCAGCGCCACCGCGTCATTGACGCCGTCGCCCACCATGGCCACTCGGCGGCCGCCTGCGCGCGCTTGCTCGACGAGCTTGGCCTTGTCTAGCGGCCTCACCTGCGAGTGGACCACGTCGATGCCCGCGGCGCTGGCGACGGCGGCGGCGGCGGCGGGGTGATCGCCTGTGATCATCTGCGCGGACACGCCCATGGCGCGCAGCCGCGCGATCACCGCCGCGGCCTCGGGGAGCGCGGGCTCGGAGAGTCCGATCACGCCAGCCCAGGCGCCGTCGAGCACGATCCACAGCGGGGTCGCGCCCTCGCTGGCCAGGCGCGCGGCGAGCTCTGCTGGCGGCGCTGCGCCGAGGGGCGCGAGGGCCTCGCTCGCAGCGCCCGCCTCGCCGGCTGCGCCCGCAGCGCCGGCCTCGCCGGCTGCGCCTCGCGCGGCAGCGACGGCCGCGGTGGCGTGGCGCAGGTTGCCCACCGACACCCGACGAGCTCCCACCATGCCCGCGATGCCTCCGCCGGGCTCCACTGCCACCTCCTGCGGCGAGCGCAAGCGGAGCTCTCGACGGTGGGCCTCGCGCACCAGCGCCCTGCCAAGCGGATGCTCGCTGGCTTGCTCCAGGGAGGCGGCCAGGCTCAAGAGCTCGCCGGGCGCGAGGTCCAGGCCGGGCGCGACCTCCACCATGGTCACCGACGGCGCGCCAGCGGTCAGGGTGCCGGTCTTGTCGAGGCACACGGTGTCGATATGGCTGGCGGCCTCCAGCGCGGGGCCGCCGCGAAAGAGGACGCCGAGCTCCGCGCCGCGGCCGGTGGCCACCGCCACCGCGGCGGGGGTGGCCAGCCCCAGCGCGCACGGGCAGGCGATCACCAGCACCGCGACGAAGCGCTCGACCGCGACCAGCAGGCCCGCGGTCGAGGGATCGGCGAGCGCCCATGCCAGGAAGGTGACGGTGGCCAGCGCCAGCACCACCGGCACGAACACCGCGCTGACCTTGTCGGCCAGGCGCGCGATGGGCGCCTTCTGTCCCTGCGCGGCCTGCACCGCCGCGGCGATGCGGCCCAGCGTGGTCTCGGCGCCGCTGCGGGCCACCCTCATGATCAGGGTGCCGCTGTGGTTGGTGGCGCCAGCGTAGACCGGGCTGCCCTCGCTCTTGTCGATCGCGGCGCTCTCGCCGGTGAGCAGCGATTCGTCGACGGTGGACTCGCCCTCGAGCACGGTGCCGTCGGCCGGGAGCTGCTCGCCTGGCCGGATGCGCACGCGATCGCCGGGCACCAGCGCCGACGGATCCACCAGCTCCTCGCGGTGGTCCTCCGTCAACCGGGCCGCCTGCTTTGGCAAGAGCGCGGCCAGGTGGGTGACCGCGGCGGCCACTCGCTGCCGGGCGCGCGCCTCCAGCCACTTGCCCAGCAGCACGAAGGTGATGATGGCCGCCGCCGCCTCGAAGTACAGCCCCGGCATGGCGCCGTGCCCGCCATGCCGCAGGTGGAAGCCAAGCTCGACCATCGAGACCAGCCACGACGCGCCGCAGCCCAGGGCGATGAGCGCGTTCATGTCCGGCGCGCGGTGGCGCAGCGCGCGCAGGCCGGCGGAGAAGAAGCGCCGCCCGGGGCCGACGACCACCGCGGTGCCGAGGACGGCCTGCGCCACCAGGCCAGGCCAGGTGGACAGCGCCGGCCATGCGCCGTGGCTCATCGCCAGCACCAGCAGCGGCGAGGTCACAAGGAGCGAGATCGCCAGGTCGCGGCGCAGCGCGCGGGCGCTCTGCAGCTCGGCGGCCGCGGTGGCTTGCTCGGCGGCCATGGGCGCCGCGGGGTGCAGCGCGTCGTCGGGCACCTCGTAGCCCGCGTCGCGGATGGCAGCGGCGACGGCGAGGAGGGTGGCGGACCTGGCCGCCGCCGCCGCCGCCTCGTCGGTGGGCCCGATGGCGCCGCCGATGGCGCCGTCGGTGACGCTGTTTGCGACGCCCGGCGCCGGCGCGGCGGGCAGGAGCTCGATGCGGGCCAGGGACAGCGGCAGGTTGATCTCGGTGGTGCCGACGCCAGGGACCGCCGCCATCGCCTTCTCCACCCGGCGGACGCACGCCGCGCAGGTCATGCCGAGCACCGGGAGCTCGATGAACTTGGTCACAGGTTGACTGGAGATCGCCACGTGCTGCTAATGTAGCGGCGGATGGCCGAGGCGCTGCTCGAGATCCGCGATCTGGTGACCGAATTCGGCACCGACCACGGCGTGGTGCGCGCGGTGGACGGCGTCTCGTTCTCCGTGCCCCGCGGCAAGACGGTGGGCGTGGTGGGCGAGTCGGGGTGCGGCAAGTCGGTGACCGCGCTGTCGGTGATGCGCCTCATCGCCAGCCCGCCGGGGCGGATCGCCAGCGGCAAGATCTTGTTCGAGGGCACCGATCTGCTGACGCGGAGCGATCGCGAGATGCGGTCCATCCGCGGCAACCGCATCGCGATGATCTTTCAGGAGCCGATGACCTCGCTAAACCCCGTGTTCACCGCCGGGTACCAGGTGGCGGAGGCGGTGCGGCTGCATCAGGGCAAGAGCGCCAAGGAGGCGAGGCGCATCGCCGCCGAGACCTTCCGCAAGGTGGGGATCCCTTCCCCCGAAGAGCGGCTCGACGCGTACCCGCATCAGCTCTCCGGTGGGATGCGTCAGCGGGTGATGATCGCCATGGCGCTGGCGTGCGAGCCAGAGCTGCTGATCGCCGACGAGCCGACCACGGCGCTCGACGTCACCATCCAGGCGCAGATCCTCGAGCTCTTGCGCGGCCTGCAGCGCGAGCTGGGCATGAGCATCCTGCTCATCACGCATGATCTGGGCGTGGTCGCCGAGACCTGCGACGAGGTGGTGGTGATGTACGCGGGCCGGGTGGTGGAGCACGCCAGCACCGCGGAGCTGTTCGCCCAGCCGCGGCACCCGTACACCGCCGGGCTCCTGCGCTCGGTGCCGCCGGTGCCGACCGCCGCCTCGGCGCCCGACAAAGACGCGGGAGCGACCGCCGGCTCGGCCGACGACGCGGGCGCCAGGGCGTTGGGCGAAGAGGGCGGCGCCGGTCCGCGTCGCCGCGCGCGGCTGCCGGAGATCCCCGGCATGGTGCCCCGCCTGTGGAGCTTGCCGGTGGGCTGCAAGTTCGCGTCGCGCTGCACCGCCGTGCAGGAGCGGTGTCACCGCGAAGAGCCGGCGCTGGTGACGCTCGGCGCCACCTCTGTGCGCTGCCACTTCCCGCTGCAGGCCGCGCCGGAGGCTGCGCCATGACGGCGCCGGCCTTGCGCCGCGCCGACGGCCGGCCGCTCGTGGAGCTGTCCGGGGTCAGCAAGCACTTCACCGCGAAGGTGCCGTGGCCGCGCCAGGAGCGGACGCTGTGGCGAGCGCTCTCGAGCAAGGTGGCCACGGTGCGGGCGGTGGAGCAGGTGGACCTGCAGGTCTTCCCCGGAGAGACCCTGGGCCTGGTGGGTGAATCTGGCTGCGGCAAGTCCACGCTGGGGCGGACCTTGCTGCGCCTGCTCGAGCCGAGCGCCGGCACGATCTCGTTTGACGGGGCGGATATCACGCGGGTGCCGCAGCGGCTCCTGCGCCCGCTGCGACGACAGATGCAGATGATCTTCCAGGACCCGTATGCGTCGCTCAACCCGCGCATGTCGGTGGGGGCCGCGATCGCGGAGCCGCTCCTTATCCACGGCCTGGCGCGCACCGCCAAGGAGCGGCGTGATCGCGTATCGGAGTTGCTGGACCGGGTGGGGCTGGGCGCGGACGTGGCTGGCCGCTACCCGCACGAGTTCTCCGGCGGACAGCGGCAGCGGGTGGGCATCGCGCGGGCGCTCGCGGTGAGCCCGCGGTTCATCGTGTGCGACGAGCCGATCAGCGCGCTCGACGTGTCGATCCAGGCGCAGATCGTGAATCTGCTGCTCGATCTGCAGGAGGCAGAGAAGCTCACCTATCTCTTCATCTCCCATGATCTGAAGATCGTCCAGCACATCGCCGACCGCATCGCCGTGATGTACCTGGGCCGCATCGTCGAGCTGGGGCCGGCGCGCACGGTGTACGTCCAGCCGCGGCACCCTTACACCACCGCGCTGCTCTCGGCGGTGCCGGTGCCGGTGCCGGGCGCGGCGTCTCGGCGGATCGTGCTGCAGGGAGATGTGCCGAGCCCGCTGTCTCCGCCGCCCGGGTGCGCGTTTCATCCGCGCTGTCCGGTTCCCGACAAGCCGGTGGAGTGCAAGACCGTGGTCCCATCCTTGCGCGTGCTGGGAAACGGATGTCAGGTCGCCTGCCACGTGGCGAAGTAGTCGCCGCCGCGTCTCCGAGTTCTGCGCAAGAATTCCCCGCACCCGGCGGCCAAGGCGAGCCGAATGGCAGTCGACGCGAGCAGCCGCGAGCCGAATGCGATGCAGAAGGCGCGCCGAATGCGACCCGGAGACGCGCAGATGCGAGCCGGATGCGAGCCGATGTGAGCCAGATGCGAGCCAGATGCGACGCCGACCCCCGGTGCCAGTGAAACCTCGCTTTCCGGCGCGGCCTTGGCGAGCTAGCATCACTGCATGGGACTTTCGGTGCGCTCGGGGGAGTTCGCGACGCGACCTCTCCCCGGCCTGCTGCTCGACCTGCATGACGGCGGCGTGAGCGGGAGCTTGACGCTGCGGCGGGCGGGGGTGGTCAAGACCGTCGAGCTCTCGAGCGGCGAGCCGGTGCGCGTGACCTCCGCTGCGCGACGAGACGCTGGGGCACTTCCTGGTGCAGCGCGGGCTCATCAGCGAGAGCCAGCATCGCGCCGCGGTCGACAGCGCCGCGGCGGCCAAGGCGCGCCTGGGGGAGACGCTGGTGTCCATGGGGGCGCTCAGCACCGAGGCGCTCGCCGCGGAGCTGGCGGCGCAAGATCGGCACAAGCTGGTGAGCTCGCTGCGCTGGCCGCAAGGCACCTGGCGCTTCGATGCGCACCCGGCCGGCGCGCGCGCGCCCGCGCTGGTGACGATGCCGGAGGTGGTGCTGCGCGGGTTGCGAGACACCGGCGAGACCGACGTGGAGCGCCTGCGCCGCTTCGATGGGGCGGTGTTCGAGCTGTCGGGGCGCGGGCGCGGGCTCCTGGCGCTGGTGCGCGAGCTGTTCGGGGACGCCGTGGCGGACGCGGTCACGCGGGGCGGCGCGGTGCTGGCCATCGAGCGGGCGTGCGGAGATCGCTTCGCGGCGCGCCGGGCGCTGGACGCGCTGGTGCTGTGCGGCGGCGTGACCGTGCAGCGGCCGCGCGTACACGTCGTGGTCGCGCCGGTGGCGGAGACCTCGTCGGCTGCTGCGCAGGGCGAGGCGGCGCTGCCCCGCGGCGTGGCGCCTCGACGCAGCGAGCCGGCGATCCGCGCGCCGAGCGTGCCCGACGCGCCGAGCGTGCCCGGCGTGCCGAGCGTGCCCGACGTGCCGAGCGTGCCCGACGTGCCGAGCGTGCCGGGTGTTCCCGAGATCAACGCCAGCACGGCCACCGCGGGGCGAGGGGATGCAGCAAGGGGCGACCTCTCTCGGGGCGAGGTCGCCGTCGCGCCTGGGGCCTCGGCGGCGCGGCCACTGTCGGGGCCGATCCCCTCGATCCTGCGTGGCGAGGTCGCCAGCGCAGCCGGTGGCGGGCGGACCAGCAAGCTGGCCGCGGCGATCACGCCGTCGCGCATCATCGCGGCCACGGCGAGCGCGGCCGCTGCGAGCGCCGCCGCGGCCGGCGCGCCCGCAACCAAGACCGGCGCGCTCGCGGCCACCGCCGGCGCCGACCTCCCGCCAGCGGCGCCGCGCACCACGGAAGCCGACGCGGCGCCGAACCCTGCGCCCGCCAGCTCGCGGGCGCCGACGCGACGCGAGGTGTGGTCGCCGGGGGCCGGGCTGGCCGAGGTCCCCACCGCGGGGCCGCGCACCATCACCGGCGCGGTGCGGAGCCGCACGTGGACCCCGTGGCTCACCGCCTTGGCGCGCACCGCCACCAATCCACTCTATGAGCTGCTGTTCGATGATCCCCACCCGGTCAACGCCGAGGGCTCCTCGCCGTTGATGTTCTTCGAGGGCGACTCCGGGGTGGTCAGCAGCGAAGAGCTGGGCGCCGCGACCGCGCAAGGGGACGAGGCGGCGGCGGCGCGGCGGGCGCTGGTGGCCGAGTCCGAGCGCATCCGCACCGCGGACCTGTACACGGTGCTCATGGTGGAGCGCAGCGCCAGCGTGGACGAGATCGCCGCGGCGCTCAGCGAACGCCAGCGCTCGTTCTCTCGCGAGTACTACGCGCGCTTCGCGCTGGGGCTCGATCGTCCGCGCCTGGAAGAGGTGATGGCCACCTACTCCGGAGCGCGCAACATCTTGCTCGACGATGACGCGCGTCGCGCCTATGACCGCGCGCTGGGCCACGCGGAGACCCAGGGGCCGCACACGCTCGACGCCGAGCTGGCGTTTCGCAGCGCCGAGGACCTCTTGCTGCAGCACCGCTATCCGGAGGCGATCGCGCTCCTCGAGGGGCTGACCGTGCGCGCGCCAGCGCAGGCGGACTTCCACGAGGTGCTGGGCTGGACGCACTGGCTCGCCACCGGGCCCTCGGTGCGCGCCGGGGACGCCGCGCGCCCGCACCTCAACCGGGCGCTGGAGATCGATCCAGACCATGTCACCGCGCATGTGCATCGCGCCGTCGTCGGCGCCGCGCTGGGTGAGGATGACGCGGAGGTGCTGTTTCACCTGGAGCGCGCGCTGGAGCTCTCGCCAGCGCGCGCGGACGCGCTGGCCCAGCTCGAGCCGATCTTGCTGCGGCGCGGGGAGCTGCGCCGGCTGGAGCGCCTGTACAAGCGGCTGCTGTTTCGGCTCGCCACCACCTCCGCGCGCCGCGCCGCCGAGATCTGGCTGGCGCTGGCGCAGCTCTATGCGCAGCAGCTCGATGACAGCGAGGCCGCCCAGATCGCCGCCGGCAACGCGGACTCGCTGGCGCCCGGCGATCCGCTGGTGTCCTCGGCGGTGGCCAGGCTGCGTGCGCAGCTCGCGCAGCCTGCCCACCCGCTGGAGCCAGCGCGCGCGCGCCTGCGCAGGACGCGCGAACTCGCGGCCGCGGTGGAGCTCATGGAGACCGCCGGCGACGCGGGGCAGCCAGACAGCGTGCTGGTGACCGCGGCCACGATGGTGGCGCTCGGCACCGCCGACGCGCGGATGAAGCAGACCTACGAGCGCCATCGCGTGCAGCGGCCGGGCCTGCCGCAAGCGCCGCTGTCCGCGCCGCACTGGGCGTTGCTGCGGCATCCCGACGACGTGGACGAGCTGGGCGCGCTGCTCGACCTGGTGGCGCCGGTGGTGGCGAGCCTCGCCCCGGTCGCGCTGTCGGACGCTGGAGTCGATCTCTCGATGCGCGTCACCGACGAGGAGCTGCCAGCGCCGTTCGCGCGGGTGCGCGGCCAGCTAGCGGCGCTGTTCGCGGTGGCGCCATGCCCGGTGTATGCGCGCCCGGAGCTAGAGCGTCAGATCCAGCTGGTGGCCGCGGATCCGCCGGTGCTGGTGGCTGGCGACGAGGCGCTGACGGCGCCGGAGCGCCCCGAGCTCGTGTGCCGGCTGGCGCGCGCGATGTGCCACGCCCGGCCGGGTCGAGCGGTGGGCGGCTCTCGCTCCGGGGCGGTGCTGCGAGCCGTGGTCCTGGCGGTGGTGCGCGAGGCCGCGTCCGCCTGCGTGGGCGAGAACGAGCCGCGCGCGGCGGAGGCCTCGGCCGCGCTGGAGCGGCTGCCCGCCGTGACCAAGGTGGCGGCGCGCGCCGCGGCGCTGCGGCTCCTGGCGCGGGCCAGCGCGATCAACCTCTCGCAGTGGTCGCGTAGCTTGCCGCGGACCGCCGATCGAGCCGGCGTGCTGCTCTGCCAGGACATCCCGACGGCGCTGGCGATCGCCAAGGAGGGCGGCGTGCTCGATCGCGATCTCGTGGAGTTCTCCTTCAGCGCGGAGCATGTCGCGCTGCGCGCCGCGCTGGGGCTGGCGGTTTCCAGTTGACCCCACGCGGACCTTGCGACATGGTTAGAGCGCTCCAGCGTGAGCCAAACGAGTCTATGACCGACCTTGTCTCCATACGGGAGCGCGCCGCGCTCCCGGCTACTGCTTCGCTCGCCTGACTTGGCAGCCAGCGCTCTGCGCCCGCGTTGATGCTCCTTCCGCAATAGCGGTGGGGCGCTCACGAGCGCGGTGAAGCGCGGGCGCCCGAGCGGCGCAAGCGTTCGGCGTGACGCGGGCTCGCGTCCGCCGACGGCGAGCGAGGCATTGGCCCTCGAGATAGTCCCGGGTTGTCCCCGGGGTTGGCCTCGGTGCGTCCCTTCTTTCGTCTCCCGTCCTTCTTGCGCCCCTCGGCGAGGCCAGGGCTCGAGCGGACGGGGCACCGGCGTCGACAACGCTTCCTCCTTCACGGGCGCGTCCCACGCGTCCCACGCATCTGGAGAACTGATCGTGACCTCTTCCAGCTCGTCGTCTTCTGACTCTCCTTCTCCTTCGTCAGCATCTTCGTCGGCGCCTTCGTCGACATCCTCGTCGACATCTTCATCGGCGCCTTCGCCGACATCTTCGTCGGCATCTTCGTCGGTGGGCTCCGCGTGGTCGCTCGCCGCGCTCGGCTATCGCCCAAGCCACGCCGCCGGGCTCGAGGAGCTCCGCTCGCACCAGCCGGAGGTGCCGCTCTTGCCGGCGCGGGTGGTCGCGCAGCTCGGCGAACAGGTGCGCCTGGCCGGCGTGCGCTCGGCGCTCGGCGGCCCCAGCGGCCGGCTGCGCCACCTGGCCACCGCGCTCGGCCTGCCGGTCGTCGGCGACTGGGTCGCGGTGACCGAGTCCTCTGGCGCTGAGCCCGCGGTGATCCATCAGGTGCTGCCGCGGACCTCGCTGCTGGTCCGCCGCGCCGCCGGCCGACGCGGGGACGCCCAGGCGGTGGCCGCCAACGTCGACCTGTTCTTCATCGTGACCTCCGCCAACCGCGATGCCAATCCTCGTCGCATCGAGCGCTACCTGGCCGCGGTCTGGGACAGCGGCGCGCGCCCCATCGTGGTGGTCAACAAGACAGATCAGTGCGAGCCCGGGCAGCTCGCTCGCCTGCTGGGCGCGCTGGAAGCCTGCGCGCCAGGCGTGCCGGTCCTCCCGGTGAGCGCGTTCACCGGCGACGGCCTGGCGCGGCTCGCGGAGCACACTCGCCCCCACGCTGACGTGTCGACGGTGGCGTTCATCGGCATGTCAGGGGTCGGCAAGTCCTCCCTGGTCAACGCCTTGCTCGGCGACGACGCGCAGCGGGTCTTGCCGATCGATGAAGACGCGCGCGGCCGTCACGCCACCACCCGGCGCGAGCTGTTCGTGCTGCCGTCCGGCGCGCTGGTGATCGACACGCCGGGCATGCGTGAGCTGGGGCTCGTCGACGACGACGGCGGCCTGGCCGCGGGCTTCGCAGAGATCGAGGCGCTGGCGAGGCGCTGTCGCTTTGCGGACTGTCGCCACCAGGGCGAGCCGGGCTGCGCGGTGGCCGCGGCCATCGACGCCGGCGAGGTGGAGGCGTCGCGGCTGGCGGCGCTGCACAAGCTGGAGCGCGAGGTGCAAGTCGCCAAGGCGCGGAGCGACCGCAGCGTGGCGGCGCGCTCCAAGCAGCGCGCCAAGGCCCTCAACGTCGCGTATCGCGCCCGGCGCAAGGTCGATCCCAAGCTGCAAGGCTAGCGAGGATCGCGGTGCCACCCCGCCGGCAGCGTCAGCGTGGCGCCGGGGCCCCGCCGCCGCGCACGAAGGACGGGACGCCCGCGGCCTGGAGCGCGGCGCGCAGCTCATCCCAGCCGCCCTGCCGAGCGTCGCCGGTGATGACCACGTCGGCGCCGCCGGTGGCCTTGCACGCCGTCACCGCCGCGCCGACGGTGAGCTGCTCTTGCCCGGTGGTGCTGAGCATCCACAGGCCGCCGCTGTCGAGCCGGAGCTGGCAGCGCAGCGCGGCGGCTTCCGGCGGCGGGGCCGCGACCGGCGCGGGCTCCTGGCCTTGGTCCTGCTGTCCTCCACCGCCGCCGAGGCCGAGGCCGCTGCCGCAGCGCAGGTACGCCAGGGCGAGGGCCACCAGGCTGGCCAGCGCGCCGCGAACGGCCCACTTGGTACGACGAGAACGATGCTGAGGTGTGGTGGTCATGGAGGGCCTTGGGGAGCAGAAGGATCGAGCAGCACGGCCGCGGCGCGGTGCGCTGTCAGGCAGTGCTCGACGTCGCGGCGCAGGCCGGCGACGAGCGCCACCATCAGCTCGGACAGCGGCGCATCCACCGTCAGGATCACCAGGCTCTGGGCCAGCGGCCCAAGCCGCGCCGCGGCCACATCGCAGAGGTGGCGCGCCGGATCTCGGTCGGCGATGTAGCCCACGCCGACGTCGGGATCCGCGACCTTCTCGATGAGCGGCAGCTCCAGCGCCAGCCGCCGAACCGCGTCGCCCGCGGCGCCCGCGTCGCCCGCGGCCGCACCAGCGTCGGCGCCGGCCGCGGCCAGCAGCAGGGCGGCGAGGGTGGCGGAGCTGCCGGCCGAGATCTCGAGCGAGGTCAGCACGCCGCTCGCCGACACGCGGGCCACGACGGCCGGGCGCTCGCGAAGCCGCTCGGTCAGCTCGCGCTCTGCCTGGCGGCGCAGCTCCTTGGCCTGCGCCGGCGGCGCCCAGTCCGGCGACGCCTGCGCGGGAGCCGGCGCCACCGTCGTCGCTGGCGCGGCGGCCACCGCGGGCGCCCCGGTGGCGGTGGCGCCTGCGCGCTGCACCAGCGCCGCGAACACCAGGATGAACAGCACGTCGACCAGCGAGGTCAGCGACTCTGGCGCGAGCCGCGCGCGCCGCTTCATCGGGCGGCGCTCCGCGGCGGCGCAGGCCGGGGCGTACGCGCGGTCACGGCGTCGGCTCCCGGTCCTGGCGTCGTCGTCGATCCCACGCCTCCAGGTTCTTGGCGCAGGCGTCGGACCACACGGTCAGCTTCATGCCATAGAGCGCGGACAGCACGATCGACAGCGCCAGGCCGGCCACCGTGGTCCACACCGCCAGCGCCAGGGGGTCGAGCAGCTTGGCCACGTCCGAGCCGCTGAGCGTCATCGACATGCCCAGGCCGAGCACCGTGCCGAGCAGCCCCAAAGAGCGCAGCAGATCGATCCAGAATACCTGCGCTGGTTCCAGCCGCTGCGCGCGCATCTCCCAGCTCCGCACCTGACGCTGCGCCCACACCGGATCGGACGACACCACGACCGCGTTGACCTCGTCGCGCAGGGCCTCCAGCGTCAGGCTCCCGCTGGCCTTGTGCGGGCTCTTGTCCTGGCCGCCGACCAGCTCGGAGCCCAGGTAGTCGGTGAGCGCTCGCACCCAGCGCAGCTCGGTGGCCAGGTGCGCCCACGCCGCCACGAACACCAGCGCGATCGCCGCCAGCATGACGATCGTCAGCCCCCAGCCTTGGACGAAGTCGCGCATGATGCCGCAATGTACCGCGCCCCGGGGCGCCGTGCGCGTGCTGCGGCGCCTGCGTGTTTCCGTGCAGCGGAGCGCGGCGGCCTGCTACAGTTTCACCATGGAGCCTGCGCCCCCGGTCCTGCGTCGCCCCGACCACCTCGATGCGCCCCCAGGCTCGAAGGTCCTGCCGTGGATGCAGGCCCACGCCGCGGGGCTGACCGCGCTGGTCTTCGGCGCGCTGGCGTTCATCATCGTCACGGTGCGGCAGCAGGCCCTGCTGGCGCAGCCAAGCTGGCGGCTCGCGGTGCCCTTGTTCGTGGTCACCCTGGTGCCCACAGTGGTGGCGCTGGTGCGCCGGGAGAAGTCCTATGCGCTGCCGCTGCTGGGGCTGGGGCTCGCCACCGCGGCGATGTTCCTGGGGCTGTTCCTCGAGATCGTGGGCATCACCGTCATAGTCATCGGGGTGGTGCTGGCCTTGAGCAACGCGATGTGATTGTCTTTGCAGCGAGGCCCGCATGCACCCTTCTGCTTCGCCCCCGTCCTCGTCCCAGGTCTCCGCGGTCTCCGCGGTCTCCGCGGTCTCCGCGGTCTCCGCTCAGGCAGGCACCCAGGTAGCCGCGCAGGCCGCCGCAGTGACCGGCGCCGGCGAGGCGGAGAGCAACCTCATCTACGACTGGAACTCCGCCGAGAAGGTGGCCCGCCTGTCGCCGCGCCGGCGCATCCAGCTCCTCGACGAGACGCTGCGCGATGGCATCCAGTCGCCCTCGGTGGTGGACCCCTCGATCGACGACAAGCTCCGCCTGGTGGACCTGGCCAACGAGCTTGGCATCGACATCATGGACATCGGCCTGCCGGGCGCCGGCCGGCGCGCGGTGGAGGACGTCACCACCATCGCCGAGCACATCCGGGACCGCAAGCTCAAGGTCAAGGCGGCGTGCGCGGCGCGCACCCACCAGAACGACATCCAGGCCATCATCGACATCTCGCAGAAGGTCGGGCTCGAGATCGAGGTCCTCTGCTTCATCGGCAGCTCGCCCATCCGGCAGTACGCGGAGGACTGGGACCTGCCGCGGATGCTCAAGCTGTCCGCTGACGCCATCGATCTGGCGCGCAAGTACAACCTGCCGGTCGGCTATGTCACCGAGGACACCACGCGCTCTCGGCCGGACATCCTGCATCGCATGTTCACCAACGCCGTCGAGCACGGCGCGGCGCGGCTGGTGGTGTGCGACACCGTGGGCCACGCCACGCCGGACGGCATCCGCAACCTCCTGCGCTTCACCCGCAACCTGCTGGACGGCATGGGCCGCAGCGACGTCGGCATCGACTGGCACGGGCACAACGATCGCGGCATGGGCGTGGTCAACTCGATCTTCGCCATCGAGTACGGCGCCGACCGCGTGCATGGCACCGCGCTGGGGATCGGCGAGCGGGTGGGCAACGCCGCGCTCGATCAGATCATGATGAACTTGAAGCTGCTGGGCGAGCTGCCGGAGCACGATCTGTCCAAGCTCCTGCTCTGGTGCAAGACCGCGTCGATGGCGACGCGGGTGCCCATCCACCCGCAGTATCCGCTGGCTGGCAGCGATGCGTTTCGCACCGCCACCGGCGTGCATGCCGCCGCCATCATCAAGGCGGAGAAGAAGGGGGATAGCTGGCTCGCCGATCGCATCTACTCCGGCGTCCCCGCGGGGATGTTTGGCAAGGAGCAAGAGATCGAGATCGGCCACTACTCCGGCGAGTCCAACGTGGTGTACTGGCTGCGCAAGCGCGGCTATGAGCCGACGCCGGACCTGGTGGCCGCCGTGCTCGGCGCGGCCAAGCGCGGCAACCGCGTGCTCAGCGACGACGAGGTCCTCGCCGAGATCGCCGCGCACCGCGCCGCGACGCAGGCCTAGGCGCCGAGGCCCGCGGCGACGTCCGCCCGTCGGTCCGCAGCTCAGCGCCGGCCGCGCTGGCGGCCTTGCGCCAGCGTCTGCTCCACCGCGGGCCGGAGATCTTCCACCAGCTCGGGCGCGCACACCAGGCGCACCGTGGTGGCGGGCTGCCCAAGCGGCATGTCCTCGAGGAGCCGGCTCAGGGTCACCGCGCCGTAGCGCGGGTGATCGATGACGTGGAGCTCCTCTTCGTCATCGGCCCGGTAGCCCACTTGCTTGGCCAGATCCACGTGGAAGTAGGACGACGCCGCCGCGCCGAAGCGCGCGGTCGCGGCCTCCATGGCCAGCGGCGCGAGCCGCTCCGCGGCGGCCTTGTCATCGCCGAGGTCGAAGGTCTTGAACAGCCGGCGATCGATCAAGCGCTCCGAGAGGTCCCTCAGCACCGGGTCTTCGGCCGGCTCGCCGTCAGCTCCGGCCCAGCGGTCGAGCGCGGCGGTCACCGCCACGTCGTGCAGGCGCAGGTACTCCGCCACCGAGACCTCGATGCCGCGAGCCATCTTGCCAGCCACCGTGAGCCCCGGCGGCTCGGCGCCCTGGCGCGCCAGCGTGGCGAAGCGCTCCAGCGCCTTGATGAACATCCACTCTGCCGCGCGCACGGTCTTGTGATGATAGACCTGAGCGTACATATACGAACGCGCGAACAGGTATTGCTCCACGGCGTACATGCCGCGGCGGTAGTCGATGACCAGATCGGTCGGGTCTTGCTCGTCGCTGCGCACCTGGCCCACCTGGATGGCGTGCAGGATCCAGTCGAGATCGAAGGTGGCGTACCCGGCGCCGGAGTAATGACCATCGCGCAGGAGGTAGTCGAGGCGGTCGACGTCGAGCTGCGAGGCCACCAGCTTGCGCGCGAAGTGCGGGCGGTAGGTCTTGTCCCAGAACGAGCAGAGCACCTCTGGAAGGCCGGGCTCCAGCGCCTGCAGTCGCTGGCGCAGCTCCTGGTCTTCAGCGACGATGCGGGCGCCCCACTGCTCGTGGCTGGCCCCGGGAAACACGTGCTCCCAGGCGTGAGAGAACGGGCCGTGGCCAATGTCATGCAGGAGCGCGGCCACCTTGAGGTGCAGCGCCATGTCTTCGGGGAGCCGGAGCTGCGCGATGGCGCGCTGCGCAACGTGGAAGGCGCCGAGCGCGTGGCCAAAGCGCGAGTGTTCGGCGCCGGGGTACACCAGCCAGGCGAACCCCATCTGCTTGATGCGCCGGAGGCGCTGCACGGCGCGGGTGTCGAGGAGTCCGGAGATCTCCTGGTCTTCCGCGCCGCGGAACTCGATGAGCCCGTGTACCGGATCTCGAAAGACCCGATCTCTGAGAGACGCAATCACAGACGCACTCTAGCAGGTGTTCCCGAGCACCCTGCCCCTTGGGCCCGATGTCGCACGTCAAACGCCGATTTTCCTGGCCAATGGCGAGGAACTATCTGGAATTGCTTGGCTCGCGAGACCTCCAAGAGACATCGCCGGCCGGTCGGCGGCGGGCCCCGGCCTCGTCCGCTATGCTGGCCGCCGTGACCGCGATCAAGCACGTGATGATCGACCGGCTGGCGCTGTCGGGGCAGGGCGAGCTGGAGGTGCGACAGCGTGAGCTTGACCACGTCGTGGTCGAGGCGCCGCTGGCCATCTCGGCCCGAGGGCAGCGGGTGCTGACGGTGATGCGCACCCCCGGCGACGACCAGGAGCTGGTCGCCGGGCTCTTGCACGCGGAGGGGCTGCCGAGCGCCCCCATGCGGGAGGCCGAAGGTCCCTCCGGCGAGGCCAGCGTGGACGTCGACCTCCCGCCGTCCTCGTTCGCGCCGCGCTCGGTGACCAGCGTCTCCGGCTGCGGCGTCTGTGGCCGGCAGACCATCGCGGATCTGGAGCGCAAGGCGAGCTCCGTGGCCAGTGATCTCATGGTCCCGGCGCACGTGATCGCGTCCCTGCCGGCCCGCCTGCGCGAGCATCAGGCCGTGTTCGCGTTGACCGGCGGCCTGCACGGCGCGGCGCTGGCCACCCCGGCCGGCGAGCTGGTGGTGGTCCGCGAGGATGTGGGGCGCCACAACGCGGTGGACAAGGTGGTCGGCTGGGCGCTCGCCACCGGTCAGGCCGCCGGCCAGCTCGTGCTGGTAGTCTCGGGGCGGCTCGGCTACGAGATCGCGCAGAAGGCGGTGGCCTGGGGCGTCCCCATCGTGGTGTCGGTGTCGGCGCCAAGCTCGCTGGCCATCGAGGTGGCCGAGCGCTTCCGGGTAGCGCTGTGCGGCTTCACCCGCGGGGACCGGTTCAATGTCTACAGCCATGGCTGGCGCATCGAGTAACCTCGGCGCGCCGGGGCGCGAGCCCGAACGCCACGGAGATCTCGCCGGTTTGTTGCGTCGCGGCACCGCCCTGCGTAGGGTCGGGCGATGATGCGTCGTTTGTGTGTTTGCTTGCTGCTTGCCACCGCCGCGTGCAGCAAGGGCAAGAAGAGCCCGTCCCCGGAACCTCAGCCCGAAGCGGTCGCAGGAGGCAAGCTCCCGGCGCCCGAGGTCAAGGCGCCAGAGAAAGCCCCCGCGCGCGGCCCCGAGCACGCGGTGTACTCGCTCCTGGACAACCGCCTGTCCGCGCACCTAGGCCGCGGCGGCGCCATGGTGGTGCCGGCGGGCTCCGCCGGGTTCGCCAAGTACCTGCGCTTTGGCAACACGATGAAGCGGCCCACGCTGCCGTGGGCGCTCAAGCAGCGCAGCGGCGAGCTGTCGGTGGCGCGGATGACCGGCAAGACCGGCTCGGTGTACCTGCCGCTGACCGCCGCGCAGGCCGCCACCCAGACGGTGTGGATCCGCGCCAACGCCGCTCGCGAGCAAGCCTTCACCATGCAGGTGGGCGATCAGAAGCTCAACGGCACGCTCGCCGCCGGCTGGTCGACGGTATCGGTGCCCACCGGCGCGCTGCTCAAGGAGGGCGAGAACGGCGTCACCCTGTTCGCCGGCGACGCCGGCATCGAGGTGGAGTGGATCGCGGTCGGCGCGGCCGCGCCGCCAGACGGGAGCCTGCGGTTCTACGACGCCACGGCCAAGGCGCTGCTCTTGCCCGACGGCGGCTCGATGACCTGGTACGTGATGATCCCGGACAAGGGGCTCGTCACCGGGAACCTGTCGGATGGCGCCTGTCAGGTCTCGGTGCAGGCCACCGCGGACGACGGCACCAGCGCCGAGGGCGCGCTGCGCGGCCTGGGCTCGGCGGTCGACCTGGCCGCGCTCGGCGGCAAGGCGGCGCGGCTCGAGCTCTCCGCCAAGGGGTGCGCGCAGGCCCAGCTCGCGGACGCCGCGCTGGTCGTGCCCGGCGAAGAGGCCAAGGTCACGCGCGGCGAGCCGCCGGCGCACATCGTGTTCATCATCATGGACTCGCTGCGCGCCGATCGGGTGCGCGCCTTTCACCCCAAGGCGCGCCCGGAGGCGCCCACCTTCGACAAGCTCGCCGAGACCTCGACCCTGTTTCGCACCACCTTCGTGCAGGGCAACGAGTCGCGCGTCTCGCACTCGTCCATCTGGACGGCGCTGTATCCGATAAACCACGGCAACCTCGGCGAGAAGGACAAGCTCGATCCCAAGTGGGTGACGATCGACGAGGTCGCCAAGGCCGCGCGCATGCACGTCGCTGGTGTGTCCGGAAATGGCTACATCCGGCCCAGCAAGGGCTACGGCACGGCGTGGGACCAGTTCTCCAATCACATCGAGGAGGAGCTGGGCCTAAAGGGGCAGGACCTCTTCGACAAGGGGCTGGGCTGGGTCGGGGCCAAGAAGGAGCCGTGGTTTCTCTACCTGGGCACCATCGACACCCACGTGTCGTGGCGGGCCAAGAAGCCGTGGATCGAGCAGTATGACCCGGGCTACAAGGGGCGCTTCGAGGACACCTTCAGCGGCGAGGACGCCGCCAAGGCCGCCACCGGCAAGATCACGCTCACCGAGCGCGAGAAGGACCACGTCCGCGCCATCTACGACTCCAACGTGTCGTACCAGGACGACCTCCTGCGGCAGCTCATCGAGAAGCTGACCGCCGCCGGGGTCTGGGACAAGACGATGCTCATCATCACCGCCGACCACGGCGACGAGCAGTGGGAAGACGGCAAGGTCGGGCACGGCGCGTCGTCGCGCAACCAGCTCGTACACGTGCCGCTGCTCATCCACTATCCGCCGCTGTTTCCGGCGGGCAGCGTCCACGAGGGCGCGGAGGTCATCGACATCACGCCCACCCTGGCCGACGCGCTCGGCGTGGCCGCAGATCCGCAGTGGCAAGGCACGTCGCTGTTGCCGATCGCGCACGGCGTCGGGCGCGGCGGCCAGCGCCTGGCCATGTCGTCGATGTACGAGGGCTCTCACTCCGGCAGGATCGGCTCGTGGAAGGTCCGCATCCCCGGCTCCGGCAAGCCCGAGGTCTACAACCTCGCCGCCGACGAGGCCGAGCTGCAGGACCTCTACGGCCAGGCGAGCTCCGCCATCGGCGCGCGGCTGATCCTCGATCCGCTGTGGATCCTGCGGCAGTGGAACCGCGAGTGGAAGAAGTCGCAGTGGGGCAACGCGGCCAACGTGAGCGGCCGCTTCGCCGCGGATCTTGGCGAGTGAGGTCGCGGGCATGACCTCGCCGAGCACCGGCGCGCGCTACTTGCTCGAGCGGCGCGGCGGCTCGTCGGGCGCCTCGTCGGGCGGCTCGTCGGGCGGCGCCTCGTCGGGCGGCGCCAGCGCGGCGCTGTACGACGGCGAGATCTCCACCCCGGAGGCGTGCTTTCGCGCCGAGGCCACGCTGCATGACGACGGCGCCGTCGAGCTGGTGGACGTGGGGCCGGCCGCGCCCGCGGAGCTGCGCGCGCAGCTCCTGATGTTCGCGCGGCTGACCGCGCGCGGCGCGCCGGCGCGTCGCGCGGAGGGCCTGGCCGAGTGGCCCCAGCGCGTGCAGCGCTGGCGTCCGCGCAAGTGAGGGGCGCCAGCCTGGCCCGCGGTCAGTCTTCGTCCTCGTAGTACTCGACGGGCTCGTAGCGCTGCTCGCGGCTCGCCGGGCACACGCTGCGGTATGGGCAGCGGTCGCACCACGGCCCGGGGTTGGTGCGCGGGCCGTCATCCACCGCGAGCGCCGCCGCCTCGATGTTGTCGAGCAGCTCTGGCACCAGCCGCTCGCTGATCTCGGCGGCAGGCAGCGGGGTGCTCCACTCCACCGCGCGGCTGGCCACCCAGTGAACGCCAAGCCAGGTGGACGCCGGCCGAAACGACGCCGCGGCCAGGACCGCGTAGCCGCCGAGCTGATCGGTGATGCCGGTGCCGGGCGCGCGCGCCCCCGTCTTGTGATCGACCAGGGCGATGGTGTCCTCGTTGAAGAGGAAGCCGACGTCGAGGATCCCGCGGTAGTAGGCGTCGCCGGCGTAGAACGAGGTCGCGGTCAGGTCGTCGCGCACCGCCAGCGAGTACTCGAGGAGCTGCCGGGTGACCCGGCGCTGGCGACGAAAGCGGGCGATGCGGAGCACGAACGGCGCCACCGAGTCTGCCAGCCGGTCAAAGCGCTGTTGATCGACCTCTTCCGCCAGGTCGGCGCGCGCCTTGGATGCGGCGTCGGTCGGGAGCTGCCCACCGAGGGCCCACTCGAGCGCCTTGTGGACCGCCTTGCCGATGCGCGCCTCTGGCATGGCATCGATCTCCGCGAGCTTGTCCACGTACTTGAAGTGGAACATCCGGGGACAGCGCAGCGCGGTGGCCACCTTGGAGGCCGACCACGGTGCGTGGATGAGGGCGCGCGTGGAGGGCAATCGAGGCCGCGACCGTAGCACGTCCGCGACCGCGGCGCGGCGCGGCCGCACGCCGCAACTCGCCGGGCGGCCTCACCCAGGGTCAGCGCTGGGGGGCGCCTGGGGTGCAACGCCGGTCGGCGCGGTCGATCATCGCCATCAGCTCGCGACGCGCGTGGCTGACGCGCTGCTTGACGGCGTCTGGCGTGGTGCCCAGGCGGCGGGCGACCTCATCCATGGGCAGCCCCTCCACCGCCACCATGACGAACGCGATGCGCTTGGCGGGCTTGAGCCGCTCGAGGTGCCGGAAGATCTGCTCCAGTTGCCGGCGAGACGCGGAGCGATCCTCGGGGCTCGGGTGGTCGTCGACCGCGTCATGGAGCGCCTCGTCGTCATAGTCCACCGGCTGGCGCCAGCGCTTGCGCAGGTAGTCGCAGGCCACGTTGGCGGTGATCCGGTGCAGAAACGTCGACAGGCTCGACTCTCCGCGGAAGGTGGGCAGCGCGCAGTGTAGCTGCAGAAACACGGTCTGCATGACATCATCACGGTCCGGCACGAAGCCGATGAGCCTCGTCAGGCGCGCGAACACGCGCTCGGAGTACCGCTGGTACAGCTCCTCGAAGGCGATGGCATTGCCGCCAGGCGCTGCCATTGCGAGCTCTTCATCCGAGTTGCGAAGACTGCCCCTGCCAAGCGCCAAGTTCATAGCGAGATCCTTCGTTACGTGCTCTCCGACCCCACAGCCAGGACGATGGGCGCGTCGCCCGTCGCGTCGTTCGTACCGCGCACTGCAACGTCCGGATAGCGGACGAAATGGTCTGGCTCGCGCCGACGTGGGCCACCGCGCGGCTCGTGGTCGCGCGACGCGCGCCCTGTCCGGACGAGGCCGCGTGCGTCTGCTCAGGGTGGCGCTGCGCCCTCCTCCGCCCTCGTCTTTTCCACGCCACAGGCCATCGCATGCGCTGTTGTTGTCGCTGGAGTGAAACGAAAAGGAAAAGAAAAACTCCCAGGAACGAAGAAAATTCTCAGGTGGAACTCTGAGCCTCCGTCATGTTCCTCTTCGACGGGAAAAGAGCAGTTTCAGTGAAACACGCCGTTGCGATGTCCGCTCGTTCTCCAAAAATGCACCGCCAGCGGTAGGTGCGGGAGAACACGTTGCTGGGAACGCAATCTTCCCTAAGAAAAAAAATGAAAAAACGAAATCCAACGATGGAGAACTAGCGACTACATCTGTGGGGTGAAAGCTGGTTGTCGGTCCTGGGAGCAGGCGCTCACCCCTCTCTTGTTGCAGGAGTTGCACGACATGGTCCTGATCGCGTTCTCGAGGTGTGAGCAAGCTCGGCGCTGGTGCTGCACGCAAGGCCCCTTGGGTGGTCGTCGGTAAGGGAGCGGGCCATGCGTGGAGACAACCGGTTCCCAGGCGGGGCGCGTGGGGGAGAAGGGGCAGACGGGCAGACGACCGCCGAGCGCTCGGGCGCCGCTCGAGCGCGTGGCGCGCGCCCGACGCGCGAGCTGCCAGTGTCGGGGGAGGGCCTGCCGATCCCCGAGCCCGTGCTGGCGTGCGGCTCTGGACCGAGGATCTCGCTCGAGCCAGCGCGCCAGGAGGGAGCGCCCTCGTCGCTGCTCGCGCCACCGGCAGGCGGCGCCTCATCAGAAGATCGGCGCCGCATCGAGCGGGCCGGCGTGACCACCGGCTGCTCGCGATCAAGCAAGAGCTTCTGGGATCGAGAAGAGGAGGTGGGCACCGCGCCGCTGCTGGGCGCGGAGCTGGAGCCGGGGGCGCGCGTCCGGCAGTACGAGATCCTGCAGAAGATCGGCGAAGGTGGGATGGGCGTGGTGTTCCTCGCGCAGGACCTGCGCCTTGGGCGTCACGTGGCCATCAAGTTCCTGCACGCCAGCCAGCCGGAGCTGACGCAGCGGTTCTTGATCGAGGCCCGCGCCACGGCGCGCTGCCAGCACGACAACATCGTCGTCGTGTACGAGGTCGGCGAGCTCGGCGATTCGCCGTACATCGTGCTGGAGTTCCTGCATGGCCAGCCGCTGTCTGCGCTGACCGGACGCGGCCAGCGCTTGCCATATCCGCGCGCGGTCGAGATCATGTGCGCGGTGGTGCGCGCGCTGCGCTGCGCGCACGGGCAAGGCATCGTCCATCGCGATCTCAAGCCAGACAACGTGTTCCTCACCGACGGTGGCTCCGTGAAGGTCCTCGACTTCGGCATCGCCAAGGTGCTGCAGGGGGAGCCGCCCAGGACCAGCGCGCTGTCGTCTCGGCTGCCCTCGCCGATCGAGCTGACCATGGGCAATGAGCTGGGCCTCACCCAGGTCGGGACCATCATGGGCACGGTGCAGTACATGTCCCCGGAGCAGTGGGGGCTCGAGGTCGACATCGATCACCGCACGGATCTCTGGGCGTGCGGGATCTTGCTCTATCGCATGATCTGCGGTCAGCACCCGCTGCACCCGCTGGAGGGCAACCAGCTCATGTCCACCGCGCAGCTCGCGGTGCCGATGCCGTCCTTGGCCGCGGCCGCGCCGCCCGAGGTGCCGCGGGAGCTCGTCGAGGTGGTGGACCGCTGCCTGATGAAGGCCAAGGCGCAGCGCTGGCAATCTGCGGGAGAGCTCCTGGCCGCGCTCGAGCCCTTCTTGCCGGCGCGGTCCGCGCCGGAGGTGCCGCTGTCCGTCTACGCCGCGGCGTCGCGGCCGACGGGGCCGGCGGCGAGCTCGAGCGCGAGATAGCCGCCGCGGACGGGGCTCAGCTCGCTTTTTTGTGGACGGGGCGAGCCGGCGCGGGCGCCTTCTTCGGCGCGCCGCCCTTGCTGGGGGGCGGCGGGGCCGGGCGCTCGATGAGCGTGGGCCCCGAGCCGCTCGACGAGCCGCTCTGGAAGCTGAAGTACGCGCCGGCCAAGAGCGGCAGCAAGAGGCCGCTGGGCATCACCTCGCTGAGGCGGCTGCCGGTGGCGCGCACGTCCAGGCGCAACGCGCGCGGATCCGCGTTGACGGTGGCCGCGAACTTGCCATCACCGGTGGTGGAGTTCACCAGGCGGATCAGGTCGTCCTTGCGCCGGATCACCTCGTCGAGGCGCTTGTCCATGCCGCGGTAGCTCTCCATCGCCGCGGCGGCCATCTTCGCCATGCCGCGCGGCGCGATCTGCGCGGCGCGCATGACCTCCAGCGTACCTTCCGAGAACAGCTTCATGCTGGCGAGCCCGGCCGCCGAGGAGTCGTCCCAGCGCCAGCCCACGCCGTTTGGGTACATCGCCAGGGCAAAGAACTTGTGGCGCTGCACCAGATCGAGCAGGAAGTTGGGCGCCTTCATCTCCTTGGCCGCTTCGCCGCGGACAGCTGGTGACAGCGCGCCGCCCACCGCGAAGAACGGTTGGGTGGCCAGCACCTCTGCCATCTTGCCCAGCGTGCTGCCCGCGGCGCGCGCCGGGGCTCGCCACGTGTCGGCCAGGCGCGCCTTCACGAGCGTGGCGGTCCCGAGCAGCAGCACACCGTCTCGGGTCAGGCCCAGCGCGTTCTCATCGCCGAGGTCGGCCATGGCGAGCGCGCCCACCTTGCTGGCGGTGCCGCCCGAGAGCTGCGCCGCCTTGGCGACCAGATCGGCGGGGAACTTGCCGCGCACCGCCAGGACATAGCTGGGATCGCGCTGCGGCACGAACCGCAGAAACGCGGTGGCGCTGGACAGGTCCTGGACCACGTCGAGCCCAAGCAGGCCCTGCGCCATGCCACGCCCAGCGTCAACCTGTCCAGTGAGTTGCCGCACCATGTCGCGCAGCTCGGGCACCGCCTTGACCGCGGGATCCTCCGCGAGCTTGGTGAGCACCTTGTAGTTCCCAGGAACCACGGGGACCAGGTCCAGGTGGACGACGAGCTCGGCCTCGGGCATCGCGTATGCCAGCGACTGCTCTGGGGTGGGTGGGGACGGGTTGGTCGTGACGCCAAACCCACCAAGGGACAACAGCAGCGCGATGATTTCTCCGAACCCGATCATGCAAAACTCCTTGGACACAAGCGCGTGCGCGCTTGGATCTCACGTGGTTATTCGTCACGGAGGCGCGGCATGCAAGGGCCGTGACGGCCGCGGTCCGAAAAAATCAACGCGGGAGTAGAGGCAACCAAGACGCCCACGCTCGCCGAGGGAAAAAAATCGTTGTCAAGACTGGTTCGCGACCCGAGCAGCGCTAGGATGGCCGGCGCTGCTGTTGGAGGCGGGGGATCGGCAAGCTTCGCAGCGAGACCAAGCGCTGCAAAATTCAGAGGAGCACGAACACGATGAGTACGCTGGCCGTGGTGGAAGAGATCTTGCGCGAAGTGGCTGTTCCGATGTCCGTGCGCGAGATCGTCGAGCGCGCTGGCGCTCGTCTTCCCAGCAAGTCGAAGACTCCCGACACCGTCGTAGCTCGCGACCTTTCGATGGACATCAAGCGCAAGGGCGATAGCTCTGCGTTCGTGCGCTCTTCCCCCGGCCGGTACACGTTGCGGGCGCTCATGCTCGCCCACGACCCGGAGCTCCGCGCCGCGGAGCCCTCGTCCACTTCGCTGTCGTCTGCGCTGCGCGCCGAGCGCGTGGCCCCCATGGCGGCTCGGCGGCATCTATTGAGCGGCAGCGCGGTGAGCGGCAGCGCGGCGAGCGGCAGCGCGGCGAGCGGCAGCGTGGCGGGGGTCGCGAGTTCAGCGACCGCTGCGCCGTCCATCGGATCACCCTCGAGCACCTCCTCGGGCGTGTCCAAAGACGGCTTCGCTGGCTGAGCATCGCCCCGGCTCCGCGGCTTCGTCTGGATAACCAGCACGGAAGTCGGCGGGAGGCACGCAGCGACGTCCTTTGTTGGTTACGCTCTGCAGATGATTCGCCGCGGAGGCCCCGCCGACCATCCCTGGGTCATCGAGGAGGGAACGTATGCGTACGCTGACCTGGGGGACTATCGGCGGATCTTGCCGTCCTGGTTGACCCAACCCGGCGTGCTGGTGTTCCTCGACGAGGACGTCGCGGTTGGCGGCGCCCCCGTGCGCCGTGGTTTTGCCATGCTGGGCTTCTACCTCGAGCCCAACGAGCACGGGGAGAGTCAGCCTATCGCGGACCTGCTGGCGCTGGCGGTGGCGCCGCCGTATCAGCGGCTCGGGATCGGCAAGCAGCTCTTGCAGCACGTGATCGCCACCACGGCGCGCGTGGCGGAGCACAGCAAGGTCTGGGAGCTGCGGCTCACGGTGGCGGGCGACAACACGGTGGCGCAGCGCATGTACGAACGCGCAGGCTTCGTACGCGCCAGCGTGCTCGCCAGCACCTACTACGAGCGCGGGCAGCTCGCGGTGCGGATGGTGCGGTCGCTGGCCGGACGGTAGCGACGAGCTTGGTTCACTCGATCACGGTGCCGCAGGGGAACTGTCCGTTGACCGTGGGCGCCGCCGTCCGCTTGAACTCCGCGCAGGCCGCGGTCTGCAGGCGGATCGTGCGGTCGCCGACCAGGATCCAGTCCGTGCCGAAGATGATCTGGCGGCCGTTGAGCCGCACCACCGCCGCGGCGGCCTGATCTTGCGTCACGCTGCCATTGACGGTGACGTCGCAGGACACCACGCCGCGGATGATGCTGTCGAAGTCGGCGGCCAGATCCGCGGGGTTGTTGCCCACGTACACCGGGGCGTTGGGCTGGCCTGCCGCCACGCCGGCGCCGGCGTTGGCGAGATCCTGGAGGTGCTGCGCGTCCACGTCCTCGGCCACCGACAGCACGAACAGGCGGATCCCGGCGGCGAACGAAGCAGCCGCCGCCGCCACCGCCGCGGCGCGCTCCTCCGGGTTGCCGTAGTCGGCACACAGGCTCGGGTTGCCGTCCGTCGCGAGCACGATGAAGGGCGGCGAGCCCGCAGGTGGCGGGGTCGCGGCGAAGGTCGCCACCGCGGCGTTGATGGAGCGGGTGGTGGGCGTCCACGAGAACGTCGGCTCCACCATCAGATCTTGCCGGATCACGTCCGCGTTGTTGAGCGCGCGCGGGCGCGTCTCCAGGATGGGGCAGGTCGTATCGTCCGCAGGATTCGCGGTGCGGTAGATCATCGAGCCGAAGTACGCCTTGGACTGCAGCAGCGTGACCACGCCGGTCGTGGCGTCGGTCAGCGCGCTGCGAATGGCGGCCCAGCGAGTCATCCCGCCAAAGGCGTTCCCCATCGAATCGCTGCGATCCAGCAGCAGCAAGATCGAAGGCGTCACCGACTGGGCCATGAAGTTGACCGCCGGGCACGGATCCGGGGGCGGCGGCGGCGGCGGGCTATCTTGCTGGCAGCGTCCGTCGTCCGTGCAGCTATAGCCGTCGCCGCACTCGGTGCCACCGAAGGTGCATTGCGCATAGCAGCGGCCGTCCGGGTTGCAGGACAGGCCCGGCGGGCAGGTGTTGGGGGCGCCAGGGGTCTGGTCGCACGACAAGTTGCACTCCGCGGGGGTGGGAACAATGTCGCACGGCCCGCTGGACGAACCATGCGAGCCGCACGCGACTGCCAGCAGCGAGAGCCATCCCACGACGCACCCAACCAAACGTTCCGACGTGCGAATCATCGACTTGAACTCCTTGCCGTCTTCGACGGACGTAGCCCCGAGACTTTCGGTATCTCGATGTGCGGAGTGAACGCGAGCATACGTCCTTGCCGCACCCTGTTGCCCAAGAGCAATTCGCGGGCCTGGTCATCTTGGGGGGGGCGCGAGATCAATTCAATAGCGTTGTCGGGTAGTTGAATGCTGAGGCCAGCAGACCTTGGCGCCAGGTGACCTACGTGTGCTGGGGCCTGCAGAGGGAGGCTGACCAGTCCCCAAGGGGTTAGGAGTTTGGCCGATGTTGGCGATCGCACCAGGCCGGCTGCTTTGGCCACGCCGAAAACAACATCGCCCGCCTGGGGGCGGGCGAGCTGATAGCCCCGTGAGCGGGGTACGAACGGGGTAGGCAGCGCTGGGGTAGTCAGCAGCGGGCCACCTGGGCGCCGCTGTAAAGCGCGGCTATTCGATCTGCACGCCGCAGGGGAAGGTGCCGTCGACCTTGGGGTTGGGGGTGTTCTTGAGCTCGGTGCAGCTCGCGCCGAGCAAGCGGATGATGTTGGTGCCGACGAGCTGCCAGTCCGTGCCGAAGGTCAGCTTGCGGTCGTTGAGGCGAACATCGCCACCCGCGGCCTGGGTCTGATCGAGCGAGCCGTTGACGGTGAGGTCGCAGGAGATGGCGCCGCCGATGATCGCCTCGAACGCGGCCTTGAGGTTGGCCGGGGTGTCGCCCTTGTAGAGGGGAGCGTTGGGCTGGCCGGCCTGCACGCCCGCGCCGCGGTTGGCGACGCGCTGCAGGTGGACGTCCTGCTCGCTGGTGGCGACCGACAGCGGGATGGTGCGGATGCCAGCGGCGTAGGCCGCGCCCGCGGTGTTCTCCACGTTGAGTTGCTCCGCGGGGTAGTCGCCGTCCCGGCTATTGTTACATGGGTTGGGGCGCCCGTCGGTGGCGAGGACGATGATCTTGGGCGAGCCCGCCGGCGCAGGAGACGTCGCGAAGGTGGCCACCGCGGCCTCCAGCGACTTGGCGGTGGGCGTCCCCGAGTTGTTCGGGTCGGGCGCCAGCGCGGCGCGGATCACCGCGGCGTTGTTGAGCGCGCGGGGAGAGGTGACGAGCTGCGGGCACGTCCCCGCGTCGATGTTCTCGAAGATCATCGAGCCGAAGTAGGCCTTGGCCTCGAGCTGGCTCACGATGCCGGTCGTCGGGTCAGTGAGCGCCTGACGAACCACCGCCCAGCGGCTCAGGTCGCCGTCGAAGCTCGCTCCCATCGAGCCGCTGCGATCGAGCAGCAGCAAGATCGATGGCGTGGTTGGCTTGGCGGTGAAGTTCACGCGCGGGCACATGTCGTTGCCGCCAGGGGGCACCTGGTCGCTCGGCACGCAGTGGCCATCCGTGGTGCAGAGGTAGCCATCTCCGCACTGTCCACCGGTGGGCGTACACTGCGCGTCGCACTTGCCATCAGGGTTGCAATAGAAGCCGCCTGGGCAGGTGTTGGTCGAGCCCGTGGGGTCGCAGTCGATGTTGCACGTCGGATCAGGCGGGACCTGATCGCAGGGGCCGGCAGCCAACCCGCTCGAGCCACACCCGGCGGCGATCAGCAGCAACAAGAGATATGAAGTGCGAAGCATGTGTGAGCTCCTTGCTTGTCAGCGAGCTGTCCAGCGGGTTGCGAGATCCTGCGAGGGTCAGTGGACGGTCCGTGAGCGAGGAGCACGGCGCTCCTCGCTCCCACCATAAGCAAGTTGCAGGCCGGCGCATTGTCGGATCGGAACTCGAGGAGTTCAAGTGGGTTGTCGAGTGAGGTCACCTGACCCTGGTGGATCAACCCCCACTCGATCCAGGTTGCAGCCACGGCGCGGCCACCGGTTGGGCCAATCGGCGGGCGCGAGGTGCGCAAGAAGTGGCCGCCTCCGCTCCGCGTCTGCGCGGCTACTCCACCCAGCCCAGGCGTGCCCAGCGAGGGTCCCCGCGCACCAAGGACCTGGCCGGCCACCAGATGCCGCGTACCCGGCCGACGACGGCCGCGAGCGGTACCGCGCCCAGCGCCGGGAGTCATTTGGAGTTCCATCGGCTGTCGCCCAGGACGAACACCGCGCCAGGCGGCACCACGCAGGCGGCGCCATCCATCGTGGCCTGCATGGGCGGCTGGATCGGGGCGTCCGCTGGAGGGGGAGCGTCGTACGGGGACGGCTCACCATCGTCGGCGTTGGGGCAGGGCACCTCGGCACCTGTGCCCGGATATGATCTCGTGCTGGTACCCCCGGGGTGATCGAAGATGCGGTAGCGGCGACCGCCCAGCGACTCCTCGTACACCGCGACGTTCATCTCGAACGGGTCCTGAACCGAGGACGGCGCCAGGGCCCGGTGCGGGACGGCGGCGCCCTGGAGGACCGGGCGCTGACCCTGCATCGCCACTGCATCACCGGCGACGCCGATCACTCGCTTCATGAAGAAGTGTCCGGTGCCAGGATGCCGGAACACGATGATCTCGCCGCGCGCCGGGCTTCTCCAGCGCAGGCTGAGCTTGTCCACCAAGAAGTGATCGCCCAGGGTCAACGCTGGAAGCATGGAGGTGGACGGCGCTCGGAAGGACTGGTGGACGAACTCGCGCTGTAGCCAATCGCTGCCCCCGAGCAGGAGCAAGGCTAGCGCTGCGATCGGCAGGTACCGCCGCTGCGCGCGCGCACCGCGACGGCAGGCGCGGGCGGCGTCCACCGCGGAGGCGAGGAGCAAGAGCGCCGCCAACGGGAGCAGGGCCGGCCACAGCACCAGGACGCCGATGCACACGTGCGCCAGCGCGCCCAGCGCGAGCGCGGCGCGCAGCCGGCCGGTGAGGCACTGGTACAGCATCGGCGCGACGCCGCCGAGGAGGCCCGCGACCACCCATCTCCCCGTGCTGATCATGGGCAGCAGGGTAGCGCAGTCGTGGTGGCGGCGTCGCGTGCAGGTTCGGCGGATAGGAGGGGCGATGTCCGGCCCGCGCTCCTGGTGATCGCCCAGGGGCTGGGGCGGCGCGCGCTGGGCGGCGTGGGAGGTTGCGGCGAGGCAGGATTCGGACCATCCTGCCGCCCGGAGGTTCCCATGGCTGACGTCTACATCTTCGATGCCCTACGCACGCCGCGCGGACGCGGCAAGGCTGGCAAGGGCGGCCTGTCCAGCATCCATCCACAGGAGCTCTTGGCGCAGTCGCTCAACCAGATGGCAGATCGCCTCGCGCTCGACAAGAGCCTGGTCGATGACGTGGCCATCGGCTGCGTGACCCAGGTCAAGGAGCAGGGCGCCTGCATCGCGCGCAACGCGCTCATCGCCGCGCAGTGGCCAGACGACGTCACCGGGCAGACCATCCACCGCTTCTGCGGCTCGGGCCTGGAGGCCATCAACGACGTGGCCGGCAAGATCGGCGCCGGGTTCATCGACGCCGCGGTGGGCGGCGGGGTGGAGTCCATGTCGCGGGTGCCGATGGGCTCGGACGGCGCCGGCATCGATGGGCTCAACGAGAAGCTGCGCAAGCGGCTGTTCATGGTGCCGCAGGGCATCTCGGCGGACCTCATCGCCACCCGCGAGGGCATCTCCCGCGACGACGTGGACGCGTTCGCGCTGGCAAGCCAGCAGAAGGCGGCGCGCGCGATCGAAGAGAAGCGGTTTGCGCGCTCGCTGTTCGCGGTGCGCGGCGATGACGGCGCGGTGGTGCTGGAGCGCGATGAGCACCCGCGCGCCGACACCACCCGCGAGTCCTTGGCCGCGCTGCAGCCTGCGTTCGCGCAGCTCGGCGCCATGGCCATCGGGCCCAACGGCGAGACCGCGGATCAGCTCGCGCTGACGCGCTATCCGGACACCCAGAGCATCAACCACGTCCACACCGCGGGCAACTCGTCCGGCATCGTCGACGGCGCGGCGGTGGTGCTGCTGGGCAGCAAGGAGTGGGGGCAGAAGGCGGGGCTGACCCCGCGCGCCCGGCTGCGCGCCATGGCCACCGCGGGCGCGGAGCCGGTGATCATGCTGACCGCCCCGGCGCCGGCCTCGCAGAAGGCGCTGGCGCGCGCTGGCATGGCGGCGCGCGACATCGATCTATGGGAGATCAACGAGGCGTTCGCCACGGTGCCGCTGCAGACCGCGCGCGCGCTCGGCATCGACCTCGACCGGGTCAACGTCAACGGCGGCGCGATCGCGCTGGGTCACCCGCTGGGCGCCACCGGCGCGATCCTCCTTGGCACCGCGCTCGACGAGCTGGAGCGCACCGGCAAGAGCACGGCGCTCATCACGCTGTGCATCGGCGGCGGCATGGGCATCGCGACGATCATCGAGCGGGTCTGATTGGGGCTGCCGCTCGTGGCGCGGTGGCGCGCGGTGCTCCCGGCGGGGGCGCTGGCAGTGCTCTCGCTGGGAGCTTGCCGCGCGCCAGAGGCGGCGCCCGCGCCATCTGTCGAGCCCGCTGGGGACGAGCGCTCGGTGTACGAGGTAGCTGCCGGCCCCGCGCTGGCCGCGGCCCCGCGTCCGGCGCGGCACATCGGCCGTGGCCAGCCGCCGCAGGTGCTGGCGTCGCTGCCGGTGCGCGCAGACCCCGGGGCGGGCGCGCCGTGGCCGCCGCTGCGCACGCCGATGATCTGGCAGATCCCGGGTGCTCGTCCGGCGCTGGCGGCGGTGACTGGCGTCGAGGCCGCGGGCCAGTCCACCGAGCTCATCGAGATCGATCGCGGCGTGGTGCGCTGGCGCAGCCGCGAGCCAGCCGGGATCATCGTCGGGGTCACCGCGCAGGCGATCGTCGGCGCCGAGCGCGGCACCTGGGCGCTCGGGCTCGACGGCGCCGCCCTGTGGCAGACCGAGTCCCCGTTTCTGGCCATGTCGCAAGACGCGGTGGCGGTGGCGGGCGCGCAGGGCAAGGTGACCGTGCTGGACGCAGGCTCCGGCCGAGAGCTAATGCGGCTGAGCTTGCCGGAGGGCTTCGTCGCCACCGACGTTCGCTGGGTCTGTCCGGCGCGGCGCGATGTGTGGATCATCGATCAGCGCGGCGCGCTGCATCGCGTGGTGGCGCTGGGCGCCGAGGACGGCAGCGGAGCAGCCCGCGCCTCCGCCCGCGCCTCCGACCGCGGCCTGCTCGCGTGGACCGCCGAGCCGGCGGTGACCTCGGCGGTGACCTCGGCGGTGACCTCGGCGGTGACCTCGGTGGAGGGCTGCGCCGGCGACGTGTTCGCCGCGACCGTGGCCGACGCCTGGGGCCGCTACGAGCTGCTGCGGCTGGCGCGTGACACCGGCAAGGTCGCGGTCCGTCTGCCGGGCGTGCTCGGCCACTGGCTGCAGGCCGATGGCACGGTGGTGGTGGCGCAGGCGGCCACCGCGGAGTCGCCGGCGGGCGTGCGGCGCTTCGACGCCGCGCTGCGGAGCGCTCAGCTCATGACCCCGCGCCAGCTCGGCGGCAAGCTGGCGGCGTACGGCGACCGGCTGCTCTTGCGCGCCGGTCCGGCGCTGGCGCTGGTCGATCGCCACGGCGAGGTCACCGCGCTCGCGGTCGAGGCAGACTCGGCGGCGCTGGGTGACCAGGCGCTCTTGACCGCGGTGTCGTCACGCTCCGCGGCCCACACGGTGGCGCGCTGGCAGCTCCCCGCGCACCCTGGACAGGCGGGGGCTGGCTGGGTCCGCGCCGCCGCGCCGGTGCAGGCGCCCGCGCCGCTGCGTGAGCTGGCGGAGCTGGAGGCCGCGCAGCTAGCGGAGCGGCCAGGCGAGCCCTCGGCTGCGCTCGCGGCGCGTGACGGCGTGCTGCCGGCGGCGGTCTCGATCCCGCTGCCGGGCAGCGCGGAGAACTCCGCGGTGGTGCCGTTTTCCGACGGGGTGATCGCGGTCTTGCGCAACTCGAGCGGGCTGTCGCTGACGCGGCTCGACAGCAGCGGCCAGGTGGTGTGGGCGGTGCCGGGCGCCTGCGCGGGCGAAGCGGCCGTGCTGGCGGCCGACGGCGACCTGGTGGTGTGCGCGGTGCGCACCGCGGTCGGACACGGCCCGGTGACGGCGTACGCCGCCGGCACCGGCGAGCAGCGCTGGCGGCGCGAGCTCGTCGCGGAGCAGCTCCAGGTCCACGACGACCTGGTGCTCGTGCGCGGCGCCGACCGCGCCGCCGTGCTGCGCGCCGATGGCCTGGAGCTGGCCAGCGTTCGCAGCGCCAGCGGCGGCGCCGTGCCGGCGGCGCTGATGTCGGCGGGGGGCGCCACGTTGCTGGTGAGCGTGGAGGGCGCCTCCGTGGTGGCGCGCTGGCCCGCAGCCGGCATGCTGCCGGTGTGGGCGGTGGCTGTCGAGGGCGTGGTCTTGGAGCTGCGCGCCGCCGGCGCGCACGCGCTGGTGGTGCTGGAGGGCGGAGAGGCCTACACCTTGCGCGGCGTCGACGGGCACGCGGCCTCATTGCCGGCGGAGGCCGAGCGCTGGTTCGTGACCGGCGAGGGGCTCCTGGCGATGACCAGAAGCCGCGTCGACACGACCGCGCCGCTGCATGACCGACCTACGCGGCTGGCGCTGTTCACGGTGGATGGCGCATCGCGTTGGGAGTACGATGTCGCCTTGCCTGGACGCATCGACGTGCTGGCCAGCCCCACGCCGGGCGACAGCGCGGTGGTTTTCGGAGACATGCAGGAGTTCGCGCTGGGCCTGTCGGCGAGCGGCCCGGCGCGCATGCTGCTCCTGCCGGAGTCGGCCGCCGCCTGCACCTGGGTGCGACCCTCGGTTTCGGGCAAGCCAGCCCGCTGGGTCGGGGTGTCGGCTACCGCAGCCCGCCTGTGGGTGCTCTGATTGGCCTGATTGGCGTGATCGGTGCGGACTCGGCCGCCGCAGTCCTGTTATAAATCGATCCATGGCTCTTCCGCTTCGCGCTGCGCTCCGTTCTGCTGGTCGATTTGCGATCAAGAACCCGACGACGATGCTGAGCATGGCCCGGCACGCGCTGGGCATGCGAGTGGCGGTGCCGCTCGACGCGATTCGCTGGTTCATCGCCAACACGCCGCCCAGCCGCAAGGCGCCGCAGGACGTGACCATCGGCACCAAGCCGCCGGCGGTGTCGGTGGGGGCCACCGTCGATCTGATGGGCACCACGGTGCGAGCTGGCGCGGCGATCCGCGTCGATCGCATCGAGATCGGCGAGGAGACCTTCAAGGTGGCGCTGCGCATCTCGGACGTCACCATGAAGGTGCTCGGCGACTCGGCGACCCCGGTCGCTGGCCTCATCAAGTCGGGCGCGCTGGACCTCTCCAAGCCCGGCAACCTGGCCAAGTTCATGCCCAAGCGCCCGGCGGTGCTGGTGGAAGCGCATGACGACATGGTGGTGCTGGATCTGATGCAGAACCCCAAGTTCGCCGCCAACGATCGCGTGCGCAAGCTGCTCGGCACCGTCACGCCGGTGCTGCAGGTCTCGAGCATGAGCACCGAGGGCGACTTCCTGGTCCTGCAGCTCAAGGCCAGCCCGTTTGGGCTGCCGCGCGCGTTCAACGCCGCGCGGGCGCTCGCGTCCGGCTAGGCTGACCAGGCTCGATCATGGAAGCCACCAGCTTCTCTTCGAGCGACCCGGCCACGCGGTACGGCGAAGCGCGGTCGCAGCTCCAGGCGCTGTGCGATCCCTCGGAGGACCTGATCTCCAACCTGGCCAACGCGACCGCGCTCCTGCGCGACTGCATCCCGGCAGCGTCGTGGGTCGGGTTCTACGTTCGCCGCGGGGCCGAGCTGGTGCTGGGGCCCTTTCAGGGCAAGGTGGCCTGCACGCGGATCCCGCTAGGTCGCGGCGTGTGCGGCGCGGCGGCGTCGTCACAGCAGACGGTGGTCGTGCCGGACGTGGAGCAGTTCCCTGGCCACATCGCGTGTGACTCCGGCTCGCGCAGCGAGATCGTTGTCCCCATCGTGCGCGCTGGCCAGGTGGTGGCGGTGCTCGACGTGGACAGCTATGAGCTGGCCGCGTTTGGCGAGGTCGATGCGCGCGGACTCGGCGCGCTGGCCGAGGTGATGGCGAGCTGGGCGTGGTAGCGAGCCTGGCCGCGACCCGGAGCGTCGCTGCCGGGCGGTTCCGGACGCTGACCATCGCCTTCGCGGCGCTCGGCGCCAGCGGCGCGCTGGCCTGTCAGGGCCAGGGCCGGTCAGGCGAGGGCAGCGCTGGCGCGCAGGGCCGAGGCAGCGCCGCGGGCGCGGGCGCTGCGCCCATCGGCCCGATGCCGGGCCCCGCGCTCGCCGGTGAGCGCGAGCCAGCGCCCGGGAGCCAGGACCCGCCGGGGACCCAAGACACGCCGAGCACGGCAGCCGCGCTCATCGCGCGCCTCGGCGCCATGCCAGTGTGGGAGGGCGTGGTGCAACGCGGGCTGCTCCTGGATCGGCGCGGGCAGCGCGGGGTGCTCTTTGGCCGGGTTGGCCCGGCGGTGGGCGAGGGCACGCGGGTCTGGCTCATCGACGACACGGAGGGCGACGGCTGCCTGGCAGCGCGCGCGGAGTTCCCTGGCGCTGCGCCGCCGCTGGGGGCGCGCGTCGCGGTGACCGGCGCCTGGGTGCTGGTGCAGCCAGCCGCGCCACCGCCGCCGCCTGCCGTCCCGCCGGCGCCAGGCGCCGTCTCGCCGAAGCTGGAGCCCGCGCCGGAGCCTGCGCGCTGGGTCTGGCGGGTGGAGTCGAGCGTCGGCCTTGGCGAGGGCGGCGAGGCCCGGAGCGTCGACGGTGACGCCGCGCTGCCTGGCGCGGTCGAGACCTCGGAGAGCGGCCAGGCGCCCGGCCAAGCGCCCGGTCAGGCGCCTGGGCAGGCGCCTGGGCAGACGCCTGGGCACGAGCCAGCGTCACGGCCGCGGCCCGCTGGCGCGGTGCTGATCAGCAAGGCCAAGGACAACGACCTGGTCGCGTTCGTGGTCCTGGCTGCGCCCAGGCGCCTCGGGGAGGGCTGGGTGGTGGGCGATGCGCTGGGCAGCCCCGCGATCGCCACGCTCTTTCTCCCAGGTGACCGCCCAAGCTATGGCGGCATCGATTTCCGGCAACCCGACGAGGTCTGGCGCCTGCGACGCGGCGTCACCTACGTCGTTCGCATCGGCAAGGTTCGCCGCAAGGACCCCGCCAAGCCAGCGCAGATCAACGCACGCGGCGCGCCGATCAAGGTATCGTAGGGCGCTCCTGGTGTCCGAGGAGAGGGCGACGACATCAGGCCAGTCTTGGCCACGAAGAGGGTCTGCACGGAACGGGGCGATGGCCGAGCTTGCGTAGCGGTTCGACGAGGAAGCAGCGTACGGAGGATGCATCATGGATTCCTATGTGGTCCGGCGGTGTGAGCCCAGCGAGATACGTGAGTCGATCGAGCAGCTCTGGGAACGCAACCTGCCCATCGAGCAGAGCGCGGTCGACAAGTTCTCCTGGCTCTACGAGCAGGCCCCGCTGGTCCCGCGCGATGTGTTCGTGATCGCGGCGGCGGCGCAGGGCGGCGAGCCGGAGCGTCCAGTCGGCACGGCGGGAGTTGGCCTGCGCGATATCTACGTTGGCGGTGGATCCGGAGCCCGCGCCGAGATCTTGCGCGCCGGCCTCCTGGCCGACCTGGCGGTGGATCGCGAGCATCGCACCGTCGCGCCGGCGCTGCGGTTGGTCCGGGAGGTCAGGGCCTGGGCGCTCTCGGAGCTGGATCTGGCCTACGGGTTTCCCAATCAGCACGCGCAGGGGGTGTTCCGGCGCGTGGGGTACTCGGCGCTCGGCGCGATGTCTCGCTACGTTCGCGTCCTGCGATACGGCTCGTATCTGAGCCGGGCCTCCGCGGAGGATCTCAAGCGTTTGCCGGCGTGGGCCCGGCCGCTGGCGCAGCAGGTCCTTTCGCGTCCCGGGCGATCGCAGCGGCTCGCCGCCACCGCCTACGAGCTGGCGCAGCTCGCGCGGGACGCGCGAGGCTTGCTGGTGGCGCGCCGCCACGAGCCGCTGACGCTTGGCCAGCGCGTGCCCGCCGGCGTGGATGCCCTGTTTCACCGGTGCCGGACGGAATACGATCTGGTCGCCGTGCGCTCGGACCGGCTGCTGCGGTGGCGCTATCCCGCCGCTCCCGGCAGGCTGTGGGCCGCGGTCCGCAGCGGCAGCCGCCTTGACGCCTATGCCATGATCGATCGCATCGGGGATGCCATGCACCTCCGCGATGTGTTCGGCACGCGCGCGGGCGTCGCGGCGCTGCTCTCGCAGCTCGTGTTCGAGTGCTATCGCCTCGGCGCGTCGTCGGTGTCGATGCGCTTCCTTGGCGAGTCATGGATGACGGAGCTGCTCGCCAGCCTGCGCTTCGAGAAGCGCGCGGCGGATCGCTCCATCTACCTTGGCATCTCGCCGCGTGTCGTCGGGGCCCTGCGTGAGCGGCTCTCCGAGCCGGCGTGCTGGTTCTTGACGGACTTTGACGAAGACGTCTGATCCCTTCGGGGCCGTCGCCCCTGCGGCTCACCGGCGCCGGCGACGGCGGCCAATCCCCAGCGCCAGCGCCACCAGCAGCGCGGTCGGCAGCGTCGACACGGCGGTGGTGGAGGCGCCGCAGCAGCCAGATCTTGGAGAGCGCGGCGCCTCGGGGGGGCCGGCGCCGTCGGGCGTCGGGGCGTCTGGCGTCGCGCTGGCGTCTGGCGTCGCGCTGGCGGCGTCGGCGGCGCCCTGCGGCGCTGGATCAGGATCGCGCGCGGGCTCGGCGGCCAGCGCCGCGGTCGAGGCGTTGGCCGAGGTCGCCACGCCGTCCACTTGCGCCGCGCAGTCGTCGTCTAGCTGCACCACCACCGCGCCGGTCACCGCGGTGGTGCCAGCGCGCACGCTCACCTGGCAGCCCTTGCCGGCGCGCTGCGCCGACACCGACACCGACTTGCCGGCCGGCACCACGTCATGGATCACCACCGTCGAGCCCGGCCTGGCCTCGACCTCGACGCCCTTGCCTGGCGCGGTGGCCCACACCACCACCGCGTCGCCGCTGCCGTGCGGCACCGTCACGCCCCGGAAGTTCTGGCCGGTGAGCTGAGCCGGCGCCACGCTCTTGGCCTCGCCTTCGCCGAGCGTCAGCACCTGCGTCACCGCCACCTTGGGGCCAGGCACGGTCAGGCGGTAGTCGACGACGGGGAAGCGCGCGGCGTCACAGTTGCCGCGCGTCACCGAGTCCTTGAAGCAATCGCGCAGGCTCGGCGCCACCAGCACCGGCTTGGTGCCGCTTGCGTCGAACGTGGTCAACGTCAGCGCGCTGCGCCCGGTCTTGGTGCTGGCGCCGCTGGCGCCGAGCTTCCACGGCGTCGGCGAGCGGAAGCGCAGGTGGAGCGCCAGCTCCTTGCTGGTGGTGTCGGCGCGGTCCGCGATCACCAGGGTGGCGCTGGTGCCGTTCTTCGAGGGCACCAGCGTGAAGTCGCGGACCGCCATGGGCACATCCGAGGGCCGGTGCTGAAACTTGTACTGGTCGGCGTAGTCGCAGCGCGCGGTGACCACCCCGCGCTGCGTCTGGTGCGCCCAGCGAAAGCCGGTGGCCTCGCTCCAGTACGCCTGGCTCGGGCGGTAGTTGGCCGGGAGCTGCGGCGAGTCCACGGTGGGCGCGTTGCCGGTCAGCGTGGACAGGCTGCCGTACGGCGACGGATCCACGATCAGGTGGTCCTTGCCGCGGCTGATCACGAAGTTGCCGGCGTTGGGCTGGAAGTGGTCCACGTCCAGCGTCTTCGAGCACTGCATCACCGTCCACACCGCGGCGTCGTCCCAGCGCGTGCGCGCGTGCAGCGTGCTGGTGCCGCGCGCCACGTACCAGGTCGGCCAGCTCGCGCGGGGCACCGGCTGCGGCTTGATGCCCACGCCGCGCGCCAGCGCGTCGAAGAGCAAGAAGTCGCGAGACTCGAGCCCCAGCCGATCCATCTCCGCGATGGCGTTGGCTCGCACCTCGGTGGGCGCGGTGTCGCTGAGCGCGATCGCGGCCAGCCCGAACACGAACGGCTCGATGTAGGCCCCTTCGGCCTGGGTGTCGCCGCCGACGAACAGCTTGTCCTCGGGCGAGAGCGCGTAGACGTAGCGCCGCAGCAAGTCGGTGGACCAGTTCTTGGCCGCCGGCACCTCCACCCCGTTTCGTCGCATCACGCGCAAGGTCAGCGCGTACTCGGCCACCGACAGCGGGCCGTACTGCCAGCCCTCCGCCCAGTCGCCGCCATCGAGCACGCCGCCAGGCGCGAAGGCCTTGGTCATGTCGCCAAGCCAGAGATCGTCGACGACGTGGCGCCACAGCTTGGTGCCGGTGGCCCCCGCCTCGCCGGCCTGGGCCACCGCGATGAGCGTCGCCGCCATCAGGTAGCCGGCCTGGTAGTTGGTCGCCGGGCTGCGCGCGCGGTAGCCGTTCTGCAAGTACCAGGCGGTCCATGCCGCGAAGCGCTGGCGCGCGCGTCGGCGCAGCTCCTCCGTCATCAGCTTGTGGTCGTGCAGCCAGTCGTAGGCCAGCGCGGTGTACGGCCCCATGGCGCGGATCGCGTAGCCGCTGTCGCGGCGAGCCGCCTCGTCTCCCCCCTTGCCATCGCCCACGTTGACCAGGTCATCGATCATCGCGGTGAAGTAGCGCATCACCGTGGCGGCGTGGCTGTCCTTGCCGGTGGTGGCGTAGGCCACCAGGCAGGCCTGGAGGTGGTGTCCCCAGTCGAGCCCCATGTAGCCATCTCGATCGAACTCCCTGGGCGACGCCGTGATCTGATCGCAGCGTCGGATGGCGCGCGCCACCGGGCTGCGCGCGCTCTGCGCGGCGGTCTTCCAGGCCCGGGTCAGCTCGGCGTCGAGGAGGATGCGCGGGTGGCGCTGGGTGGGCTCGCGTTGCGCCGCCGCGTCCGGTGCCAGCGAGGCAAAGGCCAGCGAGAGGGTGATCGTCACCAGGGCCAGCGCGGCGCGGCGCTGCGTGGTGGAGGTCGCGCGGGGGAGGGTGGTCACCGCGTGAGCTTACCACCGCCGCTCGCCGGCGCAGGGCCACCGCGCGCCGGCCTGGCGCGCCGCGACGCCTGGCTCGCCGCTGAGGCCGTCAGAACGCGCCGGCCAGGGTCATCCCGCCGCTGGCAGGCAGCAGCGCCAGGCCGTGGCGGCGCCGGAAGTCGTCGAGCAGGCGCGGCAGCAAGTAGCCGGCGGCGATGCCAAAGGCGCTGCCCAGCGCGACGTCGGTCGCGTAGTGCTCGTCAGCGGCGACGCGCAGGAAGGCGGTGGTGCCAGCGAGGCCATAGCCGAGCGCCCACACCATGGGCTCGAGGCGCGATCCGCGGCGGCGCGCCACCATCCCTGCCGAGGTGGCCAGCGCGAACGTCAGCGCGCTGTGGCCAGAGAAGAACGAGACGTTGTCATCGTTGCCGGGCTGCCCCGGCTCCTGCGCGAAGCGCACCCGGGGGCGCTGTCTGCCCACCGAGAACTTCACGGCCTGCACCAGGAGCTGGCTGTAGGCCACCGCCTCGGCGACCGGCAAGGTGTCGTCGAGGATCCGGCCGAACGTCGACTCGCCGCTGGCGGTGTTGGACGCGGCCCAGATCACCGTGATGCCGACGCCGACGATGGGCGCCGCGACGTAGCCGGTGAGGTTCGACAGCGTGTCAGCCTGCGCGCGGTCGTTCCACACCAGCGAGTCGCGGATCGACTCGTCGATCCCCGGCGGGCGGCACCACCGGCAGGCGTCGGCGGTGAGCGCGTCCTTGAGCACGGTCTCGGAGGCGAGGTACGCGAGCCCCGCCGCGGACACCGCGGCCAGGCGCCACGCGCGCCGGTGCCCCGCCTGCCCCTGGTACCAGCGCGCGGCCTTGGCCTCGGCGTGCGGCGGACTTGTCGCCTCGGTCTGCCGCGGCGGGGTCGCCGGGGTCGCCGCGCTCGCCGGGGTCGCCGCGCTCGCCGGGCTCGCGGGGCTCGCCTCGCTCGCGGGGCTCACCTCCTGGGCGCGCGCGGCAGGCGGCGCCAGAGCGCTCCAGGCAGTCACCGCGAGCGCGGTCATCGACAGAGAGTGACGCATCCGTCCATGGTGCCAGCGGCGGAGGCTCCGCGACATGCGCGGCGCCGGCAAAGTTCGCCCGCGCCAGCGCGGCATCCCGCGAGTGGAGGCTCCTCGAGCGGGCGCGTCACGGCTCGCGCCGCGAGCGCCTGGGCTCGCGCTATGCGGTGCGGCCCAGCGCGTGGCCCAGGTGCTTCTGCAGCTCGCGGCTCACCTCGGCGAGTCTCACCGGGCTGCCAAGCTCGTGCTGCAGCGAGGTCATGACCTCGCTGCGGAAGCCGCACGGGTTGATGCGCCCGAAGTACGAGAGGTCCGTGTTCACGTTGAGCGCCAGGCCATGAAAGGTGACCCAGCGCCGGCAGGCGATGCCCATGGAGCACAGCTTGCGGCGGACGGGGCCCGCCGCGGCGGCGCCGGGCACGCCGCTGGTCCACACGCCGGTCTTGCCGGGCTCTCGGTCCGCTGGCAGGCCAAACGCCAGGCAGGTCTGGATCACCGCCTCCTCCAGGTTGCGCAGGAACCGATGCAGGTCCCGCTCATCTTCCCGCAAGAGCACGATGGGATAGGCCACGAGCTGCCCTGGACCGTGATAGGTGACGTCGCCGCCTCGCTCCACCGCGACCACCTCGACGTCGTCGGCGGTGAGCACGTTGTCCACCGCCTTCTGGCTGCGGCCCAGCGTGATGACGTGCGGGTGCTGCACCAGCAACAAGGTGTCTTGTGCGCCTGGCGCGTCCTGCGCGTCCTGCGCGCCCTGCTCGTCGCCCTGCGCGCCTGGCGCGCTGGCGTCGTACACCTGCTGCCGCGCCGCCACCAGCGCGAGCTGCTGCTGCCACACCTCGCGGTATCCGAGCGTGCCCAGCTCGATCACCCGCCAGGGGCGGGGTGAGGTCGGGGGCTGCGAGCTGGCGGGCATGCGCGGATCCAGGGCGGGCCGGGATCGTCCTTGCTCAGCGGTTGATGACGTGGACCGCCTCACCGATGGCGGCGGCGGTGGCTTCGCGCAGCGCCTCGGACAAGGTCGGGTGAGGATGCACGGTGAGGACCAGATCCTGCGCGACCGCGCCCATCTCGATGGCCAGCGCGGCCTCGCTGATGAGGTCCGACGCGCCGTTGCCGACGACGTGCATGCCCAGGAGCTCCTGGGTCTTGGCGTCGACGATCGACTTGGCGAAGCCCTCGGTGTCGTTGACGCCCAGCGCGCGCCCGAGCGCCGCGAACGGGAACTTGCCGACCTTGATCTCGTGGCCCTTGGCCCGCGCTTCGTCCTCGGTCAGCCCAGCGGACGCGATCTCTGGATCCGTGAACACCACCGCCGGGATGGTCCGGACATCCATCGCGGCGCGGTGCCCGGCGATGATCTCGGCGACGACCTCGCCCTCCTTGGTGGCCTTGTGCGCCAGCATCATGCCGCCGATGACGTCGCCGATGGCGTAGATCCCCGGCACGTTGGTGCGGAGCTGGTCATCGGCCACGATGTAGCCGCGCTTGTCGAGCGCCACGCCGGCCTCCTCGAGCCCCAGGTTCTCGGTGTTGGGCCGCCGCCCCACCGACAGCAAGATCTTCTCGGCGTCGAGGGTCGTCAGCTTGGTGCCGGCGCCGTCCTTGACCTCCACCGTGAGCGTGGCGTGCGCGCCCTTTTCGGCCCACGACTTGGCCTTGGCGTCGAGCAGGACCTCCACCCCCAGCTTCTTGAGCTTGCGGGCCACCACCGCGACGCAGTCCTTGTCCATGGTGCCAAGCAGGCCCGCGGTCGCCTCCACCACGGTGACCTTGCTGCCGAGCTTGGCGTACGCCATGCCCAGCTCGAGTCCGATGTATCCGCCGCCGATGACGATGAGCCGCGCTGGCACCGCGTCGAGCGCCAGCGCGCCCGTCGAGTCGATGATGCGCTGCTGGTCGATGGCGAAGCCGGGGATCTCCATCGGCCGCGAGCCGGTGGCGATCACCACGCTCTTGGCGAGGAGGGTGGTCTCTTTGGCCCCGGTCTTGACGATCACGCGGTGGCCGTCGGCGCTGGACCCGGCCAGCCGCGCGCTGCCCTCGACGATCGCGCAGCCGTTGCCCTTGAGCAAGGCGCGGACCCCGCCGGTGAGCTTGTTGACCACGCCGCTCTTCCACGCCTGCATCTTCTTGAGGTCGATGGTGGGCTTGGTGGCGACCGAGATGCCCAGGTCCTCGGTGTGGCTGAGCTTGTCGAAGGTCTTGGCCGCGTGGATGACGGCCTTGGAGGGGATACAGCCCACGTTGAGGCAGACCCCGCCCATGTACTCACGCTCCACGATGGCGGCCTTCACCTTGAGCTGGCCCAAGCGGATGCCCGTGGGGTAGCCCCCCGGGCCCGCACCGATGACGACTGCGTCGAAGCGCTGCTCTGACATGGATCCTCCGTAGCTTGGTTCGGAGGTACCGTGAGGCCCTGGGCCTGTCAAGGCGAGGCGGTAGACGACGCGCGCCGACGGCGCTGGGCGCGCCCCGACCTCGTGGTATGCACGTCGGATGGCCCTGCTGCTTCGCAACCACGCCTCCCGACACTACGCCATCGCGACCGGCGCCCTGTTCGTCATGGGCGCGGTCGCCATCGCGGTGCTGTCGATCATCGCGCCACGCAGCGGGCTGTCTCGGCTGATCGGGCTCGCGCTGGCGGGGCTCCTCGGCGCGCGCGGCTTGATGCGGATCCGGCAGGCCCGCAGCCTGGCCGCGGCGAGCGCCGACGCCGACGAGCCGACCCGGCGCCACGGCTGAGCCAGGCCGGCTCGAGCAGCCTCTGCGGATGATGGCGTCGTGCAGCGACTGTCACGTGCCTGTCTGGAATCTCGACCACTGCGCTGAATGCAGCCTGGCTGTAAAGCACCAGTGTGAATCAGGAGCCTCCCTGCAAATACATCCGCCAGTTGGGATTGGAATACAGATTCGCTTGCAGGCAATTGGCGGAGGTTGCCTTGATGTGAGTCAGCATGGGCGGCTGTGTTCGTCGATGCCGGCGGCTTTTCTCAGGACCCGATCCGCCACCTTGGCGAGCTTTGCGATACAAGCGAGGCGTGAATCGGACGCGCCGAGAGGATTGGCTGGAGCAGGGTTTTGAGGTGCTTCGTGACGGGGGAGAAGCCGCGTTGACAATTGATCGTCTGTGCAAGGACCTGCAGCGGACCAAGGGCGCCTTCTATCATCACTTCGCGGACGTCACCGTCTACAGCGACGCGCTGCTGGCCGCGTGGGAGGCTCGCAACACCTCGCTGGCCGCGCTGCGCGGCGAGGTCCATGGCAACCGGCAAGCCGCCCGCGGCGTCATCGAAGCAGCGGTGCGCGGGTTCGATGTACCGCTCGAGCGCTCGTTTCGCGCGTGGGGGCTGCGCGACCCTCGCGTCCACGCCTTCGTGGCTCGCATCGACGAGCGCCGGATCGCGTTTCTCTCCACCCGGTACGCCGCCACCGTGCCGGTGGCCACCCGGCGCAAGCTGGCGCGGCTGGAGTACGCGGTGTTCGTCGGCGTGCAGCAGCTCTATCCGGAGATCTCCGCGCCGGTCGCGCGCGACCTGGAGCGCACGCTGGCGGCCGCGCTGGTGGCGGTGGTGGAGCCGCCCACGCTGTCGGCGGCGACGCATGCCGACAGCGGCCTGTCGCCGGCCACGCTGGCCCATCGCGCCGGGCGCCGCGCCGCGCCGGCCAAGAGCAGTCGGATCCGCGGCAAGGCCGGGTTCCTGCCCAGGTAGCGACCGCGCGGCCCACGTCGGGCCCGCGGTCCTGCGACTCTCATCATCCGCCGCGATGAACCTCGACGGCGATGGTGACGATCTCCCCATCGAGATCGAAGCGCTCGCTGTGCTGACCGCTCCAGGGGCTGTCGCCCTCGGTCAGGGTCACCTCGTGCGCCTGGGTCTCGCGCGCGATCCAGTCTCGGTGGGCCTCGGCCGCGGCCAGGTAGTCGCCGGAGCAGGCGAGCTGCAGCTTGATCCGATCGCTGAGCGCCAGCCGCGCGGCCTTGCGGGTCGCCTGCACCTTGCGGATGAGCTCACGGGCCACCGACTCCATGATCTCGGCCGGGCCGTGGGTCGGATCAAAGAGCACCGCGACCTTGCGCCCCACGCCGACCAGCTCGGCTTGCTTGGCGTCCCGCGGCGCGCGCACCAGCTCCACGTCGCCGGCCCCGAGCGTGTGGCCCAGCACGGTCAGCGGCTCGCCGCGTTCCAGCGGCTCCAGGTCGGCGCCGGCCAGCGCGGCCACCGCCGCCGCCACCGACTTCATCTGTGGACCCAGCCGGGACCCCAGCGCCTTGAAGTTGGCCTTGGCGCTGATCTTGAGCAGGCCCGCTTCATCCGAGGACATCCGGACCTCTCGGAAGTTGAGCTCGTCGCGCAGGTAGGGCTCGAACAGCCGCAGCGCCGCCAGAAGCGCTGGGTCGCGATGCACGATGGTCATCGCGGCCAGCGGGATCTTGGCGCGCAGGCGCGTGCGCTCACGGAAGTTGCGCGCGAGCTCGACCACCTCATCCATCACCGCCACGGCCGCCTCGAGCTCGGGCTGGATGAGCCCGGCGGTCGCCTCTGGAAACGACTCCAGGTGGACGCTCTCACAGCGCGCGGACGCCGGCAGCGCGGCGGTCAGGTTCTGGTACGTCACCTCCGCCAGAAACGGCGCGAACGGCGCCATGACCTTGGCCAGCGTCAAGAGCACGCGATACAGCGTGGCGTAGGCGGCGGCCTTCTCGGCCGGCATGCCCTCTTGCCAGAAGTGGGCGCGCCCAAAGCGGATATAGGTGTTGGTCAGATCCTCGATGAAGCGCAGGAGGTGCGGGACCACGCCGTTTAGGTTGTACGCCTCCATCTCGCGCTGCGTGTTGTCGATGAGGCTGTGCAGGCGGGACAGCAGCCAGCGGTCGAGCACGTTGGGGTTGTCCGCCTGCTCCGGCGGCGCGGCGGCGGCGTCCTCCACCGAGGGGCGCCAGTTGTCCACGTTGGCGTAGCTGACGAAGAACGAGTATGCGTTCCACCAGCGCAAGAGGATGCGCCGCGTGATCTCCTTGACGCCGGCCTCGCTGAAGCGCAGCTCCTGGGCTCGCACCACCGGGGAGTCGATGAGGTAGAGCCGCAGCGCGTCCGCCCCGTGCCGCTCCAGGAGCTCCATCGGGTCTGGGTAGTTGCGCAGCCGCTTGGACATCTTCTTGCCGTCCTCGGCAAGGATGAGCCCGTTGACCACCACGTTCTTGAACGGCGCCTGATCGAAGAGCGCGGTGCCCAGCACCATCAGGGTGTAGAACCAGCCGCGGGTCTGATCGAGTCCTTCCGCGATGAACTCGGCGGGGAACGTGTCGCTCAGATCCGGGTGGTCCTCGGGCCAGCCGACCTGCGCGTATGGCATGGCGCCGCTCTCGAACCAGCAGTCCAGCACCGGCTCGATGCGACGCAGCGGCGAGCCGCCGGTGGGCGAGGGGATCTCGATCGCGTCGACGAACTCGATGTGCAGGTCCGGGACCTCCTGGCCCGACAGGCGCTCGAGCTCCGCCCTGGAGCCCACGCACACGGTCTCGCCCTCGGCGTTGCGCCAGACCGGCAGCGGCGTGCCCCAGAACCGGTTGCGCGAGATCGCCCAATCCCGGGCGTTGGCGAGCCAGTTGCCGAACCGACCGTCGCGCAGGTGCTCAGGCACCCAGCGGGTGGTGGCGTTCTGGGCGAGCAGGCGCTCCTTCAACTTCTCCACCGAGACAAACCAGCTCGACACCGCGCGGTAGATGAGCGGCGTGTCGGTGCGCCAGCAGAACGGATAGCTGTGGACCAGGGTGTCGTGACGGTAGAGCTGCCCCGCCTGCTTGAGCCGCGCGATGATGTCCTTGTCCGCGTCCTTGACCTTCTTGCCGGCGAACTCGCCGACCTCGGCGGTGAACACGCCGTCGTCGTCCACCGGGTTGACGATCGCGATGCCCTCGCGCTGGCAGGCGTAGTAGTCGTCCTCGCCGTAGGCCGGGGCGATGTGGACCACGCCGGTGCCGCTCTCGGTGGTGACGTGATCCGAGTGGATGACCCGGAACGCCCCTTCGCTGGCGCGCTCGGCGAAGAACGGAAAGAGCGGCTGATAGCGCCGGCCGAGCAGCGCCGCGCCGGTGGTGTGCTCCTCGATGTCCGCGGTGGCCTTGTCCACGTAGGCCTCGAGCCTGGCCTCGGCGACGTAGTAGCTCTTGCCGTGCGCATCTCGGAACCGGACGTAGGGCGTGTCGCGATGCACGGCCAGCGCCAGGTTGGACGGCAAGGTCCAAGGGGTGGTCGTCCACGCGAGGATCGCGGTGTCCTTCGCGTCCAGCAGCGAGAACGCCACCGTGACCGCTGGATCTTGTACATCCTTGTAGTTGAGGCCGGCCTCGAAGTTCGACAGCACCGTGGAGATGCCGGTGGAGTAAGGGACGACCTTGTAGCCCTCGTAGATGAGCCCATCATCCCAGAGCCGGCGGAACACCGCCCACACGCTCTGCATGAACGACACGTTCATCGTGAAGTAGGCGTTCTCCATGTCGACCCAGCGGCCGACCCGGCGAACCGTGTGCTTCCACTCGCTGGCGTAGCGCGAGACGATGGACCGGCAGGCCGCGTTGTAGCGGGCGACGCCGTAGGCGAGGATGTCCTTGCGGCTGGTGAGCCCGAGCGTCTGGTTGATCTCGTTCTCCACCGGCAGGCCGTGGCAGTCCCAGCCAAAGCGGCGCGGCACGCTGTAGCCCTTCATGGTCCAGTAGCGCGGCACGATGTCCTTGAGGACGCCGGCCAGGATGTGTCCGTAGTGCGGGAGGCCGGTCGCAAACGGCGGCCCGTCATAGAAGCGGTAGGGCTTGGCCCCCGCGCGACCCTGCACGGACTTCTCGAAAATGTGCCCGCGCTCCCAGAGCTCCAAGATCGCGTGCTCTTGCCGCGGCAGGTCAACGTCAGATCGAGTGGGAACAAACGGGGAGTCGGCGGGAAAATCCACGGCAGCACCCTAGCACTGGAAGGGTAGGCCGCGCGCCTACGCGAGCGAGCGTAATGGTTCCGGGGCATTGAACGCACCAGGGAGAAGCTGAGGTTGGCAGATGACAGCTCCTGATGTGCCGCCTTCGCAGACGTGTCAGGGGTTGGTGAGGAGATTCTGGAAACCTCGAGCGGTGCCAGGGGCACAAGCTTCACACGTCACCGCTGTAATGGTGACAACGAGATTGAACACCCTCGTTTCTAGAAACCGCCAGGAGGAGCTTGTCGATGAAGAAGATCACGGTTGGTTGTCTTTTCGCGCTGGGCATGCTGGGTTGCAGCACCGAAGATCCGAACACCTTGAGTTACGAGGAGTTCCGCGATCAAGCGGCCTTTGATGCCGAGACCGGCACCTACACGGTCAACGGTGACGAGCTGGTCGAGAACGAAGCGGCGATGCAGGCGATGTATCAGCGCTTCCTCGCCTCGGTGGAGGCGGCGAAGACGGGGCTGCAGTCGATCGACCAGAGCCTCATCGTGAACCGCGTGGGCAGCGCGGATGACAAGTGGGCCGCAGGGACCGCCGCGAACCTGACGTACTGCATCAGCAGCAGCAGCTTTGGCACGCGCTACAGCGCCATGGTGACCGCCATGAACAACGCCACCGCCGCCTGGGAAGCCGCGGGCCGCGTCAACTTCGTCCACGTCACCTCGGCGGATGGGAGCTGCAACAACCGCACGAGCGGCGTGGTCTTCAACATCCGTCAGGTCAGCACCACGCAGTACCTGGCGCGCGCGTTCTTCCCGTCCACCTCGCGGCGCAGCCGCGAGATCCTGGTGTCCTCGTCCTCGTTCGGCAACATCGCGCCGTGGACCCTCACCGGCATCCTGCGTCACGAGCTGGGCCACACCATCGGCTTCCGCCACGAGCACACGCGGCCCGAGTCCGGCACGTGCTTCGAGGACAACAACTGGCGCGCGCTGACCGCGTACGACTCGTCGTCCGTGATGCACTACCCGCAGTGCAACGGCACCCAGAACGGCGACCTGGTGCTGACCTCGGCCGATCAGGCCGGCGCACGCGCGCTCTATCCCTAGCACCTGACCCTCGCACCTGACGGCGGGCCATCTCCGCCGTCGAAGCCCCGGAGCCAGCTCGGCTGCCGGGGCTTTTGCTTTGGTGCCGTGTGCGGCGTTCGGTCGCGCGCCACGGCGCCACACCGGCTGCAGCGCTGGTGCGGCGCGCCATCTCGTGCCTGACGCCGGCGTCAGGATCTCGCAGCCATGTCAGCAAGCTTGGGAAGAAGACCTACGTGGTGCCAGTTCTCCGCAGAACGCAGCACCAGTATTCCCATCGGGAAGCGCAATGGGTCCCACGATCGGAAGCCAATTCGTCGCGGGGCAAGCAGCTTCATGGCCACAAGAAGTGAAGGTGTCTGATTGTATTTCAAATCATCAAATGAAGATGTTGTGTCGTTCTGTTCACCGGCAAAGATCTAATAAACAAATATTGTAAATTTGCAGTTGATACCTACATCCGAATCCTTGCAACGTCGCTTCGCCGCCGAGGTTCGTGCGGCGCGGGCGATGAACACGCCCCGCAAAACGCCAGGAGGAGACGAGATGAACAAGGTTTCGCTAGGTTGCTTGTTGCTGTTGGGCGCGATTGGCTGTGCGTCGGACTCCGACACTCTCAGCTACGATGACTTTCGCAAGCAGGCGCACTTCGATCAGGAGACCGGCACGTACATCGTCAACGGTGACGAGCTGGTCGAGAACGAAGCGGCGATGCGCGACATGTACGATCGCTACCTCGCCACCATGGGCAAGGTCAGCGACGCCGAGGCCGGCTTGTTCACGGCGGAGCAGGGGCTCATCGTCAACCGGGTAGGTACTGCAGACGACAAGTGGAGCGCCACCACCGCGGTGAACCTGAACTACTGCATCAACAAGGCGAGCTTTGGCACGCGCTACACGACGCTCGTGAACGCGATGAACAGCGCCGCCGCCGCCTGGGAGGCCACTGCGCGGGTGAACTTCATCCACCAGAGCACCAAGGACACGGCCTGCAGCACCACCACCGCCGGCACCGTGTTCAACATCCGCCTGGTCAGCGGCCAGCCGTACCTGGCGCGCGCGTTCTTCCCGAGCACCACGCGCTCTGGCCGTGAGATCCTGGTCGACTCGACGTCGTTCGGCGTCATCTCGCCGTGGACCCTCACCGGCATCCTGCGCCACGAGCTGGGCCACACCATCGGCTTCCGCCACGAGCACACTCGCCCGGAGTCGAGGACCTGCTTCGAGAACAACCTGTGGCGCGCCCTGACCACGTATGACTCTGCGTCGGTCATGCACTACCCGCAGTGCAATGGCACCCAGACTGGTGATCTCGTGCTGACCGCGCGTGACAAGTCGGGCGCTCGCCTGCTGTACCCGTGAAGTCAGACGCCGCCTGAAGCGGAGCCGCGCGGCTCCGGTCACTGGGCGCTGGCGGACGTTGGCGAGGTGTTTCGACACCCCGCAGACGTCCGCCGGTTTCGTTTTCGGCGTCGCGGCCCTGTACGTGGACCGCTCGTGACCGCTCGTGGCTGCTTGGCGGACCGCTTGCCGCACCCTGGACGGATGAACCGTCGCCGGATCCCTGGTAAGACTCGCGGCGATGTCTTCCCAGAATATCCCAGTTGTGGACATGGCCGATTGGCATGCGGGAGGCGCGCGGCGTGAAGCGCTGGTGGCGACCGTGGGCAGCTCGCTGTCCGAGATCGGCTTCTTCGCCGTCAAGAACCACTCGGTAGCCGCCACGCTGACCGAGGCAGCCTACCGGGTCGCGCAGCAGTTCTTCGCGCTGCCTGCCGAGGTCAAGGCGCGATATCACGACCCTGCCAAGAAGGGGCAGCGCGGCTTCACCGGCTACGGTCGCGAGCACGCCAAGGACTCGGCGGCGCCGGACTTGAAGGAGTTCTGGCAGGTGGGGCGGCCCAACGTGCCCGATGATCATCCGGTGCATCGGCTCTATGGCCCCAACCTCTGGCCCGACGCCGAGAGCCCGACCTTCCGCCAGGTGATGACGGATCTGTACGTGGGGCTCGATGACCTGGGCAAGACCCTGCTCGAGGCCGCGGCGCTCCATCTCGGGGAGCCTGCCGGGCGCTTTCGCGACATGGTCGAGGACAGCGACACCATCGTGCGCGTGCTGCACTATCCGCCGGTGGGGCATGACGTGCCGCCAGGCGCGGTGCGCTCGGCGGCCCATGAGGACATCAACCTCATCACGTTGCTCTCGGGCGCCACCGCCGAGGGGCTGGAGCTGCTGCGCCGCGACGGCACCTGGATGCCGGTCCACACCGGGTTTGACACCATCGTCGTCGACGCCGGTGACATGTTGCAGAACCTGACCAACGGCCTGTACCGCAGCACGACGCATCGGGTGGTCAACCCGCCGGACGCGCACAGCGAGCGCTACTCGATGCCCTGCTTCGTGCATCCGCGCACGGGGGAAGATCTCACCCCCCTGCCAAGCTGCGTGGCCCGCACCGGCGGCCTGGCGCGCTATCCGGCTGTCAGCGCTGGTGAGTTCTTGATCCAGCGGCTGCGCGAAATCGGGCTTGGGTAGCCCGCGGAAGCTGCGGTACGGTGGCCGGGATGTCCCGGACTTTCGCGCGGTTGCCATGGGTGCTCGGCCTGGGTCTGGCGCTGTGGATGAGCCTGCCAACCCCGGCGCTGGCCAACGGCCGGGCGCCGTCGATGGTGAGCATCCATCCGCGCCAGGGCAGCGCGGAGCTGGCGATCTGGAGCACCTGGGGGCTCTTGCGCGGGAGCGGCGACAGCGGCTTTCGCTGGATGTGTGAGAACGCGCTCAAGGTGGGCGGGGCGTTCGATCCGGACCTGGTCTTTCGCGCGGACGGGGCGCTCGTGGCCTCCACGTTCGAGGGCCTGCTCATCAACCGCGATGGCTGCGTGTTCGAGCCGACCGGGCTTGGCGCCAAGTTCATCTCCCAGGTGGCCGAGGGACCCGACGGCGCGCTGTACGCCGCTGCGGTGGAGCGCAGCGACGGAAAGATCTACAAGAGCACCGACGGTGGGCGCACGTTCCCCATCAGCGCCAACCCCGGCATGTCCAATGACTGGTGGGAGTCCCTGGAGGTCGCGCCCTCGGACGCCAGCCGCGTGTACCTGGCCGGCTACCGCCTGATGAACGGCACCAAGCAACAGCTCTTCTTTCGCAGCGACGACGGGGGCGTGTCCTTCACGCCCAAGCCGCTGCCACAGGCGGTCACCGGCCTGGCGTCTGATCTGGAGATCGCCGCGATCTCGCCGAAAAACGCCAACCTGGTCTTTGCCCGGGTGACGTACGCGATGGGCGATGACAAGGTCGGCGATCGCATCTACCGCAGCGACAACGGCGGAGATTCGTGGACCGAGGTGCTCTACGCCGCAGCCGCGCTGCCCAACGTGGTGGTGCGGCGCGACGGCAAGGTGCTGGTGGCCTCGGTGAGCAGCGGGAGCTGGCGCTCCGACGACGGCGGCGTCACCTTCGTCGCGCAGGCCAGCACGCTGCAGATGCAGTGCCTGGTGGAGCGCGAAGACGGCACGCTCCTGGCCTGCGGTCAGAACTTCGCCCCGGACTTCATGGCCGTGGCGCAGTCGAGCGACGGGGCCACGTGGAGCAAGGTCTTTCGCTTCGCCGAGGCCAGAGGGCCGGTGGACTGCGCCGTGGGCACGCTGCAGTGCGACACCTGCCAGCTCCTGCTCTGGTGCGGGCTGCGGGAGCAGTTCGGCATCGAGGCAGATCCCACCACCTGCGGCGAGGACGGCGGCGATGGCACGACCTGCGGCGGCCCGCTGCCCAAGGTGGAAGAGCCAGCCTCTGGTTGCTGCGGCGCCGGTGGCACGGCCGGCGGCGACGCTGGTGGTGGCCCCGCGAGCCCGCTGCTCCTGGCGGTGATGGTGCTCGGCCTGTGGCGCTGGCGAATACGCCGGCAGCGAGCCTGAGGAGGAGGCGCCGGCCCTATCGCGGCGGTGAGATCCGGGAGGTCGCGCTGAGCGCGAGGCCTGTCGTGCTCGAACCTTCGCAAGCAGGCCATGAGCGGCGGGGTGGTGCGCTCTTCGGCGATCGAGAGACATTCATGATCCTATCAATTAACGCATCATCTCCGTAAATTAATATCCATAGAAGTGTACACATTGGCAATGTGAGTGTGAGTGGTTGTGCCTTGGCGTGCCGGATGTTATCCAAAATCCGCAGTGCATCTGCGAGGGAGGGTTATGTTCAGGGAATGCATCCGTATTCATGGTCCTGTGCTTGCTGCCATCTTGCTGGTATCAGCGTGTAACGATGACAGCGGGCCGGTGGTTCCGTCTTGGGAAGAGTTCGTCACGGCCTCGACGGTAGAGTTCGAGGGGAGGAGGATCTACATCGTCGATTTTGATACTCCGGTGTCTCTCGATGAGCTGCGAACAGAATATGACCACCTCTATGGTGGGGCGTCTGCTGACGGCCTGGGTTCGTCGGAGCAGTCGAGTACGGTGAATCGCGTCAACGGACAAGATGATGTCTGGTCCGCGATGGGGGCGCGTAACCTGCGGTACTGCGTTTCCAATGAGTTCGGCGTGAATCAGAATCGCGCCATCAATGAGATGGCGCAGGCGACCGCGGCGTGGGAGGCGCTGGCCGGGGTGGACTATCACTATGTTCCTGACCAGAACGGCAACTGCACCGGCGCCAACCAGACCGTGACCTTCGCGGTACGTCCGTGGGACGGTGGTGGCGCTTGTGCCTTCTTCCCATCCGGCGACGCATGTGTGGCGCGTACCCTGGTCATGAACTTCGCTGCCTTCACTGCAGGACCCATCACCAGCCTCGGGGTGTTTCGTCATGAGCTTGGCCACACCCTGGGCCTACGTCATGAGCACATCCGCGCGCCCAACCCCTCGTGTACCGAAGGTGTAGACTGGCGGGGCGTAACGGCCTACGACTCGGCGTCGGTGATGCACTATCCGCAGTGTCGTGGCTCCACCAACATCGGAGACCTGAACATCACGGCGCTCGATGCGAACGGCATCGCGACGCTATATCCGGGAATTCCTCCGGCACCAGCAGAGTGCTTCTTCAACTGGGCCTCGGCCAACTACCCCACCTTGTTCGCGCCGGCGCGCCCGGCAACGCAGGTCGGCAGCGGCTACGTCTTCCGTTACTACTCCACGACCGATGCGTTTCTTGGCGTCTCGCTGGCGGATCAGCATGTCCACTACATGGGCCCAGGCCTGGGGCACCGTTCAGCCGGAGCTGCTCCTGCCCGGACCTGGGGCACCGTTCTGCCGGCGCGAAGCTGCATCGAACTGCGCGGCTGCTGAACGGCTGCTGAACGGCTGCTGAACGGCTGCTGAACGGCTGCTGAGCGGCTGCTGAACCTCCGGCAAACGCGAGCTACGGGATCTCGTCGGCGCCGATGTCGGCCGGCGCGGTGCGCGGCTGCCCGTCGATGTCGACGGCGGACAGGCCGGTCAAGAGGCTGTTGGGATCCGCCTGGCCGCGCACCGGGCTTAGGGGCATCAGGTGGAGGTTGCCGCTGGCATCCTGGAACAAGGGGTCCACGGCGAGGTTGTTTCCAGGCGGGAGCGCGCCGGGCGTCGCCACCGAGTAGGCATGCGTGCAGGCCCCGCCAAACTGCGTAGTCTGGGTGAGGGTGCCGTTGTTGCTCATGATGTTGTTGCGGGCGGTGAACGACCCCGCGACGCAGTGGATCGCAGGGCCAATGCCGTCCTGGGACTGATTCTTGTTGAAGCTGTTGAACTCCAGCCGGTTGGCGGAGTTCTGCGTGGTCGAGATGGCCACGCCCCCCACGGTTCCTCCCTGGGTCCCGTTGGAGAAAAAGAAGTTGTTCACGATGTCGAAGGTGCCGCCCGTGATCGAGACGCCGCCGTTGGCGTTGCTGGAGATGGTGGACCGGGAGATGGCGAGCGCGCCGCCGTTGATCGAGATGCCGCCGTTGGTGTTGCCGGAGAGGGTGGACTGGGAGATGGCGAGCGCGCCGCCGGTGGCGGAGATGCCCAGCCCCTGGTTGCCGGTGACCTTCACGCGCGTGAGCGTCAGCTTTGGAGTGCCGCCGTTGGGCGTCAGGATGATCGCGTCGGCGCCGGTTGCGCCGGAGGCGCCGGTGATCTCGAGGTCGTAGATCTTCACGTCGGTGGTGGGGCTCCGGATCTCGAGGATCGGTCCATCGCCTTCGCGGTCGAGCCTGGCGCCTGGGTCGGCGAGGATGGTGACGACCTTGCCGTCGATGGTCGTGGTCTTGGTGTCCTTCACTGGTTCGCCCGAGGCCACCTTGATGTACGGCTTGCCCAGGAGGATCGCGGCCGTCAGCGTGTTGCAGGGGGCGCTCTTGGCGCAGGTGGCGCTGGTGCCGCCGTTCGCCACATACGCCACCTGGTCTTCTATGCCGCAAGAGCCATCCGGCAAGCAGACCATGGAGGCGAGGCAGTCGGCGTGGGCGGTGCAGGCACGACACACATTGTCGGCGCCGCAGATGGGCTTTTGCCCGGTGCAGGCGGCGGCGCTCTCGGGCGTGCATTCCACGCAAACCTGCGCCGCGAGATCACACACCGGGGCGGCCGGATCGGTGCAGTTCGCGTTGTCCGTGCATGGATGCAGGTCCTTGTTCTTCACGTAGCAGCCAGCGAGCAGCAAGAAGAACAGCGCGGCAGCGAACTTCATATCGCCTCGTCTCTGCGTGCTCGGGAATCTCCACGCTGCCCTGGCCGCGAGACCTTCCTCGACAGGCAACCTTGCGGATTTCACCGACTCGAACATCACGGCGAGTATCGTCCAAGCAAAGCGTGATGGAAAGCGAGCCAGCCGTCCCACGTGGCGGACGCAACAGCTCCAGCATCGCGGCCCATCCACGTGGTTGTATGGATTACATCGCGACCAGCGGCCGACCTGCCCGACGACGCCAGGCCGCTCCTGCTATTGCTTGTCAGGTCCGTCGGAGCCAACGACTCGCGCGTCCGGCAGCGAGCCCGCGTCTCTGGTTCCCTTGTAGTAGAGGAACGAGGCCATCGCCACGAGGGGGATCATGGGCCACCACTCGTAGCTGGCGCTCCCATGCAGGAACGAGGGTACCAGGTGGGACAGATCGAACATGTCCGCGAGGCCGCCGGCTCCCAGGGCCTCCTTGAGGACGCCTCCGATGGCGCCGCCCGCGATCAAGCCTGACGCCATCAGCATGCCGGGCGAGAACTCCGCCTCCGCGGGGTTGCCCTTGCGCTTGCGGTCTACCAGCCAGCGGACCGCGCCGCCGATGAAGATCCCGCCGGAGGTCGCGATGGGCAGATAGAGGCCCACCGCGAACGGCAAGGACGCCACGCCGATGAGCTCGAGGACGATGGCGATGAACACGCCGATCAGCACCAGGTGCCACGGCAGCTCGCCGCCGAGGGTGCCGTCGATGATCAGGCGGAAGAGCTGGGCCTTGGGCGCGTCGTACTTCTCGCGCTTGGTCGCCTCGTAGGCGACGGTGCCGTCGTCGCTGACCAGCAGGCGCTTGTCGCTGTCGGTCACCACGCGATAGGGCCGGTGGTCGGGGCCAAGCTCGGTCTCCTTGGCAGCGGTGACCAGCTCCGAGGAGACCTTGCCGGTCGCCGCGGTCAGCGCGTAGGGATAGCTGCCGCTGACGCCGGGGTCGGCACGAAACTGCGGCTCACCGCGCTCGTCCACCAGGTACTTGCCGCGCGGCACCGTCGCCGGCGCGACCGGGGCCTTGGCCGCGCCAGGCGCCGTCGGAGCAGGCGCGGCGGTGTGCGTCGGGTTCGCGACGATGTCTGCCAGGTACGCGATCTGGTACGTCTTGCCGTCCGGCCCTTGCGCGGTCTCGCCCGAGGTCTTGAGGCTGACGCCTGGGTACGACACGGCGGGATAGGTGGTAGCGGACTTGTTGAGGAGCAAGAGCGTGCCGCCGATGACGATGGCGCTGGTGATGACGCCGATGAAGATGGTCACCTGCTGGTGGCGCGGGGTGGCGCCGACCAGAAAGCCGGTCTTGAGATCCTGCGAGATCGTTCCGCCAGTGGAGGCCGCCACGCACACCAGGGCGGCGGTGGTCAGCGCCATGGCCTTGTAGCCCACCCCCACCCAGCCCAGCACCACGAACAGGCCGCAGGTCAAGAGCAGGGTGGCGATGGTCATGCCCGAGATCGGGTTCGACGAGGAGCCGATCTCGCCGGTGATCCGGCTCGACACCGTGACGAAGAAGAAGCCAAAGAGGATCACCAGCAGCGAGGTGACGAAGTTGATCTCGAGCATCGGCGCCAGCCAGATGGCGACGGCGATGGCCGCCGCGCCGCCCAGCACGATGGTGATGGGCAAGTCGCGCTCGGTGCGCGGCACCTTGGCGGCCGCCGCGGCGCCGGCGCCCAGGTTGCGCAGGCCCGCCTTGAACGCCGACACGATGGTGGGGATGGCCCGGGCCAGCGCGATGAAGCCGCCGGTCGCCACCGCGCCCGCGCCGATATAGAGGATGTACTCGTTGCGGAGCTTGCCGGGGCTCATGGCGGCCACCGACTCTCCGCCGAAGGCGGCGATCAAGGGGATGAGGACCACGAAGGCCATCAGGCCGCCGCCGAGCATGATCGCCGAGACGCGGGGGCCGATGATGTAGCCGACGCCGACCATGGGCGGGGTGACGTCGAACGCGAGCAGGGCCTTCTTGAGGCCGCCGATCTTGAGGGCGAAGGCGGCGGTGTCCCCCCACAGCTTGGCGACCAGGTTCAGGAAGGTGTAGCCGATGCCGACGAAGAACCCGGTGAAGACCATGGTCGCTTCGGTGCCGCCCTTCTCGCCGGCGACCAGCACGTCGGCGCACGCGGTCCCTTCGGGGTACGCCAGCTTGCCGTGCTCCTTGACGATGAGGCCGCTGCGCAGCGGGATCATCATCAGCACCCCGATGAGGCCGCCAAAGAGGCCCACCAGCAGGATGCGCATGAACTCCATGTCGAAGCCCATGAGCAAGAGCGAGGGCAGCGTGAACGCGACGCCAGCGGCGATGGACTCGCCGGCTGAGCCGGTGGTCTGCGCGATGTTGTTCTCCAGGATCGTGCCCTTCATCCCGAGCCACCGAAACACCGTGATGGAGAGCACGGCGACGGGGATGGACGCCGACACCGTGAGGCCGACCTTGAGCCCGAGATATACCGATGACGCCGCGAAGACCAGGCCGAGCAGCGCGCCGATCACCACGGCTCGGACCGAGAACTCTCGCATCGATGTTTCTGCCGCCACGAAGGGCTTGTGCTCGGACATGGCGGCAATCAGACCTCAAAGCGCTCGGCTTGGGCAAGGGCCTACCTCCCAGGCTTGTCGCTGGCGCATGGGTTTCCCCCGGCGTGGTGCTTGACCCGCCTGCGCGCCCGCGCCAGGGTACGCAGCACGATGGTTGCGCTCGCGCGTTGCAATGCGCGGACGAAAAGGAACATGCCGTGAACCGATCACGTACTGGATTTGCGCGCAGTGTGGCGCTGACGACTCTGCTCTGCTTTGTCTCGGGGAGCTGTGGCAGTCGCGCGCCGAACCGGGGGAATTCACTGGGGAGTGCGCCACCGGCCGCCTCCGAGCCCATGGTCCAGCTCGCCGATGCCCCGGAGGGCCTCGATCTGAGGCTGTCCAACGGCAAGCGAGGACCCGAGCCGGTGGACCGCGCGTCGTTGCCGGCGGCCAAGAAGCTCAGCAACGCAGACGCTAGCGCGCTGTTCTCGCGCGCCAGGCCGCTCGCCGCAGACCAGGACGACCGCAAGGACTTCGCGTTGCGGCCCAAGTCGCTGCCGCCGCCGCGCACCGGTCAGACCATCAAGGGCTCCTTCCCGCCCCCGGCGAGCACGCTCTTGCCGCCGGCCGCCAGCGACGCCCAGAAGGATCTGGCGGTGTTGCGCTACATGCCCGAGGGCAAGGTCCCGCTGGCGCCGGAGCTGACCGTCACCTTCTCCCAGCCGATGGTGGCGGTGACCTCCCAGGGGGACGCCAGCGCGATCCAGCCGGTCAAGCTTGTGCCGACGCCTCCGGGCAAGTGGCGCTGGCTCGGCACGCGCACGATCTTGTTCGATCCCGAGGTCCGGTTCCCGCAGGCCACCACCTACCGCGTCGAGATCCCCGCCGGCACCCGCAGCGCCAGCGGGACCACGCTGCAGAGCGCCACGTCGTTCTCCTTCGAGACGCCGCCGGCCACCATGGTGAATAGCTACCCGAGCGCCGGTCCGCAGCGGCTCGATACGCCGATGTTCGTGCTGTTCGATCAGAAGGTCGATCCGCAGGCGGTGCTGTCCACCATCAAGGTCACCGCCAACGGCCAGGCCACGGGGCTCCAGCTCCTGCCCGCCGCGGAGATCGCCAAGCACAAGACGATCTCCGGGCTGGTCGACGCCGCCAACCAGAACGAGCAGGCAGGGCGCTGGGTGGCCTTTCGCGCCAGCGCGGACTTTCCAAAGGACGCGACGATCGACGTGGAGATCGGCCCGGGGACGCCCTCCGCCGAGGGACCTAACCGCACGCCGGGGGCGCAGCGCTTCTCGTTCCGCACCTACCCGCCGCTGCGCATCACCGATCACGAGTGCGGCTGGAGCGGCAAGTGCCCGCCCGGGACGCCGTTCTCCATCTCGTTCAACAACCCGCTCGACGGCGCCAAGTTCGACGCCAGCCAGGTGCAGGTCACGCCGGAGATCCCGGGGCTCAAGGTGCAACAGTACGGGCAGAGCCTGTCGCTGCAAGGCCGGACCCGGGCCAACACCAGCTACTCGGTGGTGATCTCGGGCGCCTTGCTCGACGAGTTCGGCCAGACTCTTGGCAAGGACGAGACGCTGAGCTTCCGCGTCACCGAGGCGATGCCCACGTTCTATGGGCCCTCTGGCATGGTGGTGCTCGATCCCTCGGCCAAGAAGCCCACGTTCGACGTGTTCACCACCAACTTCGAGGCGGTGAAGGTCAAGCTCTACCGGGTCGAGCCCAAGGACTATGACGCCTATGGCTTCTACCTGCAGAACCAGTGGAACAAGAAGAACCCGCCCTCGCTGCCTGGCACCAAGGTCTTTGACCGCCTGGTGTCCACCTCGAAGACCAAGAACGAGCTGGTCGAGACCCACCTCGACTTGTCGTCGGCGCTGACCGGTGGGTTGGGGCACGTCATCGCGGTGGTCGAGCCGTACCCGTGGACGGAGCGCTGGGATCCTCCTCGGCTCTTTGCCTGGGTGCAGTCCACCAAGCTCGCGGTCGATGCTTTCGTGGACGCGGACACGCTGCATGGCTTCGTGACCGAGCTGGCCAGCGGCGCGGCGGCTGCCGGCGTCGGGCTGGAGGTTCGTCCTCACGCCATGCTGGCCAAGAGCGATGGCAAAGGGATGGCGTCGTTCGCGCTGCCCTCGAGCGCCGGCAAGGGCGCCAACCTGCTGGTGGCGCGCCGCGGCAACGACGTGGCCTTCGTCGCCGAAGACGGCGGCTGGTGGAACGAGAGCGGCAACTGGGTCAAGTCTCCGCGGACGCAGAACCTGGCCTGGTACGTCATCGATGATCGCAAGATCTACAAGCCCGGCGAAGAGGTCAGCCTCAAGGGCTGGCTGCGCACCATCGACCAGGGCAAGGGGGGCGACGTCGGCTGGACCGGCGGCCTCGTGTCCTCGGTCTCCTACCGGGTGACCGACTCGGTGGGCAACCAGCTCCTGACCGGCAGCGCGCCGGTCAGCGCGGTGGGCAGCTTCGACACCAAGCTCACGTTGCCCAAGACGCCCAACCTTGGGTCGGCGTCCATCGAGTTGACCGCGCAGGGGCGGCTCGGCGGCAACTACTACCACACGTTCCAGATCGAAGAGTTTCGCCGGCCGGAGTTCGAGGTCTCGTCGCAAGCCAGCGCGGGTCCCCACATGGTGGGCGGTGCAGGCGACGTCACCGTGACCGCGAAGTACTTCGCGGGCGGGCCGCTGCCCGGCGCGGAGGTGAGCTGGTTCATCACCTCGACGCCGACCAACTTCGTGCCGCCCAACCGCGACGAGTTCGTCTTCGGGTCGTGGCAACCTTGGTGGGCATGGCGCGGCGGCTGGGGCGGGGGCCCCGAAGCCACAGTGCCCAAGACCTGGAACCACAACGCGACCACCGACGCCGCTGGCAAGCACACGCTGCACTTCGACTTCCTGTCGCTCAAGCCGGCGATGCCGGTGTCGGTGACCGCGAACGCCTCGGTCACGGACGTCAACCGGCAGACCTGGAGCGCCGCGGCGCCCCTGCTGGTGCATCCCTCGTCGCTCTACGTGGGCGTGCGCCTGGCGCGGCCCTTCATCGAGAAGGGCACGCCCATGAAGGTGGACGTCATCGGCGTGGATCTCGATGGCAAGGCCGCCGTGGGCGCCAAGATCGACGTCCACGTGGCGCGCATGGACTGGGAGTACAAGAACGGCGAGTACAAGACCAAGGAGGTCGATCCGCAGGACTGCGCCGTCGTCGCCGCCGCGGATCCTTCCTTGTGCGAGGTGGCCACCAAGGAGGGCGGCGAGTATCAGCTCACCGCCACCATCGTCGACGGGCGCGGTCGCCCCAACCAGACCAAGGTCACGTTCTGGGTGTCGGGCGGAGATCAGCCGCCGGCGCGCGAGGTGGAGCGCCAGGACGTGCAGCTCATCCCCAACCAGAAAGAGTACCGCGCCGGCGACACCGCCGAGCTGCTGGTGCAGGCGCCGTTCTTCCCCGCCGAGGGCGTGGTGAGCTGGCGGCGCTCCGGCATCGTGCGCACCGAGCGCATCTCGCTCGCTGGGCCCACCACCACGATCAAGGTGCCCATCAGCGAGGCGATGGTGCCCAACCTGTTTGTCCAGGTGGACCTGGTGGGCGCGGCCGAGCGCACGAATGACCAGGGCCAGCCGGATCCCAAGCTGCCCAAGCGCCCGGCCTATGCCATGGGCGTCATCAACCTGCCGGTGCCGCCCAAGCAGCGCACGCTGTCGGTGACGGTCACGCCATCGGCCGCCAAGCTCGGACCCGGAGAGACCGCCAGCGTGGCGGTGCAGGTCAAGGACGCGGCGGGCAAGCCGGTGGCTGGCGCAGAGGCGGCGCTCCTCGTGGTGGACGAGGCCGTGCTGTCCTTGACCGGCTACACCTTCCCAAGCCCCATCGAGCGCTTCTACGACGAGCGCGGGGCTGACGCGCGCGATCACTACTCGCGAGCGTACGTGAAGCTGGCGCAACCAGACGCCGCCATGATGGCGCAGGCGCAGGCCCCGATGGGCGGCGCGGCGATGGAGTCGTCGATGGATTCCTCGGCGGCGTCGCCGCCGCCGTCGCCCTCGCCGATCGTCGCCCCCCGGGGGAGGCGCGGCGATCGCGGGCCGAGAAGAAGGAGGCGGCCAACGGCGGAGGTGGCGCGGCCAGCGCGCCGATCGCCATTCGCACCAACTTCAACCCGCTGGCGGCGTTCGCGCCGGCGCAGAAGACGGGCGCCGATGGCACCGCGCAGCTCACGGTGAAGCTGCCGGACAACCTGACGCGGTATCGCATCGTGGCCATCGCCTCGTCGGGGGAGAAGAACTTCGGCAAGGGCGAGAGCGCGATCACGGCGCGGCTGCCGCTGATGGTGCGGCCGTCGCCGCCGCGGTTCTTGAACTTCGGCGACACGTTCAAGCTGCCGGTGGTGGTGCAGAACCAGACCGACGCGCCGATGACGGTGCGGCTCGCGGTGCGCGCGACCAACGCGGCGCTGACCGACGGCGCGGGCCGCGAGGTGCTGGTGCCGGCCAATGACCGGGTGGAGGTGCAGTTCCCGGCGGCGGCGGAGATGGCGGGCACGGCGCGGTTTCAGGTGCTGGGCGCGGCGACCGGGGCCGGCAAGGCCAGCGACGCCGCCGAGCTGGCGCTGCCGGTGTGGACGCCGGCGACCACCGAGGCGTTCGCCACCTACGGCGTGATCGACGGCGGTGGCAGCCCCGCGATCCGGCAGGCGGTGGCGCTGCCCGGCAAGGTGGTGACGCAGTTCGGCGGGCTGGAGGTGACCACCTCGTCCACGCAGCTCCAGGCGCTGACGGACGCCTTCGTGTACCTGGTGACCTACCCGTTCGAGTGCGCGGAGCAGCGGGCCTCGCGCGTGCTGTCCATCGCGGCGCTGCGCGACGTGCTGACCGCGTTCTCCGCCGAGGGGCTGCCCTCGGTGGCGGCGATGCAGACGCGGGTGGCGGCGGACCTGGAGCGGCTGGACAACCTGCAGAACGGCGACGGCGGCTTCCCGTTCTGGGAGCGCGGCCGGCCGTCGTGGCCGTACCTGACGGTGTACGTGACGCACGCGCTCCTGGCCGCCAAGGCCAAGGGCTACGCGGTGCCGCAGGCGATGCTCGACCGGTCGCGCAGCTACCTGCGCGACATCGAGAGCCACTACGATGCGTTCTATCCCAAAGAGGTGCGGTGGTCGATCTCGGCGTTCGCGCTGGCGACGCGCCGGCAGATGGGCGACCTGGACGTGGCCAAGGGCAAGCGGCTGATGAAGGAAGCGGGCGGCGCGGACAAGCTGCCGATGGAGGCCGCGGGGTGGCTGCTGTCGACGTTCACCGGGCAAGCGGACGCGGTGGCGGAGCGCAAGGCGCTCTTGCGCTACGCGCAGAACCGGGTGTCGGAGACGGCCGGGGCGGCGAACTTCACCACCTCGTACAAGGACGGCGGCTATCTGCTGCTGTCCTCGGACCGACGGGTGGACGGGGTGATGCTGGAGGCGCTCATCAGCGAGGACAAGGACTCGGATCTGATCCCCAAGCTGGTGACCGGCCTTCTGGCGCACAAGAAGGCGGGGCGGTGGGCCAACACGCAGGAGAACACGTTCGTGCTGGTGGCGCTCGACAAGTACTTCCAGACCTACGAGAAGGTGACGCCGGACTTCGTGGCGCGCGTGTGGTTGGGGCAGGGCTACGCTGGAGAGCTGGCTTTCAAGGGCCGCAGCACCACCAGCCTGCAGCTCGACATCCCGATGGCGGCGGTGGCGGCGGCAACCAAGGGCGCGCCTGGCACGCCTGGCACGCCTGGCACGTCCGACCTGACGATCCAGAAGGACGGCGCAGGCCGGCTCTACTACCGCATCGGCATGACCTACGCGCCGGCGGACCTGAGGCTCCTGCCGGCGGACTACGGCTTCGTGGTGGAGCGCCGCTATGAAGGCGTGGACGCAGCCTCGGACGTCACCCGGCTGGCCGATGGGACGTGGAAGATCAAGGCGGGGGCCCGGGTGCGGGTGCGGCTGTCGATGGCCAACGAGAACCGGCGCTATCACGTGGCGCTGGTGGACCCGCTGCCGGCGGGGCTCGAGCCGATGAACCCCGCGCTGGCGGTGACCGGGCCGATCCCGCTCGACCCGCAGGAGCAGACGGGGCGCGGGCCTTACTGGTGGTGGTATGGCCCCTGGTACGATCACCAGAACCTGCGCGACGAGCGCGTGGAGGCCTTCGCCTCGCTCCTGTGGGAGGGCGTGCATCGCTACGAGTACGTGGCGCGGGCGACCACGCCGGGCACGTTCGTGGTGCCGCCGCCTCGGGCCGAGGAGATGTACATGCCCGAGACGTTTGGCCGCGGCGGCACCGATCGCGTGATCGTGGAATAGGCGGAGCGGCGATCGCGGCGGCGGTCTCGCGGCGGCGGTCTCGCGGCGGAGATCGCGGCGGTGGTCTCGCGGCGGGAGGCGAGCGCCATCCGCCGGCCAGGCATGGCACTATGTCCGGATGGCATCCATGACGCTGCTCGGGATCTGTGGGAGTCTCCGGAAGAAGTCGCTCAATCGCGCGCTCCTGCGCGCGGTGGCGGAGACCTTGCCGGCCGATGCTGCGCTGGTGATGTTCGAGCGGCTGGGGGAGATCCCGCCGTTCAACTCGGATGTCGAGGGCGATCCGGAGCCGGTGGCGGCGCTCAAGGAGGCGCTGCGCGCTGCGGAGGGCGTGGTGATCGCCACGCCCGAGTACAACTACTCCGTCCCGGGTGTGCTGAAGAACGCGCTGGACTGGGCCTCGCGGCCGCAGCCCTCGCCGCTGCGCGGCAAGCCGGTGGGCATCGTGGGTTGCTCGGTGGGCATGAGCGGCTCCATGCGCGCGCAGTACCACCTGCGGCAGATCCTGGTGTACAGCGACTCTCCCACCTTGAACCAACCCGAGATCTTGATCCCTCGCGCCCAGGAGCGCTTCGATCAGGACGGCCGGATGACCGACGAGTCCACTCGAGACCTGATGCGCAAGTTCGGCGCGGCCATGGTGGCGCACGCTCAGCGTCACGCGGCGTGAGGTCACGCGGAGGTCATCGCCGCTGGCTGTCGCGCACGGCGCGGCGCCGCACCTCGTCCTGCGTGCGCTGGTCGCGCCGCTCTTCGAGGCCAGCGCGCTCGCGCTCCGCGCGCTCCGCGAGCTGCCTGGCCACGTAGGCCTGTCGCGCGCGCTCGCGCAGCCGCGTCGCCGCGGCGTCCGTGTCCTGGATCGCCGCGTCGCAACCTGCCACCGCGCGGTCGACGGACTCCCGCCGCTCCGTGACGTGCTGCGATACCCGGGCGAGGGCGTCGACGCTGCGCGCCGCGCTCATGGCGGCAGGCGCGGCCTCGAGCGTCTGCTCCAGCTCGTCGTGCGCGGCGTCCAGGATCTCCTGGGCGCGCATCTGGTGATCGCTGCTCGCGGCGTGTTCGGCGGCGGCCGCCTCCCGCAAGAGCAACCGCGCCGAGCTGAGCGCCTGGGCTGCGCGTCGGTTGATGGTCATGGGGCGGGCAGCTCCAGCGCCTGGGTGAGGTCCCGAACGGTGTCGTCGAAGGGCGTCGCCTCGTCGGGCGCCTGGCGGGCCCACGCGTCGAGCCGCGCCCCCAGCCTGAGCGCTTCATCAAAGGGCTGGTTGGCGCCCTGGACGTACGCGCCCAGGGCTTGCAGCTCCAACGCCTGCTTGCGCTGGTACAGCACCTCGCGGCAGCGCGCGGCCACCGCGGCGAGCTTGGGCCCGCCTGCTCGCCGCGCCACTCGGGATGCGCTGGCCAGGACATCGATCGCCGGGAAGTGCCCGCGGCTGGCCAGCTCGCGCGAGAGCACGATGTGCGCATCCAGCAGCGCGCGCGCGGAGTCCGCGATGGGATCCGCCAGGTCATCGCCCTCCACCAGCACCGTGTAGAAGCCGGTGATCGATCCGCCGTCGGCGCGCGGCGCGACCCGCTCTACCAGCCGCGGCAGGAGGGCGAACACGCTGGGCGGATACCCTCTGGTAGCTGGCGGCTCCCCGGCAGCGACCCCCAGCTCCCGCAGCGCCATGGCAAAGCGGGTGAGCGAGTCGATGACCAGGAGCACGTGCCGGCCGTCGTCGCGAAACCACTCGGCGACCGCGGTGGCGGCCATCGCGCAGCGCGCGCGCTCCAGCGGCGAGCGGTCGGCGGTCGCCGCGACGATCGCCATCTCGTCGCGACGCGCGGTCTTCATCAGCTCCCGGACTTCGCGTCCTCGCTCGCCCACCAGGCCAAAGACGATCACGTCGACCTTGGCGTGATTGGCGATCTGCTCGACGAGCATGCTCTTGCCGCAGCCGGCGCCAGCGAACACGCCGACGCGCTGGCCCCGACCACAGGTGAGCAGGCCGTCGATCGCCCGGATCCCGGTGTCGAGCCGCGTCGCCACCTCCGCGCGCTCGGCGATGGGCAAGGCGGGGGAGTCCACCCGCCGCCGGGCGCTGCAGAGCGGGGGCGGGCCGCCATCGAGCGGGTTGCCGAACGGATCGATCACGCGGCCCAGGAGATCTCCGCCGGCGGCGAGGGCCGCGTCGGCCTCTCGGCGGCGCACCGCGGCATGGGGCTCGATCCGAGGCAGCGGGGCCATCGGCACCGCCAGCACCACCTCTCCGCGAAAGCCGATCACCTGCGCCGCGACGCTGCTGGGGCTCCCCCTGGCGCCGCCCTGCGCGGAGGCCTCGATCTCGAGCACGTCGCCCAGGCCAACCCCGCGCATCTCGACGAGGATCACGGTCCCGGTGATCTCGCGCACCCGCCCCAGTGGCTCCGGCTGAGCCCACGTGTGCATTCGCTCTGCGACGGTCTGCGCTCCAGTCACACCGGGATCCTCGGCCAGCGGCGCGTGGTGTTGATATCGCCTTCTCCCTCGCAGCTTGGCCAGCCCTCGCCCGAGCTCCCGGCGGGGTTGGCGGCGCGTGCGTCGGCCGGCAGCATCGGCGCCTCGGGCAACACCGCCAAGAGCTCGCCTCGTAGCTCGGCCAGCCGGTCCCTCCAGCGGAGCTGCAGCATCGAGCGCTCGCTCCAGATCTGGACATCGCCGGGCTGGAGCGTGGAGTCCACCCGCACCTCGATGGGCAGGTCAGCGACGAGGTCGCGCCACGCCGCGGCGTCGACCGGGCTCACGCGCGCGGCGGCTAGCTGGCTGGCGCCCACCTCGCGCACCCAGCGCTCCAGCACCGGGCGCAGGCGGGCGCGGCGGTCGGGCTCGCTGGCCTCGAGCCAGGCCTCGATGACCACCATCGAGGCGTCCAGCGCCGCGCTGGCGAGCCAGTCGAGCGATCGCTGCTGGAGCCCCATCAGCTCGCTGCACAGCGCGCGCAGACGCCTGCGTTGCGTGCTCAGCTCGGCGAGCGCATCCGCCTTGCCTTGCGCGCGCGCGGCCGCCAGGGCGTCCTCCAGCTCGTCGGGCGTTGGCCCAGGCGGGCTGGCTTCCACGCTGGCGGCGCCGGTCCGCTCAGGAAACCAGGGCACCAGGTCCGGGCGGGAGCCGCGCAGCTCGGCGAGCGCCGGAGGTGACGCCTCGCTGGCGGCGCCACCTCCGTCGTGCGGGGCGGTCTTGTCGTCGACCCGGGGCTTGCCCTCGGCGCCGGGCTTTCCGTCGCCGCCATTGGCGCCCTCGGCGCCCTCGGCGCCCGGCTCACGGCGCGACTCCCCGGCGGTGGGCGCCCAGCGGCCATCCCGATCCTCGCGGATCACGAAGCGCCTCGCAGCTTGGCGACGAGCGGCTCGCTGGCGGTGGCGAGATCGTCCCCCCGGCCGCCGCGCGCGTGCTGGAGCTCTCTGGACACCGCGTCGGCGAACGCCTGGCCGTCGAAGCCCTCGCTCGATCCGCTGTCCGCGGCGGGGCCCGCGGCAGACAGCGCGTGCGCGAGCGTCTGCGAGATCTCCGCCACCGCCTGCTCGGGCACGTGCGAGACCCCGGCCAGCCGGGCGAGGAGATCCGCGGTGAGCTCGCGCGGCATCGCCGCCAGGATCGCCGCCACGTTGCGCGCTGGCAGCTGGGTCAGGACGACGGTGACCACCGCCGGGTGCTCCTCCTTGAGGAGCTGCGCCATCGCGTCGGGCGGCGCCTCGCGCAGGAGCTGCAGCGGGTCTTGCTTTGGCAGCGCGCTGGTCAGCAGCTCGTTCGCGCGTTCTTCGCCGAACGCGCGCTGCGCCAGGCGGCGAAGGTACGCCGGCGCGCTGGTCCTCGCCATCGCGAGCGGGGTTGACACGTTGTGGGTGAGTTCATCAAGGACTTCCAGCACGACATCATCCTCCACTTCACCAAGGGCCTCCATCTCGCGCTTGAGCTTCCACAGCGCGGAAGGGCCGAGCTTGGCCAGCACGGCGGCGGCTACGTCTTCCTGCATCGCGGTCAGAGCGATCGCCGCCTTGCGCGGGCCCGCGAGCCGCGGCCTCACGCGCCACCTCCCGGCGAGCGCGCCGCGGGTGAGCGTTCCGCGGCGTCCTCGGAGAGCCACGCCATCAGCACCAGCGCGGTCGCGTCGACGTCGGCGCCGAGCACCTGGCCGGCGCGGGCCAGCTCCAGGCCAAGCCGCGAGGACCGGGTCGTCACCTCGAGCTGCGGTGCATGCGCAGCGGCGCTGGCTTGCAGGGCCTTACGATGCCGCGCCTCCGCGGCGCGCTTGCGGTGGGCGCGCCAGCGAAGCAGCGCGAGCAGCGCCAGGAGCCCCGCGGTCGCCGCCGCGGCGGTGACCGGCCAGATGACGTCCCTCGCTGGGGAGGGCGCTGGGCGCTCGGCTTTCGCGGCGAGTGGGGCGGGCGGCGCCGCGCTGGCCAGCGGCGCGCGGTCCGCGGAAGCGACGGCCGGATCCTCGGCCCGCTCGGGTCGCGCCGCGAACGCCCTCGCCTGCAGCGTCAGCACGTCGCCGCGCTGGTCCTGGATGCCCGCCGCCTGCCTGGCCAGCTCGGTCCACGCCTCGAGCTCGGGCGCCTGCGGGGCCGCGGCCGCGCCGCTGGTGTCCACCAGGATGGCCACCTGCAGCGACCGCAGCAGGGGTGGCGTCGGCGCAGCCGAGGCGGCGCCTTCCACCTCTGCGGTCGTCACCACGACCAGCCGGTCGACGCCGATCAGCGGCCCCAGCATGGCGCGGACCTTGGCGCTCACCTCCGCCTCCACCTGGCCCTTGTCACGGTGCGGGCTGCGCGCGCGCTCGATGAGCGGGATGGCGTCCTGGTTGGTGACCAGCACGTCGTCATCGCGCAGGCCGGGGACGCTCCTGGCGACGATCTGTTGCACGCCCTGGATCTGCGGAGCGGTCAGCGCGTGTCCAGGGCGGACATGGAGCAGCACGGACGCCGAGGGCGCCTGCTCGCGGTCCTTGAACACGGACCGCCGGCCGACGGCGATGTGGACGTACGCCTCGTCGATTGGCAGCATCGTGCGCAGGCTGCGCGCCAGCTTCTGCTCCAGCGCGCGCGGCGAGGCCTGCGACGCTGCGGCCGTCGAGTCCGAGAAGAGCGTCGCCTCGGCATCATCGCGCTGGCGCTCTGGCTCCCCCGCGGTCTTCATCGCTTCCCGCGCCTGCGCTCGGCTGGACGGGAGGATCTGCACGTCCTTGCCGCGCCGGCGCGCTTCCACGCCAGCGCGCGTGAGCGCCGCCATCGTGGTGCTCGCGGAGCTCTCGCTGGTGGCGGTGACCAGCGTGACCCACGTGTCCTCGCGCGGGCTCATCGCGATCCACCCCACCGCGCCAGCCACGGCCACCAGCACCACGACCGCGACGGCACGCTGCACCGGTGGTTGTCGAGACCACAGCGTCACGAGCTGGGCTGCTAGCGTGCCCAACCCACCGGCTCCTCGTTCGGTCCTGATCATGTCCGTCGCCATCTGGTTCCTCGATGCTGTCGGTCTTGTGGACCCTGGTGACCCTGTTGGTGACCCCGTCGGTGCAGGCGGCTCATTCCGCGACGCTCATGAGCGACTGGTAGGCGGCCAGCGCGCGCTGCACCAGCGCGCTCGCCACCGCGGCGGTCTCGGAGAGCTGCCCCGGGGCGAGCGCGACCGCCGATGCGTCCGCCATCGCGCAGGCCGCTTGGGCATCGCCAGCGAGGCTCGTAGCTCCTCGCATCAGCGTCAGCGCGCCCGAGAGAGTCTCTCCGATCCTCTCGGTGTCGGTGGTGCCCGCGAGCGGGGAGATCTCTGACTGCGTCGCAAGGACGGAGGGAGGCGGCGCGAGCCGCCGCTCCTGGTGGTCAAGCCAGGAGGTCAGGGCATCGGTGGTCGCTGAGACTGCAAGCGACATGGCTGCATGGTTCAAGAGCAATTCGCTGGCCAACTGCGGGCGACGGAGACTTGCCTACTTGCGAGCGAGCAGAGGGCCACATCGCCATGATTGACGGCGTGCGCCGTCGCGCGCCGTCAAGTGTTGTGCGCGGCGGCCGAAGGGATGAATGGGCCATGCACTCGAGCGAGCTTGCCTCAGCGCTTTTCGGAACGTGGTTCGACGCAACAGCGGAGGCCGCGTTTGCCGTGGATCCGGCCTCTGGTCGCGTGGTTTGCGCCAATACGCGGTTTGCGCAGCTACTAGGAGTCACGCCTGACGAGGTGTGCGGAACCGACCTTGGACGGTGGCTCCCGGCGCAGCAAGACGCCCTCCTGGCGGCGCTTCGTGGGGTTCGGTACCTGGAGCACCTGGGCTTTCGCAACGACAACGGCGAGGCCGTATACCTCAGCCTTTCTCTATCCCAGGTCGAGCTCGCGTCGCAGGTGCTGGTCGCGTGCCTGGGACGGGACACCTCCGCGCGCCATGCCAGGGAGCAGGAGCGCCTGGTGCAGCACTCGGAGTTGCACGCTGCCCATGGCGATCTGTCGCAGCTCGTCGCAGAGCTCAGCGAAGCCAAGCTCAAGCTCGAAGATCGCAATCACGAGATCGCGGTGCTGGCTGGTCAGGTCTCTCGCTTTGGCTGGCGCGCCGCGGTGGGCGAGCTGGTCGCCGGCATCGCGCATCACCTCAATAACCCAGTGGGAGCGCTGTCCAGCACGTTGCGCCGCCTCGACCGCAAGGCGCAGGAGGTGCATGAGCCCGCGCTCAGGGCCGAGCTCGTCGCGCTCATCGCGCGCAGCCGTGAGATCGGCCTGCGCATCGAGAACAACGTCAGCGCCGTGGTGCGAACGCACGCCGCAGGGAAGTCGGACATCTCCCGCCAGCTCCTGACGTTGCATCACGAGATCGAGACCGCGCTGTCGATGTTCGCCGATCGGCTGCGGCGCGTGGTGGTCGTCCGCGACTATCAGGATCATCCGCCGGTGTGCGTCCCTCATGATTCGCTGCACCTGGTGCTGTCGAACCTCCTGGACAACAGCCTGCGGGCGATGGGCGAGCGGGGCGTCTTGACCATCCGCACGCGCACCGGTCAAGGCAACGTGGTGCTGCGCATCATCGACAGCGGCGCCGGGGTGCCCGCGGAGATGGTGCCGCTCCTGTTCGATCCGATCCTGTCCGCGCGCCCTGGCGGCGCGGGGCTGGGGTTGTCCACTGCGCAACGGCTCGTGCGCGCATGGGGCGGGACGGTTTGCACATGTGCCGTCCACCGCGGGCGCCACGTTCGAGATCTTCATCCCTACCCAGGGCGTCGATGCCCCTGGTCCGCCGGCTCCGCACCTCGTCTGTGAACCTCAGGAGAATTACCCATGAGAAATGCTCGGATCCTCGTCGTCGACGATGATGCCCACGTTCGTGACGCGCTATGTGAGGAGCTTGGCGCCGCCTACAAGGTGGATACCGTGACCTGCGGCAACGATGCCTTCGAGGCGCTCAGCTCCGAGCAATATGACGTCATCATCTCGGATCTGCGAATGCCCGATCACGACGGAATCGAGGTGCTCGAGTTCGCTCGTCAGCACCAGCGTGACGCCGTGCGCGTGCTGCTCACCGGGTATCTCGACGAGCGCGCGCACCGCGCGCTGCTGAACCCGGACGCGCCCTACAAGGTAGGCAAGCCCTGGCACGATGAGATCGAGGTGGTGGTGCGGCGCGGCCTGGAGCAACGGGACGTCGCGCGCCGGCTCAGCGCGTCGGTGGAGGACGCGCTTGGGCTCGCGTCGTTCGACGAGCAGCTCGCGGCGATCAGCTCGCTGGTGGAGCTCGCGGAGTGTACGATTCGCCGGGCGGCGACCGTGGAGGGCGTGACGGTGTGCGGCACGGTAGTGCGCGCGGGCGACACCGAACATGTGTTCGCAGGCCCGTCGGTGCCGCGCGAGGGGGCTGGTTGGTACCTCGACCTGCCGCTGGACGCGGAGGGGAACCTGCGGCTGCGCGCGCGCGGCATCGGGGACAGCTCGCGCCAGGTGGTTGGCTATCTGGCCCACCGCGCCCAGCGCCGGTGCGGGATCTTGGGCGCGCGCGCCGAGCCCATGCACGCAGCGGGAGGCGGCAAGGGCGGTCGCATGAATCAGCTCATGCGGCAGGCCACGCTCGGGGCGCTGACCTCCTCGCTCCTGCATGATCTGGCGTCGCTCGTCCAGGCGCTGTCGTGTGCGCTGGAGGAGATCTCGGCGCTCGCCGAGGACAGCGAGTCCTCGGACATGAAGCAGGCTGTCGCCGACGCGATGAGCGCGGGACAGGAGGCGGTGCAGCTCTTCGTCACGATGCGCAAGTTCATCCGGGTCGGGGAGGTCCACCCCAAGCTCATCCGGCTCGAGGATCTGATCTCTCGGGCGACCCGGATCGCGGGCGCCTACGTGCGGGAGCGCGCCGAGCTGCGGATCGGGGAGGTCGTGCCGTGCGAGCTCTCGGTCGCAGAGCCGCTGTTCTTGCAAGTGCTGGCCAACTTGCTGCGCAACGCGGCGAACGCCTCACCGCCGGGCGGCGTGGTGGAGCTGTCCACCCGGCGCGATGGCGACTCGGTGGTGATCTCGGTGCAGGACGATGGCCCGGGGGTCGCGCCAGAGATCGCTGACACCATGTTCGAGCCGTTCGAGAGCACGAACCAGGAAGGCGGCGGCCTGGGGTTGGCCATCTCTGCGTTCGTGGTGCAGCTCCATGAGGGATCGATCCGCTATCATCGACCGACCGGGCGTGGCGCGTGCTTCACCGTCACCATGCCGCTGACGCCGCCCTCGAACGGCGCGCACTGAGCTGCCTGGGCGCGCACTGAGCGCGGCCTGAGCGCGCCCTCGAACCGCGCGCTCTGAGCGTGGTCGACGAGCGGGGTTGGCAGCGGTCGGGCCGGCCGCGGCTTCGGCTCCGCGGGCAGCCAAGAACGTCGCCCTGGGGCGGCCTTGACCCCAACTCCGTGATACGAAACCCTCTTACGAGAACGGGAACCTCACGTCCATCCCAAGAGAAAGACACGGTGTCAGATCTTTGGCAGGTAGCCCAATTCGAGTTACGCTAGTTAGCCGGCGTACTGACGCCTTGATGGAGAACGATCCAGTGTCGGAGTTCGTAATTGCTGAACACACCCTCGGGGAACAGCTTGGGGGTGGGGGCTTTGGCAACGTGTGGCGCGCAAAAGGGCCGCACGGTGAGGTCGCGATCAAGGTCCTGCACGCTGAGCTGATTCGTTCCTCGGATGCCCTCGGGCGCTTCCAGCGGGAGCAGGAGGCCATCGCGCGGATCACGCACCGCAACGTCGTGCGCTCGCATGGCTACGGCGTGCTCGCGGATGGTCGTCCATATCTCATCCTCGAGCTCCTGCGAGGGCCCACGTTGACCGACCGGATCCCGCCGGGCGGGATGCCGCCGACCGAGGTGATCTCCATCTTGACCCCGCTTGGCGAGGCGCTGGATCAAGCACACGCCGCCAACATCATTCACCGCGACGTGAAGGCCGGCAACATCATCCTCGCGCAGGACGAGCAGGGGCTGCGGCCTGTGTTGCTCGATTTTGGCCTGGCCAAGCTGCTGGACGCCGAGGGGCCTGGGCTCACCAACTCGCGCGCGATGGTCGGAACGCCGTCGGCGATGTCTCCCGAGCAGCTCCGCGGCACCCCGGTGGACGCGCGCACGGATGTCTACTCCATGGGCCTGCTCGCCTATCACCTGCTCACCGGCGAGCGTCCGTTCTCGGACGTGCCCGCGGTGGCCCAGGGCTACTTGCTCTTGCACGGTCCACGCCCTCGTCCGTCCAAGAAGGTGCCGGTGGATCCCGCGATCGACGCGGTGGTGATGCAGGCGATGGCCATCGAACCCGCGGATCGATATCCCTCGGTGGGCGCCATGGTCGAGGCGCTGGCGCACGCGGTCCTTGGCCGCGCCAAGACCGCCGGAGATGAGTGTCGCGCGATGGCGGTGTGCATCGAGATCTCCACCCCGGACGAGGCGCTGCGCGAGCAGTGCATCGGAGCCCTGCAGCAAGGGCTGCTGGGCATGGGCTTCGTGATCGCGGTGACCGCGCCAGATAGCATGCTCGCGGCGCGGCCAGAGCCCAGCGCCAGCGTGGCGGCCGCGGTGGTCGGCTTGCTCGGTGAGCAGTGTCTCCGCGCGGACATCCACGTCGCCATCGGCATCGGCAACGCCGTCTTCTCGGAGGGCGGCGTCGACGGCGACGTGCTCGACGCCGAGAGCTGGGCGCCGTATCCGCTGGTGGACCAGGTGTGGATCGATCCTGCGCTCAAGTGAGCGCAACCTGATCATCTCCGCTGGGATGACGTTCTAGCTCTTCTTCTCGAGGTGTTCGACCAGGCCGTTGTACGCCGAGGTGATGCGCAGCGAGAGCTCGGTGGCGGCCTTCTGCTTCTGCGGGCTGCTGGCGTGCATGTCGGGGTGGT
>JADJJK010000018.1 GCA_016706545.1 Myxococcales bacterium
GGACCCCAACGCCATGACCACCGCGCACATCACCGACCGGACAAGATCCCCAACAACGTCAACCTCTCCGGCGACCGCCGGCTCCAGCGCGCTGGAGGCGGCAGCCGCACTTCCTGAGCTGGTGGAAGGAGATGGGGCCGGTGGGGGTTCCAGGGCACGACGTGTTCCTGCGCACCGCGGTCTCGGTGGACTCCGACGGCTGGGCGCACTTCGACTACGTCAAGATGCCGGACTACCGCTGGGGCATCTTCCTCGGCCCAGCAGGAGGGCGCACGCACGGCTTTGGCGACTTTCACGGCCAGCCGGTCTGGGACGAGGTCCGGGCGAGGTTCGCAACCTGCTGCGGCGGCTGATCGTCACCCAGGGCGACACCGAGCCTGCCTCCGTGGAGCAGCAGCGCAACCTGGGCGCCACCGCTTTGCGCCTCGCTGTATGACCTGCGCAACCTGCTTCAGGTCAACGTCGAGGAGGGGCGCCACCTGGGCATGGTGTACCTGCTGCACGTGCTTTGGCCGCGATGGCCCGCGAGGAGGCCGAGGAGCTGCTCGCGCGGCTGCTCTGGCGATCATGACAAGCCGCGCATCCTGGGGGCGTTCAACGAGCCCACCACGCACTGGCTCTGGTTCTCCGTGTTCACCACGTCCACGGACCGCGACGGCAAGTATCAGCTCGGCGCTCAGCGAGTCTGGCTTTGATCCGCGGTCGCGGACCTGCAAGTTCATGCTCACTCCTCGAGGAAGCGCACCACATGTTCGTGGGCGAAACCGGGGTGCAGCGGGTGGTCCAGCGCGCCTGTGGGCTGATGAAGCAGCCGAAGCGGCGACGTGCGCCCAGGGCGGCATCGATCTGCCGACGGTGCAGAAGTACCTGAACCTCTGGCACACGCCAGTCCTTGGATCTGTTTGGCGGCGAGGTCTCCTCCAACGCGGCGGATGCGTTCGCCGCCGGGATCAAGGACGCCACAGAAGACAAGTACGCGGAGCACAAGCTCGTGGACTCCTTCTTCGCGATGGACGTGCTGGAGAACGGCGCGGTGGTCCACAGGACATCGACATGCGCAACGCGCTCAACGAGGGGCTGCGCACCGAGTACAGCAAGGACTTAGCGCGCGGCGTCGAGCGCTGAACAAGACCCTGCGCGACGGGGCATCGACTTCGAGCCTGGGCTGCCCTCGTCCAAGTTCCACCGCCAGATCGGCCTGTGGGCGGGCCTTGGCTTCGCGCCGGACGGCACCCGGCCTCACCGACGAGGGAGGAACCGCCGCCGCGGCGAGTGGATGCCCACCCAGGCCGACGAGGACTACGTCAAGAGCTTGATGCGGCCGGTCACCGAGCCCGGCAAGATGGCGTCCTGGCTGGCGCCGCCGCTCAAGGGCATCAACAACCTGCCCGGCGAGTTCGAGTACGTGAAGCCGTAGGCCCATTCAGTTGCTAGCCGCCAGACCTGGTCCCAGATCGATCCGCAAGGCCTCGGCGAGTTGCTCGGGGAGAGGTTCGGACGGCTGAGTCCGGGCATGACGTCATCGTCAAGCCGGGTGTCGGCGGCGTAAAGCAAGACCTCGAGCCGCGCTCGCGCTGGCGCACGGTGCGGTCGAGGCGTTCATCAATGGTGTTGGCGACCGGCAAGAGGACGTCGAGGGTGGTGGTGCCGTCTTTGGCTCACAGCTTCTGCACCAGCGAGCCGAGCCGATCGACGCGACCAACCCGTTGCTCGAGCGCGCGGGGTTCCACGCCAGGTCGTGGTGGACCACGCGACGAGAGTGGTGGTGCAGGTCGAGCCCTTCCTGCATGACCTCATTGGCCACCGAAACCATCGGGTACAGCGGGGTGTAGAAGGCCTCGCGCAGGCGCTCCCGGCTCTCGCCGTCGACGGTGTGGCGCACCAGGCCCCCGGCGTTGACCGCATCGTCGAGGACCCCCGGCGGCTCGATCGCCGAGGCCGTTGGCGTAGGTCAAGAACCTCCGATCAGATCCGTCCACAGCCACCGGCGGGCTGGTCCAGAAGCGGTCGACGACTGGCAACAGGGCGCGGGACTCATGCGCTCGACCTCCAGGCCCTGGTCCCCGCGCGAACGCGAGGAGCTCGGGCAAGAACGGCACGTTGCGGGCGACCAGGTAGCGGGCCAGTCGTTCGACGGTGTACGCGCAGCTCAAGGCGGCACCTCGAGGAGCGGGCTGACCAGGAATGACCACAGCTGCTCGCGCTGCAAGATCAGCTAGGCGTATCGTCATCTTCGATGGACCAGGTCGGCACCTGTTCGCCGATCACCTGGGCCTCGACGTCGTCCTCACCAGGTCTAGCCTAGCGTGAGAACCTGGCGTCGGTCAGGTGGTCCAGGGCCTGGGTATCGACATCATCGTCCGCACCCAGCTCACGGACCATGAGGGCCGCCGCCTGCTCGACGCAGCGCTTGGCCAGCAACCAGTCGAAGGGCTCGGCGTGGCTACGCCCACGCGCTGCCGTCGCAGGAGCTGGTTGGCGCGGGCCACGATCTGCGCGCGCTGGGCCTCGGTCGGCGCAAGGCTGCGCAGCAAGGTCCTGACGTACCGTTCGCGGAGCGCCAGATGGGCCGATCGCCGCGGATGCCGAAGCGATCACGCAAGCGGCTGTGGTGGCCATCCACGGCCCTGCCCGGCGATCTGGTGCTCGAAGATGTCGCGATGGCCCGCGCCGGGATAGACTAGCTGCCAGCGCGCGACCATCCGGGTCGGTTCCCGAGGTTCTCGATCCGTCGCTTGAGCTCACGCAGGGTCTCCTTGCGGGCGCAGAAGATCAGGGTCTTCTCGTCGCGGGCGACCGCGGCGAGCGCGTCTGCTTACCACGTGGTCGATCCTGAGGTGCCCCTCGTCCTCGTCCCTGAGCTGGCCGACGGTGTCTTGCGCAACAACCGACGATACGCTTCGCCTTCTCCTGCGGGCGTCGCCTCGGCGACCTCGGGGTCAAGGTGAGCAACGCGCCGGCCCGCGCCGCGCCGTTTTGACGAGACCAGGTTGATCTGGGCCGCCGCCTTGTGGGTGCGCGTCGCCGAGCGAAACAGCCCGGCGATGGGCCGCTCGTACAGCAGGAACGGCACGCTCAGGCCGTCGCGGGCGCGCAGGCGCGCACGATGACTGCGCCGGTACTGGCGCTTGTCCTCGCGCAGGCTGCGGATCATCCACCGCCGAAAGTGCGGCTCGATGCGGTCCCGCTAGCGGGTCAACAAGCGGCGCACGGCCTGCGCGATCGGACGCAAGCGGCATCCTGGGGTCCGTGGCCATGCCGGGATCCGCTCGCAGCCAGGACGAGAAATCCGCCGCCAGCGCACCGTCCGCGGTCGCCCAGACCCGCTGGAAGTCCTGGTACGCCTGCTGATAGCCCGCGACGTCGGCGAGCAGCCGGTCGGCCTGGTCCATGAGGGTCGGCGGGCGCTGACCTCGCCAGGGCAAACAGCTCGAACACCGAGCGCAGCCCGTCGACGCTGAGCTGGAACGGCGTGGCGGTGAGAAACAGCGCGCGATCGAACCGACCTTCGAAGGCCGTCTTGACACCGGTCGTCGGACCGAATCCGCGCTCTTGAGCTTGTGGGCCTCGTCGACGATCAGCAGATCGAGCGACGGGAGCATGCTGCCGATGAGGCGGAAGCGTAGATCGGCGAGCGCCTGGTCGACGACTCCTTGATGGCAAAGGCCTCGTACCCGTGGGCGCGCCACAGCGCCATCGAGGGAACGTCGGCCCATGCGCTGGTGCCCTTCCATCACAGCGGCGACGTGCGGCTCGACCTCCGACCACGCGAACGCATCCAGCAGGTCGCCTCGCGGGATCCACCTGCACGTGAGAGCGCCCCCTCGGTAGCGGCGAAACACCGCGGCTGGCTGGTTGCCGGCCAGGTCGCGCGCCCGGCCCCGGACAGCAGATAGGCCTGGTCGCTGGCGCCCCGGCCGCCGATGAACACGGTCACCGGCGCGATGCACCTGGAATGGGAGCGCGACGCCAAGGTCATCTCGGCCAGCGTCTTGGCGGCGGTGAAGCGGCCCGCGAAGCCCCGGTACATGGGCGCTTGCGGATCAGAGAAGTCGCGCAGCTCCTTGGCCCACTTGGTGTTGAGGTCCGCCCCGGGGGTGAGGACCAGCGCCCGGGCCTCGGGTGTCGTTCCAGGCGCGCTGCCAGCACTCCCAGCGCCTCGAAGAACTTGCCCATGCCGACCTCGTCGTGGGGGGCCAGCACGACGCCCGGCTGGGACTCGAGCAGCATCGAGCGCGCAGCACGGTGTCCCTCCCTGACGCTCGACATCCCGGGCCGCCACCACCGTACCGGGGCGGGTCAGCCGCAGAAAAGCCGCGAAGCCAGCGCCGATCGCGCGAGCTCGCGAGCGGGGCCCCGGCCGCGGTAGAAGGCGCGCACGTCGTCGAGCCAGGCGGCATCCTCCGGGCGGCTCACGCTGCGCGAGGTCAGCGCAGAGCGCTTCTGTCACCAGCGCCGCGAGCAGCTCGGCGCGGGCAGGGCGATCGGGCCCGTCCGCCAGGTTCGCCTGTCGCAGCTCACGCACCAATTCGCTGCCATACAGCCACCCCCATCGCGCGCCAGCTCCGTCTCGGTACCTCGCACGCCTCTTCCAGACCGCGTGCGCCGGTGGGCCCCACCAGCTGGTGGCGCAGGGACGCGACCGTGGTCGAGTCCTCGATCTCCTGCCGCAGGCCCCACCAGGCCCCGAAGACGTCGTGCGGTCCAAACCCATCGCCGAACAGGCTCTCCAGGATCGCGGCGACGCCGCTCTCGGTCCGCGCTGCTGCCACAGGTGGCCAGGCGCTCGCCGCCCGACCCTGCGGCCGAGCATGGCCAGCAGCGCCCCCAGGTCCGGCGCCGGGCCCGGCCTGTATCGGCAGCTGCGCCAGATCGGCGACTCGGATCGGGATCATCCAGCAGCGGTCGCTAGCCAGCAGCGACAGCTCGGCGCTGGCCGGCGCGAGGTCGAAGTCCGTTACCAGGGTGGGCTCGGTCGCTGGACCCGCGCCGCTGGCGACCCGCGCGACCGAGGTAGCTCAGCTGCCACGCCGAGAGTCCTTTGGGCCCGGCGCTTGGCCCAGACGATGGTGAGCGTCCTGGCCTCGGCGTCATGGACCGCGTCTTCGATCCAGGCCGACAGGTCGAGCTCCGACTCCGGCGCCGGGCGCTCCTCGAGCTGCACGTCGCCCAGCGAGCTGGCGACCAGGCTCGGCAACAGGTCGCGCAACCGCACCTCACCATCGAAGGCATCAGCACACCGGCCCCGACGTTGCCGCCCTCTGTGACTGGCCGCTCCAGCGCGGGCCGCGAGGCGTTCGCCGAGCCGACCAGCGCACGGTCGAGGTCTGGCCTCGATGCTCCACCGTGATCAAGAACAGCTTGGCGTGCAGCGGCCGCAGCAGCGGGCGGCCGTCGCCAGCGAGAGTGGCGGTCGGCTGCAGCCATAGCTGCAGCTGGTGCTCCTTGGCCACGCGCTGCAGGATGCGAGCCGGCGCATACGCACTTGGGGGCGCCACCGGCCAGCTGGTGGTCCGCGAGCGCCGCCTCGAACTCCGCGCGATCGAGCCGCTGCGCGCTCGCCGGCGTCGACCGCGAACACCTGCTTGCCGGTGATCTTCTCGACTCGAATGTACGCGACCTGCGCGACCGGCCCGTCACCGCCCAGGGACTCGCGAGCCCGACGCCACGCCCACAGCCCGGGGGCCAGCCAGGAGCACCGCCGCCGCGGGTGGCGCCAGGGGCGCATCCTCCCACGGCACGCCGAGCTCGAGTGCAGGCGCCTCGCCGGAGGGTGCCGTCGCAGGGCCAGGAGCCCGAGAGCACCGAGGTGAGGCCCTCGCGCTCGTCCGCGATCGCCAGGTCGTCGCGCTCGAAGAACGGCGACAGCACGCCGACCCGGCGCAGGGTCGCCTGTGCGGGGAGCGCCTCGGCCAGCGATCGCAAGGCGGAGGACTCGAAGGTGCTGATGAAGCTTGCGTCGCGGGGGCGCGCTGGCAGCCGGCTCAGGGCTCCCAGCGATCCGGGCCGCCAGGGCCTGGCGCGCTGCCTGAGCTAGGTGCCGTCGCTTTGGCCGCCAGGCTCAGGCACGCGAAGGAAGGCGTCTAGCTGGCACGGCATCACCACGGCCACGGGATCGTCGTAGCGCACCACCCGGGTGAAGAACAGCTCGACGTTGCGGTCGTGACCGGGGCGGGTGAGGGTGCCAGAGCCCACCGCCACGACGCGCCTCGGTCTCGTACAGCACCAGCGCCACCTTGGGGTGGAAGGTTCGCTTGCGGACCAGGTGGAGATCGTATGGCAGCCGTCAACCGCCCTGTCGGACGCTGCATCCACAGCACGCCACCGGCGTGTCGCGAAGCGCGGCGCGGGCCTCCGCGTGGTACGCGCGCCGTCCTCGCCAGGGTCACCGCTGAGCGCCAGCAGCGTGCGCAGCACCTGCTCTTCGAAGTATGCAGGGTCGAAGGTATAGGGAGCAGAACACCGCGCCGATGCATGCTTGACGCGGGGTCGATCAGCTGCTCCAGCAGGCGCCGCGTCTCGAGCCCTCATGGCGGATCCTTGGCGCGGCTGCGCCGACGCTTCGCGTCGAGGACATCTCCGGTGTCGCTGAGCAGCTGTCGCACCGCAGAGAGCTTGCCAGGAGGGGAAGCGGTCCGCCTCCGGGCGCGCGGTGTACGACGTCACCAGCGCACCAGCGTGCCATGCCCGAGCGGATCCACCTCTTCGCCACGTCGACGCTCTCCGCTGGACCGCGGCGTGGTAGCCCGAGGATGGCGTCGAGCGCCGTCACGGGGTCCGCGCCGACAGCTGCTCGGTCAGGCGCATGCACGCAGCGCCGCCATCCGCAGGCCGCGCAATAGGTTCGCCCGCGGAGCGCCAGCAAGCGCCGGCCTGTGTGTGCTGCAGCTCGGCGAGCACCTGCGGCGCGGGAGGTTGGCGTTCGCGATCTTGGCGGCCGACGCCGTCCAGCCTTCTTGCTGGATGGCCGCGTAGATGCCGTCGAAGGTGGTGAGCATCGCCGCCATCGCGTCGCCGAACAGTCGCGCGGTCACCAGCAGCCCGCTCAGGCTACGTCCACCGGTCCGAGGCGTCCGGCCACCGCCGCGTCGAGGATGTCGGCGGCGCTGACGATGTCCAGGCGCACGGCGGCCCGCACGAGGCTGGGGACCGCAGCCGTGAAAAAGGATCTCTGGCCTGCGCCAGCAGCGCGTCATACAGGCGGCGCTGCTGCTGGCCTGTGATCGTCTCCGTCAACGAGGTCAGCCGGCGGAACTCGCCCACCCGCGCGAGCGCCAGGTTCGCGTGGCTTCGCTCGATCTTCGACGACGCCCGGGCTGCAGCGCGAGCCAGGCGTAGTCGTGGTAGCGACCTCGGTGCTTGTTGTCGGCCCCATCCCAGAATGCGTCGATGATGTCGAGCGCAGCGGCGCTCGGGCGCAAGTCATCGAGGACTAGGCCGGCTCGGCGCTAGCGGCGACAGGTATGCCCAGGTTGCCCAGCGCCTGCTGGCGCGAGATCAGGGGATAGTCCAGCGGCAACGGCCCCTTGCCGGGCGCCGGCCGCGCGCGTGCGCCCTGGACGCCACGCATCGCATCCGGATCCCCGCGCGGCAATTCGCCTTCCCGGAACTCCAGCGTGGCGAGCGCCCAGAAACGCTCCCAGCGCTCGAACAAGTGGCGCCGTGACTCGACGGTCACCGGCGCGCGATACCAGCGCGATCGCGCGCCCGACGAGCGCCAGGCCGTCGCAGGACCATGGCGAACGCCTGGGCCCGGGTCGAGCGGGGTGGTCAGCGTGGCAGTAGTTGCAGCCCCCTAGCTGTTGCGACACATAGTCGAGGGCGAGCGGATCTTCGGTCGCGAGCTCGGAGTCGTCGGCTGCCGGTGCTGTCCAGAACAGCGATCGACCGGGATCATCGAGCTTCACCAACGCCACCATCGTGGCCGAGCTTCTACTGTCGAAGACGTCTGCACACCTCCCTCACGCGCGAGAGGCGAAGGCTGATGACTACGTGAGCGGTGAGCTGAATGCGCACATGTGGCCGGCAGTGTGCGGGCATTCCCCGCTAGCCCCTGGGCTTGGGCTCGGAGAGGATCGCCTGCAGGGGCCTCGGTCGTGGCCTGCGCCGGGGTGGCGGCCACCGGGGACAATAGCGGCAGGGCGGTGGCGAGCTGCGCCGGGCTCGCGGCGGGTAGCTGCGCCGGGCTCGCGGCGGGGAGCTGCGCCGAGGTCGCCGAGGCCAGCTGGGCCGGCGGCTTGCCGGCCTGCGCCGCAGCGGCGTTGGCGGCGGCGCTCATGGCGGCCCTGGCGGCGGACGAGGCGGCGTTGCCGCCCGCCAGCAGCTCACGATGGGCACCGGCAGCACGATGGGCATGCTGGGCCGCCACCTCGACCATCGTCTGATAGAGGCGGAGCTTGGCGCGGCGGGATCGTCGGCCATCAGGCGGGCGGCCTCGGCGAGGCGCTGAGCAGCCCGGAGCTCGCCCTCGGACATGATGATCTTGGCGCGACGCTCGCGCTCGGCTTCGCGCCTGGCGGCCATCGCGCGCTTCATCTCGGCCGGCAGCGAGATGTCGCCGATCTCGACGGCGGTGATGTTCACGCCCCACTGCTCGACGCGGGACTCGAGGATCTCCTCGATCTCGGTGTTGATCTCGGCGCGCTTGGCCAGCACCTCATCGAGCTCCATCCGGCCGATGATCGACCGCAGGGTGGTGGCGGCGGCCGCAGGTGGCAGGCAGGTACTGCTCGACGCGCAAGATGGCGTCCATCGGCGAGGAGATCTCCACGTAGACGACGGCGTCGACCGCGATCGAGATGTTGTCGCGGGTGATGACCTCCTGCGGCGGGATCTGGATCACCTTGGTGCGGGTATCGACGACGTTGGCCCGGTCGATGCCGAACGGCAGCATCAACACCAGGCCAGGCCCCAGCGCCTTCTGGCGGGCGCGACCAAACCGGCAGACGATGGCGCGCTCGTACGCGCTGTACCCGGAAAGCTCGTGCCGAGGCCAAGAACAGCGACGCAGTGCGATCCCCCCAGAATCATTGCGATGGGCATGCCCCATCCATACCACCCTGGCGGTCAGGGCGCCGCGCTGCCGGTCCGTGTCGGGGCGCCTGCGCTGCCGGCGGCGGGGCGGCCTCACACGTCGCTTCGTTGGCGGCCTCTTTGGCGGCGGGCGGCTGCTCTGCGATCTGGGCTGGCCCGATGAGCTCTCGCGCCGCCATGGGCACTCGACGACGAAGTCGTTGTCGGTCATGCGGGCCGCCGCGATCTCGAGGACGCAGTGGGTATCGGGGTCCACGAAGCGCAGCGAGATCACGTCCAGCGCGCCGTGCGCCGTGGTGGTCTCGCAGGCGTAGGTGCCCATCGCCTCCGAGGCCTGCGGTTGGGGCCCTGGCAGCGCTTGCGCAGCGACTCTTCATGCGGCGTGGACGTTGCAATACGCCGCGATGTGACCCACAGCTCATCACCGGCCCAGACGCCCAGCTTGCCGCTGCGCTTGAGCAGCGCCTCTTCGCTCGTTGGCGGACAGGATCCGGCCGCCGCGCATCAGCGAGCACGCGGCGCTGGCGTCCGCGTTGCTCTTGCGCGTGTCGCGCATGCTGCAGCGGTTCCTCTCTTGTAGCGCCTCCATGGAAGGAGGGAGATCGATGAGCTGGTTGCAGTCGACCTTGCGGCTGTCCTGCACCGGCGCGTGGATCCTGGGGGCCACCTGGTGGTTGGCGACCGCCAGCTTGGCTTCCTCCTCCGCGGCCCTCTGCGCCGCGAGCATTCCTTCTTGCTCACGCTGTTTCCTTGCAGGGCCCAGGCGATGGCAGCAGCAAAGACAGCCGCAACGTGATGACAGCGCGGTGTCGCATGAGGACCGCACGGTATCACGTGACGGTGCATGAGGCGTATGCCGACAACGCGACAACCACAGCGCCGCGAGGGTGGGCCGACAGCGCGGCACGCCCGCCTTCGCACAAGCGACCGAACAACGGCAGCTCAACTTCGGTGGCGCTGCCGCGCGGCGGCGCGTGGCGGGCGGCGGCACCAATCGGACGCTCTCCACCCGGGGTGCGCATGAGGCAAAGCCAGCCTGCCACCCCGCCCCGGCTTCATAACGTTCTCTGGCCCGTCGCATAGGTGTGATACGATGAGAGCATGCGAGCCCCGCTGGCTACTCTGGTGATGCTGGGACTTGCGACCGTGTGGCCAGCCGCGCTGGCGTTCGCGGGCGCCGGGCAGGAGGCGGTGGACTACGTGCTGGTGCCGCCCGATCCGTCGCCAGTGCGGCGAGCGGCGGGGGTGGCGCACGTGCTGTACCTCGCTGCGGCGGCGGCTACGAGGTGGAGAGCGGGGACAACGATCCCGGCACCAGAACCGGTCGTCCATTATCCGCCAGCCGGCCGTGCTCCCTGCGTTTTCGTTCCGGCGACGCCGCGTGGACCTCCTTGGTGCAGTGCGTACGCCAGGCCTATGCGCTGTATGACCTGTCGTCGTCACCGAGCCGCCGCCCGCCAACGCGTCGATCCCGTCGCGGTGCTGGTGGCCGGTCGCCCCACGGACCTGGCTTTGGCCCGGGCATGGGCGTGGCGCCGCTGCCGGTGGATTGCTCGCCGCAGCTGAACGTGCTGGCGTTCGCCTTCATGCAGACCTGCACCCCGCGGAGAACCCCAACCGAGCTTGGCTCGACCGTGGTCCACGAGGCCGGGCACACCTTCGGGCCCGATCACGCGCTGCAGTGCCGTGATCATGACGTATCTGACCGCGTGCGGTCAAGCCTTCCTCAACATCGAATCCAGGTGCGGAGAGTTCCGCAAAGACCGGAACTGCCGCTGCAGCGATGTCCAGAACCCCCACGTCAAGCTCACCAACGAGCTGGGCCAAAGGGGGGCTGGCGCTCGCTGGCACGGTGAGCCCCTCGCGGACACGCCCGCCTGGGATGGCAGCGTGCTGACCGGCCAGGTGGACGAGCCGCGATGGATCCGCTCCATCCAGGCTGTGGATCAACGGCTTTCGCTGGGGCCGGCTGCCGCACACGGCGCTGTCTGACTTCTTGTTCACCGCGCCTCCGGTCTCGAACGGCATCCTGGACATCGAGGTGCGCTCGGTGAATGACCCTGGCGCCGCCGCGACGCGCAAGCTCACGCTGACCAAGGGCGCGCCGTGTCAGACCTCTGCGACCTGCCGGGGATCCAGAGGTGTGCCAGGGGGCCGCGCAGTATCCCGCGCCCACCTGCTGCTTGGCGCGGTGTGTACCGAGCCGCAGGACTGCGCGTCGTGGGGAGTGCTTCGACTACTCCGGCGCTCCGCGCTGCTCCATGGTGTGCTCCCCCGGGCCTCGAGAGGAGCGAGGGGCCCGCGGGATGCACCTGCGTGTCCTCGAAAGATCCAGCGCCGGGCATGTGCTGGCCCACCGAGGAGCCGCCCAGCGGCGGCTGAGCTCGGCGGCGCTGACGCCAGGCCCGGCCTGTTGCTCGCGGCTCCCTGGCCGCTTCCGGCTGCCGGCGACCTCGGCTCGCGGCGGCGCTAACGCGAGCGCAGCGCCTCATGATCCTGCACATCATGCGCGCAGACCGCCGCTGACGAGCCTGACCCACCAGGTGTGATCCGACGATCGTGCTGGACTCGACCCACCGTGCTGGATTCGACCACCGTGCTCGACCCAACCACCGTGCTCGACCCGACCACCGTGCTGGGCCTACCCACCGCGCACGCGCTCACCCTTGTCGCTCAACTAGCGATCCGTTCCGGGTTCTGGGTTCTGGTACAAACCCAAAAAAACTCAGGGTTCTGAAAACAGCAGGGGCTGTGCGGCGGTGTGGAGGAGGCGCGCCGCCCACTCAAGTACGCCTGTTGCACCTGGGCCCGCCCGCGCCTCTCCAGGGCTGTGGTCAACCGCGTCGCGTACGCGCATCACGCCTGCCCAGGCTCGACGGGCGCGGTTGTCCCAGGGGCGGGTCTTGGACCGCCAGAGCCACCTTCCACAGCACCGTCAAATCCCGCTGTTGACGAGCCAATGCACTTTATCACGGGATTGGACCCGTTGAGTTCCGTCAGATGGATGCGCTCGATGGCACCGATCGTCGCAGAATCGTAGTTCAGCGGAAGGCAGCCTTCGCTCTAACCGTTCAAGACATCAACGCAGTCGTCCGCGGGGATCGATACCTGCATGTTCATCTGTCTGTCACCGCCTCGCGCTACGATGGTCAGTCATGGCGCGGAATCCGTCAAGGAAGAATCGACTCCGGCAGAACGCAGTTCAACGTCGGCAGCAGCGCGAAAAGGCGCGCGAACGAAATACCCGCAGGGAGGCCAGTCGTCAGAAGATCGCCCTTGTTCAGCGCGATCGCCAACGTGAACGCGCTGCTGCACACCCGTTGAAATACATCGCCAAATACGAGAACGGGGCGACGGTGCTCGGCGAGCCCATGCCCATACGTTCCTGGTTGAGCGGATCAAGACGTTCGGCTGGCGAGAGTCGTTGCTGCGCCTCGCCTCACCTCGCATCGATCGTTGCGAATGACGAACTGGGCCCAAACAGCCCACGCGCGTATTGCTCACCGCTGAAGGGATTCGATCGCTGACGGGCTCAACACCCGCTGCCCGGGCCATGTCTCTCGCGCGCCCGAGCGTACGTCGGGGGAAGCGCGGCGACCTCTTGTGGTCGCGCACGAAGAACTGCGCCTGCTGTTCCTGCAGCATCACGCAATCTTGCACGGGTCGGACACGTCGACCGACGGACCGACGGACGCCGAGGTCTCGTTTTGGCTACTTGGCGCATCCGATCACCTAGGAGAATGGGCGAAACCCGGACGATGCAGCGATGAGCGACACCGAGCGACTTGCGGAGATGGTCAAGGTGCGTCGGTTCAATCGCTCGGGGATCCGGTAGGCGCGGCGCTACGTACCGACGGAAGTTTCGGCGCCGCACGCCCAGGGCAGGGAAAACTCAGCGAATCCGTGTGGCCCGACGTGCAGCGAGAAGCGTTCGACGAGGACTTTCACGAGACTTCGACAGCTTCGTGCTGCTGCCGTTGTTCGAGCTTCGCACGCGTGGGGTCGCGACCAGGTCAACTCCCGCGCGCCGCCTATCATCCGTGTCGAGCGCTCAGGTGCGTCCAGTAGAGAAAATCCACGCTTCTTCCCCGCTTGAGAGGACCATCACCGCTTCGCGCGACGAGCTTCGCACGGAGATCCGGGAGCGCATGAAGCCGGACGGGCAACTTCCGCACGCGCCAACGGCATTGCTGCACCATCCATCGTCGACCTCGGCGACACGGTGTCCCGGGCGGCGACGCCATGGTTTGTGCGCAACTTCGTTCGAACGGGCATCTGGAACCAATCGCGAGGCAGCGAAGAGGGTGGTTGGAGAGAAGAAGGGTGGAGACGAGTGGAATCGTGCGTTCGGTCAGTTGTTCGAGGAATGGGTCCGGACCTATGCGCGGAAGGTGAAGGAAGCGAGCGGTACGAAGGCGGAGATCATCTTGCCGTCATTCCCGGCGCCGCTGATGAAATCGAGGATGCCGTGTTCTGTTGCCGAGCGGGCCTGATGATGGCCATCGCGGCGGGCTGATTGCTGGCCATCAGCGTTGGGAAGACCGTCCGTCAGCTCGGTGATGGCCATCGCTTTCGCGGCGGAGGTCAGGCAGCTCCACGATGGCCATCGAGACCGCGCCGGCGGTGTTGGCGATCGCGATGGCCACCGCTGGGTAGCCGCCGCGCACGCGCATCGACGATGGGTGGTACGTGTCAGCGCTCGCGATGGTCGGCCTCGATGACGCGGGCGACGACGTCGCGCTCGACGAGCTTGCGCTTCTTCTTGGCGGTCTCGCGGAGCGCCGCGGCGGCGAGGCGGTCAATGTCCCGCATGGCGCCGAGGGTGGCCTCGTGCAGCAGGCCGATCGCGTCGGAGGCAAACAGCTCGCGTTCGCAGCCGGCGCGACGCAAGCGGAGGCGGAGGTACTCGGCAGTGTCATCGGGGACGAGGGGCTCGATCTCGAAGCGGTGATGGATGCGGGAGTACAGCGAGCGGTTGCGCCGCAGGGCGAGGCGGTCGCGGAGCTCGGGCAGCCCGACGAGGACGAGCGAGAGCAGCGCGCGGCTGTCCCACTGGTAGTTGAGCAGGATGTGGAGGTGGTCGAGGGTGTCCTGGTGCAGGAGGTGAGCCTCGTCGAGGAAGAAGACCGGGTGGACGCGCTCGCGGGCGAGCTCCTCGACGTGGGACGACACCGCGTAGAAGAAGTTGCCGGCGGTGGCGGCGGGCGCAAGGCCGAGGGCGAGGCAGAGCTGCCGATAGAAGTCGCGGCGACCAAGGGTGGCGTTGTGCGAGTAGGTCATCCGGTAGCCAGCAGCGGCGACAAGGTGACGTGCGGCACGCAGGATGCACGTCTTGCCGACGCCAGGTTCCCCGACGATGAGGACCGAGGCGCGCTCGGTGAGCGCGTCGAGCAGACCGTCGGCGATGGCCTGCTTGGAGGTGGGGAGCCACAGATCAGCATCGGCGATCTCCTTGGTGAACGGCGGCTCTCTGAGGCCGAAGGCGTTGAGGTAGGTCATGGCTTGTCCTTGCGGGGGCGGCGGCCGGCAGCCTTGTCGAGCAGCGCGCCGGCGGGGTCGAACGGGATCGAGGGCGGCGGGGCCTCGCCGCGCCGGGTACGGCGTGTGCGCGAGGCGGCGACCGGATCGGCGGGCCGGAGCGGGTAGCGGTGGCCGTCGTGGAGCGCGACCGGCTGGCCGGCGAGGCCGGCGTGTGCGGCGACGACGGTGACGACGCGACCGGCGAGGAAGCCCTGGTCGAGTTGCCAGACGCAACCATCGACGTCGATGGTGCCGTCCTTGCGGACACGACGGCGGCGATGGATGGTGAGCGCCGCGGCGAGCGCGGGCTCGTCGATGGCGCGGCAGGTCGCGCCGGCCCATGCGTCGGCGGGCGCCTTGCCGTACAAGCCGCCGTGCGGCGCGCGGTGGTAGTGCTCGTCGACAAACGCGTCGAGGCGGACCTGGACGTCGTGCAGTGACATCGCCGCGCCGAGATGGTCGATGCAGCCGGCGCGCAGCGTGCGCCAGAACCGCTCCATTTTCCCGCGCGCCGGCGCATCGTACGGCCGGGCGTGGATCAACGTGATGCCGAGCCGCTCGCAGCACAAGCGTAGCGCCTCGCCGCGGTAGGTGCTGCCATTGTCGAGGTAGATGGCGTCGGGGGCGCCGTGGCGGCGCAACGCGAACAGCACCAGGTCGAGCATGTCGGCCTCGCGCTCGCTGTGGATCGCCTTGAGCGCGACGATGAAGCGCGAGGCGTCGTCGAGCATCGCGTGGATACGCAGCGGCCGGGTGGTCTTGCCGACCCGCAGCGTCGGGCCATGGCACACGTCGCCGTGCCACAGGGCGCCCGCGTGATCGGCCTGCCAGCGCAGGCGGGTGTGGCCGTCGACCACGACGCCGCGCTCTAGGCCGGCGTCGCGGTACAGCCGCGCGACGGTGGTGTCCGAGACCACGCCCGCGGCGAGCCGGCCGTCGGCGACCAGCGTGCGCAGGATCAAGGGCACCGACGCCGTCGGGTGCTCGCGCCGGATCTCGAGCAGGAGCTCACGCTGCGCGGGCGTGAGGTCGCGGGCGCGGCCGCGGTCGGAGCGCGGCGCCGGGCGCAACCCGACGAGCCCGTGGGCGCGATAGGCGTAGAGCCAGCGCTCGAACGTCGAGACGCCGAAGCGGCGCAGCGTCTTACTGCCGGGCGGCAGGTAGCGCTCGGCGGCCAGCGCACGAAGCGCCGCCGCCAGCTCGCCGCGACTGAGCGCGCGACGCGACACGGCGCCGATCAACTCGGCGCGGAACAAGGCGACCCGCTCGGCTTGGTCGCGCGGGGACAGAGACTCGGACTCGGACATGGCGGGGCCTCCAGCGCTGCCGCGGAATCGCGGATTGGGCGCCGAGCCTTCGTTGCATGTCGTCTGGCGGGCGGACAGAACCCAACGTGGTGGGCCGCGGTTGTCGACGAGGCCGGGCCTGGTGGCCATCACGTCAGATCAGCGCGGCCCCACCTGCGTAGGCCAGATCCCAGATCGGCACCGCGGTCATGGGCGGCGCCGACCCCGCGGCAATCTGGGCGGCGCGGCCGGCGGCGGCACGTGGGCCCAGCCCCCTCGCGGCGCGGCACCACGGCCAGATGCCCGCCGCGATCGCCGCCGCCCACCGCGCCAGCGTGCGCCAGCTCGTCGTCTCGCGGCCCGGCCACGCGCAGACCCGGGTCCGCACCACGGTCGTCGGCTGCCCGGCCAGCGCCCACAGCGCCAGCGCGAGGCAAATGGCTGCCCGCCCGTAGTGCCGCCGCGGCTCGACCCCGCGCGGCACCACCATCACCACCGCCCCGCAGGCGGTGCACAGGTAGCGCCGGCACGCGACGATGGTCATCGTCGACGCCGAATTGACCTCGGGCGGCCCCAGGATCTGGCGGTCGCGCTGGCCGTGTCCGTGCAAGCCCAGCGCTCCCCCTGCCGGCCGGCTCGCACAGTGGCACCGCGGGCATCGCCCAGGCCGTGCCTCCTTGGCCGTGGGCGGTCGCAGCAACCAATTCTTGACGTCGAGCGTGCGGTGAACGATGAGTGAGATGCTCTTGATCGCCATCTTTGTGGGGGCGACCGAGGGCACGACGTCGGCGGTGTTCGAGCACCGTCGACGTCACCTGCTTTTGGCGGGTGAAATACCCATCCCTACGAATCGCAACCGCATCCTCCTCGCCCAACCGGACCGGGGCCAACTTCCTACCCGATGGCGTCGCGAGCCGCGCCCATCATGCTGCCCGCTCGATCCGGCCGCTGTTCACGTCGCCGGACGCTCCTAACGACCAGCTCCTGCAAAATGCGCCGGGTATGGGAGAACTCCCGGGGGGGGGAACCCCGGGGCCCCGCCCCCGGGCCTCCCCAAAAACCCCCCGGGGGGGGGGGGAACGGAAAGGGCCCCCAGGAACCCCAAGGGGGCGGGGGGAAACACCCGGGGGAAGGAGGGGGTCTGCCCCCGCGGCGGTCAGCTCTGCGTTCACCATGATGCGCGAGCTGCCCGTTGCCATCGACGAAGGGGATGGACGTCACCCACCAGAAACGCCAAGAAGATCGCCCTGGGTAACCCCTCAGCGAGCCCGCGATAGAGATCCCATCCCTTGTGCAGGGTCCCTCGCACGTAGTCAGGGTGAACGAAGTGTGCGCTCCCCGCGCGGTTGCTCTTGGTCTTGAACTGGCCTGGCTCCGCCTCGGGCGCTGCGCCAGCATCGTCTTGTGGCGGCTGCACGGAGCTGGAGAAGCTCGTCGAAGTCCTCTGGGTCTCAGCATCTCGTTCTGGTCCGAGACGATGGCGAAGGTCCTCGCGATGTCGTGGACTGTTCCAGGCCGGTTTGCTGGGATCCTCTTGTCGAACAGGATCTCCTCGGCCTCGCTCACCTCGAAGGTCGTGCCTTCGATGTAGTTCGAGAAGTACGCTTCAAAGAAGGCCTTGTTCCTCGTATGGCCCGCTGCGGAGAACACATCCTTCACCACGGGCAGGGGCGCACGCAGCTCTGCCAAGGGCAAGGGGTAAGCCGGTTCGAACAGGTATCATCGAAGGGCTGCCAGCCGCTCGGCCTGTGCGACCGGGCTCGCGACCTTGCCCTGCGCGTCCCAAGGAGCACGCCGATCAAGCCGTCGAGCCGCTTGAACTCCGCGTTCCAGCGGCCTCGTCAGCGATCTCGCGGGCCCGGTCGCGCAGCGCGTTGAGTCCAGCTTCGCCATCACAGAGGAGGATCTTCTCAAGGCGCGCTTCCAGCTCCTCGACGGGGACCACACGGCCCTGAGAAGAACGCCCCTTTGACAGGTTCTCCAGAAAGGCTCGAGCCTGCGATGACGAACGCAGCGTGAGAAACGGAGGATCATCAGGGAGCGCGCCCGGGCCGCGGAGGAACTGGAGGTGCCTGCGCTTCAGGTCAGCAAGTCTGCGGCTGCCAGCGTGGGCACCAGGCGGCGCCGGAACAGCGCATGACGGCGCTGTCTCGGGCTAAGCCCAGGTCGCCCTGATGCAAAGAGCGCCAGCGCCGGCGCGGTCCCGAGCGCGACGGTCACCGCGTCCGCCAGGCCCGGCGCGCCGGGTGGCGCCAGCACCCGATCCGCCTGGCCGGCGCGCAGCCGGGCTGGGAGCTGCTCGCCGGCTCGTCCGGCCCGCGGACAAAGAGCCGAGCGCCGCCCGCGCCGCGCACGATGACGCGGCGGCAGCGCGCCGCGGCGGCGTGCAGCCGCGCCAGCTCCAGCATGGTGGGCCGGATGCCGGTGGCGAAGCAGGGCGATCATCGCCGGGCAGATGCGAGCTACATCGCCTTGCGAGCTGGCGACGTTGTTGAACTCCAGCATGCCGGGCGCGTAGGCGTCCAGCCAGTGCAACGTGGAGGTCTGTAGATCCACCACCAGCGGCATGAAGATGCCGTGCTCCCCGCCGAGCGCGAACGCCAGCTCCACGGTGCGCGGATCGAAGACGTCGCCGTCGGCGCCATCGCGCAGCATCACGCCGGCGGTGGCGCGCGGGAGCGCGGAGGACGGCAGGCCGGCGTAGGCGTTCACCACCATCACCGCGCGATGGCCCGCGGCCAACGCGCTGCGCGCGCGATCGAAGTCCACGAACTCGCGGCGCCATCCGGCCACGGCGCGCTGGTGAAGTCTCCCGAGCTCCGGGCGATCGCGTTGCCCTGAGCGTCGAGCGCGGTCAGCGCGTAGTACGCGCAGGTGCCGCGCAGATTCCATGACGTATCGAAGAAGCCGACCGACAGATCGACGTCCGTGCGCTCTCCCCTCCGCCGGGCTCACACCAGTGGATGAACAGGCGGAGTTGCTGCTGGGTGGACAGCTTGACCGTGGAGCCGCGTGGGAGCTGCACGGAGCTCTTGCTGGCCGTGCGCTCGCCAAAGGGCACGACGATCTCGCCGAGCGCCTCGTCGAGCACCGCGGCGTCGAACGCCGGCTTGTCGGCGAACCGGCGCAGCAGCTCGACGTCGAACCGCGCGGTGGCCTCCGTGACGAGCTCGGCCGCCAGAGCGGCCGCAGGTCTTCGGCGGGCTGGGCACGTAGTTACCCCGCCTTGGGCCAGTACACCCGCGCGGCCAGCGGTGCGCGCCGCGCGGCCAGGTGGGCGCGCAGAGACAGAAGGGCCGGCGGCGTGGCCACCCGCGGCAGCAGGTCGAAGAACGCCGACAGGACGGCGTGCGGCGCTGGCGCCTGGCGCAGTAGCAGGTCCAGCCGGCGGAGCATCTCGCCGGGTCAGCTGCACCAGCAGCGCGGTGGCCTCGGCGAAGTTCGCGGTGGCCAGCGCGTGCGCGACCTCGCTGGGCCAGGGCCGCGGCGCGTCGGGCACGGCGCCGCGCCGTTGCGCAGCACCGAGAACGCGCGGGCCGCGGTGGGGAAGCGCCCGGCGTACTCGCCAGGGTGCAGGTGCTCCGCCACCCAGACCCAGCGCTCCTGGTGCCGGCGCAGATCTTCGAGCAGCCTGGCCTCCGGAAAGCGGTCCAGCACCGCCAGCGCCTCGCGCCGCAACGCGCGCGGCAGCTTGGCCACCGCGAAGCGGTGGTGCATGACGCTGATCCAGCCTTCGCTCTTGGTGGCGCGTGCGCCGAACCGGAGCGCAGCGGCTGGGCCCTTGCTGGAGACGAGCTTGGGCTGCGGCATCAAGGCCACGGGCGCGCCAGAGAATGCGGCGATCAGGCGCAGCACGTCGGTCGCGGAGTTGAAGTGCGCACGCGCCGCCGCAAACAGCGCGCGGATCTGCGGCGCAGCAGACCGCGAGGCCGCGCGCGCCGCGTCAACCTGCCCGCGCAGCAACGCGCCGGAAAACCAGCGCCAGGTTCTCGCGCACGGGGATCTGGGCTGGCAGCCAGGAGACGATCTGCTCGGGTACTGCGCAAGAGCAGGAGCAGCGCCCTCCACGTCCACCGGCGACATCGCCTGGGTGCGCTGGCACAACGAGACCAGGGCTCGCGTCTCGCCACCTCCAGCGTGTGCTAGGGCGTGGGGTATCCCAGATCGAGCAGCGCGAAGCGCCGCGGGTCCACCGGCGGACCCGGCTTTCGCGGCGGCAACGGCGCGAAGAACGGCGAGGCGCGTCCACCTTGCGGTTGCAGATGGGGCACCCCGAGTAGTTGGTGCCCTCGAAGCAGCGGTCACACACCAGGTGCGCGCACGGGTTGAGCGCGTGGATCGTGCCCGCGCGGCGACACAGGACGCAGGGCTGATCCGGCTCCTGCAGGAAATGGACGATGACCCGGTCCCACCACAGGGTGAAGGTGTCCTCGGGGATGCCGTCCGGGAACCGGCGAAACAGCGGCTCGAGCCGGCGCGTCCCGCCGGTGGCCTTGAAGTTGGCCTCGATCACCTGCTGCCGCAGCGCGATCATCTCCGCAGGGAGCGCGTCCTTGAGCCGCTCACGCAAGCGCACCGACGCCACGTAGCCGAGGTTCGCCAGCTCCAGATCGAAGGCCAAGAGCAAGGCCTCACGCCGACCCAGGTCCAGGGCCTGGTCTGCCGCCTGGGGCCGGACCGCGGCCGGTGACGCCGAGAGGAGCTATGGACGAACACCTGCCCGCTGCGCACCAGCAGCAGCTCGACCGCGCTGGGTCGGGCTCAGCGCCGCCATGACACCACGTGGACGGGGCTGGTACGCGACATGGGGCCTGCAGAAAAGGTGGAGGAAATTGCCCGAGCTTTTTGCGAATTTGTAGAAGGAAGCTCGGGCTGAGCCTCCGAGAGGAAGTATCTGCCCTGGCTGCCGGCGGCGTCAATCGCGCCAAGCGCGCTCCGCTGGCCCTACCCCGCCTGACGCATCAGGACATGCGGCAACGCGGGCGATGGAGCCGGTGGGCTGGGGGCATCCGAGACCTCGATCTCCAGCGCGGGCGACAGACGCCACCCGTCCTCGACGTGCTCGAGCCAGGCTCCCAGGCCCATGCGGCGCAGGCGGAACAGCGCCACGTGCATGCGGTTAGCGGCGGCGCGCGGCAAGATGCGCTCATCCGGCCAGCCAGCGGCCAGCAGCTCCACGCGAGCAAGCGGCTGCCCAGGGCGCCGCAGCCGCGCGGTGGCCAGCGAATAGAGCAGGCGCCGCAAGAGCTTGTGCCTGCCGCAGTCGACTGCCTCCCCTCCGGGGAGCACGAACCAGCGAATGTCGCGATGCAAGAGCAGCATCTCGTCCCCTGTCGTCATTCACCGCGAGTACGAGCGGACAGGTAGATCGGATCTGCTGGATCTGACCAGGGCGACCGGGGCTCGGGCGGTGGGCCTTTTGGGCCGGGTCTCAGACCCGCCCCTCCGCGACTTCAGGCGAGGTCGAGACCCGCCCCTCCCCTGGCAGGGGCTGCGGTTGACCAGGGCGACCTGGGCTTGGATTCAGCGCTTGGGCCGCTCGTTTCCGAGATTCCATCTGGTGCATTCCACGCTCAGAATCCTTGCAGGATATGGAACCATCGGATCTGTCCCCTGCTGTCCACGCTCGATGCCCTGCTGCAGGAGGGCAGCGTGACCGGCGCGGCGCGGCGGTGGGGCTGTCCACGCCGGCGATGAGCCACGCCCTGGCGCGGGTGCGCGAGCGGCTGGGAGATCCGCTGCTGGTGCGCGCCGGCCGCGGCATGGTGCTGACGCTGCGCGCGCGCAGGCCATGAAAGAGCGCGTCCACTCTGGCCGGTGGCGCAGGCCGAGCAGGCGCTGGCCCCGGACCGTCCGTTCGTGGCGGCAGAGCTGGACCGCACCTTCGTGGTCCACGCCACGGACTACGTGCTCACCGTGCTGGGGCTGGAGGTGGACCGCGTGCTGCGCGAGGAGGCGCCCGGTGTGTCGCTGCGCTTCGTGCCCAACACCGTCGACGACGCCGCCGTGCTGCGCGACGGTGGCTCCGACCTGGCGGTGGGCATCTGCGAGCTGCCGCCAGAAATGCAGCCGACCGCTGCTCACCGACCGCTTCGTGTGCGCGGTGCGCGGCGATCACCGGGCGTGGGCAAGCGCCTGACGCTGGAGCAGTTCGTGCGGCCGCGCATCCAGGTGGCGCCGCGCGGCAAGCCGGCGGCTATGTCGATGACATGCTGGCGGCGCGCGGCCTGGCCCGGCGAGTCAGCAGGCGGTGCCATACTTCCTGACCGCGCTGCAGCTTGCCGCGCGCACCGACTACGTGCTCACGATCTCGGAGCGAATCGCGCGGCAGCTAGGGCCCGCGCTCGGCTTGCGCGTGGTGGAGGTGCCGTTGCCGCTGCGACCGTACGCGCTGAGCCTCTTGTGGCACCCGCGCTTCGATGGCGACGCCGCGCATCGCTTTTGCGCGCAGGTGTTCGCAGGCGGCCCGGCAGGTGGCCAGCGATCAGCACGAGCTGCCGCGCACCCGCCTCGATCGCACCGATCCGAGCAGCGGCGCCGCGCCCCGACGACGCGCGCGCCGCCCGCGCTGACCGCCGTCGCCTGGCTCGTCCATCCTTGCATGTGTTGCAACATGACGTTGCATCGAGTTGCGTTGTTGCAATCACGGCGATACGGGTAAGTGACAGCATGCCCGGCGGTACAGCGCCGGGCCAAGGGCTCCGCCATGCAAGCCTTCGAGATCCCAACCCCGTTTCCAAGCAAGCCCGCAAGCGCATCGCCATCGTCCTGGCCAACCCCGCGACCTCCACCACCACCGGCTGGCCGGTGGCTACCGGCGGTCAGGCTCACCCACCCGTACTACGCCTTCGTCGAGGCCGGGTACGAGGTGGAGCTGTTCTCGCCGCACGGCGGCGCCTGCCAGGGCGACGCGATGAGCGATCCGCGCGACGCCAGCGGCTACTCCGAGCACGACCTCATCAGCATGGGCTTTGTCTCCACGCCCAAGCTGGTGCAGCTAGTGGAGCGGACCCGGCCGGTGGCCAGAAGCGGGCGACGGCGCGCTTCGACGCGATCGTGGTGGCGGGCGGGCGGGCGCCGATGTTCTCCTTCGGGCAGGAGGTGGCGCGACCGCCAAGTTCGTAGGTTCTGGAGCGGCAAGCTGGCCCGCGCGCTGTGCCACAACGTGGCGGTGCTGCGCTACGCGCGCCTGTCCAGCGGAGCGCCGCTGGTGGCGGGCAAGACGGTGACCAGCCGCCAACGTCGAGGAGGACTTCGCCGACGACGCAGTGCGAGGATGAACCTGTTGCCCGTGACAAAGCACCTGATGCCGTGGCGCATCGAGGACGAGCACCGCGCAAGCTCGGCGCCAACTACGTGCGAGGCTGGGCTGTGGCGCGGCTTCGCGGTGCGCGACGGCTGAACCTCATCACCAGCCATAGACTTCTCCGGCGTCGAGACCGCCAACCTCGTGATCGAAGCGCTGGGG
>JADJJK010000019.1 GCA_016706545.1 Myxococcales bacterium
TTGCCAGTGGTGTTCGCCGTCAGCGCAACGCCACCAACAGTGGACGCGCCTGGTCCGTTAGCCTTGCCATTGTCGAAGATGAAGTTGTTGGAGATCGCGAACTTCGTCCCCGAACTGGCGACCTGGATGCCGCCATCATCGTTCTCGAACACCTGAGACCTTGAGACAGAAATCGAACCGCCAGCTACATTGATTCCTATCCCCTTGTTCCTGCGAACGGAACATCCCGTGATGGAAACATCGCCATCAGTCACCTCGACTCCATCGCCGTCGCCACCGCTGACCTCCAGGCCTCGCAGCACCACGGTGGAAGCGCCATCGATCCGGATGACGTTGCCGGTATCCCCTCCCCCGGTTCGCGTCACCTTGGCGTTGGCGCCGCCGACGATGGTCACTGTCTTGCCGTCGATGAAGGTGTCCATATCGTGCGTGGTAGTGCCCAGTCACCCGGATGAACGGCTTGCTAGTGGCCAGCGCCGTCACCAGCTTGGAGCACGGCGCCGCCTCGGTGCAGGTGGTGTTGGCGTCGACGGTGCCGCCGACATACGCGATGTCCGACGCCGCCGCGCACGAGCCGTTGGGTGCGCACAGGTTCGAAGCACACTCGCTGTCCGCGGTGCAGCCGCGGCAGGTCTTCGCCGTATCACACACCGGCGTGGTGCCGGTACACGCCCCTGCGTTGCCGCTGGGCCCCGGCGTACACTGCACGCACACCGCTGGAGCCGCGCTCAGATCGCACACGCCCGCGCCGGCTGTCGTGCAATCGACATTCCCCTGGCAGATCATCGGGCCTGGGTACGGCTTGAACCTCCGGCAGGGGGGAACCCGCAGGCCTGCGCCAGCAGCAGCGCGCCAAGCCATCCAATCAGTCGCACCAACACAGGCCGCATCGGAGCTACTTGTGCTCGTCTGCGCCGAGGTCGCAGGCGGTGCCCTGGGGGCGGGCGTCGCCGTCGTAGTCGGTGAGGCCCGTGCAGACCACGCCGGCCACGTCGCGCACCTCGGCCGGGCTCACGGCGGTCAGATGGTAGTCATTGGCGCTCTTGAACTTGAGGCGGTCATCGGTAGGCCCGGCGCCGGGCAGGATGAAGGAGTTCTCGAACTTGCAGTTCCCGCGGTCTGAACGTCTGGCGTTGCCACCCGTATTCCGGAAGATGAGGTTGTAGCGCGCCGTGAAGGTGCCATCGTCGCAGAAGATCCCCCGGTATCAGCGACACCAGTTCCGTTGTCGGCGTTGTCGACGATGGTGTTGAACTCGATCTTGCTACCGGCGCCCGGCTTGCTAATTCGAAGGCCACTATTGTTCGTGTTCTTCACGATGAAGCTGTTCGTGATCACTAGCTTTTGGTTGTCGGCAACCAAGATGCCGCCCGCCTCGTTCCCCGAGATCACCGTTCCCGTCACCGTGACCGCCCCGCCGGCTACGTTGAGGCCAAGGCCCTTGTTGTTCTGCAGCTTGCTGGAGATGACGGTGACGTTGCCACCGGCCACCTCGATCCCATCGCCATCGCCACCGCTGACCTCCAGGCCTCGCAGCACCACGGTGGAAGCCCCATCGATCCGGATGACGTTGCCGCCCGTACTTCCCCCGGTCCGGGTCACCTTGGCGTTGGCGCCGCCGACGATGGTCACGGTCTTGCCGTCGATGACGGTGTCCGCGTTGTGCGTGGTCGTCCCGGTCACCCGGATGAACGGCTTGTTGGTGCCCAGCGCGGTCACCAGCTTGGAGCACGGCGCCGCCTCGGTACACATGGTGTTGGCGTCCACAGTGCCGCCGACATACGCGATGTCCGACGCCGCCGCGCACGAGCCGTTGGGTGCGCACAGGTTCGAGGCACACTCGCTGTCCGCGGTGCAGCCGCGGCAGGTCTTCGCCGTATCACACACCGGCGTGGTGCCGGTACACGCCCCTGCGTCGCCGCTGGGCCCCGGCGTACACTGCACGCACACCGCTGGAGCCGCGCTCAGATCGCACACGCCCGCGCCAGCTGTCGTGCAATCGAAATTCCCCTGGCAGGTCATTGCCCCCGTCTGGATCGGCGGGATCAGTCCGAGGGCACGCCGCGGTGACCATGAGGCCGAGGCCAAGGACCATGAACTTGATGTATCGCGTATAGGCTACCATTTGGATTCCTCTCTAGAATGACCCAGCCAGCCCCACAGTGAGCCCTTTGGCGGTCGGCATGAACGTCGCGGTCTTGCTGGACTTGTCCCCGGGCGCACGCAGCCACAGATAGGTGCCCACCGCGGAGAGCAACACGCCACCGACGGTGAAGCCGATGGCAGGAGGCGTGGTGTCGTAGTACGTCCGCTCCTTGGGGTTGTCGGGTTCCTCTTTGCCATCGACGACGAACAACACCCCCCCCGCCACGATCGCCGCCACGCCCACGCCCACCATCACCTTGGGCAAGAGCCCCGAGGAGCCGGGCGCCTGCTCGCTGGGACCCCCGAGGTCGGTGGGCGGGCGCAAGGTGACGCTGGTCGAGACGGTCTTGCCGTCCACCGCCGCGGCCTTGCGGGTCTCCGGCGCGTAGCCCTTCATGCGGACCTCCACCGTGTGCTCGCCGGGGGTGGTGGGGAAGGCGTTGTTGGTGATGCCCACCACCTTGCCGTCGATGAGCACCTCCGCGCCCATGGGCTCGCTCTTGACCTCGAGCCGCGTGGTGCCCGCGAGCACGGCGCGCTCATCCAAGAGGAGCTTGGACACCTCCACGGCATAGGCGCGCACCTCGGCGTCGCTGCAGGCGCCGCAGTACCGCGTCTGCTCCAGCTTGGAGGACAGCGTCGCCTGCACGAGCTGGCCGGTGAGGACCACCTGGCTCTGCGCGCCGCTGACCGGCTCCACCTCCACCCGCACCGCGATGACGCGGTCGATGGTCTTGCGAGAGGCGACGACGACGCGCATGCAGGTCCATGGCACCGCGGTGGACATGCAGCCGCTCACCACCTCCACCTCGGCCTCCGAGAACGGCGCGATGAGCTGCCAGCCGGCCTCGCGCAGCACGCGCTCCACCTCGCCAAAGACGATGCCGCGCAGGCGCTTGTCCGCCTTGCCGTACACCACCAGGGCGCTGGGGCCAGCGAGCGCGGGGCCCGCGGCGCACAGCAGCGCGAGCGTACACGCGACCAGCATGACGAGCGCCGAGCGGCGCGTCCTGGCGCGGCGCCCCGGCGCCGAAGCGACCACCGAAGCAACCACCGAAGCGTCCGACGGCGCGACCGACGGCGCGACTGCAACGACATGACCCGGCGCGAGCGGGCGCTCCTGGTCCGAGGCGTCAGGGAACGCCGCCCCAAAGCGAGACCTCTGCATCATGGAAGAAGTATCACCGAGCCGGGGAGCCAGGGAAAGGTTTCCCCACCGCAAGCACGCACCGATGTGCCGCGGAGTACGTTTTTCGCAGGTGCCGTTTCGCGCTGCGAGCGCACAGCCCACCGCGCAGGACTACAGCGCCCTGCACCGCGCCGCCAGCGCTGCAGCTCAGCGGGTCACACACTCGACGAGGAGGCTGGACTTGGAGGGTGGCGCCGCGGCGCCGCGATCCACCTTCAGCGCGAGCTTGGACGCGGTGGAGCGGCACAGCTCCAGATCTTGCTTGAGCTCCCAGCACGGGGTCACCGAGTGCGAGGCATCACATTTTGCGATGGCGGTCTCGCTGCGCCCAGGACCTCCGGGATCTCGCACCTCCGACACGGCGCACTGATGCGGCTCCGCGGGGGTGCCAAACAGGCAGGGTGAGCCAAGGAATTCCGCGAAGGACTGGCCGATCTGCTCGATGGGCTCGCTGAGATCTTGCTGGCAGATGGACGTCAGGATGTGCCGAGGAAACGAGGTCACGAAGGTCTCCAGCCGCGGCGACGGCGCCGCGGACGACGGCGCCTGGCACACCGACGCCAGCCCGGGGCGCGTGATCTTGGTGCCGCGCACGGTGGCCTCCACCTGCACGACCTCCACGGGGTTGCCCTCGCCAAAGATGCCGGCGACGATGACCTTGTCTTCGCCTTTGACGCGCTTTAGGTCCTCCACCATGGCCGCCACCGAGGCATGGACTGCGGTGGACTCCGTGGGACGGCAGCGCTGGCGCACGCCCACCCGGTCCGGCGGCACGCCGCCATCGCAGACGGTGGAGCTGCGAAAGCACGCAAAGCTGCTAGCGGCCTCCAGGTCCTGCGCGAAGAAGCCGGCGGCGCCGCTGGGCGTGACCGAGCAGTCGTCTTCGTCAGCGATGATGACCACCGCGAGCAGGGCATCCGGCCGCAGGAAGTTCGGGTTGACGCTCGGATCGAGCGCTCGCTTCATCGCCGCGAGGTGGGCCTCGAAGCCGCAGCCGTTGTCCGTGGGGCGCTGCGCGACGCCGGTGAACACGGTCTTGAGGTCGCCGGTGTAGTTGCGGATCCGCTGCCCCGGGGCGTCGCCGCGCAGGTCCTTGATGAAGTCATCGGAGGCGGCAGATGACTTCTTCAAGCGACCATCGTCGCCACGCTCGCTGCACCCCAGAAGCGGCGTGGGCGCCCCGCTGCGCCCCATGTCCGAGGTCACCACGCCGATGTGCAGGCTGGGCAACCCACCCTTGACGTTGGAGAGGATATCGATGAAGCGCGGGAAGTTCTCCGTCAGCTCGGAGCGCTCATCCTTCATGGAGCCGGAGTTGTCGATGACGAACAGCAGATCGAGCTTGTCGCTGACATCTTCCGGGAACTCCTTGTGCTCCACCTTGTCCCGCCCTTCGGGGAGCCGCGACACCTCGCGATCCGGACAGCCCGCGGCTCCAAGAGCCACGAACGCAACAACCCAGCCAGCATAGCGATGGACACGCATGAGATCTCCCGACACGAGGGGCACGGCGTAACGCGCAGCACACACCCACCCTGCAAACGGTGGCGCGCGCTGACCGCCTCGCCGCTGAAAGACAGCGCACCCAGGCCAACGGTTGCGCCCGGCCGCGGCGAAATCTCCACGCGAGCGTCAGACTGTCGCGGGCCCGCTGCGCGCCAGCGCTGCCTGGGTGCGCGCGATCCGCTCGCGCATGGCCTGCCGCGCCTCGGGGGGGCTGGCGATCCAGGCGTGCCGGCCAAAGCCCAGCACCCAGCCGGTGACCCACTCGTAGCCCTCGCAATCAATGATGAGCTCGGCCGAGCCATCATCGCCAAAGGTCACCTCTCCCACCGGCCAGTTGGCGCCGATGCGGTTAACCGCCAGCGAGGAGAGCTGCACCCGCACCGTGATGGCGTCCGCCGAGGGGACGTAGAGCCGATCTCGGCGATAGGCCGCCAGATCGAAGTCCTCCGGCGGCTCGAAGGTCTCGCCGGTCTGCCGCAGCGCGGCTACGCGATCGATGCGAAAGGTGCGCACATCTCCGCGTTTGCCACAGTGACCTACCACGTACCACTCACCCGCATGGTGGACGATGCCGTAGGGGTCGAGCGGCCGGCGCTCGGCCTGGTGACGAGAGGCGCTGACGTACTCGATCTCGACGCGCTGGTGGCGCCGAGCGGCGGTGACCAGCTCACGCAGGTGGCGCGCCACCGCCACCTCGGGCTCGGCCACCACCGTGCTGGTGGCCAGGGTCTCCGCCTCGCTGGCGTCGCGGCCCAGCGCGGCCAGGAGCTTGCGCTCGGCCGACTGCATGGCGGAGTCAAACGGCGCGATGCCGCTGTCGCGCAGGGCGCGGATGCCCAGCAGCAAGGAGCAGCCCTCGGCCGGGGTCAAGCGCAGCGGCCGGGTCAAGCGGTGGGCGAGCTCGACGAAGACGCGGCCGTTCTCCACCGACACCAGCAGGTACTCGCCGGGATCGCCGTCGGGCGGCCCGACCTGCGAGAGCAGGTCCAGGTCAGCCAGCAGCTCGTCGCGGTCGGCGTCGAGCAGCTTGGCCAGCTTGTCCACGGGGACGCCGCCCTCGTGCTTGGCCACGTACGGCACGATGAAGAGCAGGCGGCGGAGCTTCTGACTGACGTCGCGCATGGTTCTTTCAGGCGTAGCGCGCCGCGATGACGGACAGCTCTTCAGCTAGCCGCTGGGACAGGCGCTCGCCCTGGCGGACGATGATCGCGCCCTTGGAGGCGAGCACGCGCGACACCGCGAACTCCGGGTTGCCGCACGGGAAGCGGATGAGGATCTGATCGCCCTGGTGCTGCACGTCCGCGGCCGGGCCAAAGTCTTCGTTCGCCACGTCCGCCGCCTCCGCCGACAGCGACAGCTCCACCAGCTCCGTCGGCTCGGTGGTGAAGGTCCACGGCGAGCGCTGCGCGTAGCTGCGGACATCGAAGCCCTCCGGACGCTCGAAGTCCGGCGACTTGGGCTTGGGCGCCATCACCGCCTCGCTGGCGCGGTCCACGCGGAACGAGCGGACCTCGCCGCGCAGGTGGCACCAGCCCACCACCAGCCAGGAGCTGTCGCGGTAGACCAGCGCGTATGGATCGATCGTGCGCTTGGACACCACGCCGTTGGCCGCCGTCTGGTACGTGAAGGTCACGCGCTTGCGAAAGCGGGTGGCGGCCTCGAACACCGCGAACAGCTCGCCCAGGTCGCCGCGGCCTGGCACCGCGCGCTGGCCGGGGAAGTGGACCAGCACGGTGTCGCCCGAGCGCGCCGAAGTTCGAGCCGAGGAGCCGGACGCCGGACCGGACGCCGCGGCGCTGGCCGGGCGCGGAAACTCCGTCGGCGTGTCCGGCATCTCCGGCAGATCAAAGGCCAGCTTCTTGAGCGCCAGGTCGACGATCTTGGGGTACGCCCCGCCGGGCATGGCGTGGGCCACCGACGCGGCCAGCACCAGCGCGGAGACCTCGTCGGGGGTGAGCCGGACCTCCGGCAAGCGCAGCCGCTTGAGGTCGATGACGTACCCGCCGTCCTCGAGGGCGTCATCTTCTTCCGGGGTGACGTACCGGATGGGCACCCCCAGCTCGAGCAGATCCGCCTTGTCCCGCTCGAAGGCGCGCAGGCCGGCCTCGGCGTTGGTGGTCTGGTAGTCGTCGAACTGCTCGCGGATGTCGCGGTAGGTGACGGCGCCGCGAGCCCGCAGCAGCATCATCACCAGGTCCAGCAGGCGCTTGCTGCGGTCGCCGCGGCTGCCGTCTTCCTTGCGCCCAGGCTTCTTGCCCTTGGCGACCACGCGCTTGCCGCGGACCGGGCGGGCGAGCGCGCGCAGGCCGGCGGCGGCTGGCAGCTTGCTCCGTTTGCGCGCGGTCATGGCGCGTTCTTTATCGCACGGCGCGGGCGATCGCAAAGCGTGAGACCGCCACGTTCGTACCGCCGCGCACGCCGCACGCTGCGCGCCGTTGCCACATGCCGTTGCCGCGGCGCCCGCTTTGTTGAAGACTGCCGGCCACGGCGCAACTTTGCGCCCGGGGGACTTGGTATGGAGATTCTCGTATTCGTCTTCCATGGCATCACGGCGCTGGACGCCATCGGGCCGTACGAGGTGCTGGCCCGCATGCCGGGCGCGCGGCTGCGCTTCGTGGCGCCGGAGCCAGGGCCGATCCTGACCGACAACCAGCTCGTGTCGTGGAACGTCGAGCTGGGCATCGACGACGCCCGCGGCGCGGACCTGCTGCTCGTCCCCGGCGGCTTTGGCACGCGCACCCTGGAGCACGATCTGGCCGTGCTGGAGTGGCTGCGCGACCTCGACCTGACCACCCGCATCACCGCCTCGGTGTGTACCGGCGCGCTCCTCCTGGCCGCGGCCGGGCTGCTGCGCGACCGGCAAGCCACCACGCACTGGGCCCAGCGCGAGCGCCTGCGCGAGCACGGCGCCCTCCCGGTGGCCAAGCGCTGGGTGCGCGACGGCAAGTACGCCACCGCCGCCGGCGTCTCCGCCGGGATCGACCTGGCGCTGGCCCTGGCGCACGAGCTGTGCGGCCGCGACGTCGCCGAGGAGATCCAGCTCGCCATCGAGTACGATCCAGAGCCGCCCCTGGACGCCGGCAGCCCGGAGCGCGCGCGCCCCGAGATCCGCGACGCGGTGCTGCAGCGAGTGCGCCGCCGCGACGCGGCGCTGGCCGCCGCTGCCGGTCACGAGCCTTGACCCGGTGCTAGCACTCCTGCGTCAGTGCAACGTCGAGCGAGACCAAGCGGCGGGAGGCAGATCGCGGCGCACGCCCGGAGCGCAGCGACGAGGGTGGTGGTTCCATACGAGGAGCGAGCACCGTACGTACGTCGCGAGGTGCCCGCGCCGCGACGGTCGCAGCCGACGGTGGACTGACGCAGGAGTGCTAGCATCCCGGGCATGCAGTCCACGAGGCTCCCCGCCCTTCGCCACGCACCGCGCCCGCCGCTGACACGAGGTCCGCTGCGCAAGCTCTCCGCCCTTGGCGCCGCTGGCGCGCTTGGCCTTGGCGGCCTTGCCTGCAGCAAAGAGCCCGCGGCGTCCACGCCCCCTGGCTCCGCCGCTGGCGCCGGCTCGGGCAGCGCCGGCAGCTCGGGCAGCGCCGGCAGCGCCGGTGGCAACGCTGGCGGCCCGCGGACGTACACGCTGTACTTCACGGCGCAGAAGACGGATCCACCGGGCGGCGTGACCGTCACCATGGAGGTCCCGCCCACCTGGACCGAGTCGCTCGACGCCATGGGCGGCCCGCGCTTCGCCGACAACGGGCTCACCTACGGCCCCGACGTGGTGCTGCTGCCGGTGGCCGGCGAGCCCAAGGCCCGCGTGGAGACGCTGATCGCCCGCCAGTACGACGCCGCCGCGCTGGCCAGCGCCGAACGGCAAGACAGCGCCGACGGCGTGTGGATCGCGTCACGCCGCGCCGATGGCTACATCGACGCGCGCCGCTTCGTCGCGGCGCCTGGCGATGGCGGCGTGGTGGTGTGCGTGGCCACGTTCACGCCCAAGCAGGCAAGCCTTCTGCCGAAGATGAAAGAGGTGTGCGCCACGCTGCGAGTGCAGCCTCGATAGCGCCGCCGCGTCGCGGAACTCCTGCAAGCGCGTTCATCGGTCGTCGCGCAGCCGATACCCCACGCCCGGCTCGGTCACCAGCAGGCGCGGTCGCGCCGGATCCGCCTCGATCTTCTTGCGCAGCTCGGCCAGGTGGACGCGCACGTAGTGGGTCTGCGTGGCGTACCCTGGGCCCCACACCTCCTTCAAGATCTGGCGATGCGTCAGCACCTTGCCGGCGTGCTGCACGAACAGCGTGAGCAGGCGATATTCGATGGGCGTCAGGTGAACCTCCTGCCCTTGCCGCCAGACCTGGCGCCGCACCAGATCGACCTTGAGGTCGCCCTGCTCGAAGCTCTGCGCGGCGTCCGGCTGCGCGGCGGCCGCGGCGTGGCGCAGCGCCACGCGCATGCGGGCCAGGAGCTCGGCCACGCCAAACGGCTTGGTCAGGTAGTCATCTGCGCCCGCGTCGAGCGCCGCCACCTTGTCGTCCTCGCGGCCGCGCGCCGAGATGACGATGATGGGGACGCGGCTCCACTCGCGGAGCTGGCGGGTCAGGTCGATCCCGTCGGCGTCCGGCAGGCCCAGATCGAGCAAGAGCAGCGCCGGGTTGTGGCTGGTGGCCAGCGCCACCGCCTCGCTGGCGCGCTCTGCCTCCAGCAGGCGGTAGCCGTGCGAGGTCAAGCATGCCCGGATGAAGCGCCGCATCTGCGGCTCATCCTCCACCACCAGCACCAGCGGATCATGCGCGGTCATGCGCCCTCCGGTCCTGCGGCCAGAGCTGACGCGCCCACCGCCGAGGGCGCCGCGCCGGCCGCCGAGGGCGCCGCCGAGAGCTCGCCCTCCCCGACAGGCAGCCGCGGCGGCTCGCCCCCGGTGGGCAGCGTCACGCAGAACACCGCCCCGGCGCCGGCGCGCCGCTGCAGGCGGATCGATCCGCCGTGCGCCTCGGCGATGCCGCGGCAGATCGCCAGCCCGAGCCCCGCGCCGGCCACGCCGGCGTGATCGCCGCGGAAGAACTTGGTGAACACCGCCTGCTCGGCCCCCTCGGCGATCCCGGGGCCGTGATCGATCACCTCGAACTCCACCGTGTCGCCCACCCGCCGCGCCGCCAGCTCGATGGGCGAGCCCGGCGGCGTGTACTTGGCCGCGTTCTCGAGCAGGTTGACCACCACCTGCTCGAGCAGCACCGGGTCCACCAGCACCAGCGGCACCTCGGCGTCGATGTCCACCGAGATCTTGCGCTCGCCGAGCCGCGGCTCCAGGCGGGTCAGCGCGGAGCCGAAGATCTCCTCCAGCGGGACCCAGTCGCGGCGCAGCGAGAGCGCGCCGGACTCCAGCCGGGTCATGTCGAGCAGGTTGGCCACCAGCCGCTCGAGCCGCTCGGCCTCGTCGCAGATCGATCCCACCAGCTCCTGCCGCGTGCCCTCGGGCAGGCCGCCGTCGTCCCGCAGGGTGGTGGCCGCGCCGGTGATCGACGCCAGCGGCGTGCGCAGATCATGCGACACCGCGGACAAGAGCGAGCTGCGCATCTCCTCGGTGCGGGCGCGCAGGGCCGCCACCCTCACCTCGCTGGCCAGGCGGTGGCGCTCCAGCGCGCCCGCCACCTGCCGCGAGAACAGCTCGAGGAACGCCCGCTGCTCGGTGCGCAGCGGTTGCCGATCTGCGGGTCGCAGCGCCAGCGCCCCCTCGACGCGCGTGCTGCTGCGCAGCGGCGCGCACACGCAGGCCGACGACGGCAGCGTGTCGGTGCCCAGCCCGGCCAGCGACTCGTGGCGCAGCACCCAGCTCGCCACGGTGTGCTCGCGCTCATCGAGGGTCACCTCCGGTGGCCACGCGCCGATCGAGACGCCGGCGCCCTCGCCGCCAGCCTGGACCACCGCGGCCTGCGCGCCAAACGCCTCGGCGGCGTGCCGGGCCGCGACCTCGCCGATCTGCGCGGGCTGCTCGGCGGCGGCCAGATCGCGGGTCAGCGCGAAGAGCACGGCGCTCCGCTCTTCGCGCGCCAGCGCCTCGCGCTCCTGTGCCTTGAGCCGGCGCGTCAGCTCGCTGATCATCAAGCTGACCCCGAACATCATCGCGAAGGTCAGGACGTAGCGGTGGTCGGCCACCGCGAACGTGTTAAGCGGCTCGACGAAGAAGAAGTCATAGGCCGCGACCGACAACGCCGCGGACAGCACCGCTGGCCCTCGGCCAAACAAGATCGCCGACATCATCACGGCGAGCAGAAACAGCATCTCCGGATCGGGCAGGCCCAAGAGGGCCCGCAGCGCCAGCGTCATCCCCAGGGTGATCGCGACGATCGCCGCCGCGGCCAGGTGGGGCCCCAGGCGCTGGCGCTCGCCGGGCTCCGGTCGCGGGCGCGGCGGCGCGCCCTCGTCCTGCGCGCCGCTGATCACGTGAACGTCGATGTCGCCGCTGCCGCGCACGATCTCGTCGAGCAGCGAGCCACGCACCCGGTCCCATAGCCGCGAGTGGGTCGGTTTGCCGACGAGGATGCGGGTGACGTTGTGCTTGCGCGAGTGCGCGAGCAAGGTCTGGGACACGCCCCGCCCGGTCAAGCGGGTGACGGTGGCGCCCAGGCTCTCCGCCACCCGCAGGTGTGCCTCCAGCCGCTGCCGATCGGCGTCGCTGAGCTTGGCCAGCACCGAGGACTCCACGTAGGCCGCGCTCCACGGGCAGCGCAGGCCCGCGGCCATGCGCGCCCCGGTGCGGAGGAGGCGCGCCGAGCTGGGCGCCGGACCCACGCACACGAGGATCCGCTCCCCCGCGGGCCAGGTCGCCTGGACGCCGTGCTGCTCGCGGTACTCCAGCACGTCCTCGTCCACGCGCTGCGCGGTGCGGCGCAGCGCCAGCTCGCGCAGCGCCAGCAGGTTGCCGCGCTGAAAGAAGTGCTCGGCGGCGCGCCGCGCCTGCTCCGGCAGGTACACCTTGCCCTCGGCCAGCCGCTGCAGCAGCTCCTCCGGCGCGATGTCCACCAGCTCCATCGACTCGGCCTCATCGAGCACGTGATCGGGCACGGTCTCGCGCACCTGGATGCGGGTGATCTGCGAGACCACGTCGTTGAGGCTCTCCACGTGCTGGACGTTCATCGTGGTCAGCACGTCGATGCCGTGCTCCAGCAGCTCCAGCACGTCCTGCCAGCGCTTGGCGTGGCGCGAGCCCGGCGCGTTGGTGTGCGCCAGCTCGTCCACCAGCAGGACCTGCGGCCGGCGCGCCAGCGCCGCGTCGAGGTCCAGCTCCTCGAGCACGCGGTCGCGATACTCCACCTTGCGCCGCGGCATCAGCTCGAGCCCCAGGAGCAAGGCCGCGGTGTCCATGCGGCGGTGGGTCTCGACCAGGCCCACCACCACGTCGAGCTTCTGTTCGGACACCAGATCGCGCGCCACCTGCAGCATGCGATAGGTCTTGCCGACGCCCGGCGCGAAGCCAAAGAAGATCTTCAGCTTGCCGCGCCGCGCGCGCTCCTCCTCCTCCTTGACCCGGCGCAGCAAGGCGTCGGGATCTGGCCGCTCGGCGCCGTCGGTCATCGCGCCCGCCAGCATGCCACGAAGTCTGGGCAGCGGCGCCAGGCGAGCGCCAGCGCCATCACGGCAGGCTCTCGAGCGCCAGGTTCAGGAGCAGGACATTGACCCGCGGCTCCCCCAGGACCCCGAAGGTCCGGCCCTCGACATGAGCCGCCACCAGCGCGCGCAGCCTCGCCTCATCCAGCGCGCGCACCTTGGCCACGCGAGGCACCTGCCACAGCGCGGCGGCGGGCGAGATGTGCGGATCCAGGCCGCTGCCCGACGCGGTGACCAGATCCACCGGCACCCGCGGTGCCCCGGCCGCGCCAGCGCCCAGCGCCGCTGCGCGCGCGCCAAACGCCTCCACCAGCGCCGGGTTGGAGGGACCGAGGTTCGAGCCGGTGGAGGCCGCGGCGTTGTACGGGGCTGGCCCGGTCGCGGACGGCCGGCTCCAGAACAGCCCCGGCGAGGCGAAGGCCTGGCCGATGAGCCTCGAGCCGACCACCTGGCCGTCGCGATGGATCAGGCTGCCGCTGGCCTCGTCGGGGAACGCCACCTGCGCCGCACCGGTGACCAGCAACGGATAGACGACGCCGGTGAGCGCGGTCATCACCAGCAACATGCGCGCGGCCGGCAGCCACAGCCCGCGCGCCGCGCCGTCCGGCTCGGCGCCGGCTGGCTCGGCGCCGGGAGCCGGCGCCTGGTTCGTGGAGGATCGCTGCGTCATGACATCTCTTCTTTCACCCGATCCCCAGCGCGGTCAGCGCCAGGTCCAGGAGCTTGATGCAGGGGAACGGCAGCACCACGCCGCCGAGCCCGTAGACGAGCAGGTTGCGCCGCAGCAGCACCGGCGCGGGCGCCGGCCGGTACCGGATGCCGCGCAGCGCCAGCGGGATGAGCGCGATGATGATGAGCGCGTTGAAGATGACCGCCGAGAGCACGGCGGAGACCGGCGAGGCCAGGCGCATCACGTTGAGCGCGCCCAGCGACGGGTACGTCACCACGAACGCGGCCGGGATGATGGCGAAGTACTTGGAGATATCGTTGGCGATGCTGAACGTGGTGAGCGCGCCGCGCGTCATCAGGAGCTGCTTGCCGATCTCGACGATCGACAGCAGCTTGGTCGGGCTCGAGTCCAGATCGACCATGTTGCCGGCCTCCTTGGCGGCCTGGGTCCCCGAGTTCATCGCCACCGCCACGTCGGCCTGCGCCAGCGCCGGCGCGTCGTTGGTGCCGTCGCCGGTCATGGCCACCAGGTGGCCCTGCTGTTGCTGCTGCCGGATCAGCGCCAGCTTGGCCTCCGGGGTGGCCTCGGCCAGGAAGTCGTCCACCCCGGCCTCGGCGGCGATGGCGGCGGCGGTCAGCGGGTTGTCGCCGGTGATCATCACGGTGCGGATGCCGATGCGGCGCAGCTCCGCGAAGCGCTCGCGCAGCCCCGGCTTGACGATGTCCTTGAGCCGCACGACGCCCAGCACCTTGGCGCCCTCGGCCACCACCAGCGGCGTCGCGCCCTGCCGCGCCACCTCCTCCACCTGCGCGCGCACCCGCGCCGGCAGCTCGCCGCCCGCGTCTTGCACGAAGCGGTCGACCGCATCGGCGGCGCCCTTGCGGAGCTGCCGTAGCTGCCGCGCAGGACCTTCGCCGGCCAAGAGGTCCACGCCGCTCATCCGCGTCTGCGCGGTGAACGGCACCGGCTGGGCCCCCAGCGCGTCCGCGGTGCGCACCGGCTGCTGGTAGCGCGCCAGCGCCAGCGCCACGATGCTGCGCCCCTCGGGCGTCTCGTCGGTGAGCGAGGCGAGCTGCGCGGCCTCGGCGAGCGCGCCCTCGCTCACGCCCGGCGCGGGCAAGAACTCCGTGGCCTGCCGGTTGCCGTACGTGATGGTGCCGGTCTTGTCGAGCAGGAGCACGTCCACGTCGCCGGCCGCCTCCACCGCGCGCCCCGAGGTCGCGATCACGTTGGCCTGGATCAGCCGGTCCATGCCGGCGATGCCGATGGCCGACAAGAGGCCGCCGATCGTCGTCGGGATCAGGCACACCAGCAGCGCCACCAGCACCGTCAGCCCCACCGCGGAGCCCGCGCCGGTGACCTTCACCGCGAACTGCGAGAACGGCAGCACGGTGACCGTGGCCAGCAGAAAGACGATGGTGAGCCCGGCCAGCAAGATGTCCAGGGCGATCTCGTTGGGGGTCTTGTGCCGCTTGGCGCCCTCCACCATGGAGATCATCCGGTCAAGGAAGGTCTCCCCTGGATTCGCGGTGACCCGCACCAGCAACCAGTCCGAGAGCACGCGCGTCCCGCCGGTGACCGCGCTGCGATCGCCGCCGCTCTCGCGGATGACCGGCGCGCTCTCGCCGGTGATGGCGCTCTCGTCGACCGACGCCACGCCGTCCTCGATCTCGCCGTCCGCCGGGATGAGCTCGCCGGCGACCACGAGCACGCGGTCATCCAGGCGCAGCGCCGAGGACAGCACCTGGTCCAGGTGCTGCTGGCGAAGCGCCTCGCTGGCGACCAGCTCGCCCACCGACACGCCGCCGGGCTCGCCCGCGCGCAGGCGGTGCGCGGCGACCTCCCGCCGCGCCTTGCGCAAGGTGTCGGCCTGCGCCTTGCCGCGCCCCTCCGCCATGGCCTCGGCGAAGTTGGCGAACAGCACGGTGAACCACAGGCACGCGGACACCGCGCCGACGAACGCCGGGCTCGACTCGGCGCCACCCTTGGGGCTCGCCACCAGCGCATGAAAGAACAGCGCGCTGGTGAACAAGCTGCCGACCTCGACGACGAACATCACCGGGTTGCGGATCATCCGTCGCGGATCGAGCTTTCTCACCGCGTCACGCGCCGCCACCCGCACGATCGCAGGATCGAAGAGGCCGCGAGCAGAGGAAGCAGGGGTGGTCATGGCAAGACCTCCGAGGGGGCGTTCGCCGTCAGGTGCTCTGCCACCGGCCCGAGCGCCAGCGCAGGAACGAAGGTGAGCGCGCCGACCAGCACCACCACGGCCACCAGCAGCCCGACGAACAGCGGGCCGTGGGTGGGCAACGTGCCGGCGGACGCCGGGACATGACGCTTGCTGGCCAGCGCGCCGGCCATGGCCAGCACCGCGATGATGAGCCAGTAGCGGCCGATGAGCATGACCAGGCCGATCGCGGTGGCGTAGAACGGGCCGCTCACGGTCAGCCCGCCGAACGCCGAGCCGTTGTTGTTGGCGCCCGAGGAGAAGGCGTACAGGATCTCGGAGAAGCCGTGCGTCCCCGGGTTGCCGAGCGGCGAGTTCCCCGCCGGCAGCACACAGGCCAGCGCGGTGCCGCACAGCACGCAGGCCGCCGGCAACAGCACCACCAGCGACGCCATCTTCAGCTCGAACGCCTCGATCTTCTTGCCCAGGTACTCCGGCGTGCGCCCCACCATCAGGCCGGCGATGAACACCGCCAGGATGGCGTACACCAGCATGCCGTACAGGCCCGAGCCGACGCCGCCGAAGATGATCTCCCCGAGCTGCATCAGCCACAGCGGGACCATCCCGCCAAGCGGGGTGAAGCTGTCATGCATCGCGTTGACGGAGCCGTTGGAGGCCGCCGTGGTGGAGGTCGCCCACAGCGCGCTGTTGGCGATGCCAAAGCGCACCTCCTTGCCCTCCATGTTGCCGCCAGCGGACAGATCACTCGGCGCCTGGTCGACGCCCAGCGCCGCCAGCGCGGGGGTCCCCGCCTGCTCCGCGCCGACGGTCACCAACGTCAGGGGGATGAAGACCACCATCATGGCGGCCAGCACCGCGAAGCCCTGGCGCCGGTCCTTGACCAGCGCGCCAAACGTCACGCACAGCGCGGCGGGGATGAGCAAGATGGCCAGGAGCTGCAGCAGGTTCGTCAGCGGCGTCGGATTCTCGAACGGGTGCGCGGCGTTGGCGTTGAAGAAGCCACCGCCGTTGGTGCCGAGCTGCTTGATGGCGACCTGCGACGCGGCCGGCCCCAACGCCAGCACCTGCTCGACGCCGCCACCACCGCCGCCCTCGACGGAGTGCGCGACCGCGGACGCCGCGAACGTCTGCACCACGCCCTGGGACACCAGCGCCAGCGCCAGCAGCAGCGACAGCGGCAGCAGCACGTAGACCGCGCTACGCGTGAGGTCCACCCAGAAGCTGCCCAGCGCGCGCGCGCCGCTGCGGGTGAGCCCGCGCACCAGCGCCACCAGCACGGCCATGCCGGTGGCCGCGGAGACGAAGTTTTGCACCCCCAGCCCCAGCATCTGCGTCAGGTGAGCCATGGTCGTCTCGCCGCCGTAGGCCTGCCAGTTGGTGTTGCTGGCGAAGCTGATGGCGGTGTTGAACGAGACCTCCGGGGTCACCGCGCCGAGCTGCGCCGGGTTGCCCGGCAGCACCCCTTGCAGGCGCTGCAGCGCGTACACCACCAGCGCGCCGAGCAGGTTGAACACCAGCACCGCGGCGGCGTAGCGTCGCCAGCTCATCTCCTCGTCGGCGCGGACGCCGCACAGCCGGTAGCAGCCACGCTCCAGCCAGCCGCCCAGCCGCTGCGCGCCGTGCGCGGTCCCGGTGTAGACCCGCGCCATGTAGCCGCCGAGCGGCACCGCCAGCAAGAGCAGCAACGCGAGAAACAAGGCCACCTGAAAGAGGGAGTTGCCGGTCATGACAGCCGCTCCGGTGCCAGCAAGGCGAACAGCAGGTAGCCCAGGAGCGCCAGGGTGATGAGGCCACCCACCCACACCAGCGCGGTCACGGCGCCAACCTCCCGCACAACCGAACAAGCCCCCAGGACAGGGCAAAGAAGCCAGCGAGCGCGAGCAAGAACACGAGGTCCATGCGTCACTGGTAGCGCTCGCGACCTCGGCGCAGCGTCAAGGCGCAGCCGGCGCCGATCAAGAAACCATCAAGCAGCCCCAGCAAGGGCCCGGCCGCGCACTTCCATAAGTCCCCGTCACGTCATGGCTTGGGCCCCCTGCGACATCACAAACCCCGAGCGCGCCCGCCGAATCGCCCTATACTAGCGGCATGAGTGAATCCGAGACCACGTCGCGGAACCGAAGTAGCTTGCTCTGGCTGCTGCTCGTGATCGCACTCGCGGTGGTGTGGTGGTACCTGCGCCCCGCGCCGGAACACCTGGGGTCGTCCGGCGACAGCTCGGCGCTCGCAGAGATCACCGGCGATGACCCAGACGACATCCTCGTCGATCTGCGTGACGACACGAGCGACGCCAAGGTGGCGCAGCTCGAGTCCGAGCTTGGCCTCGACCTGGTCCTCGTCTCCGCGCAGTCGCAGGACGAGCGCTTCTACCGCGCCAAGGTGAGCCCGGCCCGCCGCGACGCCATCCTGGCGGCGCTGGCCGGCAAGGCCGAGGTCGAGCTGGCGGAGCCGGACAGCCAGCTCGCCGCCACGCCGATGCCTGCCATGGAGGTCGCGGTGGCGCCGCCGGGCGTGGCCACCGAGGACTTCCCCAATGATCCTCAGTACAAGTACCAGTGGCACATGCGCCAGATCGGCATGACCGAGGCCTGGAAGCTGGCCGACGGCGGCGGCATCGTGGTGGCGGTGCTCGACACCGGCGTCGCCTACGAGGACTTCGAGAAGTACCACGAGCTGCCGGACCTCAAGGGCATCTCGTTCGTCGACGGCTACGACTTCGTCGACAACGACGCGCACGCCAACGACGACCACGGCCACGGCTCGCACGTCACCGGCACCATCGCGCAGGTCACCCACAACGGCATCGGCGTCACCGGCATCGCCCGCAACGTCAAGATCATGCCGCTCAAGGTGCTGTCGGCCTCCGGCTCCGGCTCGGTGGCCGGCATCGCCGACGCCATCCGCTACGCCGCCGACAAGGGCGCCAAGGTCATCAACATGAGCCTGGGAGGCCCGTTCCCGTCGCGCGCGCTCAAGAACGCCGTGGCGTACGCTCACAAGAAGGGCGTGGTGGTGGTGTGCGCCGCCGGCAATGACGGCCGCAGCAGCGTGGGCTACCCCGCGGCGTACCCGGGCGCGTTCGCCGTGTCCGCCACGCAGTTCGACGAGTCGGTCACCTTCTACTCGAACTTCGGCAAGGCCATCGACCTGGCGGCGCCGGGCGGCAACACCCGCGTGGACCAGAACGGCGACGGGATGCCGGACGGCGTCCTGCAGAACACCATCAAGATCGGCGACCCCACCGCCGACGACTACTTTGGCTACATGGGCACCTCCATGGCCTCGCCGCACGTGGCCGGCGTGGCCGCCCTCGTCGTGGGCGAGGGCGTGACCGATCCCGCGATGGTGGAGAAGATCCTGCAAGACAGCGCGCGCAAGCCCAACGGCCAGACCTACACCCGTGACCGCTACGGCGCCGGCATCGTCGACGCGCCGGCCGCGGTGCTCAAGGCGCGCGCGGACGCGGGCGGCTATCAGCTCGGCCTGGGGCTCCTGCTCGCGGCAGCGGCGGCGGCGTCCATGCGCAAGCGCATCCGGCTGGGCGCGGGCTACCTGGGCGGCGTGATGGTCGGCGCCTCCGGCCTGTTCTTCCTGCCGTACCTGGCGCCGCAGCTCTCGTCGCTCCCTGGCGTCGAGCTGGTGACCCGCGGCTTGCCGTCGTGGGACATCAGCGTGCTCGGCCCGCTGGCGCACGGCAACGCGCTGTTCTTCAGCGCGCTCCTGCCGCTGGGCCTGCTGACCGTGGGCTACGGCGTGCGCCGGCTGCGCCCGCTCCTGGCGGGCCTGTCCATCGGCGTCGCGGCGCACCTGCTGTTTCACCTGGTGGTGCCGATGACGGAGATCCAGTACATGCCGGCGGCCTTTGGCGTGGAGGGCATCTGGCTGGCCGTCAACGCGCTGGTCGCGCTGGGGCTCGCTCGCCTCGCCTTGCTCCCGTCGAGTGAAGCTTAAGACCTCGTGATCTCCTCCACTCGCATCACCATCGCGCGAGATCAGTACAAGTTCTCGTGCGCGCACATGACCGTGTTTCCGGACGGCACCAAGGAGCGGCTGCACGGTCACAACTACACGGTGGCCATCGCGCTCGAGCTGACGGACACCAGCTTCTCCAAGATCATCCCGTTCGCGGACATCCGCGCCGCGCTGGCTGAGCTGTGCGCGGCGTGGAAGGAGCGCGTGCTCCTGGCCGCGCACAACCCGCACTTCGAGCTGGTGCATCACGACGAGCGCGAGCTGGAGTTCCGCCTGTGCGGCAAGCGGTACGTCTTGCCCTCGGAAGACGCGCTGATCTTGCCCATCGACAACATCGCGGTCGAGCCGCTCGCCGGCCACTGCGCCGAGCTCTTGCGCCGCCGCCTGCAGACCATGCTCGCGGCGCCGCACGTGCGCTCGCTGGAGGTCACGGTCTCCGAGAGCCCCGGCCAGGGCGCCACCGCGCTCCTGCGGCTGGGCTGAACGCGGCGCCTCGGCTGGGCTGACGCGGCGCTGCGGCTGGGCTGACCCGGCGCTGCGGCTGGGCTGACGCGGCGCCTCGCCCGCTTCTGTCAATCGTCGAGCATGACCGGGCCGCCCTTCTCCAGCGCGCGCGCGTAGGCCGGGCGAGCGCGGATGCGCTCCAGGTAGCGCTGCAGGTGCTTCATGGGACGGGGACCCCGCGCGCGACACCGCCGCCTCCACCGGGTAGCTCATCTGCACGTCCGCGATGGTCGGCTCGTCGCCGCACAGCCACGCGCGCTCCGCCAGCTCTGCTTCGAGGAACGCCAGGTGCCGCTCCAGGTTCGGCGTGGTGTAGCTGCGGTCGAGCTGCCCGCTGATGGCCTTGGCGATGGGCCGCACCAGGAACGGCACCTTGCGTGAACGCATCTGCGACGAGATGAGCTTCACCAGCAAGATCGGCATCAGCGATCCTTCCGCGTAGTGCAGGAAGTACCGGCAGCGCTGCAGCGCCGGCGTCCCCGCCGCCGGCACCCAGCGCCCCCCGCCGTGCCGCTCCGCCAGATATTCCAGGATCGCCGCGGACTCGGCGAACGTGGCGCCATCCTCCGTCACCACCGGCGACTTGCCCAGCGGATGCACCTTGGCCAGCTCCGGCGGCGCCAGCATGGTCCTCGGATCGCGCCGGTACACCTTGAGCTCGTACGGGACGCCCAGCTCTTCCAGGAGCCACAGCACGCGATGAGAGCGGGACTTTTCCAGATGATGAACGGTCAGCACGCCCCACGGTACCAGGGCCCCAGCGCGGCGCCAGGGGGTAGCAGCGCGGGAGCAGCGCCGCTCTCATGATCCTGCAGATCATGCACGCAGACCGCCGCCGACGAGCCTGCCCCACCGTGCGTGATCCGACCATCGTGCCTGGCCCGGACCACCGTGCGTGATCCGACCATCGTGCCTGGCCCGAACCGCCGTGCCTGGCCCCAACCACCGTGCTCGACCCAACCACCGTGCTCGACCCAACCACCGTGCTTGACCCAACCACCGTGCTGGGCCTACCCACCTTCCACGCGCTCACCCTCGTCGCTCAACTAGCGATCCGTTCCGGGTTCTGGGTTCTGGTACAAAAAAAACAAAAAACTCAGGGTTCTGAAAACAGCAGGGGCTGTGCGGCGGTGTGGAGAGGCGCGCCGCCCTCCCAGGCACGCCTGCTGCACCTGGCCCTCCTGCGCCTCTCCAAGGGCTGTGGTCAACCGCGTCGCTTACGCGCATGCCCACTTGCCCAGGCTCGACGGGCGCGGTTGTCCATAGCCCGCCACCGTCCACAGCCCCGGAGCTTCCGCGGAAACGCGCTGCGACCTGGATCACACCACGTTTCCGCGGAGGTTTCCGCGATCTCGCTCTCCTGTCCCGGCTCGCTCGCGTCCGCCTGCCGGACGCCTTCGCTAACTCAAGATCTACTATCCAATATCAACATCAAATACCAACATCACTCTTGACACCTTCCGCGACCGCCAGCCCTCCGCGCCGCCAACCCACCGCGATCTCTCCACCCGCGGCCCCAACGCGCGCTACATGCCCCATCAACCCGCGCACCCCACGAAACTTCACTTCACCCGCGCTTCCGCGGCACCTGACGCGCGCCAGGCGCCAAGTCCGGCGCCGAAAATCGCCATGCTACAAGAGTGCATGCGCGAGCCTCTATCCGTCGAGGAAGTTCAAGCTTTGGGCGAACACATTGCCGAGCAAGCAGTTCACCTGGACGCCGCCATGCATCGACTGCTCGCCGACCTGCGGACGTTCGACGCGGCCGGCGGCTGGTACCGCCAGGGCTTTAGCACCTGCGCCCACTGGCTGAGCTGGCGTGTCGGCTGGGATCTTGGCACCGCGCGCGAACACCTGCGCGTGGCCAGAGCCTTGCACACCTTGCCTCAAGTATCAGATGCCTTGTCTGCCGGGCAGATCTCGTATTCCAAGACTCGCGCCATCACGCGCGTGGCCACCGCTGCCACCGAGGCCGTGCTCCTTGGCTACGCCCAGCACTGCACCGCCAGCCAGCTCGAGACCGTGTGCCGCAAGGTCGGCGTGCTCGGCGCCGACGCTGCCAGCCAAGGCCGTGCGCCCACACGACAGCGAGCGCTACGTGGCGCACACCACGACGGCCTCTGGCATGGTGTGCGTCAAGGCGTGCCTGCGCCCCGACGAGGCCGCGCTGCTGCTTCAAGTACTGCAGCAAGCCGCGGTGGACTGCACGCGCGAGCCGGCGCCGCGGAAACCCCCTCGCCCCCGCCACTTTCACCGACCGTGGCGCCTCGCTGCCGGTGGCCCTCACCGTCGAGTCCGACCTTGCGCTCTCTCCGCAAGCCACCCGCCGCCTGGCCTGCGACTGCGGCCTGGTCGTCGCCAACATTGGGGCCACCATCGGCGCCGGCACCTCCATCGCCGACGCCACCCCACTCTCCATCGGCCGCAAGACCCGCACCATCCCCGCCGCCCTCAAGCGCGCGCTCTTGCTACGCGATCGCACTTGCCGCTTCCCCGGCTGCGACCACCGCCTGTTCCTCGAAGGCCACCACCTGCAGCACTGGGCCGATGGCGGCGAGACCAGCCTGCCCAACCTCGCGCTGCTCTGCTCTTTGCACCACGCCTACGTCCACGAGCGCGGCTATCGCATCACACAGTCCGCCACCGGCGCGCTCGCCTTCGAAGATCCGCAGGGCCGCGCCGTCGTCCCGCTGCCGCCGCGCCCCGCGCCGCCGCTGCTCGGCTGGCCGGCGATCCATGCCGTGCGCGCCGCCAACGCCGCCTTGCCGCTGACCGCGACCACCGGCCAGTGCCGCTGGCGCGGTGAGCGCGTCGATAGCTGGGACGCCGCTGCCACCATCGCGCGCATCCAGCGCCGCGCCGACGCTGCAGCCCCTGCAGCCGCCACACCTTCCGCCCCGGCCGCCCCACTCACCGTCGCACCACCCTCCCCACCGCCCGCGTTCCCCCGCACACCAGCACCACCCTCGCCACCCTCACCACTCTCACCACTCTCGTCACTCCCATCTCTCGCCGATCCTCCGCTCGATCCCGACGGCCTCCCCCTCCGCGGCCTGTGGGACGACCTCGACCGCCACAGCGCCATCGAGCGCTGGGTTCTCGCCGAGATGGAAGCGACCGGCGTCGACCCCCTCTCCGTCGGCCGCCCCTTACCGGACCACCTGCAGCACCCGTCACAGCGCCCGTCGAAACATCCGCCCACCTCGCGCTAGCAGCGATGAGGGGCAATAGCCAGCCGCTGGCGCGAACAGCACGGCCCTCGACGTCGTAGGGGCGGGTCTCAGACCCGCCCGCTCGCCCCCACGCACGCCCTCGCCCCCGCGTCCGCCCGCATGCCCCACGCCCGCACGCTCGTATGCCCCCCGCATGCCCGACGCCGACTTCCGCGCCTCAGCGCGCGCCGGCGGTGTACTTGTCGAGCCAGGCCAGCACCTGCTCGTGCCAGATCTTGCTGTTGTGCGGCCTTAGCACCCAGTGGTTCTCATCCGGAAAGTAGATGAAGCGGCTCGGCACGCCCATGCGCTGCAGCGCGGTGAACGTGGACATGCCCTGCGTGTCCACCACGCGGTAGTCCTTGCCGCCGTGGATGACCAGGGTCGGGGTCTTCCAGTTCTTGATGAGATCGATGGGGTTGTGCTTCTTGTAGCCCTCGGGGTTGCCCCATGGCGTGCCGCCGTGCTCCCACTCCGGGAACCAAAGCTCCTCGGTGTCGAAGTACGCCATGCGCTCGTCCAGGTTGCCGTCGTGGCACACCAGCGCCTTGAAGCGATCCGTGTTGCCGTGGATCCAGTTGATCATGTAGCCGCCGTACGAGGCGCCCAGCGCGGCCATGCGCTTGCCGTCGAGCCACGTGTACTTCTGCAGCGCGAAGTCCAGGCCCTTCATCAGGTCCTCGTACGGAGCGCCGCCCCAGTCGCCGTTGATGGCGTCGGTGAAGGCCTGGCCATAGCCGGTGGAGCCATGAAAGTCGATGAACACCACGCCATAGCCGCGCCCGGCGTACGCCTGCGGGTTCCACCGGTAATGGAAGTGGTCGCCAAAGCTGCCCTGCGGCCCGCCGTGGACGAGGAACGCCACCGGGAACTTCTTGCCCGGCACAAAGCCCGCCGGCTTCATCGCGAAGCCATGCACGGTCTCGCCCTTGGCGCCCTTGAACGAGAACTGCTCGTACTCGCCCCAGGTGATCGCCTTGACCCGCTCGTCGTTGATGCGGGTGACCTGGCGCAGGTCGCTGCCGTCTGGCTTGACGGTGAACAGCTCCACCGGCTGGCGCAGCGTGTCGCGCGCGAACAGCACGCGCTCACCGGCGAGCTGCGGGCTGCCGCTGGTGCCCTTTTCCACCAGCACCTTCACCGCCCCCGTCGCCACGTCCACGCCAAACAGCGAGTGATGGCCCACGTTGTCCGCGGTCGTATAGAGGGTGCGGCCATCGCGGCTCCACAGCAGCGTGCTGGCCGAGCGATCCCAGGACTCCGTCAAGACGCGGGTCTTCTTGCTGGCCAGATCGATCAGCGCGATGCGCTGACGATCTGCCTCGTAGCCCGGGCGCACCATGGACAGCACCGCCAGCGTCTTGCCGTCCGGAGAGAACGTGGGCTGGAAGTCGTACGCCTTGTTCTGCGCGGTCAGGTTCACCGTGCCCTGACCATTGCTGCCAACCAGGTACACATCCGTGTTGGTGGTCCACGCCAGATCGCGCGTCCCGGTGCGCGCCAGGTACGCCACCCACTTGCCGTCCGGAGAGATCGAGACCTCCTCCATGCCGCCAAAGGGGTGCGTCGGCGCGTCGGTGGTGAGGCCGGGCGTCAGGTCCTTGGCGTCGTCGGCCTTGCCGCCCAGCTCCGGCGGCGTCCACACGAACAGGTGAGAGAACTTGCCGTCCTCCCACTGGTCCCAGTGCCGGAAGAGGAGCTGGTCGTAGATCTGCGCGGAGCCCTTGGCCTTGGCCTTGACGCCGTCCTCTTCCATCGACCGTGCCAGCGTCCTGGCCTGCGGCCAGACCTCCAGCGCCAGCACCATGCGCTTGCCGTCGGGAAACAGCTTGAAGCCGCCAACGTCGGTGGGCAGCTTCGTGACCTGCTCTGCCTCGCCACCGGCAGCCGCGATGCGCCAGACCTGCGCCGAGCCACCGCGCGTGGAGGAGAAGTAGATCCAGCGGCCATCCGGGGACCACGCCGGGCTCGAGTCCGCGTCCGGGTGCGTGGTCAAGCGGCGGACCTGCGCGCCATCCACGCTGGCCAGCCACAGATCGAGGCGACCGCGGTTGGCCTCCAGATCCGTGTCGCGCACCGAGAACGCCACCCACTTGCCGTCCGGCGACACCGCCGGCTCGCCCACCCGCTGCATGGCGAGCATGTCGTCGACGGTCAGGCCCTTGGCCTCGGCGTCGACGGGGGCGCCCACTGCAAGGAGCAGCGCCCCGAGCACGGCCGAGCGCCGCAGGGAACCCAAGCGGCCAGCGTGACGGGCCACGCGCGAGCGGGCGGGCGAAAGAACACGAGAGAGAGCGGGCGAGCCAAGCTTCATGGGCGTCTCCAGGGTCGCGTGGGATCAGCTAACCGCCCGAGTATTGGCCAATCGCCGTGGCCGTCAACCACCGCTCGCGCCTTTGCGCTGCCGGCCGGCGCTGGCCCCGCGGTCGAGGCCCTGGCCCACACCAACGCTCAGTCCTTGGGGATCTCTTCCCACCACTGGCACCACCACTGGTCCCCCACCAGCACGCGCAGCTTGGGGTGCCAGCAATAGGAGATCTTGGCGTCGGGGTTCAGGTAGTAGAGGCAGTTGTCGCAGCGCTCTTCGCCGTTGGGGCGGCCGCGCAAGACCGCGTCCTCAGCGAGGTGCTTGAGTTCGAGCGACAGCTTCTCGTCGATCGGCTTGGGTTCCGGTCGGGGCAGTTCATCGGCCATGGTGCGACCATAGCGCACCCGCTCTGGCCCTGCATCAGCGCGGCGGCAGAAGGGCCATGAGCAAGCTCCCTGGCCGGGCGCGGCGCGGCGGCTTCGTCACGACGCCTCACGACGCCTCACGCAGCCTCACGCAGCTCGCGCGCGCTTCTCGCAGGCGCAAACCTTGGCTCACCCCGCACTTCGGCTATGCTCTGCCGCTCGCGCCGCGGCTCGCGGCTCCCTCTCCCGCCGCCTGGAACAACCCTGTGATCAGTGTCGAGAAAATCGGTGGCACGTCCATGTCGAGCTTCGCCGACGTGCTTGCCAACATCATGTTGCGAAACCCCGAGCGCATCTACGGGCGCGTCTACGTGGTCTCCGCCTACGCCGGCGTCACCAACTCGCTCCTGGAGCACAAGAAGACCGGCGAGCCCGGCGTGTATGCCAGGTTCGCCGACGGCGGCGACTACGCCGCCGCGCTGGCGGTGACCACCGCGCGCCTGCAAGAGATCAACGCCGGCCTGGCGCCGCTTGGGCTTGACCGCGCGCGCGCCGATGGCTTCCTGGACAAGCGCATGCGTGAGCTGCGAGCGTACCTGGACTCGATGCGCCACGTGCTGGCCAGCGGCTATTTGCGCCGCGGCGATGTCCTTTTGGCCGCGCGTGAGATGCTGGCCGCCGTGGGAGAGGCCCACAGCGCCTTCAACTCGGTGGAGATCTTGCGCCAGCGCGGCGTGCCCGCGCACCTGATGGATCTGTCCGGCTTCGATGACGACGACCCGCTGACCATCGATCAGCGCATCCACAAATCCTTCCAGGGGGTGGAGCTGGAGTGCCAGGTGGTGGTGGTCACCGGCTACACCAAGGGCATCGAGGGCATCATGCGGGAGTTTGACCGCGGGTACTCCGAGGTCACGTTCAGCAAGATCGCGGTGGAGCTCGGCGCCGACGAGGCGGTGATCCACAAGGAGTTCCACCTGTCGTCCGCGGATCCCAAGCTGGTCGGCACCAGCAACGCCGTGGTGGTGGGGCGCACCAACTACGACGTCGCCGATCAGCTCGCCGACGTCGGCATGGAGGCCATCCACCCCAAGGCCGCCAAGCCCATGGAGCTCGCGGGCATCGCCATCCGGCTCAAGAACACCTTCGAGCCCGACCACCCAGGCACCCTCATCACCAAGGACTACGTCGGCAGCCAGGCCCGCATCGAGGTCATCGCCGGCTCCGCGCAGGTCACTGCCATCGAGATCCATGATCCGCTGATGGTCGGCGCCGTGGGCTTCGACCATGGCGTGATGGAGATCTTCCGCAAACACGAGATCTCGTACATCCTCAAGGCCACCAACGCCAACTCCATCACCCACGTGGTGTGGGAGCGCTCGGTCACCGAGGGCTTCCTCGGCGAGCTGCGCGCCCACTACTCCGTGGTGAGCGCGGTGCCCTCTGCCATGGTGTGCGTGATCGGCACCAACATCGCCTTCCCCGGGGTGCTGGCCCGCGCCACCTCCGCCCTGGCGGAGAACGGCATCAACATCAACGCCGTGTCGCAATCGTTGCGCCAGACCAACATGCAGTTCGTGATCGAGCGGCAGGACTACGCGCGCGCCGTGGTGGCGCTCAACACCGCGCTGTGCCTGCACCCGCCGCAGCCCATCGAGCCCAAGGCGTGAACGCTCGCCCGCGGCATCGTGAGCGCTCGCGCGCGGCATCGTGAGTGCCCGACTGGCCGCTCACTCCGTCAGCTTGCGATACAGCTCGCCGCGCCGGTCGCGGAAAAAGCCCATGGAGGCCCGCACCCGCGCCAGCTCCTGCAGGTCGAGCGTGGCCACCGCCACGCCGCGCTCGGTGCGCGACAGCTCGGCGAGCTTGTCGCCGCGCGCGTCGCACACGAACGAGCTGCCGTAGAACGTGATGGAGTCCTTGCTGGGTGCCGGCGAGCCTTCCGTGCCCGGCGAGCCTTCCGTGCCCGGCGTGCCCTCCGTCCCTATCCGGTTGGCGGCGACCACGGCGACCGAGTTGGCCACCGCGTGGCCGATCATCACGCGCTGCCACGAGTCCCGGCTGTCTAGCCCCGGCTCCTCGGGCTCGGAGCCGATGGCGGTGGGATAGAACAAGAGGTCCGCGCCAGCCAGCGTCATCGCGCGCGCGCACTCCGGGAACCACTGGTCCCAGCAGATGCCCACGCCGATGGTGGCGTAGCGCGTGACGAAGCTGCGAAAGCCGGTGTTGCCGGGCCGGAAGAAGAACTTCTCCTGATAGCCGGGCCCATCCGGGATGTGGCTCTTGCGGTACAGGCCCAGGTCCTTGCCGTCCGCGTCGAAGACGACGACGGAGTTGTAGTACTCCGGCCCGGCCTTCTCGAAGAACGACACCGGGATGACCGCGGACAGCTCGCGCGCCAGCGCCTGGAAGTGCCGCAGCGTAGGGTGCCCTTCGGCGGGGCGCGCGCGCTCGAAGTCCACCTCGTGCTGGTTGCGGCAGAAGTAGTGCCCCTCGAACAGCTCCGACGGCAGGATGATCTGCGCGCCCGCGCCGGCGGCCTGACGGCACAGCTCGGTGACCCGCGCGACGTTGTCGGCGACGTCGTCGGAGAAGTCGGTCTGCAAGGCAGCGACGGTGACCTTGGACATGGGCTGCGTTGTACCGCACCTGCGAACAGCCGGCGGGAGCCTCCGTTCTCGAAGATCCTCGGCGGGGGCGCTTTTTCCCGAACCAGTCCCTGCGCAGCAAAGTACGCCCTGCCCTGCGCTCGCCGCCGCGCTGGCTACCGCGGCGGGCTCGGCTGCTGCTGCGTGGAGCAGTGGAAGGCGCCGCCGCCCACCACCACCGGCTTGCCCGGCAGGCCCACGGTGCGGCGGCCAGGGAACAGCTTGGCGATGGCCGCGACCGCCGCGTCGTCGGCGGCGGCGCCGTAGGTCGGCACCACCACCACCGTGTTGGCGATGATGAAGTTCATGTAGCTCGCCGGCAAGAGGTTGCCGGCGCGGTCGCGCACGTCGCCGGGCGAGGGCACGGTCACCACCTCGAGCGCGCGCCCGCCGGGCCGCGCCGCGCGCAGGTCTGCCAGGATGCCGCGCAGCGCGGCTTCGTTGGGATCGCCCGCGGCCGGCTCCATCGCCGCCACCACGCCCGGGGCCACGAATCGGGCCAGCGTGTCGATGTGGCCATCGGTGTGATCGTTCTGCAGGCCGCGGTCGAGCCACACGATGTGCTCCACGCCCAGCGCCCAGCGCAGCCGCGCCTCCAGCGCCTCCTCGTCGAGGCCCGGGTTGCGCGCGCCGCCCAGCAGGCACTGCTTGGTGGTGAGCAAGCGCCCCTCGCCGTCCACCTCGATGGCGCCGCCCTCCAGCACGAAGTCAAAGGCGCAGCCCGAGACGCCGCTTCGCGCGGTCACGAAGGACGACACCTCGCGGTCGCCCTCCATCAAGTACTTGCCGCCCCAGCCGTCGAAGGAGAAGCGCGCGGCGCTGACCTCGCCTCCGCCCGCGCCCCCTCGCGTGACGAAGATCGGCCCGGTGTCGCGCAGCCACACGTCCCCATAGCCGCGGTGGTGAAAGCGCACCCCCACCGCCGCCGCGCCAAGGAGCGCGCGCGCCGCGGCCTCGTCGGCGCCGCTGCGCACCAGCAGCTCCACCCGCTCGCCGCGCGGCGTGCCCGTGGCGTCTGGGTCCACCATCGCCGCGCACATCGCCATCAGCGCGGCCTGCGGCTCCGCTAGCCCCTCGGTCCACTGCTCGGGGTCGTGCGGCCAGGCCGACCACATGGCGTCATGCGGCGCCCACTCCGCGGGCATGGTGAAGTGATCTTGCTGGCTCATGGCGCTTAGCCCTCCAGGCCGACGTAGATGTGTTGCACGTCGTCGTCTTCGTCCATCGCCGCCAGGAACGCCTCCACCTCGGCCCGCGCCGCCTCGTCCTCCAGCTTGACGGGGTTCTTGGCCCGCCAGCCAAGGCGCATGGACTGCACCGTCCAGCCTTGCGCGGTCAGCGCGCGGGTGACCGCGTCCAGATCCGCGGGCTCGGTGTAGAAGCGCGTGGTGCACTCGTCCTCGTCGGTCTCGAAGTCCTGCGCGCCGGCCTCGATGGCGGCGGTCTCGGCGTCCGGCGCGCCGTCGCCGCGCGCGGCGTCCACCAGGCCCAGGTGCGAGAAGTCCCAGGACACCGCGCCCGAGGTGGCGAGCTGCCCCTTGCGGAACAAGACGCGGATGTTGGGCGCGGTGCGGTTCTTGTTGTCGGTCAGGCACTCCACGATCACCGGCACCCGGTGCGGCGCGAAGCCCTCGAAGGTGACGGTCTCGAAGTTCACCGTTTCATCGAGCAGGCCAGCGCCCTTCTTGATGGCGCGCTCCAGCGTGTCGCGCGGCATCGACTGCTTCTTGGCCGCCTCCACCGCGGCGCGCAGCCGCGCGTTCATGTCTGGATCCGCGCCGCCGCGCGCGGCCAGCATGATCTCCTTGGCCAGCTTGCTGAAAATGCGGCCCTTGGCGGCGGCGGCACCGAGGCGAATCTTTTGCTTCCACTGGGCTCCCATGGCCCGCCTTCTGTACCAGAGCGCGCAGGTCCGGCCAACCCCAAGCGCCGTTCCCCGCTATTCTCCGAGCATGTCCAGCCTGCAAGGCCATGTTGTCGTCGTCACCGGTGCGACCGGTGCCCTGGGAGCCGCGGTCGTCGCCAGCCTGCTGGAGCGCGGAGCCACCTGCCACCTGCCCATCTTCGAGGACGCGCTGCCGGCCCACCTGCCCTGGCGCGACGATCCGCGCGTGTCCGCCACGCCGCGGGTCGCGCTGGACGACGAGGCCGCGGTGACCGCGTTCTACGCCGCGTTGCCCTCGCTGTGGGCCTCGGTCCACCTGGTGGGCGGCTTCGCCATGAAGCCCCTCACCGAGACCACCGTCGCCGACCTGCGCGCGCAGTGGCAGCTCAACGCCGTGACCTGCTTCCTGTGCTGCCGCGAGGCCACCCGCGCCCTGCGCCGCACCGGCAGCGGCGGGCGCCTCGTCAACGTCACCGCGCGCGCCGCGGTCAACGCCGCGCCCGGCATGCTGGCGTACACCAGCGCCAAGGCGGCGGTCGCGTCCATGACCCAGTCGCTGGGCGCCGAGCTGTCCGCCGACCGCATCCTGGTCAACGCCGTCGCGCCCTCGCTCATCGACAGCCCGGCCAACCGCGCGGCCATGCCCGACGCCGACTTCGCCTCCTGGCCCACGCCCGCCCAGCTCGCCGAGACCATCGCGTTTCTCGCCAGCCCGGACAACGCGCTCACCTCCGGCGCGGTGGTCCCGGTGTACGGCCGGGGTAGCCCCCTACTCCCCTTCGCGATCTCCGAACATGCTGCGCCAGGTGTAGCCGTTGGGGTTGTCCGCGGCGCGGCGCGTGGCCTTCTTGGGGTACTCCCAGTCCGGCACCGCGTGGCCCACATAGACCTGGGACTCGGCCAGCGTGCGCACGAGCGGCAGGCCGGTGAGCCAGACCGGCACCTGGCGGCCCACCAGCGGCGTGCTGTAGCGGATGGAGGCCTGCCGCGCGAAGCCGGCGCGCTCGCACATGCGCTCCAGCGCGGTGGCGGAGAACGAGTTGATGTGATCGTCGTGGTCGCTGTAGAGATAGCGCAGGGGGCGCACGTGCCGCATCCACGACGCGGGCATGGCGTGCGGCACCTCCAGGATGAGCCGGCCGCCTGGCTTGAGCAGATAGTACAGGCGGCGCAAGAACACGTGCGGCGCGTCCACGTGCTCGAGCGTGGCCGCGCACCACAGCGTGTCCACCTTGGGCACGTCCGCCCAGCTGTCGTGGATGACGTCCTTCTGCAGGATGTGCAGGCCGATCGAGCGGCCAAACTTGCACTGGTACTCCTCCAGCTCGATGCCGTACGAGCCGGGCGGGCAGTCCACCAGCGTCATGCCGTACGCGCAGCCGACATCGCACACCGTGCCCTCGGTGATGCCGAAGCGCTGGTCCAGGTACGCCCACAGGTGGTCGCGCGGCCGGGCGCGGGTGAACCACTTCTTGTAGATGCGCTCGTTCTCCGCCGCGTCGAAGCAGCCCTTGGCCAGCACGTGCGCGCGCAGCTCGTCCTGGCTGGAGATCCCCGGCAACCCCTGAAAGCGTCGAGTCATGTGTGGTCTTCCGAGTGTGGATTGGAGGTCAACGCAGGTGCCGCCGCGTCGAGGCGTTGTTGTTTGGCGACCGCGCGAGCGATCAACGGCGCCTTCTTGGCAAGCGCTTCCAGAGAGGTGAGCTCGCCTTCGAGGTACATCCGGTACCATTCGCGCCGTTGCCGCAGGACGCGCTCGTCGTGCGCCAGGTGCATCCGGTCCAGCATGGTGCGGGCTCGGTCGCGCAGCTCCTCGGGGACCGCCTCGGTCATCACTAGCTGCAACGAGGGCAGGATGATCTCAAACCAGTCATCTCGCACCTCGAACGGATCCAAGACCTCGTTCGCGGGGAGCGCCTTCTTGCTTGCGTTGATCCAACCATCCGCGTAGCGATAGTTCTCCCAATCGTAGAGTCGGGTTGGGTCCTCCGTCTCGCTTACAATGTGATCCACCTCGCCGTTGGGTACGTACATCGCTGAATAGCCGCACAGATATCGAAACCCCTCCGCCAGCTTGTCGCGGAAGCGTACCGTGGTGCTGCCTGGCACCAGGTCTAACCAACAGCTAGGGCGCTTCTTTGCACGAGCATCTGGGGGGCTACCTAGCCACTCCTTGCCTCTCTGCGCAGCGTTGTCAAATCCTTCTGGCTTGGGCACCCGATCGAATCGAATCATGACCCCTGCGCCCTCTCCTGGAAGACGACCCAGCGCGGCCAGAACGAGTCGTGACCGGCCAGCACTCGCAGGAGTTCAGCGTGAATCTGATCTTGCGTCGCCAGCTCGGCAGGGAGCTCAGTGGTCTCACCGCGCATCCACGCCTCCGCCGCCTCGATCGCTCGTTCGGCCTCGAACGAACGTCCCTGCTTGAGTCCAAACGTGTCCGAGACCAGCCAGTTCGCCACGTCACCCTGCGCGGACCAGGGTTGTTCCTGCACCAGGACTTTGTCGCCCTGCAAGCTCAAGGTGAAGAGCTTGTCTTTCTCCGAGTCGAACAACGGCTCCGCCGAGGCCAGGATCAACGGAGAATGGGTGGCCGCGATGAGTTGAACGGTGGCCTCCAGATGCAAGCTCTCCGTGATGCTCAGCACGGACTTCAAGATGGTCCGCTGCCAGCGTGGATGAAGGTGGCTCTCGATCTCATCGAAGATCATCGTCACCTGCTGAGCGCGAACGTCACCGGTGAGCTCGGAGTTTCGTACGTGCTCCTCCCATGACCAGAGCAACATGTAGGCGAGCCCCATGATGCGTCGCATGCCAGCCGAAGCGTGGACCACCCTGACCGCGTCCGCATAGGCGGTCTTGATCGAAGGGATGTCTCGGGCGTCGTTGACCGAAAGGCGTAGCAGCGGGCCGACCGAGATCTGTTCTCCGGAAGCGGACAACTTGTTCAAGATCCCAGTCATCATGGCAGCCAGTTCGCCCTTCTCGCGGATCCAGATCGACCAGTCCTCGACCAGTCCTCGGCACAGCTTCACTGGCTTTCCCTCGAAGATCGCCTCGCGTCCCCACCACACCTCGTACGCCGTGAACACGTACGCGGGGATGGTCTCCTGGATATCCTCGCCGCTCTTCGTCTTCCAGTAGTTGCGCGCAGGATCCCACACCGAGAATCCACCATCTGCGTGCGCGTAGATCACAAGTCCTGGGTTGGCGGGACGCCCCGGCTTGCCTACCCAGCGCTGGTCTCGTGGCGAGTACGTGCTTGTGTATTCGACGGGCTTGGTCTTGGACTGAATGCGAAAGCCGATGCGCGCAGGCTTCGTGACGTCCCGAGGCATCGCGCGATACCCCGATGTCAGGCTTGGATTGAGATCTTGCGGCCACTTCTGAGTAAGCGCCCACCACGCGACATCGAGCAGGAAGCTCTTGCCCAGGCCGTTGTCTCCTGTCAGCAAATTGAGACGCGGCGCCAGCTCCATCTCGATGGATGGGGCTGGACCGACGTTTTCCAGACGAAGGAACTCGAGCATCAGACATACCTACCGTGCAGTGGCGACATGGCAGCGTACCAGCTCTCGGAGGGGGCGCATTGGCGCGCCTATCAAAAGCGCCTACTTCACCGCCTGCGCGTCGCGCGGGACGCCGCCTTCGACGAGGACCGCGGGCTGCTCCAGGCGAAACACGGGCAGCAGGTTCAAGCGCTCGTCCCAGGACGGGTGGCGGCGGTAGAAGAAGTCCAGGCGGCGCGTGGGGCTCTTGGCCAGCTCCGGATCGGCGGCCAGGGCGGCCTCGAAGGCGGCGCGCAGCTTGGGGTCTTGCTCCAGCATCTTGCGCGCCTCTTCCTCGGCCACGTACGGCTCCATGTACTCCTTCTGCTCCAGGGCGCTGTTGAAGTGGCCCCACGCGGCGAAGGAGTCAGGAGCGGTGGGCTCGAGGAGATGCAAGATCAGGCGCGCGCGCGACTGCGCCATGGGCACGAAGATCGAGCCGGTGTCCAGCGTCCGAGGCTCCGGTGTCCAGGTACCCTGCAGGCGCGGCCGCGCGCGGCCCTCGTACGAGGGCTCAAACTCGGTCTTGCCGGTGACGCGAAACACGCTCACCGTGACGAGCGGGTTGCCGTCGAGCTCGCGATACGCGATGCCATGCGCGTCGAGCACCTCGCGCACCAGGCCAGCGAAGCCGCCGTGGATGATGTAGCCGCGCGCCGGCGCGGTGACGGTGAGCGCGGGCGTGAACTCCTCCACCAGCGGCACCTTCCAGATCTCGGGCTTGCGCTCGTCGAAGCGCAGCCACGGCGCGCCGGAGATCTCGGAGGGCACCTTGTCGTAGTGATAGCCGCGGAAGTCGATCGTACGGGCGGTCTTGCCTGGCGCCCACAGCAGCGTGACCGCGGTGCCGCCCAGGCGGGTCAGCTCCGCGTCGAGCTGCACCTCGGTGGCGCGCCAGGAGGCGGCCTCGGTAGCCGCCAGCTCCAGCAGCGCTTGCAGCGTGTGATACGTGGAGCTGGCGCGCTCCTTGTACGTGCGCCAGCTATGCGTCTCCACCAGGATGCCCAGGCGCCCGCGCTCCGCCGCGTACGGCGTGGAGAAGCGCGGCGGCGCGTCGCCGCGGGTGAAGCCCGAGCTGGGCTCACCGTCGATGACGAAGGACGGATAGAACGGCAGCGGCAGGTGGCCCAGCGCGCCAAGCCGCTGCTGCAGCGCGTCCGAGAGCCGCTGGGCCGCCTCGTCGAGCAGATCGGCGCGCGGCGTCTGGGGAGACACCATCACCGCCACGTCGTGCTCGAACTTGGCGCCATCGGTGGTGTGCAGGTCCACGAACACCGCCGGGTCCCAGCGGTTCATGAGCTGCAAGATCGCGCGGATCTCCGAGGAGTCGGCCTTGGCATAGTCGCGGTTGAGGTTGAGGTTTCTGCCGTTGGTGCGAAAGCCCATCTCGCGCGGGCCGCGCTGGTTGGGGCGGTTGTTCGGCGTCCGGCGTTCATGGCCATCCGGGTTGATGATGGGCACAAAGACCACGGTCACCGCAGAAGAGGCCGCGGCGGCCACCTGGCCCTGCAGCCAGTCGCGCAGCAACGCAAAGCCCGCGTCCTTGCCCTCGATCTCGCCGGCGTGGATGCCGGCCTGCCAGAGCAGCACGGGCCGCTGGCGCTGCCGCACCTGCTCCGGCGTGAGCACGCCGTCCGGCGAGACCACCAGCGCCACCAGCGGCCGGCCCTGGGCGGAGCGGCCGATGTCGTCGCAGCGCGCCTTGCCCGGGAACACGCGCGGCAGGTCGCGGCACAGCCGCAGCGCCTCGGCGTGATCTCCGGTGGCGACGTAGTCGGTCTGCTCCGCGGTGGTGCGCAGCGCCGAGACCGGAAGCTGCGGGCCGCGCGCTGCGCAGCCCACCAGCAGGCTGCTGACCGCCGCGACGAGGACGAGGACGAGGACGCCGACGATAGCGCTGGCGCTGGCCAGCCCGGCGCGACGGCGCCTGCGCGCTCCTGAGCCATTCCCCGAGCGGTCTTCCAGGCGACCTGCAGCCGCGCCAGGCTGCAGAGAGTGAGTGGCGGACAAGGACATGCCCAACCACAGCAGACTTTGCCGGGGCCGGCAAGCGCGCGGCGGTGCTGCCGCGCTACGACGCCGACTGCATCCCGGCTCGCGAGTTCACGACCGGTACACCGCGCGGACCACGCTCACCTTCACGGTCACCTCCAGGACCCGCGGCGACTCCGGGAGCTCTGCGACGGTGGGGTGCTCTTCGTCAAAGTCGAGATCGCTGGGCATGTACGGCCGGCGTCGGTCGCTGCGGACCAGCACCGAGCGCTCGGAGGTGACCTCCTTTTTGCCGATGACCAGGACCATGTGGCCCTGCGGATCGCGAGCGGGTTGCATGAACTCCTTGACGCGGGTCAGGTACACCACCTCGCCGCTGGCGAAGGTCACCGGCAGCACCTGCGCGCGGCGGAACCGAAACGAACACACCTCGCTCAGCCGGCCGTGGGCGTGCTTGTTGTTCCAGCGCACGAGCGTGGTCTCTTCGGGCTGCCCCTTGGTCTCGCCAAAGCAGCGCCGAGAGAGATCTCTATCGAACAAGACAGGCTCACGGCCCTTGAAGAAGACATACCCTTCTTCGGACAGTCGAGCCTTGGCCTTGTCAAAGCGAGCGAGGTTCTCTCTGTCGACCCGCCTGGACAAGTCTCGATACGCCCCGCTGGACATCCCGGGACCACAGGCCATCAAGGTCGAGAGCGCCAGCAGCGCCAGGAGCCCCAGCGCGCCTGCCTGGCCAGCGCGAACCACGTCCATGTGAAAGAGCCTCTGAAGAACGCCACGCCGTTGCATGGGCGCGAAGGTATCACGGACCGTCCGGGCCGAGCGTCCGAGCTGGTCAGCGCCGGTCAGCGCCGGTCAGCGCCGGTCAGCGCCGGTCAGCGCAAGAGCGACTCCACGAGCTGCTGCGCGATGGGGTGATAGCCCTTGCCGGCAGCGGCGAAGCACGCGCTTGCCAGCGCGCGGGTCTGCGGGTTCTTGGCCAGCGCGGTGTACAGCGGGCGCAGGTACTTCATGCGGCCGACCTTGCCCAGCACCTCCTGCACGCGCGGCAGCACGCTGGCGTCTCCCGCCTGCAGCGCCAGCGTCAGCCAGGTGACCAGCACGTCGTAGTTGGTGCTGGCGGTGAAGGCGAAGCGCGCGTCGAGCGCGCGGCAGGTCTCCACGCTGGCCGGGCGCGGCACCGCCTCCAGAAAGAGCTGCCACTCGGTGGCGGACCAGCCGGCGGTGGCCGCCACCTCCGGCACCGTGCCCGCCAGGCGCTCCAGCGCCTCGATGCGCGACGAGCGCGGCGCCGGCGCGGACGCCGGCATCCCGGGCCCGTCGATCCAGCGCGCGGCGTCCACCTTGGCCAGCGCGCCGGGCAGCGCCCGCTCGAAGTGCGCGAGGAAGTCGTCGGTGGTGATGGCGCCGAAGCGGAAGTCCGCGAGGTACGAGCGCAGCCACGCCGAGAACGCCGGCCGGCCCACCTGGGCCTCCAGCGCGCACAGGAAGAAGTAGCCCTTCTCGTACGGCACCAGCGAGTACGCATCATCTGGATCGATGCCGCCAAGGTGCGTGCGCAGGTGGGTCAGCTCCGGCCGGTCGGGGAAGCGCGCCATGGATTCATCCAGCTCGCGGCGCCCCAGCGCGGCGTGCAAGGTGGCCATCTCCTCGCCCTCCAGCGCCTCCACGATGCGGCGCTCGGCGTACACGGTGAAGCCCTCGTTGAGCCAGAAGTGCTCGGCGTTGGCGTTGGTCACCAGGTTGCCGGTCCACGAGTGCGCCAGCTCGTGCGCCAGCACGCTGACCAGCGAGCGATCGCCGGCGATCACGGTGGGCGTGAGGAACGTCAGCCGCGGGTTCTCCATGCCGCCGTAAGGGAAGGACGGCGGCATGGTCAGCACGTCGAAGCGCTCCCAGTCATACGGGCCAAACAGGGACTCGGCCACGGTGATCATGGACTCGACCTCGGCGAACTCGTACGCCGCCGCGCCGAGCTGCGCCGGCTCGGCCCACACCCGACAACGCGGCGACAGATCCTGCGAGGCGAGCTGCCCGACCGCGAACGCCAGGAGGTACGGCGGGATGGGCTGCGGCATCTCCCAGCGCTCGGTGGCCAGCTCGCCGTCCTCGCTGCGGCCGGCGTGCGCCGCCGCCATCACCGCGGTCAGCGCGCGCGGCACGGTGAGCTGCGCGGTGAAGCGCAGCCGCAGCCGCGGCGTGTCCTGCAGCGGCGCCACCGAGCGGGCGTGGATGGCCTGACACTGGCTGAACAAGAACGGATGCTGGCCGCCGAGCGTCTGCTCCGGCGCCAGCCACTGCAGCGCCGAGGCGGACGGCGACGTGCGATAGCGGATGCGCACCGCGCGCGTGCCCGGCGGCAGCTCCAGCGACAGCCGCGCGCCCAGGATGGGCTCGGCCGGGTGCAGCACGAACGGCAGCGCCTGCCCCGCTTGATCCGCCGCGCCCTCGATCACCAGCTCGCGCGTGTCCAGATCCAGCGCGCCGCCGCCCGGCTCGCGGAAGGTCAGCGTGGCCTCGCCGTGGAGGGTATGGGTGGCGAAGTCGACGCGAGCCACCCACGAGAGGTGCTCGGTCTCGACCTGGGAGTCATCAGCGTACGAGTGCGGATCGAGGCGGGCCATGCCGCCGGTCATAGCGCGATCTTCGCGCCGGCCGGGCCAGGTGGCAGCGAAATCGCGGGGCGCCAGCGCAGCCAACGACGGAGCGTGAGCGCCAACCGCTTGGCCGCGGCGCGCGCTCGCCTGCGCTGGTGCGCTGCGTCGCATCACAAGTTTAAGCGGGCTTAAGTGGCTGCAAGGGCTCGCGACGACTAAGTCCTTGTCGGTTTTCCAATGAGGCGAGTCATGAAGAAGTTCGAGGGAATCCTTCTATTGGTCAGCGTGATGACAGCTCTGAGCAGCGGCGTCGCGTCCGCCGCGCAAGGCTACTGGGACTGCCGCAAGAGCGGCTGGAGCGCCTACACCACCGAGCGCAAGATGCTGGGCGACACCAAGTTCGAGTGCCTGGGCTCGTTGTATGGAGGCCCAGGCATCTGCGGGGACAAGAGCCACGGCTCCCCCGGCACCTGGGTCGACATCGCGGGCGGCATCAGCCAGAGCTGCGACGATCACTCCAGCTCGTTCTATGGCTACTTCGAAGACGGCTCGTCCGCGCCGATGGGCCCCGGCGGCGAGTGGAACGGCTGCACGATCTACTACGGCCCGCCGTACACCACCAGCCCGCAGGTGTCCTACGGGCAGCGCAACATCGACGGCGTGAACCAGGGCTGGGACCGCTGGCCCAACTCCTTCTGGAGCGGCCACTACTACGTCTGGGGCTGCCCCAACTTCAGCGGCGGCGCGCCGATGCGCAACCCGTTCGCCTCGATCTATGACCTGGACACCTGCACGTTCAAGAGCATCATCGGCACGGTCTACTGGCCCAACTTCTCGGTCAACGGCACGCTGGCGCAGCAGTACGACTGCGAGGGCTCCTACGGCTACGTCCGCTATGACCTGGCCGGCGACACCGGCTCCTCGTGCTCGAGCCCGGCGAACTGGTGCGAGAGCACGGTCTGCGCCGACCTGCACGTGCGCAGCTCGATGGAGTGCTTCTTCGTGCCCACCGGCTGCGACATCTACAACCCGTACGGCTGCTACTGACCCAGCGCGCACTCACGAACATCAGGAGCACGTCCATGCAGCCCACACGTCTGACCGCTGTCTTCTTGGTCCTGGCCACCGGCCTGACCATCACCATCGCGTCCTTGCTGTGGAGGCGCGGCGAACAAGCCGTGCAGCCCGGTCCGGCTAGCCTGACCTCCTCGACGGGCACGGCGACCCCAGGTGCCCGCTCGGGCGCTGCGGCGAGCGACGACAGCCCCTCGGCGCCAGGCGCGGGCACGGCGCTGGGCGCAGCCCCGGCGATGTCTGGCGAGGGCGCCGAGGCGTTGTCTCCGGCGAGCGAAGCGGCGTCCGAGGAGGCTCGTCGGGAGTCCGAGGCCTACCCGTGGGACGACTTCGCCGAGGCGCTGGGCCGCGAGCTGTCTGCCGAGGAGCGGGAGCTGATGCGCGACCTGCGCAAGGAGCACGGCCTGCGCCTGGCCGAGGCTCGCGCTCGCATGATGCGCGGCCTGGTGCCCCGCGCCGAGTTCGAGCGCTGGCGCGACGAGCGCGCCGCGGAGTTTCGCCGCGAGCTGCAGCAGACGCTGCGCTGCTCGCCCGAGGAGGTCACCGCCCTCTTGAGCGTCAAGCTGCGGCCGTCGCCGCGCTGACCAAACTGCGGCCGTCGCCGCGCTGACCGAGCCGCGGCCGTCGCCGCGCTGACCAAGCGCGGCCGTCGCCGCGCTGACCGCCCCGCCGACAGCCCCGCTGTCGTCTGGCACCCGCCGCCCTGTCCGGTTCACAATGGGGCCGTGCGAGATCTGTACGGCACCGCGTTCGTAGGGCGTCGCGTCGAGCTCGAGCACCTGGCGCAACTCGCCGCCGCCGGCGCGCGGCTCATCACCATCGTCGGGCCGCCGGGCACCGGCAAGTCTCGCCTGGCCGATCGAGCGGCGCAGCTCGTCGAGCACCGGCAGCGCGTGGAGCTCGCCGAGCTACCGGATGAGCGCGCGCTGGATGAGCGGATGGAAGAGGTGCTGGCCTGGGCCGACGAGGCCGACCACGTGGCGCCGCGAATGCTGGTGCTCGACGACAGCGAGCATCTGGTGGCGGCGCTGGCGACGCGGCTGCCCGGCTGGCTTGGGCGGGCGCCCCGGCTGCGCGTGCTGGTCACCAGCCGCGAGCGGCTGCGCGTGCCCGGCGAGCAGGTGCTGGAGCTCTTGCCCCTGACGCTGCCGCCGCTCGACGCCACGGAGCTGTCGCAGATCCTGGACTCCGAAGCCGGAGCGCTGTTCTGGGACCGCGCCGCGCACCGGGAGCTGTCCCCGGGGCAGGCCCGCTTGCTCGCCGAGCTGCTGCACCGCCTCGATGGCATCCCGCTGGCGCTGGAGCTGGCCGCGGCGCGCACCGCGATGCTCGATCTGAGCCAGCTACGCGCTCGGCTGGAGCAGCGCTTTGAGCTGTTGGCCATCGGCCCGCGCGGCGCCGCCAGTCGGCAGGCCACGCTGTGGGGCGCCATCGACTGGTCGTGGTCGCTGCTGTCACCGGCGGAGCAAGATGCGCTGGCCCAGTGCGCGGTGTTTCGCGGCAGCTTTCCGCTGTCCGCGGCCGAGGCGGTGCTGGAGGTCGGGCGCGGCGCTCCCGACGAGCCGGCGCCCGCCGCGCTGGATCTCTTGCAGGCGCTGATGGAGCGGTCGCTCATCCAGGTGGTGCATGGCCCCGGGCCCGCTGGCGCGCGCTACCGGCTCTATGACTCGATCCGCGACTACGCCGCGGCCCGGCTCGCCGGCTCACCGGCGCGCGCGGCGGTGGAGGCCCGCCACGCGCAGCACTTCGATCGGGTCGGCCGCACGCTGGTGTCCGGCGGCGAGCGCCCGCGCCGCGGCGGCCTGGTGGCGCGCATCGCGCTGGAGATGGACGACCTGCTCGCCGCCTTCGAGCGCGGCCTCTCTGCGCCGGGCTCCGCCGGCGTGGCGGCCGCGCGCGCCGCGGAGTACCTCGCCCGCTTCGAGCACCTGCTGGCGCGCCAGGCGCGCACCGGTGCGTTCCAGCTACTGCGCCGCGCCGCCGAGCACGCGGTGGCCCAGGGCAAGGTGCGCGCGGCCGACGACCCGGCGCTCCGCGCGGCGCTGCTGTGCTTCGTCGCATGCACCTGCAGCGCCATCGGCCGCTGGGCGATCGCGCTGCGCCTGTTCGAGCGCGCGCTGGAGCAAGCGGAGGCGACCGCAGCGCCCGCGGTGCGCGGCACCGTGCTGTGCGCGATGGGCGCCACCTTGACGAGCAGCGAGCACGACGAGCGCCACGCCGCGCTGGCGGAGGCCCTGGCCATCGCGCGCGAGGTGGGCGATCTGCCGCTGGAGGCCAGCGCGCTCATCCACCTGGGGGCGCTGTATCTCGAGCAGGCGATGCCGGAGGAGGCGATCACCCACTGGGACAGCGCGCTCGAGCGCGTGCGTCACCTGGGCTGGCACGCGGAGGAGGCGCTCTTGCGCGGCGACCGCGCCGCCGCCCACCTCGAGCAAGGCCGCTGGGACGTCGCCCGCCGCGAGCTGGCCGCCGCGCTGGAGCTGCATCAGCGCGCTGGCGACGCGCGCCTGGCCGCCGGCACCCTGGGCAACCTCGGCTGCGTCGCGCACGAGCAAGGCGCGCTGGATGAGGCCGCCGCGCTGTACCGCCGCGCCATCGACGAGCTGGCTGCCGTCGGCGCGCGGCGCATGGAGGGGCCTGTTCCTCGCGTACCTTGGCGGGCTGGAGGCCGCCCGCGGACGCATCGCCGAGGCGCGCACCTCGCTCGACGCCGCGGTCGCCCGCGGCCACGACTATGGCGAGGGCATCGACGCCGAGATCCAGGCCTGCCACCGCGCGCTCCTGGCGGTGGAAGAAGCCCGCCTCACCGCTGCCCAAGGCGAGCTCGGCGCGCTGGCGCGGGCCAGCGAGCTGCGCGCCGCCGCGTTGACCCTGCTCCAGGGCCCCGCGCCGGCCAACCTGGATCTGCGCGCCTCGCGCCGCTTGCTCGGCCGCGCCCTCGGCGACGCGACGTACGTGGTGGCCCAGGACGGCACCTGGTTCTGCCCGCCCAACCGGCGCGAGGTCAGCCTGGCCCGCCGCCACGTGCTGCGCCGCCTGCTCGCCGCCCTGGTCGCCGAGCGCACCGCCGAGCGCGCCGCCGAGCCCAGCGCGCGCGCGCGCCGCCGAGCCTCGCCCTGTCCGCCGAGCGCCTCATCGCCGCCGCCTGGCCCGACGAGCAGATGAGCCCTCCCGCCGCCCTCAACCGCCTGCACGTAGCCCTGACCACCTTGCGCAACCTGGGCCTGCGCGACCTGCTCCTGCGCGACGGCGACGGCTACCTGCTGGCCCCCGACATCGCGCTCGAGGTGCGCCCGGGCCGCAGCGTCAGGCCGAGCTAGTCGCCCGGCTCGGCCGGCTCGGCCATGAGCCGCTCGACTTCTTGCCGCGCGGCAACGAACTCGAGTTCAGTTGGTGACCACGCCGGTGCGGCCGACGGAGTACGAGGTGCTGCCGGCGACGACGACGCGGGCCGAGCGCTCGCCACGCGCGACCGTCCAGCTGACCTCGCCCGGGTGCAGCGCCATGCTGTCCTGCCAGCCGGCGATGCCGGAGAGGTCGGGGAAAGAGTACGACACCGCGCGGTCGCCGCCGAGCCAGCCGCGTGAGAGCGACACATGCAGGGAGCGCTCTTGCGTCTCGGTGGAGGTGGAGGCGACAGCGTCATAGCTGACGTTGGCCAGGGTCGCACCGCCAGCGGTGAACGAGAACACCGGCAGGCGCTGGGCCCCGGCGGGGAACGACGGCGCAGCCGCGGTCAGCGGCTGACCAAATCCGATGCTGGCGGGGGCGGGCTGCGCCAGAAACAGGTTGGAGATCTCCCAGCCGAGATCGTCCGTCGTGTGGGTGGCGGAGACCCGGATCAGATCGCCAGCGTTCAGCATGGACGCGGGCACCACTCGATAGGACGTGGCGGTGCCACGAGCCTGGACATAGAAATCGTTGTTGCTGTACACGCCGGAGCTCACCGTGACCGTGCCCGGGCGGGTGGCCAGGGTGAGCGGCTGGGTCGCCAGCTCCATGGACTGGGAGAAGTCGACGTTCACCGAGCTGGTGACCGCGGTGTCAACGTCCGGCGCTCGGACGACGCGCGACGGGCTGGACGACGAGCTGCCGACAGGACGCGTGATGCCAAACACGGACAGCCGCCGGGTGGGCGCGTGAAACGAGAAGGTCCGGGTCTCCGCGGGCTGCAGCCGCTCGAACGACGACACCTGGACCTCCGCCAGGTCGGTGCCGGTCTCGCCAGTCACGCTCCCGGTCACCACCTTGGGTGCAGCGGGGGTATAGCAACTATAGGAATTCAGCGCGGTGCTCTCATCGGTGGTGGTGAGCATCACGTCCACGCCGCTGTACGTGGAGGGAGAGTTCCCTTGCCGGTGGCCCTTGCAGGCCACGGCCACGCCGTATCGCTTGTTCTGCACGCGCGCCTTGTACACGCCGTTCTGACCGGTCACGACCTGCCAGGGACCATCACCATCCTGGATGGCCACAAAGCCCACGTCGGTGGAGCCGCCATCGCGGGCGAGCACGTCCGCCGGGTACGCGGTGAACACGATCTCCGTTCCGGCCGCTGCCGGTGGATCTGCCAGTGGATCTGCTGGTGGATCCGGCACGAGCTCCGTGGGGTCGCTTGCCCCAACACAGCCCACAGCCAGGACAGCCAGGGCAGTCGGGACAGACAGGACAGACAGGACAGACAGGAGCCTACGAGAGCGGTCACGCGCGATTAGCTTCATGGTCCAACGACAGGAACAAGGAGAGCCAGTTGCAGACCCGGCGCGCTTTTTTGATCACGCGACCGCAAACAGTCGAAGCTGCGGCGCCGACGCAGCGCTGCGCAGCTCCGCTCAGTTCATGTCAGCGCACCCACCCCTGCATGACCGCAGAGACAGCGCTGTCACGCGATGGCAAGCGCAGGCCCACCTGCTGCGAACAGGGCTCGCTGCTTGCGCCCCACCGCGTGGAGGCGGAATGATTCCGGCTCGCGGCGCCTTCTACGTGAGGCATGCTCGGAGCCAGCAGATGAAGCAGATGATGACCTGGCTGGTGCTAGTCGCGCTCGGCGCGTGCGGACGCGCAACCCCGAGCGCGCCTCCAACTCCGGCGCAGGAGGCGCCAGGGCCAGCGGCGGCCAGCGCCAGCGGCCCCGGCAGCGGCAGCGGCCCCGGCAGCGCCAGCGGCCCCAGCACCAGCGGCGCCACGGGCGCCGACAGCAGCGACAGCAGCGACGAGAACGCGGACGTCGTCGCCGCGCCGGCGTGCCCGCCGTGCCCGTGCCCGTGCGACGCCACCGACACGCCACCTTCGTCCGCGGCCATCAGCCCCAGCGTGCGAGACAAGCTCACGCTGACCCGCGTCCCCTTCGCCGAGGTGCCGGGCTGGGAGGCCGACCGGCACGCGCAGGCGCTGCCGGCAATCCTGGCCTCGTGCAGCAAGCTCGACGACGTCACCGACGACGCGCCGATGGGGGTCGACGGCAACGGCGGTCGCGCGCGGCACTGGCGAGCGCTGTGCAAAGGCGCGCGCGCGGTGGCCGCGGGCGACGACGCGGCCGCGCGAGCGCTGCTGGAGCGAGAGCTCGTGCCGTACGCGGCAGAGGGCCGCGAGGGCCCCGAGGGCAAGATGACCGGGTACTACGTGCAAGCGCTGCGCGGCTCGCGCCGACGCCACGGCAAGTATCAGACGCCGATCTACGGGCGGCCCAAGGACCTGGTGGTGGTGGACCTGGCGGCGTTTCTGCCCGACGCGCGCGGGCGCCGGATCTGGGGCCGCTTCGACGACAAGAAGGGCGCGGTGGTGCCGTACGCCACGCGCGCCGAGATCCGCCGCGGCCACCTGCGCGGCCAGGGGCTGGAGCTGCTCTGGGTGGACGACCGGGTGGACGCGCTGTTCGCGCAGATCCAGGGCTCCGGCCGGGTCGCGCTGGACGACGGCACCGAGCAGTGGATCGAGTTCGCCGGCAAGAACGGCCGCAGCTACCGCGGCGTGGGCAAGATCTTGCGCGAGCTGGGCGAGCCGCCCGGCACGGGGACCATGCAGGGCATCCGCCGCTACTTCGCGGCGCACCCGGACAAGTTCGACGAGATCGCGGATCAGAACCAGTCGTTCGTGTTCTTCGCGCTGTCCAAGAAGCCGGGCGCGGTGGGCTCGCAGGGCGTGGTGCTGACGCCGCGGCGCTCGATGGCGGTGGACCGCGCGTTCGTGGCCGCCGGCACGCCGATCTGGGTCGAGACAAGGGCGCCGGACGCCAAGGGCAAGGTCTCGCCGTGGCGTCAGCTCCTGGTGGCGCAGGACACCGGCGAGGGCATCCGCGGCGCGGTGCGCGGCGACATCTACTGGGGCGACGACGAGGAGGCCACGCAGATCGCCGGCCACATGGGCGGCAAGGGCCGGTACTGGCTGCTGTTGCCACGCCGGCTCAAGGTGCCCGCGCCCGCAGCGGCGCCCGCGCCCGCTGCCCCCACCAGCCCCCCGGACACGCCGACGCCTGCCCCGCCGCGCCCAAGGCGCCGCCGCTGATGCGCGCGCCTACGGCAACGTGACGTCGATCCACATCGGCCAGTGATCCGAAGGGCCGACGCGCTCGACGCCGCCGAACTGCACGGCCAGGCCGCGCGAGAACATCGAGTCCAGCCGCTGCTCGACCCCGAACATGGACTCCGTGGGCCCCGAGTTCGCGGTGGGCGTCTCGAAGCCGAGCGCGCGCATGTACGAATCCACCACCAGCGCCTGATCCGAGGCGCTGCTGGAAGAGAGCACCGGGACCTTGCCTGCCACCCACTCCACCCAGCACGTGTTGAGATCTCCCGCCACCAGCGTGGTGTCCGGAGCCTCCAGCACCGCAGGGCGCAGGTGGGCCAGGCGCTCGGCGGTGTTGAGCTTGGTGTCCAGGTGCAGGTTGATGACGTGGAGGCGATGATCTCCGAGGTTTATCTCCGCCTGCATCGCGATGCGCGGGTGGCCCTTGCCGGCGTCCGGCAGCATCATGCGCTCGACGTTCTCGATGGGGAACGCCGACAGGATGGACAGCCCGTGCGTGCCGCCGCCCTTGACCTCGCGCGCCGGGACGTAGACGTAGCCCAAGCCCAGCAGCTCTGCCACGCGCGCGGTGCGCGACCACGCCTCCGCCCGATACGCCTCTTGCTCCTGCAGCAAGAAGACGCCGGCGCCGCGCAGCGCCGGGGCGCTCATGATGGCGTCCGCGATGGCCTGCGGATCTGGGCTGTATTGCACGTTGTAGGTCACCACGCGGACCAGCGAGCCTCCCGCTGGCGCGCGGGTGCGAACCGCGCTGGCGCGCGGCGGCGCGGACTCGGCGCGCAGCGCGGGACCAAAGGCGTCGTCCTCGGCCACCGGCACCCACGGCTGCGCCGAGGTCAGCTCGATCCCGCAGCCTGCGCCGCCGACCAGCGCGCACGCCGCGGCGGCGCGCACCAGCGAAGCCGGCGTCACAGCGACCACCCGACGCTCGCGCCGAGCCAGGGCACAAGGCGCGTCCCCCACGACGCCATCGCGTAGGCGCGCACCAGCAGCCCATGACGGTACTCGTAGCCAGCAGACAGCTCCGCATCCAGCGACATCGAGGTCTTGCCCGGCCACTCCGGCCCCGGCGAGGGCGTGTGGCGGCGCACCCACTGCGGCCCGGCTTGCATGAACCAGCGATGCCGCGCGCTGCTCCACGGACGCCACGGATACACCGCGAGGTAGGGCGCCACCCGCGTGAAGCGGTCCCCGCTGAGGACGTAGTGGGACGCCACCGCGCCGAGCGCTAGCTGCCTGGGCAACCTGACGTCATAGCCGACGCCGTAGAGCCCGCCCTTGCCCAGCGCCTCCACATAGAACGCATGGCGGTCATCGGCGCGCGCGGGCGCCGTGCCCAGGCCCGCCGCGCCCAGGCCAACTGGGCCCGTCAGTCCCAGGCCAACCAGGCTCATCACCACGAGCGCGCGACGACGAGCCAAAGACGACATCGCGCTACCGTAGCAAACTTGTGCCTCGGCGAAACCAAAACTTTCGCCCGCGGGTCAGCGCCCCTCCGAGCGCGCTGCTCAGAACCCCACCACCACGTTCACGCCGGCGTCGATCTCCGCGGTCTCTCGCTCCAGCCCGTCCCAGGCCCCTCGCCGCAGCGAAGTGTCCAGCGCCAGCTCGAAGCGGACGTCGCTCCACCAAGGCCCGACGCCCAGCGCCGCGCGCACCGCCACCCGCTGGTCGGTGACGTCGTGCGGATCTCCATCCGCGCCGTCCAGCTCCACGCGGTCAAAGCCATCAATCGACCACAGCGCGTGCGCCCGCGCGTCGACGTCGGCGTACCACGGCGGGGCCACCAGGCGCAGCCGCGACATCAGCGACGCGCCCGTGGCGTAGTAGTAGCCGCGGACCTGCAGCACCGAGTTCTGCGGCACCGGCGCGAACGGCGACACCGGCCCGAACACGTGCGCCCGCACCATCGCCACGTCGGCGTACGCGCCCACCTCCCAGAACCACCGCCGCCCACCACGCCAGCTCCCCAGCGCGAGGCGCGGCCCGGCGACGTTGAACACCAGCGCGTGATCCCACTCGTCGCCGACTCTCCGGCTCTCGTAGTCCATGCCCCCAGCGACACCAAGGAACTGATCTGCCCCCACCACGCCTGCGCCGCCCTCGCCTGGGGCGTCCTCCACGTCGCCGCCAGGGGCCAGCGCGCGCCAGTACCTGCCCGCGTAGTGCGTGGCCGAGCGCAGCCACACCCGCGAGGCGCCATCCGCCGCGAGCCGGACCTCGGCTTGCACGTGGCTCCACGCCCCCGACCGCAGCCACACCGCGCCCTGCCCCTCCGCGCCGTAGCGGCGCTCGCGCACCAGCTCCAGGTCCAGCTCCAGCGTCGCCTCGCTGTAAGGCCTGGCTCCCTGATCCACGAGCCGCCCGCCCGCCGAAAAGTCGAACCGCGACCACGCCGAGACCGGCGCGCGCCAGGACGAGTACCCCGCGGCGGCGTGTAGCCGATGCACCGGCGACACCACCCAGCCAAGGGCGCTGCGAGCCCAGCTCGCGTCCCGGCGGTCTGCCATCTGCCCGAGCTGGAACAGCGGCTCGCCAAGCAAGATGCCAGCTAGCGAGTTGGTCACCAGGTCGTTGACCGACACGCGCTCCTTGAACTCCACCACGTACTCCCAGCTCGCGGCCGAGAGCAGGTCGATCACCGTCGAGGTCGCGGCTCCATATCCGTTGGCGCGCGCCACCTGGAACGCCAGCGCGCCGGCGATGGGGTGGCGGATGGCGTTGGCGTCCCAGTACCCGGTGTCGAGCGCGAGCGCGCGCAGCGACGTGAGCTTGGTGATCCAGCTCTCCCAGTCCCAGCGCAGCTCCCAGTCCTCGCGCTGCAGGCTGGTGTTGCTCCAGTAGTAGATCATGGGCGGGATGAGCACCGCGGCGCTCTCCGCCAGCAGCAGCGGCACGCGCGCCGGCCGCTTGATCGGCTGAGCGTGCTGCCGGTCCAGCTCCAGCTCGGTCGGCGCGCTGGGAGGAGCAGTCGGAGCAGTCGGAGCAGTCGCAGCAGTCGGAGCGCTGTCTGCCGGCTCAGCCGCCGCGGCGCTGGGCAAGGCGCCGCCAAGCAGTCCGATCAGCGAGATCTGTCGCAACATGAGCCTGTGAGATGATGGGACCATGGCACGACGCCCCCCCAGTGGCACCGCCAAGGGTAGCGCGCGGGCGCGCAACTGGCGTGGCGCGTCTGGGCGGTTCCAAGAGATGTCCTGATCCCCATCGCCTTCCCCAGGTCCTGTCGCCACCCTCACAGGGTGCGCCGCCGCCATCGAACATATCGTGGCATCAACTACCTAGTTCATCGCCTTCGTGGTGAAAGGCGAATTCGAAGAGTAACCGTCGACACGCCATGAGATCTCCATGAACAATTTTTGCGCACCGCGAAAACGAGATCTGTACATCATCTGTACTGGATCGCGAAGCGGTCTTTCTATAGATAGTCTTCCATTGTGACGTGTTTTGGCAGAGTTGCCGAGCTGACCCGGCTGCAGGGACTGCTTGGCGATGACCCGGTGGCTGTCCTGATTGGACTTCCGGGGCTGGGCAAGACAGAGCTGGTCTACCGCGTGGAGGCGGAGCTGCTGGCCGCGGCGCCGCGGCCGGTCACGCATGTCAACGTGGGGCCAGAGCACCAGGGCAAGCTCCACGGCTACCTGCTGGAGCGCTTGACCGGGCAGCCGCAGGATCCCGCGCTGTCACCGCTGGTGGACCTGCTGGTGCGAGAGCCGCACGTGCTGGTGATCGATGACGCGCAGCACGCCGCCGCCGAGGTGGCGGTGCTCATCGACCGCCTGATGCGCCGCATCGGGGTGGCCAGCCGCCTGGTCGTCGCCTCGCGCGTCATGCTGCCCATCGAGACCACCCCGATCGTGGTGCGCCTGGAGCCGCTGACTCCGGAAGACAGCCACTCCCTGCTGCATCATCTCGCCACCCGGCTTGGCGTCCACCTGGATGACATCAGCGCGCTGGTCTCCCGCGGCGGAGGCAGCCCGCTGCTGCTGCGCCAGATCGTGGCGGGCCACGGCCGCGGCGAGCGCTCCCACGATCCGCTGCGGGGCATGATCGCGGCGCTGGGCGAGCCCGCGTCGTACGCGCTGACCCAGCTCGCGGCCATGTCCACCTGCTCGCAGTCGCGTCGCGCGGCCGAGCGGTTGGTGCCGTCCGATGACATCCTGCAGTCGCTGCACGAGCAGTGCCTGGTCGAGCTCGGCCCAGAGCGCGTGGTGGTGCATAGCCTGGTGCGCGACGCGGTGCTGGCCAAGGCGGACCCCGAGCTCGTGCTGGAAAGCCGCAAGCAGGCCGCGGAGGCGCTGTGGCAGGAGTACGAAGCGTGCCGTCGCCCGGCGGTCGCCATCGAGGCCATCTGCCTGGCGGCCTCGGCGGGCGAGTTCGACGCCGCGATGGCGCAACTGCAGACCGCCAGCCGCGCCATCACCGACGCTGGCCTGGATCACCTGATCTTGCCGATGCTGGAGAAGCTGGCCGCGCAAGGCTCGCTCGACGCCACCTTGCTGGCCGCGCGGATCTACGTGCGGACCGCCCGCATCCGCGACGCGACGCGCATGATGGATCTGGTCCGGCCCAACGATCGCACCCTGCACCGCGCGCTGGTCCTGCGCGCCACGCTCGATGAGCGCCGAGGAGATCTGGCCGCCGCCACCCGCGGCTTCACGACCGCGCTCGAGCACACGCCGCCCGGCTCACCGCGACGCTGGCTGGGGCTGCGCCTGGCCGTGCTGCTGGCGCTGGCCGGGCGCGCCGACGCCGCGGACCGCGCGCTGGCCGAGCTGGAGCAGGAGATCCTGGGCGGCTCCGAGTCGTCGCCCGAGTCCTCGCGCGACGCCGCGCGGTACTGGTGGTCCCAGACCCTGACCCGCCTGGCGCGCTACGAGTGGGACGAGGCGCTCGCCGCCATCCTCGAGGGGCTGCGGATCGCTGGCAACGTGGGCGACCGCGAGCTGGTGTTCCTGTTTCGCCTGGCGGGCCTGCTCGCCACCAGCGAGCTTGGCCACGTGGAGCAGACCCGTGAGTGGGCCGACGAGCTGACCTCCGCGCAGCGCGGCGAGCCCATCCACAGCCGCCTCATCGATCTGTTCCTGGGCGTGGTCCGGTTCGCGGACGGACGGCTCGACGAGGCGGTCGCCCACCTGCGCCGGGCGCACGAGATCCATGAACGCGATCAGGATGTGCTGCTGGCCACCCTGGCCGCGCACTACCTGGCGCGCGCCATGCTCACCGAGGGCTCGGCGGCGGCGGCCTGCGAGGTGCTGCGCGGCATCGTCGAGTCCGTGCTGCGCCACGGCATGGGCGCGCTGGCCGGCCCCACCCAGGCCCTGCTGGGCCGCGCGCTCATCGCCGCCGGCCGGATGAGCGACGCGCGGACGCTGGCGCGCGAGCTCCTCGGCCACCACCTGCCGACGATCGTCGGAGAGGCGCACACCCTCCTGGCCTACGCCGCGGCCTACGGCGGCGACATCGCCGAGGCGCGGCAGCACGTGGCGCGCGCCCTGGCGACGGTCGGCGAGCGCGCAGCGGCGCGCTCCGGCGTCATGCTCGACCAGGCGACCCTCGAGCTCTTGGGCGGGGATCCCGAGCGCGCGCGCGCCGCCGCCCTGGCGGTGCGCGACACCGAGGCCCACCGGGCCCGCCCGCTGGTGCGCGGACGGGTGCTCTACGTCCTGGCGGTGGCCGACCTCGCCGCCGGCCTCATCGACACCGCGCTCGAGGCGCTCGCCGAGGCCGACCTCATCGCCTCGACGTTTGGCCTGGGCCAGCTGGGCGAGGCCATCAAGCTGCTGCGCAGCGCGACCGCGCTGGGCGAGTCGATCTTCGACCGCATCCCCACCGAGCACCGCGCCGGATACATGGGCCTGCTGCGCGTCCTGGGGATGCGCTCGGGCACCCTGGTGGTCTCCAGCCGCCACGGCCGCATCCACATCGATGGATCGCAGCTCCCGCGCGTCGCCCAGCACCTGGATATCGTCGTCGATCGCGTCAACAGCTCGATCCGCGGCCCCTCGCTCACCGTGGAGGGGCGAGCGACCGCGGTGTCGATCTTGGTGGGGCTAGCCGAGAGCGATGAGCCGGTCACGCCCGAGCGCCTGTACCAGATTGTCTGGGGTGGCAGTGAGTATCACCCTCTCCGACATCGAAACACGCTCTACATCGCACTCAATCGCACACGAAAACTGCTGAAGGATGTAGGGGAACCTCGCGAAGTCATCCTGCGGGGATCGATCGGGTGGTCTATCTCACCGGAGATCGATCTCGCCATCGTCCGTCGAGACCCTCGGGTTTCGACGGTTGCAGCCGCGCTGTAAAGACGAAGTAAAGCCAGGATCCCTCGCGCGGATTCCTGGCCTGTGAACAATGGTGTTGGAAAAAAGTATGAACGCTGGAACGACGATCGGGAGATACGAAATCCTGCGGCTTCTTGCCGCTGGGGGCATGGGTGAGGTTTACCTCGCGCGTCACCAGTCGACCGTCCCGGGGTTCGCCTCGCTGGCGGTCATCAAGATCCTCATCAAGTCCCTCAGCACGAACCCTTCCTTCGTGCAGATGTTCCTGGACGAAGCGAGGATCGTCAGCAAGCTGCAGCACAAGAACATCGTCCAGGTGCGAGACGTTGGGGAATTTGAGGGCCAGTTCTACATGGTCATGGAGTACATCCCTGGCCAGAACCTGAGAGAGCTGCTGGGCGACGCCTCCATCATCGACCGGCCGCTGTTTGCGCCGCGCCTGGGCGCCGAGGTGTTCGCGGAGATCGCCAGCGCGCTCGCCGCCGCGCACCACGAGCACCTGGTCCACCGCGATATCTCGCCCAACAACATCATGATCAGCGATGACGGGGTCGCCAAGCTGATCGACTTTGGCGTGGCGAAGGCGATGAGCTCCACCTCGCTGACCAAGCCCGGCACGCTCAAGGGCAAGTTCTCGTACATGGCTCCGGAGTATGTGAAGAGCCAGGCGTACGACCACCGCGTCGATCTGTTCTCGCTCGGCGTGGTGATGTGGGAGACGTTTGCGCGCCGACGCCTGTTCCGCGGGCCGAGCGCGGCGGAGCAGCTCCACCAGCTCCTGGAGACGCCGATCCCCCCGCTCGACGAGGTGGTGCCAGACTTCCCGCGCGACCTGGCCACCGTGGTCGCGGCGGCGCTGGAGCGCGATCCGCAGCGGCGGATCTCCTCGGCGATGCTCCTGGCCGACAGCCTCGCCGAGGTGGCGCGCAGCCTGCCGTTTGGGCCAGACGCGACCTTGCGCAAGTGGCTCGAGAACCGCATCCCGGACCGCATGCGGGACCGCCGGCAGACCGACCAGATGCTGGCGTCGCTGCCGCACGGCTCGCCGATCCCCGATTTCGGGCTGGCCTTCCCCGAGGCCGGCAGCGTCCCCGGCAGCTACGGCTACCAGCAGATGGGCTACCGGCCTGCGCTGGGCGAGCCCGACGCCACCCGGCCGCTGTCCGCGCCCGCGCCGATCGTCGCGCTGCCAAATGTGCCCACGCCGCGATCGCGGATGACGCCGGTGCTGATCGGCTTTCTGGCAGGCGTCGCCGCGATCGCGGTGGTGTTCGCCATGATGCGGACCGGCTCGTCAGAGGCCAAGCAGCCCCAGGCGATGGGCTCGGCGTTCGCCCAGGGCTCGCTCGCGGATGTGCATCGACAGCTCGGCCTGCGGGCGATGGCCGACGGCGACATGGACAAGGCGCGGCGAGACTTCGCCGAGGCCATGCGGCTCGGCGCCGGCGGCGACGTGGCCAAGCTCCTGGAGATGGCCACCGCCGAGGCCGAGGCCAAGCATCCCGAGCCGATCGAGACGCCGCCGACCACCGTCGCTGGCGCGCCAACAGGCGACGCGACCGCTCCGACGACCGAGCCGGCCACGCCGACGGAGACGGCCGCGCCAGAGGCCATCGAGCCGGAGCCGGCGGCCGCCACCCTGCCGACCGCGACGCCAGCCAGGCTGGATCCGCCGCCGGAGCGCGCCAACCCGCGGACGGGCAAGACCACGCCCCCGCGCGCGGGCAGGACCGAGAAGGTCACCGCCGCCACCCGCCCCGAGCCGGCGGTCGCGCAGCCCCCGGCTCCCGAGCCGCCTGCGCCCGCCACCCTGACGGTGACGTCCATCGTCCCTGATGCCCAGGTCTACGTGGATGGCCAGTTCGTGGGCGAGACCCCGCGCAAGCTGCAGGTCAGCCCCGACGCGGACCACGCGCTGGTGGTGAAGGACAAGGGCGGCGAGACCTTGCTGAGCCGCAACGTCAAGATCGCCGCCGGGGCCGACAAGATCGTCCTGGTGGAGACCAAGCCCAAGCCGGCGCCGACGGTGGCCGCCGCGCCAGCGCCCGCGCCCGTGGCCGCCGTGGCCCAGCCGGCGCGCACGCCTCGCGTGAGCGAAGATGGCTCGGTGGCCTCCGGCGCGTCCGTGGTCCGTGCGTGCAACGCCTGTCACGCCAAGACGGGCGCGAGCGCCTTCGGCGGCCGCCGCTACACGCGCGCCCAGTGGGAGCGGTTCTTTGCAAGTGGCCAGCACGACCGGTACGTCGGCATCGGAGACAAGATGGGCGCCAGTGAGCTGAGGGCAGCACGTGCCTTCCTGCGCGCCAACGCTGCCGACAGCGCAGAACATCAGGGCGCTGGCGTCCAGGAGTAGAGTAGACATGATCGCAATGCTCAGAAAGTCGCGCGCCGCGATGCGCGCGCATCTCCGTCTTTGGCTCGCGCCGCTGGCCCTCCTGGCCAGCGTGGAGCTCGCCGCCGCGCAGAGCGAGCCCGACGACGACGCCGGGGACAGCGCCGACCCGGCCACCACCGAGACGCCGCCCGCCGAGCCGACGCCGCCCGCCGTGGCCATCCCGATCCCCACCGACGCCGAAGAGGACAAGCGCCGCATCCGCGAGCTCGAAGATCGGCTCGACGAGGTGGAGAAGCACTCCGCGCTGCAGCGCCTGGAGTGGTCCGGCGACTACCGCACGAGCCTCGCGCGCTACTGGTACCACGGCGCCTCGCCGGACAGTAACCCCTACGCGCGCCCCACCATCATCGACGGTCGCACCGACGAGCAGTGGATGCATCGCGCGCGCTTCATGATCAAGGCGCAGCCCTCGCCGAACCTGCGCTTCCGAGGCCGCGTCTCGGTGTTCAAGCGCTACGGCACCAACACCACCACGCCCTCGCCCCAGGAGTTCGCGCAGGGGCGCGTGCCGTCCGACACCTCGCTGCGCATGGACCGCTTCTGGCTCGACTGGTTCGTCACGCCCCGGCTGGCGCTGTCGTTTGGCCGCGTGTCGTACTCCGACGGTAGCCCCGCCGAGCTGCGAGAGAACCTGGAGAAGCCCGACGCGACATGGGGCCTCACCATGGTGGATGGCGAGTACGAGACCTTCAACGTCACCGCGCAGCTCACGCCGCAGGTGCTGGTGCGCAGCTTCTACGCCTCGTGGGCCTTCCCGCGCAACGACGACCTGTTCTCCTCCAGCCTGTTCCTCGACGGCGACGTCAAGAACCTGCGCATCATCGGCGGCAACGCGGACTTCTCGTTCCCGAGCGCGAAGCTGTTTGCCCAGCTCGGCGCGTACTTCGTGCCGCAGTTCCGGCCGTTCGCCATCCCGCTGCCCAACCCCGCGTTCTACGCCAACCCCAACGCCAACCCCACCAACGTGCCGCCGCCGCTCGATGGCTCGCTGGTGTTCCCATCCTCCCTGCCCAGCTCCCTTGGCTCCTACGGCAACCTGAGCGTGTTCGTGATGCTGCGCGAGCTCTCCGGCGTGGACCTGTTCGCCGGCGGCTCGATTGGCTTCCTGGATCCCAACGGCAAGGCCATCAAGTACCGGGGCTTTGCGCCCGACGGCAGCGAGCAGCCCATCCTGACCCTGGTGGGCGCCGATCAAGGGCTCTGGGAGTACGACTCGATGGGCAACCCGACGACGTTCCGCAACGAGCCCGCCAGTAACCTCACCAAGTTCGTCTACCTGGGCGGTCGCTGGACCTTGCCGGTGGGCGGCACCTACGCGCCCAAGCTCGGGCTCGAGTACAACTACGGATCGCGGTACTCGATCTCGTTCGCGCAGTCCACGGACCTCTTGACCAACAAGCTCGCCACCCGAGGCAGCGCGTGGGAGGCGTACGTCATCCAGCCCATCACCGGCCGCGCGTTCTTGCGCCTGGACTGGCAGTACATCAACGCCGAGTACACGAGCGGCATGCCGGGCAACATCGCGGGCGCCACCGGCTTCTTCGGCAGCCCCGACGACCCGTCGTCGCCGATGTCAGCGCACGGCGGCACCTCGCCGCCGGTCAACCCCTCGGGGCAGAACCTGCACGCGCTCTCGGGCACCATCCACGTCAACTTCTGAGGCGCCCCTGGCGAGGCGCCCCAAAGAGGCCACTGGAGAAGCGCCCCTGGAGAGGCGCCCCTGGTGAGGCGCCCCTGGTGAGCCCCACCCGAGGCGGCCCGCCGAGGCTGGCCAACCGCAAGGCCGCTGCCAAAGGGGCCATTTGACTCGGAATCTCCTGCCGGCTGTGGGAAGGACTTTTGTCAGATCGTGGGAATTTCTTCGTGGCGGGGATTCTGCATCTTCTGTCTGGTCATCTGACCGCTTTGGCGCAAAAGTACGCGCCATGTCGAAGAACACGGCCCTGGCCTCTGTGCTTGCCTGCGCGCTCTCCTTGAGCGCAGGTTGTGAAAAACAAGGAGAAGTATCTCGCTTCGGTGGCATCACCGAGTCCGCAGGCGCCGCGTCCAGTGGCGCCGCTGAGGCCGGTGGCACCGGCGGCGGCGGCAACACCGGCAACTCCTCCCTGGAGTCGCGCGTCAAGCGCCTCGAGGACGAGTCCGCCAAGAACGCCGAGGCCATGGCGTTCCTCAACCAGGTGTGGGGCCAGCAGAAGGCGCAGCAGGAGCAGGAGCAGGCCCAGACGCCAGCGCCCGACGCCGTGTTCGCGATCGACATCACCGGCGACCCGGTGGACGGTCCTGCCAGCGCTCCGGTGACGCTCGTCAAGGCCTACGACTTCGACTGCCCGTACTGCGAGATGGCCAACGCCCCGCTCAAGCAGCTCGTCAAGGACTACAACGGCAAGCTCCGCGTGGTCTACAAGAACTTCGTGGTGCATCCGCAGTCCGCCACCACCGCCCACCTGGGCGGCTGCGCGGCCTGGGAGCAGAAGAAGTTCATGGAGTTCAAGGACGCCTTCTGGGAGAAGGGCTTCAAGGCCGCACGGCAGAGCAAGGACCGCAGCAAGATGGGCGAGGAGAACGTCCTCGCCATCGCCAAGGAAGTGGGCCTCAACGTCGACAAGTTCAAGGCCGACATGAACGGCGACAAGTGCAAGCAGCTCATCGAGCGCGACATGGCCGAGCTGTCCAAGTTCGGCACCAACGCCACGCCGTCGTTCTACATCAACGGCCAGCCGTACCGCTCCGGCCTCGAGACCGCCGCGTTCAAGGTCGTCATCGACCAGAAGCTCAAGGAAGCCGAGGCCTCTGGCGTCCCGGGCAAGGACTACTACCAGAAGGTCGTCATCGAGAAGGGCGAGAAGAAGTTCCGCTCGATCAAGGACCCCAAGCCGTCCTGACCTGACGAGCGCGACGAGCGCGACGCGCGCACCTCGCACCTGGCCCTGCACGGGCCTCGTCGAAGCAGCAGGCCGGACGCCCTCCGGCCTGCTGTTTTTGCGTCCGGTCGCGGGCGGCGAGGCGCGCCCGTGGCTTTACCTGCGCCGCGAGATGGGCGTAGATCGAGCCCATGTCATTGCATGGAAAGACGCTGGTCATCACCGGGGCGAGCCGCGGCATTGGCCTCGCCATCGGGCTCCGCGCGGCGCGCGACGGCGCCAACATCGCCATCCTGGCCAAGACGGCGGAGCCCAACCCCAAGCTCCCCGGCACCGTGTATTCGGCCGCCGCGGAGATCGAGGCCGCCGGCGGCAAGGCCCTGCCCCTGGTGGTGGACATCCGCTTCGAAGACCAGGTCGCGGCGGCGGTCGCCAAGACGGTGCAGACCTTCGGCGGCATCGACATCCTCGTCAACAACGCCAGCGCCATCAGCCTGACCAACACCGAGTCCACGCCGATGAAGCGCTACGATCTGATGCACCAGATCAACACGCGCGGCACCTTCGTGTGCTCGCAGGCGTGCGTGCCGCACCTGCGCAAGGCGCAGAACCCGCACGTGCTCAACCTGTCGCCGCCGCTCAACATGGAGGCGCGCTGGTTTGGCCCCCACGTGGCCTACACCATGGCCAAGTTCGGCATGAGCATGTGCGTGCTGGGCATGGCCGAGGAGTTCAAGGCGCGACGGCATCGCCTTCAACGCGCTGTGGCCGCGCACCGCCATCGCCACCGCGGCGGTCAAGAACCTGCTGGGCGGCGAGCAATCGATCCGCGGCTCGCGCAAGCCGGAGATCATGGCGGACGCGGCGTACGAGGTCCTGCGCCGCCCGTCGCGCGAGTGTACCGGCAACTTCTTCATCGACGATGAGGTGCTCGCCTCCATCGGCAAGACGGATCTGACCGAGTACGCCATCGATCCCACCGCGCCGCTCTTGCCTGACTTCTTCGTGTGACGCCCGAGCCCGCGCCGACCTTGCACGCGCGCGCGCCGGGCGCCCAGGAGCTGGCGGCCGCGCTGGCGGCGTTCGCGCGAGACGGCGTGGCGCTGCTGCCCGGCGTGCTCGCCGAGGACTCCGCCGCGCTGCTGGCCGCGCGCGCCCAGGCAATCATGGCCGGCGAGCTGGCGCCGGAGCGCTGGTTCTATCAGCACGACTCGCCGTCCGGCGCCTACGAGGACCTCGCCTACGGCGACGGCTTCATCGGCCCCTCGCAGGCGTATCGCAAGGTGGAGCGGCTGGAGCGCGATCCGCTGTTTCGCGCCTGGCTCGAGCACGCCGCGCTGGCGCCGCTGGTGCGCGCGCTGATCGCCGGCCCGGTGGCGCTGTGCCGCGCCGTGCTGTGGAACAAGGCGCCGCACGGCGGCACCGAGCTGCCGTGGCATCAGGACGGCGGGCCGTTCTGGGGCCTCAGCCAGCAGCCCGAGCTGCAGCTCTGGACCGCGCTCGACGACGCCCCGCGCGAGGCCGGCTGCGTCGAGGCGATCCCGGGCAGCCACCGCGGCGGCCTGGCCTCGCCCGAGGGCGGCACCATCCCGCGCGCGTGCAGCGACGAGCAAGCTCACCGGGCGCGCGCGTACCCGGCGCACCGCGGCGACGTGTTGCTGCTGCACAACCTGGTGTGGCACCGCTCGGGGCGCAACACCACCGCCGCCCCGCGCCGCGCGCTCTCCGTGTGCTACATGAGCGCCGCCACCCGCTGCACCCGCAAGCGCAACCCGCGGCAGTTCACTCGCCTCTTCGAGCGCTGAGCCTCTCCATCCACGCGTCCTCGCGACGCCGAACGAGCGAGCGAACGAACGAACGAACGAACGAACGCGCAGAAATGTCACTCGCGCCCATGGCAACAATGAACGCTACGAACTCCCGCCAGAACGTGCGGGAGCCACCAAAGTTCCTCGCTGCTCACGCGCTTGTGCGACGATTTGCGACGGCCCGGCTCCTGGAATCGCGGCGCGAGAGATGCTCAGATGTCTTCGCACGGATCTCATTGATGCCCGAGCTTGCCGGATGAGGCGGGAATGGAGTTGAAGGTCCCATGAAGAGAATGTGCGGCTCTTTGCTGTTGCTCTCGATTGGCATGTTTGCACTGGCAGGCTGCCAAGAGGAACAAGAAGACAGCGGGCAGTTCGAGGCCCGGGTGCGCCCCGGACGGACGCCCGATCGAACCTCCCCCGGAAACTGCAAGATCATCTCGCGGAGCTCCCAGCACTTCTTTCAAGATCAAGTGACGGGCAGCGAGCGCGAGGTGTATGCCTCGGAGCTCAAGGCGCGCCTGGACACCGCGGAGCCCACCGTGATCGTCGATGTACGTACTCCACCCGAGTACGGCGCTGCACACATCCCGACCTCGGTGAACCTGCCGCTCGACCAGCTATTCAATAACCCCCTGTGTCCGGGTACCTCTGGCCGCTGCTGCGATGACGACCGCCTCCAGCTCGCAGCGGGCGGCAACGACCCGCAGACCAGATGCCAACCGCCGGTGCTCCCCATCGATGGCACCCCGATCGTCCTGGTGTCGTCGAATGGACACGCCGCCAGCATGGCCGCCGGCGCGCTCGGCACGATGGGCTACAACGTCTATGTGCTGCGCTTTGGCATGATCTCGTGGGCGGCCTCCTCGGACGTCAAGATCCACCGCACCGATCGCACCCAGCGCATCCAGGGCCTCGGCGGCCCGCTCGAGCTCTGAGACGCGCACCACCTCGGCGACGTCACGCGATCGCTGCCATCGAGCAGCTAGCACCGTCTTGACTCGAAGGTCTCCTGCGCCAGCACGCTCGCCCGGAGGCGACCGCGCCCGCGCTCGAGCAGGCGAGGACCTCGCTGATCTCGGAAGACGCTCACCAGCCTGGCGCTCCGACGCGGCCGGACACCGGGCTCTCTCATGTACGCCTTGACGCGAGGATCCCATGGCGCTCACCGGCTTTCTACGCACTCCCTTCCTCCCGGTCGCTGGCTCCACCGCCGCCGACTATGAGCTGATCGAAGATCAGCTTGACCACCTCACGGTGCGAGTCAACGGGACGACGCCGGATCGACTCAAGCTGCAGCCGGTGTTCCCCGGCACGCTCACCTTCAAACCACGCTTCCCCTCTAGCATCCCACCCGACCCCGGCACATCGACGACCACCATCGAAGGCGACCTATTCCTGTCGTTGGACCCAAAGAGACAAGAGGATATCGAAAGAGCAGCTCCGCACCTGAACTACCAGTTCGTGTTCGGCTATCTGGGGGTCACGTTGAACTCGAGCTTCTTCACCAACGTGGTTCTTCCGTCCCTACCCGCCACCAAGATCAAAGACGTCAACCAAAAAGAACTCACAACCGCGCAGGAATGCTCCAGAGCATTCGCGTGCGGCGAACTTACTGCTGATATCAATCCTGAGCTACCCCTGTTGCGGGGATACTTTCCCTCGCTGATCCGCCAGAGCGGTGCGGTCGCAGAGGCAACCTTGGTGTTGCGAGTATACCAGCTATTGAATCAACTTGGACACGCCCCGGATCTCACGACCCAGGACATCCTGCATGGTGAAGACTTCGTCCCGATCCCGGTTGCATACTTCTATCGCGCGCTGTCCCACTTGCCATCGTGGCTGAACGCGCTCGCTAGCCCCGACCACGCAAGCCATGCATTCATCACCAGCATTCAGGGATCCGATCGATACGAGGAAGGATCCTTTTTCATGCATCGCTGGCGCCGGCTCCGCCTCTCTCCTCCCGGTCGATATGACAGCCCCACCCTTGAGTACAAAGGAGCCACGGCGGGCGCGTTCCAAGGAGGCGTGCCGTTGTGGGACTCTGCGGTCAATCCGCTGGGGGAGATCTTTGTCCGGCGAGAAGACGAGGAGAGCTTCAGCCTGGAAGTGCGCGGAGAAGGCCGCCAGATAATCAAGCTGCGAAAGGACCTCGCCGGCCCGTACTCGGATCGAGTGAGCCTCACCTGGAACGCTCCTGGCTCGGACCGTGAATCTGAGATCATCGATATCGAAGCGGACGTGATCAACGACGACCCGCTGGCGCTGCCGTTCAGGCCCATCCCTTTCAATGCCGTAGATGACGTCCGCATCACCCGACTGCCGGATGGTCGAGTGTGCAACGGTGAGCTGGTGCGCCCACTGCAGCGCCTGCTGCGCACGCTCGGGTTCAAGATCATCACCGCGGAAACGAGGCCCTTCGACCACCCGCACACCTTCGACCTGCACACCTCCTGGGCGCTACGCGAGTTCCAGATCTACGCAGCGATGGACAAAGTCGCAGTGGAGAGCCTCACGGCCCTACGCTACGCAGATAGACTGCAAGCCATCGACAACCCCGCACCTTACACAGGCGAGGTGACCGGCATCCTCGACGAGGCCACGGCGACCGCGCTGCGAGCCTGGCGCTCGAACAACCTCCGCTGTCCGGTCGTGATCGAGAAGTGGTCGGTGACGGGCGGGCATCGACAGGAGCTTCTGGCGGGCAACATTTGGCACCCTGTCGAAGGCGGCGAGCTGGACGAGAAGCGCAAGTCCAAAGCCGGCTTCCGCGTCTTCGTGAGAGACATCAGCGAGCACTACACAATCCCTCCAGATCGAATAATTCCCCCAGCCCCATCTAATATCCCCGACAATGGCAGGGTACTACTAGGTTTCTATTACGCAGACTTAAACGAATCCTACGAAGGACCAATCTGTGACAAAACAACTTCCTGGGGCCAAATCGCTGGCGCCCCTCCCGTCAGCAGCGATACAAATGTTACGCCTTTGCACCTGGTGGGCCGAGACATTGCATCTGACGAGGCGGCTGTCTCGACGTACAAGGTCATCAGCGCAGTGAGCCTTGCAGAGACATACCGTATCTTCGATGTTCTCAATGGCTACGATCCTGCAGTGATGTCGATGGGAGTCTTTCACTGGACGGTTTACGCTGCAGGCGGGCACGAACCTACCTGAGCTACCTGCCTATCTCGCCATCCTGCGAGCCACTGATCCAGCGGACTACGAACGCACTTTCGGCCGATTTGGCGTTCTCCCCTCGGAGACATGGCCACCGCTGGGCTCTCCTGCCCAGAACGCAATGTACCACGACACAGAGAAGAAGTGGGCGGCGCTCCTGCGACAACGAGGCTTGAGAGACAGTGCAGGCGTGATCGATCCGAGCTTCAGCTCGATTCTTTCCGAGAGTTCTGATGATGCTAACTATCTACGAACGTGGCACTGGTTCTACCGCTGGGTGATGGCGAATCGTTTGAGTCGGGAGGTCCAGCGCCAGCAGTGGCATCTCGGCAGTTGCGCCTTCGCCTTCTGAACGCTCCTAGATGACGCCGGAGGCCGATCTCCCGCAGGCCGGGAATATCGGCAAGACGTCTACTCATCAGAGAGAATGGTCACCATTCTACTACGCGCTCACGTCAAATACCGGAGCTAGTAATAGGGGGCACGCTCCGGAATCGACGTCGTGAAGCCACTGCCAACGCCAGAAACTCCTCATGCCTTCAGGATTCACGAATCGACGGCAACGCGAGCGAATGGACAGATGCGCAAATGGACATCCTGGAGAAAAAGCTTATTGATAAACTGATTGTCACTAGAACAGATCTAGAAGGTTCGATAGACAAGGATCCCGAAAACCTACGACGCTCCAGAGTCATACTTTCCGCCTTTGGGAAAGAGCCGAAACTCATTCCAGCTCGATGATTCCGGGCTCGACCAGGCCTGAGCGATTTCGACAACGTTTTGCCAAGGCAGGATCACCATGACTGCTCGCGTCTACATGCCGCTCTCCGAGCTGCTCGACATCGCGGATCTCCCTGGTCACCTGTTCTTGCCGAGCGCAGCAGAGCGCTTCGCATCCATCTACGTCGTGAGCCGCGTCGTGGCGCAGACCCCGGCTGGCACTCAGCTCTGGGCCGAGGCGGTGTTCGAGGAGGAGCTGGCCTTCGACTTCCCGCTCTTGCCGTTGCAGCTGGTCGTTGGCCCGGCCGGCGACACCGCACCAGCGCGGGTGCGCTGGCTGCTCGAGGACGAGTGGCGCTTCGACGTCGAAGGCCTGCCGCTGGCGCTGCGCTTCTCGCCGTCGTTCCTCCGGCCAGTCGAGCAAGGCCGAGCCTTCGCCGAGATCGCCGCGCAGGGCAGCCTGCGGCTCACGCAAGGCACGCTGCGGCACACGAACCCAGCGAACACCTTCTCGCTCCCCCCGAGCGAGATCGCCGGCCTGGGCTTCATCGTCTCGCTGGAGAATATCCTCTTCGACTTCTCCGAGACCGAGTCGCCGCCCGAGCTCTTGGACCTCGGCTTCGACGCCAGCTTCCGCGGCCTGTATGCGTCCTCTGGCTCGCTCACCATCCTGCCGATGCTGCAGCGGGCGGGGGGCGAGCGCGGCATCACCATCCACGCCCGGGAGCTCGCCGTCCGTGCCCAGGGCGTGACCTGTACGCTGAGCCAGGAGTTCTTCATCGACCGGCTGCAGGGCTCGCTCGGCCAGGACACCGAGGCCCTGGCCAACCTGTTCTCTCCAGAGTGGCAGGTCGCGCTGTCGCAGGTCTCGCTCGAGCTGCGCGACAGCGCGCTGCAGGCCTTCGGCGCCGCCGGCGTCCTCAACGTCCCGTTCCTCGATTCGCTGCTCGAGCTTGGCCTCACCGCCCGGCTGGGCCCCGCTGGCCTGGTCTACGACGCCAGCATCACCGCCGCCGAGCCAGGCACGATGGCCACGCCGCTGGGCGCTGTCGCCTATCAGACGCTCGCGCTCACCGGCGAGATCGGCGCTGACATGTTCGCGGCGGCCGGCACCATCACCGGCCTGGCCGTGGACGTCGAGAGCTTCCCGATCACCTGCACGTCGGCCTCGGTGCAGGTGCGCCGCGGCGCGGGCGCCCTCGGCCTGGGGATGCGGGTCGAGGGGCTGCAGCTCGGTGACTGGGGACGTATCGCGTTCGCCGAGCTCGCCCTCGGCGAGCTCCGCCCCGACGGGCGTGTCGCGCACCGCCTGGTCTTTGGCCTCGACAGACCGCTACCACTCGGCACCAGCGGCCTGGTGCTCGAGCAGGGCGTGCTGACGCTGGAGGTCACCACCGGCACCGACGGCGTCGGCGACTGGCGCGAGCTGCTCGGCAACGCCACCGTCGACCTGTCAGCCTTCCGCCTCACCGGCGCCGCGCTGCCCGGCGGAGCCCTCGCCGGCGAGCTGCGCGTGGTGTTCCGCGACGGCGTGTTGCAGCTCGGGGAGTCCCACCTGCGGCGCGATGCGCCCGCCGGGCAGTCGCCGTCCATCCTCGGCATCAAGCGGCTGCACCTCTCCGGCCAGTGCGTGGCGATCGAGCTGAGCGACCCGCAGATCGACTACTGGTTCCAGCAGCTCGCCCCCGACCTCGGCGACCGCGGCGAGCCGGCGGTCCACGACATCACGCTGCGCATGGTGCTGGGCTCGCCGATCCAGGAGCTGCGGCTCGACTGGGATATCCAGGGCACGGCCCGCACCGTCGAGCTCCCCGGCCTCCAGCTCACCGTGCCAGCAGCGGTCCGGCTCAGCATCCTGCTCGGCGCCGCCGGCCGGCCGTTCTCGAACCTGGCGGTGGCGCTGACCTTCCCGCAGGACGCCGAGCTCGTCGCGCGCAGCAAGCTGGCCTGGCTGCGCGGCGAGGACCGCGAGCTTCACGGCGGCGAGGGCGAGCAGCCGCTCCTCGAGCTGCGGGCCCGCGCCAGGCGGCAGGCGACGCTCATCCTGCTCGACTGGGACCTGGCAGCGGGCGGGCTGCCCGGGTTCTTCCGCCAGCTCCCCGACGCCATGCCAGTGCTCGACTGGACGAGCCCGGCGACGCTGGCGCAGCTCACCGCCTACGCGCCGGTCTCGCTGCGCCAGGAGGACTGGGACCTCGCGGTACACGTCAACCTCGAGACGCTGCCCTTCCTGCACGGCGGCGCCGGCGAGACGTCGCAGTTTCTCAAGATCGCACCGGAGCGCACCAGCATCCAGGTGCAGATCGTCGAGCACGTCGTCCGCATCGATCTGGGGCTCAACGTCCACCTCGGGTCGATGCGGCTCGAGACCGGGGTCCCGCTCCAGTTCAACTGGGAGACCTTCGCGTTCCAGGTGCCGCACGATCTCGGGCTCGCCCTGGTGACCAGCCAGCAGATCGTGCAGCCCGCCGACCAGCACCTCGGCCTGACCTGGCGCTTCAAGGGCGGCCCGGCGACCGATCTCGACGGCGCCGTGCTCCCCGGCCGCTACCACCTGCTCACGCTGGCTACCAACGATCACAACTACTCGCTCCTGCAGGCGCCCGGCGCGGTCTTCGAGGTGGAGTACACCCAGCTCTCGAGCGAGGGCATCGGCTTCTCCATCACCGACTTCGCGCTCACCCCCAAGGGCATCTCGCTCACGGCCACGGTGATCGACCGGCCGGCCAAGCTCAATGGCCTCGATACGCGCTTCCGCTTCGCCGACTCGCAGCTCGTCATCGTCGAGAACCAGATCACCGACTTCACGCTCAAGGGCTCGGGCCCGCTGCCGCCGGCGCTGGTCGGCGACGCCACCGCCGACATCATGCTGCAGATGGCGCAGCGCGATGGGAGCCTCACGCTGGTCTCGGGCGGCGCCCAGCTCAAGGGCGCGAAGCTGCTCGAGTGCAAGGGCACGCGCTTTGCGTTCGCGGTCAGCGCCATCGGCCTGCGCTTCGTCTACGAGGAGGCGTTCCACCTCTACTTCACGCTCACCGGCAGCGCGCGGTTCAAGCTGGCCGCGGGCGACGACCGCGACGGCGCGCTGGCGCTCTTGCCCAACCTCGAGATCGATCTCGTCGAGTGCCCGCTGACCGGCGACGCCAGCGTGCTGGCCAAGCACGTGCAGTTCCTCATCGAGCTGCCCCGGCCTCTCCACTTCTCGTTCCTGCTCGCCTTCGACATGGAGCTGCGCGCCATCGGCTTTCTGCCGCAAGCGGAGGTGTTCGACGGCGACGGCGCCATGATCCTGGCGGGCCAGCTCAAGTTCGCGCAAGGCGCCGGCGACGCCGCCGACGCGCGCCCGGACTTCCACAAGCTCTACATCGGCCTGCCCAAGAAGGGGACCTTCATCCCGCGCATCCACTTCGCCGAGCTGCCGGTCCACCTGAACTTCGGCTCGGCGTTCCGGCTCAACGGCGCGGTCGAGTTCGTCGATGGCGCGCTGGAGAAGGGGTTCTCCGGCGAGGGCTCGCTCGAGATCCAGGGCCTGCCGACGATCGCCGCGGCGTTCGCCTTCCTGCGCGTCCGCCGCGACGCCGGCGCCCCCTGGATGCGCGCGTGGTTCATCTACGTCGAGCTGCGGAAGTTCAGCGTGCAGATCCCGTCGGTGCCGATCTTCCTGCGCGAGGTGGGGCTCGGCTTCGGCTACCGCTACACGCTGGTCGCGATCCGCGCCGCCGACCAGGCCAACGACGCCGGCAAGCTGATCAAGGAGCTGACCACGCTGTCGCGCACCCAGGGCGACCTGTCCAAGCGCGATCGCTGGGCGGTGGACCTCGAGGAGGCAGGGCAAGACCCGCGCTGGACCGTCGTGTTCCGCGCGCTGCTGTCGCAGACCACCGGCTCGACCGCGCCGCTCTCCTACAACGAGGGCGCCGAGCAGAACCTGCCCTGTCTGTTCCTGCTCGACGCGGTGGTGGCGCTGCGCAGCGACCTCACGTTCTTGATGGCGGCGCGTGGATGGCTGTTCGCCAACTACGCGGACTACCTCGCCGACTTCAAAGGGCTGCGCGAGAAGCCGGTGGTCTCTGGCTTCGTGCTGCTGTCCCCGCGCAGGAAGCGCTTCCTCGTCCACGCCGCCTCCAACCCTGGCGGCCAGTTTGGCAACCACCCGCCGATGGCGGCGCTGGTGCAGCGGGCCCTCGCCAATAGCCAGTTCTCGGCGACCTTGCTCATCGAGCCTGGCCTCCTGCACACCGAGCTCGGCTGGCCAAACCAGCTGCGCTGGCAGGACCAGCTTGGCCCGCTGGCCGCCGAGTTCCGTGGCGGCTTCATCTTCCGCGTCTCACGCGACGAGCTGGTCACCGGCGTGAGCTACCTGGCCCGCGCCAGCCTGACCATCAAGTCCGAGCTCTCACTCGGGATCGTCGGCCTCAACGTGAACGCGGAGGCGCGCGTCTCCTACGGCGGCCGGTTCATCGGGCTGCTCAGCCTGCGCGATCCGCTCAACAGCTCCGCGATGTACGGCGGCGTCGGCCTGGAGGTGATGATCCGCTTCTCCATCGAGCTGTGGATCCGGATCCAGCGCTTCATGGTCAAGATCACCAGGAGCTGGAGCTTCAGCTTCATGCTCGAGTTCACCGCGTCGCTCGAGTTCGGGATCGTGGGCGTCTCGTCGGGCGGCGTCGGCCTGCGCGGAGTGGGGCACCTCGCGGTCGCGGTGATGGGCCACCAGTTCGCCATCACCGTGCGCCTGGGAGCCAACGAGGGCGCCGTCGGGGCGGCGTTGCAGCGCACCCAGCACGTCCTGAACCTTGGGCTCGACGCCTCGGAGGTCGAGGCCATCCCGGGGACGACCGGCACCGGCAGCCTGGCGCGCGCGACGACGCGGCCGACGAGCAAGCGCGAGCCGCACCCCGCGGCCCACGAGCTCGCTGGCGATGGCGCGGTCCTGGACGCGCCGTTTCAGCTGCCCGGCTACACCTCGTTCGTGGTGCGCGGGACCACGGACGCGGAGCCCAGCTACTTCGTCCTCATGCCCGCCGGGGAGCGAGCCGATGGCTCGGCCGAGCCTGGCTTCTTGCCGGTACCACCGCAGAGCGGGCTCGCGGTGACGGCGGACCTCCAGCTCGCGATCCCCGCCAGCGCGCCCCCCTACACGCTCGAGCAGTACGACCCGATCGCGGGCGCCTGGGTTCAGCGCGCCGCCGGTGGCGACGGCGCGCGTGCGTTCTCGTGGAGGGTCAAGTGGGACACGCTGATCGCGCACGGCGAGCGCCAGACGCTGGCGCCGCAGGGCGGCGTGACCGCCGAGCCGACGCCTTGCACCTTGCTGCTTCGCGACTACCTGCGAAGCGCCTTCCTCACCACCGAGACCGAGCCGGGCGGTCCAGGCGCCGATCCGATCCTCACCCCGCTGCGCGATCCGTCACCGCTCCCGGGGGCGGAGCTCGTGGAGGACGGCCGCGTCCACAACCCCACCGAGGCGGCGTTCGAGGCCGCGGTGCGCGGCGCGATGGAGCAGTTCCGCGGCTCGCCGTACTTCCGGCGCGACCCGGCCAGCGAGTACGATCAGCTGCTCGAGCGCGCCTTTCGCGATGACACGTCGATCTACGCGCACAGCGGCTTGCTCGACGCGGACAGCGCCACGGCGGCGCTCGCGGAGCAGCAAGCGCACCAGCTCCGTGGCATGGTCATCCACGATCTGGTCGCCGACCTGCGCGACTACGCCGCCGCGGCACGCGCGACCCCGGCACCGCTGCCCCCCGCCACCTCGATCGCGTTTGCCATGGGGCTGGTGTTCCGTGTCAGCGGCCCGGCGCCATCATGGCTGAGCGACGCGGTGTCCGGCGGCCCGATGATCTCGCAGCGGCTCGCGGTGGACGCGCCGGCACCTTCCGCCGCGACCGCGCAGGTCCGCACCTTCAACGTCCGCACCGCGGACTTCGCGGTCAATCCACCTCGCTTCGAGCGCGTCCAGCAGCTCAGCGACGCCTCGACGATCGCGCTCGCCTGGGACCTGGTCTGGCCGGAGCCGCCGAGCGGCGACCTCACCCCGGCGCAGCGCGATCCCGAGCACCACCTGGTGAACTACCAGGTCCGGCGCCGCCCGCTCGATGGCAACGATCGCGAGGTGGTCTTCACCGCCAAGGGCGGAGATGCCCTGCATCGCGAGCCGGGTGGGGTGATGAAGCGGCTGCGCCGGCGCTTCCAGCTCGTCGATCACTTCGACGAGACCCCCGAGGACCTGGCGCTGCTGCCAGTGAACGGCAAGAGCTATCTGTACTCGATCACCCCGGTCGATTTCGGCGGCCACAGTGGACGGCCGCTGTCGATCGTGGCCACCCGCTTCCCCAGCGATCCACCGGCCGTCCCCGTCGACGGCGAGGCCGCGGTACACTACGTGATCAGCGACTCGACGCTCGCCCCGGCGCACGCCGTACCCGCAAGCGACCTGCCGCCGCTGCTGGTGCCGAGCGCGCTCACGATCACCTGGACCGAATCGACGACGTCCCAGCACGGCCCGGTGATCCCCATCGGCACCCATCAGCTCGTCTTTCGCCGCGAGTCCACGCTGCCGATCGGCAGCTATGGCCTCGACAGCACCACCCAGCGCCCCAGCGAGACCTCGCTGCCCACCAGCAACGCGCGCCCTCTGCCCACCGACATCAAGGTCCAGATCTTCCCCGAGGGCCCCAGCGACGCTCGCACCGCGACGCTGACGCTGCAGGCGCTGCAGGAGGCTGGCGTGTTCCCGCCAGCAAACGACCAACGCTGGCGACCGGAGGCGTGGCGCGTCTTCTTCCAGGCCGTCTCGCTTGGCGGCGTGCCTTCGTCGCTGGCGCCAGTGAAGGTGCTGATCCGGATCACGCCAGACCCAGCCGCGCCAGGGGAGTCGCCGGTGCCGCTCGCGGAGCGACGAGAAGAGCGCCGGCCAGCCGAGCTGGAGTGGCTACCGCTGCCGATGCGGTTTCCGCTGCTGCCACCCGAGGACGAGCTGGCCACCGTCGGCCCGCTGCACGTGCCGATGCCGCGAGCCGACGGCGGGTCGACCGCGTTTGTCTTTGACCCGACGCTCGCCAACCTGCGCCACCGCGCCCATCCGGCAGCGCTGCGCTGCGTGCGCTTCCGATGGAACCAGGGGCCCAGCGCGACCTCGAGGTACCCCCTCGAGCTCAACGCTGGCTATCGCATCCTGGAGCTCGACATCGACGCCTTCACCACCGAGACCTTCGCGGATCGAGCGCGGCTCGCCGAGGCGTTGCGACCGATCCAGGACGTGCAGATGATCCCCGCGGAGGACCTGCCGCTGGTGCCCGCCGACACCCTGGCGACCTCGCAGTGGGAGGCCTGGTACCCCAGCGCGGTCCTGCGGCGGCGCACCGGCGCTGCGCGAGCGGCAGGATCCGAGCTCTCGGCGGGACCGTGGTACTCGTGGCGCGAGTCGGTCCTCGATTGGCCAGCGTGGCCCGGGCTCACCGGCGCGGCCGACGCCGGGATCCGCGATGGCGCTCACCACCCCACGCTGCGCGCCATCACCGAGGCGCTGGCGAGGGACCATCACCTCGAGCTGCAGGCGCCGCCGGCGATGCAGCCTCAGGACCTCGCCGCCCTCCTCAAGGCGACGGCGCCGGCCGCCGATCCGTACGGCTGGGGCATCCTGCAGCGCTTTGGTCTCTCGGTCGCGTTTCGGCTGCGCTCGCTGCTCAGCGGCGAGGTCTTGACCGGGCCGGCGCTGCTCGCCGCGCTCCACGCCAGCCTTGCCGACCTCGATGACACGGCGGCGCGCCACCTTCACGTCGAGCTCCTGTTCCAGTCGGGTCGGGCGATCGAGGTGTCCGAGCAGGCCTGCGCCGCGGAGGGCCTGCTCGCCCTCGTTCAGCTCAGCCTTCGCCCTGTGGTGCGCCAGATCCGAAGCTACGGCCGAGTCGTCGTCGAGGGGAAGCCCGGCGACCAGGTCGAGCTCGCCATCACCCTCCCCGCCGGGGCCTCGTGCTCGATGGTCGACCAGGGCAACCCCGCCGTTGGCCAGGTCGAGCTCGCCGCCGCGCCAGGCGCCAGCGTGGTCGTGCGCCGCGCCGTCCAGTTCCCGCTGGGGGGCCGCACCACGCTGCTGTTCCGCGGCCGCGCGCTGCCCACGGTGGCGCGCGTCGGCTCCGCCGGGGCCACCACGCCGCTGACGCTGGAGCCGTTCGCCGCCACCGACGAGCACGTCGCCTACTTCTCGGTCGACGCGACCGCGCTGGCCGCCGAGCTGGCCGGCGCCGAGCCGCACGCCGCCCGGTCGTGGACCGCGTTTCGGCGCTACGCAGAGTCGCTCTCCAGCAACGATCCTGCGGTCGCCGACAGCGACAAGGTTCGGGTTCCCACGACCAAGGACCAGCTCGCGCCGCTGGCGGCGACCGTCCTTCGCTGGATGCAGCGCTTCTTCGACCACGGGGGAGGCGGCGACAAGCCTGTCGATCGACCGTGGGTGGCGACCGCGTATCCGCGCTCTGGCTCGCCTGCGCACGCGGCGCCCGACGCCACGGGCCGCCTCACCTACGACCACCGCGTCGAGGATCCGTGGGCCCACACGTACCGCTACTACGTGCGCCCTTATGGCCGCTACGACCTGCTCTGGCAGGGGCTGCGGCAGTCGCCGCTGCTGTTCCCCTCGACGCCTCGCTTCGAGGAGACCACCCCGGAGACCACCGGCGGCGGCCTTGACGTCGTCCTCGACCGGACCCGCTCGGTGGCCAGGCCCCTCGTGCTGTCGTCGCGGCGCCTCGATGCCCCCGGCACACCGGCCAGCCCGGCGGCTCCGGGCGCCACCTGGGAGGTCCTGGTCGCCGAGCACCCCGAACAGACGCTGGCGTCGCACAACCAGACGCTGGCTCGTCAGCTCGCCTTCCGGCAGCTCGCGTACACCCTGGTGCGAGAGTTCGCGTTCCCGCGCTGGCTCTCACAGCTCGGCATCGCGCTCGCGCCGGTGCCAGAGCGCTACCCCCTGCCTCCGGCGGCGCTGCCAGCGACCCCCGAGCGCCTCGAGCTGTCGGGCCCGCTGGACGAGCTCGCCGCGCGGACCCTCGATCTGCCGTTGCGCCTCGGCCCGTTCCAGCAGGGCGCCGTCGCGCTGCAGTGGGAAGGGCTGCCGTTCTACTACCAGCACCGACTGCTGCTCATCGCCCAGGCCACCGGGGAGGTGTCGCCGGTGAACGAGGTGACGCAGCGCGACTTCGAGTACCGCACGCCCGATCCGATCTCGAACCTGGAGGTGGCGACCTTCTCGTGGACCCCGCCGCCGCCGTTCGCGGGAGCTCCGCTCGACCTGCGCGGCCGGGTGGTGAACGTGCAGCTACGCCAGCTATGGGATGCGCTGCCTGCCCAGGCGCAGGCGCGCTGGCCGAGCGAACAGCCCGACGGCACGCACCGAACTCCCGGCTGGGTCCCGGATCTCGACGTGGTCTACCAGCTCGTCGAGCTGTTCAGCGGCAACGTCGAGGTCCAGGCGGAGCTCAGCTTCGACGAGCAGCTCGGCCGCTACACTCGCCGCCAGCTCGGCAGGCGCTTCCTCGCCGAGATCAGCGCCCTGACCGCGCCAGCGAGCGGCGGCACCTACGCTGTGGCGGTATCGATCCAGCAGCTCGCGCAGCAACAGCTCTCGCGCAGCTACACCGGCGCGCAGCTCGCCGCCATCCCCGCCGCGACCCGGGCCAAGCTGGCGGTGTCAGGTCGACAGCTCTCGTTTGTCGGCATCATGACCCACGCCGATCTGGCTGCGCTCGAGGCCGTGCTCGACCTCGCCGACTGGCCGGCCGTGCGCGCGCTGCATGACGCCTGGTCCGTCCAGGTGCCAGTCTCCGAGGCCGTTGCCCAGATCCCGCCGGCGCTCGCCACGATGGTGGACTTCGGCGAGCTCGATGACCTGCCGCTGGTCTGGGATGGCGCGATGTCGCCGGCCGAGCAGGCGGCGCTGCTGGCGCTGCCCGGCGACCGCGAGTTCAAGGCCGCGCTGGCGCGGCTCGTAGAGACCGCGGGCCAGCAGGCCGGGGTCGTCACGGTCTGTGCGCCGCTCGCGCCCGAGCCGATGCCGCCGGCGCTGCGGCCACGGGTGACGCTCACCCGCGACGCCGCAGGCCACGCGTACACCGGCCTGCGCTGGTCGGGGAACCTGGCCGACGCTGACCTCGACACGCTCAAGCGATGGCCGCGCGTGCTGGACCTGGCCAGCGCCGTCACCGCGCTGATCGAGAAGGCCAGCGTCCGAGTCCACGCGCTGTCCTTGCCGCCAGCGCGACCGCTCCGCGCCGAGCTGCCGCCAGCGCTCGGGCAGCTAGAGCTCGCGGCCGCGCACCTCGGCTGGCTCGGCCCCGCGCCGACCAACGCGCAGCGCGCGGCGCTGCTGGCCGTCCCGGGCGACGCCGACTTCGTCGACGCTCGCGCGCGACTGCTGGCTGCGATCGACGCGGAGCGCAGCGTGCCGCTCGGCGCCGCCATCACGCGGCCGACACAGGGGAGCCTGCCGGTTGCGCTCGCGCAGCTCGAGCTCGGCGACGACGCGCTGAGCTGGAGCGCGCCCGCGCCCACGGCCGAGCAGCGCGCGGCCCTGCTCGCGCTCCCTGGGGACGGCCCGTTCCTCGCGGCCATCCGCGCCTTGCTGGCCGCGCTCGATGCGGAGACGGCGAGCTCGGTGCCGCTCGCCCCCTTCATCGCGCGCCCGGCACAAGCCGACCTGATAGGGTCGCTGGAAGGACGGCTGCTCATCGGCACCGACACCTTGCGCTGGGCCTCGCCTGCCCCAAACGATGCCGAGCGAGCGGCCCTGCGCGACCTGGCCGCGGACGAGGTGTTGCTGATGGCGGTCGGAGCGCTGCGCGACCTGTTCGATGCGGCCCATCAGGTCGCGATGACCGCGCAGCCGGCGCGCCCACGTCAGACCGAGCTGCCGACCTCGCTGACGACGCAGCTCACGCTCACGCCGACCGGCCTGACCTGGACCGGTCGCTTGCACGACGCGAGCTCACGCGACGCGCTCCTCGCGTTGCTCGGCGATGCGCCGCTCATCGAGGCCATCCAGCAACTGCTCGCGCAGCTCGACGCGCAGGAGATCGAGGTGCCGTTCCTCTCGGAGGTGCGCCCCACCGCCGACGCGCTCGGTGATCTCGGCGACAAGCTCATCGTCGGCCGCGCTGCGCTGCGCTTCCACGGCCTCATGCTCCCCTCCGAGATCGCCGCCATCCAGGCGCTGTTTCCGAGCGCCGCGGACCGACGCGCGGTGCTGCGATTGTACAGCGCCAGCCTGACCAGCGGCATGCGCGGGCGCGAGCTGCGGATCCGGACACGACGCGGCGCCGCCCCGCCGAGCCAGCTCCACCCCATCCCGCCCAGAGCTCTCTGAAGGAGCGTGATCATGGCCCTCCCGACTCTTCCAGCCTTCAAGATCAACGGCCCCTTCTGGACCGCGGATGCCGACCTGCTCCGCTTCTCCACCCCGACTCGCGCCTGGGATCTGCGCGAGCTCTTCGTCGGCCTCGCGTCGCGCAGCATCACGCCGAGCAAGGCGCTGCTCCCCGGCACCGCGCTGGTCCTCTGCTGGGTCCGCTCGGTCCAGCTCAAGCCCACCACGGCCGCCACGCCGGTCTACAACTTCTCGCGCCGCGCCGGAGAGACCCCACCGGCCGAGACCATCAGCCCTGCCGAGGTGAAGTCCCTCCTCCTGCAGGGGCAGGTCGCGCTGCTGCTCGTCGAGGCCAACCCGGCGCAGTGGCAAGGCGAAGACCCCTCACGGCTCGGCACCGTCACCTGCCTGTCGGGCCACATCTCGCTCGATGCCCTGCGCGGCGAGACGACCTCGCGCCCCGCGCTCTACAACGCGCTCGATCTGATCGAGGCGGTACCGGCCTCCGATCGTCCCGGCGCCACCGCGCTGCCCGGCGGCCTCTCCGTCCATGCAACCGGCGCGACGATCTTCGGGAGCGCGCGCCTGCCGTGGGAGAGCAGCCGGGTCACCGCTCCTTACCAGCTCACCCGGGTGCTACCGGATCCCAACCCGAACCTCACCGGGAAGGTCCCCACCTACCGTCTCGCCATCGAGCTCGAGCGCACCACCGACGCCGAGCGCGCCACGCTCGCTGCCTCCTGGCGTCGCTTCGCCACCAGCATCGACCCCGGCAACCCGGCGCTGGGGCGCATCGCGGTGGCGCCGACCACGCGCTGGGTCACGCTCGAGGTCGCCAACCCCGTGGGCATCCCGCGCATGCACTGGTTCATCCAGCCGTGGAAGGCGGTGCCGAACGCGCTGCCCCTGTACATCGAGCGGGAGGAGCTCAACCTCGTCCTCTCCGACCAGTCCCTGTTCGATCAGCAGCACCGCGCCACCACCACCGCTCGCACCGTGCTGGGCAGCGTCGTGATCACCCGCACCCAGCCCGGTGGCGGTGCCCCGGCCCAGATCACCGTGGCCATCTCGGCGGTGCGCGCCGGCACCTCGAGCATCCCCGGCCAGCTCCAGTACCACGCGGTGCGGCCCACCGCCGTCGGTGAAGACTGGCAGGAGCAGGTTGGCCTATCCGGAGTCGTCACCGCGTTCGATCCCATCGAGACGCCGCGCGTCTTGCGCGAGCTCCAGGATGTGACGCCCCCGATCTGGCCCCCCGGAGAAGACGCGGCGCCGCTGCAGCCGGGGGCGCTGTGGGCCTTCTCGCCGCTCGAGGAGGGCTGGGCCCAGCTCCCCGTACCGAACCTCACGACCCAGATGTACGTCGACGCCCGCTTGGCTCGAGAGCCGACGCCGACCACCGCGCTGCTGACCGGTGCCGTTTCGTACGGCAACGACAAGAGCACGGCCCCCGAGCTCTCCGCCGAGCAGACGTGGACGATGACCGTGATCGACGCCGACTCGATCGCCGGCACCTGGACGCTGCTGCAACAAGGCGCCACCGATCCGGTGCTCACCGAGATCGCGCTGACCCTCACGGGGCCGGAGGTCGCGCTCACCGGCCTGCTGTGGCTGGCGCGCGGTAAGCCGACCGTCGACGACGCGCTGCCGTCGCTCGAGAACTGGGTCACCGGGCTGTTCCCGGTGGCGCTCCGCACGGTGGACCCCGAGGTCGAGCTCATCCCACCGCTCGCCACCGTCTCGATCCCGCTGCTCACCTTCAGCTTGCGCGCCGGCGGAGGGATCGCTCCGTCGGCGATGCTCGGGGCCTGGTCCTTGACCCTCGGCGTCGATCCGCTGCTGTTTCGCGACATGGTCACCGCGAAGCTGTTGCCGCCAGACCTGTTCGGCGGAGCCACCCCGCTTGGCCGCCAGCCGCTGGTATGGCGCCGCCACCGCACGCTGCCGATGATCCAGGCGCTCCCGCTGACCCAGCGCAAGACCCCGCCCAGCCATCCCAGCCCCAGCCGGCAGCTCGTGCCCTTCGAGCTCCCGGTCGCGCTCCACGTGGCGACCGGCCTGTGGATCCCGTCAGGCTGGACCTTCGGGCGCCCCGCTGGCAACGGCGCCGCGGCCTGGCCGACGGCGCAAGGCGCGTCCGTTCCAGCGCATGAATGGCGCTCGCTGGCCGATCTGCCGCTCGCGGCGCTGTCGCTGCCCGGGCTGGTGCTCGACCCGCACGCCGTCGGCCGCACCGGGCTGGGCGCCGACACCGACACCAACCTGCCGCAGCAGTACCGGCACGATCTCCCGTATGTCGATGAGCCCCACGCGCTCGCCCAGCTACCCAAGGTCCGAAGCTGCGCCGATGGTAGCGCGGCCACGCCCGCCCTCGCGGCGGCGCCAGCCGGCCCGCTCACCCGTGATCAGCTCGCGGGCCACTTCCGAGATCTCTCCGAACGCGCGAGCCTGGCCGCGCTCGACGCGGTCGCGGCGACGTCTGCCTCGAGCGGCGGCACTCGGGTCGACGCCCTCGTCGAGCCGCTGCCCTGGCCCGTGACGGCGACGCTCACGACCAGCGTGTACCCCGGAGCGCTCACCTTCGTGGATGGCGGCGGCAGCCTCACCTTGCAGGGCGAAGCTGCGCTCGCGGGCATCAGCGGACGGTTCGACCAGGATGCCGGTGGCGCACTCCACCTGGCCACCACCGAGGCCACCACCGAGGCCACCGGCGCCTTTGAGCTCGTCGGTGGCAGCATGGCGGCGACGGCCGAGGCCGGGAGCTTTCGCGATCAACGAGGACTGCTGCGCGGTGCCTCCGTGGCCTCCCCTGCCGTCATCCGCACGCCGGTTCGCCTCCTCGGAGAGGCCGACGCCTTCGAGCTCACGTCGCTGCTCGACGCCGTCCCGCTCGCCATCGGCTCCTCGACCTTTGGCCCCCCGACGTTCTGGCGGCTGTGGTTCCGCGACCTCCCCGTCTCGGCGGGGACCTTCCTGCGCGATCGAACCCGCTCGCCGCTGGCCCAGGACATCAACGATCCGGAGGCCACCTCGCGCCGCTTCAACTTCCTCAGCGGCTGGGAGTGGCGCCTAGAGCCCGACTCGCCGGAGCGCTACTCGCTGTTTGGCCTCGACTTCTTCCCGCTCACTCTCGAGAAGGCCGTGCTCGTCCACGACGACGTCCGCCACCTGGAGCTGATCGGCCGCCTGCAGCTACCGGTCACCGGCGCCGGCGAGCTCGATGCCCTTGCCAACGCGGTGCGCCTCACCTTCGACTGGAACCTCGCCACCAGCCGGCTGGAGCTCTCCGCTGTGGACGCCGCGGGCGGCGCTGGCGAATGGCCGCTGGCGCCCTCGGCCGGCACCACCGGCGAGGCACCACGTATCATCTGGCCGCAGATCACGCTCACCTCCACGCGCGACGGCGTCCAGCTCGACGGAACCCAGCTCGCGTTCCAGCTCTTCGGCGCGACGTGGCGTATCCCGCTGGCGCGCCTCGTGTTCGGGCGCGACGCCGCCGCGATCGTCCACCGCTACACCGCGTCGGCCGCGCCCAACGAGCCGCTGGTGCCGCGTCAGCTCGAGCTCGCGCTCGATCCAGGTGGCGCCGACCATGCGGTCTCGCTGCTATTCGGCGTCCGCCTTGGCCGCGGCGTCACCACGATGGTGGCGGGCCCCTCCCTGATCCACGCCTCGACGGCGTTCGCGCCGCCTTCACCGGTGACGTCCGATTCCAGGTGCTCGGCGCCAGCGCCGACTCCATCACCTGGCTCGCCGGCTTCCTCTTCGACGACATCGCCCTCGAGCTTGCGCCCACCTCGACGGCGCCGGAGGCTGCGACGTTCCTCGCGGACGAGACCTCGCTGCACTTCCGCTGGGATCGGTACCTCGACTCCACCTCGGCCCGACTCCAGCTCTTGCCTGGCATGCACCTCGCCACCGGCGTTGCCCCCGGCTTCGCGACCGCCGTCTTGCGCACCTTCTCTGCGGCAAACGACGTTCCGACCCTGCACCTCACCAGCTCGTTCGTCGAAGCGCTCTTCCGCTGCCGCTGGGGCGAAGCGCTCCAGGAGCCAGCCGGCGAGTCGTCGCATCCGCTGGCCCGCGTCTGCGGTTCGTCGGCCGGAGACCTCATCTTCGGCTACACCGGCGAGTCACAGGACACCACCTGGGACGAGCAGTCCCTGTTGAACGGATTCCTCGAGATCAAGGACCTGGTGTCCTGGCCCGCCGCGATGACCGCCGACGCACCGGGCGTCCGCCTCACCCTGCCGGCGGTGCGTGCGCCATCGACGACCTCCCTCGATCACCTCCGGCACACGGTCCGCATCCTCTTCGATCAGCACGCCATCCCACCTGGGGTGCTGGAGACCGACGACGGAGATCTGATCTTCCGGCTCGCCCCGCAGAAGGGCTGGCGCTTCCTCGCGGTCGTCGAACACCAGCTCATCGAGGTCCTCCCAGGCCCCGCCTTCACGACCCCGCAGGTTCGCAACGATCGCCGCTGGGTCGCCGTGCAGGAGGTCCGCTTCATGACCCCGGCCGGAGTGAAGGCCGAGCTCCTCGCCATCAAGAACGATGCGCTCAAGCTGCAGGCGCCCGTCGGCGGCACCGCGCTCGTCGGCGACGCATCGTATGGCGTCTTCGGCGCCGGGCTGCGAGCCCTGCTCGCCGAGGGCGCCGCCCCCGCGCTCGACGCCCTGCCAGGCAGCACGATGCTCGTGGAGACCAGCGCCGCCAACTGGCTCAAGGAGCTGCCGGTGACGACGTCCGCGCCCACCGCGCTGCAGTACCTGCCCAACGGCACCCAACTCGCGGCCCTCTCCAGCCCCGACGACTACGCGCCCACCGATCCCCGCGACCCGGCCTGGATCCTGGTCACCATGCCGTTCATCGGCCGCCTGCAGGATCAAGAGCGCGACGCCCTGGCGCTCCCGTTGCCGCCTGGCACGCCCGCGCCGCTCCCGCTCCAGGTCGATCCGGTCCTCGAGCTGTTCCGTCGCAAGGCCAGCCCTGCTGCGCTACCACCGCTCCTGCTGGCGTTCACCGCGTGGGCGGAGTCCACCCCCGCCAGCGTCGGCTTCTCCGCCTTCGACAACGCCATCGGCCGCACCTTCGCGCGCCTCGATCCGCGCGCCCTCGAGGAGAGCTGGTTCTACGTGCAGAACAGCGCCCACGAGCCGCTCCCCGAGGGCATCCGCAGCGTCATGGCCACCGCCTCCGAAAGCGTCGCCCGCCTCGGCCGCCCTACGGCCCTCGCGCACCTGTACGGCGGTTCACGCGGATTCTATCCGCCGCAGTGGTCGCCTGATGGAGATCACGTCGTGCCCAGCGGCACCGACAACAAGCTGATCTGGCGCCCCAACCACCTCTTCGTGCTTCAGACCGTCGCCAGCCAGCCGCCAGCTACCTCGCCGCCCTATGGCTGGCTTGCCGTCGGCCTGCAGCTTCTGACCGGCCTCTTGCGCCGCACCGCCGGCACGACGTTCACCTCGCGGCGCCACGTCGCGGCGACGCAGATCCCGCTTCGCCTCGCCGGCACCCAGGTGCAAGTGGCCTGGTGGTCAGCCCGTTTCTCAGCCTCGAGCTCCGCCCAGCGCCGACCGCCAGCGACCTGCGGGTCGTCATCGCCGAGCTCCTCGCCATCAACGGCGCCTCGGGCCGTCTCCGCCCCGTCGCCAGTCAGAGCTGGGAGTCCACCGCGGCGATCGCCGGCCACGAGCGCGAGCTCGCCACCGCGTGGGCGCGCGAGACGCACCGGCGCCTGAGCCCCGAGTCGCCCGTCGCCGTCCTCCGCTACCGCGAGCTGCGCTCGGCGGCAGCAGGCGCCTCCTCGACGAGCGCGTCCTTGATCACCAACTTCGCCTTCGGCCTCGTCCCCGACGTGCAGGCGCCACGCACGCTGGCCAGGCGAGTCTTCCGGCTGCGCTCCCCGGTCTCGCAGCTCCGCTTCCGCGACGGACGCTTCGGAGGTGCCGTGATGCCGGGCGCCATCAAGCCCTTCGAGCTCGCCCCTCCGCAGACCGCAGGCGTGCAACCGCTTCGCCTCGATCAGCGCCCCGCGACCATGCCCCCGGCGTCCACCGCGACCACCTGGCCCTGGGGCCTGGCCGGCCTGCGCGCCAGCATCCGCTTCACCGACCACGGGGAAGGCGTCGCCGGGCGCGTCATCGCCAGCGACCAGGACGGCATCGCGCTGTGGTGGCAAGGACTCCACCACGCCGTGCAGTACCGCTCGGCGCTCGGCGTCGATCCAGCAGCCGGCCTGCCCCCCGATTTCCGGAGTCCCCCCATTCGTGGCTTCCTTCCGGTGCTCCCCGATCCTCCGCTGCCCGCGCTCGACGCCGCCGCGCTCTTCCCAGCGGCGACCGGCGCCTGGCGCCAGCCCGTCCTGCCTGGCTCGATCCGCGCCACCGTGGTCGGCGCCCGCCCCGGCGCCTTCCTCTCGCTCCGCCCGCAGCTCACCCGGCAGAGCGGACTCGATGCTGCGGCGCCTGGCCAGCAGCGCGGCACCGCGCTCACCTCCGGCTCCGTTCCAGTCCAGCATCGCGCCCCTCGCCCCATCTCGTTGCCGCCCAACGATCCGGCCGATCTCGAACACGCGCTGCAGCCCTGGGCGAGCTGGTTCGAGCCCCAGCGCGGGCTCGTCGCCCGCACCGAGCCAACCGATGAGTCCTTCTTCGCCGCCACTGGCACCCAGCCAGCGCATCGCCTCCAGATCAAGCTCATCTCGCCGGCACGTGGACAGATCGAGACCACCTGGAATGGCGTCATCATCGCGGATCTCACCTTCGATGGGCCGCAGGCGACCTTCGACGAGTGGAACGTCTCCGTCGAGCTTGTCCGCGGTGGCCACACGGTCCCCTACGACGTCGCGCCGCCCGCCAGCCGCGGCGCGGGCCGCTACACCTTCCACCCCAGGGGCGCCGCCGCGACGAGCCCCATCCCCCAGGCGCTCTTCGACCTGCTCTCGACGCTCGCCCCTGGCGACCTCGTCGAACTCACGTCCCGGGTCACCCGTGCCGCTGGTGCCGACGGCTTCTTTCAGAGGCTCTCCCTGCCCATGCGCGCCGTCGACCTCGGCGCACCTTCTCGCCTCCCCCTCGAGCCGTTCTTCGTCCTGTTCGAAGACCCCGAGTACAACCGTCTGCTGTCCTCGCCTTCGAACAACAGCTCGGGCCTGGTGAAGACCGTCGCCGGCGGCCAGCTGACGATGAGGTTGGTGACCCTGGCCGCGGACCGCGCCGAGTATGATCCCAGCGCTCAGCTCGCCGTGCGCTATGACTGGGAGGACGACCGCAGTCACCCGGCCGAGCTCTCCATTGACCTCGTTGACCTGGCGGGCCTCGCCCGCCCCCTGACGCTGCTGGGGGCTCGCGCCATCGCGCTACAAGCGCACACGCTCAAGGTCTTCCCCCTCGCCGCGCTCCGCGACGGAGAGGCGCCAGCGCAGCTCGCCGACGGCGACACCCTGCTCCTCAAGCTCCGCATCCCCGTCAGCGCGGGCGCCATCGTCGAGGAGGCGTCGATCGTCGTCGCCGCCGGCATCGTGAGCAGGCCGGTGACCCCTGTGCCTCAGGCTGCCTACGCGCTCCTGCGTCGCCAGGTCGTCGCCTCCCAGGCCCAGGTCGAGTGCGTCCGCTTTGCCTGGAGCCCGCCCCCTACTCGCGTCGAGCTCGTCTGCCCCGAGGACCTGCGCACTGGCATGGTCCGCCGCCGCGCCGTCTTCCTCTGGACCGACACCGCCCGCACCGCCACCGCGACCGGCTTCGCGGTCCAGAAGCTCACGCTCTCTGGCTCCACCCACTTCCCTGAACCGAGCGAACTCGAGCGCACGCACGCATCGTTCAGCGTGAGCTCTCGCACCTCGAAACGCTGACGAGCGTCGTTGAGTTTTCCCGTTCCCGAGCCAGGTTTGGCCTTGGACGAGGAGATCGAGCGCGCTAAGGTCCTGCGTCAGCTCGCAAAGGAACACGCCATGGCAACGGTCGAGATCACCGCAGAGAACTTCAAGGGCCACATCGAGAAGCAAGGGATCCTGATCCTGGATTTCTGGGCCTCCTGGTGCGGCCCATGCCGGGCCTTCGCACCGGTGTTCGAGAAGGCCTCCGAGACCCACCCAGATGTGGTGTTTGGCAAGATCGACACGGAGGCCCAGCAAGAGCTGGCGGGCTCCGCGGACATCTCGGCGATCCCCACGCTGATGCTCTTTCGCGATGGCGTCTTGCTGTTCCGTGAGTCGGGCGCGCTGCCGCCCAAGGCGCTGGAGGAGCTGTTGACCCAGGCCAAGGCGCTGGACATGGAGAAGGTGCGCGCCGAGATCGCGGCCCACGAGCACGACCACGACCACGGCCACGACCACGAGCACGGCCCCGGCTGCAAGCACTGACGCAGCAGCGGCAGGCGTCGTCAGCGACGGCAAGCGACGGCAGGCGTCGTCAGCGACGGCAGGCGTCGTCAGCGACGGCAAGCGTCGTCAGCCGACGGCAAGCAACCGCAGGCCTAGCCGAAGATCGGGAGCTGGGCCTTGGTGTGTTGCGCGATGTAGCCCTTCACCGAGACCTTGCGCGCGGTGTTCGCCGACGACATGTAGCGAATGCAGCCGAAGATCGGGCGGATGGGCGCCCACGGGCGATCGAAGCGCCCGAGCGTCCAGAAGATCCCGCTGTACGAGTTGGGATCGCGACCGTCGAGGGCGTACTTGTTGTTGAGCTCGATCAGCACCGCCAGCGCCTGGCGCGGGCTCTCGGTCCACTCCAGGATCTTCTTGCCCCACAGCATGCGCAGGTAGTTGTGGATGCGACCCTCGCGGCGGAGCTGCTGCTGGGCTGCGTTCCACAGCGGATCCGCGGTGGCGGCCGCCTCGAGCTGGGCGAGCGTGTAACACGGGGCGCGTCGGTCGGCCGCGTGCTCATCCAGGCTGCGCCGCGCCCAGTCGGGCAACGACTCGTACTGATCGTAGTCGGGGCGGTGAAACGCAAAGCCATGGCCCAGCTCTCGCCAGGTGATGAGCTCATCGAGGAAGGACTCGGACTCCGGCGGCAACCCCCAGAACCCTTCGCGGCTGCCGGTGACCTTGGCCCCGACCAGGCGCGACGCATCCCAGCGCGAGCGCGCCATCACCGCCTGCACGATCTCGTGCGCAGCGAGGTGACCAAAGTGGAGATACGGCGAGAGCCCGCTCGCCACCTCGCGCTCGGGTTGGTTGCGCGCGTCACCATAGTGGAGGAGCCGCTCGCGGAGAAACGTGTCCAGGGCGGCGCTCGCCGCGGTGCTGCCGCCGCGCACCGGTGCGCATGGCACCGAGTGATCCAGCGCCAGCGCGCGCAGCGCGGCGGGCTCCACCGCCAGCAGGCGCGGCCCCGCCGCCGGCCAGCGCCGCAGCACCGGGCCCGCCAGCGCCGCGGCGGCGCCCTGACGCAGCAGCCGCAGCGGCTCGGCCTCGGGCACCTGCGCCAGGTGCTCCCCCACCGTCTTCTGCAGGTGACGGCGAAACAGCGCCGCGCTGGGGTACGCGCGGCTGGCGGCGCGCATCGGCAAGACACCGCAGCCATCCACCGCGAACAGCGGCACCTCGAGCTGCGCGGCCGCGCGGGCCACCATGCGCGGCAGGAAGAAGCCGGGCTGCTCGTCGGTCACCACCACCGCGGCGCGGCGGGCCAGCTCGCGGAGCAGCCCCTTGCCGGCCCCGCGAGCTGGCTCCACGTATGGCAGGTACGTGACCTTGTGCCGAGCGAACGCGGCGGCGTTGTCCGCCATGCCGGCCAGGACGAACGCATGCAACCGATCGCTTGCCCAGGGATAATCTAGCCGGAGCGGCTCCACCACCAGGAGCGGGCGCGCCAGGCGGTTGGCCAGCGCCACCGCGTGCTCCAGCGCGGGATTGTATCGCGTGCGTCGAGCGCCGATCATCCAGTAGAGCACGTAGTCGGCGCCAGCTCGCTCCGAGGCCTCGTTGCACCGCGTGATCCGGGCCGCGGTGACAGTCACGGCGATGAGATGTCAGGGCCGCACGGCAGGTTACCGCCCGGCGTGATAGGCGGAGGGCGCGCGCGGCTGATACTGTGGCCCAGGCGTGCGGCTTCGCTCCTTCTCCTCGCTCATGCTGGTGCTCGCCGCTCGCAGCGCCGCGAGCGCGCAGGTGGCGACAGCCGCGCCTGCCGCGGCCGCTGCCCCGGCGCCAGTCCCGCTGCAGCGCCGACGCCGACCACCGCGGCCCCTGCGGCGCCGGCCGCCGCAACGCCTGCGTCTCCGGTCGCCGCGGCCGCCGCGACGCCTGCCGCGGCCGCCGCAGAAGACCCACGCCAGCTCTTTGGCCTGGCGCGCAAGCCCCAGGCCGAAGCCGGCTGCCAGGCCCAGACGCCACACCAGGAGGAGTGCGCGCTCGAGCAGGACCCGCTGGCCGAGCGCTCGCCGCTCACCACGGGCACCTGGTTGTCCGCGCAGGCCCTGGCGCGGCTGCCGGTGGCCGACGGGCTGCACGATGGGCAGGCCGCGTCGCGCTCGGCGTTGGCCGCGACGATGGCGGCGTGTTCATCGGCGGCGCGAGCAGCCTGGAGAACCGCTGGACCCTGGACGGGGCGCCGATCGACTCGCCGCGCACCGCGGGCGCGGAGACCCGCTTGCCGCTCGCCTTTCTGTCCGGCCTGCGCATCACCACCGGCGGGTTCTCGGCGCGAGATAGCGCCTCCAGCGGCGGCGTCATCGACGCCGAGCTCCTGCGCGGCGGGAGCCAGCATCAAGCGCGCGCGCAGGCCTGGCTCGGCGCGCTCGCGCAGCGCCAGGAACGGCCCATCGTGCCCGGCACCTTCAGCCCGCTGCGCGGCCAGCTCAGCGAGCCGCGCACCGCGACGGTGACCGCGGTGGCCAGCGGCCCGCTGGGCCGCGCCCTCGGCGGAGACCTCTGGTACGCCGCCGGCGTCGCCCCCACCACCTCCCTCTCCGACTTCGAGCTGACCGGCCAGCGCATGATCGATCGCAACGGCGACGGCGCGCCGGACCTGCGCCCCGACGGCGGGTTCGCCAGCGAGACCATCTCGCGCGACTCGCGCGACGCCACCAGCGCCAGCGTGCCGATGATGGCCAGGGCCGGGCTCGTGCGCGCCGAGCAGCGCCTGGACCTGACGCTGGTGGGCCTGTGGAGCCAGTCGCCCAGGTTCACCGTGGTCGCCACGCCAGAGGCCTCCGAGGTGCTGCGGCGCGGCCTGGTGCTCGACGGCGTGGCGAGCTGGCGCAGGCGCTGGAGGCAGACCGCGCTGCACGTGCAGCTCTCCTGGCACCACAGCGCGCGCCGCGAGGTCGCGGCGGACGACCGCGCCGGCCGCCTGCCGCAGCTCCAGACCGCGTATCTTCCCGACGAGGCCGACCTGTCCGGGCTCGATCCGCGCTTCGCCGCCGCCTGCCGTGACGGCGACGCAGAGGACCGCTATCCCGCGCTCACCAACTGCCCGGTGCCCACCGGCTGGTTCGCTCGCCAGGGGGTCGGCCAGCTCTCCGACGCGGTGGCGGACCGGCCGGCGCTGCGCGTGGACGCGGTGCGGGCGGTGGGCGCGCACGCGCTGCGCGCCGGGCTCGCCGGGGAGGACACGCGGCTGGTGGTTCGCTCCCGCTTCTCCGGCGGGCTGCTGGAGCGCAGCCTGTTCGCCGAGCACGTGGACGTCACCCAGTTCGTCAACGCCGCCGAAGCCGAGCTGTGCATGGTCAACATCGACGTGCCCTGCCCGGTGCTGCGCGAGACCGAGCTGACCTTCCGCACCCGCCACGTCGCGCTGTACCTCGAAGACACCTGGCGTCCCAGGGCCGACCTGCTCGTCGACGTGGGCGTGCGCTGGGAGTATCAGCAGCTCGGCAGCCGGCTGCGCTTTGGCGACAACGTCGCGCCGCGCCTCGGCGTGGCGTGGGACCCGGTGGGCGGCGGGAGGTCCCGGGTGGCGGCCACCTTCGGCCGGCTCTTCACCCACCTGCCCGCGGGCCTCGGCGAGCGCATCGACAAGGGCACCTCGACGGTGAGCGAGATCATGAGCCCGTTTGGCAGGTCGCGCGTGCTGACGCCGCCGAACGTGTCCGCGGTGACCTCGGGCGTCGACGCGATGGTCACCGACGAGGCGGTGTTCTCGATCGAGCTGGTCTTGCCGCGGCTCGGCCAGCTCCGCCTGCGCTCGCAGCATCGCTGGCTGCGCGCTGGCTTCGAGGACACCGCGCAGGGCTTCACCAACCCGAGCACCGCCACCCGCCGCGTCGACCTGGTGGGCGCCGAGCTCGCCACCTCGCCGCACGCGGCGCTGGGCGTGCGCGCGGGCTACGCCTTTGGCCAGGCGGTGGGCTCGCTGGTCGGCGCGTATGATCCGCGCCGCGGCGTCGTGCAGTACGCCAGCCGGGACTTCGACGAGCTGTCCACCAACCACGCCGGCCCGCTGCCGAGCGACCTGGGCCACCGCTTCTACTCCGAGCTGTCGGCGCAGCGCGCCTGGCGGAGCGCGACGCTCGAGCTTGGCGCTCGCATGGTGCTGGCCAGCGGCCGCCCGCGCAACCTGCTGGCGGACAGCGACCTGGTGGGCAGCGTGTATTTGCTGCCGCGCGGCAGCGCGGGCCGGCTGCCTGGGCTCCTGACCACCGACCTGCGCGTGGCCGGACGATGGTCGCGCTATGCCGTCACCCTGCAGCTCTTCAACGTGTTCTCGCGCCAGGTCGTGGCCGGCGAAGACGAGGTCTTCTCACGCGGCGACCTGGTGCTGCCCATCGACGGCGGCGACGCCTCCGATCTGCCGTTTTTCAAGGACGAGCTCGGGGGCACGGCCGCGCGGTCCCCCGGGTTTCGCACGCCCACCAGCTTCCAGCTCCCGATCTCCGGCTTTCTGGGGATCGAAGCCACCCTCTGACCTGCGCGACGCCTCCCTGGGGCCTGGCCGCCGCGCGCTGACACACTGCGCCAAGGTATTTTCGGCCCACGCCAGCGTCCGGCTCCTCACCTGCCCTGCCAACCGACTCCCGGCGACTCCCGGCGCCGCCCGGCGACTCCCGCCGACGCCCAACCGACTACCCCCGACGCCCGCGGCCTGGCCCCCACCCGAGGTCTCGCGCCCCCGCGAGCCGCGCTCGCTTCGCAGGCTCGCAAAAGGTCTGCTCCTTTTGCCTGGCGCGCTGCGACCGCGAGCGAAGCCACGATGTTAGCATTCTCACTGCCGAGGTCCCGCGCCGGTCTCCTCCCCCCGGGCGCGCGCCTCGCACCCATCGCCATGGCAGACCTTTCTCACCTCCAAGAAGCCGCCCGAGCCGTCCGCCAAGCGCCCCACGCCGTCAGCGCGTGGCACGAAGTCGAAGCGCTTGCGGCCCAGCTCGATCGCCCCGATGACATGGTGACGCTCTACGGCGAGGTGCTGCGCGACTCGCTGCAGCCCGAGATCGCCGAGATGATCGGAGATCGCGCCAGCTCGTTCTGCGACGAGTGGTTCGGCGATGACCCGTCGATCATCGAGCGGCTCCTGCACCGCGTGCTGGAGCTCGCGCCGGGCTCGGAGTCCGCGCTGCAGCGCCTGTCCGTCATCTACACCACCGCGGAGCGCTGGACGGATCTGCTGAGCCTCTACGATCGCGCGCTGGGCGTGGCCAAGGACAAGACCCAGCGCCTGCGCGTCCTGCGCGAGGCCGCGCAGCTCGCCAAGGACGTGGCCAACCAGCCCGAGAAGGCCATCGGCTACCTGCAGCAGCTCCTGCCGATCGTCCCCGATGACGTGCAGGTGAGCCAGAGCCTGGAGCGCCTGCTCGAGCGGCACGAGCGCTGGCCCGAGCTCATCGCCCTGTGGGAGAGCCGGCTCGATCGCGAGAGCAAGCGAGACCGCGAGCGCAGCCGCGGCCGCATCGCCGCGTGCTGGCTGGACAACATGCGGGACCCGGGCCGCGCCCTGGCGGCGATCAAGCCCCTGCTCGCCGAGGCCGAAGACGATCGCGAGAGCTGTTCGCTGCTCGAGCGCGTGATCGAGGCGCCCGGGGTGACCAAGCCGGTGCGCGACGGCGCCATCGAGCTCTTGCGCGCGCACTACGACGCCACGGCGCGACCGCGCGAGTTCATCCGCGTCATCGAGCGCGTGATCGCGCTCGACCCAACGGGCAGCCGCGCGCTGCGCGAAGAGGCGGGCGCCCGGCTGGCCGATCTGGAAGACGTCATCGGCGCCATGGGCCACTACGCGGCCCTGCTGGCGCTGGTGCCAGAGTCCACCGTCGTCGAGGAGAAGCTGCGCACCCTGGCCCAGCGCGCCAACCAGCACGAGCGCTACGCCGACGGCGTGGTCGCCGCGGCGCGCGCCTCCGCAGATCCCACGCGCAAGGTCGCGCTTTTGGCCGAGGCTGGGCGCACCCGGCTCGAGGTCCTGCACGACGCCGAGGCCGCGATCCGCACGCTGCAGGAGGCGCAGCAGGTCACCGACGCCGACGCCGCGGAGCAGATCGCCGTCAACCGGCGGCTCGCCGAGCTGTACGCTCGCGCCGGCCGGTTGCCCGAGCGGCTGTCCACCCTGGAGCGGCTGGCCCAGGTGGAGCCCTCCGACACCGCGCGCAGCAACATCCTGGGCGAGGCGGCCAAGCTCGCCGAGTCGCTGGGCGAGACCGATCGCGCGTTGTCCCTGTGGGAGCGCCGGATGGTCGCAGATCCCTCGGATCTCTCGGGCCTGGACGCGCGCATCTCGCTGCTCGAGAACCAGAACCGCTGGGACGATCTGGTCGCCGCTCTGGAGGCGCGCGCCGCCAAGCACAGCTCCAGCGCCCAGAAGCGCGCGGACCTGGTGCGGGTGGCGCTGGTCCACCACCACCAGCGCGGCGATCTGGCCGCCGCGATCTCCGCCTGGCAGCGCGTGGTGGCGGATTCGCCGGATGACGCCGAGGCGGTGATGGCGCTGTCGGCGCTGCTCGCCGACACCAGCCGCTGGCAGGAGATGGCCAACCTGCTCGACGGCACCTCCACGCGCGACACCGCGCGCACCGTGGCGCGCCTGGTGCGCCTGGGCGACGCGCTCCGCCTGCACCTGGATGAGCCCGCCCGCGCGCTGGCCGCGTACCGCGGCGCCATCGCGGTCGATCCCAAGAGCAGCGCGGCGCGCACCGGGCTGCTCGCGCTCCTGCAGATCGAGCAGACCCGGCGCGACGCCTCCGACGCGCTGGCGCAAGCCTACCGGCAGAACCAGGACGCCACCGGCGTCTTGAGCCTGCTCGACGCCCGCCTGGCCGACGCCGCGGATGACCGCACCCGCCTGGCGCTGTTGCGCGAGGCCGCGACCTTGCGCCTGGAGCAGCAGCAAGATCCCAAGGGCGCGCTCGCCGACCTGGTGCGCGCCTTCCCCATGGCGCCGCGCGATCAGGTGGTGGAGGCTCAGCTCCACGAGCTGGCCGCGGCCACCGGCGAGCACCACACCGTCGCCATGGCGTACCTCAGCGCCATCGCCGCCCTCGGCGACGACCCGCGCGAGGCCACCCGGCTGCGCCTCGCCTACGCCGACCTCACCGCCAAGCACCTGCAGGACCCGCAGAACGCCGCCGCCGCGTACGTCGATGTCGCCAGCGCCGACCCGAGCAACCGGCGCGTCGCGCTGGCGGTGGCAGAGCTCTGCGGCGGCCTGGGCCGCTGGGACGAAGCGGCCACCGCCATGGTCCGCTACTGCGCCAACCGCGAGCGCTACGACGACGAGCTGATGGAGATCCTCGATCGCCATGCGCTGGCGCGGCAGGAACATCCGGCGTTCATCGCCGCGCTCACGCACGCCACGGACAGCTTCAAGCTGGTGGGCCCGGTGGCCTCCCAGTTCCACTACCGCCTGGCCCAGCTCCATCGCGATCAGCGCCACGAGCCCGGGGCCGCCATCATCGAGCTGCGCCGCGCGCTGGAGCGCGGCGGGGACCGCTACGCCTGGCTCACCGAGCTGGTCGCGCTGGAGCGCAGCCAGGGCACCAGCCGCCCGCTGCTCGACGCCCTGCGGCGGCTCGCCGAGCTCGACGTCAACGATCTCGATCTGCTGGTCGAGGCCGGCGACACCGCGTCGCGGCTCGGCGACCGGCCCCCTGCCATCGCCATCCTGGGCCAGGTGCTGGCCCGCGCCGCGGTGGCCTGGCGCGGCGGCTCCAGCCTGCGCTCGTCCCGCCCCATCGACGCGGTCGCGCGCTGGGCGGTGGACGGCCTGGTGGAGCTGCACCGCGCCGCCGGCAACCCGCGCGCCGCGGTGGACACGCTGGCCGAGGCCGCGCGCCTGCCCTTCGACGAGGCCGGCCGGCGCCAGCTCCGCATGCGCGCCGCGCAGCTCGCGGCCTCCGACCTTGGCGATCGCGCCACCGCCATCGACATGTACCGCAACGTCCTGGCCTTCGCCCCGCGCGACGGCGAGGTCATCGAGCGGCTGGCCGAGCTCCTGGCCATGGAAGACCGCGTCCCGGAGATGCTCGGCCTGCGCAAGCTGCAGCTCGACATCGAGACCGATCCGGAGCGCAAGCTGCAGCTCCGCCTGGAGATCGCCAGCCTGGTCGGCGTGCTCGAGGAGCGCGGCGGTCGCCTGGAGGCGCTGCTGGCGAACCTCGAAGATCGCCCCGGCCACGAGGCCTCGGTCGACTCGGTGTCGCAGCTGCTGTCGGCCAAGGGCCAGCACGCGGCGCTCGCAGATCTGCTGGAGAAGCAAGCCCAGCGCCTCGAGCCCACCGAGCCGGCGCGCGCCGCCCGGCTGTGGGCGCAGTTCGCCGGCATCACCGAGCGGGACACCCGCGAGCCCGAGCGCGCCATCGCCGGTCACCGCCGGGTGGTCGCGCTGGTGCCCACGCCGGACTCGCTGCGCGCCCTGGCGCGCCTGAACCTCGAGCGCAGCCAGCCCAACCAGGCGGTGCCGTGGCTCGAGAGCTTGCTCGGCGCCGTGCCCGTCGGCGAGCGCATGGCCGTCGTATCCCAGCTCGCCCGCGCGCACCTGTCCGCGCAGCACCCGGAGCGCGCGATCTCGGCGATCGAGAGCAACCTGACCGACAAGGAGCCCGCCATCGACCTGCGCGTGATGCTGGCCGAGCTGTATCGCACCAGCGAGCAGTGGGAGCCGCTGGCGCGCCACCTGACCCGCAGCTTGCCGCTCTTGCGCGAAGACAAGCGCGCCCGCGAGTTCGCCCGCGAGGCCTCGGCGATCTACCTCAAGCTGGGGCAGCCCGCCAAGGCGATCCCCGCGCTCGAGACCGCGCTCGCGCTCGACCCCACCGACCGCGATCTGCGCACCCAGCTCGCCATCGGCCAGCGGGTGGCCGGCAAGCTGCCAGAGGCGCGCGCCGCGCTGGCTGAGCTGATCGCCGACTTCGGCCGGCGCCGCTCGCCGGAGCGCGCGATCTTGCACGTGGAGCTGGCGCGGGTGGCCCAGGCCGAGGGCAAGCTCGACGAGGCCATGATCGAGCTCGAGCAGGCGTCCAAGATGGACGTCAACAACGCGCTGGTGATCAAGGAGCTCGCGGAGCTGGCTCGCCAGTCGGGGCAGCTCGACAAGGCCGAGCGCACCTACAAGGGCCTCTTGCTGGTGGTCCGGCGGCAGCCGCCCGGCGACGACGAGAACGCGGTGGGCCAGAGCGAGGTGCTCTTCGAGCTGCACAAGCTGGCGGCGCAGCGCGGCGACAACGTGCAAGCCAAGGAGCAGCTCGAGAGCGCCATGGACGCCGCCGTGCAGTCGGACGCCGAGGTCCGGCGGCTGCGGCGCAGCCTGCTGGCGCATGACGCCGGCGCCACCTTGCTCCATGTGCTGGAGCAGCGGCTCAAGCTCTCTCCGGAGCCGGCGAGCCAGGCTCGCCTGCTCTCGGACATGGCCGAGGTGCTGGACACCTCGCTTGGCCGCACCGAGGACGCGATGGCCGCCATGCTGCGCGCCCTCAACATCGTGCCGTCGCGCGTGGAGATGTACACGCGCACGCGCCAGCTCGCCAAGCGCACGGGCCAGACCCGCAAGTTCGTGGAGACGGTGGAGACCATCGTCGACCGCCTGCGGCGCAAGGACGATCCGCCGCTGATCGCCGACCTGCTCATGCTGGCCGGTGACGCGCTGGAGCACGACGCTGGGGATCCGCGCGGCGCCGCGGCGCTGTACCGCCGCGTCGAGATGCTGGGCGAGAAGCTCGCCGAGGCGTTCTACGCCCAGGCCCGCATCGCCGCCGCGCAAGGCGACGTCGATGAGCAGGCGCGCACGCTCGACAAGATGCTGGAGCTGGCCGGCCCCGACAACCGGGACCCCTCGCCGGCGCAGATCGACGCGCTGTACCGGCTGGCCGAGATCTTCGTCTCCACGGACAACCGGCGCCGGCAAGGCGTGGACTTGCTCGACCGCGCCTTCGCCGCCGAGCCCCGCTGGGCCCAGGCCAGCCGCATCTTGCGGCAGGCGGCGGCCGCCGACGCGCGCGACGAGCGCATCATGGGCATGTACGAGCGGGTGGCGAGGGCCGGCGGAGATCCGGAGATCCTGCTCGACTTCCTCGAGCGGCGGGCCAGCACCACCGAGGCCACCGCGGAGCAGATCCGCGAGGCCGTGCAGTGCGCCTCCGACACCGGCCACGACGATCGCATCGAGCCGCTGCTGGTCCGCGCGGTGACCGTGGCGCGCGACAGCGTCGATGGCGCCGGCGCGGCGCCGTGGGCCGTGCTGCAGCTCGCCGAGCGGCGCCTGCAGCAGGGCGAGCTGCGGCTCGCGCGCGACCTGACCTACGAGATCGCCGCCGTGGCCGACGCCGCCGCGGTGGATGGCCTGGCGATGCGCATCGCCACCCGGGCCATGGCCAACGGCGAGCCGCGGCTGGCCGCCGACATCTACGAGTTCCTGCGCGAGCGCAACCCCGCCGAGCGCGCCGTGTGGCAGCCGCTGATCGCGATCTACCGCGAGCTGCGCGATGGGGATCGCCTGTCCAGCGTGCTGTCGTCGACCCTGCCGCACCTGACCACGCCGGCTGAGCGCAACGCCCTGCGCATCGACCAGGCGCGGTTCCTCATCGAGCACCTGCAGCGCCCGCACGACGCGCTGGACGTCCTGCGCGAGGCCATGTCCGAGGACGCTGACGACACCGACGTCGCCAAGCTGTTCGAGGACACGCTGCGCTCGCTGGGCGACGAGGACGCGATCACCGAGTTCCTGTGGACCCGCTTTGACGACGCGCAGCGCCGCGGCCACCGCCAGACCACGGTGGAGGTCGCGCTGCGCCTGGGTGACCTGCTGGAGCGCGCCCAGTCGCCCGACACCGCGCGCGTCTACCGCGCCGCGTTGATCGTGGCGCCGGACGACCGCGAGATCTTGCGCCGCGTGGTGGCGCACCTGAGCCCCGACGACGACGCGCGCGAGACCGCGGTGCTGATGGAGCGCCTGCTCTCGGTGGAGACCGAGGAGCACGCGCCCAAGCTGGCGTGGAAGCTGGCCAGCGCCTGGGAGGCGGCCGGTGACTTCCGCGCAGTGCAGCGCACCCTGGAGCTGGCGTACCGCGCCGCGCCCAACGACGAGGCCGTCCATGACCGGCTGGAGAAGTGGTACCGCGACCGCCACCTGTGGGCCGAGCTCGCGGAGCTGATGATCCGCGACGCGGAGCGCATGGGCACCCGCTCTGCGCTCCTGCGCCTGCGCGAGGCGGCCACGGTGTACGCCAACCAGCTCGCCCAGCCGCGCAAGGCCGCCGAGGTCATCGGCATCGCCCTGGCGCGCACGCCCGGCTCCATCGAGCTCATCACCGAGCAGGCCAACGCCCTGGCCTCCGCTGGCGATCTCGAGGCCGCGCAGCAGGCCATCGGCCACGCCCTGGCCGATCTGCAAGGCGCGCCGCGGGTCTCGATGCTGATGTTGCGAGCGGGCTTCCGCCAGCAGCTCGGCGACGAGGCGCACTCCGTGGAGGACCTGGAGGAGGCGTGCGGCCTCGAGCCCGAGCGCGTGCGCGACGTCCTGACGCTGGCGCTCGAGCGCTGGCGGTCGCGCGCCAGCGCCGCGGGTGCCCGCGACGCCGAGCGCACCGCCACCTTGCGCCTGGCCCAGCTCAAGCTGCAGAGCGGCCAGACCGAGGCCGGACGAAATCTGCTGGTGACCTGGATCGAGCGCGAGCCAAGCGACCCCGAGCCGCTGGTGCTCTTGTGCGAGATCGACGAGTCCATCTCGCACTGGGACGGCGTCATCGCGGGCGCCACCCGGCTCGCCTATGTCTCCACCGGCGAGAGCCAGGTCAAGGCGTCGCTGCGCGCCGCCAACGCCGCGGCCAACGCCGGCCGTCCGCAGGACGCCCTGGAGGTGCTCGAGCTGGTGCATGGCCAGCAGCCCGACGCCGAGGAGGTCCGCGTCAAGCTGCGCGAGATGTACGAGGCCTCCGGGAGCTTCCGCGAGCTGGCCGGCGTGCTCATCGCTGACGCTGATCACGGCAGCGATCCTGAGCAGCGCTTCGCCAACTACCGGCGCGCCGCCGAGCTGTACCTGTACCAGCTCGAGGACGCGGCCTCCGCCACCACGCCGGCGCAGAAGGCGCTGGAGCTGCGGCCCGAGGATCACGCGGTGCTCATGCTCAACGTCGACGTGCTCATCGCCTCCGGCCAGCCGGAGGTGGCGGCGCGCACGCTCGAGGCCGCCATCGCCGCCCAGAAGAAGCGCAGCCCGGAGCTCGCGGTGCTGCAGCAGCGGATGGGCCGCGTGTGCGCGGCGCAAGGAGACCGCGACGGCCAGATCGCCTGGCTCAAGAAGGCCTTCGATGTGGATCGCAAGAACCCAGAGGTCGCCGCCGAGCTGGCGCAGCTCGCCACCGAGATCGGCGACTACGAGCTGGCGCTCAAGCCGCTGCGCGCGATCAGCCTCATGGACAACCCGCTGCCGGTGACCCGACCGATGGCGCTGCTGTGGGAGGCCAAGATCGAGAACGCCCGCGGCAACCGCGCCAAGGCCGAGCTGTGGGCCAAGAAGGCGCTGCGCGAAGACCCTGCGTTCGAAGAGGCGCAGCAGTTCCTCGCCGAGCTCGGCTCCTGAGATGACCGAGGCCAAAGGCAGCAGCGAGCCCGGCGACGCCACGGCTCCCGGCGCCGGCGCCGCGGCTGGCGTCGACGGCGCCTCGGGCGACGCAGGCGCGTCTGGCGCCTCGGGCGCCAGACGCGCTCCCTCTGGCCCTGGCCCCGCGGTCACGTACGCCTCGGCCGCCGCGACCGGCGAGGCCATCGGCGTCATCACGCTGCGGCGGCCTGACAACCGCAACAGCATGACGGCGGAGCTGCTGACCGCCTTCGCCCAGGCCTCGGCCGCGGCGCGCGCGGATCGCGACGCCCGCTGCATCGTCATCACCGGCACCGGCGCCTGCTTCTCCGCCGGCGCGGACTTCCGCGCCATGGTGCAGCAGCCCGGCGCTGGCCCGCTGCCGCACCAGCGCTCGTATGCCATGTACGAGCCGTTCCTGTCCGTGCTCGACCTCGAGGTGCCGGTCATCGGCGCGCTCAACGGCCACGCAGTCGGCGGCGGCTTTGGGCTGGCGCTCTTGTGCGATCTGCGGATCGCCGCGCTGGAGGCGCGCTACGGCGCGAACTTCACGCGGCTCGGCCTGCATCCCGGCATGGCGATCACCTACCTGCTGCCCCGGCTGGTCGGCGCCTCGGCCGCCGCGGAGCTGCTCTACACCGGCCGCCTCATCGATGGCGCCGAGGCGCTCCGGCTTGGCCTCCTGTCGCGCGCCGTGCCCGCCGCGGAGGTCTTGCCGGTGGCCATGCAGCTCGCCCGGCAGATCGCGGCCAACGCGCCGCTGGCGGTGCGCCTGACCAAGCGCACCCTGCGCCGCAGCCTGGAGTGGGATCCGCGCGACGCGGCCTTGTACGAGGCGCTGGTGCAGGCCGAGACCCTCGCCACCGAAGACGCCGCGCACGGCATCGACTCCTTGCTGCGCAAGGAGCTCCCCGTGTTCACCGGCAAGTAGCGCTACGCGCTAGCTGCCGCGCTCGACGTCCGACAACGTCTGCACCAGCCGCTCCACCCCGTGCAGCGGGAAGGCGTTGTAGATGCTGGCGCGCATGCCGCCCACGCTGCGGTGGCCGCGCAGGCCGCTCATGCCACGGGCCTCTGCCAGCTCGAGCAACCGCTCTTCGTGCGCCGCGGAGGCGCCCCGAAACGTCACGTTCATGGCGGAGCGGCTACCTGGCTGCGCGTGCGCGCGCCAGAGCTGGCTCTGATCCAGGAAGCCGTACAGCAGGTCGGCCTTGGCGCGGTTGCGCCGCTCCATCTCCGCCAGGCCGCCCTCGCGGAGGATCCACTCCATCACCTCGGCGATGACATACACGCCAAACGTGTTGGGCGTGTTGTGCATCGAGCGCTCTCGCTCGTACGTCCGGTACTGAGACAGCGGCGGCAGATCCTTGTGGCCAGTGGCGATGAGAGCTCGCCGCGCGATCACCAGCGTGACGCCCGGCGGGCCCAGGTTCTTCTGCGCCGAGGCGTAGATGAGCCCGTACTTGCGGATGTCGATCGGACGCGAGAACAGGTCCGACGAGGCATCGCAGATCAGCGGAACACCCGCGGGCGCAGCCGGCTCGGTAGCCCACTGCGTTCCGTAGATGGTGTTGTTGCTGGTGAAGTGGACGTAGCGCGGCGCGGCTGACCACTCGCACGACGTGGGGATCGTGGAGAAGTTCGAGGCCTGGGCCGAGCAAGCGACGTGCGGCGTGCCGTGCCGTCGCGCTTCCTCGATGGCTTTTCCGGACCAGACCCCGGTGTGGCAGTAGTCGGCCACGCCGCCATCCAGGAAGTTGGCTGGCACCATGGAGAACTGGACGGTGGCGCCCGAGGTCAGGAACAAGATCGCGTAGTCGTCAGGGATATCGGCGACCGCGCGCACCCGAGCTTCCGCTCGATCGAGCACGGCGCCGAATTCTTTTCCTCGGTGACTATGCTCGAGGATGCCGATCCCGGTTCCATCCAGATCCCACAACGCTTGCTGGGAGGCCCGGAGAACCTGATCCGGCAGAACTGCTGGACCTGACGAGAAATTGAGCTTTCGTTCACTCACCGCCGCGCAGCAAGATCTTCATGGAAGAAGACCGTGATTGCAACGCAATGGAAGGCCTGATCGCTCGACTGGGTGACCACGATCTCCGTCAACTTACATTGTGGGTTGTTGGTGATCCAATTGGTGACCTTCTCACCAAGCTGCTCTCGGTCCGCCACCATGGTAGCGCTGAAGATCTTGAGCCCGTTGAACTTGAGGTCCTTGCGGACGGTGATTTGGCCGGTCTGATTGCTGAGGTTCGCGGACATCGGAGTAAGCAATCTAGCAAACAATTACCCCCCTGGGTAGATTTATACCCGGGGGCCACAAAAATTTGAACTTTAGTAATAATACTTAGATACTAGACGTAGGCCTAGCTCCCATTGGGAGCAGATCCCCACCGATATCTCCTAAGAAATCGCATGCGAACCTACATATCCATGCAGCAGGAATGGGGAGCATTCTCAGCCGTGACGCGATGCGTTTCGCGCGACTCGCCTTGCAGGTCCAAATGACCGGGGACCTTGTCACAAGATCAGTGACCTGACCACTCCAGAGTCTTCCCGCGGTCGCAGCTCTGCACGCGGTCGCAGCTCTGCACGCGGTCGCAGGCTCTGCACGTCAGCTTCAGTCAGCTACACGGGCCACCGCGCCGAGCCGACGCTGGGCCGACGCTGGGCCGAACCGACGCTGGGCCGACGCCCCCCCTCGCCTCGCCTCGCCTCGCCTCGCCTCGCCTCGTCTCGTCGAGGCGCCGGCGGCCTCACTCCTCGTCGTCGAGGGCGCGATCGAGCGCGTTGGCCAGCCGCTCGGCCTCGGCGGGCGACATCGTGGGCGCGTTGGTGAACGAGCGCTCGGCGCGGTCCACCAGCGCCATCACGCGCGCCTGCTCCACGCTGAGCCGGGAGGCGTCGCCGTGGATCCACTCGTCAAGCTCTTCGGTCAGGCGGCGCGGCTGCTGCCGCGCTTCCTGCCCCCTGGGCGGCATGCCGGTGCGCGGCGGCGCGTGGCGACGGTACGAGATCGAGCCGTAGGCGCCTTCCAGATCATGGCGAAACTCCGTCATGTCCTGGTAGCGGCGGCCCGGATCCTTCTCCATCGCCTTGAGCATCACCTGCTCGGCCATCTCGGTGATCTCGCGGTGCGGCGCGAAATCTCGCGGCGTCGGTGGCGCCTTGTTGATGTGCATGGCGAGCACCTCGCTGGACTGCGCGGCCTCGAACGGCGGCCGCCCGCACAGCATGTCGAACAGGATCACGCCCAGCGAGTACACGTCGGCGCGGTGGTCGACCTCCTCGCCGCGCGCCGCCTCTGGCGACATGTACTCAGGGGTCCCGAACACCGCGCCTTGCACGGTCTCCGCCGAGAGCTCGTCGGGGATGAGCGACTTGGCGATGCCGAAGTCGAGCACCTTCACGAAGTCGTACGACTCTTCTCGCTCGGTGATCCAGCTCTGGTCCGGGGACATCCGCACCAGGTCGCGGCGCCCGGGCCGCTTGAGGAGCATGATGTTGTCCGGCTTGAGATCGCGGTGGATGATGCCGTGGCTGTGCGCGGCCTCCAGCGCCAGCGCGATCTGATTGGCGATGTTGAGCGCGCGGTGGAGCTCCACCGCGCCGTCGCGCTCGATCACGTCCTCCAGGCTCTTGCCCTCGAGGAACTCCATGACGAAGTACACCGGCCCGTCGGTGAGGATGCCAAAGTCGGTGACATCGACGATGTTCGGGTGGTTGATGGCGCTGGCGGCGCGCGCCTCGCGCAGGAACCGGTGGATGGCCTCCTGGTACCGCGCGAACTGCGGGTGCAGGATCTTCACCGCCACGGCCTTCTTGATGTAGATGTGCTCGCCGCTGTAGACGGTGCCCATCCCGCCGCGGCCCAAGATCCGGTCCAGGCGGTAGTTGCCCACCGACGTCCCGAGCCGGGCGATGTCTTCTTCCTCGACCAGCACGGCCGAGTCGTGAAGGCAGAATCGCTCGCTATCAGGGAAGCGTGTGAAACAGCGAGGACAGACCTTCACTAGATTCCTTTACATTCGCAAAGCTGCGTACAAGGTCAGGAATCGGTCATCGTAGAACTTTTTTTCAGAGCCCTCGGGCTTTAGGTTGAGAAAGGTGAACTCGGCGCCCAGATCCAGCTTCTGCGACGGTGAGAACTGGATCCGCGCGGTCGCAGGGACCCGCAGGTTCGGGCCCTTGGTGTCGAAGTCGATGATGATGAGCTTGGCGAACACCACGATCGACACCGCCGGCAGCGGGTTGGTGGCCACGCCAAGAGACGGGGTGAGGTCCGGCTTGCTGTCGAAGTCGATCGACATCAACGTGTCGAGCGCGACGATGGCGATCTCGGGCTTGGCCGCATAGCGGAAGGGGAACCCGAGGTCGATGCCGCCCTTGATCTTGTCGGCCTTGTACTCCCCCATGCCGTCAGAGACCACGGGCCGCCGCAGCACGCCCTCCACCCGGACATCGATGAAGTCATAGGCCAGCGCGCCCTCGAAGCCCGCGGAGACCGCGAACTGCTTGAAGTTGTACTGGCTGGTGAAGCCACCGCGCAGGGTGAAGTGATCCTGCAGGCCATACTCCACGTCGAGGCTCAGGCCCACCGATTCGAAGGCCTGCTTGTCGCTGACGTCCACACCAAACCCGGCTCGGAGCTGGGTTAGCCCCTTGGTCATGGTGAGCGGTCGCAACAGCTCGTTGAGCGGATAGGTCTTGAGGGTGAACAGGCCGCCGGCGGTCACCGGAGGTTGAGTGGCGTCCTCTTCCTCCTCGCCTTCTTCGTCCTCGTCCTCGTCCTCTTCTTCTTCTTCATCTTCGTCGTCGTCTGCGTAGGCCACTTGGTCGCGAATGGGCCATACCGCACCGATTGTCGCGATGGACAGGATCAGCGCGAGACGAAGCCCGCGCAAAAGCGAAGGAATCATCAACACCTCGATCATCATGCTAGCCGCCAGGCGAACGTGAGCGCAAGGCGAGAACGAGCCGGAAATGATCCCGGATTGCGGCAAATCTCACCAATCCCACCAAATCCAGCGCCGGCACGGCCCAAGGAGCGGCCCAAACGGCCGGCCCAAACGGCCGGCCGGCCAAAGCGGGGCCTGGCCGCCGAGCCCTCAACGGACTCCAACGAGCCACCCGAACCCGCCGAGCCGCCGAACGGGCCCCGCCGAGCCCCGAAACGAAAAAAAGAGGCCAGCGGCCTCTCCCTCCCGTTTCCCGGACTCATTGCGAGACCGGGCTCACGCGCGACTACCTCTTCTTCTTGGCGGGGGCCTTCTTGGCCGGAGCCTTCTTGGCCGGAGCCTTCTTGGCCGGAGCGGCCTTCTTGGCTGGAGCGGCCTTCTTGGCCGGAGCGGCCTTCTTGGCCGGGGCCTTGGCAGCGGGCTTCTTGGGCGCTGCCTTGCCGGTCTTCTTGCGCTTGCTGCCACCGACCTGGCGCTCCTTGCGAGCAACATCGCCATCTCCGTCGAGGAAATAGAGATACTTGCTGTAGTCCATCTCGATGCCAGGCGCTGCAACCTTGACAGCCTTGCCCTTGGGCTGGCCCGGCTTCTTCCGGGGCACTGCCCAGACGTCGCCGCCCTTGATGTAGTACATCATGTCGTTGTCGCGCTTGATTCCAGTCTTCGCAATCTTGTCACCCATTGTTCGTACCCTCCCTAGGGTTGTTGGGTGCGGGCAAGCTACAGGGATGGTCTGACATTGAGCCCCGTCGAGGGCTCGACGGAACGCCAGGGGGGCTGACATTCCAGCGCGGCTAGCAGCTCCGTTTTGCCCCGCTTCCGCTGACGCAAGCCCGGCTCGCCAGGAGCCCGAAGATGGATATAACCATCTGTCAATAAAGGGGGTTTTTCCAGTGTCTCGAGGGGGATCCGCGTCAGCTCCGCCGGGCGTTCTCGCCTCGCTGAGCTATCCCCGTCGATGCTGCGTTTTTTTTCGACGAGCCTCGTTTTTTTTTTCCGAACTGCGCGCGCGCACCACGCTTTGCGCCTGCCCAGCCTTGCCCGCTGACGCAGAGCGCCGACGAGGAGGCGGCCTCCTGCACACCAGCACCTGGCTCATGGCCGCCTCATCGAGCTCCGCGCCCTCGAAGTCACCGTGGCGCTCGACCAGCTCCAACCCCCCGGCGGCTACCAGCGCCTCCAGCTCGGCGGGGAAGAACTTGCGCTGCGACAGCTTGATGATCCGGGTGGGCCCGCCGTCCAGCGGCTCATAGTAGAGGCGAATGAGGGCGATCTGGGTCACCGGGTCGTAGTCGTGGTTGGTGGAGTAGACCAGCTTCTGTCCGGTGGCGGGGTGCGTGAACCGGGTTCGGGCCCACCTCCTCGTCGGGTCGCGACCCAGCCAGGACAGGTCCGGCATCTGGACGTCAAAGACGAAGGTGCCGCCGGGCAGGAGGTGGTGCGCCACCCTCGAGAAGAACGCCGTCACCTCGCCGTGGGTATATAGATGCTCGACGACGTTGAAGGCGGCGATGGCCAGGCCGAAGCGCTGGCGCAGGGCGAAGGTCCGCAGGTCTGCCTGCCGCACGGTCAGGCGGCTGGCCATCGAGCTGGGAAGGCGCGCGGCGCGCTCGCGGAGCCGCGCGAGCATGGCCGGCGCCTGATCCAGGGCGACCACTGGGTGCCCGGCGCGGAGCAGCGGCAAGGACAGGCGACCGGTGCCCGCGCCCAGGTCCAGGACCGGCTGGCCGGGGTGCTTGCTCGCCAGCTCACCATAGAACGAGACGTCGCTGCGGCGGCGCCGGTACTCGTAGTCGTAGAGCGCGGCGTCCTCGTAGTGCTCGCGAGACCCGGCGTCCACCAGGGACTGCACGAACTCCAGAAACGAGGGCATCAAGCGCCGCGCCAGGACCTCGAAGCGGGCCGGGAGCTGCGATGCCGGCGCCCGCCGCGGCGGCGCCGACGGCGCTTGCGCGGCTCGCCGGACTCATCGGACTCATCGGTCTGCGAGTCCTCCGACTCCTCCCCGTCGACCGCGGACTCCTCGCCGTTGGCCAGCCCGTTGGCCAGACCCTCGGTCAGCCCGTTGGCCAGCCCGTTGGTTAGACCGTCCGTCGCCCCCTCGGCGGCCTCCGCGCCTTCCTCTACCTGGGCGACCGGCGCGGACTGGCCCTCCAGCGACCTGGCAGCCCCGGCCTTGACCAGCGGTCCCGCGCCAAGGAGCACCGCCAGCTCCTGGGCGTCCTCCACGAACTCGCGCCCGCCGAACAGCTCCGGCTTGGCGCCGCGGCGCTGCGCCTGCAGGATCCGTCGCTGCGCGGTGAGCAGGTAGCGCAGGCGCTCGCTGTCTCGCCGGGTGACGTGGAGCTGGCTGACCAGCGGCTGCGACAGATCATAGATGGCGGCTTGCTCGTTCTGCCGAGCCGCGTCTTCCGGCATGAACGGCACCAGCAGCGCGGCCAGCGCCACCGCGTTGGAGGGCTCTCGCCCGGCCGCCAGGGCGGCGTCGAGGCGGCTCATGAGCTGCCAGGCGCGCGCTCGGCGGCGAGCCAGATCCGGTCCTTCGCCAAGCCCGGTCACCTGGACCGGGGCCGGGGCGGCCTCAGGCAGGCGAGGCCGCTCCTCGAACCACACCCGGTGCCACGACAGCTCTTCTTCGTCCAGGTCGGCCAGCGAGCGCCGGGCGCCGACGTCGGTCGCGCCGTCGCTGCCGGCCGCGCCGAGGTCGCCGTCCGCACCGTCGTCGCCGTCCTCGTCCGAATCGGGATCGTCGACGTCGCGATCGGCTGGGTCGCCGTCCTCGTATTCCAGGCGCGGCACGGTGGCCTGGCCCGGGGCCTCGTCGACCCGGGCGGTCGCGACGGGCGCGCCGTCGCCTTGCAGCAACCCGGCGAGGTGCGGCGACATCACCGACAGCACGCCGGTCTCGACCAAGAGCTCGTACGAGCGCCGGGCCGCGCCGCCGCGCAGCAGGCGATAGATCTCCTCGAGCACCCGGGGCGGAGCGCACTTGCTGATCTCGCCGCGCCAGCGCAAAAGCGCCCGGTAGGTGGAGGTCTCCAGCTCAAACCCCAGGCGGGCCGCGAACTTGAGCGCGCGCAGCATGCGCACGGGGTCTTCCTGGAAGCGGATGTCCGGGTCGCCGATGGTGCGCACCAGCCGGGCGTCCAGGTCGCGCAACCCGCCCACGTGGTCGATGACCTCTTCCCTCTCCACATCATAGAAGAGGCCGTTGATCGTGAAGTCGCGGCGCCGGGCGTCCTCGGTCTCGTTGCCAAAGACGTTGTCCCGCCGGATCAGCAGGTCGTGGCGGTCATCCTCGTCGCGCGGGTTGGCGCGAAAGGTCGAGGTCTCGATGATCTTGTTGCCGAAGAAGACGTGGGCCAGGCGGAACCGCCGGCCGATGATCCGGCAGTTGCGAAACGTGGCGCGGATCTCGTTGGGGGTGGCGCTGGTGGCGACGTCGAAGTCCTTGGGGACTCGCCCGACGAGGAGATCGCGCACGCAGCCCCCGACCAGGTACGCCTTGTAGCCGTGGCGGGCGAGCTTGCGCACCACCCGATCTGCGTCGGGGTCGATCGAGGCCCGGTCCAGCACTGGCATCTGACCGGTTGTCCCTACCATGGTCGGGAAAGCCGGGGCAAGCTCGGGGTGAAGGGGTCTCGCTGGAGAAGGGTCTCGAAGGTCCATAAAGGGCCTCACTGATGAGGCGTGGGCAGCTTCTCGAGGTCGAGCTGGCTGAGCGCGAGGCGGATGAGGTGAGACTTGTTGGCCTTGGTCCAGCCGCGGCGCTTGAGCTCGGCGACCTTGGCCTCCAGCTCCTCGATATCGCGCGTGTACATCGAGATGCAGATCACCTTGTAGTGGGTGGGGCGCTGGTCCTTGGGCCGGCTCCCCAGGCCCTCGGACGGCTCGGCCCGCCGGCCATAGAAGTCTTCTCGCAAGATGTTCTCGGTATCAGCCAGGGGATCGTGCCCCATCGACTTGTCGTCCTTCATGACGTCCTCCAAGCGGTCAGTTGCAGGCCAGGGCGGTGGTTTCGCGCCCAGTTAGGCCGCGGCAGGCGCCGACGGCTGCGGCGCCGGCGAATCGAAGTGGGGCGCCGCGTCGCCCGCGGACGCGGTGGTCGCGAGCACCCAGTCGGCGACCCGGTTGTAGTCGGCGGCGCCGTGGGACTGGGGGGCATACTCGTAGATGGTCTTGCGATGGCTTGGCGCCTCGGCCAGGCGCGTGTTGTGCCGGATGGGATCCAGGCAGCGCTGCTTGAAGTGCCCTTGCAGGGTCTCCAGCACCTCGCGCGCCAGCCGGGTCCTGCCGTCGTAGAACGTGGGCAACACCGCGGAAATGCGAACGGAATGATGCAGGTGGCGCTCGACGTCCTTGATCGTCCGCACCACCTGCTTGACGCCGACGAGCGCCAGGTAGTCGCAGGTCACCGGGATGATGACCTCGTCGACATAGGACAGCGCGTTCTGGTTGAGCAGGTTGAGCGAGGGCCCGCAGTCGATCACCACCAGGTCGTATCGCCGGGACACCTGCATCAGGTTCAGCCGCTTGGTCATCACCCGCGACCGCTGCTCCGGGGCCTGCCGCGCGAGCCAGATCTCGGCGGCGGCCAGCGTCGCGTCGCTGGTGATGACGTCGAGGCTCTGGCGCACGGGCACCGCGGCCTCGGTGGGGTCGACGCCGTCCACCAGCACGTGATAGAGCGAGCGCTCGCCAGACACGCCCAGCGAGACGCCCACGTTGCCCTGGGCGTCGGTGTCGATGAGCAGGACGTTGCGCCCGCGCTCGGCCACGCCTGCTGCCACGTTGACCGCCGTCGTCGTCTTCCCGGTGCCGCCCTTTTGATTGAGGATGGCGATGCGCCGGGCCCGCTTGGCTCGGAACGCCTCGTCACCCAGCCGCGCCCGACGACACTCCAGGGAGCAGAAGTGGCTGCGCTGGCCATCCGGAGTCACGGCGATCTGAAATACGAAGGCGGGACGAAAGCCTTGTCCGCACGCGTTGCACGTCTGGTCCATGGCCCTTATCGAAGGGCTTCTTACAGTCCGGGGCAACTTTTCGGCCGGTCTGGCGGTGGCCCTCGCGGGCCTGTCTTGGGCCTATCAGGGCCCAGGCGCTGGGCCTTATCCCCCCGCCGCGAGCTGCAGCGCGCAGGCCAGCGCAGCGCGTGCTTTGCGGCTCCGGCCCGGGGCCGGCTTGGGTATAGTGGCGGCGGTGACTGGTCTCTCTGCGCTCGCGCGTTCGTCGCTGTGCCGGCAGGCCTATGCAGCCGGGCACCGCACCGAGGAGGTCGCCCGACGGCTCGCCGAGCAGCTCGAGGGCGCTGACAGCTCGCTCTTGCTCTTGTTCGCACATCACCGGCTGGACCTGGGCCTCATCGCCGACACCCTGGCGCGCTCCTCCGACGCGCAGCTCGTCGGCTGCAGCACCACGGGCGTCATCAGCTCGGGGCGCCCGCTCGCCGAAGAGCGCGGCGCGAGCCTCGAGCCCTCCGCGACGGTGCTCGCGCTGTCGCGCGACTGGGCCAAGGTGGGCATCGGCGTGGCCAGCGAGCTGGGCCGAAACGCGACCGCCAACGCTCGCGCCGCCACCCACGCCGCCGCCGCGGCGCTCGGCGTCCGGCCAGACCTGCTCGATCCAGAGCGCCACGTCGGCATCAGCCTGTTCGATGGGCGCGGTGGACAGGAGGAGTCCTTCTGCGTCGGGTCGGCGGGCGCGGCGCCTCAGCTCAAGTTCGTCGGCGGGGTCGCCTGGGCAGAGCCCACGGTCCCAAACCTGGTGGTCGGCACGCGACGACTCACCGACGCTGGCGTGGTGGTGCTGCTCGACAGCGAGCGTCCGTTTCGCGCCGTCAGCTCGGTCCACGTGGAGCCCAGCGCCCTGCGCTGCGTGGTGACCGCCAGCCACGGCCGGCGCATCCTCGAGCTCGACGGGTTCCCGGCGGTGAGCCGGTACCGTCGCCTGCTGGCGCAGCTCGGCGCTCCGGACCTGCCCTTCGAGGCGCTGGTGCCCGGGTACCCGCTGGCGATGTACCTGGGCGGGACCCCGTACATCCGCTCGATCCGCGCGGCGCAGGGCGAGGTGCTGGAGCTGACCTCGGCGATCTCGTCGGGCCAGGTCCTGCGCGTGATGAGCCCCGGCGACCTCGTCGGCTCGACCATGCAGGACCTGAGCACCGTCGCCGAGGCGCTCGGCGGCATCGAGCTCTTGCTCGCGTTCTCCTGCATCTCCCGGCGGCGCGACGCGGCGATCCGCAATCGACAAGCCGAGCTCGCGGCCACGTATGGACGGTACCCGGTGGCGGGCTTTGACAGCCACGGCGAGCAATACGGAATGGTCCTCGTCAATCACACGCTCAGCGGCCTGGCAATTGGAGGCGCAGGATGAACGACTCGGAAGAGTATGTGACGACGCTGGAGAAGAAGGTCAGCGAGCTGGAGCTCGAGGTGACGGCGGCCAAGCGCACGATCGATGTCCTCATCGATCGCGTCGAGCGCGGCACCACCGACGGGAGCACGCACCCGGAGCTGTTCGAGGCGGCCATCCGCATGTCGCAGCTCGTGGAGGAGCAAGCGCGAGAGGTCGAGCAGGCGCGCGGCGAGCTGCGCGCGGCCGAGGCGGAGTTCCGGGCGCTCAAGGGCAACCTCGATCAGATCGTGCGCCAGCGCACGCTCGCGCTCGAGGAGTCCGAGCAGAAGGCGCGCGCGCAGAACGCCGAGCTGCAGCGCCAGAGCGCGGCCAAGGCCGACTTCATCGGCCAGGTGGCGCACGAGCTGCGCACGCCGCTGACCAGCATCGTCGGCTACCTGGACCTGTTCGACGAGGGCCGCTTCGGCGCGCCGCCGGCGCAGATGCTGCGGCCGATCAACACCGTCCGGCGCAACGCGCACCGACTGCGCCGCTTCCTCGAGGAGATGCTGGCCTACCGGCGCATGGAGGCCGGGCGCCTGGAGCTGGAGCGGGCGCCGGTGCAGCTCGGCGACGTGGTGCGCGACGTGGTGTCCGAGCTGAGGCCGCTGGCGGAGGCCCGCCGCCAGCGGGTCACGCCGTACATCAGCAACGTGGAGCAGGTGCTCGCCGATCGAGACCGCCTGCACCAGGTGGTGGTCAACCTGGTCCACAACGCCATCCAGCACGGCCCTGCCGACGGCGAGATCTCCATCACGCTCGAAGAGGCCACCGATCTGCCGAGCGGGTGGATCCGCCTCAAGGTGCGAGACAACGGCAACGGCATCCCGGACGAGCTACAGCAGCGCATCTTCGAGCCGTTCTCCAACTTGCGCCCGGTCAAGTACCACTCCACCGGCAAGCCCGCCTCCGCGGGCCTTGGCCTCAGCATCGCGCGCGGCCTGGTGGAGCTGCACGGTGGCCTCATCTCCGTGGAGTCCACGCTGGGCGTGTTCACCGAGTTCGTGGTGCTGCTGCCGCTGCGCCCCACCGAGCCCACCGCGCCCACCGCGCCGCGCCTGGAGGAGTGACCTGCGCAGCGCGCCGCCCCTTTTCGTCCGCGCTATGGCACCAGCTTGTAGCCCAGGCCGTAGACGGTGAGGATGTGGCGCGGGTTCTTGTGATCTTCTTCCAGCTTGCGCCGCAGCTTGACGATGAAGTTGTCGACGGTGCGGTTGGTGGGCGAGGCCTGGATGCCCCACACCTTCTCCAGCAGCTCGTCGCGCGAGACCGTCGCCTCCGCGCGCTCGCGCAGGAGCTTTAGCACCTCGAGCTCATAGAACGTGAGGCGACGCGAGGCGCGGCCTTTGCTCATCGTGTGCTTGCGAGCGTTGATGGCCCAGGCGCCGATGTTGAAGGTCTCATCGGAGTGGGTCAGCCGCGCTTGCCGGCGGAAGATCGCGTTGATGCGCGCGATCAACTCGGCCACCGAGAACGGCTTGGTGACGTAGTCATCGGCGCCCGCATCCAGGCCGCGGATCTTGTCCGTCTCCTGCGCCTTGGCGGTGAGGATGATGATCGGCACGACCTCGTTCTTGCCGCGCAGGGTCTCGCAGATGCGATAGCCGTTGTCGTCCGGGAGCATCAGGTCGAGCAGGATGCAATCGGGGTCCCACTCCATCGAGGCCACCAGCCCCTCGGCGCCGGTCCCACGCGCCTGCACCTCGAAGCCCTCGAACTCCAGCGCGTCGCGCAGGCCGCGCACGATGTCTGGTTCATCCTCGATCACCAGGATGCGCTTCTTTTCTCGGATCTCCTCGGTCACGGCGCTGGTCAAGGTGTACCACTTTGCGGGGGCTGCCGCAGCGGTCTGCGCCAGCGCGTGCGCACCCCGGCACGGTCAGCGCGTGCGGCGACGGGCGCGCGGCGCGACGGACGCGCGGGACAACGCCGAGAGCAGCGCCTCGGCGGCCTGGGGAGAGCGCCGCGCCGCCTCCTGCAGGGGCCACAGCGAATCCTCGAGCGTGTTGCCGCCTCGCAGCGGGCCCTCGCGCTGCCAGACCGCGTCGATCGCGATCGCGGCCGCCACCTCGCCGATCACCACCGCGAACTGCGGCGAGGCGATGCAGGCCAGGCGCGCCAGCTCCGCCACCGAGCACGCCGCCAGCCGGCCGCCGCCCGTCAGCCAGGCGGCCAGGATCTCCCAGTCCTCGGTCTCGATCACCACCGCGTCGTGCGGGGCGGTGGAGACGCGCACCACGCCAGGGGCGATGGCGCCTCGGTCCGGCGGGGTGATCACGGTCAAGCGGTCCTCCACGACGAAGCGCGAGACGTTGGCCTCGGCGCGCTCGAGGATCAGCATCTTGACGAACCGACGCCGGCAGGTGGCGTCCACCGACAGCACCGCGCACCCGTCCAGCCCGTGCCGACGGGTCTGGCCGCTGGCCAGGGTCAGCGAGACCGCGTCAGCCTCGAGCGAGATCCTCGCGCGTTCGACCTGCGACGCCTGTGGATACAGCGCGGTGCGGACCACGAGACAGCGTAGCACCGGCCAAGGCCGGCAGCGGCGAATCGTGGCCGACCGCCCCGCAGGCTACTGAAACCTTTGAGCCGAATCCGACCCAGGGGTCGGCGAGGCTCAGGTCTTCTTGGCTCGGCTGGCCGCGGTGGCGCGCGGCTTCTTCTTGGTCTTCTTCTCCGGTTCTTCCGAGGTGCGCTTCTGTTGCTGCAGCCGGCGGATGGCTCGCAGCCGGAGCTGGCGATCCAGCTTGGGCTTGAAGGCCTCCTCGGGCATCTGCGGGATGATCCCGGCGCGCGCCGAGGCGTCTTCCTTGAGCAAGAGGGCGCGCATCTGGTCCGGAGACGACAACGAGCGGATCTTGGCGATGGTCGCGGGCACCCGCAGCGCCCGGGCCAGGCGGCCCAGGATGGGCAGGTGCAGCCGGTCGTACTTGAGCCCCATCAAGAAGAACAAGTACGTGGGGTTGCCGTCGGGAGAGGCGAACGGAATGCCCTCCCAGGAGCGCCCCACCACCAGGAACGGGCGGTTGATCTTGCCCTTGTCCTTGGCCCGCGTGTGCAGGAAGGCGACCCCGCCCTCCATGGCCGTGGACGACAAGGTCTCGCGCTCGACGACGGCGCCGACGAACCAGGGTTTGTCGGTGAGCCAGTTGTTGGTGTAGGCCCGGGCCGCGAGCTCCTCGATCACGCCCAGCGCGGTCTTGGCGCGCAGGGTGGGGATGATCGCCTGGTCTGGCAGCAGGTCTTCCAGGGGGAGCTTCATCCCGTCGGGGATATCGGCAAAACTCTCGTCTTCTCCGACGAGCTGCTCCTCGATCCACTCGTCGATCGCCGCCTTCTTGAAGCGCCACTGGCGGTCTATCTGTAGCCCCGGGAGCTTTCCGGCCGCCACCAGCCTGCCCACTGTGCCCTCGTCGAGATGCAGGTACAGGGCAAGCTGCTGCACCGACATCAACTGGTCGTCCGTGGTTTGCTTTTTGGCCATTGGAGTTGGGGGATGCAGTTTAGGCCCCTGACAGTGGGCATGCCAGGCCGAGGGGGCGTAAGATTTTCGGGTGCAGAGCCGGTGGTCGCTCCGCCGCGCCAGAGCCCTGGTCGGCAGCAAGTTCCTGCTAATCGCCGGACTGGTGGGCTTTGTCTTGATCGCCTGGCTGGTCGAGCTGGTGGTCGGGCTCGACGAGCCCATCCACCCCGGCACCTTGTTTTCGATCCCCATCGCCCTGGTGCCAGCCGGGCTGTGGCTGGGCTTCTTTACCTTGTGGGACCGCCAGGAGCCCGAGCCCAAACATTTTGTGGCCGGGGTGTTCGCCCTGGGCGCGATGGTCGCCGCGCCGCTGGCCGAGTTCGTGCTTGCCGAGGCGGTGCCCCCGCTGGCCCTGGCCCAGCGCAGCCTGTCGCCGTGGGCGCTCGATCGCATGGTCTACGCCATCCTGGTGGTGGGCCTGGCCCAGGAGATGTGCAAGTACACGGTGGTCCGCTACACCATCTATCTGTCGCGCGAGTTCGACGAGCCGATGGACGGCGTCGTGTACATGATGGCGGTGGGCACCGGCTTCGCCGTGTGGATCAACTACCGCCAGATGTCCCGGCTCGACGGCGTGTTCTTGTCCGCCGCCGCGGCGCAGGCGGTGGTCACCACGCTGGCCCACGCCTCGGTGGCGGGGTTCCTTGGCTACGTGATGGGACGCGCCAAGTTCTCGCGCCGCAAGGCGCCGGTGCGAGGGCTGTTGCTGATGCTGGGCCTCCTCGGCGCGGCGGCGCTCAACGGCCAGTTCGGCTTGCTGGAGGTGTGGATCGCGCCATCGGGCATCGCCGCGGATCCGTGGCGCGGCATCTTGCTGGCGGCTGGCCTGGCGGCGCTGGTGTTCCTGCTGGTGATGCTGGGGTCAAGGCGGCTTTTGGCCAGCTCTCCTTTCCGGGTGCCAGAGGCGACGAGGGCGCCGTGAGCGAGCCAGATCCCAAGCCAGGCGCCGCGAGCGACCCCGCCGCGAGCGGCGTGAGCGCGGCCGACCTGCCCCGCCGCACCGCCGAGCGCCTGGCGACGGCGCCCGAGGAGGGGGCCCTGCCCCGCCGCACCGCCGAGCGCCTGGCGACGGCGCCCTCGGCTGACGGCGCGCCGGGGCCGCGGATGACCGCCGAGCGGATGGCGGCGCGCGCGCTGCTCACCGACGAGGAGCTCGAGAGCGATGACCCGGTGGCCATCGCGGCCTTGCTCCTGCAGCGCGCCCGCGCCGATCTCGCCGAGCTCCGCGGCCACTACCACCGCCACGACATCCTGGTGCTCTTCTTGGCGCTGGTCATCATCGTCATCGCCGGGCGCTTTCACGCCTCGCTGGTGACGCCGCCGCCGGCGACCTTCACCGAGCGCGGCCTCACCTTCCAGCGCAGCCAGGGCTGGCTTTCGCCCGAGCCCATCCCGCCTCCTTCGCCGCGCCTGCTCTACCGCGCCGACGCCACCGCGGTGCCGTCGGCCCGGCGAGAGGGCACCTATCACGTCGCCTTCACCTACACGCGCGACGCCAGCGCGCGGCTGGAGGTGCTGATCGATCAGAAGCCGACGTGGAGCAACATCGTCACCGGCCTGGACCTGGCGCGCCGCACCCGCTGGGGCGAGCTCTACAGCCTGGAGAGCAGCAGCGTGCGCTCCATCGCCGGGCATGACTGGCTGCGCACGGCCTTCCGCTACGCCCACGCCGCGGAGAAAGGCGATCAGCCGCAGGTGGCCCGCGCCGTCGAGTACGCGACCGTGGGCCGAGATCGCCAGTACGTGATCTCCATGTTCGGCAACGACCTGGAGGTGGCGCGCATGGAGGAGACCATCGCGCCCACCCTGCGCGTGGACACGCGCACGGGCGCGCCCTTGCTGCCTCACGGCGCGCGGCTACAAGAGCAGCTCCAGCGCCGCGCCATCCCGGCCGCGGTGGAGACCGCGTTCCGCTCCACCGTGATGGTGGTGGTGGCGGACCTGGTGGAAGGGCAGCTCCGGCCGCGCGGCGGAGGCTCCGGCGTCGTCGTCGGCAAAGACGGCTCCATCATCACCAGCTACCACGTGGTCCACGACAAGAACGGCCGCATGCACGACCTGTTCATCATCGGCCGGTACGAGGGCCCTGACCGCGCGCCGCAGCTCTGGTGCGCCGGCAGCCCGAGCCGCAGCAAGCTCCTGCGCGAGCTCGACCTCGCGCTCCTCAAGTGCGATCTCGACCTGGACGGTCGCACCTGGAACCCGGCGTGGACCGGACGCTGGGCCACCTTGCCGGGGGCTCCCGAGGCGGAGATCGAACAAGGCCAGCGGGTCTGGGTGCTGGGCTACCCCGATGTCGGCGGCGGCGGCCTCACCGCGTCGTTTGGCATCGTCGAGGGCTGGACCGGTGAAGATCGAGGCGTGGGGCGCGACTTCATCAAGACGGACGCGTCGATCACGCACGGCAACTCCGGCGGCCCGGTGGTGAACGATCAGGGCGAGCTGGTGGGCATCGCCACCGCGTTCCGCACCAAGATAAAGCTCGACGGCGGCGTCATCGAGACCTCCAAGATCGGGCTGGTCCGCCCGCGCAGCACCGCCGCGGATCTGCTGGCGATCGCCGCCGCCGGGTGGATCCCGCGCGAGGGCAAGACCTCGGTGGTGCTGGAGCCCGACGCGGTGGAGGCCCCTGCCGAGGGCGTGCGCCTCGAGACCCGCGTCCTCGACGCCGCCAACGACAAGCCCATCGCCGACGCCATGCTCATGGTGCTGCGCCCCGGCGTGAAGACCTCCGAGATCGACATGAACCGGCTCGATGACCAGGTGATCTCCTGGGGCCGCTCCAACAGCCAGGGCGAGGTTCGCCTCAAGCAGCCGGTGCCCATCCCTGGCGAGTACAGCGTGGTGGTCTTCGCCAAGGGCTTCACGCCGCTCATCGGCGACCGCGAGCTCCGCCTGTCAGAGACCACGCCGCCCGGCTACGATCCATGGGGCGCCGTGCGGATGCGGCGGTAGCAGAAAAGGCGCCGACAGGGCGAGCGCGGCGCCCGCGCGCCACGACGCGCGGCGCTCACGGCTTGCGGGGCGCGCGCGGCATGCCCAGCCGCTGGCGTCGTTCCCAGAGCGCCTTGCGGCTGATGCCCAGGCGACGCGCCAGCTCGGTCTCGGACAGGGTCTGCTCGTGGTCGCGGACGAACTGGCGGAAGTAGTCCTCCAGCGAATCGCTGGCGGGCAGCGCCGCCGCCCCGGGGAGCGAGGCCCCCGGCGCGTCCAGCGCCAACAGCTCGGGCGTGATCCACCCGGTGTCGCACAGGATCGCGGCGCGCTCGATGGCGTTGTCGAGCTCGCGCACGTTGCCCGGCCAGTGGTGCGCGGAGATCGCCGCCTCGGACTCCGCGGTGAAGGCGAGGCCGCTGTGGCCCAGCCGGGCGGCGGTGCGCAGCAGGAGCTGGTGCGCCAGCTCCTGCACGTCGTCGCCGCGCTCGCGCAGGGGCGGCAGCACGATCTCCACCACGCGCAGCCGGTAGTACAGGTCCTCGCGGAAGGTCTTGTCCGCCACCATGCGCGCCAGCTCGCGGTGGGTGGCCGCCACCACGCGCACATCCACGTGCCGGCTGCGCGTGGCGCCCACGCGGCGCACCTCGGACTCCTGCAAGAACCGCAAGAGCCGGGCCTGCGCGGGCAGCGGGAGCTCTCCGATCTCGTCGAGAAACAGGGTGCCGCCGGCCGCCGCCTCCACCAGGCCCACCGCCGCGGTGGCGGCGCCGGTGAAGGCGCCCCGCTCGTGGCCAAACAGCTCGCTCTCGATGAGGCCATCCGGGATCGACGCGCAGTTGACGGCCACGAACGGGCCGTCTCGTCGGGGGCCGCCGGCGTGGATGGCGCGCGCCACCAGCTCCTTGCCGGTGCCGGACTCCCCGCGCACCAGCACGGTGGCGTCGGTGGGCGCGACCTTGGCGATGCGCGCCGCCACCTCACGCATCGCCGCGGAGGAGCCGATCATGCCGGTCACCGGGAACGCGCGCTCCACGTCGGCGCGCAGCGCCGCGACCTGGCGGCGCAGCCGCGCCTGGTCGAGCACGCGCGCGATGACCAGCAAGAGCTCGTCGGGATCAAACGGCTTGGCCAGGTAGTCCGCGGCGCCTTGCTGCATGGCGGCGACCGCGCTCTTGACGGTGGCGTAGCTGGTCATCACGATCACCGGCACCGGGCTCGCCCGGGTGATGAGCTCGGTGCCAGGCGGCCCCGGCAGCCGCAGATCGGTGATCACCAGATCCACGCGACGAAGGTCGTGATCGCGCTCCACCGCCAGGACCGACTCCGCCTCCGCCACCTCGTACCCAGCGCGCAGCAGGAGCCTCCGCAGCTCCGCGCGGATCAGCTCCTCGTCTTCTACGATCAGGATGCGGCTCACGGCGTGGGCAGGGTGACGCGGACCACGGTGCCAGCGCCAGGCTCGGTCTCGAGAGCGATGGTGCCGCCGTGCTCCACGACGATACTGTACACGAGCGCCAGCCCCAGGCCGGTGCCTTCGCCTGGCGGCTTGGTGGTGAAAAACGGCTCCAGCGCGCGCGCCGCGACCTCTGGCGGCATGCCGGAGCCGTGGTCGCGCACGCACACCTCGACGAGCTGGCCCCGCGCCTGCGCGGTCACCTCCACCTGGCCACCCGGGGACGAGGCATCGCAGGCGTTGGCCAGGAGGTTCACCAGCACCTGCTCCAGCCGCTGCGCATCGCCCAGCGCGCGCAGCTCCGGCGAGACCTCGGCGGTCAGCGTCAGCGCCTTGCCAGCGCGCGTCAAGCGCGTCAGCGTGATCGCGTCGGAGACCACCGCCGAGAGCGAGACCGGCACCCGCTCCCCGCTGGCGCCGCCGGCGTGCGCGTAGCCCACCAGCGCGCGCACGATGCGGTCGATGCGCCCGGTCGCGGAGACGATGGTCTCCAGCCGCTCGCCGACCTCGCCGTCCGCCAGCTCACGGCGCAGGTTGTCGGCCACCAGCTTGATGCCGGTGAGCGGATTGCCGATCTCGTGCGCCACGCCGGCGGCGAGCCGACCGATGGAGGCCAGCCGATCTTGATGCACCACCTGCGCCTCCAGCGCGCGCTGCTCGGTGCGATCTTCGACCAGCAACACCGAGCCGCCTGCGCCCTGCCCCAGCAGCGCGCCCGGATCCAGCTCGGAGCGGCCCAGCGAGATGGTGCGCGCGCGCGCGCCCGCGCGTGTGGAGGGCGGCCCGGCCGCGAGCCGCGAGGCGGACAGCACGACCTCCTGCCGCGCCGCGCCCTGGGCGACGAAGGCCGCGAGCACCTCGCCCCAGGGTGCGGGCAGCGCAGACACCGGCGCCCCGACCGCGGTCTCGGCGGCGACGCCGGTGATCGCCGACATCGCCGGGTTCCACACCACCACCTCGCTGGCCGAGCCCAGCGTGGCGACGCCCACCGGGAGATCCCCGAGCACGCGCACCAGGTATCGCCGCGCGGCGTCAAGCTCCCGCGCTGGCGCCTCCGCGGCGGCGCGATGCTCGGCCACGAAGCGGAGCTGCGCCGACACCAGCTCCTGATTCGGATCGAGCGGCAGCGCGTCATCCACCGCGGCCCGCGCCGGCAACGGCCCAAGGAGGCCCGACAGGTTGTGCTCCAGGCGGTCGCGCAGGCGCCGCAGCTCCGCAGGCCGGCGCTCGCCGCGGGTGAGCCCCACCTCCGCCAGCGCGCGCGCCAGCTCGAGCTCGGCCGCCTCGGCGCCCAGCACGCCCGCGAGCCGTTGCCCCAGCTCCTCGGGCGAGCGGGTGGCCACGCCCGCGCCCTCGCCCACCATCCGGCGCGCGCAGGTGGCGGCCGCCTCGGCCTCCACCGCGCGCTGCGGGCGCAAGAGTGACACGCCGACGAACACCAGCGCGTTGACGCCCACGGACAGCGTCGTGGTCACGGTCCACAGGTCGCCGGCGAGCCCGAGCGCGCCGAGCACGTCCGCCTCCAGCCCAAAGAGCGGCGCGACCAGCGTCAGGCTCCACAGCGCGGCCCCGGCGCACAGCCCGGCCAGCGCGCCCCAGGCGGTGGCGCGCGGCCAGAACAAGACGCCGAGCACCGCCGGCCCAAGCTGCGCCACCGCCACGAACGAGACCAGCCCCAGATCGGCCAGCCCGGTGCGGCGTCGCAGCCCCAGGTACACCGCGTAGCCGCCCAGGATGATGAGCGCGATCAGCGCGCGCCGCAGCCACAAGAGCCGCCGGTACAGATCGCCCCGCCGCGCCCAGCCCAGCGCCGGCACCACCAGGTGATTCTGAGCCATCGCCGCCAGCGCCACCGTGGTCACCAGGATCATCGCGGTGGCCGCAGACAGCGCGCCCAGGAACACCAGCGCCGAGAGCAGCGACGAGCCGGAGGCCAGGGCCAGCCCCAGCACGTAGAAGTCCGCGTCTCCGGACAGCCCCAGCGCGCGCCCGGCCCACAGGATGGGCGGCACCGCCGCCGTCAATACCAGGAGGTATGCAGGGAGCGCCCAGCCGGTGGCCGCCAGCGCGCGCGGCCCCGCGCTCTCGGTGAACGCCAGGTGCCACTGCCGCGGCAGCAAGAAGCCCGCGCCGGCCGACAGCGCCAGCAAGGCCACCCAGTCGCCGTCGCGCGCCGGCGCCGCCATGGCTCGCAGCTCGCCGGGGTTGTGGGCCAGCCAGCGCCCCAGCCCGCCGGCGCCGCCGAACACCGACACCAGCGCCCAGATCGCGATGGCCAGGAGCGCCACCACCTTGATCACCGACTCCAGCGCCACCGCCAGGACCAGGCCGTCGTGCCGCTCGCTCAGCGACACGTGGCGCGCGCCGTACAGCATGCCAAAGCCGGCCAGCGCCACCGAGATCAGCAGCCCCAGCTCCACGGACGCCTCCCCGGTGAGCCCCGCCACCGAGACCACCAGCGCGCGGAGCTGCAGCGCCTGATACGGCAAGCTGCCCAGCAGCAGGAACGCCGCCACCGCGACCCCCAGCCCGCGGCTCTGGTAGCGATAGGCCAGCAGGTCGGCCAGCGACGCGAGCTGGCGCGCGCGCACCAGCCGGTGCAGCGGCGCCCACACCAGCGGCAAGAGCGCGCAGGAGGCGGTCACGCCCAGGTAGATCGCCAGATAGCGCCAGCCCTCGCGCGCCGCGAAGCCGACCGAGCCAAAGTAGCTCCACGACGTGGCGTACACGCCCAGCGCCAGCGCCGCCACCAGCGGTCGCCGCGACAGCGCGCGCGCGGGCGCCCAGCGGTCGCCCAGGCGCGCCACCAGAAACAGCGTGCCCAGGTAGCCGAGCGTGAGCACCAGCAACGCGGCGGGGGAGAGCATCACCGCGCGTCCGGCTCCCGTACGAGCCACGCCATCGCCCCGATGATCGGCGCCCACACCGCGAACGGCAACCACCACGGCCCCGCGTCACGCGCCCACAGCCCGCGCAGCGGGGTGGCAAAGAGCATCACCACCAGCGCCACCAGCGCCACCGCGGCGGCCCGCGAGCGAAGACCCGGCATGACGCGATCATCGATGCCGCGCCGCGTGATTACAAGCCGTGCCCGCGCGGGTTTGCTCGGCGTGGGCTCGCCCGCCGCGCCCACGGTTCCGGCGGCCCCGGCGCAGCAGCCGCCTGCGCCGCAGAGGGGCTACGATCCAGGTTGCACCGACCCCGGGGATAGCGAACGATAGGGCATGTCTCGCTGGTGGCTCGTGGTCTTGCTGGGGTGGCTCGCGCTGACCCACGCGATTGTGCAGGAAGAGAGAGACGACGACGCGGAGCAGGCCGCGCTGGCGGCCAGGCCTCCGGTGTACAAGTGCGACTACTCGCTCGTGGCGGTCCCCGAACCTGATCTGAGCGGCGAGGACGCGCACATGCATCCTCAGGTCCTGCCCGACCACCCAGCGCCAGCGGTCGCGCCCGCGCCAGCGCCCGCGGTCACGGGGCTGCTCGTCGCCGTCGCGCCGCCTCACCCGAGCGGCCCGTCGCCAGCCAAGGTGATGTTCGCCGCGGAGCTGGGACCGGAGGTGGCCGCTCTGAGGTTCAGGTTCTCCCAGGCCGGGCGCGCGTGGACCGTCAGCGTCGCTCGCGATCGCTGGGACACGCCGGAGGTCGCCTGTGGCTTCGGCTTTCCGTTCCTCGCCGGCTCCATGGTGGACGCGGAGATCCACACCGTGGACGTGCAGGGCAAGCTCAGCGCCCCGTTCCAGCGCACCACTGGCGTGCTGGAGCTCCCGCCATCTGCCTACTACGAGCGGTGCCGCCACGCGACCTCGCCGCTCCTGCTCCTCAGCCTGCTGCTGGGGCTCCTGTCGTGCGCGGTGCTTGCCATCGCCGCGCTCAAGCTGATCTTGCGGCGCGCGCGGATCGAGCAGGCGACCGCGGTGCCCTCGACACCCTACGTGGCGTCCCGCATCGCCGCGGGCACGCTCCAGCAACAAGGCCGCCTGGCCGCGATGTTCTTCATCGTCGCGGTCGGGACCATGATCACGTACCCGCAGGCGGCTGCGCTGGCGGTCGTCGCCGCGCTCAGCGGCCTGGTCGCGATGCAGCGCTGGGACCGCGCGCGGCTGGTGCTGCAGCTCGCGGCGAGCCCGCTGGCCCACGTGGAGCTGCGCGACCTCCGCCTCATCATCGCCGATGGCGTGCGCGCCACCACGCTCGACACCCGCCCTGCCGCGCTGAAAAAGGCGCTGTGCGCCGAGGTGCCCGCCGTGCAAGCGCGGCGCTGAGCGCGCCCGCCGCCGCCAGGTGGCCGCCGCAAATTCTCCGGGGCTCGACCTTCCTCGCCGCCGGCCGCGTGCTAGCGAAGAGGCACCGGCGCGCGCCGGCGAGGTGAGGCTCTCATGAAGATCCTGTTCTGCGGCTCCGGCTGGCGTCCCATCGTCGACTTCATCGAGGCGCGGATCCCGGCGCAGCACCAGTTCGTGCGCTGGGACCTGCAGACCCCGCTGGCGCAGCTCGTGAGCGACGTCGAGGTCCTGCTGCCCTCCAACGCCCGCGTCGACGCGGCGGTGCTCGCGGCGGCCCCTGCCCTGCGCCTGATCCAGCAACCCGCGGTGGGCACCGACAGCATCGACCTGGCCACCGCGCGCGCCCGAGGCATCCCGGTCTGCAACTCGCCGGGCGTCAACCACATCGCCGTCGCCGAGCTGGCGCTGCTGCTGATCCTGGCGCTCGCCCGCCGCCTGCCCGCGGCGCAGCGGGCGTTTCGCGATCGGGTGCTGGGCGGCGTCCTGGGCCACCAGCTCGCCGGGCGCGTGCTCGGCATCATCGGGCCTGGCCGCTCGGGCCAGGCGCTCGCCGAGCGCGCCGCCGCGCTGGGCCTGGGCGTGCGCACGCTGGGCCGCGGCGCCACCGACGAGGAGCGCCGCGCCTTCTTCGGCGCGTGCGACATCATCAGCGTCCACTGCCCGCTCAACGAGCAGACCCGCGGCCTCATCGACGCGGCGGCCCTGGCCGCCATGAAGCCAGGCGTCCACCTCATCAACGTCGCGCGCGGCCCCGTGCTGGATCGCGCGGCGGTCCTGGCCGCGCTGCGCGCCGGCAAGCTCGGCGGCCTGGGCGTGGACGTCCACTGGGACCATCCCTGGAACCCCGAGGACGAGCTCTATCGCGACGACCGCGTGCTGGCGCTGCCGCACCTGGGCGGCTCCACCGAAGAGGCCGCCGCCAACATCACCGAGATCCTGCTGGAGAACCTGGGCAGGCTCAAGCGCGGCGAGCCCTTGCTCCACCGCGTGGACGTGCCCGGCACCTGAGCGGGCCAAGCGCGGCCCGGCGGTGAAGCTCGTCACACCGATCGAGGCTTCGCCCATGACGGCGCGCTACGCCCCACTACAGCTCGCCCGCCACACGCATGCGCGCGCCCGCGCGCCGCGGCCATCGCGCTCCGAATGATGGCTCCACCCCGCAACTGTGCGGACTCGTCGCCGCGATGAGCCAGCAGAGCACAATCGCTCAGGCAAGCTGTCAGTAGAAACCAAGCACCGCATCCTGCAACCTCGCCGTGCGGGCTGGGTCTTCCTCCCGACCGCGGAGTTCCCCGCGGGTCTATCCCCGACGCCGCGGCGGCGAGCGTTCGGCGAGCTCTCGCCGGCGCTCGTCGGCGTTCGTCGGGCGCTCGTCGGGCGCTCGCCGGGCGTTCGCCGGCGCTCGTCGGGCGCTCGCCGGGCTCGTCACCGCCACGACGTCACCAATTGTCCCTCTCTCATGGAGCCTGTCATGCCTTCTCTTCTTCGCAGATCTTTATCTGTCTCTTTCCCGGTCTCGTCGTCTGGAGTTGCCGCCGTCTCCGTGCCATCGCGCGCGGCGTGGCTAGCCTGCCTGCTGGCCGCGGGCGCGCTCGCCCCCACCGCGTGCGCGGATCTGGAAGAGGACGCCGCGGTGGTGGAGACCGATCCGCCCGTCGATGACGGCGAGGTCATCGTCCAGGCCGGAGAGCCCTCGCTGGCTGCCCCGCAGCCGGACGCCGCGCCTTCGGCGGCCTGCACGGTCGCCGTCACCCCCGCGTCGCAGCTCATGATCACCGCCCTCCCGGTGGTCAACGATCCCGTGCGCACCAAGTGGACCGGCTCGGTCACCAGCGCCTCGGATGGAGCCTGGCACTTCGGCCGACTGATGACCCAGATGGCAGGCGCCAATGATCCCACCACGTTCGTCCGGAGCTGGCTGGCGCAATGGGAGAGCACCGTCGGGGTCAATGGCTGGGGAGTACCGGCGCGGCCCGCCATCGCCAGCCAGGTCCTTGCGTCCTGGCCCAAGACCGCCGCCGGCAAGCTAGACCTCACCAAGGCGCCGATGCGCCTCTTGGCCATCGTCAACCGCTTCGATCTCCGCTCCGCCGGCAACGCGGGCGAAGGCCGCTTCATCTTCGGCGTGCTCGGCCAGGGCGGCGTTGCCCTGCCCTTCACGGTCATCCTCGAATACAAGCTGCCCGCCGCCTCCGCCGCGGAGGTCAAGGCCTGGGCCCACCTGTGGCGAGCTCTGGGCACCACCACGGCTGGCTCCGCAGCGTACCGCGCACAGCTCCAGGCCATCACGGACAAGTTCGCCCGCAAGGGAGCCGCCCCGGGCCGCATCAACGGCAGCGCCATCTCGCAGGTCCGCACCAACGAGAACGCGCTCAACCCGATCTGGGAGCTGCGCGAGTTCAGGCTGACCACCGCAGGTCAGCTCCGCATGGTGGCTCCGGCGCTGACCCCAGCAGACAGCACGCCCAACTTCAACAACACGGCCACGCTGGCCAGCTTCATGAACCAGAACGCCGCGGCCATCAAGGCGCAGACTCACACCGTGCCCACGACCTTTGGCGGCGCGCTCTTTAGCAGCGGGCGAGTGCTCAACCGCATCGACTTCTGGAACGCGCCCGGCATCACGGACTCGACCTTGCGCCACCGCTTCTCCATCAACACCTGCGACGGCTGTCATGGGGAAGAGACCGCCACGCCGTTTCTGCACGTGTCGCCCCGCGGCGCCACCGAGACCGCGCCGCTCTCGGCCTTCCTGACCGGCACCACCGTCCCCGATCCGGTCACCGGCATCCTCGATCCGAGCACCTTCCGCACCTTCAATGAGCTGGCCAGCCGAGCCACCGTCTTGAAGACCTTCCTCTGCGCCAACCCCTGAGCGTCGCAACACGCCGGCCAGGCGTCAACACGCCCTTCACGCCCCTCACGCCCCTGCCCCCGCGCCGCGGCACACCGCCGTGACGTCTCGCTATTTTTCAGCGCCCCACCCGGGCGCCATGGCCCCGGTCGGACCTGCCGGGATTACGCCGTTTCCGACGTCTTTTCGACGACGCACCCGAGGTACGTGGCCCGGCGCCGGGCGGATCGCTCGGCGCTGACTGCGACGCGCGGCCCCGTTGGGGCATCCAAGCCCATGAGGTCCGCGCCCCAAGGCGTTGCCCTGCCTGGCCTTTTGTGGTTCATTCCGCGGCGATTGCGACGGATTATCGGTCTTTTCATGAGGTCAAGATGAGCTGGTTTTCTTCCTACGTCCGCTCGTCGATCGGCGCCAAGCAGGTGATGGCCGCGACCGGCCTGGCCATGGTGCTCTTTGCGATCGTACACATGCTCGGACATCTCGGGATGTTCAGCGGGCAGGACGCTTACAACGCGTACGCCCACTTCCTGCAGACCCTCGGTGGCCCCAAGTGGATCGCCCGCGGCGGCTTGCTCGCCGTGTTCGTGGTCCACGTCGCCTCGGCCATGCGGCTGGTCGCGCGCAACCGCGCCGCGCGCCCGGTGGCGTACGCGGTGTACAAGCCAGTGCGCTCCACCCTGATGAGCCGCACCATGGCGATGACCGGCCTCGTCCTCCTGGCCTTCATCATCTATCACCTGCTCCACTTCACGCTGGGCATGGTGCAGCCGGAGTTCTTCCACAAGCTGGACCAGGCGGGCCGCTACGACGCCTACAGCATGTTCGTGCGCGGCTTCCAGAACGTGGGGATCTTCGCCAGCTACCTGGTGGCGATCCTGCTTTTGTCCTTGCACCTGGGCCACGGCGCCTCGAGCTGGCTGCAGTCGCTGGGCCTGCGCCACCCCAAGTACAGCCCCAAGCTGGACAAGCTCGGCCCCGCGATCTCCCTGATCCTCTTCCTCGGCTACATGGCACCGCCCACCGCGGTGCTGCTTGGCCTCATCAAGTTGCCCGGCGCCTAGGCCCGCACCTGATCTCCACGGACAGCCAACGGCAAGCCAAGGAAACGCCATGAACCTCGATGCAAGAATCCCCGCTGGCCCGATCGCCGAGAAGTGGTCGCGCTCCAAGTTCGAGATGAAGCTGGTCAACCCAGCGAACAAGCGCAAACACACGGTCATCGTGGTGGGCTCCGGCCTGGCCGGCGGCGCCGCCGCCGCCACCCTCGCCGAGCTTGGCTACAACGTCGCCTGCTTCTGCTTCCAGGACTCGCCGCGCCGCGCCCACTCCATCGCCGCGCAGGGCGGCATCAACGCCGCCAAGAACTACCAGAACGACGGCGACAGCATCCACCGCCTGTTCTACGACACCGTCAAAGGCGGAGACTTCCGCGCCCGCGAGGCCAACGTGCATCGCCTGGCCGAGGTCTCCGTCGACATCATCGACCAGTGTACGGCGATGGGCGTGCCGTTCGCGCGCGAGTACGGCGGCACCCTGGCCAACCGCTCCTTCGGCGGCGCCCAGGTCTCGCGCACCTTCTACGCCCGCGGCCAGACCGGCCAGCAGCTCCTGCTCGGCGTGTACGCCGGCCTGTCGCGCCAGATCGCGGCCGGCAAGGTCAAGATGTTCAACCGCACCGAGATGCTCGATCTCGTCGTCGAGGACGGCCGCGCGGTGGGCATCGTGGTCCGCGACCTGGTCACCGGCAAGATCGAGTCGCACTCCGCGCACGCGGTGGTGATGGCCACCGGCGGCTACGGCAACGTCTTCTACCTGTCCACCAACGCCAAGGGCTGCAACGTCACCTCCACGTACCGCGCGTACAAGCGCGGCGCCGGCTTTGGCAACCCGTGCTTCACCCAGATCCACCCGACCTGCATCCCCGTCTCCGGCGACTATCAGTCCAAGCTGACCCTGATGTCGGAGTCGCTGCGCAACGACGGCCGCGTCTGGGTGCCCAAGAACAAGGCCGACATCGGCAAGCGCCCGGACCAGATCCCGGACGAGGACCGCGACTACTACCTGGAGCGCAAGTACCCAAGCTTTGGCAACCTGTCGCCGCGCGACATCGCCAGCCGCGCCGCCAAGGAGCAGTGCGATGACGGCCGCGGCGTGGGCCCCGGTGGCCGCGGCGTGTACCTCGACTTCCGCGACGCCATCAAGCGCGACACCGAGGACAAGGTCCGCGAGAAGTACGGCAACCTGTTCGACATGTACGAGCGCATCACCGGCGAGAACCCGTACAAGGTGCCGATGCGCATCTACCCGGCCGTCCACTACACCATGGGTGGCCTCTGGGTGGACTACAACCTGCAATCCACCATCCCTGGCCTGTTCGTCCTCGGGGAGGCCAACTTCTCCGACCACGGCGCCAACCGCCTGGGCGCCTCGGCGCTGATGCAGGGCCTGGCCGACGGCTACTTCATCATCCCGTACACCCTGGGCAACTACCTGGCGGGCGTCAACGCCGCGCAGCTCGCGGATCCCAAGGGCGCCGCCTTCAAGGACGCCGAGACGGACGTCAAGGGCCAGATCGACAAGCTCCTCGCCATCAAGGGCAAGCGCTCGGTGGACTCGTTCCACCGCGAGCTTGGCACCTTGATGTGGGAGTACTGCGGCATGGCGCGCAACAAGGAGGGCCTCACCGCGGCGCTCTCCAAGATTCCGGAGCTGCGCGAGAAGTTCTGGAAGGACCTCACCGTGCTCGGCGGCGCCGAGACCCTCAACCAGTCGCTGGAGAAGGCCGGCCGCGTGGCGGACTTCCTCGAGTTCGCGGAGCTGATGTGCCGCGACGCGCTGGTGCGCGAGGAGAGCTGCGGCGGTCACTACCGCACCGAGCACCAGGTCGAGGGCGAGGCCAAGCGCGACGACGACAACTTCTGTCACGCCGCGGTCTGGGAATACAAGGGCGCCGGCAACGAGCCGGCCCGTCACATCGAGCCGCTCTCGTTCGAGAACGTCAAGCTCGCTACCCGCAGCTACAAGTGAGGAAGGAAGACATGTCCACCATGAACCTCACCGTCCATGTCTGGCGTCAGAAGGACGCCAGGAGCCCCGGCAAGATGGTCCCCTACAAGGTCTCCGGGGTCAGCGAGCACGCCTCGTTCCTGGAGATGCTCGATGTGCTCAACGAGCAGCTCATCGACAAGGGCGAAGAGCCGATCGCGTTCGACCACGACTGCCGCGAGGGCATCTGCGGCATGTGCTCGCTGATGATCGACGGCCGCCCGCACGGCGGTCAGGCTGGCACCACCACCTGCCAGCTCCACATGCGCAAGTTCAAGAACGGCGACGAGATCTACGTCGAGCCGTGGCGCGCCGCCGCCTTCCCGGTGCTGCGCGACCTGTGCGTGGACCGCACCGCCTTCGAGAAGGTGCAGCAGGCCGGCGGCTTCGTCACCGCCAACGTCGGCTCGGCGCCCGACGCCAACTCGGTGCCCATCGCCAAGGAGGCCGCGGATCGCGCCTTCGAGGCGGCGGCCTGCATCGGCTGCGGCGCCTGCGTGGCCGCCTGCCCCAACGGCTCCGCCATGCTGTACGTGGCCGCCAAGCTGACCCACCTGCACATGCTGCCGCAGGGCCAGCCGGAGCGCCTGCACCGCGCCCAGGCCATGGTCAACGCCATGGACGCCGCCGGCTTTGGCAACTGCTCCAACCACTACGAGTGCGAGGCCGCCTGCCCCAAGGACATCTCACGCGACACCATCGCGCTGATGAACCGGGACTTCACCAAGGGCACCTTCGCCCACCGCCCGCGCGACACCAAGGGCGACGGCGCAGGCTGAACCCTTCGGGCAAGTGGGCGGCTAGCTCACCAACTCACTGAATGGTTGGCTGACGACTGGATCACCGGTCGACGCCACACCGGGCCCGCAGCCGCTCGCGCGCCGCCAGCCCCAGCGCCAGCGCGCCTAGCGCCGCCACCGCGCGCGCTTCGCCGAGCACCGGCGCGACCCAGGCCAGGAGCAGCGGCACCGCGAAGCCCACGTACGCCAGCGCGTAGGTCAGGCCCAGGTAGCGACCGCGCACCCGGTCTGGCACCCGCGCCGCCACGAGCTGCAGCGCCGCGGCCAGCACCGTGCCGTGCCCCACGCCCAGCAGCACGCCCGCCGCGAGCACGCCGCCGAACCAGCCGGCGCGCGCCGCGGCCAGGCCGCCGAAGATCCCCGCTGCGCCCGCCGCCAACCCCAGCGCAGGCGTCGCCCCGCGCAGCACCCGCGGCGCCAGCGCACCTGCAAACAGCGTGGTCGCGGCGACCGCGCCCACCAGCAGCGGCGCCCGCGCGCTGCCGCGCGAGACCTCGCCCGCGAAGGTCACAAACGACAGGCTGGGGAACGCGAAGATCCACGGTGCCGCTGGCGCCACCGCGGCCAGAAATGCGCCCATCCGCATCGGCGCCCCCTCGCCGGCGGCCGGCCCCGATGCAGCCGAGCGCGACGACGACGACGACGCGCCGGCGGTCACCGAGGCGGCCGCCGCCAGCGCGCTCGCCAGCAGCGGCAAGAGCAAGAGATACGGCGCGGAGGTCGGCGCGCCGGTGCCCACGCCGATGGCCCCGGACGCCAGCGGCCCCAGCCCAAAGCCCAGCGACAACGCGATGCCCGTCCGCTGCGAGGCCCGCGCGCCGCCGAGCCCCAGCATCCACGCGCTGCCAGCGCTGAACACCGCGCCCGCCCCCAGCCCCACCAGCAGCCGCCCGGCGAGCAGCGCCGCGAAGCGCTCTCGGCCCAGGAGCAGCACCAGCGTCCCGACGACGAGCAAGAGCCCACCGGGTAACAGCACCGCGCGCCGCCCCAGCCGATCGGACAGCGGCCCGCCGCGCAAGAGCCCCGGCAAGAGCCCGCAGGCGTAGACCCCAAACGCGCTGGCCACCTGCGCCGACGACAGCTCCAGCTGCGCTCGGTACGCCGGCAACAGCGCGACGAAGTGATTGGCCGCCCAGCCAGACGCCAGGAGCGCCGCGGCCACCCGCGTGGTGGGAGCGGTGAACCATCGCGGAGCATGCCGCGTCACAGCGCCCGCCGCGGCGGCGTGGCTGGCGCTGCCGCGGATGCTCGTTCCGCGCGATGCACCAAGGGCCGCCACAGATCCAAGAGGCCGACGACGAGACAGGTGCGCCGACAACGGCGTGCAGCGGCGTGGAGCATGGGGTTGAGGATGAGCGCGAGAAGCGGCTCCTGACGCCCGCGCCTTGCGGTACCAGCAGCGGACCAAGCCTCTCATGGTCCTGCACATTATGCACGCGGACCGCCGACGACGAGCCTGACCCACCATGCCAGGCCCGAGCCACCGTGCCAGGCCCGAACCACCGTGCTCGACCCAACCACCGTGCTCGACCCAACCACCGTGCTCGACCCAACCACCGTGCTCGACCCAACCACCTGACCTCCACGCGCTCACCCTTGTCGTTACCTGGCGATCCGTTCCGGGTTCTGGGTTCTGGTACAAAAACAAAAAACTCAGGGTTCTGAGAACAGCAGGGGCTGTGCGGCGGTGTGGAGAGGCGCGCTGTCCCCTCAGGCCCGCCTGCTGCACCTGGCCCTCCTGCGCCTCTCCAAGGGCTGTGGTCAACCGCGCCGCGTACGCGCATCGCGCCTGCCCAGGCTCGACGGGCGCGGTTGTCCACAGCCCGCCACCGTCCACAGCCCCGGGGCTTCCGCGGAGACGCGCTGCGACCTGGATCACACCACGTTTCCGCGGAGGTTTCCGCGATCTCGATCTCACGTCCCGGCTCACTCGCGTCCGCCTGCCGGACACATTCGCCAACTACAGATCTACTATTCAATATCCACATCAAACCAAACATTCCTCTTGACACCTCGCGCGCCAGCGCACCCGCCGCGCCGCCAACTCGCCGGATTCACTCCACCAGCGGCCCCTGCGCGCGCTACATCCCCATCTGCCCGCGCGCCCCACGAAAAATCGCACGGCCTGCGCTTCCGCGGCACCTGAGGCGCGCCAGGCGCGAAACCCTGCGCCGAAAATCAGCGTGCTACAAAGCCTCATGCGCGAGCCTCTCTCCATCGAGGAAGTTCAAGCTTTGGGCGAACACATCGCCGAGCAAGCCGTCCACCTGGACGCCGCCATGCATCGCCTGCTGACGGACCTGCGGATGTTCGACGCGGCCGGCGGCTGGTACCGCCAGGGCTTTGGCACCTGCGCCCACTGGCTGAGCTGGCGCGTGGGCTGGGACCTTGGCACTGCGCGCGAACACCTGCGCGTGGCCAGAGCACTGCACACCTTGCCGCGAGTATCAGAGGCACTATCTGGCGGACAGATCTCGTATTCCAAGACTCGCGCCATCACGCGCGTGGCCACCGCCGCCACCGAGGTGGTGCTCCTGGGCTATGCGCAGCACTGCACCGCCAGCCAGCTCGAGACCGTGTGTCGCAAGGTGGGCGTGCTCGGCGCGGATGCCGCCAGCCGAGCCGCGCGCCCACACGACAGCGAGCGCTACGTGGTGCACACCACGACGGCCTCGGGCATGGTGTGCGTCAAGGCGTGCCTGCGCCCCGACGAGGCCGCGCTGCTGCTTCAGGTGCTGCAGCAAGCCGCGGTGGACTGCACGCGCGAGCCGGCGGAGGCTTCCGCGGAAACGTCGGAGGCTTCCGCGGAGACGTCTGCACCTGCCGAGCGATCGACGGGCGCCTCCGCGGAGGTTGCTGACGTTTCCGCGGAAGCGCCAGCACCTGCCGAGCGATCGGCTGACGTTTCCGCGGAAGCGCAGCGCTCTTCCACCACGGCCACCACGCGCCGCCCGTACAACCGCGCCGATGGCCTGATGGCCCTGGTCCACGCCTACGCACGGGGCGGCAGCGCAGAGCGTTCGCCCGTCGAGCTGATCGTCACCGTGCCCGTGGCGCTGCTGCAGCAGTCCGCCTCGACTACCGACTCAGCCACCGGCACCACCGACTCCGCCAGCGACATCTCCTCCACCACCGATGTAACCATCGCCCCTGCCTCCTTCACCGATCGCGGCGCCTCGCTGGCGGTGGCCCTCACCGTCGAGACCGACCTTGCGCTCTCTCCGCAAGCCACCCGTCGCCTGGCCTGCGACTGCGGCCTGGTCGTCGCCACCACCGCCGCAGCTACCGCCACCGACGCCGCCCCGCTCTCCATCGGCCGGAAGACCCGCACGATCCCCGCCGCCCTCAAGCGCGCCTTGCTGCTGCGCGATCGCACCTGCCGCTTCCCGGGCTGCGATCACCGCCTCTTCCTCGAGGGCCACCACCTGCAGCACTGGGCCGACGGCGGCGAGACCAGCCTGCCCAACCTCGCGCTGCTCTGCTCGCTCCATCACGCCTACGTCCACGAGCGCGGCTATCGCATCACGCACGCTGCCACCGGCGCGCTCGCCTTCGAAGATCCGCAAGGCCGCGCCGTCGTCCCGCTGCCGCCGCGCCCGGCGCCGCCGCTGCTCGGCTGGCCTGCGATCCGTGCCGCCAACGCCGCCTTGCCGCTGACCGCAACCACCGGCCAGTGCCGCTGGCGCGGCGAGCGCGTCGATAGCTGGGACGCCGCCGCCACGATCACGCGCATCCAGCGCCGCGCCGACGCAGCAGCCGCCCCCGCACCCTCCGCCCCCGCCGCGCCACACACCGCAGCACCAGCAGCAACCCCTCCGCCCTCATCCCCCCGCACACCGACACCACCCACCCCACCCTCGCCGCCCTCACCACCCTCATCTCTCGACGATGCCCCGCTCGACCCTGACGGCCTCCCCCTGCGCGGCCTGTGGGACGACCTCGACCGCCACAGCGCCATCGAGCGCTGGGTCCTCGCCGAGATGGAGGCGACCGGCGTCGACCCGCTCTCCATCGGCCGCCCCTTGCCGGACCACCTGCAGCACCCGTCACAGCGTCCGTCACAGCGCCCGTCGCAGCGCCGGTCATAACGTCCGTCGAAACCTCCGCCACCTCGCGCTAGCAGGCCTGCAGTCAACGAGGCGCCCCAGCCCTCTGCTAGCCCTCTGCTGGCCAAGGCGAGCGCATCTAGCACCGACCGCCAGCAATCACAGCGGCCCGCGCGACGCTCCGGCGCCACCGCAACGTCATCCCACTGGCCCCGTCCCGCCGCTCACGTCGCCGCTCCCAGCGCGGCCGCGGCCAGCGCCACCTGGGCGCCCCAGCCCACCAGGAACGCGACCGTGCGCAGCACGGGCACGCCGCCGGTGTAGATGACGACGTGCGCCACCCGCGCGAAGAAATAGACCTCCGCGGCCAGCGCGGTTCCTGGACTCGCCGTGCCGGTGGCGTGGACCACCAGCACGAGCGGCGCGAACACCACCAGGTTCTCCACCGCGTTGGCGTGGGCCCACATCAGGCGATCGGCCCACGCCGCCTTGGGCCGCTGATCGTGGTCTGGGTTCTGCAGCGCGGCCCACGGCCCGTGCTCGCGCATGCGGTTGATGATGTACGGATCCACAAGCTGGCGGTCAGGAGCGCCGAGGCCACAAGCCACCCCAGCTCCGCGGTCAGTTGCGCAGACATGATCATGCTCCACTTCTTGCCCGGGCGCGCCGAGCTCCGTTGACGAGCGCGACGCACAGCGATGCGGCGCCGATGCAGGTTGCGCCTCTCCTGCAGGACGCTCTATCGTCTGAACACCTGCACTTTTATCCAATCGTCCTGCCGTCATGCTGAAACAAGATGTTCTGAGCTCAACCCTCGCCGCGCTCCGCGTCTCTGGCAGCCTGGTACTGCACCACCGGTACGCGCCGCCGTGGGCGATCGAGCTGCCCGGCTCCGCAGAGCTGGCGGCGCTCATCGGCGCCGAGCCCAGCGCGCGGGTCGTCGCCTTTCACGTCGTCGAGCGCGGCGAGCTGGAGCTGCAAGCAGGCCGCGCCCGCTGGCTGCTGGGCCCAGGTGAGCTGGCCGCTTGCTTTGGCGGCGTGCCGCACCGCCTCGGCCGCGGCCGAGGCGCCCGCCCGCAGCCGCTGTCCGAGGTCCTGCGCCGCGGCAACTCCGCCCAGCCGCGCCGCGACACCCCGGAGGTCACCCAGCTCCTGTGCGGGGTCTTTGTCTTGCGCGATCCGGCGCTCAACCCCTTGCTCGGCGCGCTGCCGTCCATCTTGCACGCCCGCTTGCTCGACGATGACCTGGAGCTGACCGGCCGCCTGCTGCAGCGCGAGCTGCGCGCGCCGCGCGCAGGCTCCTCGTTCCTCATCGACCGCGCGCTGGAGCTGCTGTGCGCGAGCCTGGTGCGACAGCGCCAGGACACCGCCGCGCAGGCGAGCGCCGGCCTTCTCCGCGCGCTGCGCGACCCCGGCCTGTGCCGCGCGCTCGAGCAGATACATCGCCAACCAGGCGAGCCCTGGACCGTGGAGACCCTCGCCGCCAGCGCTGGCCTGTCGCGCTCACGCTTCGCCGCGCGCTTCACCGAGCTCGCCGGGGAGGCCCCCATGGCCTACGTCACCCGGTGGCGCATGAACGTGGCGGCGCGCCTCCTGCGCGAGGGCCTCCTGTCAGTGGCCCAGGTCGCCTCGCAGGTCGGCTACGACAGCGTGCCGTCGTTCTGCCGCGTGTTCAAGCGCAGCCTCGGCACGCCGCCAGCGCGCTACCGCGATCAACCCCGCGCCGGGTGAACACGCTGCTGCTGCGGCACGGCGCGCGCTAGCGTGGCTCACAGCTCCGGGCCCAGGCGCACGGTGGCGATGAGCAGGTCGAGCAGGCCGGTGCCGGTGACGGCCAGGTAAGCCAGGGCCAGCGCGGCGAGGGCGCCAGCGGCCAGGTGCAGGGCGGTGCGCAGGCGGCTGGAGCGCTGCAGGCGGCGCGCCTCGACGAGGGTGGCGCCGGAGAGCCAGGACAGCGCGAGGCCGCCGGCGCAGATGAGGGACACCGCGGGGGCGATGGAGGTGTGGGCGGTGAGCGCGGCGCCGATCAGCACCACGGCCACCGGCGCCAGGTACGCCACCTCCAGCGGCGGGCGCAAGGTGCGCAGGTGCTGGCGGCGGGCGCCAGCCAAGGAGCTGGAGCAGCGACGCGACGAAGAACAGCGTACACGCGCCGAGCACGACGGCGGCGCGCGTGAGCCAGCGCTCGGTGGCGCGGCCGGTGGCGGCGCGAGCCAGCAGCTCCTCGCGGGTGACCTCATCCGCAGCGCTCGCGATGGGGAGCTGGCGCGCGAGCGCCTCTGTGAGGGCCCAGTCGCGCGCGTCGGCCGCGGCGCCGGCCAGGCCGCGCAGCGCCAGCTTGGCCTCGGCGCTGCCGGGGAAGCGCGCCATCACCAGCCGGTAGCGGCGCATGGCCTCGACCAGATCTCCGCGCGCATCGATCGTTGGATCGGAGCTGGTGATGGCGCCGCGGCGCCGCACCAGCTCCGCGCTCCACAGCAAGACCTCGGCGGCGCCGCCCCAGGTGCGCGCGGCCAGCTCATCCGCGCGGCGCAGCGCCTGAGCCAGCGGCAGGCGATCTGACGCGGCGACCAGGCGCGCGAAGTCCTGCGCCTCCGCCGTGGAGCCGCCGGTCTTGCCCACCTGCTCGCGCAGGTGGCGCGCGCGGCGCCCGGCGGCCACCGCCACCCGCGCGTCAGCGTGACGCGCCAGGATGCGCTCGTACAAGGCGAGCGCTCGCGCCGGATCGAGCAGGCGCTCCTCGCAGGCGCGCGCGGCCAGAAACAGCGCGTCGGGCAAGGCCGCCAGCGCCGCGGGCTCGGCGCCGGCTTCTCCCGCGGCCTCGATCTCTGCGACCAGCGGCGCGACCTCGGCGTCCGCCGCGGCGGACAGCCGGTCGACTAGCTGGGACAGGGAGGCCGCGGAGATAGCCGGCGCAGCGACAGGATCTGGGCTCGGACTCGGACTCGGATTCGGAACCCCGCCCCCATCGGCGACCGGAGCTGGGCTCGGGCTCGACGTCGGCCCGGGCGTGCCGGGGCCCGGGCCTGGCTGCGCCCACGTCGCGCCGCTCACCAGCAGCCCCGCGATCGCCAGCGCCCAGCCTCTCACGTCGCTAGCCGCCTTCGCTCTCGCCGCGATGGATGCCCAGCGCGCGGAGCTTCTTGTGCAGGTTGGTCCGCTCGATGCCCAGCGCCTGCGCCGTGCGCGAGATGTTCCAGTCGAACTCGGCGAGCCGGATCCGGATGAACTCGGACTCCACCTCCTCGCGGAACTCGCGCAGGCTCTTGCCCGCGTAGCGTCCCAGGTCGATCGCGGTGTCGGGCGCGGCCAGGCGCGGCGAGGACGACGACGCGCGCGGCCCGCCCAGATACGGCGGGATGTCCTTCTCCCGGATCACGTCATCGCTCATGATCACCAGCCGCTCCACCACGTTGCGCAGCTCGCGCACGTTGCCCGGCCAGTCATAGCGCTGCAGCACCGCGAACACGCCCTCATCGACCGGCTTGTAGCCCAGGCCGTTCTCCTCGCAGCACTCGCGCACGAACGACTCCACCAGCAGCGGGATGTCATCTGGCCGCTCTTTGAGATCCGGCGAGCGGATGGGCACCACGTTGAGGCGGAAGTACAGGTCCTCGCGGAAGCTGCCGTCCTTGACCATCTGCTCCAGATCGCGGTTGGTGGCGGCCACCACGCGGCTGTCCGTGCGCAGGCTCTTCTCGCCGCCGACGCGGGTGAACTCGCCGGTCTGCAAGACGCGCAGCACCTTGGCCTGCGCCGACAGGGTCATGTCGCCGATCTCGTCGAGGAAGATCGTCCCGCCGTCCGCCACCTCGAACAGGCCGCGCTTCTTGGCCACCGCGCCGGTGAAGGCGCCGCGCTCGTGACCAAACAGCTCGCTCTCGATGAGCTCGGGCGGGATGGCGGCGCAGTTGACCTTGACGAACGGCCCTTGCGAGACCGCGCTGTTGCGGTGGATCGCGCGCGCGATCAGCTCCTTGCCGGTGCCGCTCTCGCCGGTCACCAGCACGCGGCTGCGGGTCGGCGCGACCTTGGAGATCTGCCGCCGCAGCTCCTGCATCACCGGCGCGTTGCCCAGCAGCTCCCAGCGCGCGTCCACCGCGCGACGAAGCTGGTCGACCTCGCGCCACATGCGCCGCCGCTCCAGCGCGTTGCGCGCGGTCACCAGCACGCGGCTGCGATCGAGGGGCTTCTCCATGAAGTCAAACGCGCCCAGCCGGGTCGCGGCCACCGCGTCCTCGATGGTGGCGTGGCCGGAGATCATGACCACCGGGATCTCGCTGGTGCGGCTGGCCACGCCCTCGTCGCCGCGCGCCTTGATGGCGCGCAGCAGGTCCAGGCCGTTCTCCTCGCCAAGCTTGACGTCGAGGAGGACCAGATCCACCTCGTGCTTGGCCAGCACCTCGTGCGCCTCGGCGATGGTGCCGGCCTCGTAGACCGTGGCGCCGCCGCCCTCGAGCACCATGCGCAGCGTGCGGCGGATGTTCTTCTCGTCGTCGACGATGAGCACGGGTTCGGTCAGTCCAGCGGCGGCGGGGTCTTCGGTCATCGGCGATCCTCCTTGGCGGCGGGGTCGGCGGCAGACGGGTCGGCAGGTGGGACGGAGGATGGGACGGAGGATGGGGCGGCAGACGGGTCGGAGGCATCTCGCGCGGTAGCAGCCGAAGCAGCAGCCGAAGCTGATGCCGAAGCATCCGGCGACGCCGCGCGCTCCTGATCTCGCCGCTGGCCGCGGTTCCACAGAAACGCGGCCGCGAGCACCAGCAGGCCGCCGATCCACACCATCGCCTGCTGCCCGCGCGGGCGCTCCTGCTTCACCACCAGCGGCGGCAGCTTGAGGTCCGAGGCATCGTGGAGCTGCGCGGGCTGCAGCACCATGCGGGTGGCGGGCAGATACGAGCCGGGCGCGGCGCCGTCGGCGTTGCCGCCCGCGGCCGCCGAGCCCGTCGTCGCCGAGTCCGTCGCCGAGTCCGCGACCGCCGAACCCGTCGCCGCCGAGCCCGCAGTCGCTGGCGCCTCCGCGGCTTGCGCCTGGGCCGCCGTCGGCCACGTGGCCGGGCCCCAGAACAGAATCCAGAACGAGATCAAGAACGAGACCCAAGCTGCAGGACCCGGGCGTGAGCGGACCTTCATGGGGCCTCCAGCGCGTCAGCGAGGCGCTCGCAGATCTTTCGGCACGCCTCTGGGTATCTCGCGCCGATCTCGCAGGCGAGCGCGCGCACCAGGGTGAGCCGGCCCTCGGCGCGCAGGTGAGCGACCAGCGTCCCGGTCGACGGCGGCGGCAGCGCCACCCGCAGCGACGCGGCGGCGGCGGAACCGCCGGCGGCGGGCGCGGCAGGCGCGGGCGCGGCGGCCGGTGGCGCCGGGGAGAACGCCAGCGCCGCGCGCAAGCCGGCCTCCACCTCGGCGAGCTTGCTGGTGACCGTGGCCTGCACGTACACCGCGTAGCAGCGCCGCGCCGGATCTCCCCACGCCGCGGCGTGTACCAGCGTCAACCCCACCTTGCCGACGCTGCCTTGCACCGCGGCGGCGGCGTCCGCCAGCGCCGTCCAGGTGGCCGGCAGCGCCGCGACGAGCTTGGCGGGCAGCGGCGAGGCAGCAGCTCCCGCCGCAGGGGCCGCGCTGGCGCCGTCCGCCGCCGCTGGCGCAGGCCCCCAGCTGGCCGCCGCCAGCGCGCCCGCGGCCACCGCGGCAGCCAGCGCGCTTCGTCGCTTCAGCCGAACGCGATCCACACCGGCTCCGAGGCGGTCAGCCCGAGGCGACGTTGCGTGTCAGCGGTGATGCCCACGCTGCCGTCTTCCATCATCGGAATGACGCGCGCGCCGGTGGAGCGGAAGCGCGGGCGGTCCCCCTCTCGCTCCACCGCCAGGATGGCCCAGGGCCGCTCGCTGTCGATGTCCTCCACCACGCGCGTCGTGCGCTGCGCGGCCTCGCGCACCAGGGAGATGTCGTCGGTGCGCGCCATGAAGTGCGGTCCACCGTCGAACGGATCGATCTGGTTGGCGTAGCGAAAGCCGATGCGCGTCAGCATCTTCTCCACGCCGCGCGTCTCCGGCCCCACCACGCCGATGTTGCGCCGCACGGTGTCGGGGAGCAGCTCGGTGTGGATGGGCTCGTCGGGAAACAGCGCGTTGATGAACTCCTTGTTGTCCTTGGAGATCAGATCCGCTTCCTGGTACGTGAGGCCGGTGAAGCAACGCCCCAGGTGCTCCCACAAAGGAGAGGTGCCGTCGGGCTCCAGCGGCGGCAGCAGCTCGGACAGCACCTGATCGCGAAACTCCGCGCGATGAATCCGCATGTACAAGAAGCGGACGAACGACAGCGCCTTGCCCAGCGACTCGCTGCTGCGCCGGTACTCCGGCAACAGGATGAGGCCACCGATCTCGGTGGGGCCGTCGTAGTTGTAGCCGATGCGGAGCGTCTGATGGACAAAGTACTTGTCGAGCGTGTACGAGTAGCGCTCGTCGCGCTCGACGCGGAAGAAGATGTGGGGCGCCCGCTTGGTGCCGTGCTGCGCATAAATGATGGAGGTGCCGATGACCTTGCGCTGGGTCAGGTCCTCCAGCACGAAGAGAAACTCTCGCTCCGCCACCGGCAGGACCTTGGAGAAGGACCGCTCCGATCGATCAAGGATGGCCTCGATGTGCTGGGTGTCAGCAGGGAGATTGACCGTGTCGAGGTGCTCGGCCACGGCCAAGACCTGAGCAGCATCCTCACGATACGATTGGCGAATTCGAAACATGCAAACCTCGTCCCCGCGAGCTGACAGGGTAGCACGGGTGCCCAGGCCGCTGGCGCGGTCCGGCGCGCCCAAGGTGGCGAGCGCGCGCTTGCCCGGCGATCTCAGGGCGATCTCAGGGCGATCTCAGGGCGATCTCAGGGCAGCTCAGGGCAACACTGAGGCCAACGTGGCGCCCCAGCGTGAGCTCGGCGCCACGTCCAGGAGCAGCTTCCACACGCCCGGAGCCAGGCTCTCCTGCGCATACTGCGAGGCCGAGACGATGCGGATCTGGCGGCGGCCCTCCGCTTCTCGGCGCTGGTTCTCTTCCTGGATCCACTGCAAGATCTCCGGCAGCGCCTTGACGGTGGCCTGCTTGGTGTCGTGCATCAGCACCACCTCGCGCCCCTGCGCGCGGCCAAGCACCCGGGTCAGGTATGCGATGGTGCGCTTGGCGTTGCCGTGACGCCACTCCTGCGGATCGATGTCCCAGTGGAAGTGCGTCACCTTGCGCTCGGCGAGCTGCGCGTCGAGCCGAGCGCAGCGCGCGCCGTACGGGGTGCGAAACCACGGGATCGGCATGGCGGCGGCGTCGTGCAGCGCGCGGTAGCCCTCATCGATCTCGGCCTCTGCCTCCGCCTCGTCGAGGCGGCACAGCTCGCCGTGCCGCATGGTGTGGTTGGCGATGATGTGGCCCTCCGCGACGATGCGCTCGATGACCGCCCGCGCGCCAGGGTGCTCCACCATCCGCCCGACGCCGAAGAACACGGCCTGCACGCCGTACTGCCGCAGGGTGTCGAGGACCTTGGGCGTGGTCTTGGGATTGGGCCCATCGTCAAAGGTGAACAGGATCTCCGGATCCCCGGTGACGGACAGCCCGGCCGCTGGCTGCGGCCAGCCCTGCGCCGCGGCCGGCGCTCCCGCGGCGCCCGCTGCCCCCAGCGCGAGCACGGACATCAGCACCAGCCGGCGCGGCCAGCGTGTCGCGGTGTCTCGAGCTGTGCCTTGGGCGGCGAAAGAACGGCTCACGCTGTAGATCTAACACGCTCCGCCAGAGAAGCATTTCATAAGAAGCGGAGGGAGGCGTCACTTCGATAAGCGGGCGCAAGCCAAGAGGCAAGTGGCCGGCAACTGGCGGGCAACTGGCACAGGCAAGCGGCGGGCAACTGGCGCGGGCCATGAACGAGCACTGAGAGCTTCTCATGAAGCAGCCCGCCGGTGACTCGCAGCACGCGGCGGGACGAGCTTCGCCCAGGACGAAAGTTGCACAGCCGCTTCTTGCCGCTGCACGCGAGCAACCTCACCGCACCCCGGCGTGCTCCAAGCTTCCGAGCACGCGATGCCCTATGCTCCGGTTTCTCGATCCTGGAGGTCTTCATGTCCCGTCTAGCCTTGATGTCCTTGTTCGCGCTGTCGCTCGCGGCCTGCCCTGACTCTTCCACCGGGCTCACCGATGCAGACATCGCCTGCCCAAGCGGCTCCACCCTCACCTACGCAAGCTACGGCGCCGCCGCCATGACCGACTTCTGCTTGCCCTGTCACAACAAGGAACGCCCGCTCCTGAGCACGCAGGCGCAGGTCCAGGCGGCCAAGACGAGAATCATCGACGAGGCGGTGTTCAGCACGGCCATGCCAGAGGGCCGGAGCATGAGCCTCGACCAGCGCAAGCAGCTCGGTCAGTGGCTCAGCTGCGGCGCCCCCTGAAGCAGGGGACGGCGGCGCCCGACGCTGACGGCCTGCGCGCTGGCCTTCGCTGGCCTTCGCTGGCCTTCGCTGGCCTTCGCTGGCCTTCGCTGGCCTGTCCCGCCGGCTCGTCCGAGACGCTGCCAGCGGCCGCCGCTCACGCCTCGACGTACGCGATCAGCGCGCGCAGGGCGCCGCGGGCGCGCTCCACGTGCTCGGCGGCCTGGCTCACCGCGTTGGCCACCACCGCCACCGACTCGGTGTCTTCCATCACCGCGGTCTCATCGCTGGCGGCGCGCATGTTGGCGCGCAGCGAATCGATGGACTCCTCCAGCACGTTCAGGTGCTCCGCCATCGCCTCGGGGATGGGCGAGCGAGGAGGCTCGGCGGCGCGAGCGCGACCCGGCGCGTCTTCCATGGCGTCGGCGATCGCGTCCGAGGACTCACTCGCGGTGGGGGCTCGCATCCGTTGCTCCAGCTCCTGCAGGCGGCGCCGCAGCTCCTGGTTCTCCGCCGCCGCGCCGCCGCCGCGCACCTCGTCCGTGTCGCCGCGCGCCGCCGCCAGCTCGCGGTGGAGCTGCGCGCGGTCGTCCAGCGCGCGCTCGAGCTCGTCGCGCGCCGCCGCCAGCTCGCCCACCATGCGCTCGCGCTCATGGCCTAGCCGCTCGAGCTCGCTCGCCATGTGCTCCGAGCTGGCCTTGAGCGCGTTCAGCTCGGCGGTCATCGCCGCCGTCATCGCCTCGGTCCGCGCCTCGGTCTCGGCCATCGCGGCCGCCGTCGCCGCGGCGGTCGCCTGAGCCGTCGCGCGCTCTTCCTCCTGGCTGGCGAGCTCGCGGAGACGAGCCTGGGCGCTCTCGGTCTGGGTCCGCTCTTCATCGAAGCGCGCCTCGATCGCCGCCAGCTCCTCGGCCAGCCGCGCCCGCTCGCGCTCCGCCGCCCGGTGATCGTCGCTCACCGCCGCCAGCTCCTCGGCCAGCCGCGCCCGCTCGCGCTCCGCCGCCCGGTGGTCTTCGCTCACCGCCGCCAGCTCCTCGGCCAGCCGCGCGCGCTCGCGCTCCGCCGCCCGGTGGTCTTCGACCACGCGCGCGAGCTCCGCCACCAGGCGCTCGTGCTCCGCCGCGGCGTCGGCCTGAGCGCCGCTGCCCTGCGCCCGCGCGCGCTCGGCGGCTGCCTCGGCGAGCTGCTCCGCCACCTGCGCCCGCGCGCGCTCTGCCTCGGCGAGCTGCTCCGCCACCTGCGCCCGCGCCTGCTCTGCCTCGGCGAGCGCCTGGGCCGCGGCGTCGCTGGCGCTGCGCAACCGGGCGAGCTCCTGCTCTTGCGTGGCCAGCTCGGTGCGCGCGTGCTCATACCGCTCCAGGCGGTCGTGCGAGGCGCGCTCCGCGGCGTCGGCGCGCGCGGTCTGCTCGGTGAGCCGGTCCTCCAGCGCGCCGAGCTGCTCGGTCAACACCTCGCGCTCGGCCGCGGCCGCCTCGCGCTCGGCAACCACCGCCGCCTCCTGCGTCCGGTTGGCCTTGGCGGTCGCCATGTCGCGCTCCAGCCACGACATCTTGGTCAGCGCCTCGTCGAGCTGGCGCTGCAGGCCCGAGGCCCGGCCCACCGCCAGATCGGCCACCTCGGCCTTGGCCGCCAGCCCCTCGGCGCGGCGCTCCGCCTCCTCGGCCCGCGCCACCGCGGCGCCCACCTTGGCCGCCTCGACGGCGGCCGCGCCGGCTTGCGCGGTCGCCTCTGCGCGAGCCGCGTCGAGCCGCGCGACCTCTCGCGCCAGCTCCTCCAGGCGCGCCTGCAGCCCGGCGCGAACCTCGTCCGCGCGCGCTTGCACCGCGGCGCGCTCGTCGCCAAGGCGAGTCTCCATGGCGGCGCGCTCGGACGCGACCTGAGCCTCCATCGCCTCGCGATCTGCGCGCAGCCGCAGCTCCGCCTCGTCCTGTGCGCGCTTGGAGATCAGCTCCAGCTCGCTGCGCTCGTCTTCGAGCCGGGCGCAGTCTTCCTCGAGCCGCGTCGCCTCGGCCTGGGAGCGTGCCAGCGCCTGCTGGGTCTGCGCCTGCTGGGTCTCCAGCTCGCGGAGCCGCTGCTGCGCCGCCGCCAGCTCTGCCGCCGCCTGCTCGGCGCGCGCGGCCTGCTCGGCGCTGGCGGTCTGCCGCTCCTGTTCGAGCGCGGCGAGCTGGCCTTCGGCGCGGGTGGCGCGGATCTCCAGGTCTCGCAGGTTGCTGCGCGCCTCCCCCACCTCGCCCTGGAGCTTCTTGCGCTCCTGGGCCAGCTCGCTGGCCGCCGCGCGCTCCGCCACGAGCTGCGCCTCCAGCTCGGTGGTCCGCGCGACCAGATCCGAAGCCTTGCGGTCCGTGGCCCCGGCCGCGCTATCGCGCTCGGTGAGCTGCGCGCGCAGCTCCTCGAGCTTCTTGCGCGTCTCCGCGTGCTCCTTGACCGCCGCCTTGGCGCGCCCGTCAGCGTCCGAGGCGCGGCGCAGCGCCTCCGCCACGTCCTTGGCCATCGTCTTGGCGATGGTGTCCGCGGCGCTGGCGCGCTGCTCGTGCTCGTCCGCCGCGGCGCGCGCAGCGGCGGCCCGCTGCTCGGCGTCTTGCGCCTTCTGCTCGGCGGCGGCGAGCCGGCTCTGGTGCTCGGCGAGCTGCGCGGCGGCGGCCGCGAGGGCACCGGCGTCTGCCGCGGGCTCGGCTTGCGCCGCCTGCGCTCGCACGCGCGCGGCCTCCGCGAGCTCACGCTCCAGCTCGGCGATGCGCGCGTCCTTGGCCTTGGCCGCGGCTTGCGCCTCCGCCAGCGGCGCCTCCAGCGCCGCCGCGCCGCCGCTCTCGGCCTGGCTACGCTCGGCGCCTTGCGCCCGCACCTTGGCCGCGGCCAGCTCGCGCTCTGCGGTGGCGGCGCGCTGCGTCTGCGCCGCCAGCTTCTCCGTGAGCTCGGCCAGCGCGTGCTGGGCGTCGCTGCGCGCCAGCTCGGCCGCCGCGCCTGAGCGCGCCTCGGCGAGCTGATCTTCTAGCTGCGCGGCGCGGCGGTCTGCCTCCGCCAGCTTCTCCGCCAGCACCACCCCGGCCTGCGCCTCCGCCACCGCCAGGCGCGAGTTGGCGACGTCCAGCTCTTGCCGCGCGCGCTCCAGCTCCGCCGCCGCCGCCGCCGCGCTCTCCTCGAACTCGCGCCGCATCTGCTCGCTGTCGTCCCGCTCCACCGTGGCCGCGCGATCGCTCGCGAGCCGGCCCTCGTTGGCGCTGGTGGCGGCGCGGCGCAGCCGCACCAGCTCGTCCATCACCTTGGCCTGCTCGCCGTCGATCGCGCTCGACCACTCCGCGTGGTCCGCCAGCTCGCCCTCCAGCGTCTGGATCCGCGCCAGCGCCGCGTCCCGCTCCGCCACCACCGCGTCGCGCTCGGCCACGGTCCGCGCCAGCGCCTCGTCGCGTTGCCGCGCCTGCGCCGCGTCGCCGAGCAGCGCCATCTGACGATGCAGCTCGCCCACGCGCTGGGCGAAGGCGTTGCGCTCTTCTTCCAGCTTGGCGCGGTTCTTCCGCTCGAGGCTCAGCCACTGCGCCAGCGTGCCGTGGATGCCGATGGGCGGCGGCATGGTGCCCGTGCTGGGCAAGAGACGCAGCACCAGGCTGCCCACGACGATCACCTCGGCGGCCGGGACGATGGCGCGCTGCACCTTGTTGGGCCCGAGGTACACCCCGTTGGCGCTGCCCAGATCCTCCACCCACAGCGCGCCCTGCTCGAAGTAGAACCGCGCGTGATGACGAGACACCCGCGCGTCTTCGCTGCGGATGGCGCAGTCCGAGGCCCGCCCCACCAACACCGGGTCGGGCCCTATCTCGTGCGAACGTTCATGGCCATCGACGTCGCTATAGAGCAGGGTCAACATCCGCCGCTGGCGACAGTATCACGGCGTAGCGACGGGGCTTTCGCGCGGCGCCGCCAAATTGCGCGGGCCCAGCGCGGCGGCCACCATAGCGTCAGCGCCACCACAATCAGCGCCCGCCGCTGCCTCGCCGCGGCGCCTCAGCGCGCAGGCGCCTCGGGCAGCGCGGCCGGCTCCGGCGGCTCCGGCGGCTCCGGCGGCGGGCCGGCGCCCAGCTTGTCCGAGAGCTGCCGCGCCCGCGCCAGCGCGCGATCGGTGTCATCATCGAGGAGCAGCACGTGGCCCATCTTGCGGCCGGGCGCCACCCCATCTTTGCCGTACAGGTGCAGCCGCGCCTCCGGCAGCACGAAGACCTCGTCCCACGGTGGGGCCTTGCCCCTGCTCCATAGATCGCCGATCAGGTTCAGCATCACCGCCCCGGTCAGCGACCTGGGATCTCCCAGCGGCTGCCCGACCACCGCGCGCACGTGCTGCTCGAACTGCGAGGTCATGCACGCGCCGTAGGTGTAGTGGCCGCTGTTGTGGGTGCGCGGCGCGATCTCGTTGACCAGGAGCTGCCCATCGGGCAGCTCGAACAGCTCCACCGCCATCACGCCGATGTGCCCCAGCGTGGTCGCGATCTGCACCCCGATGGCCTCGGCAGCGGCCCGCGTCTCCGCGCTGACCGGCGCTGGCGCCCGGGTGGTGTGCAGGACATGCCGTCGATGATCGTTCTCCGCCAGCGGGTAGATCGCGATGTCGCCGCTCACCGAGCGCGCCAGGATCACCGAGAGCTCGCGACGAAACGGCACCACCTGTTCGAGGACGGCGTCGGCACCGCGCAGCGCCGCCAGCGCGCCCTCCGCCTCGGTGTCGTGGTTGATGCGCACCTGACCTTTGCCGTCGTACCCGGCGCGCCGGACCTTCAAGATCGCCGGCCGCGGCACCTTGGCGAACGCCGCCTGCAGCTCCTCGGCCGAGGACACCTTGGCCCAGGTCGCCTGCGGCAAGCCAAGCCGGTCCAGGAACTGCTTCTGGGTCAGCCGGTCCTGGATGGTGCGCAGCACCTGCGAGCCCGGCCGCACCGGCACCAGCGTCTCCAGCGTCTCCAGCACGTCCGAGGGCACGTGCTCGGTGTCCAGCGTGACCACGTCCACCTGCGCCGCCAGCCGCTCGGCCGCCTCCAGGTCATCCAGCGCCCCTACGACGACGCCGTCCGACACCTGCGCGGTGGGGCAGCGCGGGTTGGGGTCGAGCACCACCACGCGATAGCCCATCCGTCGCGCCGCCACCGCCATCATGCGACCGAGCTGCCCGCCGCCCAGCACGCCGATGCACGCCCCCGGCCCCAGCCGCCGCGCTGCCTTCACCGGCGCGGTCATGACAGCGTGTCCTCGAGCACCCGCGCCGTCTGCGCTGCTCGGTACGCCTCCAGACGCTGCCGCAGCGCCGGATCCGTGAGCGCCAGGATGGCCGCTGCCAGGAGGCCCGCGTTGGCCGCCCCTGCCTCGCCGATGGCCAGCGTCCCCACCGGGATCCCCTTGGGCATCTGCACGATGGACAGCAGCGAGTCCATGCCGCTGAGCGCCTTCGACTGCACCGGGACGCCCAGCACCGGCAGCGTCGTCTTGGACGCCGCCATCCCCGGCAGGTGCGCCGCGCCGCCCGCGCCGGCGATGAGCACCGACAGCCCGCGCCCCGCCGCCGCCGCGACGTACTCGAACAGCAGATCCGGCGTGCGATGCGCCGACACGATGCGCGACTCGTGCGGCACCCCGAGCTCGGTCAGGATGTCCGAGGCCGCCTTCATGGTGGCCCAGTCGCTCTTGGAGCCCATGATGATGCCCACGCGCGGGCTGGTGGGAGTGTCAGGCAGTGCAGACATGGCGGTTCTCACGGGAATGCCGCGGCTCCAGCGAGCCGGGGCCAGCGGGGTTCAGCGAAGGTCAGCGGGGTTCAGCGGGGTTCAGCGAAGGTCAGCGTTTGCGGAGAGAGCCTGCCATACCACCGTCCGCGTCGTCTTTGGGACCCGCGGCGCGCCGGAGCCGGTCCGCGACAGCTTCCCCCAGCCCGACCTCGGCTGGCAATGCCGCCACGATGACATCGAAGTCGCCAGCGTCCAGATCTCGCATCGCCGCGTAGAGATCTCGCGCCATGCCCGGCAGGAAGATCGCCGCGCAATGTAGTGGACTATTAGATCCGGAACAACCTTAGCGTTCCGGCAACACAATGCGCATGCCGCTCGTCCCTCGCCCTCGCATGCGAAAGAAGGCGCCCATGATGCACAAAGCCACTCGCCGCGCCGCGTCATCGCCTAATGAGCGACACCGTGCGACAAATGGCCCAAGCGGCGACACGGAACTCAACGCGCCATACGCGCTCGCCTATTGATGACGCTGCGCCTCCACGCCACTGTTGACACACAGGGGAGGGCTACGGTCATGACGGAGGAACCAGAGATTGGGCTACGGTTCTATGGATCGGCGGAAGGCGCGTCATTTCGTCCAACACAGTGCTGGATACAACGCACTGCTGAGGCAAACAGCGACGAATGGACGCTGCATCTTTCCCAACCCGACGGTGACGCGATGCTAGTGGACGACCTCAAGCAGTGGGTACTATTCGACAACGACGAATACCGCCACTTGGAAAGCGACGATGGCACTTTCGTACGCGTACACTGCGACGCTGTACTAGAGAGATATCTACGAACAGTTAGAGCGCTGGCGCCCAATGACAGCGACCCACCGCTGTGGTGCCTTATGCCATCCCTTTCCACTCCAAAGCAACGACGGCGCTATCGCGATGTGATCTCTCGCGCGCTACCGAGAGCACGCATTCTCCAAGAACCAGAAATGGTACTCGAATACTTTCGCCTGGTCCGACGAGAGCTATTCCTCACCAAGAGCCATTCGAGCATCTTTCTCGTCGTTGATGCCGGCGCATCAACCTGCAATCTCACATTCGTAATATCTCGAAAAGATAAAAAGATCGTCAACTCGATCACTGGAATTTCCCGCAAAAGCGCATTGAGCGCAAAACAAGGAACAGCATCCAAATATGCTGGCCGATGGGTGGACGAAGAGATTGCACGACTGGCCGGCTTCACCCAACAACTCCGAGATCTTCCCATGTCCGTCCGTCAGTCCGCACTACGGAACATCGAACTCGCAAAAATCGAAGTAGCCAGCAACGGCACTCCGATCAATGTTCGCCATCCTTCACTCGGCGCGTTTCAATTGACCACATCTTTGCTCGAAGAAGTTTCACGTCGACTATGGGACCGCATACTGCCGGTGTACCGCGACATCGAAGACGCCCTCGCCACAGACACCGATGACGATACAGTACGTCACCTTCTTCAGTCAGGCCAAGCATCCAAGGCGATATCCGGCATCATCCTCGCAGGTGGAACGAGCAGGCTTCCAGGTTTCGAGAGAGAGATGATGATGCGTGTATTCAACGATGCATCAGCACAGACAAGAGTCCATCGTGTACACGGAGACTATCGAACTGTGGCTGCCCAAGGGGCGCTCGCGCACGTACTGCATCAGCACTACAAACCCAGACGACTGCAGACCAAAGAACTCCCCGAGAACCAAGACACTCAGCTAGCGTCGCATGAGCTACAAGCCGCGCCGCTCAGTGATATATTTATATCTTGGTCAACAGGAGCAGACAACTCCCAACAAATCATGGTGCTTGACCGCGACGATGAGGGAGCGAGACAATCAGGCACATGGCCGATAAAGGGACTTCCCACTTTTTTAGCACAGTCGACTATTAGAGCTCGCCTCCTACCAGACGACTCCTACTCCAAACAAGGACTCAAGCCGCAGTCAGTTGTCGTAAAGCGCGCACCTGGTCGAATGTCTCTGGCTTGGAACTCCGTACTTCAAGAAGCGCGTGTTGAATCCGATGAAGTTGACGGCGTCAACAAGGTTGTACTTCGCCTCGCGCAACTAGAGCAACTTGAGCAACCCAAACGCCCGAGAGTTCCCGAGCGCATGCATCTCGAAGGGCTCTGGACCGACGGCGCGCCTGACATTGTAGTCGACTTCGGAATGTCCAAGACTGTCATCATACAAGCTCTCCCTGGCCGATTCACAGCACCTGTGTCCGAGCGGGAGCCAGCGCCCGAAGTCGTGTCGGCTGCTCTCTCAGCAAGTCTACTTCGAGATGACTACAAGGTTGCGGATGACAGACGGGAGTCTATTGACGCTTCCGGCATGATTTCCGACATCGGCACGGATAGCGCTGTAGCTACGTTTGACCAATCGCGCTCCATTTCCAACACTAGGCCACGCCCAGAGAGAACAAGCACCACGAACAGGGAACACGATTTCGCCAAGCTCGGTGAGTTTCTCGAGAAGGTGATGCAGCCTACCATGGAACAGCAACCACTTATAGCAGCAGATCTGACAATGTTGATGCTTGCGCTCGCTGTACGGCCATTCGTTCTACTAGCCGGACCTCCTGGAAGCGGGAAGTCCACTCTTGCTCGCAAGGCGGCAAACTTGCTAGGCCTACGCAACAACGAGTCGTTTTTTGAAGTCACTGTTCAGCCTCACTGGCGAACAAAGAGTGCGATACCTGTCAGTGTACGATCGATATGGGAACATTCCTCTTCAGCTACAGGCGACTTAACAACCGACAGCCTTCACATGTTCCTATTCGATGAGTTCAACCTGGCGCGCCCAGAGAACTACCTCATGCCGTTCTTTCGGATACTCGACAAACAAAAAGGACGGATTGGTCCATTTATCGCATGTGGCACATTAAACATAGACGATTCGTCGCGACCGCCATCTCCTAAAATCATTGATCGATGCCTACTTGTTGAGATCGACGCCCCTCGAGAACGAATGTCATTCGACGGCCAATGGCTTCAGGACAATGAAGAATCGTCGACTTTCCGGCCTATCAACCTTCCACAGCACAATGGAAGGGGGAGTGAACACCACATTGTGACTAAAGTGATCACTCTCATTCGAAATACTGTCAAAGAGAACCAACTGCGCCAAGACCTTCTCCCCTCGCACCGAGATGAACAAGATCTATACTCCCTGGTAGGAGCATATCGCGAAGGAAGAATCCCGACGGGCCTCTTGAGCGAGGACGATCTGGTCGACCGAGCGATCGCAGGTCGCCTCCTGGTGAAGGTTGGCGGCGCAGCCGCTCAGGTAGAGCCCTTGGTGCAAGCACTACAGAATTTTTTCCAGAGCAACCGCATGCCGCGGTGCCAACGGCGCATGTCACTAGCAACGTCCCAAATGACTCTTGGATTCGTGTCCCCATGGCATTAGACGATGGCATATTCATTGCCATCCACTCTCCAGGCCATGGCGAATCCAGATGGGAGAAAACGCTCTACATAGCTGGCGCCATATATGCGATAGATGACAGCCACCCAGTGGTGTTCATATCATTCAACCAGAATTTGAAGACTTTGCCCGATAACATCACCAAACCGAGTATCCGAGAAATTCCTGATAGTGTGCGGGCCGATTCGAATGACAGAACGTGGTGGAGATGGACGCCATTGGGACATCCGAAGGATACCGGAAGAGAACGAAGATACGGGCATTGGACCATCGAAGTATCAAACCCGAAGCTCAAATTTCAGTGCTACATCTTTCCCGGTCTGTTCTTCACCCGGCAGGCGTACCGCCGTCTTTTGGACGAAACAGAAGAGACATTTGGAGTCCCCTTGGAATGGGACCAGCGAAGCCATCCGACGAGAGTAGCGGTGATGAAACAGCGAGGGCGTCCAAGCATCCCGGAGAGAATTGAGACAATTCGCTCCGAGATGAATGCCGTCGAAGTTCTCGAGAGGATTGGAATCCTACAGGCAGAGTCGCAGGTTACGGCGGAACAGAGCACGGAGGAAGAACGTCTTCTCTCACTTTGGTCATTTCGACGTCTGCAAGATCTAGCCGCGATGCAACAGGAACTTTTGCAGGGAGCGATGAACGGATCCGATTTGAATCAACGCCGAATCGAACGTCGCAGTGAGGTGAAAGACCAACGTCAAAAGGATGAAGATGCTGCTCGGCTATTGATAGCCCGCATCGGACGAGTCTGGGAGCGTCGACGCCATGATCTCGGCGTATTCTCGCTTACCCCGACAATGCAGCGAGATCACCGGCTACGCCGACTAATGCAAGCATTCTCCCCAGAAGTGAGGGAGTCATGGGCTACTGATGAGCGAGCTGCGCGTTCCACATCACCTCCGCTCAAAGCGCCTGATACATTTGAGCTTTGGGGGGCCGCGCGTTTGGTCAGGGCTGCTTGCGCCTTAGGCTGGAACCTAGAAAGACTTGATATTATTACAGGAATGGAGGAGAACGGAATCAGCAGAGCATCTTTCCGCTTTCACCGCGACGGATATTCACTATCACTAGAGTACAAGCCTGATATTGACACTCGACTTGGACAAGAACAACCTGGAATGCACGTTCGGCGACGCCCGCTACTAGAAGTTGTCGCCAGCCATCTTCCCGAAGAAACGGATAGACTAATATCCACTGATGATCTTGAGCCCGATTACTGTATTAAAATGGCCTTTCCAGAAGGAGAGGCGTTCGCGTTCGCGATCGGTGATGCAACCCTCAGTGATCCACGAAGAGCCGGCAAGCGGGAGGACGCTGTGCATGAGAAAGTCAACAAAGTTGAGAAGTATCAACGAAGAATTGTTTGGCGCAGGCATCGGCAAACCATCGAGTGCTCTTGCACCTTCGTCGTGCTGCCGGGCCCACATCTGAAATGGAGGGATGCTGCGAACATGAACGGATACGACAGTGTGCTGTTGTTTCCAGATCCTGAAATTGAAGTTGACTTAGATATGAGAGATCGTTTGAAGTCTGTTTTGGAGATAATGATATCGAGTGTCGCATCGGTACAAGTCAACCGCGGCACTTTGCCAGAGTCAGCTTAGAAGGTCAGCGTTTGCGGAGAGAGCCTGCCATACCACCGTCCGCGTCGTCTTTGGGACCCGCGGCGCGCCGGAGCCGGTCCGCGACAGCTTCCCCCAGCCCGACCTCGGCTGGCAATGCCGCCACGATGACATCGAAGTCGCCAGCGTCCAGATCTCGCATCGCCGCGTAGAGATCTCGCGCCATGCCCGGCAGATCGTCGGGCAGCGCGCGCGTGGTGGCCGCGAGCTTTGGCCAGGCCGCGAACTCCTGCGCGGGCGCCAGCACCGCCACGCGCGCCGCGCCTTGCGCCGCCACCGCCGCGGGGACCTGCGCCGGCGCCACCGCCAGGAGGCGCGCCCGCGGCGCATAGTGACTCACCAGCGTCCCCGGCGCGGCTGGCGCCGGCCCCCGCGGGTGCGGCAGCGCGCCTGCAGCGCTGCGCGCGTCGGCCCTCGCTTCGTCTGCCCCGAGCAGCGCCGCGCCCAGCACCTCCTCCAGCGCCGCCCGCGCCAGCCCGCCGCTGCGCAGGAGCACCGGCACCCCGCGCGACAGATCGATGATCGTGGACTCCACCCCCACCTCGCAGCTCCCGCCATCGAGCACGTAGTCCACGTCGGCGCCAAGATCTTGCTGCACGTGCATGGCGCAGGTCGGGCTGATGCGGCCAAAGCGGTTGGCGCTGGGCGCCGCGATGCCGCCGCCAAACGCGCGCAGCAGCGCTCGCGCCATCGGGTGGCTCGGCACCCGCAGCCCCACCGTGTCCTGCCCCGCCGTCGCCAGCGCGCTCACCCGCGCCGAGCGCCGCACGATCAAGGTCAGCGGCCCCGGCCAGAACCGCGCCGCCAGCGCGCGCCCCACCTCCGGAACGTCCTCGCTCCAGGCCCCCAGCTCGGACGCATCCGCCAGGTGGACGATCAGCGGATGCGAACGCGGCCGGCCCTTGATCGCATAGACCCGCGCCAAGGCCTCCGGGTTGGAGGCGTCAGCGCCGAGGCCGTACACCGTCTCCGTCGGAAATGCCACCACCCCGCCGCCGCGCAACAACGCCGCCGCGTGCGCCACGTCGGCGCCCACCGCGCCCGGCGCCAGCGCCTCCGGCGCGTCGCCTCGCTCGCGCGCGCTCACTGCGGCCGCGTCTGCGCCACCGAGGGCCGCTCCGCCCACGCCGCGCGCAGCCCCGCCAGCGCCGGCGCTCGCTCGGTCGCGTACACCTTGCGGAAGTCCATCCAGTCCAGGATGGCGATGAGCGAGATCTCCGCCAGCCCCAGCCCGCCGCCGAAGCTCGCGCCATCGGCCGCCAGCTCCTTGCCCAGCCACTCCAAGATCGCGTCCACCCGCTCCAGCTGCCGCTGCGCGAAGGCGGTGCCCTCCACCGGCACGCCATCGCGCTTGAGATAGAAGACCTGGATCGCCGAGTCGACCGCGGCGTCGATGGCGTTCACCAGATTGGCCTCGCGCCAGCGATCTTTCGGCGGCGTCAGGGCGCCAAACCCGCGCGTGGTGGTGAGCCAGTCGATGATGACCCGCGAGTCGAACAGCGTGCGCCCGTCGATCACCGCCACCGGCACCTTGCGGATCGGCGTGACCGCGCGCAGCGCGGCCTGGCCTTCTTCGGTGGCCGTGTCGATGCGCTCCACCGCGCAGCCGATCTCGGCCGCCACCACCCGCACCCGGCGCACGAACGGCGACGTCACTGTTCCATAGAGCTTCATGGCCGCCGCAGCATAGCGCGCCGGCGGGCGCTGGGATCGCCTCTGGCGGCGGTCTGTCACCGGCTCAGGCACCGCCTCGGGCACCGCCTCGGGCATCGCCTCGGGCACCGCCTCGGCACCGCCTCGGGCACCGCCTCGGCATCGCCTCGGCATCGGCGACCGCCGCTTCCCCGCGGGACGCCGGGTCAGTTGGCCACGAAGCAGTAGATCGAGCCGCGCCCGCCGCTGGGCGGAAACGCGGTGGCCGCGCAGCCCCCGGTGGCGTGCGCCGAGCTCCACGAGGTCGGGTCGGTCCCACCGCCGCCGCGATCATGGTGCCCCACCATGCCGGTGCCAGCGTTCGAGCTCGTCCAGTTGCTGCAGGTCGCCGCCGCCGCGGTGCCGTTGGCCAGCGTGCCGGTCAAGATGTCGTGCTCGTTGGGAGTGTCCCCGCGCCCCGGCACGAGCTGCCCCTTCTCATCGAGCCCGTTGGCCTTGTTGATCTGGTTCTTGGTGGGATCGAGGAGGTCTGCCACCGAGCCCGCCACCACCACCAGCTTCTGGTTGTGCCACGGCCCCTTGCCGATGCGATCCTTGGCGTTGACCGTGCTCGTGCTCAGGTACGCGCGCCACGGCCTGGCGCCAAGCGTCGGATCGGCCGCCGCCGCCAGCGCGCGGCAATGCTCATCGGCGCCGGCGAGGCCATCGGTGTCGGCCGCGGTCCGGCGGAAATCTCCCCCGGTGGCCACGCCGCGGCTGCTGATGAAAAAGCTCATGGTCGGCCCCGCGTTGCCCGGCGCGTCCACCGCGGCGTCAGCCGCGATCGGCGCATCAGGCGAGCTGGCGCTCTTGCCGTCACACCCCAGCAGCGCAAGCGCCAAGGTCAAGCTCAACCGGGACACGCGGATCGTCGACATTGGCACGCACCTCGAGGAAAGCCACCACCCTACTGCAGAACCGGCGCGCGCATCGAATCGAAATGGCTGACGCCTGCTCACCACATGGCCGCGGCCCTGATGGGGCCCGCTGCCTTCCCGTCCCGACCGCCGCTGGTGTAGGGTCCCCGCGGCCATGATCCCCTGGACCGTGCTCGACCGCGTCGCCACCCCCGAGGGCGAGCTCCAGCTCCGCCAGCGCGGCGCGCGCGAGTTTCTCATCACCATCGCCGGCCGCGTGCTCATGACCAGCAGCGAGCGGACCTCCGAGGAGGCCCTCGCCCGCCTCGCCTGCGAGCCCCTCGCCCGCCGCAAGGCCCCTGCCGTCCTCATCGGCGGCCTCGGCATGGCGTACACCGTCCGCGCCGCCCTCGACGCCCTGCCCGCCACCGCCTCCGTCACCGTCGCCGAGCTGACTCCCCAGGTCCTCACCTGGTGCCGCGGCCCCCTCGCGCCCCTGACCGCCGGCGCCGTGATCGACCGCCGCGTCCGCGCCGTCATCTCCGACGTCGCCGACGTCATCGCCCGCGCTCGCCCTGGCCAGTACCACGCCATCATCCTCGACCTGTACGAGGGCCCTCACGCCGCCGCCCAGCGCCCGCACGACCCGCTGTACGGCCGCGAGGCGCTCGCGCGCGCCCACGCCGCCCTCGCCCCCGGCGGCGTGCTCACCGTGTGGACCGAAGAGTCAAACCTCGCCTTCAAGCGCCGCATGCTCGAGACCGGCTTCGCCACCCGCGTCCAGCACCCCGGCGGCAGCCGCGCCTATGCCGTCTATGTGGGGCAGAAGGCAGAGGCCGAAGGGACGGAGAAGGCAGGCGCTGGGCGGAGACCGACGAGCCAAGGCGCTGGCCCGAGGCGCCAAGGCTCCCCGCCGCGCACCGGCCGCGCCCGGCGCTGAGCACGGCCCCTCGAGAAGCGCCGCTACTCCGTGGCCGAGTCCTGCTGCACCGCGCGCCGCGCGTAGAACACAGCATACACGCCAGCACCAGGGAACCGCTCCACCAATCGACGCTTGAGGCCTGCGAAGTGCGCGCCTGCAGTCAGCACATCATCGACCACCAGAACGTTGACCGGAGGAGGCTGGGCGAGCATCTCATCCACCGTATACGCGGCATACCAAGCATCCGGTTTTGGACGGCTGGAGGTCGAATGAGCTGCCATCATGTCGTGCGGCTGTACGATCAACTCGCGAACGTCGCAGGACAAACCCTCGGTCATGTAGCGGACGATGCGCGCCATCCGATCATCGTACAGCGAGTTTGACCTCGACAAGGACGGTGGCATCGGGACGATAGTGAACTGTCGGAGCAGCTCATCTCCCACAGCAGCCCGGAGCTCGCGGCCTGCCTGCCGGATAGCGCTCTCCTTGTACCTCCACTCAGGCAGACCGCGGCGATCAACCGGCTTCTTGAGGTTCGAGATGATGCTGTTCGTCTCCCCATGGCCAAATCCGGCTCCCGCAGTGTACTCACGCAAGAAGTAGCAATTGTCCTCCGCCTCAATGAAGAAGTGCTGAGGACGAAGTAGCTCATCGATCTGCTGAAGCCTGAACGTCACGGTGGAGCAAGGGCGCCTTTGATGTCGTCATAGCCGCGAACGCGGATCGCTCCCCGTTCCAGGAACTTCTCTGGCCACTTCAGACCTTGGTTGAAGCAGCTATCCAGGATGAATAGCTTGCGCCCCTGGGCTATCGCGGCGCGTGCCTGGATGAGCGATCCGGACGTTTCTCCGGCCTCGACGATCACCGTCGCCTCGGTCAACGCGGACATGGTGTGGTTCCGGTCCGGGAAGAAGTATCGGTTCAACTGCGACGACTGCTGCGAGTACCGGAGCACTGGCACCTGACTGATAAGCAGAAACTCACGAGCGATGAGATCCTGAAGCTGGCGGTTCTCCGGCGGGTAGTAGATTCAAGCGGCGTGCCTATCACCGCGATCGTCTTGCCGCGGCCGTCGATCGCCGCCGTATGAGCTTCTGTATCGATGCCCTTCGCGAGCCCCGACACGACGGTGCGGCCATCCTCCACGAGAGCCCGCGCGAGCTTGCGGGCCCTCGCGCGCCCATCGACGCTTGGGTTGCGCGTTCCAACCACCGCCACGCCCGGCGTCTCCACCAACTCCCACACACCTTGAAAATACAAGGTCTCGCTTGGGTGTGTCGCATCGCGCAGCCGCTCTGGGTACTCGTAGGCACGATGGATGCGAACGCCGAACCTCTCGACCCCGCGAGCACGCAGTGAGTCGACAACCTTGCGCGCCGTCTCCATCGCCTCGCGATGCGGCACCAGCCCCGACGGTAGGACGTTTGGGTGATTGCGGAACAGATCGGCGATCTTCTTTGCGGTCATGCCGTGTCCAACCCAGAGCGCCTCGTAGGCGCCGAGTTCTAGGAGCGGCGAGATCGCCGTGAACAACGACGGCTCGTTTGAGCCGAAGTTCAGCGCGTGCTGGCTCATTGCGGGGTTGTGAGTATACACGGCTTGGGTCTGGAGCAAGGTCCACGGATAGACGGACATTTGCACGGGCGCCACGACTCTCGGTCGTCGATGCGAGGCGACCACCGCTGCGACAATCCGACGTGATTTCGCCGCGCTTCCCGCTCGCGAAGAGAAGGCGAGGGACGAGGATCAGGTGCGCATGGTGGAGCCTCGGTCTGCTATGCCCGCGATGGCTCCAGCATGTGACGTGCGACTGGCCGGCGCCGTTGCAGAGCACGTCAGCGGCTCGCGGCATCCCCATCCATCGGGATAACCGCACGGATGATGTCAAACTTCGAAATTGTCGAGGTCGCTGGACTGCTTATGGTGGGGCGCATGGATCACGATCTGGCCCCCTTTGAACGCGATCGACGACGCAGCCATGGCCGCTCACCTCGCGACGACTTTGATGATGACGACGACGATCGTCGCTATCGCGACGAACGCAGGCGCCCTGCGGCTTACCTGCGCAGCTACGCCAAGCGCAGGCGCGCTTCCCCTCACATCTTCGCCTGGCTGCTGCTGGGCGGCGGCGCGGTCTTGCTCGCCGCCGCGCTCATGGTCATCGCCTCGTCGCTGGGTCTGTGGGGCGCGCTGGCCAGCGGCTACTTCGCGGTGACCAGCGCGATTCTCCCGCAGTCCTGGCATGACGAATGGAAAGCCCTGCCCGGAGTTGCCCACCTCGCGATGGTGCTGGGCTCGCTGTTCCTCGCCGTCGGCGCGATGGGAGAGATCTTCGACTGACCTTTTCGTTCAACGTCGGTCAAGCCACCACGCACCGTGCGTGCCAGCGGGGCTCGAGAGGGGGCCAGCATCTCGTGTCCGGAAGCCCGACGTCGACAACGACCCGGCCGTAGCCGCGGCCGTCGATGGGGGCGGCTTCGAAGGTGCCGCTCGCGGTCACGCGCTCGTCCCCACGGGTGAAGGTGGCGCGGATCGGGCCGAGCGGCAGCGCGTCGAGCGGCAGCGTGTCCTCGGGCCAGACCGTCCAGCGGCGGTCGCGCTCGCTGCTGCTCGAAACCAAGAAGGTACACTCGGCCGGTGGGATCCGACGCCGGGCTTGCGCCTCCGCCACCGCGACACGCGCGACCTCGATGTCTTCGAACACCTCGGCTGGCCCGGGAAGCGAGTACCACGAGGTCGCGCTCGACGGGCCTCCACCCAGACCGAGTTCCACGTCGACCGAAAGGCGCCCGTCGACCCGGCGAAGGATCGAGGCTCGGAAGCGCTGGCGGTCGTTCTCCCAGTCGGAGCGCTCCACGATCTCGAGCACGAACTCCTCGGGATGTGCGCGGGCGTGTCGGAGCAAGGCCGCGCGCACCTCATCGACTGGATCGGCAGCAGACGACCATGCATGGTCCTCCACCTGTCCACGAAACGCGAGGAAACGAGCGACCGCGTCATCATTCAACGACTCGGGCGTCTCTCGCACCAGCACCTCGGCCAGCTCGGTGATCTCGCCGGCCGCGCCCAGCGCGCCGATATGCACGAAGGCGTCGACGGTCTCCGCGAGGATCGAGAGCTGGTTCCACACGAACTGATCCATCCCACCATTGGTGATCTCGGCCCGGAAGGGGAAGAACACGGTGGCGGCGCGCAGCGCTGGCGGCAACCCGCGGTAGCGGTCAACATCCTGGCGCCCTCCTGGCCCCGAGGACGACGGAGGTTTGGGAGCTCCACGCCCAAGCTGTCGAGCCAGCAGTGCTCCGCGTCGCCCATGGAGTCGATGCAGTCGACATGCGCGATGACCCCGGCGCGGGTGTTGAAGGCCATCGCGAGAAGCTACCACGTCGACTGATCGCGATGCATGAAGGCCGCGGGAGGAGGTCCCTTGCCCCGCGCTCCGCGCGCTTGGACATGTCCGAGAGGCGCACGGTCCGAGAGGCGCACCGCCGCACTGGAAGCCCGCTGGCGCGGCCCCCGGCAGCTTGGTAGCTTCTCAACGGGAGAGATCGCATGAAGGCTGCAGTCATCGATCGATACGGCCGATACGGCGCGCCGGAGCTGGTCCGCGTCGCCGAGGTCCCGTCGCCCGCGCCGAAGGCCGACGAGGCGCTGGTCCGGGTGCGCGCAGCGGCGGTGACCTCGGGCGACTCGCGCATCCGGGGTGGGCGGTTCCCGCCGGGGTTCGGGCTCCTGGCCCGGCTGGCGTTCGGCGTCGTTCGGCCGCGACGTCAGATCCTCGGCAGCACGTTCTCCGGGACCGTCGAGGCTGTTGGCCCCCGATGCCGCGGCCTCGCGCCAGGGGACGAGGTCTGCGGGATGACGGGAATGGCGATGGGGGCCCATGCGGAGTACGTCGCGGTGCCGGCGAGCAAGCTCGCGCGCAAGCCAGCCGCGGTGACCCATGAGGACGCCGCCGGCCTGCTCTTTGGTGGCACGGCGGCGCTGTTCTTCCTGCGGGACAAGGCCTCGACCGCGCCTGGCATGTCGGTGCTCGTCAACGGAGCGTCCGGCGCGGTCGGCACCAACGCGGTCCAGCTCGCCAAGCACTTCGGTGCCACCGTCATCGGCGTCACCAGCACGCCCAACGCGGCGCTGGTCACCTCGCTGGGCGCCGACCGCATCCTCGACTACACCAGCACCGACCTCACCACCACCGGCGAGCGCTTCGATGTCGTGCTGGACACCGTCGGCAACCTCTCGATCGCGACCGGTCGGCGCCTGCTTTGCCCCGGCGGCGTGCTCCTGCTCGCCGTCGCGAGCCTGGGAGATACGCTCCGAGCACGCGGCAACGTCGCGGCCGGGAGCGCGCCCGAACGCGTCGCGGACTACGAGTTCCTGCTCCAGCTCGTGGCCAGCGGCTCGCTCACCGTCGTGATCGATCGGGTCTACGACCTCGAGGGCATCGTCGAAGCCCACCGCCGCGTCGACAGCGGCCACAAGCGCGGCAACGTCATCGTGCGACCGTGACCCCGCTAGATGCGTCCACGCCGACGGCCTGCGTCGACGACCAGCGCTTCGTGTTGCTCGCGCCGCTGGCCAGGCGGCCGGCACACGCGGTACTCGATAGAGCTGCCAAGGCGGTGCTCGAGCCGGCAGATCACCACCCCCTTGCCAGGCACCGCCACGATGTAGGTGGCTCGTTTTTGGGGCGCCGCGCAGGCCGAGCCCAGCGCAAGTCCCACCAAGAACACCCAAGTACCAACGGTATGCATGTGCTTGACTGCAGCAGATATCGACCACGCGCACAAGCGGGATTCGATCTGCCCCTGGCTCGCCATGGCGCTCAGGGATGCGTCTGATGCCAGGTGTCCAGGAACTTGCCGACCACGTTGCCCTCTTCGCTGCCATCGGGTCGGCTGATGGTCCAGTCCTCGACCTCTTGCTCGGAGAACTGAACCGGATCCCCGGACTTGTAGCCGGCCAGGGTGGCGATCTCGTTGGCGATCCGGCCGCTCACCTTGCCGTCCTTGATCTCGGACACCCCGATGAAGACCGTCTCGTGCTTGGGGCCCTCTCTCAGAGAGACGGTGACGAAGAAGTGATGACCTGACGGCAGTCCGGCGAGGAAGCGGCTCTTCGCCGCGGGGTAGGTCCGCTTGGCCTCCGCGCGATACGGCGCGACCGCCTTGGCCATCGCCGAGACCTCGTCCTGACCGGTCGTCGCCACCGGACGATCCAGCGGCGCGGCGGCGGAGAGCTCCGGCAGCGGCCTGGGTGCCGTGTCCGGAGCCGTGACTCGCGCGCCAGAGGGCTGGGCGCCAGGGACGTCCTTGGACGCCTGGTTACAGGCCACGCACACCATGAATATCAACAGGCTCAGCGAGCGGAGCATCCCAGTTCGTACCACGGGCGCGACCCTCCCTCCAGCGCCGCGATCCTGCCGGCAATCGCGGGACCGCGCGGGATCTTCGCCGTATGCTCTGCCGCAATGGCCAGCCCTGAAGCATCGCTGTTTGGCGTCCGCGGCCGGGTCCTGTTCGTGGACCTGGGCGAGAAGCGACACTGGGAGGAGCCTATCGATCCTGCCGTGTATCGCCAGTTCCTCGGCGGCTACGGCCTCGGCGCGTGGCTCCTCTGGAAGCACTTCCCGGCGAAGGTGGATGCGCTGGCGCCAGAGGCTTGCTTCGCCATCTGCTCCGGCTTGCTGACCGGGCTGTCCACGCCGTTCTCCGGCCGCATCCAGATCGTCGGCAAGTCGCCGCTGACCGGCACCTGGGCGGACTCCAACTCCGGCGGCAGCGTGGCCGCGCATCTGCGCCGCGCAGGCTATGACGCGCTGGTGGTGCGCGGCAAGGCAGCGGAGCCCACCGTGCTGGTCATCCGCGACGGCGAGGTGCGCTTCGAGGACGCCGGCAAGCTGTGGGGCCAGGAGATCCCACAGGCCTTCGACTCGCTCAAGGCGCTCTACGGCGGCAAGCGCGACGTCGGCGTGTCCGCCATCGGCCCGGCCGGGGAGAAGCAGCTCCGCATCGCCTCGGTCATGAACGACCGCTACCACGCCTTTGGCCGCCAGGGCTTTGGCGCCATCTATGGCTCCAAGAACTTGAAGGCCATCGTCATCGGCGGCACCGGCGAGGTGCCGGTGGCCAGGGCGGCCGAGCTGCGCGCGGTGTGCAAGCGCATCACCGACGAGTACAAGCGCGACCTGGGCATCATCCAGCGCATCCTCGTGTACATGGCCAAGCCCAAGGGCTACCTGGCCTGGATGTACCGGCTGATGACCCGGCTGGGCGCCAAGATCATCGCGCCCACCGCGTCCATGCGGCAGCTCTGGTCGCAGCGCGGCACCACCGCGGCGGTCGCGCTGTCGGTGGAGAACGGCGACGCGCCCATCAAGAACTGGCTGGGCGTCGGCGCGCGCGACTTCCCGCTGGCCAAGAAGGCGATGAAGCTCGACGGCGCGGTCGTCGACAAGTACGTCACCAAGAAGCTGTCGTGTGGCGATTGCCCGATGCCGTGCAAGGGCATCGTCAAGGTACCCAAGCGCGGCCTGTCCGACGTCCGGCGCCCGGACTACGAGACCATCGTCGGCTTTGGCGCCAACCTGCTCAACGACGACCTCGAGCTGGTCACCGCCTGCCACGACGCCTGCAACCGCTACGGCATCGACGCGGTGTCCTCGTCGGCCACCCTGGCCTGGGCCTGCGAGGCGGTGGACAAGGGCCTCCTGACCAGCGCGGAGCTAGACGGCATCGACCTGCGCTGGGGCAGCGGCGAGGCGGCGCTGGCGCTCACCGTCAAGATGGGCACGGGCGACGGCTGCGGCGCCTGGCTCGGCAACGGCGTGCAGCGCGCCGCCGCGCACCTGGGCAAGGGCTCGGACGACTTCGCCGTGCATGTCCACGGCGGCGAGCCCGCGTACCACGACACGCGCTTCACCTCGCTGATGGGCGTGACCTACATCGCCGATCCAACCCCCGGCCGGCACACCGCCGGCTCGGCGTCGTGGAACGAGACCTTCGGCGCCGGCTTCACCTTGCCTGGCGCGGTGGCGAAGAAGGACTGGAACGTCAAGTGGAAGGGCACCGAGGGCAAGGGCGCGGCGCAGGCGCACTTCTCCAACGCGCACCAGACCATGAACGGCCTGGGCCTGTGCATGTTCACCATGCTCACCGGCTCGCTGCCGTGGGCGGAGCTGGTCAACGCCGCCACCGGCTGGGGCGTGGACGACGCCGAGCTGCTGCGCTGCGGCGAGCGCATCCAGAACCTGCGCGCCGCGTTCAACCGGCGCGAGGGCATCCTGCCCGGCGACTTCCAGCCGCACCGCCGCATGCTGGGCGAGGGCGACGGCAACCTCGCCGCCGGTCCGCTGCGCGGCGTGCGAGTGCCGCTGCCGGTGCTCAAGGACGACTACTACCAGGCGATGCACTGGAACCCCAAGACCGGCGCGCTGTCACAGGCGCGCGCCAGGGAGCTGGGCATCGCCAGCCTCCTGGAGGGCTACCTGGAGGCCTAGTACACCATCATGGGCATCTTCGATCGCATCCGCGGACAGTCGATCCGCGTTCATGTGCTCATCCGCGGGCGGATCGGAGAGGCGTGGCAGGAAGTGGATCAGCACCTTCGGGTGCCGCAAGGCACCACCTTGGGCAAGCTGGTGGAGGTCGCGGGCGCGGCCGGCATCCCGCTGCAGCAGGCGCTGGACTCGAGCCCGCACCTGGCGCACACGCTGATGGTCAACGGCGAGCGCTGCCCGCTGGCAGAGCACGGCGAGCGTTGCCTTCGCCGAGGGCGACGAGATCTATCTCCTGGCCCCGCTGGCGGGCGGGTAGCCGCAGGAACGCATGGGTGGAGATGCCAGTATTTCGGCTCGATGATCGGCTCGTGTTTCCGCCCGTCCACCTGGCGGAGGACGGCCTCTTGGCCGTGGGCGGCGACCTGCGCCCGGAGCGCCTGATGCTGGCGTACTCCAAGGGCATCTTCCCGTGGTACGGCGAGAACCTGCCGATCTTGTGGCACTCGCCAGATCCGCGGATGATCATGACCACGCCAGATCTGGTGGTGCAGCGCAGCCTGCGCAAGGCCATCCGCCGCCGTCCGTACGAGCTGCGCGTGGACACCGCGTTCTCCCAGGTGCTCGACGGCTGCGCCGCGGCGCCGCGCCCCGGGCAGAACGGCACCTGGCTCATCCCGGAGATGAAGGTCGCGTACGAGAAGCTGTTCGAGCTGGGGTTCGCCCACTCCTTCGAGGCCTGGCGAGAGGGCGAGCTGGTGGGCGGCTGCTACGGCGTCTCGCTCGGCGCCGCGTTCTTTGGCGAGTCCATGTTCGCCAGGGCCAGCGACGCCTCCAAGATCGCGTACACCGCGTGCGTCAACCAGCTCCACCAGTGGGGCATCGGCCTGGTCGACTGCCAGGTCCACACCGAGCACCTCGAGCGCTTCGGCGCGTACGAGGTCCCGCGCCTGGGCTACATGGAGCTGCTCGCCGTCGCGCTCGACCAGCCCACCCGCCGCGGACGCTGGCAACTCGAGCTGGATGTGGACGACTTCGCCGCCCGCGGCGGCGCCCTGGGCAGCGCCCCAGAGGAGGCGCCGTGAGCCGCGCCCTCGGCGACGAGCCATGCCCGCGTTGACGCCACGGCACCTCGAGCTGCTCGGCGCCTGGCTCGGGTCCTGGCAGGTCATCCACGATCACTCCTGGCCGCTGCAGGACACCACGGTGCTGCAGGTGCGGACGGAGCAAGGCGGCGACGTGATCGTCAAGGCCAGCGCGACGAGCCAGCACCTGCCTCGAGAGATCGCGGCGCACCGCGACCACCTGCGCGCGCTGCCTGGCCTGGCGCCGCAGCTCCTGCACGCCTCGGCGGAGGACCGCATCCTCGTCACGCGATATCTGCCTGGCCGCCTCGTGGAGGGCACGCCCGAGGAGTGGCAGCCCGAGTGCTACCGCCAGGCCGGCGCGCTGCTGGCGCGCTTGATGGTGCCGCTTGGCACCTCGGACATCTATGTCGACAAGATCCTGCGGCGGACCACCGAGCTCTTGCGCAGCGCCGCGCCGCTTTTGCCGCCAGGGCTGCACGCCGCGGTGACCCGCGCGTTCGACGGCTTCGCGCCGGAGCCGGTCTCTCTGGTGCTCACGCACGGCGACTTTCATCCGAGAAACTGGCTCATCCACCAGGGCAAGGTGGGTGAGCCATCAGCGACACCGGGATGACGCGGCTCCTGGGACCTCGCAGCCTCAAGGGTTTCCAGGAGGACCCCGGTGGAGAAGCTGCGAAAGATCAGAGACGAGAAGGAGGCGAGACGGTGCGTCGCCGCGGCGCGTGCGGCAGGTAACCTCGGGCAGTGGGCGCGAGCGCACGGGTACGACGGGCGCTCGCTGCACGCCTGGGCGATGAACCTCGGGCGGGGTACGGCGGCCAAGTCGGCGGCGCGGCGAACGTCGTCAGCGCGCGTCGCGAACGAGAGCGCTCCGGCGCTGGTCGAGTTGATCCCAACTCCGAGCCCGACGCCCACGGGGCGCGTCGTGATGCAGCTCGGTGACGTTCGCATCGAGGTGGGGCCGGACTTCGACTCCGTCGTGCTGCGGCGGCTGCTCGCGGTGCTGCGCGCATGCTGAGCCTGCCGCCGAGCGTGCGGGTGTTCGTTGCGGTCGAGCCCATCGACATGCGGGGCTCGTTCGATGCGCTCGCCGGCGCGGTGCGACGGCTCGGACTCGATCCGGTGAACGGCCACCTCTACTTGTTCCTCAACAAGCGGCGCCGGCTGGCCAAGGCGCTGTGGTTCGACGGCTCGGGGTGGTGCCTGCTGGCCAAGCGGCTCGAGGCGGGCAGCTTCCAGCTCCCGCCGTTTCCCACCGATACGCGGCAGGTTCCTATCGATGGCACGGCCTTCGCCGCGCTGCTTGCCGGGATCGACTTCACGGCTGCACGACGCGGCTGGTATCGCGGCGCGCGCGTTCCGGACCAGACAGGGATCGACAGATCACGCGCGATGTGATCTGGTACTGCGGTGGCTAGCGTCGCAACGCTGCAGCGAGAGAACGCCGCTCAGCGCGCGCTGAACCAGAAGCTCACCGAGCAGTTTGCGCAGATGGCTGCGACCAGCGCTGCACAGCTTGCGGAGCTCGTCGCTACCAACGCCGAGCTGACTCAGCAGATCGCCAAGCTCAACGAGCGGATCACCGAGCTACTCGCGGTGGCCAAGCGGCGGCAGCGCCCGCCGGCCGCCACTGTCTCGCCGCCGCCACCTCCGCCGGTGAGCGCTGACGCCCAACGTGCCTTCGCCGAGCGACCGCCACCGCCCAAGCTGCCGCCGAAGGTGAAGAAGGCCGCGGCGCCGCGGCGCCCGACAGGACGCAAGCCGCTGCCCACTCACCTGGAGGCCGAGACGTACGAGTTGCGGCCCGACGCTTGCGCGCACTGCGGAGGCGATGCGCTCGACGCGGCCGAGGAGCTTGTCGAAGAGAAGCTGCATGTGGTCAAGGAGCATCAACGCCGGCGCGTGGTGCTCCGCACCACATGCCGCTGCCGCGCGTGCGGTGGCCGCACGACTCCTCGTTCGCTGCCTGCACCCTACGAGCGCTCGAAGGTCACCTCCGAATGGCTGGCCTGGCTCGTCTATCAGAAGTTCGTGCTGCTCACGCCGCTCGACCGCATCCGGCGTGACCTCGCCGAGCGCGGCGTGCCCCTCGCGATGAGCACGCTGGTGTCGTTCATCGAACGCGCGGCGGAGCTGCTCTCGCCCATCGATGGCCTGCACTGGCGCCAGCTCCTCGCCTGTTCGTGGATGGCGACCGACGGCACGGGCCTCAAAGTGCTCGTGCCCGGGCTGCCTGCAGCCCACAACGGGTATCTCGAACTCTACCGCAACCTCGAACTCGCCGTGTTCCAGTACGAGCCCGACAAGGCCAGCGACAACGTCGTCGCCAAGCTGCAGCCGTTTCGCGGCACGCTCACCGCCGACGCCGAGCACCGGTTCAATGCGGTCTTCGCCAAGAAGCGCATTGTCGAGGCAGGCTGCAACGCGCATGGGCGCCGCAAGTTCCGCGATGCCGAAGCTACCCAGCCCGCGCTCGCTGCCGAGGGCGGCGCGTTCCTCAGCGCGATGTACCTCAAGGAAGAAGAAGCTCGCACGCGCGGGGTCGTCGGCAAGAAGCTGCTCGCGCATCGCCGCCGCTTCATCGGCCCGATCATCGCCAAGTTCAAGCGCTGGCTCGCCGCCGTCGAGCCCACGCTCTTGCCCTCGGAGCCCTTGATGGCGGCGGTGCGCTACTACCGTCTCCACGGCGAGGCTTTGTTTCGCTTCGTCGAAGACCCGGAAGTTCCCATCGACAACTCGCCCACCGAGCGCGAGTTCCAGAACGTCGCCAAGCTCCGCCTCAACATGCTCTTCGCCGGCAGCACCGAAGGCGCCCACCGCGCCTGCGTTCTGCTCGGCATCGTTGCCACTTGTCGTGCCATCGAAGTTCCCATCCAGGCCTACCTCGCCTGGGCCTTCGACCGCCTCGGCACCCACCGCGACGTCTTCGCACTGCCGCTCGAGCAGCTCACCCCCGGCCGCGTTCAAGCGCACGCCAGCTTGATCTGATGCCTGCTCAGCGTCGCCGGAGTTGGCCGCTCCGGCACGCACCAGCACGCCTGGCGGCGGGCGTCATCCCGGCGTCGCTGATCGGTCACAGGTGGCGCTCATCGACTTTGGCCGCACGGCAGCTCGCCACTGGACGTCCGACCTGGTGCGGCTGCGCCACCAGCAGCTCCGCGGCAGGCCCCTGCTCGAGCTGGCGCTGTTCGCCGGCCTGGCGCGCGAGCTCGACGCGGACGATCTGCGGCAGTACCGTCTCGAGGAGCTCTTGCAAGGGCTCGCCACCGTGGTGTGGGCCCATGGCATCGGGGACTTCTCCTACAGAGAAGACGGCAAGCGCATCCTGGAGCGCGCCGTCGGCTGGCCCGCCGACGACCGGCCTTCGACCGCGCTGTAACGTCGCCCGGTGGCGCGCATCCAAGCACCATGACGCCCTCGGTGCTGCGACCCGGCAAGAGCGTGGAGGTCTTCTTCGACGGTGACCGCCCGCTGTGCCTGCGCGAGATCCGCATGCTGCAGCGAAAGGGACCGTGATGGACGGATCCAGTTCACGGACATCGCGAGCGCCTCGTTCGACGCGCAGACCCACGGTCGCACGCTCCAGTCCTTCATGACGCGCATCGCCGGACGCTCGCCAGACGGCACCTGGCTCGACGGCGGGAGTGTTTCGCCAGCTCTACAGCGCCATCGGTTGGCGCCGGGTGGTGGCGGTGACGCGCGTGCCCGGCATCTCGCACGTGCTGGAGCTGGCGTACACGCTGTTTGCCAGAAACCGGCTGCGCCTCACCGGGCGCTGCACACCGGATGGCGTGTGCCAGGTGCCGGTGCCCAGCGAGCGGAGATGACCCGGACCTGAGCGCGCGGTGGTTTGTGCGATTGACCTTACCATTGCTCTCTTGTTGTAGAGAGGCGCGCAGGTCGGCGCTCCTGACTTGGGGTGGCCACAACTTCCGCGTTGCGCGAAGGCGTCACCCGGGGCCATCCTGGCAGTCATGAAGAAGTGGATCATCGCGACCTTGATGACCGTCGGCATGTTCGCCTCCCAGGTGACCTCGGGCAACGCGCAGCCCACGGCAGAGCCCGACGAGACTGGCACCTGCCGATACACCTGCTCCCCCACCGGGCACACGTACCTCACGCGCAACCAGTGCAGAGCGGCGTGTGGCGGCGGCGTCTGCGTCATCGAGGCCTGCTAGCTGCCAGCGAGTTGCCAGCGAGTTGCCAGCGAGTTGCCAGCGAACCCTCCCGCGCCTCTCCAAGGCTGTGGTCAACCGCGTTGCGTGCGCGCATCGCGCCTGCCCAGGCTCGACGGGCGCGGTTATCGTAGGGGCGGGTCTTGGACCGTCTTGGACCCGTCCGCGCCACAGTCCACCGCCCCCATGGCTTCCGCGGAAACGCGCTGCGACTCGGATCACACCACGTCTCCGCGAAGGCTTCCGAGCCTCCTCGTGACCCGTGCCTGTGACTCGACCATGCGAGCCCCGAGCTAGCCCTCTGCGAGCCGCAATGCCGCTTGCGCATGCCGCGTGCTGCCCAACCTACGCGGGCGCCGGCGTCATCGTCGATGGCGTCGTCGCTGTCGTCGGGGCCGCAGGCGCCAGCCACTGCCGGAGCCGCGCGTAGACCTCCGGGTGGTCCAGCAAGTCCAGGTGATCTGCGTCCTCGCAGATCCATCGCTGCTCCTCCGGGAACGCCAGCGTCAGCTCGGCGCGCGGATGGCGGCCCAGCGCGCTGTCCACGGGCACCAGGCCGTCGCCGACGACGGGCGCGGTCCGCGCGCTCGCCAGGCGCGCGGCGATCGCGTAGCAGGACACGCCCGCCGGCAGCGGCACGGGCAGCCGCAGGTCGCGCGCGGGCGCGAAGCGATCTCGGCCGCGCCAGTGGGACTCGATGACGTTGCCGTGGCGCAGGTCCGTGACCCCGGCGCTGCGAATCTTGCCCAGCCGCGCGAGCGGCGCGCTGTGCGCGAACGCGCCCAGCAGCACGTCCACCCAGTGGCCGCCGCGCTCCAGCGGCGCGCCGTGATGCGGCGTGCCCAGGCACACCAGCGCGCGCAGCTTGGGCCGCCAGGAGTGCCCGGCGCTCTCCGCGGCGTGACACGCGCTGCGCGCCACCAGGCCGCCCATGCTGTGTCCAAGCAGCAGCAGCTCGTCCACCGGCTTCGGCCACGCCGTCACCAGCTCCTGCAGGAGCTGCGAGAAGAGCTGCCCGTTGTCCGAGACGTGGCGCCCGCTGTTGTAGTGCAGGTAGATCGGGGTGCAGCCAAGCTCCCGCGCCAGCGCCTCGCCATGATCGTGCCCGCGCCGGTTCCACTGCAGGTCGTTCATGGACGAGCCATGCACCAGCACCAGCAACTTGCTGCTTGCCTGCGGGAACTGCTCCTCGAGCGCCGCGCGCTCGAGCGTCAGCGCGCGGCCCCCTGAGCGCAGCGCCGGGGCGATGGCCAGCGGGTTGCCGGTGTCGTGCAAGAGATCGCCCACCACGCCGCACAGCACCGCGGTCGCCGCCTCGCGCTGCGGTCCCGGCTCCGAGCTACCGAGCCACGGCGCCAGCGCGTCGATGGCGCGCTCCAGCGCCGCGCCCACCAGCGAGGTCACCGCGCGCACCGCGCCGTAGCTCACCGCGGTCACCGCGTGCACGGGCCCCTTGAGCGGCTGCCCCAGCACGCGCGGCCCGCTGCCGATGGCGCGATGCATGTCGCGGACGACGTCGGTGACCCCGTGCGTCGCGGACACCGCCAGCCGCGCCGCGCCTCGAAGAGCCTCTGCGTCGCGGTCGCGCTTGGTCATGGGCCACCATAGCGCACGGGATGACGCCTGGCCGGTCGCGCGTGGAGCTACGCCCCCGCGACGCGCCGGAGCTGGGCGCGCGTCAGCGGCCCGGGGATGCCGTCCACCGCGAGCTGCTGTTGCGCCTGAAACGTCCGCACCGCAGCGACGGTCGGCGGATCCATCACCCCGGTGACCTCCAGGTGCAGGGCCAGCGCCCCGTTGAGCTTGGTCTGCAGCCAGCGGGTCCGCGCCGCCAGATCGAAGTGCAAGCGCGCGCCCGTCCTGATCCAGCGTCCACGGCACCAGGCGAAAGCTCGGCGACGCGGTGATGACCTCCACGAAGACCACGCCGTCGAGCTGCTTGCGCGTCACCGGATCGATCCCGAACCGCACCTCACCGTACGGCGTGACACCCTGCCGTCCGTTGCAGTAGCGCTTCATCAGATCTGCGCGCAGCGGCCACGTGTACGCCGCGCCCGGCGTGCCCACGATGACCTGCCGCACCTTGGGCTGGCCCGGCGCGAGCTCGATCAGCTCATCCCAGTACAGGTGCTCATGGCCGCAGAAGTAGGCGCTCGCGCCCCCGTGCGCCAGCAGCTCCACCAGGCGCTTGCGATAGTTCATCGCGACATGGGTCATCGCCGATTGCGCCGGCACGTGGCCAAACACCAGCCGCAAGGGAGTGGTCGCCGCCGCCAGATCCTCGCGCAGGAAGCGAGCCTCCTCGTCGTTGACGTTCTGATCCACCATCGACGCCAGGCACAGGTGCGCGTCGCCGATGCGGCAGGAGTAGGCGTGCGCCGGCCGCCCGCTGAGCCGCAGCGGGGCCACCTGCTGCGCGAGCTGCGACCAGGCCTCCTCGTAGGCCTGGCGATGCACCGCGGTGTACTGATCGTGGTTCCCCGGGATCGGCAACACCGGGACGCCGGCCGCGCGCAGCGGCGCCAACGCCTCCTTCATCGCCGCCCACCAGGACTGCACCTTTGGCAGCGGCACGCCGTCTGCCGGGTCGCCGCTGGTCAGGTCTCCCAGCATCACCACCGCATCCGGGTGCATCCTGGCGACCTCCGCGACCACCCGCAAAACGCCGGCGTGGCTCTGCCTGACTGCGTGATATGAGCGTCCCCGAGCAACATCAACCGCATCGCGCGAGCATATCACCGGCACGGCCCCGATCTCTCGCACCTACTGGATCTGCGCGAACTCCACGCGGCGACCGCGCAGCCTCGGTAAGCTGGGCAACGGATGCTCGCGCTCGTCGGTGATGGTGGCGCGGAAGTAGTACGGCTGCCCGGCCGGCGCCCGGCGGCGAGACAAAGGCGAAGTACAGCGGCAGTCGCTCTCCTTGCAACCCCGCCGTGGTGATGAGCGAGACCAGCGCGTGCTCGGCGGCGTGATATCCGCTCTTCCAATGAAACGCCTTGGGCGGCCCACCCTGCGCAAACATGGTCGGGGTCCAGTCGGCTGACACCCACGGCCAGGTGTCACCGCCCTTTGGGTCCACGAAGCGCTCAAACCAGCAGGCATAGCTCCTGGGCAGGTGCTTCACGTACCCGCTGGGCGCTCGGCCCGCCTCCGCCGGCTCGCGCAGCGCCAGCGTGGCCGCCGCCTGATCCAGCTCGGCGAACACCCACCACTGCGAGCCCGCGTCGAGCTTGCCGTCCGCGCGCAGGCCCGAGGCCCAGCAACCAGACGGCTGCGCGGCGCGCGCCAGGAGCGGCGCCACGTGAGGGCGCGCGAAGTCCACCAGGTCGGCCTGCCCGGTCGCTTGGCCCACCAGATACAGCATCCACAGGGACTTCATGGAGTGTCCAAAGTCGGTGTGGCGGCTGCCCAGCTTGCGCTGCGCCGGATCGTGCAAGGTGCCCCAGAACATGCCGTGCTCCGGCGCGAAGTACCGGTCCTTGATCACGCGCGCGAGCAGGAGCATGTCGCGCTGCCAGGCCGCGGACTGCGCAGGATCTTCGAGCAGCGGCGCCAGCAGCAGCATGTATGCGTTGATCTGATCGAGCTGCGACACCAGCTCTTGTCGCTGGCTCTCCCCTGGCGCTCCGCCGTCGGACAGGACCCAGCGGAGCTGGCGCCGGCGGGCGGCGGCGCCGGATCCCAGTACGCCTTCATCATGTACTGCTCCAGGCGCACCAGGTCAGCCAGCACCTCCGGATCTCGGGTCAGGTAATAGTAGAAGGCGAGCCCGAGCTGCGCGTACGCCAGATCTTGCGCGGTGCGCTGCGGCGCCGGCGGCTGCGGCTTGCCGTTCTCCCAGTACGAGACGGCGCTGCCGGTGTCGCGCTCGTAGGCGTGCTGGCGCAGCCAGGTCACGCCCGCGGCGGCCGCGGCCAGGTACGGCTCTTCACCGGTGACGTGGTAGGCCACTCCGTAGACAAAGGCCTGCCGGGACTTCATGCGCGTGTAGTCGCGCCCCAGCTCCTGCTTGATCCATCCGCCCGCCTCCGCGAGCTCCGGACAGGGCGCCGCTGGCCGAAACGCGGTGCCGTCGTTGCATCGGAAGGTGGGGAAGTTGCCGACCGGCGAGCCCAGCGCATCGGGCGTCATCCAGAACGGCATCAGCTCGTCCGTGAGATGCGCGCGCCAGCGCGCCACGGAGGGCAGCTCGCCGGACGCGACGCGCTGCGCCGTCGCCAACGCCGCGGCCGGCGGATCGGCCGGGCCGATCGTCTTTGCCTTCGGTGGCGCCGAGCACGCCAGGACCCCAACGCACCACGCCGCGGACCAGAGCACTGCTTTCATGCCGCGACGATAGGCCAGGGCCCACGGCTCGTCATGGTGCGACAACAGATTGTTGCGGCAGGAGCCGCCGACGGCCGCTGCGCGAGCCGCATCCCCGCTGCGCGCAGAGGTTGTTACCTTCGGTAACGCTGCGCGCACCCGGGTGTTACCGCTCGTGACGCCAGCGCGCGCGCCGCGGCGCGGCTAGTCAGCGCAACTACGATCCGAGGAGCCCGCAAGAACCTGGCCCGCCGCTTGCGGAGTGCCTTCCCATGCGCTCATCGAAGCTGCCCCTGCTGCGGTCCCTGGCCCTTGCGCTCGTCGGCGCGTCCCTGTCGGCGCCGCTGTCACCGGCGCTGGCCGAGAAGCTCCTGTCGCGCGACGACACCACCATCAACCTCGGCGCGCTCTTGCAGCCGCAAGCGGTGGTGGCGCAGGACGCGGCGCCTGACGGCGGCGCCGGCACAGACTTCTTCCTGCGCCGCGCCCGGCTCATGCTGCACGGCGATCTCCAGCAAGCGCATCTCGTTCTTCGTCGACACCGAGCAGGTCAACCTGGGCAAGGACGGCAACTGGGGAGACCTCCATCTACGTGCAGGATGCGTACGCTCGCTGCGCCTGACCCCGGAGGCGTCTCCCGGCGCGTTCCTGGACGCCGGCATGATGCTGGTGCCGTTCACCCGCCACTCCATGCAGTCCGCGGTCAGCCTCAACGCGCTGGACTATCACGGCCGGCTCATCCTCTATCCCAGCCAGTCCACCCGGGTGTGGCGCGATGTCGGCGTGCAAGGCCGCGCCACCTTGGGGCCGGTGCAGCTCCGCGCCGGCGTGTTCAACGGCGTGGAGGGCAGCGCGGGGGATGGCAACGCGGTGATGGCGAAGAACCCCGGAGATCTGCCGCGGCTCGCCGGCCACGCCCGGGTGGCGCTGCTTGGCGAAGAGAAGGGCTTCTTCTATCCCGGCATCCAGTTCACCGACGACCCGGTGCTGTCGATCGGCGTGGGGGTGGACTGGCAACGGCAGGCCATCGCGATGGCCGGCATGGACGAGGCCGCCAACCACCTGGCGCTGGCCGCGGATGTGTATCTGCACCTGCCCACCGGCCCAGATCAGGCGCTGGTGGCGCAGGCCACCGCGGTCCGTTATGACGATGGGGACGTCGCCGCCTCCACCGGCTACGGCGGCTTCGTGGAGGCCGGCTTTCGCTTCGGCAAGTTCGAGCCCATCGTCTCGTTCGAGCGCTTCAACTCCGACCAGACCGCTGGCGACCTGACCGCCTTCCACCTCGGCGGCGCCGCCTTCCTCGACCAGCACCGCACCAACTTGAAGCTCGACGTCGCCCGCACCCGCGCGGGCGCCACCACCGCGACGTGGTCCGCCACGCTGCAAGGCCAGCTGTCGTTCTAGCGAGTTCTGGCGAGTCCTGGCGAGTCCTAGCGACCGCTTGCCCTCGCCTCTCGCCTCTCGCCCCTCGCCCCTCGCCCCCGCGCCGCGCTGGCGCGTGCCTCACCAAGGAGCCCCCATGTCCTCCCACCTGCTGCCTCGGATCCGCTCGTTCGAAGAGTACCGCACGATGTACGCTCGCAGCCTCGCCGATCCAGACGGCTTCTGGTCCGACGAGTCCAAGGTCCTCGAGTGGTTTCACCCCTTCGGCCAGGTCTTCGACGCCGATCTGGACGAAGTCGACTTCTCCTGGTTCGGGCACGGCCGCCTCAACGCCGCCTACAACTGCGTGGACCGCCACGCCCGCGCGCAGCCCAACAAGCTCGCCATCCGCTGGGTCGGCAACGAGCCCGGCCAGCATCGCGACATCACCTATCGCGAGCTCAAGCACCTGGTGGCGCGCTGCGCCAACGTGCTGCGCGACCACGGCGTCCACCGCGGGGATCGCGTCTGCATCTACATGCCGATGATCCCCGAGGCCGCCGTCGCCATGCTGGCGTGCGCTCGCATCGGCGCCGTCCACTCCGTGGTGTTCGGCGGGTTCTCCGCGGACTCGCTGCGCGACCGCATCCTGGACGCCGGCTGCAAGCTGCTCATCACCGCCGACGAGAGCCCGCGCGGCCCCAAGCGCATCCCGCTCAAGCACCTGGCCGACCAGGCCATCGCCGGCCTCGACCAGGTGCAGACCGTGCTGGTCGCGCGCCGCACCGGCATCGACGTCCCCATGCGCGCTGGCCGTGACTTCTTCCTGGATCAGGAGATGGCGCGTCACCGCTCGACCTGCCCGGTGGAGTGGATGAGCGCCGAAGATCCGCTGTTCATCCTCTACACGTCAGGATCCACCGGCAAGCCCAAGGGCCTCCTGCACACCACCGGCGGCTACCTGGTCCACGCCGCCTCCAGCTATCAACGCATCTTCGACGCGCGCCCCGACGACGTCTTCTTCGCCACCGCCGACATCGGCTGGATCACCGGCCACACCTACGTGGTCTACGGGCCGCTCGCCTCCGGCGCCACCATCGTCCTGTTCGAGGGCATCCCGACCTATCCGGACCCCGGCCGCTTCTGGCAGATCGTCGACGAGCTCGGCGTCACCGTGCTCTACACCGCGCCCACTGCCCTGCGCTCGCTCATCCAGCAAGGCGACGAGTGGGTCAAGCGCCACAAGCGCCAGAGCCTGCGGTTGCTCGGCACGGTGGGCGAGCCCATCAACCCCGAGGTCTGGCACTGGTACCACGACGTCGTCGGCGAAGGTCGCTGCGAGATCGTGGACACCTGGTGGCAGACCGAGACCGGCGCCGCGATGATCACGCCGCTGGCGGGCATCACGCCCACCAAGCCAGGCTCGGCCACCCTGCCCTACCTCGGCGTCGAGCCGGTGCTGGTGGACGAGGCAGGCTCGGTCATCGAGGGCAACAGCGTCAGCGGCAACCTGTGCCTGGCGCGGCCGTGGCCCGGCCAGGCGCGCTCGATCTGGGGCGACCACCGGCGCTACCGCGAGACCTACTACTCGCGCTTCGCCAACCTGTACTTCACCGGCGATGGCTGCACCCGCGACGCCGACGGCTACTACTGGATCACCGGCCGCGTCGACGACGTGCTCAACGTCTCCGGCCATCGCCTCGGCACCGCGGAGATCGAGAGCGCGCTGGTCGCGCACGAGTCCGTGTCGGAGGCCGCGGTGGTCGGCTATCCGCACGACCTCAAGGGCACCGGCATCTGCGCCTATGTCACGGTCAAGAACAACACCCGCGACCTGTCCGGCGACCAGCTCGTGGGCGCGCTCAAGGAGCAGGTGCGCCAGGCCATCGGCGCCATCGCCACGCCGGACCGCATCGTCGTGGTCTCCGGCCTGCCCAAGACCCGCTCCGGCAAGATCATGCGCCGCATCCTGCGCAAGGTCGCCACCGGCGAGATCGATCAGCTGGGAGACACCTCCACCCTCGCCGACCCGAGCGTCGTGTCCGAGATCGTCGCCACCGCACCTGCCCACCGGAGCTCGTAACGAGATGACCACTTCCCCTCCTGCATCCGTGGCCCAGTCGCTGGCTGCGCCCAAACCCATCACCCCTGCCAGCCAGCTCGCCATGGGCTCCACCGCGGCCACCGAGATCGCGGACTCGATGAGCCACCCCGAGCTGGCGGAGCTGGCCGCGCTGGCCGCGCGCCGCGGGCGCCTGGCCGCCTTGCTCACGACGATCATGATGATCGGCTACTTCGGCTTCATCGGGCTGGTCGCCTTCGCCAAGCCCACCGCCGGCACGCTGCTGGCCGGTGGCCGCGTCAGCGTCGGCATCGTCGCCGGCGCCTGCGTGATCGTGCTGGCGCCGATCTTGACCTCCATCTACGTGCGCTGGGCCAACCGGCACTACGACGTCGCGGTGCGCCGCCTGCGCGGAGGCAAGGCGTGATGAACGCGCTCACCCTGCTGACCGCCGTCGGCGCGGAAGCCACCAAGGAGGCCGTCAAGACCGCCAAGGCCGCCACCTCCCTAGGCCAGCCCAACGTCACTGCCATCGCCTTCTTCTTCCTGTTCGTCTCGATCACGCTCGGCATCACGTACTGGGCCGCCCGCCGCACCCGCTCCACCCGCGAGTACTTCGCCGCCGGCGGCTCGCTGGGCTCGGTGCAGAACGGCTTCGCCCTCGCTGGCGACTACATGAGCGCCGCCAGCTTCCTGGGCATCGCCGGCCTGGTCTCCATGTCCGGCTTCGACGGCCTCATCTACTCCGTCGGCTGGCTGGTGGGCTGGCCGGTCATCACCTTCCTCATCGCCGAGCCCCTGCGCAACCTGGGCAAGTTCACCTTCGCCGACGTGCTGGCCTTCCGCTTGCGCCAGCGCCCGGTGCGCATCGCCGCCGCCAGCGGCACCCTGACCGTGGTCACGTTCTACCTGATCGCGCAGATGGTGGGCGCCGGCGGCCTCATCCACCTGATGTTCGGCCTGTCGTACAAGGTCGCGGTGGTGATCGTCGGCGGCGTCATGCTGCTGTACGTGCTCTTCGGCGGCATGATCGCCACCACCTGGGTGCAGATCATCAAGGCCGTGCTGCTGCTCATGGGCGCCACCTTGCTCGCCGGCCTGGTGCTGTCGCGCTTTGGCTGGAACCCGCTGGAGCTGTTCGCCGCCGCCCGCGACCGCTACGGCAGCGCGGTGCTGGCGCCCGGCAAGCTGGTGGCCAGCCCGCTGGAGGCCATCTCGCTGGGCATCGCGTTGATGTTCGGCACCGCCGGCCTGCCGCACGTGCTGATGCGCTTCTACACCGTGCCCGACGCCGCCACCGCGCGCCGCTCGGTGGCCCTGGCCACCACCATCATCGGCGCGTTCTACCTGGTCACCTTCATCCTGGGCTTCGGCGCCTCGGTGTTGGTCGGCCGCGAGACCATCAACTCCGTCGCCGCCGGCGGCAACATGGCGGCGCCGCTTTTGGCCGAGGCGCTCGGCGGCACCGGCTTCCTCGGCTTCATCTCCGCGGTCGCCTTCGCCACCATCCTCGCGGTGGTCGCCGGCCTCACCCTGTCCGGCTCCGCCGCGCTGTCGCACGACCTGTGGAACCACGTCGTGTGCAAGGGCCAGTCGCCGGAGCACGAGCAGCTGCGCATCGCCAAGATCGCCACCGTCATCCTGGCCCTGCTCGCCATCGGCCTGGGCATCCTCTTCAAGGACGAGAACGTGGCCTTCATGGTGGGCCTGGCCTTCGCCATCGCCGCCAGCGCCAACTTTCCTGCCCTGCTCCTGTCCATGGCCTGGAAGAAGTTCACCACCCGCGGCGCGGTGGCCAGCATGGTCACCGGCACCGTGTCCGCCGTGGTGCTGATCCTGCTGTCCCCACCGTCTGGGTCGACCTCCTGCACAACTCCGCCGCCATCGTGCCGCTGAAGAACCCCGGCATCATCACCGTGCCCCTGTCCTTCCTCGTCGGCATCGTGGTCTCGCTGCTAGCCCCCGAGCAGAGCTCGCAGGACGCCTACCTCGCCGCCCACCAGCGCATGCACCTGGGCCCGGTGGGCGACGCGCACATCGCGAAGCATTGAAGCGAGCAAGTACCGGTTCGCGTCTCAGTTTAGGGCTGCGAGCAGGTCTCCTGCAAGAAACTCAAAAATCGCTAGATCATCCGCCGCGGCTCCAGAACAGAGTCCTCCAACGTAGGCGCCCTTGCTGCAACAGTGGTACCGTAGACAGCGGTGGACAGTTCGGTTATCCTTTGGTTGGAGACGATGTGGGCGTGCTCTAAGATCGATGCCTCGCCGGATGTGGGCAAGAAGGACGAGGCAAAGGTCCCAGCTCAGCCGGCTGCGATCTTCTCCGGCGACCCGAAGACCGCGGCGATGAAGGTGCTGGGGGGGTGACGGAATGGAGAAACTCGTTCTCGTACATCTCTCCGACATCCACTTCACCCGCATATCGGGTGTCTCCGTGCATGACCTTGACAAGAACCTGCGGACAGAACTGGTCTTGGATGCGACCACGGTTGCCAGGGAGATCGGCCCGGTCACTGGCGTCCTCGTCACGGGCGACATCGCGTACTCCGGCAGCGAGGTCGAGTTCGATCATTCCACCATCTGGCTCCGCGTTTCCTGTCGAGCGCCCGGGTGCCGCGAGGAGAGCGTCTGGGTCGTGCCCGGGAACCACGACGTCGATCGCCCGAAGACGAAGCGCAAGCTCACTCGGATGCTCCACCAAGGCGTCAGGAAGGATGGCTCAGATGTCGACAAGGAGCTTCGTGAGATCTTCTCCGACGCGCAGTCTGCGGCAGCTCTCCTCGAGCCGTTGGCCGACTATAACAAGTTCGCGGGGCGTTTCGGATGCTCGATCTCAGCCGAGAAACACTACTGGGAGCGTGCCCTCGAGCTTAGCTGCGGGACTGCCGTTCGACTCCGGGGCCTCACGAGCGCGCTTGTTTCGAACGACGATGATCGGCGCACAGATATCGTTCTAGGAGCGGCGCAAGCGACCGTCGAACGTGGTCCTGGCGTGCTCCACATGACGCTCTGCCATCACCCACCAGATTGGCTTCGGGACCACGACGCTGTCGAAGACCACTTGAACTCCAAGGTCCACATCCAGCTCTTTGGGCACAAGCACTCGCAGCGGCTCGATGAGATCAACGGGAAGGTGCGCCTCGTCGCCGGAGCAATGCACCCGGAGCGCAACGAACCGGCATGGCTACCCACCTACAACTTCTTGGAGATCTCGCGCCGAGACAGCGACCGCATCGGCCTTCGCGTCTATAAGCGCCAGTGGAACCAGCCGGACACCAACTTCGTTGCGTGGCGCGACCCGAACACCGGGAAGGACCACCGCGAGTTCTTCTGGTCGG
>JADJJK010000020.1 GCA_016706545.1 Myxococcales bacterium
TCACCGACCGTGGCGCCTCGCTGCCAGTCGCCCTCACCATCGAGACCGACCTTGCGCTCTCCGCAAGCCACCCGCCGCCTGGCCTGCGACTGCGGCCTGGTCGTCGCCACGGTCGCCGCAGCTACCGCCACCGACGCCACCCCGCTCTCCGTCGGCCGCAAGACCCGCACCATCCCCGCCGCCCTCAAGCGCGCCTTGCTGCTGCGCGATCGCACCTGCCGCTTCCCCGGCTGCGATCACCGCCTGTTCCTCGAGGGCCACCACCTGCAGCACTGGGCCGACGGCGGCGAGACCAATCTCGACAATCTCGCGCTGCTCTGCTCGCTGCACCACGCCTATGTCCACGAGCGCGGCTATCGCATCACGCAGTCTGCCACCGGCGAGTTCGCGTTCGAAGATCCGCACGGCCGCGCTGTCGTCCCGCTGCCGCCGCGCCCGGCGCCGCCGCTGCTCGGCTGGCCCGTGATCTATGCCGCCAACGCCGCCAACGCCGCCTTGCCGCTGACCTCGACCACCGGCCAATGCCGCTGGCGCGGTGAGCGCGTCGATAGCTGGGACGCCGCCGCCACGATCACGCGCATCCAGCGCCGCGCCGACGCGGCTGCCCCTGCAGCCGCACCTTCCACCCCAACCGCAGCACCAGCAGCATCCCCTCCGCCCTCATCCCCCCGCACACCGGCACCACCCTCACCACCCTCGCCACCCGCATCGCTCGCCGATCCCCCGCTCGACCCCGACGGCCTCCCCCTGCGCGGCCGCTGGGACGACCTCGACCGCCACAGCGCCATCGAGCGCTGGGTCCTCGCGGAGATGGAAGCGACCGGCGTCGACCCGCTCTCCGTCGGTCGCCCCTTGCCGGACCACCTGCAGCATCCGTCGCGGCGGACGTCTTCACACCAGGAGCCTCGGCACCGGCGGCCTTGAGGTCTCGACTAGCCTGCCTCCCCAGAGCGCTTCGCGCGGATGAGGATCTCGTCGATGAGACCGTACTCCAGGGCCTGCGCTGGGGACATGAAGTTGTCGCGCTCGGTGTCGTGCTGGATCTTGTCCACGCTCTGCCCGGTGTGCTTGGCGTACAGCGTGTTGAGCGTCTCGCGCGTGCTCAGGATCTCCCGGGCGTGGATATCGATATCGGTGGCCTGGCCCCGGAAGCCGGCGAGCGGCTGGTGGATCATCACCCGCGCGTGCGGCAGCGCGTAGCGCTTGCCCTTGGCGCCAGCGGCGAGCAAGAAGCTGCCCATGGAGGCGGCTTGGCCCATGCAATAGGTGGCCACGTCGCAGTGCAGGAACTGCATCGTGTCGTAGATGGCCAGCCCAGCAGAGATGTCCCCGCCAGGGGAGTTGATGTAGAGCATGATGTCCTTGTCCGGATCCTCGGAGTCGAGGAACAGGAGCTGCGCGATCACCACGTTGGCGAGGTCGTTGTCGATCGGCGCGCCCAGCAGCACGACGCGATCTTTGAGGAGCCGCGAGAAGATGTCCCAGCCGCGCTCGCCGCGGTGACTCTCCTCGACCACCGTTGGAACCAGATAGCTCAGCGGCACGGCAGATCCTTTGTTGGCCATGTGGAAATATTCACTAAATATCATTCGAATATCTGGTTGCGTCGCCGTCGGCGTTGCTGCCTGGCGGCTGCGCCGACGGCTCCGTCAGCGTCTCCTGCTACTTCGAGATCGGCGCAGACATCCAGGTGACGAGCGCCGCCCGAGAGAACCGCCAGACCTTGCCGAGCTTGCGCCCGGGGAGCTGGCCTGTCTCCGCGAGCTCCAGCACGTCCTTGTCGTCGAGCTGCAGGAACTGCCCGGCTTGTTCCGCGGTCAAGATCTCCGGGAACTCCAAGGCGCGCTCGGGCGTTCGCTCGGGCGCGCGCTCGGGCGCGTCGTATGCCTGGAACGAGTACGAGCCCAGCGTCGGCCCATCCTGCCCCAGCTCCACCATCCCCCGGCGCGGCTGGGACAGCGCCCCCAGCGCGCTGAGCCCCTTGCGGCTGTCTGGATCGACGTATCTGGTGACCAGCCCCGCCACCAGGTCCTTCTTGCGCACCCCCAGCGCCTCGGCTGCCCGATCGAGCTTGTCGACCGCCTTGGCAGGGAGGCGGACATAGAGCGCACCTTCAGGTTCGGGCGGAGGTCGTCGTGGCATATTCTCAGGATATTTCAAAATATCCATAAGTCAACAAGCCATCTGGCGCGTGCCGCCTTCGGCCCCGCCCCGGCCCCGCCGCAGCGGCCGGCGCGCCGCCGCAGCCGTCGCGCCGCCATCGCCACCGCCGTCGCACCGAAGCGGCTACGCAGCCGGCGCACCCGGCAGCACCTGCCCGGTGATCTGGGTCCAGCGCCGACGCGAGTCGCGCTCCAGGCGCGCCATGTCGACGCCCAGGTGCCTGGCCAGCTCGACCTCCGCGGAGAACGAGGTGCCCATGGGCGTCGGATCGTCGCTGCCCAGGACGCAATGCACGTGGTGCTGCTGCAGCGCCCGCAGCGGGGTCCCGCCATGCACCCGCTCGAGCGCCGCCAGCTCCGCAGGGATGAGCAGGCGATTGCTGGTGGGGCAGACCTCCAGCGTCACGCCCTCTCGCGCCAGCCGCTCGAGGGTGCGCGGGTCCTCCAGCGAGCGCACGCCGTGGCCGATGCCACGAGGGCCTAGCTCCAGCGTCCGGTTCACGGACTGTGGGCCAGCGAGCTCGCCAGCGTGGATGGTCAGATCCGGGAGATCCCGCCGCATCAGCTCCAGGATCTCGAGCAGCGCTTCAGGCAAGGGCTCGCGGTCGTCGCCCGCGACGATGCCCAGGATGTCCAGGCCGACCAGCGCGCTGGCGTGCTCGCGCACCATCGCGGCCAGCGCGCGATAGTGCGGCTCGCTCTCGAAGGTGCGCGACAGGCCGAGGCGAAGGACCATGGGCACCCCGGTCTCCGCGAAGACCAGATCCCGCGCCGCGAGCACCGCGAGCAAGATCGGCCGGGCGTACTGCTCGGCGAACACCAAGGGCGGGACCTCGCGCCAGCGCTGATGTTGCTGCTCGATGAGCGTGCGCGTCATGGAGAACAAGCTCAGGCGCATCTCGAAGCCGTCGGTCTCCGCGGCGGCCTCGCGGAAGGCGTGGGTGGCCAGCGCGCCGATCGCCGGCACGCTGACATACGCGGCGCGCGCCTTGACGATGCAGTCGTAGAACACCGCGGGATCTGCGGTGGGCCCGCTCATGGTGATCTGCGTCGTCAGCTCGGCGGGCGTGCGGAACCGCTGAGCGGCGGCGTCGTAGAACACGGGGTCGAAGATGGAGAACTCTCGCGCCACCGCGACCAGCGCGCTCGCGCTGTGAGAGCCTTCCAGGTGCCGGTGAAGATCGAGCTGCACGCCCCGTAGTAGCGCGGCACCTTCGCGCCGGCTACCGGCGGGCTCCCTCGATTTTTCTGACGCACGGCGCTGCGCCGGGGACCCGGCGCGACGGTTCCGGCGCAGCGGCCCCGGCGCGACGGTTCCGGCGCGACGGCCCGGCGCGACGGCCCTGGTGAATCCAGCGCCGCGGCCCCGGCGGCCCTGGCGCCAACGGCTCCGGCGCATGCGAATACGTACGATCTGTAAAGTCAACCTGCGCGCGCCATCTGTCCAGCCATGCTCAGAGCAAGGGCCCTGGGTGGTCTTGTCGCAGCCGGCCCTCGTTGAGCGCCAGCACCAGCGTGCTCATCAGGTCCTGGGTCTGGCGCTGGGTGAGCGCTACCAGGTGCCGGCGCAGCTCCTGCCGATCGTCGAGCGTCCAGGTGCCGCGCGCGAACGCGGCCTCGAGGTGACGGCTGATCGCGTCATTTGCGGTGACGCTGGCAGCCGACGGCGCGAGCTCGCTGGCCTGGTCAGCGCCGAGGCCCGCGGCACCCGAGCTATCCAGGGCCCCCGAGGACTCCGAGAACTCCGAGTCCTCCGCGCCCGCCGCCACCGCGTTCTCGACGGCGGCCTCCAAAGGAGGCGCGGTCACACGCGCGCCCGGCGCCGACGCCGTCGCCAGGCGAGCCAGGTCCGCGCGCAGCACCGCGAGCTGCGCGTCGGCGAGGGTCACGGGGCAGGTCACCGCGGCGGAGCTGCCGCCGCCGCGGCCTCGGCAGCCTCGCGTGTCTCGAGAGCTCCGCGGCGCGGAGCGCCCACGAGCTGCGCCGCGCCCCACCCCAGCGCCACCCCGACCACCAGCGTCACCAAGGAAGGGTGTGGCCGCTTCATGGCTGCTTGGGCTGGTACATCGAGCTCTGGCCGACGAGGATGGTGGTGCATTTGCCAGCGGTGTCCCCCACGAAGTACAGGAACGAGTCGCCGGTGATGGAGCGCGCGGCGCGCACCAGCTCTGGGTCGGTGGCGTAGCAGTAGTAGGACGCGCCTGCGGCGTCGCGCGCCTGGCAGTTGACCTGCTCGAAGACGCCTGAACTGTTGCGATAGGTCTGGGTGTAGCAGCCGATGTACTGCACGCTGTCGGTCGTGTTCCGCGCCTGCCCCAGGTCGCCCTGCGCCAGCCGGCTGGTCACGTTGACATAGACATTGTTGGCGCCCTTGGCGCCGGCGGCGGCGTCGCCGACCCCGCCGAAGAGCCCCGCGGCCAGCGCCGCAGCGACGAAGAATCCATCACGACAGAGAGAAGACAGCTTGATCATGAGAGTCGCTCCTTGGTGCAAGAGGCATCGCCAGCTCCGGCTGGCAGCGCTGGTTTTGCAAGCCGCGGGCCGCGGCGCTGGCGCGCGCTGACGCGCGCTGACGCGCGCTGACGCGGGGCGCTGATGCGGCAGTTTGCCGCCCACTTGACGCTGCGAGGTCGCCGCCCGTTCCAGCTACCGTCTGCCGATGCGCCGCCACGTGGCTCTTGCATTGCTCCTGGTAGCCCTTGTCGCGGGGTGCGATGAAGAAGAGCCGCTGCCGCCGCGCCCACCGCCGCAGGCGGCGCTGCCCCCGCCATCGGCTGCCACCACCGACACCTTCGCGGACTCAGGGCAGTGCGCCCAGTGCCACCTGGCCGACGCCGGCCCGGTGCTGCGAGATCCGGCGGGTCACGACATCTCGCCGGTGGGCACCTGGCGCGCGTCGATGATGTCGCTGGCGGCGCGAGATCCGTTCTACCTCGCGGTGGTCTCCGAGGAGCGGCAAGAGGGCGACGCCAAGCAAGTGGACTCCACCTGCTTGCGCTGCCACGCGCCGGCGGGCCACGTGGAGACCAGCGGGGCGCTGACCTTCGAGGAGCTGCTCACCGGCAAGAGCCCCGCGGCGGTGCTGGGCCGAGATGGGGTCACCTGCGCCCTGTGCCATCAGATCAAGTCAGATCGGCTGGGGACGGAGACCTCGTTCACCGGCGGGTTCGTCATTGGACCTGACCGCGCCATCTACGGGCCCCACAACTCCGTGGTCACCGAGCCCATGCAGTTCTTCGTCAACTTCACGCCCACCTTCGCTTCGCACATGGGCCGCTCCGAGGTCTGCGCCACCTGTCACACCGTGATCGTCAAGGGGGTGGTGGAGCAGGCCACCTACCTCGAGTGGCGCTCCTCTTCGCTCTCGCCCGGCAAGCCGTGTCAGTGGTGCCACGTGCCGCAGGTCGACGAAGCGCAGAACGCCCTCAGCGAGCCGATCTCCAAGTTCCCCGCCGGCCTGGCGGCCCGCACGCCCTACGGCCGACATGAGTTCATGGGCGGCAATGCGTATCTCCTGCGCCTGGTGGCGGAGAATGAAGCCTGGGTCCAGTCCGGGATCCCGGCCGCGGACCTGCAGCGCGCCATCGGCGCGGCCGAGGCGCACCTGCGCAGCGCCGCCAAGCTGACCGCCGTCGGCGTGGAGCGCAAGGGCGGCGGGGCCGCCTTTCGCATCATCGTCGAGAACCAGACCGGTCACAAGCTGCCCACCGGCTACCCCTCCCGACGGATGTGGCTGCACGTCGTGGTGCGCGCCAACGGCAAGGTGGTGTTCGAGTCCGGCGCGCTCGATCGCGCGGGCAGGCTCGCCGGTGACGACGACGGGCGCGTGCGCAAGCACCTCGACGTGGTCAGCAGCCAAGATCGGGTCCAGGTCTGGGGCGCGACGCTGGTGGACGCCGACGACCGGCCGACCCACCGCGCGCTGGCGGCCCGCCGGGTGGGGCGTGACGACCGGATCTTGCCGGCGGGGTTTGCGCCCACCGGCATGGACGTCACCCGCACCGCCACCATCGGCGTGTTCAGCGATCCGGACTTTCAGCCGGGCAGCGACGGCGTGGGCTTCACCCTCGGCTCCGTGCCCGTGGACGCCGAGGTGGAGGTGACGCTCCTGTACCAGACGCTCACCCGCGATCTCATCGAGAAGATCGACAGAGGTCGCACGCCCCTCACCACGCAGTTCGTGGATATGGCCCGCGCGTCGCCGCCGGAGCCGGTGACGATGGCCGAGCTGCGCTTCACGATCCCCTGAGCCACCGACGCGCACGCAGCCGTTCACGCCAGACGCTCACGCAGACACGCACGTCAGACGCTCACGCCGGCCCGCTCACTCCTTGCGCGCGGCGAAGCACACGTGGTTGCCCGCCGGATCTGCGACCACGATCTCCTCGGTGCCGTAGAACGTGGTGCGCCCGGCGACGATCAGCGGCCAGCCAGCCAGCGCCTGGCGGATGGGGCCGAGGTCTGGCACCTCGAGGAACAGCGCCGAGCGATAGGGCCCGCTGGCGATCGCCGGCAGGTCGTGCTGGAGCGAGGCGCGGCTCTGCAGCATGAGCTCGAGCTCGCCGTGATGCAGGATGACGAAGCCGAGCCGGTCACCCTCCGGCACCTCCACGGTCTTGACGAAGCCGAGCCGGTCCACCCAGAACGCCAGGCAGGTCTCGATGTCTTCCACGATCAGGTTGGGGGTGAGCCTCTTCATGGCCGCAGTCTGCCTCTGCCAGGAGCGAATGGATTGGAAAAATGGAACCTGCGCTGGCGGTCACGGCGTGCGCGGTGAGCCCGGCCAGGAGACGCAGCTCACGCGCCATGTGCGCCTGATCGAAGAACCCTAGCTCCAGCGCCGCCGCCGCCAGGCCCCCTGCGCGCTGGCGCTGCAGCCGCGCCACCGCGCGCTGCAGCCGCGCCACCCGCGCCAGCTCCTTGGGGGCCAGCCCCACCTGATCCAGGAGTCTCCGCCGCAGGTGCTGGCGGCTAAAGCCAACCTCCCGCGCCAGCGCGTCGGTGTGCGGCGGCGCGGCCCCGAACAAGCGAGCCACCGCGTGCGCGACCAGCGGATCAGGCCCAGGTGAGGCGGCGGCGCGACCAAGGAGCCAGCGCTCGAGCGCCGCCAGCACCTGCCGCGGAGCCGCTGCACCTGGCGCGTGGTCGCCGGGCCGCGGGTGAGCCGCGCGCTCGCAGCTCTGCGCCAGCGCCGAAGGCAAGGCGCGCAGGCAAGCGAGCTGCTCGGCGCCGAGCGCCTGATCAGTCAAGCTCGCCGCGGGCACGCCCAGGAGGGGCGCCGCGCCGCCAGGGCGAAAGCGCACCGCCGCCAGCAGCCCGGTGTCGTCGGATGGAACCTCGGCCGCGCGCGACATCGCGCCTACCAGCTTGACCGCGGCGCTCCCCACGCGCGACGCGCGCAGCTCGACGCGCACGATGACATCGATGCAGCCATCGGGCAGGATGAGGTGACCTCGACCGGGCGCGCCGGCGGAGGCGGTCGGCTCGTCGGGCGTGCGCAGCCAGAGCCGGTCGACGAGCCGGCCCAGGCGGGGATCGGGGACGAACTCACGGTACGACATCTCGCGCGCTGGATCATCGATCGCGGCGCGGCGGCTTGCAAAGCGCCAAATGCGCGCGAGGTCGCCGCGCGGCCCTGGCCAACGGCAGCCAGACGGCAGCCTGGCGGCGCCCTGTCGGCAAGCGTGACCGTGGGCCAGGTCACGGCCTTTGCCCACGCCGCTCAAAAGGCGCGTGCCTTGCCCCCCGTCTTTGCTCGCGGGACGAGAATGATGCACCATACGCCGCGTTGGCGCGCTGGAGACGCAGACTTCGACGGTTTTTGCTGGGCCTCCTGGGCCTCGTCGCCGTGCTGTTGGCGCTGGTCCTGCTGGCGCTGGCCAACCTGGACGCGAGGCCCATGAAGGGCTGGATCCGCGACGCCGCGCGCGCGCAGGGCGTGGCGCTCGACTTCGAGCGAGGCCGCGTCACCCTGGGCGGCCTGCGGCTGCGCGGGCTGCGCATCGCCTCGCCGCCGGCGGACGCGCGGCGCGCGCCGCACCTGGTGACGGTGGGCGCGATCGAGGGCCAGTGGTCGCTGTGGTCGCAGCGGCTGGACTCGCTGGTGATCCGCGATGTCGCCATCACCGTGGTGCGCAGCGCGGACGGCACCACCTCGCTGGATCGCTGGCTCGCCGGGCTGCCGCAGAAAGAGGAGCCGCCGCCGGAGCCGCTGTCCCAGCTACTCAGCTCGCTGGTGCCGCCGGGCCTGGAGGCGCACGCGCGCGTGCAGGGCGTGACCTTCACCGTGCTCGACGACGCGGCGGCGCCGCCGCGCACGCTGGCGTTGACCACGCCAGGCCTGGCCGCGGATCTGCGAGACGGCGTGCTCACCGCCACCTTGGGGCCGGAGCCGCTGCGGCTGACGGTGGACAGCGCCGCGCCGCAGGGCACCGCCGCGCGCGAGCTGGTGCTGGGGCTGCGCGGCCTGGCCAAGCTGGACGCACAGGGCAACGGCTCGCTGGCGCTCGGGCTCACGCTGGAGCGGCAGACGCTGACCGCGGCGCTGCCGCCGCTGCGGCAAGTGCTGACGCTGGCCGCGGCGCTGCAGGCTCGCCCCGCCGAGCACTTGACCTCGTTGCAGGTGACCGAGCTGAGCTTGCTCGACGGCGCCGCCACGCTCACCGCGAAGCTCGGGCTGCGCGAGGTGCCGGCGAGCGCCAACGCCGCGGCGACGCTGGCGCCCGAGCTCGACGACGCCACCCTGCGCCTGGATCTGCCGGCGCTGGCGCGCGCCGCGCCGCTGGACCTGGGGCCGCTGGTGGTGGAGGGCGAGCCGCTGCTCGTGCGGGTGCGCAAGGCGCGGCTCACGCCGGCGCCGCGCGGTGAGCTGGAGGTCACCGGCAAGCTGACACGCCTGGTCTGGCGCGAGCTCGCGGGGGAGCGGCTGGGGCTCACGCTCACCGCGGGCCCGGACGCCGCCGACGGCGACGTGCTGCGCGCCAAGCTGGAGCTGCCCATCGGCAGCCTGCGCGCGCCGGGGCTGCAGCTCACCGAGGCCACCGTCAGCGCGGAGGCGGAGCGCCGCGGCCTGCGCGCCCTGCTGGCGCCCTCGCCGCCCTCGCCGCCCTCGCCGCCCGCCGAAGCCTCGCCACCCTCGCCGCCCGCCGAAGCCTCGCCAGCCTCGCCGCCCCGCCGAAGCCTCGGCCGCCGAAGCCTCGCCGCTGGCGGGCCTGTTCCCGCTGCGGGTGCGCGGCCAGCTCCGCGCGCAAGAGATCCTCACGCCCACAGACCGGCTCACCGGCGCCCTCGTCAGCGCGGAGGCCACGCTGCGCAGCGCGCGCTCGCTGGACGCTGAGCTCACCGCGCAGCTCGCCGAGCTGCGCCATGGCCAGGGCCGCGCGGTCACCAGCGTGCAGGGCGCGCAGCTCTTGGCCCACGTCCGCGGCCTGACGCTGGGCACGCCGCTGCCCGCCTCCACCGGCGCCGTGCAGGTGCAGGGCACCGTGTCGCGCGTGCAAGCCGCCGGCGGCGCGCGCGCCAGCGGGCTCGCGCTCGACGTGCAGGCCACGCTGGCCGGCCAAGCTCCGGCGAGCGTCGCCGCCTCGCTCGAGGCCGCGCAGCTCGCGGTGCCCGGCCTGGCCGCCAGCTTGGGGCCGAGCTTCGGCGGCGGACCGGCGCGGGTCACGGTGCGGGTGCCGCGCCTCGAGTTCGACGCCGCGGCGCCGGCGCAGAGCCGCGGCCAGGCCAAGCTGGAGGCGAGCTACGGCGGCGCCACGGTGGAGGCCACCGCCACCGGCTCCGCGCGCGAGGTGGCGTGGGAGCTGGGCGTGCGCGCGCCGCGGCTTGGCCCAGCGCAGGGCGTCGCCGTACACTCCACCGGGAGCTTCGCGCCCGGCAGCGGCGCGCTGGCGCAGGACACCACCGTGGAGCTCCACAGCGCCAGCACCCCGGCGGCGACGCTGCGCGGCGCCCGCCTGCACCTGGTCTCGCGCGGCACCTCCAGCGTCCACGAGGGCACGCTCTCGGTGGCGCTCGACGCCGTGCGCAGCGGCGACAAGACGCTGACCAAGCCGCAGCTCGTGCTCACCGCCAAGGCGGACCGCACCCGACCTTCCTTCGCGCTGACCTTGCGCGGCACTCAGCCGCCTGCCGACCTGCACCTGACGGCCGCGGTGGACGCGCGCAACGTGGCGTCCTGGCAACTCAAGGGGACGCTCGCCGGGCTGGCCATGGCCGCGCCGTTCTTGCCGCCCGGGCCAGACTGGTCGCGGCTGACGCTGCAGGTGGACGGCCAAGGGCAGCTCGCCGGCGTGATCGGCTCGATGATCGGCGGCGTCCCGACGCTGGTGCGCGACCCCGCGCTCGGCGCGCGCGGCCATCAGCGGCTGGCGCTGACGGTGCGCGAGCTGCACTACCTCGACGCGGCGCAGACCCGCGCCGACATCCCGACGCTCACCGTCAAGGCCGAGCTCGAGCTGGCCAGCGTTCGCAAGGCGGTGATCGACGTCGAGGTCCCCGAGCTTCACGCGGTGTCGAGCGGCGTCAAGCTCGGCGCAGAAGACCTGGCCATGCGGCTCGAGGCCGGGCTGGCGCTGCGCCGCGGCCCAGGTCCGGCGGCGCCGCTTGGCCTCGGCCACGTCGACGCCACGCTGACCTTGCGCGCGCGCTCGGCGCGGCAGAGCGCGCTGCCCTGGTACCCCTTGCGCGCCACCGCCCTCACGGCCAGCGTGTCGGGAGACCCGGCGTCCACCCTGGCGCTGGCGCTGCGCTTCACCAACCCAGGCGGCGGCACCCAGTTCGAGCTGGCGGGCGATCTCGAGCGCAACGAGCCAGGCGCCGCGCTGGTCCTGGCGGAGGCGGCCACGCCGACGCCCGGCGCCGACGGCGGCCTCGCTGGCATCGTCGCGCGGCGCAGCCTGGTGGTGGAGGGCAAGCTCACGCAGACGCTCGATGGCCTGGACGCGGCGCCAGCGATCTTGACCGCGCGCGGCGGCGTCTCCATGCCGTTTCGCATCGAGTCCGGGGACCTGTCCCTGTTCCGGACCTCTGCCCAGGTCTCCCTCGACAACGTGAGCGTGGAGTTGCCCAAGAAGAAGATCCACGTGGCCCGCATCAACGGCGAGCTGCCGGTGGTGCAGGAGTTCGTGCTCGGGCTTCGCGGGCTGACCCGGGTTGGCCAGGGCGAGCACGGCCTGTTCTCGCAGCTCCGCTTTCCGGACTACAAGCCGTTCACCGGCGGCAGCGACTTCCTGTCCATCGGCGAGCTCACGGTGCGCGGCGTCTCCCTGGGCCCGGTGGCCGGCAACGCCCGCATCGACCGCGACGTGGTGGCGCTCGACCAGCTCGAGCTGACCGCGCTGGGTGGCAAGATCACCGGGCAGTGCGTGGCCGAGCTGCGCGGCGTCGACACCCGCATCGCGTTCCGCGGCAAGACCACCGGCGTGCGGCCGTCCGCCGCCAGCGCCAGCGCCGCTGGCGGCCCCCAGGGCGACCGGCTGGACGCCAACATCGCGGTGACCGTGACGCCGTATCGCCTGGGCCTCGAGGGGCGCACGGAGATCGTGCAGATCGGCAAGGATCACCTGCTGGCGGTGCTCGATCTGTGGGATCCGTATCACAGCGACGTCGCCGCCAATCGCGTGCGGCTGGGGCTCAAGGTCGGATATCCCAAGCAGGTGCGGCTGCACTTCTCGCGCGGCTTTGCCAGCCTGACCATCGAGCTCGGCGGCCTGGCCAGCGTGGTGCGCATCGACGAGATAAACGGCATCGCCATCGGGCCGGTGATGGGCCACTTCCTGGCGCCGCTGCTCGAGGAGCCATGAGGCCCACCCCTGATCCAACCCCCGGATGTTCCGCTTTGAGCTGGAAGGCCATGATGATGCTCTCACTCTCTCTTTCCCGCGGGGTCCTGGCGCTGCTCTTGCTGGCCCAGGGGACGGGTTGCGTGCGCGCCCCGGCGGTGGTCATCGTCGACCGCAAGACCGCGCTCGAGCAGCAGGCCTCAGGCTCGTTCCGCGGCCTGGAAGAGGAGCTGGAGCAAGCGGGGACGAGCCCGCGCGCCGCGCCGCTCACCAGCGCGCAGCTCGCCGAGGCCGGGCTCGGCGAAGATCCGGGCAGCGCCAGCGCCGCTGCCGACGACGCGGACGACACCAGCGAGGTGGGGATCGACGCGGTCCGCACCGACGCTCTGCTGGTCAAGCGCTGCATCGGCGAGGCGCTCGATGGCACGCTGGAGCTGACCATCGAGCCCTGCACCGGCACCATCGACGTGCCCGAGGTCAACCGCTTGATCGAGCGGGTCAACCGCGAGCGGCGCCAGCTCTGGCGATGGCTCGGCGAACGCGCGCCGGGCAAGACGCCCGACGAGGTCCGGGCGGCGTGGCGCGAGGTCCACGTCGAGGGGCTCATCTGCGGCGGACAGCTCCAGCGCACCGGCTCGGCCTGGGAGATCAAGGCGTGTTGATCGCGTGGGTGGTGGCGGCCGCGGTGGTCACCCCCGCGGGGCTGGCCGCGCCGGACCGGCTCACCGCGGGCCCGGCCAACCAGTACCTGGGCGCGCTCACCGCCGATGGCCGCGAGCTGTACTTTGCCTCCGATGAAGAGTCCACCACGCAGCTCTACGTGCAGGACGTCCAGACCGGCGTGCCGCGGCTGGCCTTCGACGAGGTCGCCGACGTCACCTGGCCGCGGCCGAGCCCGGATGGGCGGCACCTGCTCTACATCTCGTACCGCGACGACGCCGCCGGCGAGCTGTGCCTGCGCCAGATCCTGGGTGCGCCGGGCGCCCGCCGCTTCGGCGCGCGCCACTGCCTGACCGCGCCGGGCTCGGCCGAGCTGCAGGCCGTCTGGTTTCCGGACAGCCGCAGCATCGCGCTGGTCACGCGGCCTGGCCTGCACGGCGACTTCGAGCTACGCCAGGTGGCGGTGGGCGGCACCGCCGCGCAGCCGACGCTGACGCTGGGCGCGCGACTGGCCGAGGGCAGCCTGGCCAACCCGGCGGTCGCGCCGGATGGCCGCAGCCTGGTCGCGGTGCCGGTGCAGCGCGGCTCACGCCAGGTCGGGCCGAGCTTTTTGGGCCGCAGCACCGGCGCGCTGCAGCGCCACGCCCTGGCAGGCACGACAGGCGCGGCAGGCGCGGCGGTGCGCCTGAGCTTCGACCTGCCCGGCAAGAGCGCGATGCCCGCGTTCTCCACCGACGGCCGGTGGCTGTACTTCAGCCAGTTCCTCAACGACACCAACTTCGACGGGGCCATCGACGGCAACGACCACGGCGTCCTGTTCCGCGCCGCGCTGTCCGGCGACACCGTGGGCGCGCCGGAGCAGCTCTCCAGCGCGCGCTGGAGCTGCCAGTATCCGCTGCCCACCCGCGATCGCCTGGTGGCCACCTGCCTCGTCGCCGGCTCGCTGGACGTGTTCTCGCTGCCACCTGGCGGCGCGCTGCCGGCGGCGTGGGCCACCCTCCCGGTGGCCGAGCGGCACCAGCGCATCGACGACGAGCTGAGCGCCAGCCGCGATCGCTGGGAGCGCCTGCTGCTGCTCTCGCACCGCGGCGCGAGCCCCGCGGTGCAGCGCGAGATGATCCGCCTGCACCTGGAGCTGGGAGAGTACGAGTCGGCGACGTTCTATGCCGCGCGCCTGCAGGGCGCAGGCGGGACCGCCGCCACCGGCGAGGACGCCGTCGCCGGCGCGGTGCTGCGCGAGCTAGCGGAGCACCGCAAGGCCGAGCGCAGCCTGGCGCGCGGGGCGCTGTCTGCGCCGTTCGTGAGCGCCGCGCGCGCGCGCCTGACCGCCCTCGCGGGCCTGCGCCACCCGCTGGCCCACCTGGCGCGCAGCGAGATCCTCGACACGCTCGGCCAGGAGGACGCCGCGCGCGCCGCCTTCTCCGCGGTGCTGCCCGCGCCCCGGACGCGGCCGACCACGCCTGGCGTGTCGGAGCCGGCGGAGCTGGGGCCGCTGACGGATCCGCTGGTGGCGGCGCTGTGGGCAGATCGCCTGCGCGCGCTGCACCGCGACCAGCCGACCTACTTCGAGCTGTATCGCCCGCTGGCGGAGGAAGAGCTTGGCCACGCGGAGTCCTTCGTGCGGGAGCTGCTGCGCGGCGTGCCGCGCCCGCAGCGCGCCGCGGTGGCCGAGCGCTGGCTTACCCGGGTCGATGCGTTCAGCGAGCTGGCGTTCTTGCTCCAGCTCGAGCGCGCGCTGGCGGAGCTGAGCCCCCAGAGCCAGGAGCAGGTGCGCGAGCGCGTGTTCACGCTGTACCGGCAGAACAAGGACCTGGCCCGGCGCAAGGCGCTGGTGGCGGCCACCGTGCGGCGCTCGCTGGCGGAGGGCAATGACTACTTGCTCTACAACTTCGCCGAGAGCTGGGTCAGCTACGTGCCGCGGGAGCGCGCCGAGCGGCGCCGCGCCGAGCGGCTGTACCGAGACGCGGTGTTCGAGCGCGCCTATGTCGAGGAGGCGCGCGGGGCGCGCAGCGATGCGCGCGGCCACTTCTACGGCGTGACGTTGCAGACCGAGGCGCTCGAGGCCCACGCCGCCTTCATCGAGATGCGGCTCGCCGAGGGCATCGATCCGAGCAAGGACTATCCCGGCGCGTTTCCGGAGGTGGTCACCGGCTACGCGCGGGCGTACCTGGCCGCGCGCCGCTTGCCGGAGCTGGCCGCCGCCGCGGACGCCGGCCCCCACGAGCAGGCCGCGCAGACCGCGCTGGCTGAGCTGCGAAAGCTGACCAGCGCCGCGCCGCAGCGCTCGGAGCTGCATCAGCTCTGGGGCTTCGTCGCGCATCAGCGCTTCCTGCGCACCGGCGAGCGTGGCTTGGCGGTGGAGGCCAACGCGCACCTGCTGGTGGCCCTGGATCTATCCCGCGGCAACGCGCGGGCGCGCGCCGCGGTGCTCGACAGCCTCGCGCGCGTGCAAGCCGGCGTCGGCAACTATGGCCTGGCCCTGGGCTGGCTGGAGGAGCGCGCCAAGCTGCCGTTTGCTGGCGCGCTGCCGAGGCTCTCGCACTGCCTGCTGCTGGCGCGAGCGCGCTATCACCTCAGCGAGCCGCGCGCCGCCGCCGCGCAGAGCGACCGCTGTCTGGCATCGCCCGCGCCCGAGCTGACCCGCTTCCGGCCGCTCTTGCTCGACCGCAGCGGCTTCTATCACCTGGCCGCCGGCGACGCCGCCAAGGCCGGCGAGCGCTACGCCGCGCTGTGGCCGCTGGTGGACGCCGCCGCGACGACGCCCGCCCCGCCGAGCAAGGCCACGCGCGCCTTCTCCAGCAAGGCCGCCGCCGCCGAGGCCGCGCGCAACCGGCTCACCACCCGCCTGGGCCAGGCCGCCGCCGCGCTGGCGCAGGGCCAGGCCAGGGAGGCGTTGACCTTCATCGCCGCCGCCGACGCGCTGCTCGGAAAGACCGCGCCCGCGGCCCGCCAGGGCGCGTTTGGCCGCGAGCGCCCGGCCACCGGCCTGCCCTTGCAGAGCTACCGCTTGCTCCTCCTGGGGCTGCGCAGCCAGGCCCACTCGCTCGCTGGCGAACATGAGCTCGCGGCGCGCGACCTGACCGCGCGCCGCGACGGCATCGCCGCGCGGCACAAGGCCAGCGGCCTCGACGAAGACCGGCTGGAGCTGGCCCTGTGCGAGGCGCAGCTCGCGCAGCTCGCGCGCCGCCGCAAGATGCCGCCAGCGGTGGCGTTGTCCCACCTTTCCACCGCTCGCAGGCAATGGCTCACCTGGTCCACCGCCACCGGCACGCCCGTCGAAGATCTGGGCTTGGCGATCCTCGCGAGCTTCGCCGAGCTGCACCTGTTCGCTGGCGTGCCTAGCTCACAGCTTGGCTTCGATCTGGCCGGCGAGCTCCGGGCGGGTTACACCAAGCTGAGCGAGCTTCGCAACCCGGCCTGGGAGCCCATGCGAGCGCGCTTCGCGCGATATCTGACGACGATGCACCTGAGACGAACGTGAGCTGAACCTGAGACGAAACTCGACGCGAACTCGACGCGAACTCGACGCGAACTCGATCCGAACTCAAGACGAACGTGAGGAGTGGCACATGAAGATGATCGTTGAAGCTGCGCTGGCCGTGGGCCTGGTCTCTCTCCTCGCGGCGTGCCCGCCACCGGAAGAGACGACGCCGGACGCCGGCTCCGGCATGGTCGAGGCCACCTTCACCAGCCTCTACGGCGACTACTTCGGCAACTGCAAGCAGTGCCACGCGCCGGGCGCGCCGGGCCGCACCTCGGACATCGAGACCACGCTCGATTTCTCCAGCAAAGCCACCGCGTACACCACCATCAAGACCGGCATGGCCGCCGGCCTCACCGGCAACAAGACCATGTGCAACGGCGTGCCGTTTCTGGGCACCACGCCAGCCAAGTCGTTGCTCCTGGCCGTGATCGATCAGCCCACCCGCCAGGCCATCGATCTGTCGCCGCAGTACCCAGGCTGCGACATCGACACGATCACCGACGGCACGGTCAAGGTCGGCAAGCAGCCGTCCACCGCCTTCCTCGCCGCGCTCAAGACCTGGATCACCAACGGCGCGCTCAACAACTGACGAGACCTGGCGCGGCACCAGGCGCGAGAGCTGACGCCGTGTTGGGTGCGAAACCGGGCGCGGCCAGCCTCAGCGTAGCCGCAGGATGCGACGCGCGCCGCGCAGCACGACGAACGCGATGAGGGTCCCGATCACCAGATCCGGAACCTGCGAATCGGTGGCCGCCACGATCACCCCTGCGACGATGACGCCGAGGTTGGCGATCACATCATTGGTCGAGAAGATCGCGCTCGCCTTCATGTGCGCGCCGCCGCCACGATGCGGCGACACCAGCCACAGACACGCGGCGTTTGCCACCAGCGCCACCGAGGCCATCGCGATCATCAGCGACGAGCTTGGCTCGCCGCCGCCGACGAAGCGTCGGAGCACCTCGACCAGCGCGCCGACCGCGAGCGCGGCCTGGAGCCAGCCCGAGAGGTGGGCAATGCGCAGCTTGGCCCGCGCGCTGCGCCCGGTGGCGTACAGCGCGAGCCCGTACACAGCGGCATCTGCGAACATGTCGAGCGAGTCAGCAAGCAGCCCAGTGGACTCCGCGAGCCACCCGACGGTCAGCTCTGCCACGAACATCACCGCGTTGATCGCCAGGAGGATCTTGAGCGTGCGAGCCTCCCGCGCGGGGTCCGTCGTCGCCGGCACCGCCGCTCCCGCAGCGTCCCCCGTGCTCAGGAGCGCAGCCCCGAGCCCCAGCGGGGCCAGGCGTGACTCGAGCTCGCCGGTCTCTCCTTCATGAACGATGCGCAGCGTTCGACCGGTCAGGTCGCATTCGATGCCACGGATCCCCGCGACGCCCTCGAGCGCCGTGCGGATCATCCGCTCCTCGGATGGACAGTCCATCTTCGGGACAGCGAACACGGATTCGCGAGCGCTCATGGAGTGACGGTAGTGGATCTTCTCCCAGCCCGCCACTCCCGATCGAGGGCTTCCGCGTCCGGCGGCGCGGTTTCACGGCGCGCCATCGGGACCGACGGCACGCCGCGCATGCTGCGAAGCCGCGCCCAGACGGCAGCTACAGGACCGCCGAGCCGGTGCGGATCGTGCTGATGCGCTGGCCGTAGTTGTAGCCGGTGCCGGAGGTGGTGCAGCCACCGTTGGTGTGAACGCCCACCACCTGGCCAGCGCCGTCGAGGATGGGCGCGCCCGACTGGCCGCCCAGGGTGTCGACGTTGTTGTACTGGACGGTCTTGGTGCCAAAGCCCAGCACGGTGCCGGCCTCGATCTTCTTGGGGCCGCCCTTGGCGTGGCCCATGATCGTGATGGCCGCGCCGACCGGCGGATCGACGGTCGCCACCGTGGCGATGCCCCAGGTCGCGCCCGGGCTGCCGGCGAGCCGCAGGATGGCGAAGTCCGCGCCGAGCCCTGCCTCGACCACAGCCTCCACGCGGTAGTGCGACTGGGTCAAGAGCGTGGTGCTGCCGGCCGCGCGCTCGTAGTTGAACGAGACCCACTTGCCCAGAAACGACGTGCTCACCTGGCAGTGGTTGGCGGTGAGAAACAGGTTGCTCGCGATGAGCGAGCCGGTGCAGTACTTGCGCGAGGTCGTCGTGCCTTCTTCCTCGAGCGCGCCGATGTACTTCTTGTGCGTCTGCACGAACGCCTCCGTCGGCCCAAGCGTGCCCCGGTAGTCGTTGACGAACACCGTGTCGTCCGCGCCGCACACGGTCTTGGGCTCGATGGGGCTTGGGTCGCCCGCCACCTCTTCGCCTTCGTCAGCGAGCGCGCACGCGCCGAGGAGACTCAGGGCTGCCAGGGGCGCGCATGCGAGCCGCACGGTGCGCGAGGACAACGACAACAGGGAACCGGCTTTCTGCATCATGAACCTTCTTGAAAAGACCTCTGCATCCTCGTGCCACACCGGCCCAGGCTTCCACCCCAGCGCGCCAACTCCCCCTGGCGCTCACCGCGCGGTGCCCATCTCAGCAGCCGCCCCCGTCAGGTTGCAGAAGCGGTCGCAGGCGCCCCCGAAATGGCGGACGGAGCCTAGCTGCCACGCCGTCGCTGCACACACCCGTGCGCGTTCGCCGCGCCCACCCGCGCCCCAACCTTCTGCATTCCAGCTCACATCGGAGTTCCCGCGATAGGATTTTCATGACAGAATCCGCAGGGTTCCATGTCACTGTTGCCAGTCCGTCTCGAAGATCTCGTGCATGCTCGCACCGTCGAGTCCGTGCGCATCGACTTCAAGGCCACCTGGAGTGAGCCGATCCGCGACGCGGTCATCCGCACCATTGCCGCCTTCGCCAACGACCTACAGGGCTTGAACGGTGGCTACATCGTCCTGGGTATCGAGGAGCAAGGCGGTGCAGCCATCCTGCCTCCCCGGGGGCTAGCTGAAACGAACCTGGAGGCGATCCAGAAGGAGATCCAGGGCAACTGCAATCGCATCCGCCCGCCCATCGCCCCGCCCTTGCTCGTTCCCGAAACGCTCGACGGCAAGTCCGTGCTGGTCATCTACGTCCCGGCGAGCGACGCCAGGCCTCACGAGGCACCGGAACATTGCGGGAAGGGCGGCGCCTCGTACCATTACTACGTCCGCGTCGGTCCCGAGACCAAAGAGGCCCCGACCGGAGGGCCGCTCCTCAAGCAGTTGATGGAGCTCTCGCCGCGCGTGCCCTTTGACCAACGGCGGCGCACGGACGTTCCCCTCTCAGCGGTGTCACCCCGATTGCTCGCGGAGTTCCTGCGCCAGGTTGGCAGCGACCTGGCTGCCAGCGCAGATACCATGGATGTTCGAGACACCCTGCGCAGGCTCAGGCTCAGCGGAGGTACAAACGGCGGCGAATCTCCGCGAAACGCCGCGCTGCTGTTCTTCACCGAGGATCCGGAAGAGTACTTCCCCGGATGCCGTGTGGAGCTAGCCGAGTTTCATGACGACGCAGGTGGTGACCTTCTCGAAACAAGGACGTTCCGCGGACCGCTCCCCCGTCAACTCCAGCAGGTGATGGACTACCTCGGATCGCTGCAAGGTGAAGTCTTGAACAAGGACTCACGAGAGCTTCGTGCAAGCCGTTTCCTGGCCTATCCGACCAAAGCGCTGCGCGAGGCTGTAGTCAATGCGCTCTACCACCGCAGCTACGAAGATGGCCACCCTACCCGGCTCGCATTGTATCCAGACCGACTCGAGATCACGAGCTATCCCGGCCCCGTCGCAGGTCTGGAGAAATCGAGTTTCGGCCGCGGGGCAAGATTGCCGCCCGTGCCGCCGAGAAACCCTCGAGTTGGAGAGCTACTCAAGGCCGCACGGCTCGCCGAGACGTGGCACACGGGGCTCCCAAAGATCTACCTCAGCATGGAGGAGAACGGCTCGCCCTCACCCACGTTTGACTTCGACGACCAGCGCACATATTTCTGTGTAACCCTGCCAGCACACCCGGGGTACGTGACGCTTCACGCGCAGCGACAGAGCGCGACGTTCTGGCTGCAAGGAGACCGGCCGGCAGCAGTGCGCCACCTCCGAGGTGCATTGCAACGCGCGCCTGGAACGGGGCCGCTCGCCGCACAGCTCATCGAGTACCTGGCCTCGACCGGCGAGTTGCTGGAGGCGCGGCAGGTATTCACCAGGTTCGAGCAAAGCAGCCACCGGCAGGATCCACACCTGGTGTACCTCGCGATGGCCAAGGCATACCTGGACAATCACCAGGCAGAAGACGCGACGGACGTTCTGCACAACGTCCCGACGCCTCCCCGCCCAGCTCAACTGGCGGATCTGGCAATCCTGCTCAAGCGCTCCGGCGATCTGGAGCGGGCACACCGGATGTTCAAGTCTGTTGGCGAGCCACTCCAGCACGACGCACGTGCCCTGCACGAGTTCGCGCAGGTCAAACTCCTGCTCGCCAAGAAGAAGCGCAAGTCACGGCCCAAGCCTCACGAGAAAGCCGCCCGGACCGCGCTGCTACGGGAAGCGACTGATTCCCTAGAACGCGTGATAGCCCTCGCTGCAGGCCAGAAGACTCGGCTCGCGTGGGCGTGGTTTGATCTGGCCCGGACACGCGCACTGCTCGGCCTGCCTACTGCGTCGATCGAGGAGGCGCGTCAGCGCGCCGTTGAACTATTGCCTGGAGAGGACAAGTTCCATGCCTGGCGCCCTGATGCCCCCTGATCCCCCCTGATGGGGCAGCCCGTCGACTCCGGGGCAGATCCGCGCTACACCCAGGCCTGACCGGCACTGCATCCGGCACTGCGTCCGGCACTGCATCCGACGAACGTCACGAGGACCCAATGACCCGAGCCCCGACCCGCGCCCTGAGATCCGTCCTGACCGCCGTGCTCGGCGCCACCCTGGCCGCTGGCGCGCTCGCCGGCTGCGACAAGGGCCCCGCCCGCAGCGAGGCGACGGCCGCCAAGACCGCGGAGCCCGCGGCCACCGCCGCACCGGCGACGCCCGCGTCGCCCGCGACGCCCATCGAGGTCCCGGCCGGCGGCGCCACGATAGACCCAGCCGTGGCCAAGCCGCCCGGCACGCCCTATGGCGCAGGCGTCAAGCTGGTGGACGCCACCTCCATCAGCGCCATCCTGGCGACCCCGGAGCCCTTCGCCGGCAAGACCGTGCGCGTGGAGGGGATGATCGCGGACGTGTGCCCCAAGCGCGGCTGCTGGATGGAGCTGGCCGGTGATGTGGCCGGCGACAAGCTGCGCTTCAAGGTGGAGGACGGCGCCATGGTCTTCCCCATGGACGCCAAGGGCAAGTACGCGGTGGCCGAGGGCGTGGTCGCGATCACCGAGCTGACGCTCGAGCAGACGCGCGAGTACGCCGAGCACCAGGCCAAGGAGTACGGCAAGCCCTACGACCCGGCCAGCATCACCAAGCCCTCGCGCATCGTGCGGCTCGATGGCGTTGGCGCCCTGATCCGCGATCAGAAGTAGCGCCCGTGAAGTGGCGTGGACTGTTCCGGCTGCTCCACCGGGACCTCGGCTACACCGTGGTGGCGCTGACCCTGGCGTACGGGCTCTCCGGCCTGGCGGTCAACCACATCGATGACTGGAACCCCAACTATCGCTTCGCCACGCGCGAGGTCAACCTGGGGCCGCTGCCCGCGGGCACGCCAGCGGAGCAAGCGGCGTTCGTGATCCAGGCGCTGCGCTTGCCCACCGCCCGCGTGCGCGGCCACTTGCAGGACAGCGCCACCGTGCTGCGAGTGTTCTTGCACGATGGCGAAGAGGTCAGCGTGAACACCACCTCCGGCAGCGGCCAGCACAAGCTGGTGGAGCGCCGGCCCGTGCTGTTCCAGGTCAACGCCTTGCACCTCAACAACCTCAAGGGCGCGTGGACCTACGTCGCGGACGTCTTCGCCGTGGCGCTGATGCTGCTCGCCATCACCGGCGCCTCCATGATGAAAGGCCAGGCCGGCTTCCTCGGCCGCGGCAAGTGGTTCGTGGGCGCCGGCCTGCTGGTGCCAGTGGGGTTCCTCTTGTACCTGACGCTGTGAGCGCACGCTTAGAACGTGAATCGCTCGTTGCTCCTCGCGTGCTCGAGCACCAGCTTGTGCGCGTCGGCCCAAGGCGAGTCAGGCGCCACTCGCTCCATCCAGGAATCGCGCTGGAGCGCCGCCCCAAGCGACACCACCACGCTGGCGTACGGCTGATTTGGATCATCGCGGTTCCAGAGTAGCCACAGCGCTTGTCTCACCGCCTCTGGATCCTCCCCACAGGCGCACTCACGCAGAAACTCCGCCTGCAAGTGAGCAAACTCCGCGCCTCGGTTCGAAGACTCACGGATCGCCTCCAGCTTGCGCGCCCGCGCAGCGCTGTCGGGGCAAGCGTCGAAGAGCTGGCGGCCTTGGGGAGCGGGTTCGCCGAGCTTTGGCGCCGGGCCCTGAGGATCATAGGGCGGCAGCGACCGCGCTTGCTCCGCCAACCAGGACGGACCTGGAGGAGCGAGTCGCGACACGCCCCGAAAGACGAAGCGTAGCTTGGCAAACCCAGCGAGGGCGGCCAGCTTGCCAGCCGTGGTGACGGCGCGCCACGGCGCCCGCTCATCAGCCAGCAGCGTCAATGTCGGGTCCGAGCCGGCGAGCGCGCGAGCCTGCTGCGCCGACCGGGACAGCTGCGCCACCAAGCCCGGTTGACCACCCTGGGCAAAGAGCTGGTCGTACGACGTCGGCGCCGCGTTGAGCGACAGCTCCGACGCTCCCAGCTCGAGCGAGACCTCGTCGTGTCGGAGCAGCAGCGAGGCTCCCGCGACCTGCACCAGCCGCAAGGACGTCAGGCGCACCACCGAGGGATCTGCCTGCTCATCCAGGAGGATCTCCGTCCACGCCTGGAGCTGCGCGACCTGCTGCGCGCAAGGCTGCGCCTTGGCGTCTCGGGGCGTGGCTCGCTGCTCGGCGTTGGGCGTGGCCGAACAGCCCCCGATCCCCGCCGTCAGGACCAACACGAGCCACCGACCTACGCGCGCGCTGCGACCGTTCATGATGCCTCCACCGTATCCCCTCGCGAGCCTGCCCCCCCCGAAGCTCACCTCGCTCAGTGTACGACGACGACGCTGCACGGGGCGTGGCGCACCGCGGCCTCGGCGACAGAGCCGATGAGCCAGCGGCGCAGGCCGGTGTGACCATGGCTGCCGACGACGATCAGATCCGCCTTGTTCTCGGTGGCCCAGAAGTCCAGGCCCGCGGCCGGCGCGCGCTCGAGGCTGTGGAAGGCGATGGTGCCGTCGATGGGGCCGACCTCGGCCAGCCACTTCTCGCCGGTCTCGCGGATGCTGCCTAGCAGCTCGGCCTGAAACTGCGCCACGTTGTCGCCGAGCAGCGGCGCGCCGCTGGCGTACGACCACATGGGGAGCTGCCAGCAATGCACCAGATCGATCTTGCCGCCGGGCGCCAGGTACGTCTTGGCGGCCTGCAGCGCCTTGCGCGAGGGCGGCGAGAAGTCGAGCCCGACGACGATGTGGCGATAGCCTCCGGGAGGGGCCTCGCCGCGCGCCACCAGCACAGGGTGATCTTCGTGGCGCACGATCTTCTCCGCCACGCTGCCCATGGCCAGCCGCCGAAAGCCGGTCCGACCGTGCGTGCCCACCACCACCACCGCCGCGCCGAGATCCTTGGCCGCGTTGGGGATGGTGTCCTCCGGTCGCCCATCGAGCACCACCTGCGAGACCTCCACGCCCTGGCCCTGCAACCGTTGATGCACGGCCGCCAGCTTGGCGCGCTCATCCGCCAGCCGCGCCTTGAGATCCGCGGCGTACTTGGCGTACGAGGCCAAGAGGGATGGAGAGAGACCTTCCGGACTCTCGGGGACAAACGTGGAGAGCGCCAGCGTCACCGACACGTCGAGCCTGCGGGCCAGGCCCATCGCGTGCGCGATCGCGGTGTCACTCTCTGGCGAGAAATCAACTCCGACGAGGATGGTGCTCATGCCTGCAAGCATTGCATCCGCCGTACCAGGTGGCGAGCGGCCACGGACGCCATCTCCGCGACCACAAGGGTTTCACCCGTCGAGGCCCTCGCACCTGGAGCGCGCGGTGAAACAGGCGCTGGAGATCCTGTCATTCACCTGACGGATCTGGCGAACTCGACGCAACCGGCGATGTCGCGACAGCAGGCTCATCAAGTGTATCGGGCAGATAGTCCGCGATCATCGTGTCGAGCATCGACACCTGCAGCGGCTTGGTCAGGTATCGGTCAAACGGGGACATCACCGCCGATTTGCTGGCCACCGCGCTCACCGCCACCACGCGAATCCGCTGCATCTCCGGATTCGCGCGCAGGCGCCGCAGCACCTCGAGCCCATCGATGCCAGGCAAGTGAATATCCAGGAGGATCAGATCGGGCTTGTGCGCGAGCGCAAGCTCAAGCCCCAGCTCGCCGCTCGGGGCGGTCAAGAGCTGCACGTGCTCGTACGCCGCAAGATACTCCTCCATGAACGCTAGATTTGCGGGGTTGTCCTCGATGTACAGCACCGTTCGAGACGGGATCGGCGCTGGCGAGATCTGCGGACTGGACTCGCTGCTGTTGCCGCCCCGGCGCGACTTGGCCGGTTGCTGAGAAGACATCGGCAGCTCGACCCAGAACTCGGAGCCCTGGCCAGGCGCGCTGCGAAACCCGACGTTGCCGTGCATCGCCTCGGCCAGCCGCTTGCAGATCGCGAGGCCGATGCCGGTTCCTTCGATGGTGCCGGTCTCCTGACCTGCGCGTTGAAACGGCTGAAACAGGAGCGACTGCTTCTCTTCCGGAATCCCGATCCCGGTGTCCGAGACGATCACGCGCAGGCGCTCGTTGGAGGCGTAGGTCGTGAAGGTCATCCTGCCGCCGGCGCGCCCATACTTGATGGCGTTGGAGCCGTAGTTGAGGAGGATCTGCGCCAGCCGCGTGCGATCGGCCTGGGCCGCCGGCAACTCCGACGCCATGGTGGTGCCGATCTCGATGCCAGCGCGGTCCGCCATCGGCGTGAGCGTGGTGATGACCTCGTCCACCACCATGTCGATGGCCACTGGCTCGGGGGAGAGCGTGAGCCGGCCGCTCTCGATGCGGGCCAGGTCCAGCACATCGTCGATCAGCCGCAACAAGTGCTGGCCGCCGCGCATGACGTGATCCACCCAGCCGCGCTGGCGCTCGGACAGCGGCTGCTTCTTGTCGCGTTGCAGGAGCTGGGCAAAGCCCATGATGGCGTTGAGCGGCGTGCGCAGCTCGTGGCTCATGGAGGCCAGAAATTCGCTCTTGGCGGCGTTCGCCTGGTCCGCGCTGCGCTTGGCGGCCTCCAGCTCGGCCTCGCGGCTGCGGCGCCAGGTGACGTCGCGGATCGCCGCGCAGATCCACTGCCGCCGGCTGGTCTTCACCGGGCTGAGGCTGATCTCCACCGGGATCGACACCCCGTCGCGTCGCAGCGCGGCGAGCTCTAGCCCCTCCCCCATGGAGCGCGCGGACGGCGCGGCCCGGAACCGCTGCCGATGCGAGGCGTGCGCGGCGCGAAGGTTGCCCGGGATGAGGATCTCCACCGGCTTGCCCACCAGCTCCGCTGGCTCGTATCCCAGCAGGGAGTAGCAGCGCTGATTGGCGTGCTCGATGATGCCGTCTTCCCGGATCACCAGCGTGGCGTCAGGAGCGGCCTCGAGGAGCGCACGCAGATCCTCGTCGTCGAACGAGGCGACCGTGACAGAGGCGGGCATCGTCATGGCTACCAGAGAGGTCCACTCCACCCTTGGGTGGCAGGGGGAAGAGCGTAGCGAACAAAGGTCAGGCGCGATGCGCCGCTGGCGAGATCTTGCCACGCGCCTGGGGGCACAGCTCCGCCAGCCGGCGACGCGCGTTCGATCGACATGACCCACGCGGTAGAGCACACCGCATGCCACCGCGAAGACGCTCAGCCCAGGGCTGCACGCCCACCGACGGCAGCCCTGCCAGGCTGCAAGGGCGACGCGCAGGGTCACCTTCGCCTCAGCGGCCTGCAATCGCAACCTCATTGCGCGCAAATCTTGCGGCGCTGGGCCCACGAAACGGCAGACTCTGCGCCCTTGCGACAAGCAGCTAGCGTGCGCAAGATGTGCGCACCAGCAAGGAGCTGCCTCATGCCTACCTCAGAAACGCCGCGCGGACGCATCCTGATCGTTGATGACGATCCGAGTTCCCGCACCGCGCTCAGCGAGCTGCTGAGCGATGAAGGGTATGAGAGCGAGCTCGCGCAGGATGGCTTCAAGGCGCTCGCCAAGTTCGCCGAGTTCGGCCCCGACCTGGTGCTCACGGACCAGAAGATGCCTGGCCTCGATGGGCTCGAGCTCTTGCGTCAGATCACCTCGCGGGACGAGACCGTCCCCGTGATCGTCGTGACCGCGTTCGGCGCCGTGAAGTCCGCGGTGGAGGCCCTGCGCGCTGGCGCGTACGACTACCTCACCAAGCCTGTGGACTTCGATGAGCTGCTGGCGGTGGTGGATCGTGCGCTGCGTTACCGATCGCTGCGCGTCGAGAGCGCGAACCTCAGACGCCGGCTCGATGAGAAGCTCGCGCCTGACAACATCGTCGGCACCAGCCCGCAGATGCAGCGCGTCTTCGAGGTGGTGGACCAGGTGGCGCCCAGCCGCGCCACCGTGCTCATCATGGGCGAGAGCGGCACCGGCAAGGAGCTGGTGGCCTCCGCCATTCACCACCGCTCCACCCGCGCCAAGGGGCCGTTCGTCAAGCTGCACTGCGCGGCGCTGGCGGAAGGGCTGCTGGAGAGCGAGCTCTTTGGCCATGAAAAGGGCGCCTTCACGGGGGCCCAGGGGCGGCGCGACGGCCGGTTCACCATGGCCGACGGCGGCACGTTGTTCCTGGACGAGATTGGAGAGATCTCTCCGGCCACCCAGGTCAAGCTGCTGCGGTTCCTCCAGGAGCAGGAGTTCGAGCGGGTGGGCGGCAACCAGACCTTGAAGGTCGACGTCCGCGTCATCGCCGCCACCAACCGAAACCTGCACGAGGAAGTCGCGGCCAAGCGCTTCCGGGAAGACCTGTTCTACCGCCTCAACGTGGTGTCCATCGAGACCCCGCCGCTGCGCGAGCGGATGTCCGACATCCCGGCGCTGGCAACGTTCTTCATCGCCAAGCACGCCAAGTCCAACGCCCGTGACGTGGGCAGCATGACCTCCGAGACGCTGGATGTCCTGGCCAGCTACCCGTGGCCTGGCAACGTGCGCGAGCTGGAGAACGCCATCGAGCGCGCGGTGGTGATGTGCAATGGCCAGCAGATCGAGGCCCGCCACCTGCCGCCGTCGCTGCGCGCCATGGGGGACCGGCCGATCAACGGCCAGCCACCCATCCCCGGCAGCACGCTCGCCCAGCTCGAGCGCTACGCGATCATGGAGACGCTCAAGGCGCACGGTGGTTCGACCTCTCGCGCCGCCGAGATCCTGGGCATCAGCGTCCGCACCGTGCAGTACCGGCTGCAAGAGTACGCTCGCGAGAGCCAGACCTACCTAGAGCGACCTAGAGCGACCTAAAAGCAGGCCCAACTATCTGCGCCCTGCGACAATCTGCGGCGGCGCACGCTTTGCGCGGATCGCATGACCAGCGTCGAAGACCAGCACGGCATGCGCCTTGCGTAGTGGGGCACCATGGACGAAGCCACCACGCCCGCCAACGCGGATGAGACGTCACGCAACGACCCAAGCATCTTCTTGGTTAGCCTTCACATCCTGATGTGGACCGTGCTCGTGGTGGGGTTTGTGATGGTGATGGTCGTCGTCATGCTCAACGCCTGAGCGCAGGCGACCGGCCAGCGACCAGCCGCCGGTCGACCAGCGGCGAGGCATGGAGCGGCGCGACCGCTCCGTTTTCCATTTTCGGCGACGAGCGCGCGCTGCGCGTCCGCTCGACGGCGCGACCGTGGTGGCAACGAGCGGATGGCACCAACACCGGGGCACGCCGCCGCGCGCAGCAACGAGCCCCAAAGCGCAGCCCGCGCGTCTTCGCGATCGTGCTGCCAGCCGGTGGGCGAAAGCCGTCGGCTTGACCGGATCTGCTGCGGCATTGCGTCCGATCGCTCGGGAATTCTCTAGCGCCATCAAACGCTTGCGCGCGTCACCAGATGCGCAGATCTTGCGTCAACCTTGCCGACACCACGAACCCCTTGCGCTGTCGTTTTGTCGCAGTCCCCGTGACAACCTGCCGCGAAGAAACGTCTGCTCCGTCGACAACCACGGTTGATGCCGCGCCGCGCCGCCTGGGCACGGCGGTTGCTGAGTGTGTATCCGTGCCTATCGATTCCAGCGACCCCTCGGGGGTCAGTGACAACCCATCCGATTCCGAATCCGCTGACCGCGGCGCCGCGGGGGAGGGCGACTCGAACGCCCCACCCAAGGTAGAGGCCGCCAAGGCAGCGCCTTCGGCAAAGGACCAGGCTCGAGAGCTGGTCACCTACGACGAGGACATCGTCCGCAAGTTCGCGACGGCGTCTGTGGTCTGGGGCCTGGTGGGCATGCTGGTGGGCCTGTGGATCGCCCTGCAGCTCGCCTTCCCCGCGCTCAACATCACGCGATACTTCGCGTTTGGACGGCTGCGACCACTGCACACCAACGCAGTGATCTTCGCGTTCGCCGGCAACGCGATCTTCGCCGCGGTGTACTACTCGAGCCAGCGCCTGCTCAAGGCGCGGATGTTCTCGGACGTCTTGTCCCGCATCCACTTCTGGGGCTGGCAGACGATCATCGTCTGCGCTGCGCTCACCTTGCCGCTGGGCATCACGCAGGGCAAGGAGTACGCGGAGCTGGAGTGGCCCATCGACCTGATGATCGCGGTGGTCTGGGTCACCTTCGCGGTGAACTTCTTCGCCACCCTGCGGGTGCGCCGTGAGAAGCACATCTACGTGGCGCTGTGGTTCTACATCGCCACCATCGTCACCATCGCCGTCTTGCACATCTTCAACAACCTGGCGATCCCCGCCGGGCTGTTCAAGAGCTACTCCATCTACTCTGGCGTCCAGGACGCCTTCATGCAGTGGTGGTACGGCCACAACGCGGTGGCGTTCTTTCTGACCACGCCGTTTCTGGGCCTCATGTACTACTTCTTGCCCAAGGCACTTGGGCGGCCCATCTTCAGCTACCGCCTCTCGGTGTTTCACTTCTGGTCGCTGATCTTCCTGTACATCTGGGCCGGTCCGCACCACCTGCACTACACCTCGCTGCCCGGCTGGGCGTCTTCGCTGGGCATGATCTTCTCGGTGATGCTGTGGATGCCGTCCTGGGGCGGCATGGTCAATGGCCTGCTCACCCTGCGCGGCGCCTGGCACAAGGTCGCCGAGGAGCCGGTGCTCAAGTTCTTCGTCGTCGGCATCACCTTCTACGGCATGTCGACCTTCGAGGGGCCGATGATGTCGATCAAGAGCGTCAACGCGCTCTCGCACTACACGGACTGGAACATCGCGCACGTCCACGGCGGCGCGCTGGGCTGGGTGGCGTTCATGAGCTTTGGCATGATGTACTGGCTGGCGCCGCGCCTGTTCCAGGCGCCGCTGCACTCCAAGAAGTGGGCGAGCACGCACTTCTGGATCGCCACCGTGGGCATGGCGCTGTACGTGGTCTCGATGTGGGCCGCCGGCATCACCCAAGGGTTGATGTGGCGCGCGTTCGATGAGACCGGGCGCCTGCAGTACCCGGACTTCCTCGAGACCTCCTCTCGCCTGATCCCGATGTACTGGGTCCGCGCGCTCGGCGGCACGATGTACCTGGGCGCTACCATCCTGGGCGCCTACAACCTGTTCCGCACCTGGCAGGCGCGGCCCAAGACCTACGCCCCGGTGACGGTGTCCGTGCCCAAGATGCTCGTTGGCAAGGGCGCCTCCACCGCGGCCTTCTGGCACCGCAAGTACGAGGGCATGCCGCTGGTGTTCACGATCCTGGTGGCGCTGGCGATCATCGTCGCCTCGGCCTTCGAGATCATCCCCACCTTCCTCATCGGCGACAACATCCCGCGCATCGCCAGCGTCAAGCCTTACACCCCGCTGGAGCTGCACGGACGCGACATCTACGTGCGCGAGGGTTGCTACAACTGCCACTCGCAGATGGTGCGGCCGTTCGTCGATGAGACGGTGCGCTACGGCGAGTACTCCAAGCCGGGCGAGTTCATCTATGATCACCCGTTCCAGTGGGGCAGCCGCCGCATCGGTCCGGACCTGCACCGTCAGGGCGGCCTGCGCAGCAACCTGTGGCTGTACCGCCACTTCGAGCTGCCGACGTCCACTTCGCCGGGCTCGGTGATGCCGCCGTACCCGCACCTCGTCACGGAGTCGGTGGACTGGGCCACCATCCAGAAGCGCGTGGGCACCATGGCCATGCTCGGCGTGCCGTATGACGCCAACACGCTCAACAACGGCGGCGCGATGGCGCGCAAGCAGGCCGAAGAGATCTCCGCGGCGCTGGTGACGGAGGGCGGCCCCACGGTGCCCGCCGACCGTGAGGTGATTGCGCTCATCGCATACATGCAGCGGCTCGGCACCGACATCAAGGCCAAGCCGGCCGCAGAGAAGCAAGCCAGCGTCCCGGCGACGAGCGCGCCGGTGGCCGCCACGGGAGGGAACTGACATGCGGATGTCGGAGCTGGTCTCCAACATGACCCCGTCCACGATGACCGAGATCGCGCTGATCCTGTTCGTGATCGTGTTCGTGGCCGTCACCTCGCGCGTGATGCGTCGCAAGGCGCGCGTGCAATGTGACGAGGCCGCGCAACTTCCCCTGTTTGACGACACCGCCGGCGAGGCCGGCGTTTCTGCCCGGAGATCATGATGAGCACCGCCAACGCCAACGAACTCGGCACCGAGCCCCCGCACGACGACCAGGAGTACGACGGCATCCACGAGCTCGATAACCCACAGCCGACGTGGTTCAAGCTCATCATGGTCGGCACGGTGATCTTCGCCGGCGCCTACTGGTACTGGTACCACTGGGGCGGTTCGGGCAAGTCGATCCACCAGACCTACGACGCGGAGTACGCGGAGTATCGCGCGCGCCGCGCCACCATCGAGGCGGCCGAGGGTGCGGCCATCTCGGAGGAGTCGCTGGCGGCGCTGGCCGCCGACGGCGGGGCCATGACCCGCGGCAAGGCCGTGTTCGTCCAGAGCTGCGCGAGCTGCCACACCGAGAACGGACGCGGCCTGGTGGGGCCAAACCTCACCGACGACTTCCAGATCCACGGCGCCACCCGCAGCGACATCTACAACACGGTCAAGGTCGGGGTGCCCGACAAGGGCATGATCTCCTGGGCGCCCGTGCTGGCACCCAACGACCTCGCCGCGGTGGCGGCGTATGTCTCCACGCTTCGACACACCAACGTCGCGGAGGGCAAGCCTCCGCAAGGAGAGAAGGTCGCTCCGTTCGGAAAGTAGCGCGCCATGTCAGCCCCCACTCCAGCCCCTTCTCCTGCCGAACCCGCCGAACCCAGGGGCGCCCACGGGGGCGTCTCCAATCGTGACCTGCTCAAGCCGGCGCGGCGCTCGCTGCCCACCCTCAACCAGGATGGCACGCGCTTCTACATCCGGCCCAAGCTGGCGCCGGGGCGCTTCCTGAACCGGCGGCGCGTCATCGGCTACGGGCTCATCGCGCTGTTCGTCTTGCTGCCGCACCTGCGGATCGGCGGACGGCCGCCGATGCTGATCGATCTCGTGCATCGCGAGATCGTCTTCCTCGGCACGGTGTTTCGGCCCAGCGAGGGCTTCTTGCTCATGTTGCTGGGGCTGTCGGTGGTGCTGACCGTGTTCTTCGTGACGGCGATGTGGGGTCGCGTGTGGTGCGGCTACGGCTGTCCGCAGACGGTGTACCTGGAGCTGGTGTTTCGCCCCATCGAGCGCTGGCTGGAAGGTCCGCCTTCCCAGCAGCGCGCCATCGACGCCAAGGGCGGCAGCGGGAAGCGGGTGCTCAAGTGGGCGATCTATGCGGTCCTGGCCTTCGCGATCGCCAACGTCTTTCTCTCGTACTTCGTGCCGACCGATCTCCTGTTCACCTGGATCACGCACTCGCCTGCCAATCATCCCGTGGGCTTCACGGTGGTGATGGGGGTGACCGCGCTGATGCTGTTTGACTTCTCCTACTTCCGCGAGCAGACCTGCACGGTGGCCTGCCCGTATGGCCGGCTGCAGTCGGTGATGATGGACAAGAACTCCCTCATCGTGGGCTACGACGCCAGCCGCGGAGAGCCGCGCGGCAAGGCCGGCAAGAAGCGCAAGGGCAGCGAACCTGCCGCGGGGGTCGCGACGCAGGGCGACTGCGTGGACTGCGGCGCGTGCGTGGCCACCTGCCCCACCGGCATCGATATCCGCGACGGGCTGCAGATGGAGTGCATCGGCTGCGCCCAGTGCATCGACGCCTGCGATCCGATCATGGACAAGCTCGAGCGACCGCGGGGGCTCATCCGCTATGCGTCGCAAGAGCAGCTCGCGGGCAAGGCGCGCAAGCTCTCGCGGCTGCGAGTCTGGGTCTATCCGGCCCTGCTCACCGCGGTGCTGAGCATCTTCATCTGGCAGCTCACCACGCGGCGCGACACCGAGCTGTGGGTGCTCCGCAATGACCGCGCGGCGTTCCAGGAGCTCGGGAAGGATAAGGTCTCGAGCCTGGTGCGCATCAAGATCGAGAATCGAGCGGCGGACGAGCGCACGTTCCAGGTGGCGCTGTCAGAAGACCCGGTGGCCACGATCATCTCCTCGCGCCCCCAGATCAAGCTGCGCGGCAACCACGCCGAGGTGGTGACCTTGTTCGTGGTGTCCCCAGCAGCGGAGTTTCACGAAGGACGACGGCAGACCCACCTGGTGGTGACCGAGGGCGGCGAGCAGCTCGGCCGGCTGAAGGTGACCCTGCTGGGACCAGAGCATGGGGAGGTGCATGGCGACGGGCACGGCAGGGCGCACGACGAGCACAAGGACGAAGGCAAAGACGAAGGCAAGCGCGACGACAAAGACCACAACAAGGACGAAGGCAAGCATGACGACCACGAGGGCGGCGCCCCGCCGCCCTCCGCCGCGCCTGCGCCCGCTTCAGACAAGGCAGGTACCCCATGAACCCGCAGCGCCGATGGATCTACATCACGGTGGGACTGCTCGCGATCAACGTCCTCGTCATGGGCGTCCTGGTGGTGGCCAGCGCCTGGAGCCCGCCGTCCGTGGTGCCAAAGTACTACGAGCGCGCCGTGGCCTGGGACCAGAGCATGGCGGAGGCGCGGCTCGCCGAGGAGCTGGGCTGGAAGATCGCGCTGTCGCTGTCGCGTGACGGCGTGCTGGTGAGCGCCATCGATCCGGCTGGCCAGCCGGTGGGCAACGCGCACGTCAAGGTGACCGGCTTTCACCGCGGATATCCCGCGCAACGCGCAGACCTGGAGCTGATGACCGACGCCACGGGGGTGGCGCGCGGCACCCCGTCGCCGAGCGCGGCGTGGCGGGGCACCCCCGGGTGGTACGAGCTCGACATCGCCGTCCACCGAGGAGACATCAGCTACTCGATGCACCGCGAGATCGAGCTGCCAAGCGAGGTCGCGGCGCGGCAGCCGTGATGGCCATGCTCGTCCTCCCTGCCCTGACCGCCGCCTGGGCTTCGAGCTCGGCGCTGACCGCGAGCGCGGTGGCCGCGAGCGCGCCTGCGCTGGGCGGCGTGGCGCCGGGCCTGGCCGCCGTGCTGGTGGCGAGCCTGGTGGGCAGCCTGCACTGCGTGGCCATGTGCGGCCCGCTGGCCGCGCTGCACCACGGCGGCTCGGCGAAGCAGCGCTGGCGTGGCGTCGCGCTGCACCAGCTCGGCCGCGCGCTGGGCTACGCCGGGCTTGGCGTCGTCGCGGGCCTGGCCGGCAAGATGGTGGACCTGGCCGGCGCCGCGCTGGCCGTGCAGCGCGCGGCGATGGTCATCGCCGCGGCCGGCCTGGCGGCGTGGGGCGTGATGCTGGCCGTCACCGCGCTGCGCGCGCGCAAGGCGGCCCGCGCCACGTCCGCGAGCGCTGCGCCGGTCACCGGCGCCTCGAGCTTCTTTGGCCGCGGCCTCGTCAAGCTGCGGACCCGGCCACCGGCGCGCCGCGCGCTGGGCCTCGGCCTGCTCAACGCCGTCTTGCCGTGCGGCTGGCTGTGGGCCTTCGTCGCGCTGGCCGCGGGGACGGGCTCGGCGCTGCTCGGCGCCAGCACCATGCTCGCCTTCTGGCTCGGCACCATGCCGGCGCTGCTCGGCGCCACCGCGCTCGCCACCCCGCTCCTGGCCCGCGTGCGCTCGCGCTGGCCGCTCGTCACCGCCGCCCTGGTGATGAGCCTCGCCGGCGCCGCGCTGCTCCTGCGCTGGCCGCTCTTGACGCCCACCGAGGGCCAGGCCCCCACCTGTCACGATCCCGGCGCGGTCCCCGCCGCCACCGCGAAGGTCCTTCCATGAGTGCGTCTGCGAGTGCGTCTGCGAGTTCAGCCACAGCTCCCGCGCTGACCTTGGTCCCCGCGCTCGCGCCCGCCGCGCCGGCGCGCGCGTGCGCCCACTGCGGCACCGCCGAGGTCGTGGGCGACGCGGTCGGCTCGGGCGCGCCGCTGCCGGCGCTCGAGCGAGACGCCGAGGCGCCCTGGTACTGCTGCGCCGGCTGCAAGACCGTGGCAGAGGCGCTGGCGCTCGGTGGGCTCACCCAGTGGTACGAGCTGGCCGGCAACGAGCGCGCCCCGGCGCGCACCACCGCGCGCAAGTACGAGGAGCTCGACGATCCGTCGTTCGCCGAGCGCCACGTCGAGACCCGCGAGGACGGCCTGGCGCAGACCCAGCTCTACCTCGAAGATCTGCGCTGCACCGCGTGCGTCTGGCTGGTGGAGCGGCTGCCTGACATCGAGTCGGGCGTGGTCGAGGCGCGGGTCGACCTGGGCCGCGGCCTGGCCGAGGTGGTCTACGATCCGGCGCGCGTGCAGCTCTCCGCCATCGGCGGCACGCTGGACCGGCTGGGCCACCCGGTTCACCCGTATCGCGACGTCGACCGCGACGCCCAGCGCCGCCGCGAAGATCGCGCGTTGCTCATCAAGATCGGCGTCGCTGGCGCCGCCGCGGGCAACATCATGCTCCTGGCCATCGCGCTGTATGCCGGGTGGCTGGGCGGCGCGATGACGCCGATCGAGGTCACGTTCCTGCGCTGGACCTCCATGATCGTGGCGCTGCCGGTGCTGAGCTTCGCCGCCATGCCGTTCTTTCGCACCGCGCTGGCCTCGCTGCGCTCACGCAAGCTGCACCTGGACCTGCCCATCGCCATCGGCATCATCGCTGGCCTTGGCTGGGGCACCGCCAACGTGGTGCGCGGGGTCGGCGAGATCTACTTCGACTCGGTGGGCATGCTGGTGTTCTTGCTCCTGGTCGCGCGCTTCGTGCAGACGCGGCATCAGCGCAAGGCCTCCATCGCCGCGGAGATGCTGCTGGCGCTGACGCCGCGCCGCGTTCACCTGGTCACCGCCGCCGATCGCACGGTGGAGGTGCCGGTGGACGCGCTCAAGGTCGGCGAGCTGGTGGAGGTGCTGGCCGGCGAGACCGTGCCGCTCGACGGCGTCATCGAGCGCGGCGCCACCGCGGTGGACCGCGGCCTGCTCACCGGCGAGTCGCGCCCGGTGGAGGTCGGCGTCGGTGATGTGCTCCACGCCGGCACCATCAACCTCAGCGCGCCGGTGCGCCTGCGCGCCAGCGCGACCGGCGAGTCCACCCGCATCGGCCAGCTCGTGGCGCGGGTGGCCGAGCTGGCGCGGCGGCGCGCGCCCATCGAGCGCTTCGTCGACGGCCTGGCCGGCCGCTTCGTGGCGGTGGTGGCGACCGTGGCCACCCTGACCTTGCTGGGCTGGACCCTGGCTGGCCACGCCGCCGATGGCCTGGAGCACGCGATGGCGCTCCTGGTGGTCACCTGCCCGTGCGCGCTGGCGCTGGCCACGCCGCTGGCGGTGTCGGTGGCGCTCTCGCGCGCGGCGCGGCGCGGCATCCTCATCAAGGGCGCCGAGGTGCTCGAGCAGCTCGATCGGCCCGGCGTGCTGGTGCTGGACAAGACCGGCACGGTCACCGTGGGCTCGCAGCGCGTCACGAGCTGGGCCGGCGACGACGCGGCGGCCAGGCTGGCCAGCGCGCTCGAGGCCAAGAGCAAGCACCCGGTGGCCCAGGCGCTGCGCGCGCACGCGCCGCCCGCCGCGGTCAGCGTCGAGGACACGCGCGAGACCTTCGGCCGCGGGATCGTCGGCACGCTCACCGCGGGCAGCGGGCAGGCCGCGCTCGCGCGCCAGGTGGCGGTGGGCTCGCCAGGGTGGATCTCGTCGCTCGCCACCATGCCGCTCGACGTGGCGCGGATGATCGCCGCGGCGCAGGCGCGCGGCGAGAGCCCGGTGGTGGTCGCGGTGGACGGGCTGGCGGTGGCCGTCGCCGGGCTCTCGGATCCCGTGCGACCCGACGCCGCCGAAGCGGTGGCCGCCATGCGCCGCCTGGGCTGGCAGGTGGAGCTCTTGTCGGGAGATGACGAGCAGGCGGTCAAGCTGGCCGGCGCCGCGCTGGGCCTCCCGCAGCGCGACTGCCGCGGCAGCACGCTGCCGGAGCAGAAGGCGGCGCGCATCGAGGAGCTGATGCAGGACGCGGGCCGCCAGGGCCGGCCAGTGGTGATGGTGGGCGACGGCGTCAACGACGCCGCCGCGCTCGCCGCCGCCACCTGCGGCATCGCCATGCACGGCAGCGCGGAGGCCTGCATCGAGGCCGCCGACATCTACTCGAGCCGGCCCGGCGTCAGCAGCCTGGTCGCCATCCTCGAGGGCGCGCGCGCCACCATGCGCACCATCCGCCGCAACCTGCGCATCTCGCTGTTCTACAACCTCACCGCCGGCCTGCTCGCGGTGACTGGCGTCATCCACCCGCTGGTGGCCGCCATCATGATGCCGCTGTCGTCGCTGACCGTGCTCCTGAGCTCGGTGCGCTCACGCGCGATGATCGTCCCCGCGCTGGCCCGCGGGCGCGGGCAGGCGGCCGCCCCCGGCGCCGCCGATTCTCTGCCGCCGATTCTGCCATCGACTCTGCCATGGGCGCAGCCACGGCTGCGCCGCCAGGAGCCCCGACATGAACGTCCTGTACCTGCTCATCCCGCTCGCCTTGCTCATCGCCACCGGCGCCGCCATCGCCTTCATCTGGGTGGTGCGCAGCGGTCAGCTCGACGATCTGGACACCCCGCCGCGCCGCATCATCGCCGACGGCGAGTGAGCCGCCGCGCCGCGGTGCATGGCGCGGTAGCGACCGGGCGCCAGCTCCCGGGAGCGCTTGAACGCGCGGCTCAGCGCGAACTCCGACTCGTAGCCCACCGCGCTGGCGATGGCCCCCAGCGGCTGATCGCTGTCTCGCAAGAGGCGCGCCGCCTGGTCGAGCCGCCGCGCCGCCACGTACGCCAGCGGCGAGGCGCCCACGAGCTGGGTAAAGCGGCGGGCGAAGGCCGCGCGCGACATCCGGGCCACGCTGGCCAGCCCGGCCACCGTCCACGGCCCCTTGGGGTTGGTGTGGATGCTGGTCAGGCACCGCGACAGCCCCGGATCGCGCAGCGCGGCCAGCCAGTGCGCGTCCACCGGGTCCTGGTTGGCCAGCCAGGCGCGCACGATGTAGATGAAGCTGGCGTCGACGAGCGAGCTCACCACCGCGTCGTGGCCCGGCCGCGCCGCCGTGATCTCGGCGCGTAGCGCGTTCAGCACGGCGACGAAGCCCGGGCTTTCGCGGACCTGCTCGGCCGGCACCACCACCACCTCGGGCAACAGCGCCAGCACCGGGTCCTTGCCCACCGCGCCAAACTTGTACGTGCCGCACAAGAGCGCGTTGGCGCCGCCGCGGACCGCGCCCTTGAGCGCGGTGTACGGCACCACGTGGCTCTCCGGGCGATCTGCGATCACGTGGCCGCTGCCGTGGGGCAAGAGCGCCAGGTCTCCGGCAGACAGCCAGCGCTGGCATCCGCTCTCGGTGGACAGCCAGCAGCGGCCCGCGAACACCATGTGAAACCCCGCCGCCGAGCCGCCGCTGGGGAAGCGCACGCCGAAGGGCGCAGGCAGCTCGTTGTAGGCGGACTGAGCGTGACCGATGGCCAGCCGCCGCAGCGACTGGCCAAGCGCATCCTCGAAGGGCGTGACAGGCGTGATCGCGACCGACACCATGGAGGCCGCAGCCTAGCAGGTGCCGCGCCCCCGCACGAAGGTTCCTGCGACCTGCCAGATCGGCTGGGTCAGCCCGCCTGACCTCAGCTTGGCGGGTTGATGAGGTCGTCCAGCTCTTGCAGCGTGGAGGTGCCGCCGTGGCCGCCAGCGATGGTCTCCACGGCGATGGTGTCGTGGTCCGTGATGGCCTGGCGCAGCTCGCGCAGCGCCGCCGGGTTCGCCGGGATACCGGGGCTATAGATGTCGCTGACGAACAGCACGCCGTCCACCACCGCGACCACCATGTCCGCCGCGTGCGTGGTGTCCACCGTGTAGATCTGCACGACGCGATCTTCTCCGTTGCCCGCCAAGGTCTCCACCTGACCGGGCTTCACCGCGCGCAGCGTGGCCTGGCGCGGCGTGGTGGCCTGCTTGTCCGGCTCGATGGTGCGGCGCGCCGCGAACACGCGACGGTACAGGCCCAGCGCCGCCTCGCCGGCGACCACGGTGGCCCCGGCGGCGACGAAGGTGCGGAGCCCCGCGGAGTGATCGCCGTGGAAGTGGGTGGCGATCACGTGGGTCACCGGCTTGCCGGGGAACTGCGTGCCGATCCACGCCAGCAGCGCCTCGCTGCGCTTGGCATACAGCGGCGCCTCGACGACCACCACGCCAGCGGCCTGCTCGACGACCAGCGAGTTGTGCGTGCCGCCCGCGAGGTGCCAGACGCCCGGCCGGAGCTGGGTCGGCGCCACCGTGGTCTGCCCGCCGTCGAGCGGGATGCCGATGGCGGAGAACATCTCGTGGAACTGGTGCGTGCGCTCGCCGCGCGCGACCTCTGCGGCGACCAGGGACGGCGTCGCGCCGCCTGGCACCGCGAAGGCCGTGGCCGGGATCGCCGGGTTGGCGGTGATCGTCGTGCGCAGCTCCTCGTGAACCACCTCGCCGTCGACGGTGAGCGCGGCGCGCTGCGGCACCCAGACGCCGCCGGTGAGCGCCTTCCAGTCGGAGAAGAACGCCTCCACCGGCACGTCCGCGCGCAGGTGCTCGTTCTCCACCGTGCTGATCTTGGTGAGGCGACCGGTGCCAACCTCCACCCACAGGGTGAGCGGCGACACCGCGTCGGCGAGCTCCAGCCGGTGATGCGGCACGCCGCCGATCACGCCCAGCCCGGCGTCCTTGCCGGTGATCTTGCCGGACGCCAGGTCGCGCACCAGGAGCTCGGGGTGCAGGAGCCGCTGCTGCCGGCGCGCCGAGCCCCAGCGCTCCGAGGACAGCGGCCCGCCTGGCGCGCCGAAGAAGTTGTCCACGCCGATGCGCCAGCCGCCGTCGGCGCGCAGGAGCTCGCTGTACGTGTACATGCCGGGGAACGGGAAGGCCACGTTGCGCTTGTAGTCGAGCCGGAGGTTGCCGGCGGTCAGGTCCCACTGCAGGGTGGCCTCGAAGCGCGAGGCGGCGGTGGCGCCGTCCTCCGGGGCATAGCCCTCATCGAGGACCGCGCGATCGCCCGTGATGGTGGCGCCCAGCGAGGTCAGCCCGGCCAGCACCGGCCGTCCGCCGAAGGCGGTGATCACCTTGTCGGTGGCCGACAGGTTGGGATCGAGTCCGCCGGGTGGCCCGGCGGGCCCCTCCGGCCCGGCGGGGCCGTTGTCGCCCTCACAGGCGGCGGCGAGGAGCGCGGTACCAAACAGTAGCCCAATGCGTGTGATGTTCATGCCCCACGATATGGGGCCGCCGGCGCAGACCAGCCATGACGCCGACGCTCGACTTCATTGCCGCGCGTCTCGGCGGTCGCTTTGGCCCTCGCCATCTGGCCAGGTCCAGGCCGCCGCGCGGGCGCGCCTCACCGCGCGGCCTCGAGGGCGTGGAGCGCGACCGGCGCGCCTGTCGCGACCTGGCCACCCTGCAGCACGCGCGCATAGACGCGGCTCTGCCCGGGGTGGCGCTTCTGGCTGATGCGGCCATAGCGCAGGAGCGCAAAGGAGCCCCAGATGGTGCGGCACGGCGTGGCGTAGCTCGTGATCTCCAGGAGGACGTGCGCGCCGATCTGCAGGCGCGCCCCAGGCACCACCAGCTCCCAGCGTACCCCGGACAGCGTGAGGTTCTCGCCGGTCGAGCCGACCCGCACCGGGTGACCTTCCCGTTGCAGCTCGCAGATCACCTCGTACGACCACAGGCACACCGCCCGCGCCGGCCCACCGTGGTGGCGGAGATTCCGCTGCGCATCTCCCGCCAGCCCGTGCTCGCTGACCTCCACCCGCGGCACCGGCAACTTGGGAACGCCGCCCGCGGAGACGTTGATGCTATGCACGTGCCCAAGCTGCGCGGTCATGGGGGCGGGAGGGCCCCTGGGGCCAGCGCCGGGGTGGCGCCGGGGGTGAGCGGCGAGCGCGCCGGGGCGCCCGCGCCGCTACCGCTCGCGGGCAAGAGCCGGATGACCTGGAGGTTGTCGCGCGCGTGCTGCAGCACCACCACGTGCGGCTGAGCCATGTCCGCGTCGCTGGGCTGCCAGCCCGGCGCGTCCTCGCGCACGTAGTAGATGGGCTCGCCGCGCGCGTGCGCTTGCGCCGGCGAGAAGTGATGCCCGTTGCAGCCGGTGTACCACTCGATCTGCGTGTAGTGCCCGGCGATGAAGTGACACCTCCGCCCGGCCGCGTCGCGGCGGATCGCCTCGATGGTGAGCAGGACGCTCTGCATCCCGCGCCGGCGGGCTTGCCCGTGGCGCGCCACCGAGGTCACCGAGGTCACGAGCAGGACGGCGAGCGCCAGCGCCAGCCCACCGACCACGAAGCGCCGCGCCGGCAGCGGCGTGGCCGCCACCGCCACTCGCACCAGCTCCACCCCCAGGATGGTCAGCAGCACCACCCCCGGCAGGATGTAGCGGAGCTGGCCCAGCGCCGTCAGGCCGAGGACCACGATATCGGCCAGCGCGATCGCCCACAGCACCAGCGCGCGGCGCGCCTGTCGCGACTCCTCGCTCGGGGCCGGCCCGGATCCTGGCGCGCGCGCGGACCTCCGCCAGCGCCGGAGCGCCAGCCACCCGGGCAGCAGCGCGCCCAGCACCAGCAGCGGCGCCACCGCCCGGCCGTAGAACGCCACCGGATCGCTGGTCAGGTACGTCCGCAAGCCGGACACCTCGGCCTGCGGCACGCGCTGGCTCTCCAGCAGCACGGCCAGCGGCGAGCCCAGGGTGGCCAGCGAGTCCCAGAAGTGCGGCAGGAGCAGCAGCGCCAGCAGCCCCGCCGCCGCGGCGACCGGCGCCGGCCGCTGCCGCACCGCCGGCCACCCGGCGACGAGCGCCGCGCTGCCGACGAGGGAGATCGGCACGCAGCTCCCGTAGCGCAGGTAGAACGCCGCCGCGAACAGCGGCGCCGCCCACAGGAGCCGCCAGCTTGGCCCCGTCGGACGCGACGGCTGCACCACCTCCATCACCACCACGGTCGTCCCCGCCAGCAGCGCCGCGGTGGAGGGGAAGTCCGAGAGCAGCTCCACGCTGCGGCGCACCACCGGCTTGGCGGAGGCCAGCACCACCACCGTCCACGCCGCGGTGGTCGCGCCGAACACGCGCCAGGCCAGGTGCGCCGCCGCCAGCAAGAACCCGAGCCCGCACAAGAGCGGCGCCACCCGCAGCGCGAGCTCGCCGCCGCCGAGCAGCACGCCCGGACCAGCCACCGCGTGCATGCCCTTGGACAGGTACACCCAGCGCGGCGGCTCGCCGCTGAGCAGGTGCTGAAACGCCATCGCGTACTGGGCCTCGTCGTGCCCAAGGGGCGCAGCGGAGAGCCACCAGATGACCCCGCTGACCACCCACACCGCCACCCCCAGCGCGAACACCCACGTGGACAGGGAAGCCTTGCGCCGCATTTCGACGCGCCCTACGTATCATGCCGGCGCCCGCCTCGCGACTGCTTCCAGCGCCAGGACCCCGTCGGGTACTAGCTGACGAACGTGGCCGGCTGGCCGCGGTCGAGCACGAGCACGCCGCCGTCGCGCGCGCGGGCCTCGGCCAGGAGCTCTGCCATGGGGAGCTGATGGCTGAGATCTCGGCCGTTGAGCACGATGGAAAGGTCGTCGTGCAGCGCGTACGCCACCTGATCCGCGGCCCACAGGATGGCGTCCCAGATCGCGCGGATGGGGTTGGCGAACACGCCGCCGCCGATCAGCGTGAGCACCACGCGGCGCTTGCCCAGCGCCGCCGCGGCGAGCAGCGTGCCCAGATAGGCGGCGCGCTGGAGCTGCTGGCAGATCTGCGCGCCCGCCGGATCATCCGCCACGCTGCCGTACATGCCGCCTGCCACGGTGGAGGTGAAGACCTGAGAGATGGTCCGATGTGGCGCACCGGCCACCGCGCCGGCCCAGTCCGCCCCCAGCACCACCTCCACCCCATCATGCACGCCCACCGCGATGTGCTCGAAGCGCTCGGTCAGCGCGTGCGCGAACGCCGCCGGATCCAGGATGCTCTGCGAGCGCAGGTACCCGTTGTGGACCTTGGCGACGTCCGGCTCGCAGACCTCGGCCAGGAGCTCGAGCTGCGCGGCGTCCGTGGCTTGCACGAAGCGATGTCCGCCAACGCCAGGGGCAGAGTAGTGGCGCAAGAGCGTCCCCGGGAACGCCGAGATCGAGGCGCGCGGCCCCTGCGTGGGATCCGTCAGGTACTGGTGGACCGGCGAGACGTACGCGCCCGGCGACTCCAGGCAGTTGAACTGCGACGCCACCTGAAACATCGAACCCGGCGCCGCGGTGGCCTGCAGCGCGCCGATGTCCGAGGCCGGCGAGGCACCGTCGAGGATCCACAGCCGACGCCGCGCGGAGGGGCGATCCGGCCGACCAGCGCGAGCGCGCGCCGCCAGCGCCCTGGCGCGCAGCTCGCACAGCGCCAGCACCTCGAACCGCCCGGCCTGATAGCGCCGCCGCCCGGCCACCAGCACCGCGCTGCCATCGGCCGCGAAGCGAAAGGCGCGCTCGGGCGCGGCGGCCACCTCCGCCTCCACGCGCTCCACCGCCTCCACCTGCCCGCCCCCGCGGCTGGCCAGCGCCTCGGCGGTGTGGGCGTCCACCGCCGCCAGCACCCGCCCACGCGCCTCGGCGCTGTCACCCAGATCATCTAGCTGCTCGATCATGACGCGCGCATCTCCCCGCAGAAGGCCCAAGCCGCGCACACGCGCGGCCTGACGCGCAGCGTCTCATGACGGCTGGCCCGAGGGCCAGCGAGGGCCAGCGAGGGCCAGCGAGGGCCTCCTCGAGACCAAGGAGATCCGCTCGGCGCCAGGAACTCGCCGCGCGCGCATCCCGCGGCGCGTACACGCGGTGTACGCTGCGGCGGTCCCTCGCCTTGACGAGGCGCAGCCGGAAGACCTCATGCCCCACCCCTCGCGCGCGCTCGCCCCTGGCCGTCTTGGCCCTCGCCCTGCCTGCCCCGCCTGCCCCGCCCGCGCCCCCGCCGGCCTGCGCCACGCGCTGACCGCGCTCTTGCTCGTGAGCCTGCTGCGCCCCGCCGCGGCGCAGCGCACGCACAAGCCGGTGCTGCATGGCCAGAAGTGGGTGGCCATCACCGGCAAGCCGCTGGGCGCCACCGCCGGCGCCATGATCTTCCAGCGCGGCGGCAACGCGGTGGACGCCGCCTGCGCCATGCTGGCCGCGGTGTCGACGATGTGGGACGTGCTGTCCTGGGGCGGCGAGACCCAGGCGCTGATCTACGATCCGCGGCAGAAGAAGGTCATCGGCGTCAACGCGCTGGGCGTCGCCCCCGCCGCGGCCACGGTGGAGCGCTACCGTCGGGAGCGGCAGCCGTATCCGCCGGAGTTCGGCCCGCTCGCCGCGGTGACTCCCGGGACCCCCGGCGGGCTCTTGGCCATGCTCGCGGAGTACGGCACGCTGAGCCTCGCGGACGTGCTGGCGCCGGCGCTGCGCCTGGCCGAGGGCTACCCCATCGAGGAGGCCACCGCGGAGTCCATCGAGCGCAACAAGGACCGCATCAAGCAGTGGCCGTACTCACGCGCGGTGCTGTTGCCGCACCTGGGCAAGCCGCGTGAGGCGCCGGTGGCCGGCGAGATCTTCCGCCAGCCAGATCTGGCGATCACGCTCAAGAAGCTGATCGAGGCCGAGGCCAGCGCGCTGCGCGCCGGCAAGAGCCGCAAGGACGCCATCTACGCCGCCCATGACCGCTTCTACAAGGGCGACATCGCCCAGGAGCTGGTGCGCTCCATGGTGGAGCAAGGCGGGCTCATCACCCTCGACGATCTGGCGCGCTGGAAGGTGCGCTTCGAAGAGCCGGTGTCCACCACGTATCGCGGCATCGCCGTGTACAAGCTCACCACCTGGACCCAGGGCCCGGCCATGTTGCAGGCGCTCAACCTGCTCGAGCACCTGGATCTGCGCGCCATGGGCTACAACAGCGCTCGCTATATTCACGCGCTGTATCAGGTGATGAATCTGGCGTTCGCAGATCGAGATTTCTACTACGGAGATCCGTATTCCGGACCGCAGGAGCCCATCCGCGGCCTGCTCGCCAAGGCGTACGCCAAGCAGCGCGTGCAGACCATCGACTGGGAGCAGAACGATCCCAAGATCAAGCCTGGCAACCCGTATCCCTTTCAGAACCAACGAAACCCCTTCACCGCCGAGCTGTCGCGCTGGGGCACCCCGCAGGAGCGCGGCGCCGCGCCGGCGGGCGCCGCCACCGGCCACCGCGGCCCGGTGTCTCAGCTCGCCCCACGCGCGGGCGCCAACGCCAGCACCACCGACGCTGACTTCCTGCGCACCTTCACCGCCGGCACCACCTCCATCCAGGCCGCGGACGCGCAGGGCTGGGTGGTGTCCATCACGCCCAGCGGCGGATGGATCCCCGCGGTCATCGCCGGCAAGACCGGGGTCGGGCTGTCGCAGCGCATGCAGAGCTTCGTGCTCGACCCGGCCGAGAACCCGTTCAACGTGCTGGGCCCCGGCCGCCAGCCGCGGGTCACCCTCACGCCCACGCTGGCGCTCAAAGATGGCAAGCCGTTTCTGTCGTTCGCGGTGCAGGGCGGTGACACGCAGGACCAGAACCTCCTGCAGTTCTTCCTCAACGTCGTCGAGTTCGGCATGAACGTGCAGCAGGCCGCCGAGGCCGCCAACATCACCAGCTATCAGATGCGCAGCTCCTTTGGCGCCCACGAGAGCCGCCCCGGCAAGCTCACCCTGCACGACTCCGCCTCGCCCTGGCTGCGCGCCGAGCTCACCGGCATGGGCTACACCATCGACACCGCCCCGCGCACCTCCGGCCCCATCAACGCCATCTACTTCGACCACGCCCACGGCACCTTCTGGGGCGGCTCCAGCAACGACGGCGACGACTACGGCATCGCCTGGTAGGCCGCGGCAGCTAGTGCTCCGCGGCATTTCGAAGGTAAGGCGACGACGAGCTAGCTAGTTCTGCTTCACAGAGGGTTTGCTCGGTTGGAGTATGGTCCGCGGCGGGTAGCGTGACCTCGATGCCATGCTCGAGGAAGCGACCGAGTTCGCTCACCCGACAGCTCGCGCCAGGCGGCACGGGAACGGCCGCGTCTGACTAACCTACGAGCGCCTGTGCCGAAGATCGGAGCGACTGCCCAATCTGTATCCTGTCCCGGCTGCCCGCCCCAAGCAGGCGCGCCATCTGCTATCGTGCGAACTCGGGCGTCGCCGCGCATAGCGCGAGGCCGCGTCGACGGACGGAACTGGCTAGTTGGAGACCTGCCCATGGCACTGATCGAAGGATTTCGCGTCCAGAACTACCGCGCCCTGCGCGATGTCACGCTGGGAAAAATCTCCAACCAGGGTTCGGGCGAACCGCTGACGCCATTCACCGTGGTCATTGGCAAGAACGGCGTCGGCAAGAGCACGCTGTTCGACGCCTTTGGGTTCGTCTCGGACTGCCTCAACAGCGACGTCGAGACGGCCTGCGACATGAAGCAGCGCGGCGGCTTCGAGCGGCTGCGGTCGATGGGCCGCAAGGGGCCGATCGAGTTCGAGATCCACTATCGCGAAGGGCCGAACGACCGCGCCATCACCTATGAGCTGGCGATCGACCTAGATTCGCACGAGCGACCGTTCGTGCGATCCGAGGTCCTCAAGCAGGCGAGAAAGGGCGCCACCCGCGGGCGCCTGTTCCCGTTCCTTCGCCTCGATCATGGCAAGGGCATGGCGTGGGCCGGCGAAGACGCTGTCGACGAGGGTGCCACCACTGCGAGGAACAAGAAGTCAGTCAAGGACAAGAAGAGATCCGAGGACAACACCAAGGCGAGCGTCGAGCTCACGGATCCTCGCCAGCTCGGCATTGCCACCCTCGGCACCCTGAAGGAGCATCCGCGCATCAAGCGCTTCCGCGACTTCCTCAAAGGCTGGTACCTCTCGTACTTCTACCCCGATGCGGCGCGCAGCAAGCCCATGGCGGGGCCACAGCGCCACCTCAACATCCATGGGGACAACATCGGCAACGTCGTGCAGTTCATGGAGCGCGAGCACCCAGAACGATTCAAGAATGTGCTCAAGAACATCGCAGCCAAGATCCCCGGGATCGAGACCATCGATACCCTGCTGACTCCGGACAAGCGTCTGCTCTTGCGCTTCAACGACGGCGCTTTCAAGGATCCCTTTCTGTCGGAGCAAATGTCGGACGGCACACTGAAGATGTTCGCGTATCTCTTGCTGCTCGAGGACCCCGAGCCGCCGCCGTTCATCTGCATCGAAGAGCCCGAGAACGGGCTGTATCACAAGCTGCTCGACGCCCTGGCGAACGAGTTTCGCGCTCACGCCAAGGGCTCGAAAGATGCACCTCAGGTGTTCGTGACCACCCACCAACCGTACTTCGTGAACGCGCTGACGCCCAGCGAAGTTTGGATCCTGGAAAAAGGCAAGGACGGCTACTCGACCGTGCAGCGCGCCTCCGATGTGGAGCAGGTACGCAACCTCGTGGACGAGGGCTTACCGCTTGGTGGCCTTTGGTACAGCGACTATCTCGACGCGAGGTGATCAGTGCATATCGAGTTTCTCGTCGAAGATAGCTCCGGGCGACGGTTGCTTGAGCTGCTGATCCCCAAGATCATTGGCGAGCAATCTGCGCCGCATACCTGGCGACTGCATGATTACAAGGGCGTTGGCGAGATTCCCCCCAAGCTGACGCGCAAGGCAGATCCCAAGAAGCGCATTCTCTTGGACCAGTTGCCACGAATCTTGCGCGGCAACAACAAGACCTCAGGGATCGACGCCACCGTCGTGGTGCTCGACAGCGACCGACGCGACTGCAAGAAATTTCTGGCCGAGCTGCTACGCCTCCGCGATAGCTGCACGTCGCCTCGGAAGACCACGCTGTTCCGGCTGGCCATCGAAGAGATGGAGGCGTGGTACCTCGGCGATCCCAAGGCTGTCCTGACCGCGTACCCAGGGGCCGACAAGGCGGTGCTTGACCGCTACAAGCAAGACAGCGTCTGCGGGACATGGGAAGTCCTGGCCGATGCCGTCCATCCCGGCGGCGCCCAGGCCATCAAGGATGCCGGCTGGCCCTTGCCTGGGAACCTCAAGCACGAGTTCGCGAACAAGATCGGCCCGCACCTGGATCTCAAGCGCAACAAGTCTCCGAGCTTCCACAAGCTTTGCGACGGGTTGCGAAGGCTGGTTGGATCTCGGTAGTCCCAATCGAAACCATACCGTAGAGGACGTGAGCGCGACCTTGACCTTGGGGTTGCGAGGTCCTTGGACCGACCTGGTTATCGGTGTCTAGCCGCCAGCGCGCTAACTTCCAGGGGTGCCCTGCGCCCCGACCAGCACGGTCAGATCGCCAAAGGTCAGGTCCACTTCCTCGATCTGGGCGAAGTTGCGGATGTTCAGGTGAATGTCAGCGGTCATGCGGGCTCGCGATGGGGTCGCCAGACGCTCACCGGCGGTGCCCATCATGCCCCAGCCATGAGTCTTGGGCAAAGCGCGCCGCGGTCGAGTCCGCCCGCGCGGAGGCCGTTGCCGGCTCCTACTCGCGGTCCCTGTGGACCGCGATCACGCTGGCGGTCAGGCCGCCGATGGCCAGGCCGGCGCCGATCGTGATCAGGCCGACCGAGGCGAGGTTCTTGAAGATGCACCCCTCGGTGTCGCAGTCTGGCGTGCGCAGCGCTGCGCCAACCACCAGCAGGCCAGTGCCACTGGCGGCGACCGCCGCGCTCGCCGCCAGGCAGCCACTCTGCATCAGGGCCAGCGCCAGCAGGCCGGCGGTCAGCCGCGCGGTCAGCGATCGATCGCTCCAGCTCCAGGAGATCTTGCGCATGGTGACCTCGAACGTACACCTCGCGGCGCGCGCCTCAAAGGGCAGTCAGCGGCAGCGACCGGCACGAAGGTCCAGCGCCAGCGCAAGATCTGCGCTAGAACCTGTCGGCGCGCGCGGCCACCCAGGCGGCGGCGTAGGACGCGGGCAGATCTCCGTCGAGGAACTGGCCGCGGCTGACGCCGGAGGCCCCGCCGTCTTGCAGCAGGTGCGCGCCGCTGAGCTCGGCCGGCGAGCGGCATCCGGTCGCCGCCACCAGCTCCCGGAAGGCCTGCATGGTCTGCTGGTGATAGCGGGTCACGTTGGCCGCCATGGCGCGGGGCACGATGCCGCGGATGAGCCGCGGATCTTGCGTGGCCAGGCCGGCTGGACATTGGTTGGAGGCGCAGATCAGGGCCTGGATGCAGCCCATGGCGATCATGAACGGGCGCGCCGCGGCGCACAGGTCTGCGCCCCGCGCGAGGGCCGCCACCATGTCCGCGCCGGTGGTGATCTTGCCGCTGGCGATCAGGCGGACCTGCTCGCGCAAGGCCGCGCCCACCAGCGCGTCATGCACCAGCGGCAGCGCCCGGCGCAGCGGCGTGCCCACGAAGCTCTGGAACTCCACCGGCGCCGCGCCGGTGCCGCCCTCCGCGCCATCCACCGCGATGAAGTCCGGCGCCAGGCCGGTGGCCAGCATGGCCTTGACGATGGCGAACAGATCGCGCGGCTGGCCGACGCACAGCTTGAAGCCCACCGGCTTGCCGCCGGCCGCCTCGCGCAGGAGCGCGATGAACTCCAGCAGCTCGATCGGCGTGGAGAACGCGGTGTGCATAGGCGGCACCACGCAGTCTCGCCCCACCGGGATCTGGCACGCCTCCGCCACCCGCGCGGTCACCTTCTCGCCTGGCAAGATGCCGCCCTTGGCGGGCTTGGCGCCTTGCGACACCTTGATCTCGATGAGCTTGACCGCAGGGCTCTGCGCGCGCGCGGCGAACGCGCCCCGGTCAAAGCGGCCCGCGCTGTCGCGGCAGCCAAAGTACCCGGTGCCGATCTGCCAGGCCAGATCGGCGCCACCCTCGAGGAACACCTCGGCCAGGCCAGCCTCGCCGGTGTTGTAGAAGAAGCCGCCGTCTCTGGCCCCGCGGCTCAGCGCGGAGATCGCGGGGTCCGAGAGCGCGCCAAACGCCAGCGCCGAGATGTTGAAGTACGAGGCCGCGTACGGCTGCGCGCAGCCCTGGCCCAGCACCACCCGCTCCGGCACCTCCTCCACCACCGCCGGCTTCACCGCGTGCAGGATGGACACCCGCGGCGAATCAAGCTGGGCGCCGAACGCCGCGTATTCCGAGCTGCCAGCGGCGCGTGAGCGCACCAGATCCACCAGCGCCCAGCTATACGGCGCCAGCGGCTGGCGGAGCCCCAGGAGCTTGCCGGCCTGGTGCAGCAGGCCATGCAGCCGGCCCAGCACCGGGTAGTTGCGCAAGAGCGGCTCCTGGGTCTGCAGTCGATCGTGGAGCGCCAGGGCAAGCACCGCCACGGAGAGCCCCGCCGCCACCAGCGCGCCGTGCGGCAGCACCGCACAGACAGCGCCCACCACCAGGGCGCCGAGCAGGCCTGCAGCAGCTACACGACCACGGAACGTCATCAACGAACATGCATACACGCAGGTCAATGATCTCCGCAACAGCAGTTTGCCAAGGGGTGTTGAATCCGCCCAGACAACACGCCTCCGCAATCAGCATCACGCTGGTTGCAGTCGATTTTTGACAGCCGCTCTCAACGCATCGCTCCGAGGAGATCGTCGTCGACGTCACCACTGTCACCGCCGTTACGGCTGACGATCGTTTGCCGTTGGCCAAGCCCAGATCTGCTATCTGCGTACTTTGGGCAACCGCTGCGGTGCCAACGTCAGGCTCACTACCGCGGGGTGCATCCGGCCAGCACCGCCTCGGCGATCGCCGCGGCGCCTTGCGGGGTCGCATGCACGGTGTGACCCGCGCCAGGCACCGCCACCACCGCGGGCGCAGCGCCCCCTGCGCCGGTCACCAGCGTGGCCCACGTCGCGCCGGTGGTGGCCGCGCCGCTGCCGCAGTCGCGCATGCCAAGGATGGAGTCCAGGCGGGTCGCCGGGTACGCAGCCACGCCGATCCCGGGCGCGAGCACGCTGTCGGCGGCGAGCTGCGGCGCCTGCGATGGATCCCGGCTGGAGCACACCGGGGCGCCGCCGTACGCGGTGTCCACCAGGAGCGTGATGTCATCGCCGAGCACGCACGAAAGCTCCACGCCGCGGTCCGCGCACTCCCAGGGATAGGCGGCCTCCGCGGCGGCACACGAGACCTCCGCCGCGGCGCCGCCGATACACGCCTCGTCGCTGCGCGCCGCCGGTCCGGACACCAGCACCGCCTGGTCGATGACGCCGCCGCGGTTCCACCGCCCGAGCACCTGCGCCAGCTCCATGGAGCCGCCGGAGAAGCCCACCGAGCACATCGCGCGGGTCGGCGACGCAAACCGCTTGGCCACCCACGTCACCAGCGTGGCGTAGCGGCACGCGCTGGCGTCCATGCCCTCGCTGCCGCGGATCCAGCCGCGATCTCCCGGAGCGTCGCCCTGCCAGGCGCGCTGGATCACGCGGTAGCCGGCGGCGCGCAGGCCCTCGAGCTCCTCCACGAAGGGATTGACCCCGCCGGGCCCGGTGGCGGCTTGCTCCATGAGGCTCGCGCCCGCCGAGCCGCTGCCAAAGATCACGGTGCCGATGAGCGGCGCGGTGGGCTCGGCGATCACCAGCCGCACCGTGGCCGGCGCCAGGCCCTCACACGTCACGATCGCCTGTTCGCAGCGGTCTCCCGCCAGCAGGGAGGACAGCGGGCAATCGCCGTCGGGGGTGATCGTGCCCAGCAGCGCCGAGCTGCTGTCCTCGAGCGTCACGGCAGGCGGTTCAGGCTCGACCCCACAGGCGAAGGCGGAGATCGAAGCCAGGAAGGAGGAGACCAGCAGAGGGCATGAGCGCATGACTCCGTGCTTCGCAAGGCGTGGGCCAGTACAAGGTCAGTGAAATCCTGCGGCGAGCGGTACCTGCACTTCACGCAAACGCCAGTGGCGCGCCAGCGCACCGGAACCTCCATCACCCAATGGCCGCGCCGCGCTTCGCCGCTCCCCGCGCGCCGCCCCGTTCCCCGCGCGCCGCGCGCCGCCCCGCTCAGTCCTCGCCGATGACCTTGACCTCGAGCTCCAGCGTCACGCCGTGGTGCGCGCGCACCTGCTCGCGCACGCGGTCGATGAGCTCGAGCAGACAGCTAGCCCGCGCCGCGCCGATGTTGACCAGCCAGTTGGCATGCACCGGCGAGCACACCGCGTCGCCGACCTGCCAGCCCTTGCACCCGGCGCTCTCGATGAGCTGGCCGGCGTATCGCGGAGCGCCGTCGGGCCCAGGCGGCGGGTTCTTGAACGTGGAGCCGTTGCTGGCCACCTTGGTCGGCTCCCGCGCCGCGCGACGCAGCCGCAGCGCCTTCACCTCGGCCTCGATCTCCGCGCGAGGTCTCGGCCACAGGGCAAGCGCTGCCTCCACCACCACCTCGTCGGGCGGCAGCGCGCTGCCGCGATAACGAAAGCCGCACGCGGCGTGGTCACGGCGCACCAGCGCGCCGATCTCGTTCCCGCTCTCGTTCCCGGGCTCGTTCCCGCTCTCGGCGCCGATCTCGCCGCCGGGCGCCCCGGGCGCGGTCAGGCGGACCGACGTGACGTGCGTGGTGACGTTGGTGAACTCGCCCAGGTACGTGCCCGCGTTCATGATCATGCCGCCGCCCACCGAGCCGGGCACGCCGCCGAGAAACTCGACGCCGCCAAGGCTGCTCTTGGTCGCCAGCGCCAGCACCTTGCCGGTGGAGACGCCGGCCTCCACGCGCATCGTCGTCGGCGAGGTCAGCGCGAGGCCGCGCAGGCCGCGGGTGGTCAGCACCACGCCGCGCACGCCGCCGTCGCGCACCAGCAGGTTGGAGCCGCCACCGACGACGGTGATCGGCAGGCCCGCCGCGGCGGCCCACCGCGCCAGCGCGGCGACCGCTGCGGGCGAGGTCGGCGCCGCGTAGGCGTCCGCGGGGCCGCCGATCTTGAGCGTGGTGTGCCGACGCATCGGCTCGTCGAAGCGCACCGCCCCGTCGAGCAGGCTGGCCAGCGCCTGGCGCGCCGCGGCGTCGAGCATCGTCCGCGGGTTGGCGACCGCGCCTGGCCCGCCGCCTGCCTCGCCTCGCCCACCGCCGTCGCGCTCGCCGTCGCCGTCGCGCTCGCCGTCGTCCTCGCCGTCTGGGTCCCCGACCAGCCGAACTTCGTCCTTGGACATCGCGGCTACCGTCCCAGCGTCGCGCTCGACTCGGCGACCCGCACCAGGTTCTTCTTGGTGGCCGCGCCCAGGCGCGCCTCGAGGCGCTCGATGACCTCGTTGCAGGTGAGCTGGATGTTGCCAGCGCCCAGGGTGATCACCAGGTCGCCCGGCTGCGCGCGCTCGTCGAGCCAGCGCGCCAGGTCCTCGCGACGCGGCACGTAGTGCGCGTCCGGGTGCCCGGCGCCGCGGCAGCGCGCGATCAGCGCCTCGCTGCTGATGCCCTCGATCGGCTTCTCGCCGGCGGCGAACACATCGCACATCACCAGGCTGTCCGCGTCGTGGAACGCCGATGGGAACTCGTCCCACTGATCGCGGGTGCGGCTGTACCGGTGGGGCTGAAACGCGGCGATCACCCGGCGCCCTGCGAACGCGGCGCGCGCGCCGGCCAGCGTGGCCTTGACCTCGGCGGGGTGATGGCCAAAATCGTCGACCACCGTGACCCCGCCGACCTCGCCGCGCACGGTGAAGCGACGCGCCACGCCCTCGAACGAGGCCAGCGCGCCCGCGTACGTGGCGAACGGGATCTCCAGGAAATCAGAGATGGCCAGCACCGCGAGCGCGTTGAGCACGTTGTGGTGCCCGGGCATCGGCAACGCGACCTCGCCCAGCTCCTCGGCCAGGCGCCAGGCCACGAAGCGGGTGACCAGCCCGTCGTGCCGGATGTTGCGCGCGCGGTAGGTGGCCTGCGAGGTCACGCCGAAGGTGGTGTAGCGCTTGGTGAGGTTGGGCAGGATGGCCTGCACGCCCTCGTTGTCCAGACACAGCGCGCTCATGCCGTAGAACGGGACGCGGTTGCAGAAGTCGGTGAAGGCGCGCTTGACGTTGTCGTAGGTGCCGTAGTGGTCCAGGTGCTCGGCATCGATATTGGTGATCGCCGCCAGGGTCGGGGTCAAGGTCAGGAAGGAGCCGTCGCTCTCGTCAGCCTCGGCCACCAGGTAGTCGCTCTTGCCCCAGCGCGCGTTGGCCAGCCCCAGCGAGTTGACGCGCCCGCCGATCACCGCCGTGGGGTCGAGCCCAGCCGCCATCATCACGCTGTGGACCATGGTGGTGGTGGTGGTCTTGCCGTGCGCGCCGGCCACCGCGATGCCGTACTTCATGCGCATCAGCTCGCCCAGCATCTCGGCGCGCGGGATCACCGGGATCTTGCGCGCCCGCGCCGCCTCGACCTCCGGGTTGTAGCCCTTGATCGCGCTGGACACCACGACGACATCCGCCTCTCCCAGGTTCTCGGAGCGGTGGCCCTTCATCACGTCGCAGCCGATGCCGCCCAGGTGACGGGTGATCTCGGTGTCGTTCATGTCGGAGCCGGACACGCGGTAGCCCATGTTGGCCAGGACCTCGGCGATCCCGCACATGCCCATGCCGCCGATGCCGACGAAGTGGATCTTGGTGTCTGCTTTTCGAAACATGGAAGGGTCCAGGTGCCGGCACAACCGGAAAGAGGCAAAATCGAGGCGGCGACGTGCGCCAGGCGAGCGCCGCGCGCTTGCTTGCACATACCAGATTCTCCCCTTCTGCAATAGTGCGGGCCGGCGACCGACCGCACGCTCCCCGCGCCTACGGCGGCGCCGCGAGCAGCACCGGCACGCCGTCGAGCGCCAGGGAGCGCTGGGCCGCGTCCAGGATGCGCACGACGCGCACCCCGCTGGCCCCGTCAGAGAGCGGGGGCTGCTCGTTGGCCACGCATTCGAGGAAGTGGTGGAGCTGCAGCCGCAGCGGCTCGCCCATGGTGACGTGCGGGATGTGGACGTCGCCGTCGCGGATCGTCAGGTACTCATCGAAGCTCTTGAACTCGCGCGAGCGGTCAAAGCCCTTGTCGAAGATGCGCAGCTTGTCCACCGCCACGTCGTCGAGCTCGGCCATCTTCTGCGAGCACACCAGGGTGAGGCGGCGCTCCTTGCGCGGGTGCAGCCAGGACAGGTGGACGTGCGCCATCGGCCCGCTGGGGTAGCGCAGGCTGAGAAACACCACGTCTTCGATGCCGGGCTGCAGCACACACTGACCGCGCGCCGCCACGCTCACCGGCAGCTCACCGAGCAAGGCGTCGATGACCGCCAGGTCGTGAGGGCCAAAGCTCCACAGCGCGTTCTCGTCTCGACGCAGCCGCCCCAGGTTGACGCGGGTGGCGTGCAGGTAGTGCAGGTGGCCCAGCTCCCCGCTGCGCAGGATGGCGGCCAGCCGGGTGACCACCGGGTGGTAGAGCATGAGGTGGCCCACCATCAGGCAGCGCCGCTGCGCCGCCGCCACCGCCGCCACGCGCTCGGCGTCCGGCAGCGAGAGCGCCAGCGGCTTCTCCACCAGCACGTGCTTGCCCGCGGTCAGCGCGGCGATGGCCAGCGCCGCGTGGGTGGGCGCCGGCGTGGCGATGACCACCGCGTCGAGCGCCGGGTCCGCCAGCAGCGAAGCTAGCTCGCGGTGCAGCGGGGCGGCGGTCAGGGCCGCCACGCTGGCCGCCACCGCCGGGTCCGGGTCACAGACGGCGTGGACCACGCAGCCCGGATCGCTGGCCACCACCCGCACGTGGTTGATGCCCCAGCGGCCAGCGCCGACCACGCCGATGCGGAGCGGCGCCTTGCCCATGGCAGCCCTCGCGCTCAGAGCGCGGCGCGGACGCCCACCAGGAGCTCCTGGCGCGTGTAGCTCGGATCGTCGGTGTAGCCGTCCGCCGTCATGTAGATGAAGTCGGTCTGATCGGTGAGCAGGTTGTAGCTCAGCGTGGCGGCGAACCAGTCGCGGAAGTTGTAGTGGCCGCCGAGCCCCAGCGCGAAGATCAGGTCGTCGCGATCGGCGGGGCCGGTCAGGTTGGTGAGCACGCCGCGATAGCCGCGGAACCGCAGCTCCGCTGAGCCATGGACCACGAACGGCGCGAGCTGCTGCTCGATCGAGGTCTTGAAGGTGTGGTCGCGGTAGAAGTTGGCGTTGATCGAGTCGCCGAAGTCGAAGTCGTACAGAAACGTGATGCGACCAACCGGGCTATAGCGATAGCCGATGTCCGCGCCGAAGAGGACGTTGGTGAAGTCCGGCCCGCTGGCGTAGAAGCCCTTGCCAAAGCCCAGCCGCGCGTTGACCGTGGTGCGCACCGTGATGGCCGACTGCGCGCCCATGAGCAGGCGCAGCGGCATCGACGAGACCTTCTGGCTGTCGCTGCCCAGGCCGGAGAACAGGCCCAGCGAGGCGTCCGCGAAGAAGCGGGTGACCGGCAAGAACTGCCAGTTCACGCGCAGGCCAAACGTGTTCTGCAGGCGATTGGCGAAGTCGTGATCGTCTGCCTCGAACAGGTCCAGCCGGTTCTCAAAGCGCAGGCTGGCCGACAGCGTGCGCTGCCTCGGCTGAAACAGGAGCTGCAGCCGGAGCTGGTTGATGTCCCGGTCCGTGCCCGAGCGAGACTCGAAGTTGGTGGGGCGGGTCTCGCGCGTGAACTGGTCATCGAAGGCGAACGCCCACGTGCCCATCGGGAAGACCAGGGCGCGCAAGCCGGCGGCGATGGACAGGTCTCGCTGGGTGCGGACGTTGCGATTGGTGGTGAGGTACTCGTCGTACGTCAGCGAGAGATCCGCGCGGAACTCCAGATCACCCTTGTTGGCGGGAGCTGGTGGCGGCTCTTCTTCATTTCCGGTGCGAGCGGCCAGCGGCCCCTGCGCCAGCTCCAGCCGCTGCGGCGACAGCGAGCCGATGCCAAGCTCCCCGATGAGCCGCAGGATGCCCGAGGTGGCGCCGCCGCCGTCCTCACGAAACACGTTGGAGATGACGCCGGTCTCCGCGCCCACGATCGGATGGAGCACCGTGCCCTCTCCGATCTTGACGCCCGGCCCCTCGACGATCGCGGTCGCGCTGGCGGCCGGCGCCTCGGCGCGGGCGCTCGACGCGCCAAGCAGCAGGCCGGCGACGCTGGCCATGGCGATCATGCCTGGCTGGCTACTGAAACGCCGAAGGCCGAAGGCTTGGCCGGTTGCTCGAGTACGGATCATAAGCGGGACCAACTAAGGACCGGCCGCATGAATCGCCGGTACAGCTTGAAAGGGAAGGCGCACTCTACTTGGGTAGGCGGAGGTGAGTCAACCTAACTGCGCTGAGTCGTTGAGCTAGTTGCCAACAGATGGCCGGGTGTTCAACCGCTGGCGAAGAAATTCAGCGCCTCACAGTTTCAGGGAGTTGCGAGCTGCTCGTGTGCTGTGCGCGCCAGGCCTTACCAAAGCCTCGCAGCAGAACGTGATCTGGATCAACGCCAGCGCGAGCGCTTCGGAGGCCAAGCGCCGCTGCGAGCATCCGAAAACGGTGAGGGTGCCCGCTGACCCTGGATGAACGCCTGCGGACCGCGCGAGCGCAACCAGTGCTGCTCGCGGGCCGCGTGGTCGGATCAATCGGCAGGGGTGATGCGGATCTTCTTGTCGCGAGGATCGGGGCGGGCCGCGGCGGCCGCGAAGGCAGCGGCCTGGCGGCGAGAGATCTCCACGTGGGTCTCGCCCGGTAACACGAGGATCTTGCCGATGGCCTGGCGGTCGATGTCGCCGCGCCGGCACAAAAGCGGGATCAGCCACTTTGGGTCTGCGTTGCCGCGGCGACCCACGTTGACCTTGAACAGCACGTAGTCGCTGGCGCTCTCGCGACGGCTACGCGGGCCGCGCTCAGCGACGGGCTCGGCGGCCTCCGCGGGCTCGGCGGCGGCGCGCTCGACACGCTCGACGCGCTCCGGCCGCGCGCGCGCTGGCTCGGCGGCCTCCGCGGCGGCGGCGCGGGCGGGCCGCTCGGCGCGCTCGGCTCGCTCAGGCTCGGCGGCGGCGCGGGCGGGCCGCTCGGCGCGCTCGGCTCGCTCCGGCCGCGGCGCGCGCTCGACTCGCTCGACTCGCTCCGTGCGCTCGGCGCGCTCCGCCCGCCCGGCCCGCTCCGAGCGCGCGCCATACGGCTCTCGCCGCGGCGGACCGTTGCCATTTCCGCTGGCGCGCAGCGGCGGCTTGCCGCCGCTCACCGGGTGGATCACCGCCGGCGCCGGCATCAGCGCCATGCGGCTGGCCAGGAGCAGCGCGCCCAGGTCTTCGGCCGAGATCCGCGCCGCGAGCTGGCGCCCGCGCTCTCGCGCGCCGTCGTCGAGCTGGCCAAGCTCAGCCGTCAGCTCGCTGTCGAGCCGCGCCACGTCACGCTGCAGGATGTCCTCCGCGGTCGGCGTCTGCACCCAGGACAGCGGCGCGGTCTTGGTGGCCAAGATCCGCTCCACGAAGCCGCGGCGCTGCATGGGGGCCAGCAGCACCGAGGTGCCCTTGCGACCGGCGCGGCCCGTCCGGCCGCTGCGGTGGATCATGACCTCGCGGTTCTGCGGCAGATCGGCGTGGATCACCAGATCGAGATCCGGCAGGTCCAGGCCGCGCGCTGCCACGTCGGTGGCCACGAGCACCCGGGCGCGCCCGTCGCGGAGCTGGGCCAGGGCGCTGTTGCGCTCGCGCTGCGAGAGCTCGCCGGAGAGCGCCACCACCGCGAAGCCGCGCGCCGCCAGCTCGTCGGTGAGCTGCTGCACGCCGTCGCGGGTGGCACAGAACACCAGCGCGCCGCGCGGCTCGTGAAAGCGCAGCACGTTGACCGTGGCGGCCACGCGGTCTGCCGGCCGGATCAAGATCGCCTGGTAGGTGATGTCGGCGTGCGGCTGCGCCTCGCCGGCGGTTGCCAGGCGGACCGCGTTGCGCTGATAGCGCTTGGCCAGCGCGGCGATCCCGGGGGGGATGGTCGCCGAGAACAGGAGCGTGCGCCGCTCCGCTGGGGTGGACTGCAGCAGGCGCTCCAGCTCGTCGCGGAAGCCCATGTCCAGCATCTCGTCCGCTTCGTCGAGCACCACCGCGACGAGCTGGCTCAGCACCAGCGAGCCGCGCTCGAGGTGGTCGCACAGCCGGCCGGGCGTGCCGACGACAAACTGCGGGCCGCGCACCAGCACCTGGCGCTCGCGCGTGGGATCCATGCCGCCCACGCAGGTGGCCACCGTGGCGCCGGTCTCGGCGTACAGCCAGGTCAGCTCTCGGGCCACCTGCTGCGCCAGCTCTCGGGTCGGCGTGACCACCAGCGCCTTGGGCCCTGGCATCGCGCCGCCGCGCGGCACCGGCGGGAACCGCTCGGCCTCGCCGAGGATGCTGGGCGCCAGCGCCAGGCCAAACGCCACGGTCTTTCCGGACCCCGTCTGGGCCGACACCATGAGGTCTGCCGAGGGGTCACCGACCTCCAGGATGGCGCGCTGCACGGCCGTGGGCTCGGTCAGCCCGCGGTCGACGAGCGCGCGGAGCAAGGATGGATGGGCACCGAGGAAGGGCATGCGCGCCCTTCATACATGGAAGCGGCGGACGCGGCGACGCGGATCGCCGGTTTTGCGAGGTTTTGCAAAGATCGCTGAGGAATCTGACGATTGGCGCAGCGATCCGCGCTTGGGCGCGCGCCCCGCGCGCCCAAGCGCCCCGCGCGAAGCCCAAGCGCCAGCAGGCCTGGCTGTCGGCGCGCGCGGGGCCGTTCAGGTCGCGAGCAACGCGCTCAGCTCGGCGCGGCCAAGCTCGCGCCACGCCCCAGGGGCCAGGTCGCCCAGCTCGTAGCGCCCGATGGCCGCGCGGCAAAGGCGCAGCGTGGGGTGGCCCACCGCCGCGGTCATGCGCCGCACCTGCCGGTTCTTGCCCTCGACGATCTCCAGCTCGATCCAGCAATCTGGCACGGTCTTGCGAAAGCGGATCGGCGGATCGCGCGGCGGCAGCGCCGGCGGCTCGATGCGCACGGCGCGCGCCGGGCGCGTGCGCTGACCATCGAGCACCACGCCGGTCGCGAGCTGGGCCAGCGCCGCCGGCTCGGGCAAGCGCTCGACCTGCGCCCAGTACACCTTGCGATGCGCCCAGCGCGGCGACATCAAGCGGTCAATCAGCGACTTGTCGGCGGACAGGATCAGGAGCCCCTCGCTGTCGGCGTCAAGCCGGCCGATCGGCCACACGCCCGACGGCAGCGCGAGCTCCGCGAGCGTGCGCCAGGCGCTGCCGTCCGGGGTGAAGCGCGACAGCACGCCGTAGGGCTTGTGCAGAGCGACCGTCGGCAGCACAGCCTGGTCCATAGCGCAGGCGCGCTTGCTGGACCACCAGGACGGCCTGATTTCTTACCGGCGCCCCTCCACGCCGCGCCACCGCCCATGTCCGGCCTCCGGACATCTCCCCGCGCTACCCGACATAGGTGATGGTCCACTCGCGCACCTCGCGCTCCACCGTCACGTCGATCACCTCGCCCGCCCGACGCCCGAGCACCGCGCGGCCCACAGGCGAAGATGGCGTGACCACAGACAGATAGCCGTCTCCGCCCGGCCCGGTCAGCGTGACCCCGGCGCCCACCGGCGCCAGGAAGAACGTCCGGCCTTCCCCGCTCTCGACATCCTCGATCTCCACCACCGCGCCCACCGCGATCGGCGCCTTGGCGGTGAGCGGCCCGGGGCGAAACGTGCCCAGCGAGTCGATCTCGGCGATGGCTTGCTGGGCCCGGCGGGTCTGCGCCTTGCCGAGCGTGCTGGCCTGATGAGCGGCGCGCGCGTCCTCTCGCTTCTCGGCGGGAGTCGCCCCTTCCTTGGCCTCCTGGGCGGACGCCTCGCTGGCGGACAGCGCGGCAGACGCTGCAGCGCGCAGGCGCAAGATGAGCTGGTCCACGAGATCTTGCTTGTCCATGGCGCCATCGTCGGGAGCCGTGGCGACCTGGGCAAGAATTCGGCAGCCCTGCGCCGCCCGATTCTCGCCCTGCCCTGCCTCGCGTCGTGGGCAACCGCGGACCTTTACGACCCACGCAGGCGCGACGAGCCGGTCGCTCCCCTGCGAGATTCCGGAAGAAATTCGTTCGCTTGCTGCGCGGACAGCGAGCGTCCGCGAGCGTCCGACGCGGCGACGTCGGCTATGATCGATCCTTGTCTGCGCCCCCTGCGCCCCCTGCGCCCCCCACGCCCTCTGCGCCCCCTGAGCCCCCTGCGCTCCCTGCGCCCCCTGCGCTCCCCGGGGCCTCCGTGAGCGGCCGCATCCTCCGCATCGGCACGGCGCGCGCGCTCAACACGCTGGGGCGCCAGCTCCTCTCGGTCGCCGTCGGCTGGGAGCTCTACGATCGCACCGGCTCTGCGTTCACGCTGGGGATGGTCGGCCTGGTCCAGGTGATCCCGGTGGTGGCGTTGTTCGTCCCCGCCGGATACCTGGTGGATCACCGAGATCGGCGCGCGCTCACCGCGCTGGCGGCGCTGATCACCGGCGTCGCCGGCGCCGGGCTGGCGCTCGCGTCCTGGCAGGCCGCGTCCGTGCTCTCGTACTATGCGCTGCTCCTGGTGCTGGGCTGCGCCACCGCGCTGCACTCGCCGGCCTCCTCGTCGTACATCGCCTCGATCATCCCCCGGCACGAGCTGGCGCGCGCTGCCGCGGTGGTCTCCGGGATGTACGAGCTGGCGGCCATCTTGGGCCCGGCGGTGGCCGGCCTGCTCCTGGCCGTCGTGGCGCCGTCATGGGTCTATGGCCTGGCCGGAGCCACCGGCCTTGCCTCCGCCGCGCTGTATCGCTCGCTGCCCCGCCCGGCGCCGCGCGCGCCCCAGGCCAGCGAGCCCCAGGCCAACGAGCCCCAGGCCAGCGCCCGCCGCGACTGGCGCGCTGGCCTGCGCTTCATCTTCTCCTCGCCGCTGCTCTTGCCCGCGCTCACCCTCGACCTGTTCGCGGTGCTGTTCGCCGGGGCCACCGCGCTCTTGCCGGTGATCGCCAAAGACGTCCTGCACGTTGGTCCAGAGGGCCTCGGCGTCTTGCGCGCGGCGCCGTCGGTGGGCGCCATCGCGATGGCGCTCCTTGCCACCCGGCTCCCGCCCTGGCGGCGACCGGGCCGGGTGCTCTTGATCGTGGTGGCGCTGTTTGGCCTGGCCACCATCGGCTTTGGGCTGTCTCGTTCGTTCGCCCTGTCGCTGGCGCTCCTGGCGGCCTGCGGCGTGCTCGACAACATCAGCGTGGTCATCCGCATCACGCTCGAGCAGCTCGTGGTGCCAGACCAGATCCGCGGCCGCGTCAGCGCGGTCCACAGCGTGTTCATCGGCATGTCCAACGAGCTGGGCGAGCTGGAGTCCGGCGTCGCCGCCACCTTGCTCGGCGCCGTGCCCGCCATCGTGCTGGGGGGCGGCGTCGCGGTCGTCGTCGTGGGGGTCGTCGCGCTGCTGTGGCCCGCGCTGGCCCGCATGCCGCCGCTGGCCGAGCTGACGCCGGAGACCAGGACCGCGGGCCCCACCGCCCCCTGAGCGCGACCGAGCGCGACCGAGCGCGACCGACCTGCGTCGCCGCGGCTATCTATCTCTGCCGGTAGATGAAGGTCACCGCGGTGCAGACCGGCGCCGCCACGCCGTCCACCGTGTAGGGCCGGTAGCGCCAGGTCCGCATCTCTCGCTCCAGCTTGGCATCGTAGTCATCGAAGCCGGTCGACCGCGCGAGGCTCGTCGAGCGCACCGCGCCTTGCTCATCCAGGCACAGCCGCACCGTGCCGCGGACCTGCGCCGTGCCTTCGTGCGCCATCCGCTGCATGGTGGTGGCGTCGGGCGCGATGCGCTTGTCCCCGGCGATGCGCTGCTGCTCCAGCACCGCTGGTGCCACCAGCGCCTGACGCGGCACCGGCGGCAGCGGCGGCGGCGCCACGGGGTCCGGTGGCAACGGCGGCGCCAGCGCGACGACGCCGGTGGACGCGGTCCCGGACACGCCCTCAGACGAGCCCCCGCCCGTCGCCGGGCTCGCCGGGCCACCACCCCCTGCGGGCTCCGGCGGCGGCGTGGCGCTCGGCTTCGAGGGCTGCACGACGACCGGCGGCGGGCGCCGCGCCATGGGCGCCGGCTTGGGGCTGCCCTTGGGCGCCGCCTCCATGGCCGGCGGGCTCGCGGGCAGCGAGATCGTGACCTCGTTGTCGGCCGCCTCGACCTTGCGGATGTCCCAGATCCCCTTGGCCCACATCCCGGTAAACAGCGCGGCATGCACCACGACGCCGCACCCCAGCACCGGGCCCTTCCATCGGTTGCGCGACGTGGGGCGGGAGAACCTGCTGAATCGCTCGGACATGGGAGCCTCCTTGGGGTGATCTCCTGGTGGCAACGCACGACCTCCGACGAGGATCTGGCCCGGCTACCGCGCAGCTCCTGACAAGCTGCGGCCTTGGGTCCGCACCCGCGACCTCCCTCGCTCGACCTGCTCGCGCAGCGCGCTCCCATCCCGGCGCGAGTCGTGGTTCCATGGCGCATGTCGATTCCCAAGTTCGTGGGCGACCTCAGCGCGGCCGACGCCGCGCTCCTGCACCACCATGGCTGCCGCGCTCGGCGGATCCTGGAGTTTGGCGCGGGCGGCAGCACGCAGCTCTTCGCGCAAGCGCTCGCGGAGGACGGCTCGCTGCTCACCCTCGAGACCGATCCCGCCTGGATCGCCCGAACCTCGGAGCACCTCGTCCGCCTGGGGGTTCGAGCGCGGGTGAGGTTCATGCTCTACCAGGATTTCTCGCCCCAGGCGCCGCCGAGCCCCTCCTTCGATCTGCTGTTCGACGATGGCGTCGATGAGCTGCGACGGGCGATGGCGCTGGCCACGTGGCCGCTGCTGGCCCCCGGCGGCGTGTTCCTGTTTCACGACACCCGTCGTGAGCGCGACATCGCCAACGTGCTGGCGCTGATGGCAGCGCACTACAACGAGATCGAGAGCGTCGAATGCAACCAGCGCTTTCGTGGCACCAGCAGCAACCTGACCGTGCTGCGCAAGAAGGTGGCCGAGCCCTACCTCGACTGGAACCTCGCCGAGGGCCTCCCCATGTGGCGGTACGGCAGCGGCGAGGTCCCTGACGACTTCTGGGATAGGCGCCAGGACAACCTTCGCCTGTGATCGGTCGACGGTCGCCAAGGGGAGGGCTAAGCTGCCCCTTCGATGTCGCAGGACGCTCCCTCCGCCCCCATTGGGGACATGCCTTCGCGCGCGGAGTTCTTGCGCCTGATCGATGTCCCGGATGGCAAGGCGGCCGGGCTCTTGCGCGTCTTGCTGGCTCGCTGCAAGCCCGAGGCGAGCCAGCCAGAGCGCCTGCTCGCGCTCGAACAGCTCGGGCTGTTCGTCGTCGCTGGCCCGAGCGTGCTGGCGCCAGGGAGCCACCCCGCGCTGCTCCGCCTGGAGTACCTGGTGCGCGCGCTCGAGCGCATCCCGGTGGCGCGCCAGCGGATGCAGGCCACGGCCAGGGCCGCCCTGTCGTCGGTCCGCGCCATCAAGCTGCTGGGAGAGATCGGCCTGCCCAACGACCGCGGCCTCATCGCCGAGACCGCAGATCGCCTGGCGCGAGGGTTCCTCCCTGAAGCGCCGGCCCCTCGGGAGCTGTGGCCGGTGGCCAGCCACATCTTCCGGCACTCGCGCGACCTCGAGTGGCTCACCCCGGCCGCCGATCCGCTGCTTCGCCGCCTGACGCGCGCTGGTGGCGATGCCTGGCACTCCCTGCGCGGCTGGGTCTACGACGCCATCGCGCTCATCGCCACCCGCATCGCCGCCGCCGGCACCGGCGAGGCCTTTCGCGCGCACGAGATCGGCGACACGATCTGCAAGTCCCCGCTGTATCAGCTCTCGCAGGTGGCGCCGGCGGAGATGCCCGCGCTCATCGTGGCCGCGCGCGCCCACCTGGACCTGGTGCATGCCGCGCTGGAGGACCACGGCGTCTCCATCGAGGTCGTCTACGCGCTCGACGCCATCGAGCGCGGCCTTCTGCGCATCGAGCTGCTGCTACCGTTCGTCGACGCAGACGACGCAGACGACGCAGACGACGCAGACGACGCCGAAGACGACGACGCCAAGCTCGGGACCGCGCCCCAGCTCCGCCTCTTGATCTGCGCCATCGGCCGCGGCCTGGTCGGCGGCCGCAGCTTCCGCCGGCTGGTCAGCGACAACGTCCGCCTGCTGGCCCGCAAGATCATCGAGCGCGCCGGTCACAGCGGCGAGCACTACGTGACCTCCAGCCGGCGCGAGTACTGGAAGATGCTCACGTCAGCGACCGGCGGCGGCGTGCTGACCTGCGGCACCGCGATGGCGAAGTTCCTCATCAAGTGGGGGCACTTCCCGCTGTTTGTCGACGGCGTGCTGTCCTCCATGGCGTACGCCGCCAGCTTCATCATCATGCAGCTCCTGGGCTTCACGCTGGCCACCAAGCAGCCGTCCATGACGGCGGCCGCGCTGGCCGGCAGCATCAGCGCCCGACGAGACGGCCACCAGCTCGACGAGCTGGTGCCCCTCATCTCGCGGATCGCGCGCTCGCAGTTCGCCGCCGCGGTCGGCAACATCGCCGCGGTCATCGTCACCGCGCTCGCGGTCGACCGGCTCCTGCGCGTCACCACCGGCGCCAGCTTCCTCGATGAGAACGCCGCCCACGCCGTGGTGCGGTCCTTCGACCCGCTCGGCTCCGGAACCCTGTTTTTCGCCGCGCTCACCGGCGTGCTGCTCTGGTTCTCCAGCCTGGTCGCCGGCTGGTTCGAGAACTGGCTGGTGTTCCGCCGCGTGCCGGAGGCGATCGAACACCACCGGCTCGGCAAGCGCTTCGGCAAGGCCCGCATGGTGCGCGCCGCGCGCTTCCTGGAGCGGGAGGCCGCCGGGTTTGGCGGATCCATCGCCCTGGGCGCGCTGCTTGGCATGGTGCCGGTGTTCGCCAAGTTCTTTGGCCTGCCGCTGGACGTCCGTCACGTCACGCTGTCCGCCGGCTCGCTCACGCTCGCCCTGTCCTCGCTGGGCCCCTCGGGGATCGGCGCCGATCCCGCGGTGGCTGCGGCGGTCGGCATCGCCCTCATCGGCCTGCTCAACTTCGGCGTCAGCTTCGTGCTGGCGCTCGTCATCGCGCTGCGCGCCCGAGATGTCCCGCGCGGCGAGGCCCGCGCGTTGCCGCTCGCTGTGCTGCGGCGCTTCTTGCGGCGGCCGCTGGAGTTCTTCTTCCCCCCGCGCGAGCCAAAGCCTGCGCCCCCTGCCGCCCAGCCGCCCCTTTCCTGACATCCAACCTGCGACAAGCCATGCGACAGGCGCGGCGCGACCGCTGCGGAGACCGGGGCGCAGCACGACATCAGGCCGCAACCGATCTTGCTTGTGACGGCGCCCGGAGACGTCGTACCAACGAAGCACGATGCAAAGACTCTTCGTCATCGGCGCCGTCACCGCCGCGCTGCAGCTAGCGTGCGGCTCGTGCCCCAAGAAAGACGCGACGTCTCCCGTCGCCCAGGAGCACCCTGAGGCCGAGGCCCCGGCGGTTCCCAAGGCGCCCACCCCCCATGAAGCTGCGCAGGCAGACGTGGCGCGGCTGCGCGCGCTCGCGGAGCAGAACCCGCTTCTGGCTCCATGGACCGGCCCCTACGCCGGGGTCCCGCCGTGGGATCGCGCCAAGGTGGCGGAGGTCCCCGCCGCGTTCGAGCTGGGCATGGCGCTTCAGCTCGCGGAGATCGACGCCATCGCGCAAGATCCTGCGCCCGCCACCTTCGCCAACACGCTGGTTCCGCTCGAGGACTCCGGCCGGCACCAGAGCCGCATCGAGCTCATCTTTGACGTCATGACCAGCAACCTCAGCTCGCCCGAGGTGCAGGCGGTGGAGCGAGCCTGGGCGCCCAAGCTCGCAGAGCTCAACGACAAGATCGTCTTCAACCCGCGGCTGTTCGCGCGCATCGAGGCGGTGTACGGCGCGCGCCAGAGCGCCGGCCTCTCTGCGGAACAACAGCGGCTGGTCGAGCGCACCTACGATCAGTTCGTGCGCATCGGCGCCAAGCTGTCGGCCGAGCAGAAGCAGAAGCTCGGCCAGTTCAACCAGGAGCTGGCGACGGCGTTCACGGACTTCAGCAGCAAGATGCTGGCGGACGAGCAGACCTGGATCACCCTGGACCGCCCCGCGGATCTGGCTGGCCTCCCGGACTCGCTCCGCGCCGCGTACAAGGCCGCGGCCGAAGAGCGCAAGCTCCCGGGCAAGTGGGTGGTGGCCAACACGCGCTCCAGCGTGGATCCGTTCCTCGCCGCGTCGACTCGCCGCGATCTGCGAGAGAAGGTGTGGCGCGCGTTCAAGGGCCGCGGCGACAACGGTGACGCCAACGACACCGCCGCCACCATCTCCCGGATCGTCAAGCTGCGCGCCGAGCGCGCCGCCCTGCTGGGCTACAAGTCCCACGCGCACTGGCGCATGACGGACACCATGGCCGTCGAGCCGCAGAAGGCCATGGACCTCATGATGCGCGTCTGGCCGGCGGCCGTGGCGCGCGTGCGCCAGGAGGTGGCGGACATGCAGGCCATCGCCAAGAAGGAGAAGCCGGGGCTGGTCATCGAGCCCTGGGACTACCTGTACTACGCCGAGAAGGTCCGCAAGGCCAAGTACGCGCTGGACCAGGCGCAGATCAAGCCGTACTTCGAGCTCAACAACATGATCGCCGCCTCGTTCTTCATGGCGGAGCAGCTCTACGACCTGGCCTTCAAGGAGATCACGGGCACCGTGCCGGTGTTCCATCCTGATGTCCGCGTCTGGGAGGTCACCCGCAAGAGCACCGGCGCCCATGTCGGGCTGTTCTACGGCGACTACTTCGCGCGCGCCGGCAAGCGCTCCGGCGCGTGGGCGGCCGGCTACCGCGGGCGAGAGACCTTCACCGGCAAGGTGGTGACCCCCATCACCTCCAACAACAACAACTTCGTCCGCGGGGCTCCCGGCGAGCCCGTCCTCATCTCGCTCGACGACGCCGACACGTTGTTCCACGAGTTTGGCCACGCCCTGCACGGCCTGCTGTCCGAGATCAACTACCCTGGCCTTGGGCGCACCCCGCGCGACTTCGTCGAGTATCCGTCGCAGGTCCATGAGATGTGGGTGCTGACCCGGCCCGTCCTCGACCGCTTCGCCAAGCACTACAAGACCGGCGCGCCCATGCCGCAGTCTCTGGTCGACAAGATCGATGCGTCCTCCAAGTTCAACCAGGGCTACGGCACGGTCGAGTACCTGTCCTCGGCCATCCTGGACATGGAGATGCACGTCCGCCCCGACGGCGTCATCGATCCCAAGACCTTCGAGCGCGACAGCCTGGCCCGCCTCGGCATGCCCAAGGAGATGGCCATGCGCCATCGCCTGCCGCACTTTGGCCACCTGTTCTCGAGCGACGCATACTCCGCCGGCTACTACAGCTACCTGTGGTCCGAGGTGATGGACTCCGACACCCGCGAGGCCTTCCTCGAGACTGGCGACGTGTTCCACAAGGCCACCGCGGAGAAGCTGCGCAAGCACATCCTCGCGCCGGGCAACACCACGGATCGCGCCGAGGCGTACCGCCAGTTCCGGGGCCGGGATCCGGACATCAAGGCCCTGCTCAAGAAGCGCGGCTTCCCCACCCAGTAGCGCGACGCTAAGCCATGCGCATGCGATCGATCAGATCGCGCACGATGCGCATCGTCAAGCCCCAGACGGTGTAGCCGTCGAACTGCCAGCTAGGAAACGCCATCGACGATTCCGGATGCAGGTAGGTTCCATCCAGCCTGCCGGCCACCACCTCCGTCAGCGGCAGCCAGAACACCGCCTGGGCCTCCGCGCTGGTGCGCACCGCCAGGCGCTCGGGCACCGAGAACACGAACGGCGTCACCTCCATGCCCAGCGGCCCGGAGCTGATCGGGTGGAGCGCAGGCAGGCTGCCCAGCAGGTGGGCGCGCTCCAGCTTGATGTGCAGCTCCTCGTGCGCCTCGCGGATCGCCGTGGTGAGCAGGTGCTCATCGGCGGGCTCATACCTGCCGCCAGGCAACGACACGTGTCCCGACCACGGATCCGACGCGCGCTCGGTGCGCTTCATCATGAGCACATCGTACCCGTGCAACACCACCGCCACCGCGGCGCGGCGCTTGCCATCCAGAGGAGCCGGCACGGCGCCGGGATCCGTCAGGCGCGCCGGCAGGCTGGTCAGAGAAGTCAACATGACGGTGACAGTGTAGCCCAACGCGCAGCAAAGCCACGGCTGGTCCGCGCCCCGGCGGCCTCACGCAGCCGCCAGCCTGCCGCGGTCACGCCGCAGCGGCCGGCGAGTTGCCGCTCACGAAGACGGCGGCTTGGACAGCGCGTTCAAGCGAAACGCAGCCACATGATGGAACGTGGCCGTGCCGTTGGCCACGCGGAACCCGATCCCCGTGCCAGCGCGAGACATCACGTCGTCGCCGCGGTTGGCAGATCCTGCGGTCACGCCCTTGGCGTCACACTGCACGATGCCGCCGGTCCGGCGCTCCACCGTGAGCCGCAACAGCACCGGGCTAGCCAGCGAGCCCACGGAGTTGCCCTCTTCGCCGGTGTCGGTGGCGCGGAAGTACCCCGCCACAGACTTGCCTTGATCCAGCGTGACCTCACAGAACGCACCGGCGGGCCCTTCGACGGAGGCGACATCCAGATCGCCCACCACGCCGGCCTGGCGATGGTTGTTGCCACCGTCGGTGAACTGCGCCGTGGCTCGCACGTAGAGCCGCTCGGTGAAGGCGCCGGCCCCCAGATCGATCCCGATGAGCGACGGGGTCTGGATCATCGCCGACGGGTGGGAGCCGGTCATCGTCCCGTTGGCCGTGGACACCGTCCACTCGCCGCTCACCGTGCGCGCGGTCCAGCCCTGTGGCAGCGTCTGCCCGGTGGCCAGCTTGTCGAAGCCCTCGAAGTAGATGAGCTGATCTGCGTACCGCGGATCAGGATCACACTCGTCCGTGAGATGGTCGTTGTCAGCGTCCTCGCTCGATTCGTTGGCCTTCCACGGGCAGGTATCGCAGGCGTCGCCCCGCGCGTCGCCGTCGTCGTTGGCCTGCCGTGGATTGGCGGTCACCGGACAGTTGTCGTCCGGGTTGAGCACGCCGTCGCGGTCAGGATCGTTGTCCACCGGCGGCGCGTCGATCGGAGGCGGCGGAGCGTCGATGGGCGGCGGCGCCGCATCTACCATCGCGTCCGGTGTTGGATTCGGTCCGCCATCCACATCCGAGTTGTTGTTTTTGTTGTTGGAGCCCGCGCCGAACCCACAACCCCACAGACCAATTCCTGCAAGAAGTACCCACCTCATCGTTTCACGCTAACACAGGGTCTGCAGACCTTCGCAATTTCCTTAGCGATGTCAGGCCTTGAGAGAACCACTCGTCACCAAACCTCGGACTGTGTAGCCGTCGTCGGTGCCAGGCCCTGATTCGACGAGAAACCCAGGCGAATGATGTGCTGTGGGACGGAAGATCACAGCATGAAGAAGATCACGGCGAACCGCGTGAACTGGGCGCAGGCCTCGCACGGCGCTCGCTCAGATCAATCATTCCAGAGATCTGGCGAACCCGTGGGAGGCCCGAGGTGGCCTGGTTTCTCGCGCCGTGGCGTGGCCACGAGAGACGCCGCTTTACGGCGGCCCCTCGGATCTGCCACTGCTAGGGCTCATGGGCCGCACGCAAGACCGCCCCTTCGACCTCGTGCTCCTGGGCGCCACCGGGTACACCGGCGGGTTGGTAGCCCATCACCTGGCCGCCGCCGGCGAACCCCTGCGCTGGGCCATCGCCGGGCGAGCACCTCAAAAGCTGGCGGCGCTCGCCGCTGACCTCGCGCAGGCCACGCCGCAGGCCACGCCCCCGCAGACGCTCGTCGTGGACGCGACCTGCCGCGCCGACATGGAGCGGCTCGCGCAGGCCACGCGCGTGGTCTGCACCACCGCGGGCCCGTTCGCGCACGTTGGCAGCGAGCTGGTGGCGGCCTGCGCCGCCGCCGGCACCGACTACTGCGACATCACCGGCGAGCTGCAGTGGGTGCGCAAGATGATCGACGCACACCACGAGCGCGCGCTGGCCAGCGGTGCGCGCCTGGTCCACTTCTGTGGCTTTGACTCGATCCCCTCGGACCTCGGGACGTGGGCCCTGCAGCAGGAGATGATCGCCCGCACCGGCGCGCCGGCCCGCTCGGTGACCGCCTATGTCAGCGAGCTGCGCGGCAGCCTCTCGGGCGGCACCGCCGCCAGCATCCTGGCCTTCCTCGATGCCGCCCAGGCCGACCGCCAGGCCGCTCGCCTGCTCGCCGCGCCGTACTCGCTCAACCCTGATCCGAGCTATCGAGGCCCCGACCGCGGCGACCTGCGCGCCGTCGCCTACGACCGCACCAGGAGCGCCCTCACCATGCCGTTTCTCATGGCGCCCACCAACACGCGCGTGGTGCGGAGGTCCCATGCGCTCGCCGGCTTCCCGTGGGGACACGACTTTCGCTACGCGGAGATGGCGACCGCGCCGGTGTCACTAGCTGGCCTGGCGCAGACCCTGGGCATGACCGCAGGGCTCGCCGCGCTCTTGGTGGCAGCCGCCCAGCCGCAGCTCCGCAAGCTGCTGCAGAAGCGGCTGCCCCGCCCCGGCGAGGGCCCGTCCAGAGAGGAGCGAGAGCGCGGCCGATACAAGGTCACCCTGGTGGGACGGCGAGATGAACACCAGCTCACGTTCGTGGTCTCGGACCAGGCAGATCCTGGCTACGGCTCCACCTCGAAGATGCTGGCGCAAGCGGCGCTGTGCCTGGCGCTCGATCCGCTGGCCCCCTGCTCGGGATCGCTGACCCCATCGACGGCGATGGCCGTGCCGCTGCTGGCGCGGCTGCGCGCCGCCGGCCTCACCTTCGCGATCCCCGTGCTAGCATCTCCTTGATGCTGTCCGCTGTCATCGTTGGAGTGTGGACCGCCTGGTACCTGGGCCTGCGCGCCGGCGCGATCGCGGCGGTCGCCACCGCGGGGGCGCTCCTGGTCGCCCAGTTTGTTCCGGGCGCATCGATCACCGTGTATGCGCTGGTCCTGGCCTGGTGTGCTGCACTATATTTCGTGATTCCCAAGATCCGCGCAGGAGCCGGATGGAAGAGGCAGGCGACGGCCATTCCGTCCCAGGTGGGCAACGCCTGGCGCTGGGCGAAGAAGTTCCTTGAATGAGCTGTAGGCGACCCGCAACCGCGGGTCGGTGCATGTGTCCTTGGGACATCAGGAGCCCTTCAACGCAGTGCATTAGCCAGGGCTACCAAAGCCTACCGGCGTCGTAGGCAGGGCCCAGAGCCCACTACGTTCCGGATTCGTTGGATGTTTTCAGGTGGGGACGAAAGACTCCAGAGATCGCTGGCGCTCAAAGGCCGATCTGGGGGGACTTCCCCCAGGTTTGGGTCCCACGGTCCTCAGATCTCAGGATCTTACCTTCGGCACGACATTAGCAATATAGGGCGAATCATGCGTATTCGAACCCTTGCTACCCTCTTTGCCCTGTCCCTGGGCGCGTGTACCGGTACCCTGACCGACGACCCCATCGAGGACCCGGGCACAGATCCGGAGCCGAATCCGGATCCGGGGACGGGCAGCAACGCAAACGGGCTGACGGTGACTCTCGACAAGTCGACCATCAACACCGAGTACTTCACCACGCACCCGATCAAGGTCACCCTGCAGGGCACCAACGGCTTCGCCGGCAACGTGGCCCTGGCCGCCTCGGTGGTTGACGCCGCGGGCGTCGTGGTCCCGGGCTGGACCGTGGCGCTTGCCTCGGCGTCCACCACCCTGGCCGCCAACGGCAGCGCCGAGGTGATGGCCACGCTGACCATCCCCAGCGCCAGCACCGCCACCGCCGGCACCGTGAAGATCGTCGCCACCTCGACGGCCGCCACTGTCACCGTGAACACCGCCGTCAACGCGCTCAAGCAGATCACGTTCAACATCACCCAGGCTGCCGGCCGCTGCGTCTACGCGCCGGCGTATGGCAACCGCAACGCGCCCATCCCGCTCTTGCTGGGCACCAAGATCCGCATCGTGAACAAGGGCCCCGCCACGATCACCGTCCACGGCGACGCGCCCATCCCGCACCAGTCGACCGCCGAAGGTGACAAGCTCGCCATCAACGCGGCCTACGAGCCGAACATCCGCACCGCCAGCGCGACCCCCGGTCAGTGGTACTGCCACGCCATCACCGGCGGCACCGCCAGCGGCGGCAGCGCCAACAACCCGCACATCCTCATCATGGCGCCCCCCACCTGATTCGTTGAAGCGCGTGGGAAGCTACGGGCCCCGCAAGGGGCCTTGCTTTTTTTCGGCGCTGCGCCGATCACCTTGTCCTGGAGCGCTCTCGATCTCGAGGGCATGCATTGCTTGAGTTTCTTCACGTGAGAGGCCTCATGTTCGAATCTTGGTCCCACTTCCTGCGTTCGCTGGGGCTGGCCTCGCTGGGCCTGGTGCTCGCCGTCGCGCCTGCCTCCGCCAACGGGCGGCCTCCCGCCGGGCTGGATATCCGCGTGCGGTCGTCGCAGATCTTGGTGAGCACGACGTTTGGGATCGTGCAGTCACAGGACAACGGCGGCGAGTGGACCTGGATGTGCGAAGCCTCGTTTGGCACCGGCGGCGTGTTCGATCCCGACTTCGAGCTCAGCACGAGGTCCTCGACCATCTTCACCACCGCCATCGAGGGCATGCTGGTCACCCGGGATGGCTGCGTCTACCAGCCCTCGGCGCTTGGCGAGCGTTTCATCTCCTCCATCGCCATGGCCTCCAATGGGGACTTCTTCGCCGCCGCCTCCGACGGCGAGGGCTCCAAGATCTACCGGAGCACCGACGACGGCGTCACCTTCGCGCAGGCCTCCAACGCCTTCCGCAACTACGACACCTGGCGCGGCATGGAGGTCGCGCCAAGCGACCCCAGCCGGATCTACCTCTCCGGCCTGCGGGTCGTCTTTGGCATGCCCAAGCAGTACCTGATGTACCGCAGCACGGACGCCGGCAAGACCTTCACCGCCACCCCGCTGACCGGCTTCACCGGCATGTCTGCCGAGACGGTGATCTTCATCGCTGGCGTGTCGGCCACCAACCCCGACCTGGTGTTCGCCCGGCTCACCGCGGTGGATGGGACCACCGGCGAGGCCATCTACCGCAGCAGCAACGGCGGGGATACCTGGACCCAGATCCTGGCCAAGCCAGAGCCCATCGCCTTCTTGGTCCGCAAGAACGGCGAGCTCATCGCCGGCACAGACAACTCCGGAACCGTCCGCTCGGTCGACGGCGGCACCACCTTCACCGCGGTCGACGGCGCGCCCCACCTGCTGTGCCTCTACGAGGACAGCGCGGCGACGATCTACGGCTGCACCCAGAACTACGGTGGCGATGCCGCGGCGGTCATGACCTCGACCGACGGCCTCACCTGGACCAAGACCGTCCGCTTTCAGGACATCTCGGCCCCGACGAGCTGCGCCGCGGGGACGATGCAACAGGACTACTGCGTCGCCGTGGAGTGGTGTGGCCTCAAGGAGCAGCTCGGCATCGCGTCGAACGCCATCAAGTGCGCGCCGGGCTCCGGCACCGATGGAGGCGGTTGCTGCGACGCCGACGGATCCTCGTCCTCCACCGCGCTATTGGGGCTCCCCTTGGGGATGCTCCTGTGGTTCTCTCGGCGTCGACGCTCAGCGCGCGCGCGCGCCTGACCAGGCCGCCAGCGCCAGCTACGGCAGGCGACTACCGCCGACTGACAGCAGGCGACGGCAGGCGACCGCCAACTGGACGACGGCAGGCGACCGCCGAGCGACCGCAGGACTACCGACTACCGGGGTGAGCTCACGACATCGGCGGCGGCTGCGTGGCGCGCCGACGCTTGCCGCCGCCGCCCCCACCTTCGTCGTCCCCTTCCGCCTTCGCGGGCGCGTCGCCCTTCTTTCCAGGCGCCTGCTGGGCCGGGCGCGCCTCGGCCGGCTTGGCAGCCTGCGCTGGCTCCACGGGCGCCGCGGAGCTCGCGGCGGCGATGGCGGCTTCCTTGTTGGGCTCATCGCCCACGGACAGCTCGCACTCGCCGAACACCACCTCCATGCCGCCCTTGCTGGAGGTCAACGAGACCTCCAGCGAGCGCGCGCGGATCACCGTCTTGTCGCGGACCTTGCCGGAGATGCGGACCGCGTCGGCCTCCACCTCGCCCGCCACTTCCCCTGCGGACTGCAGCTCCTTGACCTTCACGTTGCCAGCGATCACGCCGGAGGCGGTGACGTGAATGACGGGCCCTGATACCTCGCCCTCGACCTTGCCCATCACGACGATGGGGCACTTCGACGACAGCGACCCTTTGAATTCGGTTCCTTCCTCCACCAGAGTATGCTTGCCGGTGGGGAGTCCGTTCTGTTCACTCATCGCTTTACCTCGCTCTTCTCGCTCTGTGGTTTTTCGGTGCCGACGATCTTCAGGCGAAGTTGACAGCCGCTCTCGAAGCCAAACTGGGTGAGCTCGACGTTCTGCGCCACCGCCGCCACCACCGCGCCGCCGGCCGTCACCATGAGCTGGCGCGGGCCGACGATGCCAGGACTCGCGCGCTCGAAGAACTTGCCGTGAACGGTGATGCAGCCCGCGCCGACGATCTGGCAGTCCGCCAGCACACCCGCGGCGCCGATGATGAGCTCGGTGCGCTCGCCGAGGTTGATCGTGCAGTTCTGAAACAAGCTGTCGATCTCCACGCGCGCGCCGGCGTCGAACTGGAGCGTCGCGTTGAGCAGCACATCGCCGCGGCCAAAGTATCGACGCCGGACCTGGTCCAGCGGGCTCGGCGCCGCCACCGCCGCCAGCGCGCCCTTGGACAGCAGCGACGGGATGATGCCGTTCTCGACGCGCTGGGTCCCGTCGCCAGCCGGGCTCAGGTCGAGCCAGGAGACGTCGATCCCGCCCAGCGGGCCACCCGTGCCAACTAGCCCCGCGACCTTCGCGCCGGTCAGCCGGGTGCCTGCGAGCTTGGCGTTGGCAAACGTGGCATGCCGGATATCGGTGTCGAGCATGTTCGCGCCGGTCAGGTCCGCGCCGGTCAGGTCGGTCTTGACCAGCGAGGCCTTGCTCAGATCGGCGTTGCGCAAGATCGCGCCGCGCAGATCGCCGTCGTCGAGCATCGCGCCGATGAGGTTCGCGCCTTCCAGGTTCGCGCCTGGCAAGCGCGCGCTCTCGAAGCGGGCCCCGTTGGCCACCGCCGCGCCCAGGTAGGCCTCGTCGAGCTCGGCGTGCGTGAACACCGCGTTGGTCAGCTTGGCGCCGCCGAGCTTGGCGGTGGCGAGCTGCGCGTAGCTGAGCTGCGCGCCGGTGAGATCGGCGCCGGTCAGCGAGGCGCCCTCCAGGTTGGCGCGGGTAAGGTTGACCTTGGTCAGGTTCGCGCGATCGAGCTTGGCGCCCTCGAGATCTGCGTTCTCCAGGTTGGCGCCGGACAGATCAGCCCCGACCAGAAAGGCCTCGCGCAGCGTGGCCCGGCGCAAGCTCGCCTGCGCCAGGTCGGCGCCCTCCAGGTTGGCGCCATCGAGATCCGAGCGGTCGAAGACCGCCTTGCCCAGCTTGGCGCGCGAAAGGTCAAGCCCACGCAGGTCGGCGCGATCCAGCTTCTCTCCTCGCTGGACTCGCTTCAGGATGTCGTCTCGGGTCGGAGCGGCCATCAGATATCCTCTCTTACAGGACTCTCAACTCATCAACTCTTCACTCTCGAGCACCGAGAGTTCATCCGCAAAACCGTGAGCTAGGCCCGCGCCGTGGGCTGATTTGCGACGTAGCGCTCCAGCGCGGTGATGCGCTCGTTGAAGGGCAGCCGCTCGAGCTTGGAGAGCTGATCGCGGTCACCCAGACGCACCAGCGAGACCCGGATCCGCTGAAACGTCTGCTCGCGTTCCTTGCGCAAGGAGCGCTTGCGCGCGCGCGCATCGGCGGACCAGTCGTCGCTCGCCCGCACGAAGTCGTCCTGCAGGATGCTGAGCATGATGACCAGATCGCCGAGGCTCCGGCGCTCCGCGGCGGGATCTCGGGTCGAGACCGCGGCGTCCGCGGTGGCCCGGTATGTGCGGAACTGCTCGACGATGGACGCCGCCACCTCCGGGCGCAGGCCCGCCATCGCCACCAGATCATCATGGTTGACCCGCAACAGCGCATCGAGGCGATTGAGCCCCACCGCGAACAGGCGGTCGATGATGGGCTTCTCGACGCCGTCGATCTGATACAGCAGCGCCTCGACGATGATCGGCTCACGCCGATCGCGCTCTGCGTCCAGCTCGAAGGCCTGCGGGATGAGGTCGCTGAGCGCCTGATAGCGGGTCAGCAGATCGGCCTTGTCCTCGTCGCTGATGCGCGCGCGATTGGCGACCGCGCCGTCCACCGCCACGCAGAACGTGTCCAGCGCGCCGCACAGCTCGATGAGCTCCATCTGCTCGGCCATGGCGCGCAGCGAACGCAGCGCCGGCTTGGTGGACTCGAGCCAGGCCGGGTCGGCGTCACCAAAGCGCAGCTCCAGCATGACGTCTCGGACCTGCGAGACATGCACCACCGCGATGTCGTTGAACACGTCGCGGACGGCCGCCAGATCTTCGGCGGTCGAGATGCCGACCGCGGCAGCGGGCTTGCCCTCGGTGGCGACCGGCTCGGCCAGACCAACCTCCGGGCCGCCGAGGAACAGCCGATTGAAGGACGCCGAGATCTCATCGCCCTCGATCGCCTCGACAGGAAAGTCGAACTCCGCGGCGGTCAGCGACGAAGGCTCCGCCAGCATCGACGAAGGCTCCGCCAGCATCGACGGATCGATCGAAGGACCGACCGACAGATCGACCGACAGATCGATCGACGGACCGACCGACGACAGCAGCGCGGCGCCAGCGGAACCCGGAGCCAAGGGCGCTGGAGCTGGCGCTGGCGACACCGCGGCCGGCGGCGCCGACTCCGCAGCAATGGCCGCCGCGCCATGCGATGCCCCGACAGCGCCGGCTGGCGGAGCGGGGATGGGCCGCATCGCCGATGCGGGGACCACCGGCGGCGGCGACATCACCATGGTGGAGTCATCGCGCTTGGCCTTGCCAGCGGCAGGTCGCCTGGAGCTCTCCACCGCCGCTTGCGCGGGTCCCGCGAGGGACGGCCTGGCGGGAGTCGTGGCCGGGGTGGCGCTGCTCGACGCGCCAGCGGGGCCCGAGGGAGCTGCTGCGCCAGAGGACGTGCCAGACGACGCGCCAGAAGCTGCGCCAGATGACGCGCCAGATGCGCCAGCGCCAGATGACGCGCCAGCGCCAGGCGAAGCTACCGAGCCCTGCGGCTCCGGCGCAGCCGGCACGCTCGAGCCGGCACCCGGCGCCGCGGCAGCCGCCGGCACCTTCGGCAAGGCCGGCAACGCCACGCGCCTGGCTTGCGCGCCAGCGTCATCGCTCGGCGAGCCGCTGGCGGCGGCGTCGGTAGTTGCGGTGATGGACGCAGGCGGCGCGGTCTCTGATGACGGCGGAGGAGACGACTCACGGCCCGGTTCGCTGTGGCGCTGCGGCCAGCCCCAAAATGGGGACGCGAGCGAACCGGCTCCCCCGGCAACCGCAGCGGCGAGCACAGGCGCACCGGAGGACACCGGCTCGTCCACCGTCGCAGCGGCGGCCTCTCCGGATACGCCTTCGTCGGACGCAGGCTTGTCACCTTCGTTCGCGGCGCGATCGCCATCTTGACCGCGCTGGAAAAGCCTAGAGAAGATCCCCATCGAATGAACCTGAGGGCGATCTGATGCGCCTGTAGCACCGTATCAGAAGGGTGAGCCCGGCTCGATGTAATCCTTGGGATACAATGTCGAACCAGCGCTCTACCGGAAAATTCCACCTCGAGCCGGATAACCAGCCCGTACGAGCGCGATCTAGCTGACGCTCTTTCGCGACCTCACACGACCTCGGCTAGACGAGCCAGCGCTTGCGACCATCCGAGTTGTCGCCCTTGACCTGACCATGGATGACGGCGCAGGTGGGACTTTTGGGCGCAATGTGGGAGCGCATGGAGCGCATGGCGCCACCCCTGCTGGTGGCGCGAGCTGCCTGGGAGCGGGCGCGACCGCGCTGATCGGCTTGGCCGCGGGCTTGCTCGCGGGCGCCGACGCGGGCTTGCTCGCAGGCGCGGGCGCTGCCGCAGGCTTGCTCGCGGGCGCGGGCTTGCTCGCAGGCGCCGCAGGCTTGCTCGCAGGCGCGGGCGCAGCCGCAGGCTTGCTCGCAGGCGTGGCCGCCGCCGCGGGCTTGCTCGCAGGCGCGGGCGCTGCCGCAGGCTTGCTCGCGGGCGGCGCCGGCGCCGGCGCCTTGGGCTTCTCTGGCAGCGCGGTGAGCTTGCGAGTCTCGCCGCAGCGAAAGCACGTCCTGCTCTGCGGAAAGCACTGCTTGCGCTCGGTGTCCGAGCTCTCGCCCTCCAGCCGGCGGAGCTCCCACGAGTGGCCGCACTTGCGACACACCGAGTTCAGCGGGCCATACACCTTGTACATCATCGCCTCGAGGATGATGCCGTTGGTGTTGGCGGTGACCGCGGTGTTGTAGCCCTGGGTGCCTTCGTAGACTCCCGAATACCAACCCTTGTCCGGATCATACGCAGTCGCGATCTTGTCAAACAGCACCTGAGAATATGGATCATTGGGGAACAGCACCGCCAGCGACATCGCGGCCTTCACCGAGGTGCTCTTGAGGTGCTCCATGTCCTTGCCGGTGTCCGTGATCGCGTTCCACGGGCTGCCAGCGGCGTAGATCGTGTTGTAGACAAAGTACGGCTGCCGATCGACGTTGTCCTCGGACACCGCGGTGACGATCCCCGTCCGCTTCCAGCGTCGCTTCTGCACCTCGAAGATCGCGGCCAGGAGCGGCGCGCTCTCCGCGGTGGTGCCGTACTCCATCGCCTCCAGCGCGAACGACTCCGTCACCACGTAGTTGAACGCACCGAGCTTGCGCGGATCGCGCACGTCGATGGGGATCCGCACGCCCTCGATGTCCACCGAGCTGGCGAACATGTTGCGATAGCTCCGGCTCACCGCCATGTCGAACCCCATCGCCTCCCAGTTGCGCGCGCCGTACTGCTCGTACCCAAGGCGCCCCTCCTGGTTGAGCGACTCCTCGCTGGTGGTGGCGTTGAAGCCCGCGCCGAACATCTGCCCGTCGTTGATCATGCGGCAGTAGTTCCACCGGTGCATCGTGCGCTGCGCCGCGGTGGCGTGGCGCGGATACAGGCAAGACAGGTTGTCGAGCCAGGTGCCCATGCGGGCCAGGTCGAGCGCCGAGTAGCCGATGCCGAACTTGGTGGGCTTGTTGCCATAGTCCACCATCGACAGATCCTTCGAGTGGTAGACCTTGTTGGGCACCTCGTCGCGATACAGCGGCATGGCCCCAAGCGTGGTCAAGAGCTTCATGACGCGCTGATCGAAGATGCGATCGTCGATGATGCCGAGCTGGTTGGCGGCGATGGTGGCGGCCAGCGTCGACGCCAGATCCCACAGCGTGGTGGACTCGTACTTGTTGACCGCGTTCACGAAGCCGGTGGTGGGCTGGTAGTTGTTCTCGAAGTACTTCCAGGCGATGCGCGCGATCTCCAGATCTCGGTCACACAGCGCCGCCTTCTTGCGCAAGCACGGCCGGATGGGACGGCTCAGGCAGCTCCCGCGGACCTGCGCCGCCGCGAGCCCCGGACTTCGCGGTCCGCCGGTGGGCGGGGGCGCAGGGCAGGTCTGGCCATACACGGGGCGGCTCCAGAGCGCGGCCCCGAGCATCACCACCGTCAAGATTCTCCACGGCACAAAGGAGGTATCGGCCTTGTGCGCGCGCGGTTTACCGCGGGGGACCGCAATCGCCAGGAGGGTCCCCACGTGCTCGCTCAACGCACCGAGACCGCGCCCCAGATCTCAGCGGCGTACTCGCGGATCGTCCGGTCGCTGGAGAACCAGCCGGTGCGCGAGGTGTTGATGATCGCCATGCGGTTCCAGCGACCGCGCTCGGAGAAGGCCTGGCACGCCCGCGTCCGCGCCTCGTTGTACGATTCCAGGTCGGCGAGCACGAAGTACGGATCACCGGTGTGGACCAGGCGATCTAGCAGGGCGCGCTGCACCTCGCGTTGCCCAGGCAGCATCCCGCCGCTGCCCAGGAGCTCGAGCGTGCGCCGCACCGGGTCGCTCGACGTCGACAGCTCCAGCGGGCGATAGCCGCGCGCGTTCCAGCGCTGGATCTCGGGCGCGGTGAGCCCGCACAGGAAGATGTTGTCATCCCCCACCCGCTCGTAGATCTCGACGTTGGCGCCGTCGAGCGTGCCGATGGTGACGGCGCCGTTGATCGCCATCTTCATGTTGCCGGTGCCGGAGGCCTCGGTCCCGGCGGTGGAGATCTGCTCGCTCAGATCCGCCGCGGGCGTGATGACCTCGGCCAGGCTCACCCGGTAGTCGGGCAAGAACGCGATCTTTATCTGGTCCCGCACGCGAGGGTCGTCGTTGATCGCGCTGGCCAGGCAGTTGATGAACTCGATGATGCGCTTGGCGGCGTCGTAGCCCGGCGCCGCCTTGCCCGCGAACACGCAGACCCGCGGCGCTGGCAGGACCAGGTCATCTGCCACGATCCGCTGGTAGGTGTAGAGCAGCTCGAGCGCGTTGAGGAGCTGGCGCTTGTACTCGTGCATGCGCTTGATGTGGACGTCGAACATGGCCGCCGGATCCACCCGCAGGCCGAGCTGCCGAGAGATCACGGCGGCCAGCCGCCGCTTGTTCTCCAGCTTGACCTTCTCGAAGTCCGCCTGAAACCCGGGGTCCTCGGCGAAGCGCTCGATCTGCGCGACCCGATCGAGATCTCGCGCCCAGTCTCCGGAAACGTTGCGGTCGAGCAGCGCGGCGAGCCCGGGGTTGCTGGCCAGGAGCCAGCGCCGCGGGGTCACGCCGTTGGTCTTGTTCTGGAAGCGCTCGGGCCACAGCGCGTGAAAGTCCGGCACCAGCTCGCGCTTGACCAGCTCGCTGTGCATCGCCGCCACGCCGTTGACCGCGTGGCCACCGACGATCGCCAGGTGCGCCATCCGCACCTTCTGATCGTGCCCCTCCTCGATGATGGACATCCGCCGCTTGCGCTGGTCATCGCCAGGCCAGCGCGCCTCGACCTCCTGGAGAAAGCGGTGGTTGATCTCCAGGATGATCTGGCTGTGCCGCGGCAGCACATATTCGAGCAGCGGCAGCGACCATCGCTCCAGCGCCTCCGGCATCAGCGTGTGGTTGGTGTACGCGCACACCGCCACGGTCAGGCGCCAGGCCTCCTCCCACGATAGCGCGTGCTCGTCGATGAGGATCCGCATCAGCTCCGCCACCGCCAGGGCCGGATGCGTGTCGTTGAGCTGGATCGCCCAGGCCTGGTCGAGCGCGCGCACGTCGCCGTGCGCTTGTTCGCAGGCCCGCAGCACGTCGCGTACGGCGCACGCGGACAAGAAGTACTCCTGCACCAGGCGCAGCTCGCGACCGGCCGCGCTGTGATCGTTGGGGTAGAGCACCTTGGAGACGGTCTCGGCCTGCACGCGCTCCTCCACCGCGCGCAGGTAGTCTCCGTGGTTGAAGCGCCCCATGTCGAAGTCGCCCGCCGCGCGCGCCTGAAACAGGCGCAGCACGTTCACCGTGTGACCGCCGTACCCGGCCACCGGCAGGTCATAGGGCACGCCCACCAGCACCTTCCAGTCGAGCCACACCGGGTTGTACTGGCCGTCTGCGGTCTGCTCGTGGGAGACGCGGCCGTAGACCGGCACCTGGATCTCCGCTTGAACGCGCGCCCTGAGCCAGGGAGAGGCCGTCGCCGCCCATTGATCCGGGCGCTCGAACTGGCGGTGATCGTGGATCTCCTGACGAAACAGCCCGTGCTCATAGAGCAGGCCGTACCCCACCGCGGGCAGATCCAGGGTCGCCAGCGAGTCGAGGAAGCAGGCGGCCAGCCGCCCCAGGCCGCCGTTGCCCAGCGCGGCGTCCTCATCCAGCTCGAGCAGCTCGTCGAGCGAGCGCCCCATCGCCGCGCAGGCGTCGGACGCCTCCTTCATCAGACCGAGGTTGATGAGGTTGTTGCGCAGCGAGCGCCCGACCAGGAACTCCATGGACAGGTAGGCCACGTGCTTGGCGGTCTTGACGCGCTGCTGCGTCTCCAGGATGCGCTCGGTGAGGGTGTCGCGCACCGCGTGCGACAAGGCGATGAGCGTGGCGTGCTCGTTCACCTCCGCCTTGGGCAAGCCCAGGGTGTAGGTGAGGTGATGGGACAGGCGGTCAAACAGACCCACCGCTGGTTGTGTGGTCGCGCGGCTATTGGGGATCATGGCATCTTCAGGGAACAGCTCATGTGGATGACGTTGCAGGTTGGATCGGACTTGTACTGAACGTCAGACATGAGCTGATGAATGAGGTAGAGACCCATCCCGCCTTCTGGCCAGGACGCTCGATCTTGAGGATCAAACGAGAGCGTCGCTGGGCCTGCAGGCGGCGGATCGCCGCGGTCGCCGATCACGATCCGCAGCGCGTCATCCTCCAGGCTCACCTGGACTTCGACCCGATTGCCGCGTTCGGAAGGCCGGCGCCGCTCGATGGCGTTGTTGACCGCCTCGGTCACGCACAGCTCCACGGACTCCACGGTCTCCTTGCTGGCATGAAGCTCCAGCAAGGCGCCACGAACCGCCTCGCCGAGCGCCGACAGCCCGGCGACCTCCGCGGGCATGGTGATCCACAGCTTCGAAATCATCGATCCTCCTAGAGACAAGGCGGTGGTGACCTACCGGGGTTTCACGCGACGAAGACCTGCCGAACACGTCGCCGGTCGCGTCGGCGAACACGTCGCCGGTCGCGTCGGCGAACACGTCGCCGGTTACGTCGCCGGTCGCGCGACTCTCGTATGCGAAGGCGAGGCCAACCCTGGGCCGCTCCTTGTGCGCGTAGATCCCATGGATCTCGTGGCGCTCGTGGCGCTGCGCCGCTCACCGCCGTCGCCACCCAGACCAGCCGCGCGCCGATGGCGTCAGAACTGACGCCGCGCGAGCCTGCGCAAAGGCCCTGCGCAAACTGACGCGGCGGACGATTCATCGCGTGGAGGTCATCATGCAGATTGAGCTCGAAGAGATCGGCTCCGTTCTCCTCGTGCGGCCCGGGTTCCGACGCCTGGACGCCGCCGCCGCGGTGGAGTTTCGCGACAAGGTCGGCACCCACATGGAGGGCCGTCAACTCGTGGTCATGGCGCTGGGCAACGTGGATTTTGTCGATAGCTCTGGCCTTGGCTGCCTCATCTCGCTGTTCAAGCGGCTGCCACCGGGGGGCGCCATGCGCCTCGCCGAGGCCTCCCCCGCCGTCGAGAAGTTGCTCAAGCTCACCCGGCTTGACCGCGTCCTGCCTTCGTTTGGCTCGGTCCAGCAAGCGATGGCCCAGCAAGCGATGGCCTGAGCGAGGCTGCCTTGCTGCGATCCGGCGACAGCGCCGCCGCGGCCAGCAGCGCCCGACCTGCGCACCTGCCCCTGACGAGCGCCAGCCTCGCGGTCGCCTGCGCGCTGCTCACCGTCTCCTCCGCGCCCTGTGTGGCCTCCCCGCTGTACGAGGTGGCGACCCACCTGGCCTGCGGCGACAGGGCGAACGTGGAGGAAGCGCTGCGCCGCCTGGAGGGCGCCCCGCACGCGCGGTTTGGCGTCCCGGACGAGTCCCTGACCGGTGAAGATCCAGCGCTCAGCAGCGGCAGCTATGACCACCTGCTAGATGCGCTGGCCAACGCGCGCCAGCGCTTTCCTGAGCTGGCCGCGCAGATCGACGCGCTGGTCGTTGGCTGGGACTTCTGCGCGCTGACCGCCGAGGAGCAGCGCTGGGATCTGGCGCTCGGCGAAGGCGCGCCGTGGCGCATCCAGCCCGCGACGATGGCCCCGCTGCTTGGCCGCGGCTTCGCGGCGTGGGGCCTCTTGCCGCGGCGCGCGAACGGCCGGCCTCGCTTCATCGCCGAGGCGGCGGCCGGCTCCGCCACCAGCTTGCCGCCGCAGTGCCAGTCCACCACGCAGGTCCTCTCGACCCCGCATGGATCGGTGCCAGCCTTGCCGGCGCCAGCGGACCGCCGAGATCTCACCTGCGAGGGCCCGCCGCCGCCGCCGAGCCCGCCGCCTGCGCCCGCTGCCGCCGCGGCCGGCCTGCCTGCGCGCGCGCCTGCGCACGCCGCGCGCCGCGCCCCGCCCAAGGTCGCCGAGGCCCGCCCCCTTCGCGCCGGGCCAGATGTCGCGTCACCGTCGACGCGCGACGGCGTATCGACGCTGCCGGGCACGCTCACCGCCTCCCTCTCCGCTTCGGCCGCCGGCGCGGTGAGCGCTGGCCTCGGCGTCTCGTTCGCGCCGCTGCGCAACACCTTCGCGCGGGCCGGCCTGTCCTGGCGCCTGGCCACCGACTGGGACGAGTCCCTCGACGGCGAGCCCACCTGGTCCTTTGGCCTTGGCTACGACGACTGGCGCACCGGCACCTGGTCGCTGCAGCTCAACCACTGGGGCCCGCTGCGCCGCTTGCCCGCGCGCGCCGCGCTCGAAGCGGCGGTCGCGAACCTCGGGTACAAGGTGCCCCTGCCAGGCAAGCTCGGCAAGTGGATGTCGATGCGCGCGGACCTGTCCAGCCCGCTGTCGTGGTCGCCGGCCGCGGGGCTCGGATTTGGGCTCAAGCTGCCGGCGCACGTCTTCTTCGCCATCGGCCTGTCGAAGAAGCTGCTCGATGACTCCGCCTTGAGCTGGTCCTATGTGCTCGGCCGCTCGCAGTGGAAGCCCGGCACCCTGGCCGTCGTGCTCTCGAACTACGGACCGAACCAGGTTCCCGAGCCTAACCCCAGGCGCATCTCGATCTCCGTCTCGTGGTCCTGGAAGCTGTGATCACAGGCGCGACAGCGACACGTCCACCTGCGGCAGCAAGTTGCGCTCCACGATGGAGCCCCAATCAAACAGCCGCGCGGTGGCGCGCCCCTCGGCGCGGACCCGCTGACAGGCCCCGGGGCTCTTGGTCACCCGCTCGAACTGCCGGACGAACTCCACCGGGCTCGAGGTCTGCACGACGATGGCGTTGCGGCCAGCCATCGCGTAGTCCTCGCCGGTGGCGCCGGTACACGCCAGCCCGCCCACCGCCATCGCCTCCAGCCCCACCAGCCCAAACGGCTCGTGCGCGCTGTTGGCCATCACCACGTCGCTGCCGCAGAACAGCACGCTGCGCGCCGCCGCGTCCACCGCGCTGCGGAGGTTGACGATGTCAAAGTCGTCGACGCCCACCATCGCCGCCACCAGCGCGGCGGGACCTGCGCCCGCAAGCCAGCGATCGGTCACCCGCAAGCGACGCGCGCGCGCCTGCTCGAGCACCTCTGCGCCGTAGGCCTCCAGCCCGCCGCGAGCCACCAGCAGCGGTCGCTGGCCGCGCTGGCGCAACAGCTCCACGATGTCGAGCGTGCTGGTCCAGGCCTTGTCGCGGTCCCAGCGCGCCACCTTGGAGAGCACCACCCGATCGCGCAGGTGCTCCTGCAGCGCGGTCACCGCGGCGGGATCCGCGTCTTCGAACGCCTCTGCGCCGAGGCCGTTGGGGATGACCACCGCCGACACGTCGATGCCTCGCATCCAGTGCCGCATGTAGCGGCTCACCGTGGTGATCTCGGCGGCCGCTGCCAGCTCGCGCCAGGGGATGTGCTCGAAGCCGAAGGTGTTGTTGGCGTTCCACAGGATCGCGACCCGGTCGCGCAGCCCCTCCTGACGAAGCAGCCAGTCGAGGTGCAAGACCGCGTGTACGGTGTGCCACTCCTCGGCGAGCACCACCGCGCGCCGGCCAGCGCGCAGGTACGGACCAAGGACGTTGGCCAAGAGCCACGGCGGCAGCGAGCGAGCGTAGTCGTCGCACTTGGCCAGCTCCCCGTCGTACACCCCGGTGCGGTACTCGCGCGCCAGGTCACGACACCAGCGATGGTGATGCACGCCCCCGACCTCCTCGTGCCCCGGCAGCTCGGGATCTCCCACGAACCACAGATGCGGCTCGAAGCCTTGCGCGGCGAGCGACTGCGACAGGCCTTGCACGCGGGTGGCGATGCCGCCAGCGCGAGCGTAGGCATCGGGACCTTCAAAAGACAGAATATGGAATTGCATGGAGGGGAGCTCGGAGCTGGAAGCTGGCGTCGATGTCGAACGTGTCGAAGGGACGGATTGGATCTGGCGCGCGGACGGTGTCGCGCTCACGCCGCTCGCTTGTGGCCAAGCTCCGCCAGCAAGCGCTGCATCAGCTCGATGGTCCCGGCCCGCAGGTCATCGCGGGACAGCGCCAGCGCCAGCGTGGCGCCGAGAAAGCCGAGCTTGTCGCCCGCGTCATGGCGCTCCGCGTCCACCGTCATGCCGACCACGCCGGGCCCGCTGGCAGCCAGGGTCAGGAGCGCATCGGTGAGCTGGATCTCGCCGCCCCGCCCTGGGGTGGTCCGCGCCAGCACGTCCCAGATCTCCGGCGGCAGCACGTACCGCCCGACGATGGCGAGCCGGCTGGGCGCCGTGCCTGGCGCGGGCTTCTCCACCAGCTCGCGGCAGCGAACCTTGCCGCCAGCCAGCGCGTCGCCGCCGACCACGCCGTACTTGTGCTCCTCGCCGGCCGCCACCTCGAGCAGCGCCACGATCGCGGCGCCGTCGTGCTCTTGATACGCGTCGATGAGCTGGCCAATCGCCGGACGGCCGCGCGTGAAGAACAGGTCGTCGCCCAGGAGCACCGCCACCGGCTCATCCGCCGCGGCCTGGCGCGCCACCAGCACCGCGTGGCCAAGCCCCAGCGGCTCCTTCTGCCGCACCACGGTGAGCCGGGTCAGCCGGGAGATCCGCTCCACCAGCTCGGAGAGCTCGCGCTTGCCGCGGTCGCGCAGCGTGCGCTCCAGCTCGAACGAGACGTCGAAGTGATCTTCGATGGCGCTCTTGCCGCGCCCGGTGACCAGGATCACCTCCTCGATCCCCGCGTCGAGCGCCTCCTCGACGATGAGCTGGATCGTCGGTACATCGACGATGGGCAACATCTCCTTGGGCACCGCCTTGGTGGCTGGAAGAAAGCGGGTCCCAAGGCCCGCCGCTGGGATGATTGCTTTGCGAACTCGTTTCATCGCCCTCGCCTTTCAGGTGGATCCTCTGTGTTCGTTGCGGCCGCGGGGTCGCCAAGATCAGCGCCAGCAGCGAGATCAGCGCCCGACGCGACGCCCGACGCGACGCCCGACGCGCCGGCCGTCGCGTCGGGCTCAAGCCGCAGCGACATCTGCAGCGTGTTGTGCCCTGCCTCCCGCTGATAGGAGACCTCGTCCATCGTTTGCAAGATCAAGCCCAGGCCATAGCCGCCCTCGGCGACCTGTCCAAGGACCAGCGCTTCTTCCTCGCCGCTGTCGCGGGCCCGCAGCGCAGCCCGCACCCGGTCCAGCGCGCCGTCGGGCATCGCCGCACCGTCGTCGCTCACCGTCAGCTCCAGCCGACGCTCGCGCACGGCGAGCTGCACGCGCACCTGGTGGCCTGCCTGCTCCTTGTAGGCGTGCTCGATGACGTTGTTGATCGCCTCCACCGCGCACAGCTCGATGGTGACTAGCTGCTCCTCGCCGCAGCCGAGATCCGTGAGCACCCCGCGCAGCGCTGCGCCCACCAGCCGCACCTGGGAGAACTCCGAAGGGATCGAGACTCCGAGCCTGGCGGAGTTCACGAGATCACGGCACCGTCGCTGGGAGGATCCGGATGGCGCGGTCCACCCGGGTCATCCGGAACACCGTGCGCACCGCGGGCTGCGCGCCGCTTATCGCGACGTCCTTGGCCTTGGCCGCCTTGAGTGACCCCACCAGCGCGCCGAGGCCGGAGCTGTCCATGAAGGTGACGTCGGACAGGTCGATGACGTGGGCCTCCTCCGTCGCCAGCGCCTCGGCCAGTCCTCGCCGAAGCTCGTCGGCGACCGCCGCGTCCAGGCGCGTGGAGTGAACTCGCACCACCGTGACCTCGCCATCGTTACGCGAAGTACTGATTCTCATCTGCCTGCCTCCTGGCCTCCCTATCGACCGGCGCGAGCGCTCATGTAGCTCGTCAAAGTTGACAGGATGGAGCGCGCGCGCCGCGCCCACCCGCTGTGCAGATCCGGTCAGTTGCCGCGCGCCCGGCGCGCTGGCGGCGGGGCTGGTCATGGAACGCCTTTCGCACGTGGCCTGCCCATGGCAGGCGTCGCATCAACGAGAGTCAAGCTTGGGGTCCTGGCAGCCGCGCTGCTCACGCTCGGGCGGGCGACGCCCGCGATCGGTGAGAGCCGCGTCGTCGGCGCGAGGCCGCCGATGCAGCCGCTCTCGCTCGCCGGGCCGTGGCGGGTGACCCCCAGCTACGATCCCGCGACGCGCGCGCTCCCCGTCGAGGCCCGGCCCATGACGGTGCCCTCCAACTGGTACCAGCAGGGCTGGGACCAGCACGGCGCGCTGTGGTTTGCCCGCGCGGTCGAGCTGCCTGCCGGGGCCGCGGCCTGGCGCCTCGAGCTCGACGCCGTGGACTACCAGTGCGACGTCTTCTGGGACGGCCAGCGGCTCGGCAGCCACACCGGCTACTTCGCGCCGTTCTCCTTCACCGTGCCGAACACCAGCGGCGCCCACGTGCTGGCGATCCGGGTGGACAGCCCGCTCGAGACCGCGCGCAACTGGAGCCTGCACAAGACCCAGATAAAGGGCGTGCTGTCGCATCACGACACGCGCCCGGGCGGGGCCTGGTCCGCCGACGGCCAGGACGCCAGCACCGGCGGCATCTGGGGCGGCGTGCGCCTGGCGCCCGCGCAGACCGCCTGGATCGATCGGCCGCGCGTCACCACGCTCCGCGCCAGCGCCGCAACCGCAGAGCTGCAAGTGACCGCGGAGGTGACGCCGCTTGGCGCCGCGCCCGCGGCGGTGCGCTGGCACGTGACCTCCCCGATCGGCGCCACCGTCGCCAGCGGCGACTGGACCGGCCGCGGGCGGCTGGAGGTCAGCGTCACCGTGCGCTCGCCGCAGCTCTGGTGGCCCCGCGAACACGGCGCGGCGCCGCTGTACAAGCTGCACCTGAGCGCTGGCGCCGACCGCGCGGCCACCAGGTTTGGCATCCGCACGGTCGTGCGCGACGACAACTCCCGCTATCGCATCAACGGCGTGCCGGTGTTCCTGCGCGGCACCAACTACATCGGCTCGCTGTACCTGGCCACCTTGGACCGCGCCGTCATCCAGCGCGACCTGGACCTCATGCTCCGCGCCAACATCAACGCGGTGCGCGTGCATGCGCACGTCACCAGCCCCGCGTTCTACGACCTCGCCGACGAGCTGGGGCTCCTGGTCTGGCAAGACTTCCCGTTGCAGTGGGGCTATGACGACTCTCCGGCCTTCGCCCAGGAGGCGGCGCGCCAGCTCCACGACATGCTCGAGCTGCTCGGCGGCCACCCTTCGGTGATCCACTGGACCGCGCAGAACGAGGCGCCGTGGTCCTCGGAGTGGATGACGTACAAATATCCGCTCTACGATCCGGATCAGAACCGGCACCTGTCCGCGGTGCTGAGCGCGGTGCTGGCGACCGACCCATCGCGGCCGTCGCAGGTCAACTCCGGCTCCGCGGAGCACGCCTGGATGGGCTGGTACTCCGGGAGCTACCGGGACTTTGCCCGCCCGCAGGCGCACCCCATCCTGACCGAGTTCGGCGCGCAGGCGCTACCCACGCTGACCACGCTGCGCACCATCCTGCAGCCGCATCAGCTCTGGCCGCTCGACGCGAACCTGGCGGCCTGGGAGTACCGCAACTTTCAGAAGCACGAGCTGACGACCATCGCCAAGGTCCAGCTCGGCGGCTCGGTGGAGGCGCTCATCGCCAACACCCAGGCCTATCAGGCGCGCCTCATCCAGTTCGCGGCCGAGAACCTGCGGCGCCAGACCTGGCAGCCGGTGACCGGCATCTTCCACTTCATGTTCGTCGAGCACTGGCCGTCGATGAACTGGGGCATCGTCGACTACCTGCGCACGCCCAAGCCGGGCTTCTCCGCGCTGCGCCGGGCCTACCAGCCAGTCCTCGCCATGGCCTATCCGTACCAGAAGGGCGCGCTTCGCCTTCATGTGGCAAATGATCGGTCGAAACCCGAAGACGTGCTCATCGTCGTGACCCGCGAGCTCGCCGGCAAGATCACCTATCGGCGCCGCGTCGCGCACCGCCTGCGCGCCAGCGCGGTGTCCGCCGTCGACGGCACGCTCGCGCGCCCCGCGGCCAACGAGACGCTGCGCCTCGTGGTCACCGACCTCCGCAACACCCCGCTCAGCGAGAATGTCTATGCTCCCGGCTACTTTGCCGAGTGACGCCATCGCGTCGCCAGCCGCCGATGAGCGCGTCGCCCGCGCGCGCGTCGAGCTGCCAGCCGCCACGCCAGCGTCGCCGCCGCCGGGGCAAGCGGTGGCCTCGCCGCTCCCCGCGAGCGCGCTGACGCGCCGCTGGTACTTCGACGCCTTCGAAGAGCGGCGCCCGCGACCGCCGATGCCGTACCACGCCGGCCGCGAGTTCGCGCTGCAGGCCACCGCCTTCTGCGCGGTGATCCTGGGCGTCTGGTACCTGAGCTGGCGCTTCGCCAACTCCGTCAACTGGGACGCCTGGTACCTCGGCGTGCCGCTGGTGGTCGCCGAGACCCTGGCGTTTTTCGGCACCATCTTGTTCTTCGCCACCGCCAGCCGCACCGGCGACACCCCGCCGCGGCCGCCGCCGGCGCGGCTCTCCGAGATCCAGGCCACCGAGGGGGACGCCGACCGCAAGCTGGTCGTCGACATCTTCTTCCCCACGTACAACGAAGACCCGGAGCTGGTGCGGCTGTCGCTGCGCGACGCCAAGCGGCTCACCTACCCGCACGACGTCGAGCTCTGCATCCATGTCCTCGACGACGGCAAGCGCGCCGACATGCGCCGGGTCGCGGACGAGGAGCAGGTCCACTACATCACCCGCCCCAGCAACGCGGGCTACAAAGCCGGCAACCTGCGCAACGCGCTCGAGCACACGCACGGTGATCTGCTGGTGATCTGCGACGCCGACACCCGGGTGTTCCCGCGGTTCCTCGAGGCGACGCTTGGCTACTTCCGAGATCCCAAGGTGGCGTGGGTGCAGACGCCGCAGTGGTTCTATGACCTCGACGAGGGCACGGCGCTGCCGGAGTACCTGGCGCGCCGGCTGCGCCTGGGCCGCGTCGGTCGAGGGCTCGGCCGGGCGGTCGAGGCCGTGGCCGGCGCGGTCCGGATCGGGCGCGATCCGCTCGGCAACGACCCGGAGATGTTCTACGACGTGATCCTGCGGCGCAGAAACTGGGCCAACGCCTCCTTCTGCTGCGGCGCCGGCAGCGTGCATCGCCGCGAGGCGGTGATGGAGGCCGCCCTCAAGGCATACGCCGAGCAAGTCGCGCGCGACGTCTCGGCGGCCACCCGGGACGTGACCGATCCCGCGCTGCGGCGGGACCTCGCCGCCATGGTGAGCGTCGAGTCGGCCCGCGGCAACGAGATCACGCCGTACAAGTTTCACGTCTCGGAGGACATCTACACCTCGATCATCCTGCACTCGGACCGCGAGCGCGGCTGGACGTCCGTGTTTCACGCCGAGCCGCTCAGCAAGATGCTCTCGCCGCAGGATCTCCTGGCCTGGACCATCCAGCGCTTCAAGTACGCGGGCGGCACGCTCGACATCGCCAAGAACGACAGCCCGCTGCGCCGGCCGCTGTCGCGCTGGCAGAAGCTGATGTACGGGACCACGATCTACTCGTACCTGGCGCCGCTGTGGACGATGATCCTCCTGGTGATGCCGGCGGTGTACTTCTTCACCGGCATCTCCGCCGTCACCGCGTACGACGCGCCGTTCTACGGGCACATCGTGCCGTTTCTGGTGGTGAACCGGATCGCGTTCATGCTGGCGACCTGGGGCGTGGACTCGTGGCGCGGCGAGCAATACTACCTGGCGTTCTTCTGGACCAACTTGAAGGCGCTGCTCCACGTCGCGCGCGGCCTGCCGGTGAAGTTCCACGTCACGCCCAAGGTCAAGCAGTCCGGCAACTTCGCCGCGCTGGTGCTGCCTCAGCTCGCGATCGTGACCTTGACGGTGCTCGGCATCCTGGTGCGCGGCCTGCTCGTGCTCGTCGATGACTCGCCACTTGGCCCGTTCGTCGTCAACGTGTTCTGGGGGCTGTGGAACGTGTCCTGCCTGATGGCCATGATCAGCGTGGCCTTCCACAAGAGCGAGAAGGAATGAACATGAGTCGAGGACTTCGCGCGGCGCGCCCGCACCTTGCGTTCCTGGTCGGCCTGTCCGCCGCCTTGCTGATCATGTGGCAGGTCAGCGACGCCACCTCGGTGACCGCCAAGCCGCAGGTCAACCTGGTGGCCAAGCTGCAGCAGAAGGCCCAGGTGCCGCTGCGCGCGCGCCGCCCGCTCACCGCGGAGCAACGTCGCCACGCTCAGGTCGCCTGGCGCTACTTCGAGAACAACACCATCGCCGAGACCGGGCTGGTCAACTCGGTCGACAAGTACGAGTCCACCACGATGTGGGACACCGGCTCGTACCTGATGGGCCTGCTGGCCGCGCGCGACCTCGAGCTCATCCCGCCGGAGACCGCGCTGCGGCGGATCGAGCAAGCGCTCGACGCGCTGGCCCGGCTCCCGCTCATCGAGAAGCTGCCCAACAAGGCGTACAACACCCGCTCGCTGGCGATGGTCAACTATGACAACACGCCCAGCAAGGACGGCATCGGGTGGTCCGCCATCGACATCGCGCGGCTGTCCGTCCCGCTGACCATCATCGTGTGGCGAGATCCGCAGCTCGCGCCCAAGGTGCGGGCCCTGCTGCGAGGCTGGGACCTCGACCTCCTGGTGGCCAAGGGCCGCATGCAGGGCGCCTTCCGCGCGCCGGACGGCAAGCTGTCGCTGGTGCAGGAGGGCCGCATCGGCTACGAGCAGTACGCGGCGCAGGCGCTCGTCCTTCTGGGCGTGGACGTCGAGGACGCGCTGCGCTGGGATCTGACGACCGGCGTCACCAAGGCCTCCGGCCAGGCGATCCCGTACGACACGCGCCTGCCCGAGAACTACGCCGGGACCCACAACGCGGTGGTGTCAGAGCCGTTTCTCCTGGAGGCGTTCGAGATGGGCATGTCGCCCACCACCCGCGCGCTCGCGCAGAGCCTGTTTCTGGCGCAGCAGCAGCGCGCCAGGGAGCTCGGCAAGCTGGTGGCGGTGTCCGAGGACAACATCGATCGGCCGCCGTACTTCGTCTACAACAGCGTCTACAACGGGCGCACCCCGTGGGTGGCGTTCACCCCCGATGGGAAGGACGCCAGCGCCCACCGCAGCCTGTCCACCAAGGCCGCCTATGGCTGGGGCATCCTCTACAGCGACGACTACGCGGCCCAGCTCCTCGCCGGCATCGACAAGATCCACGACGCCAGCAAGGGCTGGTACTCCGGCGTCTACGACGCCGACGGCAAGACCAACAAGGCGATCACCGCCAACACCAACGGCATCATCCTGGAGGCGCTGTGGTATCAGACCCGCGGCTCCCTGATCCGCGCCGGGCAGCGCTGACGCAGCTCATGCCCCGCGTTGGCCTCTTGTCAGATCGGCTGTTCGACCGATGACGTTGCCATGAGTTCCACGACTCCTGCTTCCAGCACCGGAGGCGCTGCTGGGTCCACCGATGCGTCACCGCCGCCGCGCGAGCTGCGCCCCCCCGAGGGGGCGCTGACGTCCGCGGGCAAGGAGGTCGCCGCTGGCGGCGGGCGCGATGTCCGCATCGACTTCATCCGCGGCTGGGTGATGCTCATCCTGGTGATCGTCCATACCGAGATCTTCTCGCTGTGGAACCTGCTGGTCTGGGAGCGCGTGGGCATGATCTCCGGCGGAGAGGGCTTCGTGCTGCTCTCTGGTCTGGTCCTCGGCATGGTGTCGCGGCAGCGCATGGCGCGCAGCGGCTTCGCCGACGCGGCCAGCCGCGTGCTGGATCGCGCGCTGCAGATCTACCGGGTCCACGTGACCCTGATCTTCTTCGTCGGCGTGCTCGCCATCATCTTCGGCTCCCACGTCGCCGAGATCACCTCGTTCACCGATCGCGGCAGCGGCAAGGTGTATCCGCTGTACCCGGCGAAGGTGGAGATCTTCCGCTGGCTCGGCTCCATCGTCACGCTCAAGCTGGGGCCGCATCAGGTGCAGGTGCTGGGCCTGTACGTGTGCTTGATCATGATCTGTCCGCTGCTCCTGGTGGCGCTGTGGAAGAAGCGACCGCTCGCGCTCCTGGGGCTGTCCTGGGTGATCTACTTCTCCAACCTGCTCGACACCAAGATGCCCACCGGCGCGCAGTTCGAGTACGCCTTCCCGGTCCTCACCTGGCAGGTGCTGTTCGTGCATGGCCTGGTCGCGGGCTATCACCTCCAGGAGATCAAGGACTGGTTCGCCACCCGACGAGGCCGCGCGGTGTTCGTCCTGTGTGTCGTCATCACCCTGTTCTTCCTGGCGGTGTCACAGCTCGCCCCCAACACGCTGGTGCCGTCGTGGGCCAAGATCGATGCGTGGCCGAGCTTCTACTGGTCCATTCGCAAGTACGCGGACAAGAACTCGCTCGGTCCGCTGCGCCTGCTCAACTACGCCGCCTTCTTGATCGTGCTGTACGCCGTGCTCACCCGCTGGTGGCCGCTCATCCAGCGCACGCTCGGGTGGTTCTTCGTGCCCATCGGCCAGGCCTCGCTGTACGTGTTCATCATGCACCTGGTGGCGGTGCAGGTCTCGTCCATGATCATCCCGTTTGGCTTCGTCACCGGCACGCCGATGTGGGCGACGACGTTGCTCCACACCGGCGAGCTGGCCTTTCTCTGGCTCCTGGTCCGGCACAAGGTGCTCTTTCGCTGGATCCCGAGGTGATTTCCATCCATGCAAGCCGCATCCGCAGCCCAGCTCCCGCGCTCCATCCTCGTCATCGATGACGGACCCGACAACCGCATGCTGCTCGAGGCCATCCTGAGCCGCGCCGGATATCGCGTGCTGCTGGCCGAGGACGGCGAGCGCGGGCTCCGCATCCTGGACCAGGAGTCGCCAGCGCTCATCCTGCTCGACTTCTCCATGCCCGGGCTCAGCGGCCCCGAGGTGGCCCAGCGCATCCGCGGCCAGCCGCACACCTCGGCCACGCCCATCATCTTGCTGACCGCCTCGACCGAGGCGGACCACGTGGATCAGGCCTTCGCCGCCGGCGCGGACGACTACGTGACCAAGCCGTTTGACCGGCGCATCCTCACCGCGCGCATCGAGTCCATGATCCGGGCCGCCGAGGACCGCCAGCGCGCGCGCAAGAGCGCCGACCTGCAGGTGCAGCGAGACCGCCTGCTGTCCGACCTGCAGGACGCGGCGCGGGTGCAGCGCGAGCAGATCACCGCGCTGCCCATGACCTTCCCGTACGGCGTGATCAGCGGCGCGGTGGTGCCGTGCAACCACATCGGCGGCGACTCGCTGCAGGTGTTCTGCAACCCGGAGCACACCACCGCGGTGCTGATCGACGTCTCCGGGCACGGCGCCGCCGCGGCGCTGGTGGCGTCGTCGGTGGTGACGGAGCTCCGCGGCTACATCAGCACCCACTCGCTGGCCGATTGCTTCGCGCTCATCAACCGCCAGATCTCGGCGCGCTGGAGCTCGCACTATGCGTGCATCGCCGCGGTGCAGATCACCGCGCGCGGCGCGGTGGTGATCAACGCCGGCCTGCCGCCGATCTGCCACGTCCGACAGGGGGAGATCCTCGCCACCGTCGAGGCCAGCGGCTCGCCGCCCGGCCTCCTGGCCAGCGGCCAGTACGATGCCACCGAGCTGGTGCTCGAGCCCGGGGACCGGCTGATCGCGATCAGCGACGGCCTCACCGAGCCGCTGGGGGAGTCTGCCGATGACATCCGCGCTTGCATGTCCGGCCTGGGCTTGCTCTCGCTCTCGGCGTCTCACCCTTCGGACCACCTGGCCGCGAGCATCGCCAAGCTGTTTGACGGGCGCGAGCTGGAGGATGACGCCTCGGTGCTGCTGGTCAATCGCACCTGACGCACCTGGCGCACCTGGCTCACCCGGCGCACCAGGCTCACCCGGCGCACCCGGCGCACCTGACACACCCGGCTCACCCGGCGCTGGACGTCCCGGCCGGCGCCGCGCTCGTCGCCTGCGCCTCGAGCGCAGTGAAGGCCTGGCTCCCGACAAACTGCTGCAAGCCGAAGAGCGTCGCGCGCAGCGCCTCCACCTCCGCCGCGAGCTCGCCAGGCCCGCCGCTTGGGGGATCGCGGAGGGCGCGCTCGAGCGCGCGCGAGGCCTTCTCCACCGATGAAAAGCCGATGGTGCCGGCGGAGCCCGCCAGGCTGTGGACCAGGAACCCGACTCGCGCCAGCTCACCCTGCTCGACCTTGTGCTCGATCTCCTGCCAGCGCGCGGTGGCCTCGGTGGCGAGCGTCCGCGCCATGGTGAAGATCATGTCGCCAAGATCTGCGTACTCGGCGACCTTGCCCAGGAACGCCTGCTCATCCGCCGGGGACCACGAGGCGCCAAGGCCCACGCCAAGGTCAGGCCCAGCGCCCCCGCCCTGGCCTCGCGGCTCGACCACCGGCTCCCGCACGGCGCGCAGCGAGGTGGACCGCCGACGCTGGCTCGGCGGCGCCACCACGCAGAGCTGCCGCAGCGTCGCGGCGAGCTGCGCTGGACGCACGGGCTTGGTGAGGTAGTCGTCCATGCCCGCCGCCAGCGCGCGCTCTCGGTCCCCGGCCACCGCCTGCGCGCTGAGCCCGATGATGGGGACCTCGGCGGTGCCGTGGAGCCTGCTGTGGACGCGGATGGCGTTGGTGGCCATCAGGCCATCGCCGTCTGGAAGCTGTACGTCCATCAAGATGGCGTCGAAGATCCCCGCGCAGCCTCGGGAGATCGCCGCCTCCATGCGGTCTACGATCTCCACGGTGTGCCCGTCTCGCTCCAGGAGGCCGCGCACCACCGCCTGGTTGATCTCGTTGTCCTCCACCACCAGCACGTGCAGCGGTCGGCCCACCACCGCGCCCTCTTGCTGCGCGACCCGCCGCGGCGCCTCCTGCGCGACCTTGCCCACGCGGACCACGAACTGGAACGTGCTGCCCTCTCCGACCTCGCTGACCACCGTGAGCTCGCCGCCCATCAACGCCACGAGCTGCTTGCAGATGGTCAGCCCAAGGCCGGTGCCGCCGAACTCGCGCGCGGTCGCCAGCTCGGCCTGGGTGAACGCGGCGAAGATGGCGTCGCGCCGCGACTCCGGGATGCCGATCCCGGTGTCCGTGACGGCCACCGCCAAGGACAGCTCGCTCTCCGCGTCGCCGAGCAAGGACGCCTCCACGCGCACCGCGCCGGCCTTGGTGAACTTCATCGCGTTGCCGATGAGGTTCACCAGCACCTGGGACAGGCGCAGCTCGTCGCCGCACACCACGGACGGCAGCGCCGGATCGATCACCAGCTCGAACCGCAGCCGCTTGGCCGCGGCGCGGGGCTCGAATAGCTTGTAGGCCCGCTGCAGGCATGCGCGAACATCGAACGGCGCGTCGTCGACCTCCAGGTGCCCCGCCTCGATCTTGGAGAAGTCCAGGACGTCATTGACCAGCCCCAGCAGCAGCTCTCCCGACGAGCGCGCGGTCTCGAGCTGGGTGCGCTGCGTCTCCCCCAGCGCCCCGCTGAGCGCCAGCTCGATCATCCCGAGCACGCCGTTTATCGGCGTGCGGATCTCGTGGCTCATCCTGGCCAGGAACTGGCTCTTGGCCGCCGCCGCCGCGGCCGCGACCTTGATCGTGCTGCGCAGCGCGGCGTCAGCGCGGGTCTTGTCGATGAACTGGCCAAGGCGCAGCGCCACCTCCGCCATGGTCTCGAGGAGCGCGCGCTCGTTGCTCGGCTCGACCGTGCCGTACGCCTCCACCGCGCCGAGCACGCCGCCGGCGCCCTCGATCTGAAACTGATAGGCCACCGGGAACCCTGCGTTCGCGGCGTCGTGAGTGCGCCCACCCGCGCTCGCCGCGGCGTCGTACCGGCGGGCCAACGGCGTCTCCGTCGGCGCCCAGACGTCGAGCGCGAAGTCCGGGGGATCCTCGGTCAAGCGGCGGGCCAGCTCGCGTGCCTCCGCGCTGCCTGCGCCCGGCGCGATGCACGCCACCTGCTCGTTGGCATCGGCGAGCCACAGCGTGAGGACCGGGAAGTGCAAGATGCCGATGCACTGCTCCAGCACTTGCTGCGCCACGTCCGCCACGCTCGCGCCGACGCCGAGGATCCGCGTGATCTCATACAGCGCCGCCATGCGCGCGCCTGCCGCGCGCTGCTCCTTGCGCTGCGCCGACAGCTTGGACACCAGCTTGCGCACATCCAGGAGCGTGGACTCCTGCGCCTGCAGCACCTGGAGCAGGTCCGCCATGGGGTCATGCACCGCGAAGTCCGCCAGCGACAGGCCGTGGCGCTGCAACTCCGCCGTCGAGGTCAGCCAGGGGGAGCACAGAAACAGCAGCGCGTTCTGCCGCGGGTACCAGATGGTCTGCCCGCGCAGCACCGTGTTCCTCCTGCGCGCGCGAAACACCACCAGGCTGCTTGGCGCCTCGCACATCGCCGCGAACGTCGCGGCCGCGGGCGTCTCGATGACGAAGTGCTCCTCGAGCTGGCGCCCCACCTCGACGCCGGGCGCCAGCTTGCCGAGCGCCGGTCCGACCTGCAAGATCCGCATCCCGGAGTCGAAGCCGAGATGAAACGGAAACACCACCGCGACCTCGTACGCGGTGAGGCCCAGGTCGGCGACGACAGCGGTCATGCGGCCCTGGTCCAGGACACCGTGAAGACGTCGTGATCGAGCCCCTGATCCCGCGTTCCGGTCTGCTCGATCACGACCGGCGTCGCGAACAGCTCGCCGATGCCAAGGAGCAGCCCCCGCACGAACGGCGCCAGGCCGGCCCGGGTGGAGTGATAGTGCAAGCGCAGCGATGACTCAGAGAGATCCTCGCAGACGAACACCGGCGGCGTCAGGTGTGGGTAGAGCAGCTTCACGCGGGTATGAAAGTTCGGAAGGTTCCGCAAGAACGACCCGACGTCGTCGCCCGCGGCGCGCAAGAGCTCTCCGTAGCCCTCCTTGGCGGTCTTGAGGATCCAGTGACGCCCGAACTTCTCCAGGATCTCTGATGCGTGGACGCCGAGGATCGCGCTGGCGGACCCCACCAGGCGATAGGTGATCGCGTCATCGTAGGAGTCGCTGCTGATGAACATCTGCTCTTCCACCCCCGCGGCATTCTTGATGTCCTCCCAGACCTCCTCGCCGTGGCCTTGACACACCATCTGTTCGATCGCGCGATTGACGAGCCCGTACATGAGGTACCCTCCTTCTCGCAGGGTCGCCCGCTTCTGGAATCCTGGTACCGCACCGCCTCACGTCAAGAGCCGCTCTGCTCGCTGTACTCTCGTCACAAAGCGCCGAGTCACAAGGGACAACCGGCGCGGCGCCGCTTCACCGCAAGGACCTGACATGACCGTTCGACCTGGCAACCTCTCCTGGGACGCGCTCGGCGTCCTGTTCCAGTCTCACCCCTGGCACGGCGCCTCGGTCGGCGAGGACTCGCCGCGCATGGTCACGAGCTACATCGAGATCGTCCCCACCGATGTGGTCAAGTACGAGCTGGACAAGGTCACCGGCCTGCTGCGCGTGGACCGCCCTCAGCGGTTCTCCAACGTCTGCCCTTCGCTCTATGGGCTGGTGCCCCGCACGCTGTGCGGCCCCCGGGTGGCCGCGCGCGCCGCCAAGGTCGCGCTGACGCCCGACCTGATCGGGGATGATGATCCGCTCGATATCTGCGTGCTCACCGAACGCTCGATCTTGCACGGCAACGTGCTGGTGGACGCCATCCCGATCGGCGGGTTCCGCATGATCGATGGCAACGAGGCCGACGACAAGATCATCGCGGTGCTCGATGGAGATCCGGTGTACGGCAAGTTCACGGAGCTGTCGGAGTGCCCGCGCCCGCTGGTGGATCGGCTCCGCCACTACTTCCTGACGTACAAGCAAGCGCCGGATCAAGACCACCCGAGCTGCAGCATCGCCGAGGTCTACGGGCGGCAAGAGGCCTACGACGTGATCCAGGCCAGCCAGGAGGACTACGCCGAGGTGTTCGGCGGCCTGCGCGAGCTCATCGCCAGCACGCTGACCGCCAGGCCCTGACCGCGAGCACCGCCTGGCCCTGGCGCCGGCCCCGCGCTCAGCGCGCGCAGTCGTTGCGCAGCACGGACAGCAGGCCAAGGAGCGAAGCGTTGTAGTCGATGGCGTACTCGTTGGTCGCGTACGAGCGCCGGTCATCGACCCAGCTCCGCGCCCCCAGGTGCCGGGGCGCGATGTTGGATTGCTCGGCCTCGTTGGGCCCGCCCACGAACAACCCGGGGATCTCCACGCGCGCCGCCTCGCCGAAGATGTGGGTCACGTTGCGCACCGCCCGCTCGCCCACGCCGCTGACAAACGAGGTGCCGAAGTGGTTGCGCCCCAGCAGGTAGTGGAGCTGGTCGCGCGCCGCCGCCAAGAGCTCCGGCCGCCGCGTCAGTCGATGCGCCAGGCACATCAACACGCCCTCCTCCGCCGTCATCTTGTTGGAGCCCCAGACAAACCGCTGATTGGCGATGCGATACCCGCCGCGGCGGACCTGCGCGAGCGGCGCCTGCGCGCGCCTGGCCAGCCGCGCGCCGATGATCCGCGCCAGCTCGCGTTGCTTGGCCAGCGCCGGGTGCCAGACGAAGTAGGACAGGGCGAGCAACGATGCGTCCTTCCACTCGTAGAGGTTCACCGGCGCCTGCCGCGCCAGCTCGGTGGCCGTCGCCAACCATGACGCCTCCCCGGTGGTGATGGCGAGCTCGGTGGCGGCCCAGAGCCGGTCGTCCCGGTCGTGCAGCAGAGACGCCTCGCGGTCGACCTCGTTGCTGCGATACGGCCCCGATCCCGAGTCATCGCCCTCGCGCCAGTCAAACACCTGCTCCGGTTGCGTCGCCAGCCAGGCCCACGCGCGACGCGCCGCCGCCAGGTACCGCTCCGCGTCGCGCGGATGCGTGGGGCGATACAGCCGCGCCGCCAGGGCCCACGCCGCGGCCGCCTTGGCGGTCTCCGGCGAGGTCACCCCATGGACGTAGCGCACCTGCGAGTCGTCCTCGGGCAGGAGCCGCTTGGGCCACTCCTTGCCGCCCACCTTGCGATACACCGCGCCATCCGCGCGCTGCATCTTGAGCATCCAGTCAAGGCCCACCTTCATCTCGTCGAGCACGTCCGGAACGCCATTGCCGCTCTCCGGAATGTCGAGGTCATCGAAGGCAAAGCGCGCGGGCTCGCGCTCGTATGCGTGAAGCACCCGGCCGATGGACACCGCCGTCGTCGCCACGTACTTGCCGTAGTCGCCAGCGTCGTGCCAGCCGCCGGACGCCTCCCACGACGCGCCGGCGTTCGGCAGCTTGCCGTCCCCCAGGTGACAGGCGCCGTGGTGGATCCCGGTGAGGCGGTCATCGAGCGCGTGGCCGCAGCGCTGCAGGTAGAAGGAGCGCAGCAGCAGCCGCTCCAGCGAGCCATGCACCTCCGGCCCCACCGCGAACGTCGGCGAGCGGAGGTCGCCCACCCGCACCACGTACTCGCCCGCGGTTCGCAGCGGCGGCACCCGGATGACCGCGAGCGTGTCGCCGGTGTCCGGATCCAGCTTGCTGCGCCCCACCGGCGCGCGCGCCACCACCTCGCCGCTGGCCACCTCGATGACCTCCGCGCGGCTGGCCGGCCGCATGGTCGCCGGGCCGATCACGAACACCTCGAAGGACCAGTGCCCTGGCACTCCCGCCTGGTTTAGCACCACCTGAGGATCCACCAGCGCGCTCGACGACGGCCGAGGCGCGATGGCCTGCGACCTCCCCGGCGGCGCCGCCGACAGCGGCGTCAGCACCGCGGTCAAGAGCGGCAACGCGGACAGCGAACAGAGCAGCTTCATGAGGCAACGGATCGGCCGTTGCCGCTGCCATTGCACCGTCCACCCGCCGCGCGAGCCCGCGATTTCCGCGCGTGCGAAGAACGAGCAAGATTCTCTCCCAGCCGACCGCGAGAGGATGGGATGGCACGCATGCTACCTATAGGGCGTGCCCGCTGCGCTCGTCCCGCTGCCTCTGCTGACGTTGGCCGCCGTCGTCGTCGTCGCCAACGGGATCGCGTGGGCGGCGTTTCGCATCGACAAGGCGGCCGCCAGCGCCGGCCGCCGCCGCATCTCCGAGCGCAGCTTGCTGATCCTCACCGCGCTCGGCGGGCTCGGCGCGCTCTGGGCCATGGTGGGCCACCGCCGCCGCCACAAGACGCGCAAGCCTCGCTTCGTGATCGCCGCCGTGCTCGCCGCCGCCGCCCAGCTCGCCGCGCTGATGTACCTGCTCGCGCCCGCCGCGTGGTCCATCCTGCGCTGAGCGCGCGGTCGAGTCGCCGCCGCGCCCGCGCCGTCGCGATCACTGCCTCGCCCGCGCCGCCCCAAAGGAGCGCGAGCCGCGCGAGCCGCGCGAGCCGCGCGAGCTGCCCGCGCGTCATGCGCTGTAATCGGCCGTCATGGTCAGGAGAACTCCTCAGCCGCTAGCCTGGCGACTCGATAGCACCACCGCGGAGCCCCCGGAGCCCCATGACCACGACCTTCGCCTTCAACACCCTCCTGCAGCCAGCAAGCACCACCATCCAGAGCGCCCCCAGCGGCTTTGACCCGCAGGTCGCGTTCTTCCTCGCCAGCGCCACCGCCGCGGTGGTGCAGCTCTTCGCGCAGGGCAGCACGACCCTGTCGCCGGCCATGCTGGCCGCGCTCCCGCTCGCCGGCGGCGCCGCCAGCTATCAGCAGCTCGCCACGCTGTCCACGTCCGAGGAGCTGGGCCTTGGCAGCAGCCCCGCCACCACCACCCAGCCGTCCTCCACCCCCGGCGAGTTCATGCAGACGACGATCGGCGTCGCCTTGCAGGCGCTCGACTCGAGCCAGAACCCGCTGTTCACGGTGATCGCCTTGCGCGGCACCCAGACCTACTCCGAGTGGGTCAATGATCTGACCGCGATCCCCCAGGGCTTCGCGCTCGCGTTCAACGTGGGCTCCGTCCACTCCGGCTTCTACACCGTGTACACCACCGGCCCCAACGGCCTCGCCGCCAGCCCAGGCCAGGCGCGCCCGCCCGGCTCGCTCGCCGCGCAGATCTTGTCCCTCGTCACCGCGAGTAGCTGGCCCTCCAAGGTGCCCCTGTTCGTCACCGGCCACAGCCTGGGCGCCGCGCTCGCCGAGCTGTGCGCGATGGACCTCGTCAGCAACGCCCAGAGCCACTTCTCTTCGCTGACCATGATCAACTTCGCGCCGCCGCGCGTCTCGGCAGGCTTCCTCGATCAGGGCAGCACGTTGCCCGCGGATCTCTATGATCCCACCAAGTTCATGACCAACTTCCAGGCCAAGGTCCCCTCGAGCTACTCCGTGGTGAACGCCGCAGACCTGGTGCCCGTCCTGCCGCCCACCCTGGGCAAGGCGTCCGCCATCCAGATCGAGTTCTTCCCGGCCGTGGCCGCCAGCAACGTCATCATGTACTGCGCCCAGCTCGGGACGATCGGCAACAACCACGAGCTGACGCTGAACTACCTGCCGTACATGGCCGCGCTCGCCGCAGGCTTCTCGACGTAGCGGCCTGCGCGCTGCGCGGCCCGCCATGATCAGGCAATATCCGCTCATGCGGGTAGGTCTACAAAGCTGGGGCACCGAAGGAGATATTCGTCCGTTCTTCGCGCTCGCCCGCGCTCTCGAGCAGCGCGGACACGAGGTCCGCTTGCTGTACACGAACGTCGAGGGGCGAGACCTGTCGGAGCTTGGCCGCGGGCTTGGCGGCGCGGTGACGCACGTCGGCGCCGCGTACCTCCAGGCCCAGCGCGAGCGGCTCGACGCGCAGGCCAGCGAGAACCTGCGCATCAGAAACCCCATCACCCAGCTCGAGCGCATCTTCGCCCAGACCATGGATCCCGTCGCGGACGAGATGTTCCAGGCCAGCCGGGAGCTGGCCGCCTGGGCGGACCTCACCGTCCTGCATTTCCTCGCTCACCCCGCGGCGACCGCCGCCGAAGAGAAAGGGCGCCCCTTCGCCTGGGTCGCCTTCGCGCCCGTGCATCCCACGCGCACGCACCCGCCCATCGGCGCGCCTCGCCTCGGCGCCTGGGGCAACGCCGCCCTGTGGTCGCTGGCCGACCGCGCGATGGAGTCCATCCTCGCTCGCCGCGTCAACGCCGTGCGCGCCACCGCTGGCCTGCCCCCCGTACGCCGCGTGGTCCGCGCCCTGCGCGAGCGCGCGTGCGGCGCCCTGCTGGCCATCTCGCCCGCGATCTATCCTCGCCCCGCCGACTTTCCGGATCGCCTCGAGCTCTGCGGCTTCCTCGAGCTGCCTCACGACCCAGGCGCGCTCGAGCCCGAGCTACGCAACTTCCTCGATGCCGGTCCGCCCCCTGCGTTCTTCACCCTGGGCAGCATGGGCGCCTTGCTCGAGGAGCACGCCGAGCACGCTGCGCTCGCCATGAGCCAGGCCGCCGCGCGCCTGCAGCTCCGCGCCATTGTTCAGGTGCCCCCCGCCGTCGCCGCCCGCCTCCAGCCCGCCGAACACACCTTCGTGCTCTCGCGCGCGGATCACGCTCGCGTGTTCCCGCGCTGCGCCGTCATCGTGCATCACGGCGGAGCCGGCACCACCCACGCCGCGCTGCGCGCCGGCCGCCCCTCGGTGGTGGTGCCACATCTCGCCGATCAGTTCTTCTGGGCCGACCTCCTCCATCGCCGCGGCGTCGCCGCCCCGCCCCTGCGCCGCTCCGCCCTCACCCCCGCGCGCCTCGAAGCGCGCCTCGCAGAGATCCTGCGCCAGCCTGCGTTCACCACCACCGCCGAAACCCTCGCCGCCTCCCTGACCGCGGAACCTGGCCCCGCGAAGGCCTGCGAGCTCCTCGAGCGCTTCGCTGCGTCACCCCGCGCTTGAAGCGCTTGCGTCCCCGCCGCGCGACGCACCCGTCCACAGCTCACCTGTGCCCACCGTGCCCCCCGTGCCCACCGTGCCCCTGCCAAAACACTTCGGGCAACCCGTTGACAACAGAATCCGTCCCCTGCTACCTAGTTGCGGCCCCGCCTTCCGGGCGTGGCTTGACAATCCGGGGTCGTAGCTCAGCTGGGAGAGCGCTAGAATCGCACTCTAGAGGTCTGGGGTTCGATCCCCCACGGCTCCACGGTATTTCCAAGGGTTCTGCTTAGTTGCAGAACCCTTCGAAGTTTTCGGACCCGCAGAAAGCCGTTTGCGGAACGATTGCGGAATAAAACGTTCCGCACCAGTAATGCAGCCCACGTTTATGGTTTCAAGCTGCATTGCTGCGCCCCTTTCCCCCCTCTAGAACCTGAAGCGTCCGAGCCTGTACGGCTTGGCCCACAGCGCTAGGGTTGGCGTAGCTCCGGGCCGTCGTCGTGAACGACTCATGGCCCAGCGCATCCGCGACCGCCTTCGCCGTAACCCCAGCCTCCACCGCCAGCGATGAATGAAGCCCACGCTGACCGTGTGCAGTGACCTCAGGCACCTCCGCTTCGCGGCAGATCCGCTTCACCCACGCACGCGGCCAACCGCGCTCATGGTGACCGAAGAGCAACGCCCCTGGGCCCTTCCCTTCGCCAACGCCGTAAGCATCGGCTGCAACTGGGACGGAACCCGAAGCGTACGTTTCCCCTTGGAGGTCTTGGCGTCAGGGATCCAAAGCAACGTGCCGTCATCATCAAGATCCCGCACGACGCGGGAGATGACCTCCGAACAGCGCATCCCCATCAGCAGCGTCATCATCGCGGCGACCGCGCCACCTTGGCCTTGATGAGCTAGCTCCGTCGCCTTGGCGAGCCACTTCCTCGCCTCATCGATCCGGAGCTGCTCCTTGCCATGGTTGCGCCGGCCGACGCCTTCGACGCCATCGAGCGGGTTCTCTGAGATCCACGACTTCTTGACACACCACTGAAGGAACGTCCTCGCTTCCGACAGCGCGTTGCGGTGGTAGTCGACCGACAACACGCCGCCATGACGCTTTGGCGCCGTACGCAACGTTTGGTAGTAGGCCGCGCAGCGCTCCGGCGTCAGCTCGATGAGCGTGACGCCAAGATCGGGGAAGAACCGGCGCAGCTTGTGCCGGGTCTGCTCGATGCTACTTGGCTTGTTCCCTTTGTCGTCGCGCATGTATGTTGCGTATGCCGTCAAAGCCTCTGCGAGGGTGGGATCTGGTGTCTCAGCAACAATCTGGAGAGCCTCGAGTGTGCGCCGCGCTTCTTCCTCTGTTTCAAAGCAGTAACTATCGCGCGCGCCTCCTCGATGGACATGGATGATTCTGAACCCGCCTTTGTCTCGATACGGTCCGAGTACACGTTGGGTTCTTGCATTGGGTCGAGACATTCGCCTCCTTTGCTTCCGACCCGAAATGCAATGCGAGCAGCTACCGCAAGCGTAGCACGCCGAGCCTGTCGCGACGCAAGGTCGTCGCTCAAGCTCACAGCTGAGCGCGGTTCAGATCTCTCCTCGAAAGAAGGTGGAATTCCGGTGCTGGTCGAGTCGTTCATGACCTCGCCTTGATACCGGGGGCAACGATCCCCCTGCCCTCCATCGGCTCGTGCAACGCTGGCGGCAGCGGAACGAGGTGGAAGCGCACGGGCGCGCTGGCCTGCGGCACTGGCTGACCCTTGGCCTGGACCAGGGAGCGGACGTGCGAGATCGCCAGGTCCAGCATGGTTTCCGTTGGGAGCGCCGGCTGCGGCTCGGCGTCGGGCGCCTCGGCGGCGGCCTGGCGCACATCGGGCGCAGACGCAAGCGCGGCCGGCGCGGCCGGCACGGTGGATTCGACGGGCGCGGCGGGCGGCAGCATCTCGCCGGGCTGGGCCTCTGCCGTGGAAATGGGCAGGGGCTGGCCCTCCTGGGCTTCGAGGGCGGCGATCAACATGCGGCACACGTCCGCGGCGGCGGCGCGTTGCTCGCGAGACGAGCCGGGCGCGATGGCGGCGGCGAGCACGGAAAGGGGCTCGGTCATGGAAGGACTCCTTGATCGTCCATCGGATCCGATCCGATGATCCCCAGTGGCTGCCCGGCGATCACGCACTGCCCGCTGCGCCTGTGTGCCGTGGGCAGCGCCGCAGCGCTGGGCGTGTCACCCGCTGTGGGCGACAACAAGGACGGATCCCCGGTCAGGTTGAACGCTAGATCAGGCATCGGCTTCGTGACCTCCTACTAATGTTCTTGGAAGCCGAAGCCGAAACTTAGAGTCCCACCGAAATTTCTTCGCCGCGCGCGCTAACCCTCCGGATCTGGCCGCGAAACCCCGTGCATTTTCTTCGTGGCGCGATTGGGCCGAGATCTCAGGGGCAAGTCGCGGGACATGCCCGGAACATGGCACCTGAAATGAGCCGGACATCTCCGGATGAGATCGCGCCGGCTGGACGCAACAGCGACGACAGCAAGGTGCGCGCAGGCTCGCGGTACTTGCTATGTAATGTTGCGCGCAGCTACGTTGGACAAGCTACGCTTGCGAAGTTCCTCAAGGTGAGCATTGAGGGACTCGGCTTCGCGCATCGCGTCGTCACCTTCGGCACCGCGTCCTGGCTGGCGGAGGATACTGCCGAGGTAGTTCAGGCTCATGACGAGGGCGGGCAGGAATGCCTCCGGGTTGCCCTCCGCCAGCCCACGACGAAGCGCCACCGCCTCTTGCGTCGTCGCCAGCGCCTCCCCCCGCTGCCCCAGCGCGCTCTGCATCCCGCTCAAGTTGTGCAGGCTGTCGGCGAGGTCGGGCAGGAACGCCTCTGGGCTCCCCTCCGCCAGCCCGCGACGAAGGGCCACCGCCTCTTGCGTCGTCACCAGCGCCGCCTCCCGCTTCCCCAGCTCGCTCTGCCAGACGCCCAGGTTGTGCAGGCTGCTGGCGAGGTCGGGCAGGAACGCCTCGGGGCTCCGCTTCGCTAACACGCGATGAAGGGCCACCGCCTCTTGCGTCATCGCCAGCGCCGCCTCCCCCTGCCCCAGCGCGCTCTGCATCGTGCCCAGGTTCTGCAGGCTGCTGGCGAGGGCGGGCACGAACGTCTCGGGGCCCCGCTCCATCAGCGCGAGATAAAGGACCGCCGCCCTTTGCGTCGTCGCCAGCGCCGCCTCCCGCTGCCCCAGCGCGCTCTGTATCGTGCCCAGGTTGGTCAGGCTCATGGCGAGGTCGGGCAGGAACGCCTCGGGGCTCCCCTCCGTCAGCGCGAGATGAAGGGCCACCGCCTCTTGCGCCATCGCCAGCGCCCCCTCCGGCTGCCCTGCCTCCCGTTGCATCATGCCCAGGTTGTTTAGGCTCATGGCGAGGTCGGGCAGGAACGCCTCGGGGCTCCCCTCCGCCAACGCGCGAGTGAGCCCCACCGCCTCTTGCGTCGTCGCCAGCGCCGCCTCCCGCTGCCCCAGCGCACGCTGCATCGTGCCCAGGTTGTTTAGGCTCATGGCGAGGTCGGGCAGGAACGCCTCCGGGCTCCGCTCCGCCAGCGCGCGATAGTGCCCCACCGCCTCCTGCGTCGTCGCCAGCGCCGCCTCCCGCTGCCCCAGCTCGCTCTGCATCGTGCCCAGGTTGTTCAGGCTCATCGCGAGGTCGGGCAGGAACGCCTCTGGGCTCCCCTCCGTCAGCGCGAGATGAAGGGCCACCGCCTCTTGCGCCATCGCCAGCGCACCCTCCGGCTGCCCCACCTCCCGCTGCATCAATCCCAGGTTGGTCAGGCTGCTTGCGAGGGCGGGCAGGAACGCCTCGGGGCTCCGCTCCGCCAGCGCGCGATGGAGGGCCACCGCCTCTTGCGCCGTCGCCAGCGCAGACTCCCGCTGCCCCAGCGCACGCTGCATCAATCCCAGGTTGGCCAGGCTGCCGGCGAGGTCGGACAGGAACGTCTCCGGGCTCCGCTCCGCCAACGTGCGAGTGAGCCCCACCGCCTCTTGCGTCGTCGCCAGCGCTGCCTCCCGCTGCCCCACCTCCCGCTGCATCAAGCCCAGGTTGGACAGGCTGCTGGCGAGGGCGGGCAGGAACGTCTCCGGGCTCCGCTCCGCCAGCGCGCGAGTGAGCCCCACCGCCTCTTGCGTCGTCGCCAGCGCCGTCTCCCGCTGCCCCACCTCCCGCTGCATCGCGCCCAGACTGGTCAGACTGCCGGCGAGGGCGGGCAGGAACGCCTCTGGGCTTTGCTCCGCCAGCGCGCGAGCGACCCCCACCGCTTCTTGCGTCGTCGCCAGTGCCGCCTCCCGCTGCCCCAGCGTGCTGAGATCAGTTCCATGCTGCAACATCCAGAGCAACCGCCCTGCCAGAGCCGGGGCATCATCCGGGCCAGCAACGGGAACGCCTTCGAGCATGATACGGCTTTGCCATTCGGCCACGCGCGCGAGCGACACCGCCGGGCGCGGGATGCCTTCGTCCCCCAGCGCGCGCGCGATCGCCAACGTTCCGGCCTGCTCTAGCTGCTCGGCAAGCACGTCTCCAACCACGGCATGAACGGTTCTTGTTCCCACCACCTTTGCGGCGCGCAGCGCCAACGTTGCTCGCTGCGAGATCATTGCGCAGAAGCCGCGAGATCCAGGGACGTGTTCTTTCCGGGTCCACGACAGAGATCCGTCCGAGCACGGTGAAGGCTGCAACGATCGCTTGGTCGGCTCCATCCGCACCTGCTGCGCGCTCGATCCAGTCGTCTTCCCTAGTGGTGGCCCTTTCCTGCACAAAGCGCAGGGTCATACCCTCTCCAAGCAGATCAGGCTCCAGTGCCGGCAAGTGAGGCGAGCGGGGATCTGGATGTTGGTACAGCCTCCGAAGAGCAAAGAGAATCCGCCGCTCGTGCTCCGTTGGATCTCGCCGCTGAAGGCGCGCCACGAGACGTAGGGCCGCTTCCTCGTCGTGGATGCCACCGCGCAAGGTGGCAGCTACCACGAGCTGCCGAGCGAGCTTCCTGGTCCTGTCCCACTCCGCGGGCTCTGCAGCGCGATCCATCCAAGCTCGTTCCTCATGATCGAGCACCGCAGGAAGCACCTCCGTGGACTCAAGCTTTGCTGGCGCCCCGCCGATTGTCGACGACCTTCGCGAGCCCTCGACCGCCAGCAGTGCTGCCATGTGCAAGTACAGCGCACGCGAGTAGATCGGGTCGCCCAGGTCGACCGTCGGCGTTGGCGGCGAAGACAGCTTCCCGTGCTTGGCGAAGGCAAGAACGGCTTCCTCCAGCACCTTCTGCCTGTCGGGCACCTTGGACGCCAGCGGCGCGAGTTGCCGCGGCGACTTGCAGGTGAGCAGCGACTCCAGCTCGGGGGCCTGGGTCAACAGCGACTGCCACCAGTCGCCGTCGTTGCGCGCAAGCAACAGCACTCGCACGCGATGTTTGGAACCCGCGAGCTGAGCTACCTCACGGAACCTGTCCGCGAGGTCGCCGCGGCTCTCGGCGTAGTCGATCACCATGATGACCGGGCGCCCGAAGCCGGTGAGCTGGTTGAGCCAGTCGTTCTGAAGGCGCAGCTCCAGGAACCCGGCGACATCGAATCGCTCGCGTCGTTGGCGCACCCACTCGATGGCCAAGCGCGTCTTTCCGATGCCACCCTCTGCGTGTACCAGCCACGCCGACGCTGCAAGCGGATCCTCCAGCCACCGATCCAGCTCATGCAGCAGCTCGGCGCGGCCCGTGTCATGCCATGGCACCACCCCGTAACGAGCTTGCAGGAGCTTGGAAGGCGGAACCTCACCTGAAGGGAGCGGGAGAACCCCGGGATTCAGGATCTTCTCGTAGCCGGTGGGTTCCCCGGTCTCGACATGATCCCGTAGAAACCACAGCAAGCACTCCGCAGACGCCCGCGCCGCAAACTCCTTGAAGTGGTCGTCGCGTCCGGCGTTGGCGAAGTCCATCACGCCCTTCATCACCACGGCGTCAAGCTTCTTGTGGTGCAGGTAGTGCGCCACCGCCCCCACGGCGGCGGCCTCCATCTCGAGGCCCAAGGTCTTGCGCTCGTACTCAGCGAGCCGGGCCCAGATCTCCTCGTCCTCGATGACCTTGTTGCCGCTGGCCATCGGAGCCACGTGCAGACGAAATGGCCGCAAGGTGCCGTGCGGAGAAAGGTCCGGGGTCCCTGGATACTCGAACCGCAAGTTTGCAGCCGCTTTGCGTCCCGCATCGGTCAGGTCCGGACCGTCAGGCACCATCCATTCACGCTTGCGTAAGGCCGCCACGACCTTGACCCACTCACTCTGCTTGAGACCTGGTTCTATTTCGTTCCACGGTTCCGAGGAGCCTGCATGAATCGCCAGAAGCGCCCGGTTCGCTCTCCACTCATTCGAGAGCGGCCGACGTGCCATCCAGTCCTGCCCCTTGAAATGCTCTTGGCCCTGCCGCCTTCCTCCAATAGCTCAAGCGCGCTCTTCCAGTCTGGCCGCAGACTGAAGGTGCGAAGATCCTGCTCCAGCTTCTCCGGCTTGCCCTCCTCGCGCGTTTGCTTGCCCGTGTCGTGATAGTAGAGCCGCTCCGCGGCGATCACGTCGCCGAGTTGCACTTGCCCGGCCGCCCCGCGCACACCCCGCACATCGCGATGCAGCGCGGCTCCAGCTTCTCAATCAGCGGAATCAGTGTGGACAGCGCCGACGCCGTCGCCATGTCCGGAGCCACTGCCACCGCCACCTGCAGCGGCCGGCCCCTGGGCACCTCAAACGCCCGGTACGCCATCGCCACACCGTTCGCCTGCTTGTCCTCTCTCCACACCGATCCAGGGACAGCCCCTGAATCCACGTTCAAGACCGCCGCATACTCCAACGGGATCGCCGTCACGATCACCACGTCAACGCGCTGCGCGGTCCCTTGGCTCATCAAGCGCCCCGCAGAAGAGGCTCTCACCTTTCCCGCCCTCCGTCCAGCAGGCGCAAGAAGCCGTCAGCCCCTCACGCCGCGCACTGCACCGCGCCGCTGCCCTCCGGCCAGATCATGATGATGACCGCGCCCAGCTCCGGAGAGCCCGCCGCATGCTCCACCATGATGTTCTCGCTGGGCACATCCACCCAGTCCGCCGCGGCCACGCGCTGCGGCTGATCGGGCGCGCGGCACGTGGTGAAGAACGCCCCGGTGGCGGACGTCTGCGCCACAGTGCGCCCGCGAGTGATGGCGTGCGGGGTTCTCTTCGCAAGCGTCGACCGCACGTCACGCCGCGGCTTCTCTCGGGTCGCGTTCAGCGCTCGCAACCTAGCCGCTAGCCCGTACCCAGATCCCGGCGTAGCACGGCCGCGAAAAACGCCTCCAGAGGCATGCCCAAGCCTCGCCCCACCTCTCGCCATGCCGCAGCTTCGGCCTCGGTGGCCGCTACGGCTTGCACGATGCGTCCGCGCACACTGCCTCGCGTTTGCGGCTTGCTCGCCTTCCATACTCCGGCGGCCGGCTTCGCCAACGCCTCGCGGATCACGACCGCGAAGAACAGCTCGAACGGCATTCCAGACTCGCGGGCCTTCTCGCGCCAGCCGTTGGCTTCTTCCACGGTGTCCGCACGCGCATGAACCGCGCGGCCGGTGACATCGCCGCGCGTGGCTGGGCGCCCCCCGCGCCATGCGCTGGGCGGATCATCAGGAGACTTCGGCTTGCGCCCAGCACCCGGGCGCGCGCCACCGCGCTTGGACCTCGGTTTTCCTGTGGCTGTAGATTTCTTGGCGCCCATGGAGCATCAAATGGAAATCAATCAAAGGCGTTGACAGCCGGGCAGACGGTCGGGCAAACTTCCGGGCGCGAGACAACTCAACCGAGCGGAGGTATGCCTATCGTCTAGAAACAAATCTTTCCCCATCGCAGGCCAACCTCCGTTTGGTGGGTTGTCTCGCAAACTCTCGTCGGACAGATGGAACGCCGGCGGTGGGGGCTTATTGCCCTCAGGGTGAGCGAGCCACCTTGCTCCGCATTGCTCGACGCGCGCGCCAAGCGCGTCTTGAAGCAGGGAACCGCAGCGCGCGCCAAGCGCGCTCGGCGCCGCCGTGGCTGGCCGCATCCTCAACCGTGATGAAGCGCGTTGCACGCGCAGCGCGTGACAACGCGGGTACTGGGCCCACCCCGGAAGGATCCGTCATGTCTCCAAACGAAATCAAGACCCTACAGACCAGAAGGCAAACCGAACGCGCGGTCCTGGGCGCGCTGCTGGCAGCGCCGTTCCTGGTTGACCTCCCAGAAGTCCGGCTGCTGCGCATGGCCGACTTCGGCGCCGAAGGCCACCGCGCGATCTGGCGCGCGATCCGCGCTCGGTGTGACGAGGCGCTCCCCATCACCCCGGCGGCGATCCGCGCCGAGATGGAGCGCGCAGCCTCCGCCGAACTCGCCGACCTCGCCGGGATCGCTACGGAGCCCGATCTGAACACCGCCCTCGTTGCCCTGCTCCGGGAGGCCAAGCCAGACCGCTTGCGCTTCGACGCCACCACCTTGCGCCACATGGGCGAGAACCTTCAGCTTGCAGACCGCCTCGCCGAGATCTCCAACGAAGCCCAGCTCTCTTTGTCGGCGGGATCTGACGGATCCAATCGCGGCGTGACCGGGGATCCAGTGCCGGGAATCGGGTTGCTGCGGCGGCGGGATACTGATCCACCGCCGCAGCCGGGAGCTGGCTTCGAGAAACCGCCGATGCGCGGGTCAGGCTGCCGGTCCGCGGTCGATGGCGCGAGTCTTGGCGACGTGCTGGCGCCAGCTCGGGCCGTCGATGTCGATGCGGATGGCGTGCATCGCGAGGCGGTCAAGGATCGCGGCGGTCAAGGTGGCGTCGCCGAGATAGCGCCCCCAGTCGCTCAGCGCGATGTTCGAGGTGACCGCGGTGGAGACCTGGTCGTGCCGACGGTCGATGAGGTTGTACAGGGTGTGGGCAGCGGTTGGCCTGTCCGCGCGCTTCTTGACCTGGCCGAGACCAACGTCGTCAATGATGAGGAGCTCGGGGCGAGCCCAGCCTTGAGCCGGCGCGCGTAGGTGCCATCGGCGAGGCCGGCGTGGAGGTCGTCGAGCAGGTCGACACAGCGAGCGTAGCGCATGGGGATGCCCTGCTCGCAGGCTCGCAAGCCGAAGGCCTTGAGCAGGTGGCTCTTGCCCGTGCCGCTGGCGCCGGTGATCACGAGGTCCTCGTGGCGGTGGACGAAGTCGAGCCTGGCGAGCTCGAGCACGAGGGGCCTTGTCGAGGCCGGGCTGGAAGGCCCAGTCGAAGGCCTCGAGGGTCTTGCGCTCGGCAAGCCTGCTGGTGTCGATGCGCCGCGTGATGCGCTGCTCGAGCTTGTGCGCGGCCTCGGCACCGAGGATGTGCTTCGAGGAGCGCGGTCGCACCGGGCCGCTCGCGGGTCGCCCAGGCGAGCTGCGCATCGAGCCTGCGAGGGTCTGGGTCAGTCCGAGGAACTCGAGGTGCCGCCGGAGCCGGGCGAGGACCGGCTTCGTCGCCGGGGCCACGGCCCTGGGGCTTGATGCGGGCGGTGCCGTTTCGCTTGGCCATGCAGTCGTCTCCTCTGGGTGCCACCGCGGCCCGGAGGTCAGCGGCAAGCGGTCATATTCGGTGAGGTCACGCGGCACCGTACGGGCATGACCGAGCGTCTCTTCGATCCGTCGAGCGGTGTCTTCGGCGACGTACTCGTCGAGAGTGCGCGGCAAGGCGTGGGCGGCGAGGATGCGCTCGACAGCGGCGTGGCCGAGCGCGCCAAACGAAGCGCATGGGCGAGCGCGCGGTCGATCCGTCGGTGCAGTAGCGCGCGCGCAGGAGCAAGATCTGCCGGGCCTGCGCGCTCCAGCCGCGGGGCGGGCCGACGCTCATCAGCCGGAAGAACTCGGCGGCGCCGTCGCCCATGCTGGCGAAGGCGACCTGGAGCTGATCGAGGTCGACCGGCGAATGCTGCTGCGGCGCCGGGTGCAGGCCCGCCGGGTCGAGCTTGAGCCCCGCACCGCGCGGGGCGAGTTCGTGGCGGGCGACGCAGCGCAGATCGGCGGCGTACACGAACAGCTCGCGCTGGGTGATCCGGACCGGCAACAGATCGGTGACGTGGTCGTAGGGCACGGCGTAGTACGGGACAGATGCGGCCGTCTCTTCATCGAAGCGCTCGAGCGCGGTGAGCTGGCCCCGCTTGCGGTGGTCGACGATGGTGTCGAGCCAGTGAGCGAGCTGGGCCCGCATGTCATCGAGGTCGCGGAACTCACGGCCGTTGAGGAATGAGCGCTCGACCTCCCAGAACGAGCGCTCAGTGCGCGGCTTGTCGTTGGGGTGTCCTCGGCGAACCGCGAGTGGTCGGAACTCGTAGTGGCTCGCGAACGCCAGGAATCGCGGGTTGTAGATCGGCTGGTTGCACTCCCACCGGAGCACGACCGGCTTCTGGCTGTCGTACTTGCACTGATGGGCGCATCCCCCGAACCGCGCGAAGGCACGATCGTGCCCATCCATCAGCGCGTGCAGGTCGTTCGAGTCGTAGAGCCCGAAGTACTTCCGCGTGCTGTCGACGAGGACGTACGACAGCGCCTGGACGATGGCCGTCGCGCCGGTCGTGAACGTCACCTCGTACGGGGACCAGTCGCTCTCCGCCCATCGCGCCCGGACCGTAGGTGGGCGTGACCCGGCTCGGCGTTGGCTTGGCGGCGGCCGCGCCGCGCGCACGTGCCGCTTCACGCCCGAGTAGCCGCCGGTGAAGCCCTCGTCGCGCAGGATCTCGAAGACCCGCTGGGCCGTGATATCCGGAAACCTGACGAGCAGCTCGGCGACCCGCGGCTTGTAGGTGTCGATCTTCGCTGGACGAGGCGCGTGTCGGTGGCGGCGAGAGCGCGACGTGCTCGAGGACGCGGCCCCGCTCGTGGGCCGAGAGCAGGGTTCGACCGGTGTTGCGACTCACGCCGAGCGCGCGGGCGATCGCGCGCCGCGAGGTGCCCTGCTTCGCCAGGACCGCGACCTGGTGCGCGAGTTCCTCGCGGTTGCGCCACACCGCGGTCACGCGGCGAGCTCCTGACCCGCGACGTGGCCGATCACGCCATCGAGCGCACGCAGCACCGGCGACAGCCGCACCAGCGCGTCGCGCAGGAGATCGGAGGCCGCTGGCGCGAAGGTCTCGAGCGGCGTCGCTAGCAGGCGCGCCTCGAGCCGGGCCGCGACCTCGCGGATCCTCAGAATGTCGGTGCTCATCCAGTCGGCCTCGCTGCGCAGCACGCGCCCCGGCCGCGGCCCCGGCGTCGTCGACGCAGGTCCATCGAGGCGGCGCACCAGCAGCGCCGCCCGCGTGTTGCTGTCGGCTTCGTCGAGAGCCTCCTCGACCAGCAGCTCGGTCTGCCGCACGGTCAGCCCGCGGCGGATCACCACCGCGCTCGCCGCCTGCTGGTTGCCACGTGGCAACCGGCTCACCGCCACTGCCGCTCGCGGCGCGAGGAGCCCCAGGCGCACGTCGGCCTGCACCACCGGGTCGAGCGACTCTACGAGCATCAGCCGCCGCCAGATCCAGCTCCGGTGCCGGCTCATGCGCCGCGCCAGGTCTGGCAGCGAGATCCGATCCTCGCGGTGCAGCGAGCGCACAAGCCACGCCTCCTCCAGCTCGGTGAGCCCGCGCCGATCGTGCAGCTCGCGCAGCCGCAGCTTCGCATCGATCGGTCCGACGTCGTCGATGCGCGCCGCCAGCGTCGGCCAGCCCAGCGACCGCGCGCGCGCACCCGCTTGAAGCCGTCGATGATCTCGGAGCCCGTCGCCGGTGAGAAACAGCGTCAGCGCCGTCAGCTGGCCGTGCTGCTCCAACGATCTGCGCACCGCCGTGACCGCCGTTGCCTCGCACAGCCGAAGCGACGAGAGCCGTTCGCCGAGAGGCTCGAGCCTTGACCTGCCGGGTCTCCGCGTGGGGGTGGGCATGCGGTCATCTCAACCACCTTGCGTCGCCCCGATCGAGGCTGGTGCGTGACGGCTACCAGCTTTCCACCGGAATCCCACGTCTTGCCGGAGACGTTACGCGCCGAGGGTGGTGCGTGACATCCGCCAGCCCTCGCCAAGCTTCCGCGAATTCTCCAACCACGGCGCGAAGATCGCGCACGAGGCTGGTGCGTGACAGCGCCAGCGCTTGATCCACGAGTTGCCCCATTTCCACCTGGGATACCAGCACCTTGGAGCCCGAGGCTGGTGCGTGACATCCGGACACGGCAGCTCGTTGGCTGCGGCTCGCGCGCTGCCGCTCGCGTTCGTCGGCGCGCGCCTCCTTGGGGTCCACGGCCCGGCGCCTCCTCGCCAACCTCCGACGTCTGGCGGCCCGGCACCTCGCGCCGCACACCACCTGGGTCGTCCTCGCGGATCGCGCTGGCGCGAACGACTTCCGGCACTCGGTGCAACGACTGGCCATCTCCGGAGCCTGCGCTCGAGCCGTCGTGGGTGGATCAGTATCCCGCCGCTGCCACCGCCAGGATCAGGAGACCGCGTGGATCTCTATCCCGCCCCCGGGTGGATCTGTCTTAGGCCGGCGATGAAGCCTGGCACCTCGCGGAACGAACCAAGGCTGATGCGACCAGTCCCGAAGCCTGCTCGGCATTGCATTCCGCTCGGAACGAAATGGGTTGGTCAACTATTTGTAACTACTGGACTTCCACAAGAATCGCACTCTAGAGGTCTGGGGTTCGATCCCCCACGGCTCCACGGTATTTCCAAGGGTTCTGCTTCGTTGCAGGACCCTTCGAAGTTTTCGGGCTTCGCAGAAAGCCGTTTGCGGAACGAAATCAGGCGCAGCGCCTCGGACATGCGAAGACCTCCGCCATGTTCGCGGAATAGCTCGATCTCGTGCTCGAAGGCGCTGGCGCCCACGGAGACATAACGCCTTCAGATATCCAAGGAGTGAAGACGATTTGTCTCCGAAGTCCCAAGCTGGTCCATGGAGTTTCCAATGATTCCGATTTGTTGCCGGCTGCCACGCCCGCTAGGCAAGCGCCCATGACCAACGGCAGGCGCTAGGAAAGACTTCTTTCCTAGCGAGTCGCGCAGGGCGGGAACGCCGTAAGGCTTCAGACTCGGTGTCGTCCCTTGGGCTCGACGATCGGCTCCTCTCGAATCGCGCCAAAATCGCGCCACTTCCTGGCGCGATTCTCCAAATCGCGCCAATTGAATCATAAGTCACGTGGGCGTACGAGCGCTCGTGCCAGCGCTACACCGTCGTTCGCGACGCGCTGCCTCAGCCAGATCCGCTGCGTCTTCGCAACCGCGAGCAGCTCACCGAGGTCGTCAGCACGATCGTCCGCGATGATGCACCTATCGACGAAGCGCGCATCCGCGAGCTCGCGACACCCATCGTCGGGGCCGAGGATCTCGACGAGTTTGTCGCGATGGCGATCAGCGAGCTGAGCGGCCTGCACGAGGGCAACCTCGCACGCTACCGGCTCCGCCTGAGCGAGTTTCATCGCTGGCATGGTCGCAAGGCCCCCGAGTGGCGGCGGTGAGCCAGAGCGCGCGGCGTTCTCCGGCGTGCGCGAGGAGCCTTCGAGGACCGGTCCGTGGCGTTGCCGAGGAGTACCCTGGCGCGCTACAGCACGAGGATGGAGGACTACCGCACGTCCCGCCTCGTGCTGCGGCGCTGGAAGGACACCGATCGCGAGGCGTTCGCGCAGCTCAACGCGGATCCCGAGGTCATGGAGCACTTCCCGGGGGTGATGGATCGCGCGGCGAGCGACGCGCTCGTTGAGCGTTTCGAGGCGCACTTCGCGGAGCACGGGTTCGGGCCGTGGGCCATCGAGGTCCATGGTGGCGAGTCGTTCATCGGGTGCGTCGGGCTCGTCCATGTCGGGTTCGCCGCGAGCTTCACGCCGGCCGTGGAGCTCACGTGGCGGCTCGCGCGCCGATCGTGGGGCCACGGCTACGCCAGCGAGGCGGCGCGCGCGGTGTGTCGCTTCGCGTTCGCCGAGCTGCGGTTGCCAGCGCTCGTCTCGTTCACCGTGCCCGCGAATCAGCGTTCGCGCGCGGTGATGGCGCGCCTCGGGATGACCCATGACCCGCGCGACGACTTCGACCACCCGAGGTTCGCGGAGGGACACCCGCTCCGGCGCCATGTGCTGTACCGCCTCTCCGCCACGAGCTGGGCCAAGGGCATCACCGTGCGTGAGGAGCGGGCCTCGGATGTTGACGCGATCCATCGAGTGGAGGCGGCCGCGTTCCCGACCGACGCCGAGGCGAAGCTCGTCGATGAGCTTCGAAGGAGCGGCGCCCTGACGCTGTCTCTCGTGGCCGACGTCGCCGGCGAGGTCGTCGGCCACATCGCGTTCTCACCGATCTCCGTCGACTCCGAGGCGGGTCGCGTGGTCGGCGTCGGGCTCGCGCCGATGGCGGTGCTGCCCGCGCAGCAGCGGCGAGGCATCGGGGCGCGACTCATCGAGGAGGGGCTTGCGCGTCTTCGCGCGGCTGGCCACCGCTTCTGTGTCGTCCTGGGGCACCCCGACTACTACCCGCGCCACGGCTTCGTGCGCGCCGACGCGCGTGGGCTCCGCTGGGAGGTGCCCGGTCACGGCGACAGCTTCTTCGTCCATGAGCTCGCACCGGGGGCGCTCGACGGCGCGGCTGGCGTTGTCCGCTATCGCCCCGAGTTCGACGAGGTGTGAGCGCTCGTCACCGCTCGGTCGATGCGAGGCTACGGGGCGGTGTAGGTCGTGGTCACGGTGTACGTTGCGGCCCGGTAGCCACGAATGGAGACGTAGGCGGTGCTCGTGCCGGCCGGGACCGTCAGCGTACACGTCTCGCTGGCGCCGCCCAGGAACGGTCGGCAGTTCCACGCCGACGTGGTCGGCTGGGCGTTCCACCGGACGTAGAGATCTGGATCGCCCGTGCCGGTCATGACCGCGCGGAGCTGCGTGCCTGGCTTCACGCTGTACGGCGGGAGGTGTACGAACGCGTTGCGAGCGACCGAGCCGCTCTTGGTGTCGGTCCGCGGGGTGCCGCCGCCGCTCTCGGTCTGACACGTCGACGAGCAACCATCGCCCGACGTGGTGTTGCCGTCGTCGCACTGCTCACCGGCCTCGAGCGCGCCGTTGCCACAGACCGCTCCGCCGCCGCCGGGCGCGCCGTAGAGCGTCCTGGCGCCCTGAGCGTCGAGGGCGGTGATGGCGAGGTCTCCGGTATTGGTCGATCCCTGGCACCACGGATAGTGCATGACCGAGCCGCTGTCGTAGCCGGTCACTGCGCGCGCCTCCGTGAAGGTCTCGCCGGTACACCCGAAGCCGCTTCGAATGTGCTCGTGGCGAAGGCCGAGGATGTGGCCTAGCTCGTGGCGAAGGATGCCGGTGGTGGTGACCGCCGGGCCGCCGGGCACGTTGGCGAGGCTATAGGTCAACACGCGGATGCCCTCGCAGCTATCCGGATACGACGGGAAGAACGCGCAGCCTCCGCCGGAGGCCTGCTTGCGCACCGCGAACACGACGCCGGCTGGCGCGGAGCCGCAGGCGCCGTCCTGCGATGAGACATACGTGAAATTGACGTTCGCGACAGCCTCCCAGGCCGCGGTGGCCGCCGCCATCTCGTCGACCACGCGCTGCTTGCTGGTACCCCAGGCGTTGTCGACGCAGTAGGTCAGGTTGGCCCGCTGCGTCGGGCTCCAGATGTCGTCTTGCCCGCCGGGCGTCAACATCACCGTGCTGTGCTGCTCGGTGGTCGAGATGCCCCGGGCCTCGTCGCGCAGCACGGCGACCAGCTCGTCGTACGCCTCGCGTAGCGCCTTCTCCTCGGTGACGACGATATCGCCGCCGATCAGGAAGTACGTGCGACCATCCACCGTTCGCGTCGCGTTCGACTTGTACTCTTCCCAGCTCGGCCCGCTGCTGGCGGGCTCCACCGTGGCGCACGCGGTGAAAAACAGAACTCCGCTCGCGAGGGTCAGACTCAGAGACTTCTTCATCAGCATTCCTCCTGGCATGTTCAAGACCGTTCTTGGCTCCGCTGACTCAGGTCACCGGAGCGCAAGGAACGCAAGGAACGCTCGCACGCACGGAGGCGCTCTCACGAGACTGACATGATCAGAGATCCTGATATGGAGAGACGGCGACGCATCGATGCCGACAATTACTTTCTGATATTCGCCGGTTACGATCTCACATGCAGGATGCAGAAAATTCCACCTCGACTTCACCAAATGTGAACCGGAGCCGTTCCTGAAACTCGTGGTTCTCACCGGTGTCAACCCGGGTTCTCACCATCAGTAGTTGCAGCGCACACCTCTGGATCAAGGGACGGGCGGATGGTGGCCTCCCGATCTATCCGCTCCAGCACCGCTCGTTCTCATGCCACAAACGGGCAAGGGCGCCCTGACACGATTCAGGGCGCCCTCCGTGCAGCGGGCTGCTCTCAGCAGGCCTACGTCAAGGCTGATACGACAGCCAGGAAGTATTATACGCCAGCAAGTCTCCTGACTCCGATCTCTCAACATTCGCGTTGAAGTTCAGAATCTGCAATCTTTCATTGTACAGATAGTTCCTCTCGAGAACATTCACGCTCGCACACTTCCACCTGTCCGCGCTTGTGTTCCCAACCCTTCCTCGCTGGAACTGATCCCGGGTGGCACCCTGAGCGTACGATCCGACCAAGAGGGTATAGTAAAATACAAGCGTAGATCCAGTATTCAAGTCGTTTCGATTCGGATAATCCAAGACAAATCTCTCGGAGTACGCCGGTGAACTAGCTGCGTTCGTTAGCCATGTTCCTGTGAAATAGGCTTGCGCTGATTGCCCCGTTCCGTCGAAGGCACCGCTGCCTGTTGTAACGGTTAGCGCTACCAACTTGTAGCCAAGAGTCGGCCCTGTTCCACTGCCCGGCAAAATTGCATTCCCGACCTCTTTCGATGGACGAGCATCGAGAAAGAGCTGCAGTTTCTGAGTCACCTCATCCGGTGTAGGAGTATGGTCGAACGTGGTCGCATAGAAGGGCATCAGGCCCTCGCCGACCTTGACCTCCTCCGCCTCTTCCACCTCCTCCATGCACGATGCGAGAGACGCAAGTGCAACAATCCAAAGACATACTGTCACGCGAAATGCTCCATTTATTCCCATACCTAAACTCCTCTCCTCGGTTGCAGTAGGTCACGCCTCCTCGCAAGAGGCGCACAAAGAAAGAGCCCCAGATCACCATTTGCAGGCACGCACGACGACCTGCATGAAGCGACCGCCACCAGACTCAGGGGTCCCGAACCGAGCCCCTTGTACCGGTTCGGTACAGCGGCCTCTCTCTAGTGGACTCCGCCACGAAAGTCTCGTTTCCCTTGGGCACCGCGCTCTTAGTAGGTCGCGATGACAACCAGCTTACCTTTACCACCATATGTCCCCCAACCCATTGAAAGCCAGGTACTTCGAATACCCCCAAAGGCTGCATTTCGCGGACCATTCAACCATCGGAAATAGTCCAACTAATCCAAATACATAGAATCACGACAGGGAGAGGAGAACGCAAACAATGCAGCTCACATGCATGGGCTGCGTGGAATGCGCAAACGGCAATTTGCTTCACGTATTATCTGAGGAAGCACTAGAATTCCTTGATGTGCTGGCGCTGCATTCCAAACGGGTCGTTTGTCGTCAGCACTACGGATCGCTCCCAGTGCAGAGGCGGATAGAGCGCGTTGAAGTTGGCGGGGAGCTGAAACTTGAAGCCCGCAGAAACGGCGGTCGTGAATATCACCGTGGTGGTCGTCGTGAAGTATTTGCGCACTTCGACTCGCCACTTCGTGGCGGACTGTGATCCGGTCGTTTGATTGGCAACAGTCAGCGTCTGGCCACTTCGCGTCAGGGTGAAGCCAAGCTTGGGTTGGACCTGATTCGCTGGCGTGGTCGGGGCACAGCGGCGGAACGTGCTGGTAACCGGCTCCCTGGTCAACGTGGCGGCGGAGCAGCGATCCAGGACCGTTCCAGGTTCATGATGGATGACCGGGTGGCCGCCAAAGGGCTCGCAGTTGACTCGTCCGCCGGTGTCTGCCCAGATCTTGGAAGCACCAGCAGAGACGGTGCCGCCGGCAGCCACGAAGACCGTGCTGACCCTGGCGCCCATGAGCCCGCCTCTCTCCACAAACGCAAGTTGCGGCCCTGTTCGATAGTCAAAGTTCGAGACACCGCTGGGGACCACGACGTAGCTGCCCACCTCTTCAGGTTCGATGGTCGCGGGCAAGATCATGGCCCCGTCCACGCGAATGGTATGACCGTCTGCCTTGGTGACACATACGGAGGTCGTGGGTAACACCACCTCAGCGGTGCTCGAAGCCAGCTCGTCGAGGGGGGCGCCTTCATCGGGGCCGACACAACCCACGAAGGCCGTGGTGAACAGAATACACAGAAGGCGCGACCGCTTCGCGCGGATTGCAGGCTTGAACATGAACAAGTCCTTTCGTGACGTCGTGATGTTGAGCGACGGACCCGTTCGATCGAGGGGATCGAATGCTGGGCACCGTCCCTCGACAGACAGCACGGACGACGAGCGAGTTGCGCTGAGCCCATCGCGCGTCGGTCACCACCGGCCAGGTCTGTGCTCGGGTCGAGAGGCCGGCGCCTCACCGCGCCAGGTGCGTATCATGCGCCGGGAGGTTGCATGACGATCACGGCGGGATCCACGCGCTTGAAAGCACTCGGCCCCGAGGCTCACGCTGTCGCACGGCGCAGCATCTACCGGCCGGGGCATTGCCAGGCTGCAGGGTTTCCCCGACACGGCGTTTGGCTTGCGTTAGCTTCGTCTGACAATGACCTCGGCGCTCGCTGGGAGCGGCGCTCTGGAAGGTCCTTCCGTCATCCGTCAGGCCCTGGCGGCGGTGATGGGAAGCGCGGGGGCGGCGGGAGCTTGGTCAGAGGGGAAGACCCACCTGCGATACGCAACGAAGTTCCAGCACATGCTGGCGGCGGTGGCGAGGCCGAAGGCGACGGTGCGCACGACCAGGGGTTCAGGCAGCCAGCGGGAGAGGCCTATGGCGTCCGCGACGGCAGCGGCGAGGTGACCTGGCGCTGGCCACAGGGCGGAGAACAGCAGCAAGCCGCCGAGCTGGACGCCGAAGGTGCCGATCAGCGTGACGATCACGAAGCGGGCGAGCTGGCGCAAGCCGCCGCTGCTGCTGCGAAAGACCCAGCGGCGGTTCAGCACGAAGCTGTTGGCCATCGCGATGGTTCCGGAGATGGCCTTGGCGATCCACGACCGCTCCAGGGGCAAGGCCCAAAGCCAGCTCAGGCCGATGAACACGACATAGTCAATCAGGGTATTGATGACGCCAGCGGCAGCGAACCGCGCGACCTGCCGCCCAGTGGCCGTGGGGACCATGCCGAAAGCTTCGGCCAACGGCGAGCCCGCTGTAGCGGGGCTGGCTGGGCGCGAGGCCACGCGCGACAATCTGCGGGGAGTCAGGACGGACGAGACGGACGACGCACGGACGGGTGCTGCAGGTGGTCCGGCAGGGGGCGGCCGATGGAGAGGGGGTCGAGGCCGGTGATTTCCATCTCGGCGAGGACCCAGCGCTCGATGGCGCTGTGGCGGTCGTGGTCGTCCCACAGGCCGCGCAGGGGGAGGCCGTCGGGGTCGAGCGGGGGATCGGCGAGAGATGGGAGTGGCGAGGGTGACGAGGGCTGCGCGGGTGGTGCGGAGGTGTGGAAGGTGCGGGGGAATGCTGGTGGCGCGGACGCTGGGCGTGCTGCGGTGGGGGCGGAAGGTGCGGAAGGTGCGGAGGAGGACGCTCCTGCTGCCGCGTCTGCGCGGCGCTGGATGCGCGCGATGGTGGCAGCGGCGTCCCAGCTATCGACGCGCTCGCCGCGCCAGCGGCACTGGCCGGTGGTCGAGGTCAGCGGCAGGGCGGCGTTGGCGGCGTTGGCGGCACGGATCGCAGGCCAGCCGAGCAGCGGCGGCGCCGGGCGCGGCGGCAGCGGGACGACGGCGCGGCCCTGCGGATCTTCGAAGGCGAGATCGCCGGTGGAGGATTGCGTGATGCGATAGCCGCGCTCGTGGACATACGAGTGGTGGAGCGAGCAGAGCAGCGCCAGGTTGGGCAGGCTGGTCTCGCCGCCGTCGGCCCAGTGTTGCAGGTGGTGGCCCTCGAGGAACAAGCGGTGATCGCAGCCGGGGAAGCGGCAGGTTCGATCGCGCAGCAGCAGGGCCCGCTTGAGGGCGGCGGGGATGGTGCGGGTCTTGCGGCCGACGGAGAGCGGGGCGGCGGCGGTGACGGTAGCGGCGGCGACGGTGGCAACGATGTTGGCGACGACCAGGCCGCAGTCGCAGGCCAGGCGGCGGGTGGCTTGCGGAGAGAGCGCCAGGTCGGACTCGACGGTGAGGGCGACCGGCAGCGAGGCGCCGCGGTCGGTGAAGGAGGCGGGGGCGAGGGTGAGCGAGGGAGCTGCGGCATCGGTGGCCGCGGCGCTGTCGGTGGTGCCAGTGGGGGCGGCGGAATCGCAGGTGCCGGGAGTGGCGGCAGAGTCGCTGACGGCTGAGTCAGTGGTGCCTGTGGTCGCGGCGGACTGCTGCAGCAGCGCCACGGGAACGGTGACGATCAGCTCGACGGGAGAACGCTCGGTGCTGCTGCCGCGCGCATAGCTGTGGACCAGGGCCATCAAGCCATCGGCGCGGTTGTACGGGCGGCGCGTGGTGGTCGTGGTGGAAGAGCGCTGCGCTTCCGCGGAAACGTCAGCCGATCGCTCGGCAGGTGCTGGCGCTTCCGCGGAAACGTCAGCAACCTCCGCGGAGGCGCCCGTCGATTGCTCGGCAGGTGCTGGCGCTTCCGCGGAAACGTCAGCAACCTCCGCGGAAGCCTCCGCCGGCTCGCGCGTGCAGTCCACCGCGGCTTGCTGCAGCACCTGCAAGAGCAGCGCGGCCTCGTCGGGGCGCAGGCAGGCCTTGACGCACACCATGCCAGAGGCCGTCGTGGTGTGCGCCACGTAGCGCTCGCTGTCGTGCGGGCGTACGGTCTTGCCTGCAGCGTCGGCGCCGAGCACGCCGACCTTGCGGCACACGGTCTCGAGCTGGCTGGCGGTGCAGTGCTGCGCGTAGCCCAATAGCACCGCTTCGGTGACGGTGGTGGCCACGCGCGTGATGGCGCGCGTCTTGGAATAAGAGATCTTCCCGGCAGATAGTGCTTCTGATACGAGAGGCAAGGTATGCAGCGCTCTGGCCACGCGCAAGTGCTCGCGCGCGGTGCCAAGATCCCAGCCGACGCGCCAGCTCAGCCAGTGGGCGCAGGTGCCAAAGCCCTGGCGGTGCCAGCCGCCGGCCGCGTCGAACGTCCGCAGGTCAGCGAGCAAGCGATGCATGGCGGCGTCCAGGTGAACGGCTTGCTCGGCGATGTGTTCGCCGAGGGCTTGAACTTCCTCGACGGAGAGTGGCTCGCGCATGAGGCTTTGTAGCACGACGGTTTTCGGCGCCGGACGCGGCGCCTGGCGTGCCTCAGGTGCCGCGAAAGCGCGGGCGGCGCGATTTTTCGTGGGGCGCGCGGGCAGATGGGGATGTAGCGCGCGTTGGGGCCGCAGGTGAAGAGAATGCGGCGGGTTGGTAGCGTGGAGGGTGCGTTGGCGCGGAGAGTGTCAAGAGGAATATTGATATCTAGGTATATATTACATTGAAGATCTTGAGTTGACGAATGTGTCCGGTAGGCGGACGCGAGTGAGCTGGGACGTGAGATCGAGATCGCGGAAACCTCCGCGGGAACGTGGCGTGATCCAGGTCGCAGCGCGTTTCCGCGGAAGCCCCGGGGCTGTGGACGGTGGCGGGCTATGGACAACCGCGCCCGTCGAGCCTGGGCAGGCGTGATGCGCGCAAGCGGCGCGGTTGACCACAGCCCTTGGAGAGGCGCAGGTGGGCCAGGTGCAGCAGGCGTACCTGAGAGGGGCGGCGCGCCTCTCCACACCGCCGCACAGCCCCTGCTGTTTTCAGAACCCTGAGTTTTTTGTTTTTGTACCAGAACCCAGAACCCGGAACGGATCGCTAGTTGAGCGACAAGGGTGAGCGCGTGGGAGGTGGGTAGGTCAAGCACGGTGGTCGGGTCGAGCACGGTGGTCGGGTCGAGCACGGTGGGTAGGCCCAGCACGGTGGGTAGGCCCAGCACGGTGGGTAGGCCCAGCACGGTGGGTGGGTCACGCACGGTGGTCAGGGCGAGCATGGCGACGAGGGGTCGCGGGAACCTCCGCGGAAACGTGGCGTGATCGAAGTCGCAAGCGCGTCTCCGCGGAGGCCCAGAGCGGCAGGCGGGCCGCGCGGGCTGGCACCAAAAGGCGCCGCGGCGGGCGACGAACGCCCCAGGGCTACTTCACGCTGCCGTCGACGAATCTGTCGCCGGCCTGAAACTCCACCATCCAGCCGGGATACTCCAGGGGCAGGGCGCTGACCTTGTCGAGCTGGGCGAGCTCGTCGGCGGACAGCGCGAGGTTGGTGGCGGCGAGGTTATCGACGAGCTGCTCCTGGGTGCGAGCCCCGATGATCACCGAGGTGACATGAGGACGAGACAGGAGCCAGGCCAGCGCGACCTGGGCGACCGAGACGCCGCGTGACGCGGCGATGGGGCGCATGGCGGCGACGCAGGCCCAGGCGCGCGCCTTGTCGATCACCGGGAAGTCGAACTGGGTGCGGCGCGCGCCGCTTGGGCCCTCCTCGCCCTCCTTGAACTTGCCGGACAGCAGGCCACCGGCGAGCGGCGACCACGGCAAGATCCCCAGTCCCTCCTCGGCAGCGAGCGGGACGATCTCGCGCTCGATGTCGCGGGCGGCGATGGCATAGAACATCTGAGCGGACACAAAGCGCGCCAGGCCGCGGCGCTCCGAGAGGCCAAGCGCCTTGGCGGCCTTGTACGCGGGAAGATTGCAGAAGCCGATGTAGCGGGCCTTGCCAGCGCGCACCACCTGATCCAGTGCGTCGAGGGTCTCCTCCATGGGGGTGACCGGGTCCACTCCATGGATCTGGTACAGGTCCACGTGATCCATCTTGAGGCGGCGGAGGCTGCCATCGATGGCGTCCAGGATGTGACCGCGAGAAAGGCCGACGTGGTTGGGGCCCGGGCCGCTCCGCCCGCGGACCTTGGTGGCGACGACCAGGCTGTCGCGGGCGAGCCCGAGCTTGGCGATGGCGGCGCCCAGCAAGCGCTCGCTCTCGCCCTCGTGGTAGATGTCCGCGGTATCGACGAAGTTGAGGCCGGCGTCCACCGCCAGGCGAAGCTGATCAGCGACGGCGTCGAGCCCGAGCTTGCCGATCACCTCCCAGAACCCCTTGCCGCCATAGGTCATGGTGCCAAGGCACAGCTCCGAGACATACAACCCAGTACCACCGAGCCGCTTGTAGCGCATGCGAAGAAGGTACCGCGAATCCCTGGTGCGGCGGGTTCGCTTGACGGAATCCACGCGCGGACGATGTTCGCTGCACGATGCCCGAGCTCGCGGCCCCTCCGATCCTGTCACCGCGTCGCCCCACCATTGTCGCGCTGGTGCTGGGCGCGCTGACCGCCGTCGCGCTGTGGCAACGGCTGCACCTGAACTTCAACGGCCCCTATCTCGACGAGAGCGACTACCTCTACGTGGGGCGGCTGCTGGACGCCGGGGTCCCGTGGAAGACCTACACCTACGTGTTCAGCTCGCACATCCCGATCCACATCCTGAGCTTCGGCGACACCTTGGGTGGGCTCACCGGCGCGCGCATGGTGGCTGCGGCGCTGGGGCTCGGCTCGCTGCTCTTCTTCTATGGCGCCGCGCGCGCGCTCCTGGGCTCGCGACGGATCGCAGGATGGGCGGTGCTGATCTTGCTGGTGGCCTCCCCTCACCTCTTCATCAGCAAGTTCGCCACCTACGATATCGTGGCGTTCTTCTTCTTCAGCCTGTCGCTGTGGCTGATGATGGAGGGCTGCGCAGCCGCCGCTATGGCTGGCTGTTGTGTCTGCTGGCCTCGACGGTGTTCGCCGCCGCGGTGCTCTCCAAGTACGTGGTGATCGTCCACGCGCCGGTGCTGGCGCTGGCGGTGGCGCTCCGGCGGCCCAGGCTGCTGGTGTTCGCGCTGCTGCCGTGCCTCTTGCTCCTGGGCGAGTACGTCCACCGGCACTGGGCCGACCTGAAGATGCTGTACGAGCACCAGATCAAAGGCGCGCACGCCAAGAACAGCACGCGGCTGCAGATCCTCACCATCGCGGCCTTCTACGCCGGGCCGCTGCTCTTGCTGACGCTGGGCAGCGTGGTGATGGTGATCAAGCGGCTGGGCCTGACCTGGCGCGCGCTGCGCGTCCACGCGCTGCTGCTGGCGCTGGCGCTGCCGCTGGTGGCGGTCCATGTCCGCTCTGCGGACATGGTCTCGATGTACAAGCACATGGTGTATCCGGTGGCGATGCTGGCGCCGCTGGGGGCGTGGCTCCTGCACCGGCTGAGCCGGCGACACCTGGCGGCGCCGCTGGTGGTGTGCGCGGCGCTGACCGCCCTGGGGTTCTGGCAGACCGGCCGCATGGAGCGCGCGTTCCCGGACTTCACGGCGATGCTGGCGCACCTCCGACCAAAGCTCGGCCCCACGACGACGATCCTCTCCGAGGAGGGGTACGTGTTCCGCTATGCGTTCGGCGGAGGCAAGGTGGGGGGCAACTTCTACGAGATGACCTGGTTTGACAACGACGGCGACAACCAGCGGACTCCGCAGGACGTGATCGACGCCGTCTGGGATGGCAAACCAGACTACGTGATGGTGCATGGGCAGATCATGCCTGGGCTCGCCGGCAAGCTGCGAGAGGGCGTGTTGCCCCACCAGTATCGCAAGGTGTTCGAGCAGCCCTATGTGCTGTCCGACGTGATGACGCGCCTCCGCCACGGCAAGGTGGAGCTGTGGAAGCGCAACGGGGCCTACAAGGGCCAGTACCCACTCTGACGACCCGAAAGAGAACCAGCCATGCAAGCCTCTCCTGCTCTCCCGGGCACTCCAGGCGCTCCAGGCGCTTCAGGCGAACACGCTGCAACGGCCGCTGACCTGCCGTCTCCCGACGCAGCGGCGATGGCAGCGGCGGCCGCCTCCACCGCCATCACCGAGCCGTTGCCCAAGGTGCGGACCAGCCCGCTGGCGCTGGTTCGCGACCTGCCAGCGTCAGCGCGCGACGGCGCCGGAGACCACGCCACGTCGGCCGAGGCGCTCGCGGAGTCGATCTACCTGTCGGTGGTGATCCCGGCGTACAACGAGCAAGAGCGCATCGCTGATTCGCTCTACAAGGTCAAGGCGTACCTCAGCGCGCAGCCGTACCGCAGCGAGATCATCGTGGTGGATGACGGCAGCGCTGACCTCACCACCGAGGTGGTCAAGACCATCGACATCTACGGCAAGGAGATCCACGAGCAGGCGCCCGGCGAGCTGATGGAGAACATCAAGAACGTCGGCAAGGGCTTCTCCATCGCGCGGGGCATGTTGCGCGCGCGCGGACAGATCGTGCTGTTCACCGACGCGGATCTGTCCACCCCCATCGAGGAGATCGAGCGGCTGCTGCCCCACTTCTCCGCCGGGCACGCGGTGGTGATCGGCTCGCGCAAGGCGCCCGACGCGGTGGTGGCGCCCAAGCCGCTGCTGCGCCGCCTGATGAGCAAGACGCTCAACGTCTTCGTGCAGCTCCTGACCGTGCCGGGCATCCAGGACACGCAGTGCGGGTTCAAGGCGTACCGCAGGGACACCGCGCACCGGCTGGCGATCTTGCAGCGGATCTATGGCTTTGCCTTTGACATGGAGCACCTGTACATCGCGCGGCGGCTGGGGCTGCCGATCAAGGAGGTGGGCGTGCGCTGGACCCACTGCGAGGGCTCCAAGGTGCATCCGATCCGCGACTCGTACCGGATGTTCCGGGACATGCTGAAGATCCGCTTCTATCATCGCAAGCTACGACCGGCGCAGCGCCCGGACGACGCCTGACCGGCGCCTGACCGGCGCCTGACCGGCGCCTGACCGACGCCTGACCGTCGTGATACGCTCGGCGGCGAGTTCGTCCACACGTGACTGGGGAGGGAACGATGACCGCCGTCGGGCTGATCTTCGACGAGACCATGGCTGGCGCGTTCGCGATGGGGGTCAGCGATCCGGTGGCCGGGGCCAGGCAAGGCAAGGCCGCGGGCACGTCCATGACCCTTCGCAATCACATCACCGTGGACGAGGTGGAGCGGTTCACGGCAGATCCGGACCACGCCGCGCGCTTGGCCGCCACGCTCGACTTTGCGCCGCTGGGCAAGGGCATCACGTGTGCCCCCGGGCGCTTCCAGCTATTCCGGCAGAGCGATGACCCGCGGGTCAAGCTCATGATCTACGCGGCCGGCTTCACCCACGGCGGACAGCGCTACTACCTGGAGGGCCGCAAGTCCATCCACGACGGCGTGGCGCTGCACACCTTGCTGGATGAGACGACCACGCTGTACACCCGCCTGTACGAGGGCGACGACGCGACCGCGACGGTGGTGGGCGCCGGCATCCTGACCATCGGCATCCTCAGCACCGTCGAGCTGGTGGCGTCCATGCGCACCACCGGCGCGAGCGGCGTGGCGCAGTCGGCGCACGCCATCGGCGAGTTTGGCCGCTTCTTCTTTGGCGAGCTGTGGGAGAGCTATCGCTCGCACCTCCTTGGCGGTCCAGCGCCGACGCCGCCCCCTGCCCCCGCGCCCGGTCCCGAGTTTCCGCGCGCCGTTCTGGCGCGACCGGCGGCCGAGCTCGACGACGAGGCGACCGCGACGGTGGTGGTGATCGGCTCCGGCTACGGCGGCGGCGTGGCGGCCCGGCGGCTGGCGCGCGCTGGCAAGCGAGTGCTGGTGCTCGAGCGCGGCAAGGAGTGGCGCAGCGAGGACTTTCCCAACACCCCGCTCGAGGCGGCGCCGCAGTTTCAGCTCGACACGCCCGAGCGCCATGAGGGCTCGCGGACCGGGCTCTACGACTTCCGGCTCAACCCGGAGGTGGATGTGCTGGTGGGCTGCGGGCTCGGCGGCACGTCTCTCATCAATGCCAACGTCTCGCTGGAGACAGATCCAGAGGTGTTCGAAGATCCGCGCTGGCCCAGGGCCATCGCCAGGGACCGCGACACGCTGCTGGCAGATGGGTACGTGCAAGCGCGCCAGGTGCTGAGCCCCGTGCCCTATCCGCACTCCGCGCCGCCCTTGCCCAAGCTGACCGCGCTGGGCCGCTCCGCGCTGGCGCTGGACCGGCCGATGAGCCGTCCGCCGATCAACGTGACCTTCGAGGACCGGGTGAACTCCGCGGGCGTCGCGCAGCGCGCGTGTCGGCTGTGCGGAGACTGCGTGAGCGGCTGCAACTACGCCGCCAAGACGACGGTGGACATGACCTACCTGCCAGACGCCAAGGCGCACGGCGCCGAGCTGTTCACCGAGGTCACCGTCCGCTGGGTGGAGCGCGCGGGCGACAAGCTCAAGGTGGTGTGGCGCTGGACCGAGGCGCAAGATGACGCCGCGCTGCGCAGCATCACCGCGGACGTGGTGATCCTGGCTGCCGGCGCGCTGGGCTCCACGGAGATCTTGCTGCGCTCGGCGGCGCGCGGCTTGCCGGTCTCGTCCAAGGTTGGAGCGTTCGTCAGCTCCAACGCGGACTACCTGGCGTTCTCGTACAACGGTGATGCGCCGGTGCATGGCGTGGGCTTTGGCCAGCACGGCGGTCACGCGCAGGGTCCGGTGGGCCCCACCATCACCGGGCTCATCGGCCCGGTGCCGGGCGCCCCGCTGCGAGAGCAGACCATCATGGAGGAGGGCTCCATCCCGGGCCTGCTCGCCGACGCGCTGCCGGCGGCGTTCGCCATCGCCGCGGCGACCGACGGGGTCAACACCGCGCACGGCGTGGTGTCCCGGCTCGAGCAGGGCGCGCGCGCGCTGGACAGCCTGGCCCGTGGCGGCCGAGGCGCCTACGTGGGCGCGGTGGCCAACACGCAGACGTACCTGAGCATCGGCCACGACAACGCCAACGGCCAGATGAAGCTGGTGGACGACCGGCTGCGGATCGACTGGCCGCACGCTGGCGGCCAGGAGGTCTATCGCGAGATGCAGCAGGCGGTGATAGGCGCCACCGCGCCAGCACAAGCCATCGCGATCAAGGAGCCGACCTGGACGCGCGTGTTTCATCACAACCTCATCACCGTGCATCCGCTGGGTGGCTGCCCGATGGGCGAGGACGCGAGCGCTGGCGCGGTCAACGACCGCGGCCAGGTGTTCGCCGGCGACGCCGGCACCTCGGTCCACCCCGGCCTCTACGTGGCGGACGGATCGATCATCCCGACCTCGGTGGGAGTGAATCCGCTGCTGACGATCTGCGCGCTGGTGGAGCGCGCGATGAGCTTGCTCCTGCGCGAGCGCGGCTGGGGATAGCGGCGGGACGGCCCTTGCTTGCGCGCGACTTTCATGTGAGGACATTGGGCGCCGCGTCGATCCTCGTCGGGCCTCGTCGGGGCGCGGTCGGCGCCTTGGTCGACACCGAGCCACAGCGGTCTACAACCTGCGCGAGAGGGAGCACACGATGAGAGTCATGGTCATCATCAAGGCGACGGCGAACTCCGAGGCCGGCGTCATGCCGAAGGAGGAGCTGCTGGCCGCCATGGGGAAGTACAACGAAGAGCTGATGAGTGCCGGCGTCCTGCTGGGCGGCGAGGGCTTGAAGCCGAGCTCGGCGGCCAAGCGCGTCGTGTTCGCCGCCGGCGAGAAGACCATCGTCGATGGACCGTTCGCCGAGACCAAGGAGCTGGTCGCGGGCTACTGGGTCTGGCAGGTGAAAGACATGGACGAGGCGCTGGCGTGGGCCCGGCGTTGCCCGGAGCCCATGCCCGGCGAAGAGAGCGTGCTGGAGCTGCGTCCCATCCTCGGCGCCGAGGACTTTGGCGCGGAGTTCACCCCCGAGCTGCGAGCGCAGGAGGACGCGCTGCGCGCCGAGCTCGAGCGCAAAGGTCAGTGACGGGGAGCTCTGACTGCCCTGGCGCGCGGCCTACAGGCCCATCTGCTTGGCGACGATGATCTTCATGATCTCGTTGGTGCCGGCGTAGATGCGCTGAACCCGCGCGTCCATGAAGGCGCGGCTGACCGGGTACTCCAGCATGTAGCCGTAGCCACCGAAGAGCTGCAGGCAGGTATCGATGACCTCCTGCGCCATGTCCGTGATCCAGAACTTGGCGATGGAGCACTCCTTGACCAGGTGCCTGGCGGCCAGGTGCTCCGACGTGACCTTGTCCACGTACGCGCGGCCGACCTCCACCTTGGCCACGCACTCGACGAGCTTGAACTGGGTGTTCTGGAACTTGCTGATGGGCTTGCCGAAGGCCTTGCGCTCCTTGGTGTACGCGATGGTATCGGTGAGCACCTGCTCGGCGGCGGTCTGGCTGCCGATGGCCACGCACAGGCGCTCCTGCGCGAGCTTCTGCATGAGCATCATGAAGCCCGCGCCCTCGGGCCCAAGGCGATTCGTCGCCGGGACGCGGCAGCCGTCGAAGAACAGCTCGGAGGTGTCCTGCGAGGCCATGCCCATCTTGGCGAGCTGCTTGCCGCGAGTGAAGCCGGGGCGGCTCGCCTCCACCACGAACAGCGAGATGCCGCGGTGCGCGTTGTCGGGGTTGGGATCCGTCTTGGCGGCCACCACGACGAGGTCGCAGAGCTGGCCGTTGGAGATGAAGGTCTTGGCGCCGCTTATCACGTAGTCGTCGCCGTCGCGCACGGCGGTGGTGGCGAGCGCGGCCAGATCCGAGCCGGTGCCGGGCTCCGTCATGGCGATGGCGGTGACCAGCTCGCCGGAGGCGCAGCCAGGCAGCCAGCGCGCGCGCTGCTCGTCATCGCCGAAGCTGGCCAGGTACGGCACGACGATGTCGGAGTGCAGCGCCATGGCAAAGCCGCTCTCGTAGGCGTGGGCCAGCTCCTCCATGATGATGACGGAGTGCAGGAAGTCACCGCCAGCGCCTCCCCATCGCTCCTCGAGCCACGGGCACAGAAAGCCCTGCGCGCCTGCCTTGCGCCAGATCTCGCGGTCCACACAGCCAGCCTCCCGCCAGCGCTCCTGGTGCGGCTTGACCTCGCGCTCGAGGAAGGTGCGGAAGGCGGCGCGGAAGGTCTCATGGTCGGGAGAAAACAGAGTGCGCTGCATCGCGTTTGCATACCACGCGACGAGGCCGCCGCGGTCGACAAGCGAGGAGCGCAGGCTGCGGTACGCCGCCGCGCTGTGCTATGAGAGCACGACATGGCCGGCTGGACGTCGTGGACCAACGAGCAAGCAGGCGTCACCGTGGCGGCCCTGGTGAAGGAGCGCGCGGGGGTGCCGTGGACGGTGGCCAAGCGCCACGTCGAGACCGGCAAGGTCTTCGTCAACGGCGCGCGCGCCGAGCGCGTGGACGAGCGGCTGGCCGCGGGGGCGGTGGTGGAGCTGCGCATGAGCGCGCCGCGGCCCGCCGATCCGGCGCGGGAGGGCGTGCTGGTGTACGACGACGCGCACGTGGTGGTGATCGACAAGCCGGCCGGCGTCAACAGCGTGCCGTACGAGCCGCGAGAGACCGGCACGGCGATGGATCTCATCCGCGGCGCGTGGCGGCGGCAGAGCGGACGCTCCCAGCCGGCGAGCGCGGTGCCGCTGCACATCGTGCATCGCATCGACCGCGCGACCTCGGGGCTGCTGATGTTTGGCAAGAGCAAGCGGTCCGAGATCGAGCTGGCGGCGCAGCTCCGCGACCATAGCTGCGAGCGGACGTACCTGTGCGTGGCGCACGGCCAGGTCGCGAGCCAGCGGCTGGAGTCCGAGCTGGTGGCCGACCGCGGCGATGGGCTGCGCGGCTCGGGGCGGCGCGGCCAGCGCGGCAAGGCGTCGGTGACGCACGTGGAGGCGCGCGAGCCGCTGCGCGGCGCCACCCTGTGCGTGGTCAAGCTGGAGACCGGGCGGACGCACCAGATCCGCATCCACCTGTCCGAGGCCGGCCACCCGCTGGTGGGCGAAGACGTCTACGACCGCGACTTCCGCAACTCGGGCGCCGTGGCGCTGCCGTCGCCGCGCTTGCTCCTGCACGCCGCCACCTTGGGCTTCCGCCATCCGATCACCGGCGTGTGGGTGGCGCTGGAGTCCCCGCTGCCGCCAGACTTCACCGCGGTGCTGGAGAGCTTGCGAAGGTAGTTGCGGACTCCCTGTGGAGACGGCGCCTCTGTTGTGACCGGGGCGGGAGGCTGCACGTGAACTACTTGATGGACCTGGTGATGCGACAGATGGCTTCTGCGGTGAACGCGCTGGCCAAGCTGGAGAAGTGATCGCAGGATGCAGCATGCCTGCTGCTCCTGGAGTCACCATTCGCGCGGCGCGCGCCGAGGACTGTGCGCTGATCAAGGCCTTCATCCTGGAGCTCGCCGAGTACGAACGGCTGGCCCATGAGGTGGTCACCACGGAGGAGGCGCTGCGCGCCACCTTGTTCGGGGAGCGGCCCGCGGCGGAGGTGCTGATCGCGGAGGTAGAGGGGGAGGCGGCGGCGTTCGCGCTGTTCTTTCACAGCTACTCGACGTTCCTGGCGCGGCCGGGGCTGTACCTGGAAGATCTGTTCGTGCGGCCGGCGCACCGCAAGCTGGGCATCGGCGCGGCGATGATGCAGCGGCTGGCGCAGGTCGCGGTGGAGCGGGGCTGCGGACGCTTCGAGTGGTCGGTGCTGGACTGGAACGAGCCGGCGCTGGAGTTCTACCGACGACTCGGAGCAGAGCCGATGGCCGAGTGGACGGTGCAGCGGCTGACCGGAGACGCGCTGGCGCGGCTGGCAAGCGGCGGCTAGGCGCGACGACGCGCAGGCCGCGCGCGGCTGGCAAGCGGAAATTGAGCGGTGGGCGGGGCGAGCCGCGCCGAGTGAGGAGGCGCGGCGGACGCTGGTGCGTGTATCGTGGCGGCCATGGTGCAGCTCCATGCGTGTTGCCGGCACGACCGCTCCTCGTCTATCACACCGCCGGCCACGGCGAGGCGTTGGGGCAGTGGATGCCGCCGCGCGAACCTGGCGCTGCTGGTGCTGGCGGCGGCCTGCGCGCCGCGCGGCGCGGAGCCCGCGGCGCCACATCCTGGCGCGGTGCCCGCCGCCGCGCCCAGCCCGGGGCGGCTCAGCGCGACACCGGGGGCACCGGCGGCGCCGGCGGCACCGGCGACACCGGGGGCGACAGCGACGCCTGCTGGCGCGCTCGAGCGGCGCACGGTGGTCTCGCTGGGGCGGCCCTCCGGCACCAGCGTGCAGACGCGCGCCGCCGACGGCACCATCTCCAGCGTGCTGCACGTGCTGGAGAACGGCCGCGGCCCGCACACCGAGGCCACGTATGAGCTGGCGAAGGACGGCACCTTCCTCCGCCTGACGGCGCGAGGGCATCACTCGTTTGGCGCGCAGTTCACCGCGAGCTTCGCGCGCGAGGGGCGCCGCGCCACCTGGGACAGCACGGAGGAGCGCGGCGACGCGCTGCTCGATGGGCCGGCGCTGTACTTTCCGGTGGCGGAGCTGCCCGAGGTGGAGGGATACCTGGTGCAGGCGGCGCTGCGAAGCGGTGGCGCGCTGCGTATCTTGCCCGCTGGCAACGCGCGGGTGGAGGCGGTGGGCGAGGTGGAGGTGACGGCCGGCGGGCAGCGCCGCACCGTGGTGGGGTACGCCATCCACGGCCTCGGCTTCCTGCCCAGGTACACGTGGATGACCCCGGAGGGCTCGTGGTTTGGATCGATCTCCGAGTGGTTCTCCACCGTGCCCGAGGGCTGGGAGGGCGCCATCGATCGCTTGCTCGAGGCGCAACGCGGCTTTGATCTGGCGCGCGCCGCGAAGCTGGCGGCCGAGCTGGCGGAGCGACCGCCAGCGGCGGGCCTGGCCTTCACGCACGCGCGGGTGCTCGACGTGGAGCGCGGGCGATGGCTGCCGGACCACACGGTGGTGATCCGGGGCGACCGCATCGTCGCGGTGGGGCCAAGCCGCACCACCAAGGTGCCGGCGGGCGCGCAGGTGAGCGACCTCACCGGCAAGGCGCTGGTGCCCGGGCTCATGGACATGCACGCCCACCTCGACGACGCCGATGGCATCTTGAACCTGGCCTCCGGCGTGACCCTGGTGCGCGACGTCGGCAACCAGCCGGACAAGCTCGACGCCTACAAGCGGGCGTTCGACGAAGGCAAGGCGATTGGGCCGCACGTGGTGCGGCTTGGCTTCATCGAAGGTCGCAACGAGAAGGCGGCCTCGAGCGTGGTGACCGCCGAGACACCAGCAGAGGCGCGCGCGGCGGTGGAGCTGTTCGCGCAGCGCGGCTACCAGGGCATCAAGATCTACAACTCGGTGCGTCCGGAGCTGGTGCCGCTTTTGACCGCAGAGGCGCATCGCCGCGGGATGTCGGTGACCGGGCACGTGCCAGTCCACATGCTGGCGGAGGACGTGGTGCGGGCGGGCTTCGACGGCATCGAGCACATCACGATGCTGTTTCTCAACTTCTTCGCGACCCGGCAGACGGACACCCGGGACACCACGCGCTTCACGCTGGTGGGAGACCACGCGCCGGATCTGGATCTGGCGAGCGCGCCGGTGCAGGCGTTCCTGCGCCTCCTGCGGGATCGCAAGGTCGTGATCGATCCCACGGTGAACGCCTTCGAAGACCTGCTGGTGTGGGAGCAAGGCAAGGTGGCGGCCGGGCTGGAGGAGCTGGCCGCGCGGCTGCCGGTCTTGCCGCGCCAGGTGTACATAATGGGCGGGCTCCCGGTGGATGCCGCCAAGCACCAGCGCTACGTGGCGGCCTTTGACAAGCTCTTGCAGATGACCAAGGCCCTGGTGGACGCCAAGGTGCGGGTGGTGATCGGCACCGACGCGCTGGCTGGCCTGATGTATCACCACGAGCTACGGCTGTTTGCTCGCGCCGGGATCCCGGCTGCCGAGATCTTGCGCATGGCGACGATCTTGCCGGCCCGGTACCTGGGCATGGAGCGGCAGCACGGCTCGATCGCGGTGGGCAAGCTCGCGGACCTGGTCGTGATCGAAGGCGACCCGCTGGCGCGCATCGCCGATCTTGGCAACACGGTGACTGTGATGCGCGCAGGGATTGCGTACTCGTGCGGGGCGCTGTATGCCGCGATCGGAGTCCGGCCGTAGCCGGAGAAAAAGGCGCGCTCACGTCGCGGGTGACAACGTCGTCGCGCGCATGTGCCGATGCGCGCCAGGTGACGAACGCGCGCGCGAACGCGCGCCAGGTGACGAACGCGCGGCCGATGCGCGCCAGGTGACGAACGCGCGCGCGATGTAGCGCGTCCTCCCTCGCTGGCGAGCGGTGTCGCGCGAGCGTCGCGCTCGGGATCTACGGGCCAGCGATTGCGATGAACCGAGCTTGGCGACCTCACCGACCCGTGCTCTTATGCGCGCATGTTGCGTATCTGCGCTCGCTGCGGCACCGGCAATCGCGTGCCGTCTCGCCACCTCGCTGACGCGGGGAAGTGCGGCGCATGCAGAGAGCCGCTGCCGCCGCAGCAGGTGCCACTGGATGTCGTGGAAGTGAAGAAGCTGGACCGCCTGCTGGCCCAGGTGCGCGTGCCGGTCATGGTGGAGCTGCAGGCCTCTGGCGGCGCGCAGCGCCTGGCCACCACCGCGGCCAAGCTCGCGGGCCGGGCGCTGGTGGTGCGGGTCCCTGCGGCGGTCGCCTTCGAGCTGGCGGCTCGCCATGATCTGGAGTCGCAGCCACGCTTCCTGTGGTTCTTCCGGGGCCGGCTGCAGCGGCAGCAGAGCGAGCTGGAAGATCCGCGGGTGCTCGAGGGCTGGGCCATCGGGTCTGCCTGAAGCTGCTGAAGCGGCTAAGCCGGCCCGATGCTGTTTGAAGCCGTCGAAGCCGGCCCGACTCCCTGCGCTCACGAAGCGCGGCGGAACACGAACGGATACCGGACCTCGGCGAGGCCCTGCGGCGCCGGGAACGAGATCGAGGAGATGACGCCGGCCACGCACTGGTCGACGTCCTTGTGCAGGCCGGTGGCCGACGACGAGATCACCTGCCCCGAGGCGCCGATGACGAAGGTCGCCTCCACGGTGCCCGCCAGCTCCGGGTTGGCCAGCAGCTCCTTCTCGTAGCAGTACTGGAGCTTGACGATCGCCCGCTTGATGTAGCGGCGGATGATGGCCTTGTCGAGCCCGCAGCCCGAGGAGCCGCAGGAAGGGGCCGGGCCGATCACCACGGTCGGGACGAAGGAGCCTCGTCGGTTGCGGAGCAAGCCGCATGGGCGCCCCGAGACGCAGCCACCGACCCGGTACGGCCCTTCGCCGGTGCCGTCGTCGCCGATGGTGACGTAGCGGCCGCCGGTGCGAAGCAAGTCGCTAAAGCCACCGCCGCCGTCTGAGAGTCCCTGCGCGCCGCCCCCGAAGGAGCCCTCCGAGCCAAGAGGCCCGGTCCCCGAGAAGTCGCCCGAGGCGGTGGCGGCGTCCAGGCCAGAGGCAAGCTCTGCCTCGCCGGGCAGCCCGGACCAGGACCGCTCGCGCAGCGCCCCGGTGCCCAGGACGCCCGAGCTGATGGCCAGCTCGAGAGCCTGGGCTCGCGTCAGCGACGGTCGCTCGGCGGTGCGCGCCAGCGCCTGGCGGCCAGCGCTGGTACGCTCCGGCTCTCCCCGCTTCCCCTCCGCCTCTGCGAGCGCCGCGGCCTCTCCGGCCTGCCCGCTGCCCTCGGCGGTGGCGCCCACTTGTGGCTTGTCCTCTTGCGCGGTCGCCGACAAGCGCGACGCCAGGGTCTCGTAGTTGTCCAGGTTGTACGACGCCACCGACGCCTCCACCGGGGTGGCGCGCAAGATGGCCCACAGCGCAACGTGAGCTGCCGCCGAGGCCACCAGGTAGCCGACCGGCCGGGCGTCGCCACGCGCGGTCAAGGCCGCGAGCTGAGCCGCAGGGCGCGCGACCGCCGACAGCAGCAAGGTGACGGCGCCGCAGCGCAGGCGCACCTGGCCACGCCGCGGCAAGTGCAGCTCGAACGCGCCATCCGCGCTCTGCCGCGCGCGGCCCTGCGCGATCAGATCGGTGAGCGGCGTGGTGGCCCTGCCGCTGACCAGCTCGCCGCCAAGCTCGCGCGTGGTGCGGACGATGAGCCGCCCTTGCCGCGAGGCCACCAGCGCGAAGCTCGGCACGGGCGACGCCGACACCGGCAGCTCCACGCCGGGCGCGGTGCCGATGCGAAAGAGCGGATGCGCCCGCTCACTGTGGCGGTGCCAGAGGCCGAGCACCAGCGCGCCCAGCGCGAGCCCGAGCGCGCCAAACGCGACGAGGTCGTAGCCTGGGCCGAGCAAGCGCTCGCGAAACGCCGACAGCGGCCGCGCCAGCTCCTGCACCCAGGTGAGGCGCTGCGCGTGGTTCTGGGCGGCCACGTTCAGCGACACCGCGAACGCGGCGACGGCGACCACCGCGGCGACGGCGCCGATGGCCAGGTACGCCCGCGAGCCCAGGCCGGCCCTGGCCTGCTGCGCGCAGTGCTTGACCGCGACGACGCTGTCGCCGAGCATCGCCACCACCTCGATCGCCTGCTCGCGCTCGTCGATGGCGACGTCGTCGACCGGCGACTCCTGCGCGGCGGCGGCTGCCATGAGCGCGACGGCAGGCGGAGAGGCGGGCGGGGCCGGGGTAACAGGCGCGATAGGCGCGACAGGCGCGATAGGCGCGACAGGCTCCGCACCCGGCGCCCGCGCAACCGGCGCCGACGACGGCGACGCGGGCGACGGCAAGGACGGCGACGCGAGCGACGGCAAGGACGGCGACGCGAGCGACGGCAAGGACGCGAGCGACGGCGGGGTGGCCGCGGGCAGCCGCGGGGCCGCCTGCAGCGCGGGCAAAGGCGGCCTCCCGACCGACGGGGAGGCGGTCGCTCGTGGCGACAGGGGCACGAGCGGCGGCGGCAGCGCCGCGCTGGGCGGTGACAGCCGCGGCAGGGCCGCCGCCGACGGCGCGCTGGCGCCGCCGGCCTTGCCGCCAGGGGACGCCGGGCCGGGCGACGGAGAAGCAGACGGAGAAGCAGACGGAGCAGCGGGCGACGATCCACGACGAGACGATCCGATGGCGGAAGACATGCGGCCTCCAGAGGCGGGGCCGCCCCGCGCTCTGACGTGAGCGCGCGCGGCACCATGGAAGATCAGGCGACAGGGAATGAACGCAAGGCGCGCGTGCGGCGCACTCGCCCGCGGTCTGCAAGGACTCGCCTCACCAACCGCGTGCCCGTTAGGACAGCGGTCGTGCCCCGCGGTTCCCAAATGTTGCAGCGGAAGCGACTTCTCGACGACGCCGAGCGACGCCCCAGCGGCGTGACGCCTGGCACGCTACGGGATCAGTTGCACGCCATGGCAGCGAGCAAGGCGACCTGATCTTGCGCGCCGGTCGCGCACGGCCCCTTGGTGCTGCTCACCGGGGAGAACGTGCAGCTCGCGAGGAAGTCGTCGTTGACCATGCAGTTGGCGGGGGCCACCGCGGACGCCACCGCGTCGAGGCCAACGGCGCGGCCGATCACGTTCAGCGCGCCGTGCGCGATGAACGGCTGCCCGCCGTGGATCGTATAGAACGCGGTGTTGAGAAAGCCGATGGTGTTGGGGTTGGTGTAGCCGCAGTTGAACGTGGTGCGCGCGGAGGGCACCTCCACGGTGAACTTGCTGAGGAACACCAGCATGAAGTAGTCCCCGCTGCGGGGCCGCGTGTGCATGACCGGGATGCGCAGCGACGCGAGCTTGATGTCCAGGATGTCGAGGAGCTGATCTCGCTCCGCGGTGTTTGCGTACGGCGCGATCTCGAGCCCAGACTCCGGAAAGTCCGGCGCCTCGGAGACGTTGGCGCGAGCGTCATCCGCGGCGCCCTTGAGGAGCGAGACGCCCTCGAAGTTGAGGTACACGACCGGCTTGCCACACAGCGGGACGCCGTTGTCGGCGCGGAGCAAGACCTCATCGGGGTCCCCGGAGTCGTCGCCACAGGCGCCCTGCGAGACGAGCAGGCCCAGCGCTGCGGCGAGCCGCACGGCGCGCCGCCCGACCACGCGACCAGCTTCACGGAGACCAAGATTCGACATCTCGGCACTATACCTCGGGCGCTGGCGCCGAGGTGCGGCGAGCCCTGGGTCAGGCGGCCGGGAGCTGGATGGTGAACTTCAGGTGCTGAGCGGCCAGCGCGTCTCGCGTGCGCTCGACGAGGCTTGGCACGAGCTCCCGGTAGTCGTCCGCGGCCGACCACGGCCGGAGCATCAGCTTGGTGCCGGCGTCGCCGACCTCCACCAGGTCGATCGCGGGCGGCGGCGACGGCAAGACGCGGGGGTCGCTGAGCAGCACCGCCTCGAGGAGCTGGCGGACCTGCGCCACGTCCGCGGCGCTGGCGACGCTGACGACCAGATCGATGCGCCGGGTGCCGCGCGTGGTCATGTTCTCGATGGGCGCGGCGATGATCTGCCCGTTGGGGATGATGACCTCGCGGTTGTCTTCACACACCAGGAAGGTGTGGAAGACCTTGATGGCGTCCACCCGCCCGACGTGCTTGCCGATGATCACCTGATCGCCTACGCGGTACGGGCGCAGCACGATCAGCATCACGCCCGCGGCGAAGTTGGACAACGATCCCTGCAACGCCAACCCGATGGCGAGGCCAGCGGCGCCCAGCACCGCCACCACCGCGGTGGTGCGGATGCCCAGCGTGTCCAGCGCCGCGGTGACCACCGCGACCAGCAGCACGGCGTAGAGCACGTCGCTCAGGAACTTGGACAGCGAGACGTCGATGCGGCTGCGATCCATCAAGCGCGCCAGGCCCCGCACGACCAGGCGGGCCAGCCAGCGCCCGACGAAGAACACCAGGATCGAGATGACGAGCTTGATGCCAAAGGGCAACAGATACGCCTGCGCCAGGGTCTTGAGCGAGGCGAACGACAGGTTCAGGTTCACAGCGTCCATGGCGGTGGATTGAAGGAGCGGGTCATGTGTTCGAGGAAGAGCTGCAGCTTGGGCGGCAGGTTCTGCCTGCCAGGATAGACGGCGAAGAACTCGGTGACGCGGCCCTCCCACTGCGGGAGCACGCGCTCGAGCTGACCGCGCTGGACCGCCTCGGGCACGAAGAAGTCCGGCAAGATGCCGATGCCGCCGCCCTCGATCACCACCGCGCGCACGGCGGCCAGGTTGTTGCTGGCAAACCGCGCGGGCCGCGCGAACTCGTAGCTCTCGCCGGACGGGCCGTCGAGGTCCCAGCTCTGCATCCGGGTGATCGGCGTGAACAGCACGCGATCGTGCTCGTCCAGCTCATCGATGGACTGCGGCGCCGGCCGCCGCGCCAGGTAGCTCGGCGCCGCCCAGAGCTGCATGTGGACGCGGCACAGCCGCCGGGCGGCGAACGTGGACTCCTGCAGCGGGCCAAAGCGAATGGCCACGTCGAAGCCGTCCTCGATCAGATCGACCACCCGATCCGAGGCGTCCAGCTCGACGGAGATCTCCGGATGCTCGCTGCAGAAGCGCGACAGCACCGGGCCCAGGTACGTGGTGGAGAGGTCCACCGGGGCGGTGACCTTCAGCATGCCGCGCGGCGCCGCCTGCATGTCCGTCACCAGCTTCTCCGCCGCCGCGGCGTCTGACACGATCCGGGCGCAGCGTTCGTAGTACACTTGGCCGGCGTCGGTGAGCGCCAGCTTGCGGGTGGTGCGCTGCAGGAGCCGCACGCCCAGCCGCTCCTCGAGCTGCGCGAGCTTGCGGCTCACCGTGGACTTGGGCAGGCCCAGCACCTCGGCCGCGCCGGTGAAGCTCTTGGTCTCGACGACCCGGGTAAACACGAGGATCTCGTTCAGGTCCATGCAGCCCAGCCTTGCGAGCGTTGGTTGGTCAATTTACTCTTCCGGGTGTGAACGGCGGCATCGAGTGGATCATCGACGCATTCGAGTGCCGGCCTGCGGCGCTGCGCGATCGCGCGGCCGTGACGGCGCTGCTCGACAGGGTGATCCGGGATGCAAACCTTCACGTGGTGGCAAAAGCAGAGCACGTGTTTGGGGGGCCCGGTGGGGTGACGGCCATGTACTTGCTCGCAGAGTCGCATCTTACCATTCACACGTTCCCCGAATCGGGGGTCGCCACCATCAACCTGTACTGCTGTCGCCCGCGGCTCGCGCTGCCCTGGCACGAGCTGCTCGCCGAGGCGCTGGGCGCCGTCCGGGTATCGGTACGCGAGCTGACACGTGGCGGCGCTGGGCTCGCGGGCTCGCAGGCAGCCGATGACGCGGCCGGCACGCCAGGCGACCGCGACGCACGCGATGTCAGCAGCGCCGCCGCGCCGCAGGCGCCGCGCAAGGTGGTGGGCCTCCGATGAAGACCGCCTGTCCGCAGTGTGGCGCCGAGATCGAGTTCCGCTTCGATGACTCGTTCGTCCGCGTGTGCGGGAGCTGCCGCTCGGCGGTGACCCGGACGGATCGGGGCGTGGAGAGCCTGGGGCGGATCGCCGATCTGATGCCGCTGGACTCGCCGCTGGCGCTGTTCGCCGAGGGCCAGTACGGCAACCAGTCCTTCCTCTTGATCGGCAAGGCGCAGGTGCGCCACGCCGCCGGGGGCATCTGGCAAGAGTGGTACGCCAAGTTCAGCAGCGGCGTCTGGGGCTGGCTGGCCGAGGCCCAGGGCCGCTTCTACATGACGTTCGAGGTGCCAGGCACCCAGGTCCCGCCACACTACCAGCTCGCGCCAGGGGCGCAGGTGGTGCTGCCCACCCACGGCGGGCCGCGGACGTTCACCGTGGCCGAGGTGGGGGTCGCGACCTACACGGGCGCGGACGGGGAATTGCCGTACAGGCTGACCCCCAACGCGATGTTCCGCTACGCCGACCTGACAGACGGTCAGGGCGCCTTCGCGACCATCGACTACGGCCCGCCCGCGGCGCCGGGGCCCGCCGCCCGGCCGGCCGACGCGCCGTCGGTGTACGTCGGTGGCCAGATCCGCCTGGCCGACCTGCACCTCATGGGCGGCGAGGTCGTGCCCGCGGCCGGCCCACGGATCTCGTCGCAGCGGCTGGCCTGCCCCAACTGCGGCGGCTCGCTGGAGCTGCACGCCCCGGACGCCGCGTTGCGCGTGGTGTGCCCGTTCTGCAACACGATGCTCGATGTCGGCGGTGGCGGCGCGCTGTCCATCCTGGCCACCCTGCGCGACAAGGCCACCCCGGGCATCCCGCTGGGTCGCAAGGTCACCTTCTCCGAGGGCGAGCTGACCATCATCGGCTACCTGCTGCGCGGCGCCAAGGTCGACGACACCTGGTACCCGTTCGAGGAGTACCTGCTGCACTCGCCGGCGCTGGGCTTCCGCTGGCTCGTGTGCTCCGACGGACACTGGAGCTACGTCCAGCCCGTGTCCCCGGGCGCCTGCCAGGCGGACGCTCAGGGCGCCAAGTACAAGGGCCGCACGTTCAAGCGGTACCAGGACGGGCCGCTGCGCGTCGAGATGGTGCTGGGCGAGTTCTACTGGAAGGTCCAGGTGGGGGAGACCACCCAAGGCGAGGACTTCACCTCGCCACCTGCCATGCTGTCCCGTGAGACCGGCCATGGCGAGATCAACTGGTCCCTGTCCACCTATCTGAGCCACGCCGAGGTGCGCAAGGCGGTGGGCGACGTCAAGCTGCCGCCCGCCGAGGGCGTGGCGCCCAACCAGGCGTGGCCGCACACCGGGATCGGCAAGTGGTACTGGCTCTTGCTGGCGGCGCTGGTGATCTCCGGCATCGTCCTGGCGGGCAGCACCACAGCGCACAAGGTGGCGAGCTTCCAGCTCGACGTGCCGGCCGGCAAGCCGCCGCCGCCACCAGATGCGCCCGCGGGCGCCGACCCAGGTCACGTCCTCTTCACCGAGCCCTTCGAGATCAAGGGTGGGGAGAACATCGAGATCACGCTGGCTGCGCCGCTGAACAACAACTGGATGTACGTGGTGGCGGACCTCGTAGACGAGGACAAGGGCACCTTCCTCACCTTCGACACCAACCTCGAGTACTACAGCGGCTACGAAGGCGGCGAGTCCTGGAGCGAGGGCTCGATGATGAAGGTGCAGACGCTCGGTCCGATGCCGGCTGGCAACTACGTGCTGCGCCTGGAGGCGCAGACCGGGACGCCTGCGGCCTCACCGTACGACACCGTCAAGGTGCCCGGTCTCGAGGACATCAGGCCGCCGACGCCGGCCATCCCGCTGTCTGCCTCGATTCGGCAGAACGTCTTCCAGGGCGGGCTCTGGGCCCTGGCCCTGCTCCTGCTGCTCCTGCTCGGCCTGTTCCTGTTTCTCAGCAAGCGCCGCTTCGAGAATCGGCGACAGGAGAACAGCTCGGTTGGCAACACCGACAGCGGCGACGACCACGACTACGACCACGACCACGACTTTGGTAGTGGCGGCAGCAGCGGAGATGACTAGATGACGAACCAGCCTTCGCCGCCTGACGGCGCGCCGCCGATGGGCTCTACCGTACCCGCGCCCGACCTGCCGGAGGTCCCGGCCGCGAAGATGTCGCGGTTCGCCAAGGTCATCCTGGGCTTTGGCGTGTTGATCGTCGGCGGCTACACCGCCGCAGCGTCGTCCGGCTGGGAGCCAGGGCAGCCCACGCGCGATGAGATTCCAGCCAGCGTTCGCTCGTCGCCAGGCGGCTACCGCACGTTCCACTTCTGGCACTCTGGCTACCACGGAGGAAAGTGATGAAGCTCGAGAACCTCGGGGAAGCGATCGTCTCGTCGACCGCCTTCGCTGGCATCGGTGTCGTTGTGTTCGCAGTGGCGTTCTGGCTCATGACCAAGATCACGCCGTTCTCGGTGCGCAAGGAGATCGAAGAAGATCAGAACACCGCGCTGGCCATCATCATGGCGGGCGTGCTCATCGGCATCGCGCTCATCATCGCCGCGGCGATCAGCGGTTGACCTCGGTCACGTTGGTCCCGCACCGGCAGAAGGACTGCCATCCATGAGCGACGAGCCAAAGCCCACGGCCCCGCCGAGCGCGGCCGAGAGTTCGGGCCCGAGCGCGGCCGAGAGTTCGGGCCCGAGCGCGACCGAGCACTCCGAGCGCGCCGAGCGCATGGCGCCGCCGCCGGTGCCGCAGGCGCCAGGCCACGCGCGACCTGCGCCCGGACCGGAGGCCAGCGCGGAGAGGGCGGCGCCCGCTCCCGTCACCAGGCTGCCCGTGACCGCGCTGTATCTCAACGTGTTCGTGGTGGCCACCTGCGGCCTGGTCTATGAGCTGCTCGCCGGCACGCTGGGCAGCTACTTGCTGGGGGACTCCGTCACCCAGTTCTCGCTGGTGATCGGCCTGTACCTCTCGGCGATGGGCGCCGGCGCCTGGCTGTCGCGGCGCATCGAAGGCAACCTGGCGCAGCGGTTCCTCGACGTCGAGCTGGCGGTCGCGGTGGTGGGCGGCCTGGCGGTGCCGGTGCTGTTTCTGGCGTTCCCCAGCGTCGATCACTTCCAGCTCTTGCTCCTGTCCTTTGTGTTCGCCATCGGCGTGCTGGTGGGGCTCGAGATCCCGCTGCTCATGCGCCTGCTCGAGGGGCAGCTCGCCTTCAAGGACCTGGTCTCCCGCGTCTTGACCTTCGACTACATCGGCGCGCTCGTCGCCGCGCTCCTGTTCCCGCTGTTGCTGGTGCCCAAGCTTGGCCTGGTGCGCACCTCGCTGCTGATGGGCGTGGCCAACGGCCTGGTCGCCGTGTGGGGCAGCTACCTTCTGGCCTCGTCGCTGCGCAGGCCCTGGGCCATCCGGGCGCGGGCGCTGGCGGTGACCGCGGGCCTGCTGCTTGGCGTGTGGAAGGCCGACGCGCTGACCACCCGCGCCGAAGACAACATGTACGCAGATCCGATCGTGCTGTCGAAGAGCTCGCACTACCAGCGCATCGTGATCACCCGCGGCCGCAGCGGCTTTCAGCTCTTCCTCAACGGCAACCTGCAGTTCTCTTCGGCCGACGAGTACCGCTATCACGAGGCGCTGGTCCACCCGGCGATGCTGGCGGCCACCACGCCGCCGCGCCGCGTGCTGGTGCTGGGCGGAGGCGATGGCCTGGCGTTGCGGGAGATCCTGGCCTACCCCTCGGTGCGAGAGGTGACCCTGGTGGACCTGGACCCGGCGATGACCTCGCTGGCCAGGACCTTCCCGCTCCTTTCCAAGCTCAACCGCGCGGCGGTGAGCGATCCGCGGGTCCGCATCGTCAACGACGACGCCATGGTGTGGGTGGCCGAGCACCCGCCCGCGCGCGGACAGGCGTGGGACGCCATCATCGTGGACTTCCCGGACCCCAACAACTACGCGCTGGGCAAGCTGTACACCAAGCTGTTCTACCGCCGGCTCGCCGCGCAGCTCGCGCCGGGCGGCGCGGTGGCGGTGCAGGCCACCTCCCCGCTGTTTGCGCGCCGCTCGTACTGGTGCATCGTGGAGACCATGCGCGCCGCGGGCTGGAGCACGCACCCGTATCAGGTCGCGGTGCCGTCGTTTGGCGTGTGGGGCTACGTGCTGGCGCGCCGCGAGGACTTCGCGCCGCCCGAGCGCGTGCCGAGCTTGCCGCTCCGGTTCCTCAACGACACCGCGCTGGCCGGGATGTTCCGCTTCTCGGCCGATATCGGGCCGCTCGAGGTGGAGGTCAACCAGCTCGATAACCAGGCGCTGGTGCGCTACTACGAGCGCGAATGGCAGCGCTGGGAATGACCAGCCGGCGCGACTTCCTCACGTTGCTGCTGGGCGCGCCGATGGCCGCCTGGGCCTGCCGAGCCAGCCGACCTCCGACGACGCCCCCTGGACAGCTCCTGTCCACCGGCGCGGAGCTTGGCCACCGCTGGGTGCGCGACGGCCGCGCCCCCGCGCCCCAGACCTTCACCCGCCACCAGGTGGTGGTGGTCGGCGGCGGCGTCGCCGGGTTGACCGCGGCGTGGGCGCTGGCCCGGCGCGGCGTCCGCGATTGCGTGGTGCTGGAGCTGGACGAGCAGCTCGGCGGCACGGCGCGCGGCGCCAGCAGCGCGGTCACGCCGTACCCGTGGGGCGCCCACTACATCGTCGCGCCCACCGCGGCGCAGCATGAGCTGACCGCGCTGCTCACCGAGCTTGGCGCCATCGAGGGCTACGATGATCACGGCGCGCCCATCGTCGATGAGGCGCTGCGCTGCCGCGAGCCAGAGGAGCGCATCTTCTACCGCGGTCGCTGGTACGAGGGGCTCTACCTGCGCGCCGGCGCCAGCGCAGACGACCTGCGCCAGCTCGACGTGTTCCAGGCCGAGATCGACCGCTGGGCGAGCTGGCGCGACGCGAGCGGCGCCCGCGCCTTCACCCTCCCGGTGTCGCAGTGCTCGCAAGATCCCGAGGTGACGGGGCTCGATCGCCAGTCCTTCGCCGCCTGGCTCGATGAGCGCGAGCTCCGCTCGCCGCGGCTGCGCTGGCTCTGTGACTACGCCTGCCGCGACGACTATGGGCTGCTCGCCAGCAGCACCAGCGCCTGGGCCGGGCTGTTCTACTTCGCCGCGCGGCAGACCGGCGCCAAGGTAGATCCCCAGCCGGTGGTGACCTGGCCCGACGGCAACTTCCCGCTGGTGCGCCACCTGGCCGAGGCCGCGGTCACGCGCGTGCGCGCCGTGGTGAGCTCGGTGACCCAGGGCCCCGACGGCGCGAGGGTCGTGGCCCACACCGACGCCGGCCCGGTGGGCTTCTTGGCGGAGCGCGTGATCGTGGCGGTGCCGCGCTTCGTGGCCGCGAAGATCGTCGAGCCGCTGCGCGCTGCCGCGGCGGTCGCGAGCGCCCCTTCCGACTACGGCGCCTGGGCGGTGGCCAACCTGCACCTGCGAGATCGCCCGCGCCAGGTCATGGGCGCGCCGCGCGCCTGGGACAACGTGCTCTACCAGAGCAAGAGCCTGGGCTACGTCACCGCCACCCACCAGCAGGGCCGCGACGTGGGCCCCACCGTGCTGACCTGGTACTACCCGTTCACCGACGACGACGCGGCCGGCGCGCGCCGCGCGATCTCCGGCGCTGGCCAGCCAGAGTGGGCCGAGACCGCGCTGGCCGATCTGTCCCGCGCGCACCCCGGCCTGCGCGACCTGGTCACGCGCGTGGACGTGGCGTTCTGGGGCCATGGCATGATCCGGCCCAAGGTGGGCTCCCTCTGGCATCCTCAGCGCCTCGCCGCGGCCACGCCAGTTGGGCGCATCCACTTTGCCCACACCGACCTGTCCGGCATGGCGCTGTTCGAGGAGGCCTTCGATCACGGCAACCGCGCCGCGCGTGAGGTGGCCCTGGCGCTGGCGACCCGATGACGATGACGACGACGGCGACGACAACGGCGACAGCGACGGCGATGGCGCCAGCGACGAGCCCCGCTGCGACCGCCGCGGATCGGCCGGCCTGGCTGTTCTCCCGCCGCATCGACCTGGGCGTGTTCCTTGGCAGCGCGGTGTTCTCGCTCCTGCTCCTGGCGCTCGCCCCTGTGCTGGGCGTGGGTGCGGGTCAGGACAGCCCGCTGTGGACGTGGGTGGTGGCGGTGCTGCTGGTGGACGTCGCGCACGTGTGGTCGACCTCGTTCGTCGTGTACCTGGATCCGGCGGAGCTGCGGCGCCGTCCGCTCCTGTACCTGGGCTCGCCGGTGCTGGCCTACTCGCTGGGGCTCACGCTCTATCTCGCCGGCGGCGCTGCGCTGTTCTGGCGCGTGGTGGCGTACCTGGCGGCGTTTCACTTCGTGCGTCAGCAATACGGCTGGGTCATGATGGCGCGCGGCCAGGCGGGCGAACATGACCGCGCCGGGCGATGGCTCGACGGCGCGACGATCTACGCCACCACCGTGGTGCCGCTCATCGTCTGGCACACCGAGCTACCGCGCGCCTTCTGGTGGATGCGTGAAGGCGACTTCGCCGCCGGCCTGCCGGGCTGGGTGGGCAGCGTGGCCCTGCTCGTCTACCTGGCGCTGGCGCTGGCGTACGCGGCGCGCGCGGTGCTGGCGGCGCGCGCCGGCTTCATCGCCTGGGGCAAGCACCTGGTGGTGGCGACCTCCGCGGTGTGCTGGTACGTCGGCATCGTCGCCACCAACAGCGACTACGGCTTCACCGTCACCAACGTGTTCCTGCACGGCATCCCGTACGCCGCGCTGATCTTTCTCTATGCGCGCCACGCCGCGCGCCACGCCGCGCCTGACGGCGGGGGGCTCGCGGCCCGCGTCGTCCGCCGCGGCGTCTTGCCGTTTCTGGCCACCTTGTGGGCGGCGGCCTATCTGGAAGAGCTGCTCTGGGACCGCGCGATCTGGCACGATCACCCGTCGCTGTTTGGCCACGGCGACGGGTGGCTCACCGGCCTCGAGCCGCTGCTGGTGCCGCTCCTGGCGATGCCGCAGCTCACCCACTACCTCTTGGATGGCTTTCTCTGGCGCCGCGCCCAGAACCCGCGGCTGGGGGAGCTGCTGCGCGAGCTACGTGCGCCGCCCCCGACTGGTACCGCGCGGCATACCTGATGCAAGGCACAGGGCGAATCCGTCGACAGCAACCGCTTGGCCACGCTTGGACCTGGCGCGCCTCGCAACTCTTGCGGCGCGACCTGGGGGAGCGGCAATTCGTGCGTTGAGGCGCTCGCGGCCTCGGCCAAGGCCGCGCCCAGCCTGCGCAGGGCGCCTGCTGCCATAGGAAAACTATCCAACGATTCTCGAGGTCTTGAGGACTCGTGCGCGACGTATCGCCGCGCGCGGCATGGCACCGCGCGTCAATGTCCGCGGCACGCTCGCTGCATCAGCACTGCTCGCAATGAAATCCATTCCCACCATCCAGAAGTACATGAGCACGTCGCCTCATACGATCGGTGCCGAGCAGAGCTTGCACAAGGCGCATGAGGTCATGCATGAGCACGCGATCCGGCACCTGCCGGTCATGCACGGCAACCAGCTCGTGGGCGTCGTCTCGGACCGCGACATCCAGCTCATCCTGGCCATCGAAGGCGCCGACTCCCACAAGATCACGGTGGAAGACGCGATGACGCAGGACGTGCTCACGGTGGAGCCGGACGCCAGCCTGGACGAGGTGGCCGAGCTGATGGTGGAGCGCAAGGCTGGCTCGGTGATCGTCACGCAGAACCGGCACGTGGTGGGCATCTTCACCACCGTCGACGGCATGCGCGCGCTGTCCGAGCTGTTGCAGACGCGGCTCAAGCGCTGACCGCCCACGGCGACGCTTCTCCGTGAGAAGGTAGCGTTCGTGAGCGTGTCGCAAACTGTCGTGGAAGCAGGCTACGCGGTGGCCATCGGCTTGATGATCGGCTTCGAGCGAGAGCACCACGCCATCACCGAGAGGCTCGCGCCCGCCGAGCTCCCCGAAAGATCCAGCGTCTCGGATCCAGATCCCAGCATCCTCGGCAGCCGCACGTTCGCGCTCCTGTGCGTGAGCGGCTGGCTCGTGGCCTTGCTGGGCGAGCACTATCCGGTGGTCGCGCCGCTGGGTCTCGTGTCGCTCATCGGCATCATCGTCGCGCAGTACGTGGTCTCGGCCCGCGCCGGCGCCTCGCTGGGGCTGACCACGGAGACCGCCGCGGTGGTCACCGTGCTGACCGGCATGCTGGTCCACGTGGACCGCGCGCTGGCGGTGCCGCTGGCGCTCGCCACCGTGCTCTTGCTCATCTCCAAGCCGTGGATGCGCGCCGCGGTGGTGCGCCTGCGCCGGCTGGAGCTGACCGCCACGGTCCAGCTCCTGGTGGCGGTGGCCATCGTGCTGCCGCTGCTGCCCACCGAGCCGGTCGATCCATGGCAGGCCATCCCGCCGCGCAAGGTGGGGGTGTTCGTCGTGCTGATCGCCGGGGTCGAGTATGTCGGCTACGTCTTGCACCGCCTGCTGGGCGCCGAGCGCGGCGCGGCGCTGGCCGGGCTGGTCGGCGGGCTCACCAGCTCCACCGCGGTCACCGCCGCCATGGCGCGGCAAGCGCGCCGCGCGCCGGGGCGCATCATGGCCGGCCAGCTCGCGACGTTTCTGGCCAACGCGGTGATGGCCGTCCGCGTCACCGTGGTCACCGCGGTGCTGTCGCCGGCGGTGGCCACGCGCCTGGCCGCGCCCATGGGGGCGCTCGTGGTGGTGCTGCTCCTGGGCGCGCTGTGGCGGCACCTGCGCGCGACGCGCAACGGCAATGGCGACGACGAGCTGGCCTTGCGCAACCCGTTCGCGCTGGTGCCGGCGCTGACCTGGGGCGCCGTGCTGTGCGGGGTCTTGCTCTTGACCACGCTGGCGCAACGCGCCTTTGGCGACAACGGGATCTTCCTGGCGGCCCTGGCCGCTGGCCTGGCCGACGTTGACGCCATCACCCTGGCCGCCTCCAAGCAAGCGGTGGATGGGCTGTTGACGGTGGAGTCAGCGGCCCTGGCCATCACGCTGGCGGTGGCCAGCAACACGGTGGTCAAGGGCGGCCTCGCGCTGGGCGCCGGCGGCCGCGCCTTTGGCGTGGGGGTGGCGGTCGTCTTCGCGCTGGGCATGCTGGCCGCCGGCGCGGTGGCCGCGGCGCAGCTCATGCTGTAGCGCAGCAGCACGCCGCGCGTGATCAGTCGTCGTCGTCGCGATCCGGCCGCGCCGCGCCAGGTGCGGCGCCAGGTGCGGCGCCAGGCCCGCCGCCAGGTGCGCCGCCGATCGCGGGCTGGCTGAAGGCGGCCCCCGCGTTGTGCTGATATACGAGCTTGCCGCCCGCCTCGCCCACCCTCACCCCGAGCCACAGCACCGCCACGGTGGACAGCGTGCCGGCCAGCGCCAGCGTCCTGGCTAGCCCCAGCGGCACCAGCGCCGCCGCCAGGAGCAGGGCCAAGGTCACGCCGCCGCCGATCAAGAACATCGTGGCCGCCTCCTCGTGGGTCTCGATCGGCGCGTCCCCCACCACGGCTTCCACGCGCTCTTCGTCGCGCTCGCCGGTGTTGAACGAGGCCAGGCCGCTGGCCATCAGCGCGGCCTGCAGCAGCACAGCCCCCCACCACGCGCGGCGTGGCAGAACGTCGCGCCACCACGCCAAGAGAAGCCCTCCGGCGATGAGCGGCATCAAGACCGCGAGGGCCATGGGGAGGTGGACGAGCTTGGGATGTAGTGGCAGCGTTTCCATGATGAACTCCTTTTGCTCTCCGACCATGGCGCTCCGGCGAGTTCACGTCCATCCGATGAACGTGAAACCGGAAGCCAGCAGGAGGTCACACCCGTGAGTCCGCATGAAGATCGAGCAGTTGCGCCGGCCGAGCAGGAAGCAGGGCCGGCCAGGCAGGAGGCCTTTGGGGACCGTCAGGCCTCTCCCGACCGTCGGGTCGCGTTGATCGCCGCCGTCGCGCTGGCGATGGTGGCCATGCTCGCCGCGCTGGACCTGCTGGAAGACGCGCTCGCCGGGGTCACCATCCGGCACGCGCTGCTCGAAGGGGCCATCGTGCTGTGTGGCGGCGCTGGCGCCGCGGTGCTCGGCCGGGAGGCGCTGCGCCAGCGCGCGCGAGCGCGGTCGGCAGAGGCTGCGTTGGTCGGGCTGCATGGCGACATGGCCAAGGCCAAGGCCGACGCCGAGCGCTGGCGCGGGGAAGCCGCCGAGCTGCTGCGCGGCCTGTCGGACGCCATCGACCAGCAGTTCGAGCTATGGAAGCTGACCGAGACCGAGCAGGTCATCGCGCGCCTGGTGCTAAAGGGCCTCTCGCACAAGGAGATCGCGGCGCTGCGCGAGGCCTCGGAGGCCACGGTGCGCCAGCAAGCGACCGCCGTGTACCGCAAGTCCGGCCTGGCCGGCCGCGCCGAGCTGGCGGCGTTCTTTCTGGAAGATCTGCTGGCGCCGCATCCCGCGGGCCGCCGGGCTCCGGCGTCGCCGGCCGTGTAGCCGCCAACGCTGACGCCCCGGCGCCCGCTGACGCCCCCGGCGACGCTGACGCCCCGCCGACGCTGACGCCCCGGCGACGCTGGCGCCCCGGCGCCCGCTGACGCCTGGCGAGATGATATAGCTTGCGTTGGATGTCCGAGCTCTACCGCCAGCTATGCGACAAGGTCGATGCGTTCTTCGTTCGCGTGGCGACGCGACACGGCGAGCACCTTAGCTGCGCGCACGGCTGCTATGACTGCTGCGACGTCCGGCTCACCCTCACCGGCGTCGAGGCCGCCGCGGTGCGCGGCGCCTGGCTGGCGCTGTCCAGCGAGCGCCGCGCCGAGGTCCGCGCCACCTGGCGCGAAGACGCCACCGCGTGCGCCGCGCTCGACCGGCAGGGGCGCTGCGCGGTGTACGAGGGCCGTCCGCTGGTGTGCCGCTCCCACGGCGTGCCGGTCCGCATGCTCGACAAGCGCTCGCTGCCGATCGTGGACGTGTGCTTCCGCAACTTCACCGCAGGCGGCCCCGAGGTCGCCGACGCAGACTGCGTGCTCGATCAGACGACGCTGTCGGCCATGCTGCTGCTGGTGGACCGCCAGGACGCCGAAGCCTGTGACCGCGAGCCCGGCCTGCGCTTCGATCTGGCGGAGCTCTTGTTCGACGACGATGTCGATGACGACGGCTGAGCCCTCGGCCCGACGCGGCCGGGCCTGGCACCTGGCGACGCCGGCCGCGCTGGCCGCGTTGCTCCTGGTCGGCCTGTTCATCGCGGGGGCCTTCGCCGCGCTGGTCCTTGGGCACACCGCGTCCATGGGCTTGCCGCTCGACGACAGCTACATCTATCTCACCTATGCGCGCCAGCTCGGGCGCGGCGAGCTGTTCTCGTACGTGCCCGGCGGCGGCTACTCCGCGGGCGCCACCAGCGCGGTGTGGCCGCTGCTCTTGGCCCCGTTCTGGGCGCTCGGCGCTCGCGGTCACGCGCTGGTCTGGGTCTCGTACGCGCTGTGCGCCGCGCTCTACGCGCTGACCGCCGTCGGCGTGTGGCACGTGGTTCGCAAAGTGGCCGACGCGCCGGCCGCGGCGGCCGCCGCCCTCTGGCTCCTGGCGCTGGCGCCGTTTGCCTGGACGTGCCTCTCCGGCATGGAGGTCGCCCTGGCCAGCTCGCTCCTGGTCGCGATGATCGCGCTGCTCTTGTCGCAGCCCGCCGCCGGCCCGCCTTCGTGGCGCCTGGCGGTGGTGCTCGCCGCCGCGTCGCTGTCGCGACCGGAGGCCATGGCGCTGGTGGTCGGCGTGGTGGTGGTCGCGGCCGTCGCCCGGCTACGGACGCGCAGCTATCCCGCCGCCGCCGCCTGGCTTGCCCCGCTCGCGGCGCCGGCAGCCTGGCTCTTGGCCAACAAGCTGTGGGCCGGCAACGCCCTCCCCAACACCGGGGTCGCCAAGAGCCACTTCTATCAGCCCGGCTTCGATCTCACGTACTGGTGGGACATGCTGCTCACCACCAGCGCCAGGATGGCGCATGGGCTCTTCGTCGACGAGAAGAGCCCCTTCTCGTGGCCGAGCCTGGTGCTGGTCGCCTGGGTCGTGGGGGCCTATCGCATCCTGCGATGGGCCCGCCGCGAGCAGCGCTACCTGGTGGGCCTGGTCATCGCGCTGGCGCCCGCCGCCATGGCCATGGCAGTGGTCGCGTCATCGGGGATGTGGAGCTTTCAGAACTACCGCTACATCACGCCAGCCTTTGCCCTGCTCGCGGTGTCGGTGGGGGCCGCGCTCGCCGCCCCAGGCTGGCTCCTCCGCTGGCGCCGGGGCCGCCTGGTGTGGAGCCTGGCGCTCGCGCTGGGTGCGGGGCTCTACGCGCGCGCTGCGTGGCCACGCCTCGTCGCTGACGCCCGCTTGTTTGCGCAGGGCGCCATCGACACCAACACCCAGGTGGTGGCCATCGGCCAGCACCTGCGCGCGCACCTGCCCGCCGCGCGCGTGATGCTGCACGACGCTGGCGCCATCGCCTACTATGGCGAGGGCCACGTCCACGACATGCTGGGCCTGGTCACCAACCGTCAGGCCGGCGTCGCCAACCACGGCCCCGGCAGCCGCCTGGAGTTTCTCGAAGAGCTGGCGCCGGCAGCGCGCCCCACCCACTTTGCGTACTACCCGTCGTGGCTGGGCGCCCCGGAGTTCTTCGGCGAGGTGCTGCTGGAGACCCCGCTTGGCCCGGCGCTGGAGCCGCGGCGGCTCGTCGGTGGCGGCAACATGCAGCTCCTGACCGCGCGCTGGGAGCTCGCCGGCAAGGGCGAGCAGCCGCTGGCTCCGCATCCCGGCTGGCGCGTCGTCGATCGAGTCGATGTGGCCAGCCTGGCCAGCGAGCGCGCGCACGCCTGGCGCGGCGAGCTTGGCCGTCGCAAGCTTGGCGACCCCACCGCGCGCTGGTCCCTGGTGGGGCGCCACCAGGCCGGGCCCGGGCCGCTGATGCTCGATGGCGGCCGCACCATCCGCGGCGGCCGCGAGCGCTTCACGCTGCGCCTCGATGCCCGACGGCCCACCCGCTTGCTCCTGCGCACCGGCGGCCCCGCGGCGCCGCCGTGGCACGAGCGCCTGCCCGCCCCGGTGGCGCTGACGTTGCACGAAGACGGCGGCGCCGACCGCGCGCTGGGCACGGTCACCCTGCCTGTCCCCGACGGGCCCTTCGTCGAGCTGGCGTTCGAGCTGCCCGCCGGCGTGACGGCGGTCCGCAGCCTCGCCGCGCTCCCCTACCGCAGCTTCCACTGGTTCGCGCTGCAGCCGGAGTGAGCCGCGGCTGCAGCCGTAGCCGCAGCTGCCGTAGCCGCGGCCGTAGCCGCAGCCGCAGCCGCAGCCGCAGCCGTAGCTGTAGCCGTAGCCGCCGCTGCCGCCACTCGGCTCAGCGCTCGCCCATGAACTGCTCGGCGAACTGGCGCAGCCGCAAGACCGAAGGGATGCCCTCGGCGGAGCTGAAGGTCAGCTCCGAGGCGAACTGCACGTTGAGCGCCGCGCCGAAGGCCACGTACGCGCGTCCGGCCGGCGAGCTGAGCAGGGCGTTGAGCTTGTTCTCGAACTCGCCCTGCACCTTGGCCACCATCGCGTCGCCCTCGGCGGCGAGCCGCCCGCCGATGCCGTCAGCCTCGGCGGTGACCCGCTTGCGGTACGCCAGCGTCTCGGCCTGCACGTTCTTGATGCCGATGAGGTAGCTGTCGTTGACGGAGGTCGGGTCCAGCCCGAACACCTTGGCCGCCTCCGCGCGCTTGGTCTCTTGCTCCGCCGCGGTGAGCGACGCCAGCTTGGCCCGCGCCGCGCCCGGGGTGGCGTCCACCACCTCGAGCAAGCCGATCTGGTAGGCCCGCTCCAGCTCCGCTTGCCGCTTGATCCACTCCTGCGTGCGCGCGGACACCTGCGCGCTGGTGCCTTGCACGTAGTTGTCCAGGCTCTGCTGCACGGTGGCCAGCTTCTGGCTGGCCGCGTCGAGCAGCTTGTTCTGCTCGTTGAGCTGGATCGCCTGGAGCTGCTTTTCGTACTCCGGCCGGAAGCGCACCGCGCGCACCAGCACCGCCTGTGCCTCCAGGTGCAGCGGCCCGAGCTGCTGGTTCAAGATGTCGAGCGACTTCTTCGCCACCTCGAGCCGCCGCGCGGTGGAGTAGAACCCCACCGAGTCCAGCGCGGCCAGCGCCTCGCGCAACACGCTGGTCGCCGTCTCTTCGGCCAGCCGCTGGTAGCGATACCGCCCATCGGAGTCCTGCATGTGATTGCCGGTCTCCACGATGGCGTGCGCCTGTCCTTCCTTGATGCGCATGGGCACCGAGACATCCAGCTCCACCGTGTTGTTGTCCTTGGTCCGCACCTGCAGCGGCGTCTGCGGGCCGCGGTCATCTTTGGTGTAGTCCAGGAGGAAGTACGGGCTTGGCAGCGTGATGAGCTTGTGCAGCCCGGGGATGCGCCAGTGCCAGCCCACGTCCAGGTCCTCATCCGAGACGCCGCTGGCCGCGCTCTGCCGCACGCCGATCTCGTGCGGCCCCACCTTGGCGACGAACAGCGCCGGCACCACCCACAAGAGCAGCGCGCCGATCACCAGCACCTTGGAGGCCTTCATCAAGCGATTCACTGGCCACCTCCCAGGTTCTCGAGCTGGATCTTCGTCGGTGAGCCGTCGTTGCGAAACGGTTGGATCTGGATGGTCACGCCCTTGAGGCGCTCCCCCAGCCGCTCCATCACGCGCTCCACTGGCTGGTTGCGGAAGGCGTCGATCTGCGCCTTCTTGGTGGCGTACTCGGCCAGGAGCTGGCCGGACAGCTCGTCGGCCTTGCCCTTGGCCGCCGCCCGCGCCGCCTCCCCCGCCGCCACCTTTTCGATCTTGTACGTGTCCACCTCGCGCCAGGTCTGGGTCTGGTTGGTCACCGCCTCCGCCAGCGAAGACTCCAGCGCCGCGCGCTTCTCCTGGATGATCTTGTTCTGATCACGCTCCACCTCTGCCAGCTTGCGCTCCCGCTCGGTCCTGGCGCGCGCCAGGTCCGAGTCGATCACCGCGAGCTGGTTCTCTGCCTGGTTGCGCGCCTCGATCAGGTTCTCGTACTCCTGGGAGAACTTGGGCCGCGGCGTGACGATGCTGGTGACCTCCAGGCCGTGCTTGACCAGGAGCTCGTTGATCCGCTTGCGCGCGCGCTCCGTCGCGGCGCCGAAGTTGGTGGGGTTGGACACGCTGATGGTGGACTCGCGCCCGAACTCATCGCGCAAGATCGCCCGCGCATACGGCAACATCCACTCGTAGTAGGCGTACCTCAGCCCGGAGTCGCGGATCGCCGCGTCCGCCCGGCCCGGCATCGCGCGGAACAGGATGGTCGTGTCCGTGAACACAAAGTTGGAGCCGTCCGAGGCCCGGACCTCCAGCTCCTTGACCTCCAGCGCCGACCGGTTGGCCTGCCCGCGCATGTGGAAGGTCTGCGGGCTGACGTCCAGGATGTGGACATCGTGGATGCCGAAGGGCAACCGCAAGACCAGGCCCGGCTGCGTGATGACCTCCTGCGCGCCGGTGAGGTTGTTCACCCGCACCGCGGCTTCGCCTGGATCCAGGCTGACGCAAGATCTGGCGCCAAGGATGAGCAGCACGACCCCCGCTGCAGCAACCCACGGCCACGACGGCTGACTACGCAGCGCGCTGAGCATCTGCTCCTTGGCGCGCTCGACGTTCTTGTTCATGTACCCTCCTGAGAAGACTGTAGGCGCAAGTCACTGCATCAGACACCCAGAAACCGCCGGACTTTGGGCGTCGCGCGGCGGTTGGGCGCCGGGGGTGGTCCCAGGGCGCGGCGGCCGACCGCGTCCGACGCGCCCCTCGCGCGGGTCATGCGCCGGGCTTTTTTCGCCAAGTCACCTGGGGTTTCATTGTTTTGCGCTCGGTTCGAGCATCCGTCAGCCCCTCAGCGTAGGCTGCGCCAGCCCATGAGCGACCATGCCTTCCGCGAGCTGGCCCACCCGCGCTTCCGTTTCGTCGAAGTCGACATCTTCACCCGCACGCTGGCGGCCGACTGCATGGCCCACGCCTGCCAGAACTTGCAGCCGCATCGCGCCCAGCTCGACGCCTGCTGCCAGTACGGCGCCGACGTGGACCTGGCCGAGCGCGATGCCATCCTCTCGCACGCAGGCCAGCTCAAGCAGCTCCTCTCGCCCGAGGCCGCCGCCGCGCCGTGGTTCACCGAGCAGGTGGAGATCGACCCGGACTATCCGTCCGGCCGCCACGTCCGCACCGCGGTCCACGGCGATGGCTGCGTCTTCTTGGCTCATGACGGCCGCGGCTGCGCCATCCACCGCGCGTCCATCGAGGCCGGCTGGGACTTCCATGGCATCAAGCCCAACATCTGCCGGCTGTTCCCGCTGACCTACGACTCCTGACTCCATCCTCATCTCCGACGACTACCGCGACTACTCCTGCGCCTTCGTGCAGGGCGCGCCCAGCCTCTATCGAGTCCAGCGCTCCACCTTGGCCGCCATCTTCGGCCCGGAGCTGGTGGCCGAACTCGATGCCATCGAAGCGGACCTCGGAGCGGCGACCGGAGAGCGGGCAGCGACCGACGCCGCGGCGGAGCGGTCCCACCGCCCCGCGGCAGCCGTCACCCTGCGCGTGATCGGCTAGAACGCCGGCACCATTCCAGGCGTGGGGGCGGAGTACGGCTTGGTCGAGTCGCCGTCCCAGCTCGACTTGAGCTGCTCCGACGTCTCGTCGTCACCCGAGATCCCGTTGCCCGTGCCGAGCTGGCTCTCGACCCCGCTCTCCAGCGTCCTGCGCTTGTAGCTGAGGTCCGCGCCACCAGGGGACGACAGCGTCGTGAACATCCCAAGTCCTAGCTGCCCGCTCTCTGCCTTGTACGGAGTCGCGGTCGTGTCCGCGTCCGGACCATCCACGGGCATCTTGCTCTGCAACTGGTTCGCCGGGGTCACGGTGTTCGTCGCCCCGCTCACCACCATGTCGACGTCTTTGACATTGTCGCTCACGCCGTCCCAGTAGAAGAGCACGATGTACTCGCCGGTGTCGGTGAACCCGGGGAGCTGGGTGTCCACGACCTTCCGCTCGCGAAAGGCCTTGGTCGCCCCGGCGGTGGCGCCGAGGTTCAGCGCGTAGTTCGCTGACTTGCCAAACTCAGACGAGAACACCACGTCGTTGGTGGCGATGGTGATGACCTGATCGGACGCGATCACCGCATCTTCAGGGAACCTGACGACGAAGTCGGCCTGGACCACCGGGAGGGTCCGCTCCGGAACCTTCCAGTAGTCCACGAAGTCAGAGAGATAATAATTTGCCAGGCTGATCTCGCGATTGGTCGGATTCCAGATCTCGAGAAACTCATCCGTGCCAGCTCCCGCCGGGGCGCCATTGACGCTCTTGACCTCGGTCAGGAGCAGGTGACCGGCGCCCGGGAGCACCGCGTCGATGGCGGCGTCTACCGAGGATCCCAGAGCGCGATCGTCGCCAAACTTGCACCCTGCAGCAAGCACGCAAGGAAGGAGGAGCTTCAATCGGGACATGGTCTACTTCCGAAAAGAGAACAGTAGCAACCATGTAGCAGAAGTCCGCGAGCCTGTGCGGGGCGTTTCCTCACCGGTGCAAACAAGCCCCCATCCAGGACCTTGCACCGTGAGCTAGCCCACAGAGCCCACCAGAGCCCACCAGCGCTCATAGCCAAAGTCTGTCTGTTTTCAAGCCAGTTGCGCGGCCCGGCGGCGCGTTATCGCGCGATCACGGCGCCGCCCTTGCCGATGGAGCCGAGCTCCACGAAGGCGCCAGGCTGCATGACCACGTACGGGCGCGCATCGAACGACAGGCGGCCCTTGCCGTCATGCACCATCACCTCGAGCAGGCCCATGCCATAGCCCATGGGGCCCTGCGAGTAGTAGTTGATGGACAGGCGATAGGGGCCGGCGCTGGGCGTGCCGGGGATGGTGAAGCACTCGGGGCCATAGCCCGTGGTCACGTCCTCATAGAGCTCGCCACCAGAGGGCAGCTCCTGCGCAGAGTAGAAGGCGTGGCCGCCGCGCGCGTCGCGGATGTGGAAGTCCACGTCGTTGGCGTCCGTCTCCCAGTACAGCACGAAGCGCGTCGACGGGCTCGTGTCCACTGCGGCGCCCAGGGTGGACAGGCGGCCGAGGAGCTCCTTGGCGCGCAGGGGCTCTTTGGCCAGCAACGCGGCGGCGATGAGGCCGGCGTCCTCGCGCAGGATGCGGTCGCCACCGCGGAATCGGCCGCCGGGGTAGTTCTGCTGCAGGCCGCGCTCGATGATATCGAAGGCCTCGGCGAGCTTGCCGTCGCGCACCAGGGCAAAGGCCAGGAGGCGATATCCGGTCAGGTGATCTGGGCGGTCGGCGAGCGCGCGGCGATAGGTGTCGATCGTCAGCGCGCGCGCGGCGTTGCCCAGGCGCTCCAGGCGCTGGCCGGCGAAGCGGCGCAGGTCAGCGCGCGCCGGGAACAGGTCGATGATCGAGCCATACGCGCGGGCGGCCTGCGCCTTGTCGCCCTTGGCCTCCAGGGCCTCGCCCAGCCCGATGAGCGCGAGCGCGTCGCCCAGCTCTCGGTTGCGCCAGGCCCAGGCTTGGGTCAGCGCGGCGTCGGTCTGCTTGCGGCGCAGCGCGGCCATGATCTTGGCCAGCTCGCCGGTGAGCGGATCGGGGCCCTGCTTCTCTTCCTGCTCCATCGGCCGACGCTCTGCTAGCCGGCGATTTTGGGTGATCGGAGCGGGGCGAGAGACCGACTCGGCGGAGGGCGGCGGAGGAGGCGGAGGCGGCGGCGGCGCGATCGGCCGCGGCGCGTCCGTTGGAGCAGCAGCCGGAGCAGCAGCCGGAGCACCAGCCGGAGCAGCAGCGACCGGGTCCGCCGCCGCCGCGCCGCGGCCAGTCGCCACGGAGGCCGGAGCCTCGGCCTCTTCGAGCTTGGACTCCTTGTCCGCGGCGTCGTCCTCGGAGAGCACCTCGGTCAGGCCATTGGCCGCGCTCGCTTCGCCCGCGCCGCCTTCATCGGCCCGCTCGCGCGACGCCACCTTGCGCTTGGCCCGGTCGTCCTTTCCTGCCACCGGGCGCTTGGCCGGGGCGGGCGTCGCCATGAGCACGGGGCCGCCGCGGTGCTGGAGCTGGACGCCACGCGGCCCCACCACCAGCACGTCGCTGAGCGAGTTGCGGGGGATGCCATACCGGTCGTAGTCGGCCTCGGACTCGAGCACGAGCATCGCGGTCTCGCTGGACAGCACGCGGTGCTTCACGGACAGCTCGCTGACCTGAGCCCGCAGCTTGGCCTTGCGATCGCGGTCGGACTCGGCGGCCACCTTGGCCTCCAGCTCGGCGATGAGCGCCCGCGCGCCCGCGCGGGTCAAGAGCGGGCCAGCCACCGGCTGCGGCGTCGCGGTGACGCGCGCGCTGCCAAGCTGCAGCGTCACCGGCCCCGGCTTGGCGAGCCGGGCAAACACCACCACGCGGTCCCCAGGCTGGGCCGCCGCCAGGTGCGTCGGCCAGCTCCAGCTCGCGCCCACCACCGAGATCGGCACCTGGGTCTGGGTGGCCAGCGACAGGCGACGCGCGGCCTCGGCGGGCCCGCGCGCGAGCTCGAGCACGGCGCCGGCGCGCGGCAGCCCTGCTTGCGTCAAGGTGGCGGCCAGCGCGGTGTCACGCAGCCCGCCCACCAGCACCACGTCCAGGCGCTGCGCTCCCACGGCGCGCACCAGCGCCGGCAACGACTCGGCGCTGGCGCCCGCGGTGGACATGCCGTCGGTCACCACGATGACGCGCTTGCGCGCCTTGCTCTTGGCCCAGGCCAACGCCTGCCCAAGATCCGAAGCGCCCAGGGGCGGGCGCGCTGCCAGCGGGCGCGCCGCGGCTTCGCTAAACCCCGTGGCCTTGCCCTGATAGAGGCTCACCGTCTCCTGATCGAAGGCGGCCACCTCGATGGTCAGCTCCGGGCTGTGGACCGCCAGCGCGGCGATCATCTCGCGCACCGCCGCCACCTGCTCGCGATAGCCCAGCGCGCGCGAGGCGCTGCTATCGACGAGGATCGTCGCGTCGCTGACCAGGTCCACCGCGGCCGGCAGCTCCACCTGCGCGCGCAGCGCCACCAGGTCGCCGGCCACCGCGGTCGCCGCCGAGGTCGGCACCAGGAAGTCGCGGTCCGGTTTCCAGTTGCGCTGGCTCAGCGCCTGCGTGTGGGCAGCGCCCTTGGCGTCGAGCACCAGCACCTGCGCCTCGACGAGGCCGGTCCGGGGCAGGCCGCGCAGCGGCAACGCATAGTGGTCCTCGCGCAGCTCCTGCGAATAGCTGAGGACCAGGTGCTTCTCGCCGTTGGCCGGGATGGGAAACACGCGCGCGGAGAACTCGTTGCCATCCGCCTTCTCGAGCAGCGCCGGATCTTGGCGCCGGTGCAAGAAGTCTTCATAGGCGCGCCGGGCCAGCATCTTGGGCACCACCTCCGCCTCCATCCACTGGCCCTCATTCTCCATGGCGAAGCGAGACAGCGCCGCTTCGTCGGGCAGGGTCACCGCGAACCGGCCTTCCCGGATGCGCGGCTCGGGGTTGCGGAAGTACAGGTGAAGCTCGGTGAAGGCGATGGGGCCCTCCAGCACCGCCTTGGCCTGGACCC
>JADJJK010000021.1 GCA_016706545.1 Myxococcales bacterium
CGGAAAACAAGCATCTAAACGGCCACTTGGGCACTCGCGCCAAGACAGGAGCTATAGGAATGCTGCAACACCCCCGCTCGGCGGTCCCTACACGTCGAGCCCCCCCACAAGCCACCACTCTTCTCGAAGGGCTTTGGGTTCTGCTGGTAAAGAATGATGGGGAGATCTCGGTCTCCGACGCCGACGGGCGCGTGCCGGTGCTGGCCCTCGCTGGCGACGACAAGACGTATCTTCTGGGCTTCAAGAACGCGGTCAAGGCACGTCAGTTCGTGACGGTCTCCGAGCTTGAAGGCGCCGAGCCGCGGATGGTCGTCAAAGGCAACAAGGACGAGATCCTGCGCATCGTGCGCGCCGCCGGCGTCGCTGGCTTGCTCGTGGACTTCGATGCCACGACCAAGCAGTACGCTCACGCGGCCGAGCTGTCCGCGGTGGTCTGACCGACATTTCAGCGACCCACTGATCGCAGCTCGCGTGTCCGCGCAAGCTGGTGGGTAGGCCGCGCGCTTTGTGCCAGGCGCTGCCAGGTGCGCTCTCGAGTCTCTGAGGGTGTGGCAAAGCGCCGCGCCGCAGCCAAGGCGCGACGAGTTGGCGAACAGCAGAGCTCAGGGCTTGCCAGCGGCTTCGCTGACCAGCCAGGCGTCGAAGTCCGCGCGAGCGCGCTCCGCCATCCGCAGCTTCTTCTGGTCCTTGCGCACGCCAGGCAGGGGCGGCAACAGGCCAAAGTTCGCGTTGGTCGGGCTGTAGCGGTACTTGCCCTCTCGCGGGGCGCAGACGTGCAAGTAGAGGCCACCCATCATGGTGGTGGCAGGTGGCGGGTCAAACGCGCGCCCGGTCAGCTCTGCCGCCAGCGCGCGCCCGCACAAGAGGCCCATCGCGCACGACTCGATGTAGCCCTCGACGCCGGTCAGGAGCCCAGCGAAGCGCACTCGCGGCTCGCTGAGCAGCTCCAGCCGCGGGCCGAGCTTGGCCGGCGCGTCGATGTACGTGTTGCGATGGATCGATCCGAACCGCAGCCACTCGGCGTGCGCGAGCGCCGGCACCAGCGCGAAGATCCGCTGCTGCTCGGGGTAGGCCAGCCGGGTCTGGAACCCCACCAGGTTGTACGCGGTGAGGTACTGGTTCTCCGGGCGTAGCTGCACCACCGCCCAGGGCCGGTGGCCCGTGCGCGGGTCGCGCAGCCCGATGGGCCGCATCGGCCCAAAGCGCAGCGTCTGGAAGCCGCGCTCCGCCATGACCTCGATGGGCATGCACCCCTCGAAGTACTTGGGCTCCTCGAACTCGTGCGGCAGCACCTTGCGACCGCCCAGGATGGCGGTCACCAGGTCGTCATACTGCGCCTTGTTCAGCGGGCAGTTGATGTAGTCGCCGACATGCGCCGCTTCCTCGGCCTCGCTCGGATCGCCCGGGCTGCCGGCGGCCGCGCCGGGACCATGAGGCCCATCGGGACCATCGGGACCATCGGGCGCGCCGGGACCATGAAGGCCCATCGAGCGCCGGCCCGACGACGGCGGACGGCTCGGCAGAGGTGGCGGCCCCGGCGAGCGAGCCAGCTCCCGCCGCGCGACGAGGGGGCCGCGTGGCGTCGCTGTCGGCGCCGTAGAGCGCGCGACCGCCATCTCCGCGTCCGGCCTCCCCGACCCGGCCAAGCCCGCTCTCCTTGCCCCAGCGCGAGCCGGTGAAGGCGTGGTCCCAGTCGATGGAGTCCGCCGCGACGATGGGCGCGATGGCGTCGTAGAAGTACATGCGATCGCCGCCGAGCTGCCGGCGGATGACCTCGCCCAGGGCGCCCGCGGTCAGCGGGCCGGTGGCGACGATGACCGGGCCATCCGGCAGCTCGCGGGCGCACCGCCGCTCCAGCGTGATGCGAGGGTGCAGCGCGAGCCGCGCGGTGATGGCGCGCGAAGCCGAAGCGATCGACCGCCAGCGCCGCGCCGGCCGGCACCCGGTGCGCCGCCGCGCAGGTCATGAGCAGCGAGCCCGCCGCCCGCAGCTCGCGCTTGAGCAGGCCCGCTGGCGTGCCCTCGTCATCGGAGCGCAGCGAGTTGGAGCACACGAGCTCCCCGCACAGCGCGGACTCGTGCGCCGGCGACATCACCGCCGGCTTCATCTCGACCAGCCGCACGGACAGGCCGGCCTCGGCGAGCTGCCAGGCCGCCTCGCTGCCTGCCATGCCGCCGCCGATGACGGTGACCTGGGTTCGCAAAGTCATGGCCATGGCGTGCGCTTCGCGTCGGGACGGTGCCTGGCCGCGCTACGCAGCGTTGTCCTCGGCGTCATCCTGGCCCTGCTTCCAGTCGCACTCCATGCACCGCAGCATGATGCCGCGCTTGTTCTCCTTCTTGACCACGAACTTGGCGTTGCACACCGGGCATGGCTGCGGCACCGGCCGATCCCAGGCCACGAAGTCGCAGCCCTTCTTCGCCCAGTTGGAGCAGCCATAGAAGGGCTTGCCGCGCCTCGAGCGCTTCTCCGCGAGGAAGCCGCCGCAGCCTGGGCGCGGGCACTTGACGCCCAGCGAGATCGGCTTGGTGGTCTTGCAGTCCGGATACTTGGTGCAGGCCAGAAACGAGCCAAAGCGACCGCGCTTGATGGTCATCGGCGCGCCGCAGGTCTCGCAGATCTCGTCCGTGGTCTGCTCCGGGATGATCTCGTAGGTGCCGTCGAGGTTCTTCACGACCTCCTTGGTGTTGCGGCACTCTGGATAGCCCTGGCACGCCAAAAACGAGCCGTTTCGCCCCCACTTGATGACCATCGGCTTGCCGCACTTCTCGCAGACGAAGTCGGTGGGGATCTCCTCGCGCTTGACGTCGCGCATCTCCGTCTTGGCGCGCTCCAGATCGCTCTTGAACGGCTCGTAGAACCCGCCCAGGAGCTTGCGCCAGTCGACCTCGCCTTCCTCGACCTTGTCGAGATCGCTCTCCATGTTGGCGGTGAAGTCCACCGAGACGATCTGCGGGAACGAGTCCACCAGCAGGCCATTGACCAGGATGCCCAGCTCGGTCGGGTAGAAGCGCGCCTCGCGCTTCTCCACGTAGCCACGGTCCACGATGGTCGACATGATCGACGCATAGGTGGACGGGCGGCCGATGCCGCGCTCCTCGAGCTCCTTGACCAGCGAGGCCTCGGAGAACCGCGGCGGCGGCTGCGTGAAGTGCTGCTCGGGCCGCACCACCTCCAGGGTCACCTCGTCGCCGATCGACAGCTCGGGCAAGAGCCGGTCGGCGGCCTCGGCGGCCTCGGCCTTGGCGTCGTCGGTCTCGGCGACCTCGTACACCTTGGTATAGCCCGCGAACTTCAGGATCTGCCCGTTGGCGCGCAGCACCGCTCGCCCGCGCGTGAGATCGATCGTGGTCTGGTCGTAGAGGGCAGGCACCATCTGCGACGCGACGAAGCGCTGCCAGATGAGCGTGTACAGCTTGGTGAGCTCGGGCCCTTCGGGGTGCTCCGCCAGCGCGCGGGCCACCCGGTCCGGCGACCACTCCATCTGCGTGGGGCGGATCGCCTCGTGGGCGTCCTGCGCGCGGCTGGAGGTCTTGTAGACGTTGGGCTCTTCGGGGAGGTAGTCCTTGCCGTAGGCCTCGGTGATGTGCGCGCGCAACGCGGTCAGCGCGTCATCCGAGACGCGGGTGGAGTCCGTACGCATGTAGGTGATGAGGCCGGTCGGGCCCTCGGCGCCTAGCTCCACGCCTTCGTAGAGGCGCTGCGCCAGCGCCATCGTGCGCTTGGCGGAGAAGCGCAGCTTGCGCGCGGCGTCCTGCTGCAGCTTGGAGGTGATGAACGGCGGCGACGGGCGCTTGCGACGTTCCTTCTTCTCCACGCTGAGGACCTGGGCGCTGCCGGCGCGCAGCTCGGTCGCGATGACCTCGGCCTCGGCCCCCGTCTTGGGCTCCGCCTTGTCGCCGTCGAAGCGCCAGATCTTGGCCGGGAACGCGGGCGGCGTGGCGGCGCGGCACGACGCCTCCACCGACCAGTACTCCACGGGCACGAAGGCCTTGATCTCGGCCTCGCGCTCACACACCAGGCGCACCGCCACTGATTGTACGCGGCCCGCGGACAGGCCGCGTTGCACCTTGTTCCAGAGGATGGGGCTAATCTCGTAGCCCACCAGCCGGTCGAGGATGCGCCGCGCTTGCTGCGCGTCGGTCTTGTGCAGGTTGACGTCCATCGGGTGCGACAGCGCCGCGGTCACGCCCTTCTTGGTGATCTCATGAATGAGCACGCGGCGGACGTTGTCGTTGACGTCCTTGATCTCCTCGGCGATGTGCCAGGCGATCGCCTCTCCTTCGCGATCAGGGTCGGACGCCAGGTAGACGGTCTCGACCTCGCGGGCGGCCTTGCGGATCTCGGCGACGACCTTCTTCTTGCCGTCGATCACCTCGTAGACCGGCTCGAAGCCCTTCTCCACGTCCACGCCGATCTTCGACTTGGGGAGATCTCGCACGTGTCCGACCGACGCCTTCACGGTGTAGGCGGAGCCCAGGTACTTGGCGATGGTGCGCGCCTTGGCCGGCGACTCCACCACCACCAGCGCCGAGCCCGGCTTGCGCTTCTTGGGGCGCAGCGGCTTGGCGGACTTGGTCTCCTCTCCACCATCCTCGCCTTCGGCGTCGACGTCGTCCTCGAGGTCGTCGTCCACGTCCTTGGCCGGCTTGCCCTTGGCGGGCTTTTTGGCCGGCGCCTTGGCCTTGCTCTTGGCCGGGGCCTTGCGCTTGGGCGCTGCCTTGGCTGCCTTGGCGGCGACCTTCTTGGTCTCTTCGTCGGCGGCGGTGGCCTTGGCCGCAGCGGTGGCCTTGGCCGCCTTCGCGCTCTTGGCGACCGCAGCGGTGGCCTTGGGCGCGGGAGCCTTCGCGGGCTTGGTCGCCTTGGTCGCCTTGCTCGCGGCCTTCGTTGCTTTTTCAGTTTGAATGTTGGCCACAGCTTCCTCGTGCGATGTGCTCGGATGGAGACGCAGTCCGGAGATAGCGGCGGCCCGGCGCCACCATCACCAGGCCCAGGAGCTCGAGACTGGACAGCGCGCGCAACACCGCGCGCGGCGCGAGGCCCGCGGCCTCGGCGATGGCTTCCTCGTCCAGGCCGCCGGTGCCGGGCACCACGCCAAGGACGCGCTCGGCGTCGCCCTGCAGCGGCGGCAGCGGCGCCTGTACCGGCGGCGAGCCGGCGACGGCGGCCAGGACATCCTTGGCGTCAAGGACCCGCGCCGCGCCCTGCCCCAGCAGCCAGAGAGTGCCTGGGCTTCCGGGCTGCGCGCACACCACGCGGCCTTGCGCCTTGGCCCAGCGCGCGGTGGTGAGCGATCCCGAGCGCAGCTCGGCCTCGATGACCACCACCGCCTGACACAGCCCGGAGATGACGGCGTTGCGCGCCACGAAGTTGCCGGGCCGCGGCGGGGTGCCGGCTGGAAACATGCTGACCAGCGCGCCGCCGCTCGCCGCGATCTCCTCGAACAACGCCGCGTGCCGATCGGGATAGACGACGTCGACGCCGGTGCCGAGCACGGCGATGGTCTTGCCGTGGGCCGCCAGCGCGCCGCGATGCGCCGCCGCGTCCACGCCGAAGGCGCCGCCCGAGACCACCACGACGCCCTGCGCCGCGAGCTCTTGCGCCAGCTCGAACGCCGCGTCTTGCGCGGCCCTGGTGGCGCGCCGGGCTCCCACGATGGCCACAGACAGCGGCGCTTGGGCCAACTCGCCACGCACCGTGAGCGGCATGGCCCGAGGTCCCAGCGCTTGCGCCAGGGCCAGGGGGTACCCCGGGTCACCAGGGTTTGTGCAGGTGGTTTGCGCAGTCACGAGGGGCAAGCAATTAGCCACCTCTTCTGGTCTCGTCAAGTCCGCTGCGCGAGTTCTGCGACATTTCAGATAGTTAGGAGACCGCAAATTTCGCGGCCTTCCTTATATACGGGGCCCAGAACGTCCCCGCAGCCCGCCGTGACGCATCCCGGCGAGGCGTTTGCGGCCACCAGCGTCCCACCCGGTCAGAGCCCCTGAGCCTTCTGCATGATGACCAGGTCACCCACCCCAAGCTCCTGCACCGACAGCGTCACCAGGCCGATCGAGATGTTCTTACCGACCTCGACCACGATCACCTCTCCCACCGCGCGCGCGGGGAAGCGCCGGTCGTCCTGGCCGGTCTCCACCGAGGTGCCTTGCGCGCTGTCGTACGCATCGCCGCGGCGGACCACGGTGAGCCGGTTGCCGACCTGCACCTTGGACTTGGCCCCGATGTCGAGGAACACCACCTCGCCCTGTCCGATGAGCTGATCCGCAGACAGCATGGCGACGATCGCGCCTTGCACATCCGCCTGAGCGGCCACCGCCGGCACGGACTTGATCGTGGTCAGCAGCGGCCCCACCTTGGCGCCGCGCTCGATCTCTTCATGGGTGGACAGGAGCACGCCGCGCGCGCGCTTGCCCTTCTTGACGGACCGCACCTCCAGCGTGCCCAGGAGGCGCACGTACGCGCCCACCGTCTTGCCGCCGCTGGCGACCTTTCCACCCTCGATGTAGACGGAGTAGCGCTTGCCGACCTTGGGCGGCCGCGACGCCGGATAGGTCAGGTACACCTCGTCTCCGGCCGACAGCAGCTCCTTGGCATCGACCGCGCCGTCGATCCGGATCGATTGCTCGAGCTCCGCTTGCTCGACGAACGCGGTCTGCCGCAACGACACCTCCACCCGGCGCGCTGGCGACGGCCGAGGGTCGACCTCCGGCGCGGTCGCCGCAGGCGCGGCCGGCTCCGGCTCGTCGACCGCCTCGAGGCCCACGAACACGCCGCGGGGCACCATGCGGACCAGATCGCCGGGGTAGATCCAGTGCGGGTTGGTGATCTGCTCGTTGTAAGACCAGATCTTTGGCCACTGCCACGGATCGTTGAAGTAGTAGAAGCAGATGTCCCACAGCGTGTCGCCGCTGCGCACGACGTGGAGCTGCGGCGTCGGTCCGGCGTGCAGCGTCACCGGCTGATCGAATGACCCCATCCCTTGATCGTAGTGGTAGAAGCCGTCCGCGTTGGCCTGCGGATCTGGCGGCGCGGTCGGCAGCGGCTGGCCGGTCTGCGGGTTGATGGGGATGATGATGGTCTGAGGTGGCTGCGGCGCCGCCGGGGGGGGCGCCGGCGACTCGGGGGCCGCGCCGCCCGGATCCACGGTGGGGCCCTGCGCCCACGCAGCGCAAGGGAGCGCGCACAGCGCAAAGGCGAGCAGGGCCAACGGACGGCGGAGCGACGGGGCGCAGCGAGTCCGCAGAGGCCCGGTCCGCTCGGTCAAACAAAGGGATGCCGACGGGTGCATGCTAGTGGCTCGATTCCTCGAGCTTGCGCGCGGCCAGCACCGCAGGCTCGGACTTGGGGAACAGGCGGATGAGCTCTCGCAGCACGGTGGTCGAGGTCGCGCGATCCCCCATGGCCAGGTGACAGTAGCCCACCTTGAGCAGCGCATCGGGAACTTTGTTCCCGCCCGGGTACAGCTCGCCGACGCGCCGCAGCTCCACCAGCGCCTTGCCGTACTGCTTCTGTGCGTAGAACGCCTCGCCAAGCCAGTACTGCGCGTTGTCCGCGTAGTCATGCGTGGGGTGGCGGCTGAGGAACTCGCGCAGGCTGGCGATGGCCTCGGCGTACGACGCGGCCCGGATGAGCGCCACCGCGGCGCGGTAGTGGACCTCGGCGTCGCCGAGGGTGGAGCCGCGCACCGGCGGGCTCACCGGCGCCAGCGGCAACGGCGAAACCGGGTGGCGCGACGGCCGCACCCGGGCGGCGCGGCGGCCGAGCTTGGTCAACGGCGCCGGCGACGGTGGATCCAGCGGTTCGATGCGATCATGGTCGTCGCCATCCTGCAGCGAACGAGCGTCCCCCTCGTCGATCGCGGGTCCCGGCAGCGGACCGGATCCCTGGTGAGGCCGGCGTGGAGCCCTGCCCTGATCCCTGCCCACCGCGGCCAGCGCCTCGGCGGAGGGCTGCACCACGCGCCCCGAGGCGGCCTCGTCCACGTAGACGATCTCGCTGCCATCGTCGGCGACGCCGATCACGCGCTCGCCGACCGACGGCTCTTGGGGATCCTCGACGGACGCCACCGAGGATCCGTCCGGACTCCAGATCTCGACTGGCAACGTCGGCTCGATGCCCGGGGAGGGCTCGGCGGCCACCGCGCGCTCGGCGAGCCGGTTCTCGAGCTCGCGGATCTTGCGCTCGCGCAGCCGGCGCTCGACGCGCAGCCGCTCGACCGCCTCGGTCAGCTCGCGGGAGTCTCGTGCGTCCTTGGCGCCGGCGCCGGTGCGCGAGGCGCCGCACGCCGTCGTGGTCACGGCCAGGGTCAGGGTCAGCGTCAGCGCGGGCGCGCCGCCGAGCATGCGGCCGAGCATGCCGACGAGCAGGCGGCGGCTCACCGCGCCACGACGACGGAGCGAACCGCTCGAAGGAGAAGGGGGCTCGGGGCTCGGGGCTCGCACGATATGCGGATCGTGGCCCAGCTCTGGCAACAACGCAAAAAACACCATCACTTCGATAAGTGAGAGGCGTCCCAGGCGCGCAGCGCCAGGCCCCAGCGCGGCCAGCATCTTGCCCCGCATCCGGCCCCACTCCGGCCCGCACCCGGCCAGCATCTTGCCCCGCATCCGGCCGCATCGGACCCCGCATCTGGCCAGCATCCGGCCAGCCTTGGGCGCCCTGACGCGGAGCGGGGCCGCGCGGTCCACTCAGTACGGGATCTCGGCCTCGGCGGTGATCTGGGTCAAGAACGCCTCGAGCGGCATCAGGCCAAGGTCTGCCTCCTTGCCGGTGCCGTGCTTGCGCGGCGACACGCCGCGAGCCTCGACCTCCTTGTCGCCCAGAACCAGCGCGTAGGGGATCTTGGCGAGCTGCGCGTCGCGGATCATGGCCCCGAGCTTGCCATGCGAGCGATCGATCTCGACGCGCAGGCCGGCCTCCCGCATCTTGCCGGCCACCTCTTCTGCCCAGGCGTGGTGGCGCTCGGACACCGGCAGCAGGCGCGCCTGCTCCGGGGCGAGCCACACCGGGAAGTTCCCCGCGTAGTGCTCGATGAGGATGCCGATGAAGCGCTCGAACGAGCCGTAGATCGCGCGGTGGATGACCACCGGACGATGCGAGGCGTTGTCGGAGCCGATGTAGCCCAGGTCGAAGCGCTCGGGCGCGTTGTAGTCGAGCTGGATCGTCCCAAGCTGCCACTTGCGACCGATGCTGTCGGCGACGTCGAAGTCGATCTTCGGGCCGTAGAACGCGCCGTCGCCGGGCTTGAGCTCGTAGGCCAGCCCGGTCTGCTCCAGGGCATCCCGCAGCGCGGCCTCCGCCTTGTCCCACAGCGCGTCGTCGCCGATCTTCTGCTCCGGGCGGGTAGCGAACTTCGCCACGAACGACAGCCCGAACGCGTCGTACACCTTGGCGATGAGCTTGGTCAGCCGCGCCACCTCATCGGCGATCTGCGACTCCATGAGGTAGATGTGCGCGTCGTCTTGCTGGAACTGGCGCACGCGGGTCAGGCCCGACAGCACGCCGGTTGCTTCGTTGCGGTGCAGGACGTCCTGGGTGTGCAGGCGCAGCGGCAGCTCGCGGTAGCTGCGCCGCTTCATCTCGTAGAACAGGTGGTGCGACGGGCAGTTCATCGGCTTGAGCGAGATCGACGCGCGCTCCTCCTCGGGCAGCGTCGGATCTGCCTCGGGGTCGAGGATGAGGAACATGTTCTCGCGGTACTTGCCCCAGTGGCCGCTCTTCTCCCAGAGCATCTTGTTGTAGAGCAGCGGCGTCTTGATCTCGATGTACCCGTTGGCCAGGCACATGCGCCGCATCGCCGCCTGCAGCGTGGTGAACAGCATGGTGCCGTTGGCGGTCCAGAACACCGCGCCTGGCGCCGCCGGGTGGAAGGCGAACAGATCGAGCTCCTTGCCCAGCTTGCGGTGGTCGCGCTTGCGCGCCTCCTCTTGCTGGGTCACCCAGGCGTCCAGCTCCTTCTGAGTGAAAAAGGCGGTGCCGTAGATGCGCTGGAGCTGCGCGTTGCGGTGATCGCCGCGCCAGTACGCGCCCGCCACCGACAGGAGCTTGATCACGCCGACCCGGCCCGTCGAAGGGCCGTGTGGGCCCAGGCAGAAGTCCACCCAGTCGCCGTGGCGATACAGCGACAGCGACCTGGCGCCCTTGGCGAAGATGTCCTCGATGATCTCGAGCTTGAACTTCTCGCCAAGCTCGCCAAAGAGCGCCAGCGCCTCCTCGCGCGTGACCTCGCTGCGCGAGAACGGAAGATCTTTGCGGATCTCCTCGTTGGCCGCGCGCTCGATCGCCTCGAGGTCTTCGGGCGTGAACGGCTTGTCACGCGCGAAGTCATAGTAGAAGCCGTCGTCGGTGGTCGGGCCGATGGTGACCTGGGTGCCCGGGTAGAGCCGCTGCACCACGCTGGCCACGATGTGGGCGGCGTCATGGCGCACCAGGTCGAGCCCCTCGGGGCTCTTGGTGGTGAAGATGGAGAGCTGGCCGTCGTGGTCGAGCGGCTTGCTCAGATCCACGTCGGCGCCGTACGGCGCGAGCCGGCGCGCTTGCTCAGGCAGTGGCAGACAAGATCTGGTCCGCGCCCTGCTCGCGCAGGGCGGCGGCGAGCGCCCGCCCCAGCGCCTCCGCCTCGCCCGCCGCGCCGCTGACCTGGGCGCGCAAGATCTGGCTGCCGTCGGGCAGGCCGCACAGCCCGTCCACCGTCAGCACGTCCGCGTCGCCCCAGCGCGCGTGGGCGGCCAGCGGGGTCTGACAGCTCCCCCCCATGGCCGCCAGAAACGAGCGCTCGGCGACCACGCGCGGCTCCTCGCGCACATCGTGGATCGCCGCGCGCACGAGCGCCCTCACCTCGTCGTCGCCGGCGCGGATCTCGAAGCCCAGCACGCCTTGCGCCACCGCGGGCAGGCTCTCGTGGGCGGGCAGGAGATAGCTGATGCGATCGGCCAGCCCCAGCCGGGTCAGGCCGGCGGCGGCGAGCACGATGGCGTCGTAGTCGCCCGCGTCGAGCTTGCGCAGCCGGGTGGGCACGTTGCCCCGCAGCATCGAGATCCGCAGATCCGGGCGGCGCGCCAGGAGCTGGCACTGACGGCGCATGCTGGAGGTGCCGACCCGCGCGTCGCGCGGCAGGGTGGCGAGGGTCACCGCGGAGCCCGCAGGGCTCACGCACAGCGCGTCCCACGGCACCTCGCGCGTCGAGACCGCGCACAGCACGAGCCCGGGGGCGAGCTGCGGCGGCACGTCCTTCATGCTGTGGACCGCCAGATCGGCCTGGTGCTCCAGCAGCGCCTGCTCGATCTCCTTGACGAAGAGGCCCTTGCCTCCGACCTTGGCCAGCGGCACGTCGAGGATCATGTCGCCCGACGTCTTGATGACGTTGAACTCCACCTCCAGGTCAGGGGCGGTCGCCGCCAGGCGCGCCTTGACGTGCTCGGCCTGCCACAGCGCCAGTTGGCTGCCGCGAGTTGCAATCACCAGCTTACGCTTCACGGAAACGCCTTTCGTTGCGCGCCGCGCCGCCGCTGGCGACGCGAGCCAAGGGGCTGCGCTCTTCCGCAGCCAGATCCGCCGCCACCTCCGCCTCCAGCTCGTCATCGAGGCTGGCCAGCGCCCTCGCCGAGTCCGCGGCGCCCTGGGCGCCCGGCGCCGCGCCAGGAAGATCAGCCGCAGGCGCCGCCAGCGGCACCGTCAGCCCGAACATCGCGGTCACCGCCTCCACCCGATGCTGCAGCGTCTCGCCCTCGGAGGAGCGCAAGACGGTGGTCGGCAGGTGCAGGATCTTGCGCACGATGAGCTGGGTGAGGTGGTGCATCGCCTGTGCGCGCTCCTCGGGAGAGTACGCGCGGCGCGACATGGCCTCGAGCAGCTTCTGCGTCTCCGCCTCGGCGACGTGGCTGCACTGGTCGCGCAGGGCGCGGATGGTGGGCACCACCTCCTGGCCGCGCAGCCAGCCCTCGAACTGCACGGCCTCGTGCTCGACGATGCGCGCGCCGTGCTCGGCGGCCTTGGCGCGCTCTGCCAGGTTGGCCTGCACAACCTTGTCGAGGTCATCGATGTCGAACAGGTACACGCCGTCCAGCTCGCCGATCGCCGGATCGGCGTCGCGCGGGACGGCGATGTCGACGATCATCATCGGCTTCCAGCGCCGCGCCTTGGTGACCTTCTTGAAGATGGGCACGGTCAAGACCGGCTCGCGCGCGCCGGTGGAGCTGATGACCACATCCGCGGCCGCGAGCTGGGCCGTCAGGTCCTCCCATGGCGCGGCGACGCCGTCGATCTTGGCGGCGAGCTCCTCCGCGCGCTGCGGCGAGCGGTTGGTGACCACGATGCGCTCGGTGCCTGCGCTGCGCAGGTGCCGCGCGGCGAGCGTGGACATCTTGCCGGCGCCCACCACCAGCACGGACTTGCCGGACAGATCGCCGAACACGCGGGTGGCCAGCTCCACCGCCACCGACGACACGTTGGCCGCGCCGCGGGCGATGGAGGTCTCGCTGCGCACCCGCTTGGCCACGCCGAACGCCCGCTCCAGGCACCTGGCCAGGGTCGGCCCGGTGGCGCCCACCTGCCCGGCCACGCCGTAGGCGCTCTTTAGCTGCCCCAGGATCTGCGCCTCGCCCACCACCAGCGAGTCCAGCGCGCTGGCCACCCGGAACACGTGCCGCACCGCTTGCGGGCCATGGTGCTGGTAGAGCGCGTTGCCCAGCTCGGACGGCGGCAGGCTGCGCTGCGCCATCAGGAAGGCGCGGGTGGCGCGGGCGCTCGGCTCGGCGGCGTCGCCCACGCCGTACACCTCAACGCGGTTGCAGGTGGAGATGAGCAGCGCCTCCTGCACCCCCGGCTGCGCCACCAGGTGAGAGACCACGCCGGGGACCTCCTCTTCGCGGAAGGCCAGCTTCTCGCGGATGGCGACGGGCGCGGTCCGCCAGGACATCCCGACGACAAACAGCTCGCCCACCGCGCTAGCTCCCGACCCGCCGCGCCAGGTACACGAGGAGCACCAGCAGCGCCGCGGCGAACCCCAGGAGGGTCAGCCACGCGCTGCGCCGGCCGCGCCAGCCGTACGCGGTGCGGGTCACGAGCAGGCTGGCGAAGGCGCCCCAGGTCACGAACGCGAGCGGATACTCCGGACGGTCCCAGCCGGCGCCGCGCTCGCTGCCCCAGACCAGCCCCAGGATGAGCGCGGCGGTGAAGACGGGAAACCCGAACCAGACCAGGCGATGCATGGTGCGATCGAGCGCCTCGAGCGGCGCGCCCTTCTCGCGAAAGGACACCGTGTCGAAGCGCTTCTTCTTGAGCGTGCGGTCTTCCATCAGGTAGATGACCGAGAGCGCGCTGGCCAGCGCGAAGGTGGCCACGCCGATGGTGGCCAGCGAGATGTGGACGCGACCCAGCGCGGTGAGCCCCAGCGAGTCCTCCCCGGCGGGGGTCAGGCGCGCGACCAGGAGCAGCCCAAGGACCAGCGGCATCAGGACCACGCCCGCGAGCGAGAGCCGGTAGCGGAGCGAGGCCAGGAGGTACCCGGCGGCCAGCATGAAGGCGAGGAAGCCCAGCGCCTCGCGCACCGACTGCGCGGGATGGACCCGCATGGTGCCGCGCCAGCCGATGTCCACCGCGTGGGCGAGCGCGGCCGCCGCGCACAGCCCCAGCGCCAGCGCCCGGAGCTGCAGCCGGCCGCTGGCCACCAGCAAGAAACAGGCCGCCGACGCGGCGTACAGGGTCACCGCCACCCAGAACGCGGGGGACGGCGACACCGACAGCACGCGCGCTTGCTCGACCGCGAACGCCCCCGCCGCGGACCCCACAGCGGACATGAGCAGCGAGACCAGGACCTGAGGCGTCACGGCGGCAGCGGCTCGCCGAGAAAGCCGTTGATCACCTCGTACGCGGTGTCTCCGTAGATCACCGAGGTGGCCATGTGGTCAGCGCCCATGGCTTGCAGGTCCTCCTGCGAATGCACGAGGCCCACCAGGTTGGCGGGATCTTGCTCTGCGCCGATGACCGCCGTGAAATGCACCGCCGGCTTCATCACGAACACCTGCCCCAGCTCGATGAGCGTCATGCGATCGCCCTCCAGAGCGGCGCGGCCCTCGGCCGCCCATTCTTCGAGACGTTCCACGGAGATGAACAAGCGCGGCAAGGAGCCTCCTGGCCCGGCAGCATACCAATATCCCGGCGGCTGCGAAGCGGCCCTGCCAGTCAACCGCGTCAGGCCCCGCTGACATTCCCTCATCAAGATCGCTGGCCGCGGGCTACCCAAAGGGGCGGTCTTGCGGGACCGCGAAGCGGGCGGTACATAGGGGGACACAAGGAGTCCTGTCCCCATGGCGAGTGAAAACGTCAAGAATATTACCGACCAGACCTTTGATGCAGAGGTGGTCAAGGCCGATGTGCCGACGCTGGTCGACTTCTGGGCCGTCTGGTGCGGTCCGTGCCGCCAGATCGCCCCCATGATCGACGCGATCGCCGATGAGTACAAGGGCAAGCTCAAGGTCGCCAAGGTCGACGTTGACGCGAACCAGATCATCGCCCAGCAGTACATGATCAGCTCGATCCCGCGCCTGCTCATCTTCAAGGGTGGCAAGGTCGTCGGACAGCTCATCGGCGCGGTGCCGCGCAGCAAGCTGGACGCCGAGCTGCAGAAGCACATCTAGCGTGGCCCATGCGGCCCGCGGCCCGCGAGGCCCATGAGGGCCCATGCGGCCCGCGAGGCCCGGTCACGGCGCGGCTGAGCTCAGTAGCCGTGCTTGCGCAGCGACACGTTGGCCACCAGCCCCATGGCGGCAAAGAAGACCACCAGGGAGCTGCCGCCGTAGCTGATGAACGGCAGGGTCACGCCGACCACCGGCGCGACCCCGAGCACCATGCCGACGTTGACCACGACGTGCCAGAACGTCATCGCCGCGACCCCCACGCAGATCACCGCGCCCACGCGGTCTCTCGCCATCAGCGCGACGTTGACGATCCACACCAGCAAGAACGCGAACAGCGCGAGCAGCACCATCGCCCCGGCGAACCCCCACTCCTCGGCCCACACCGAGAACGGGAAGTCCGTCCAGTGCTCGGGGAGGAAGTCGAACTGGTTCTGGGTGCCGCCGCTGTAGCCCTTGCCCCACAGGCGCCCGGAGCCGACCGCGAAGATCGACTGCCGCGTGTGCCAGCCGTCGCCGCGCGGATCGGCGCTGGGATCGATGAACGCCAGGATTCGATTCTTCTGGTAGTTGTGCATCGTCTCCCAGACGATGGGGATGGCGAGCAGCCCAGCGAGCGTGATGTGGACCATGGGCCACACGCTGGGCAGCGCCAGAAACCCGACCGTGAGGATGATGAGCGCGGTCAGGACGGAGGTCCCAAGATCCGGCTGCAGCGCGATGAAGGCAATGGGGACAAACAGCGCGCCCAGGCGCAGCATCAGATCTCGTGGGCGATAGCGATCGACCTCGTTGTCCTGGAACATCCGGGCCAGCGCCAGGATCACGGCGAGCTTGGCCACCTCCGAGGGCTGCCCGCCCATCGAGCCGATGTTGAACCAGCGCGCGCTGCCCTTGGCGTGGGCGTCAGCGCCCAGCAGGCGCACGACGACCAGCATGAAGACCGCGGCGCCAAGGCCAAACCAGGCCAGCCGCACCATGGCGCGATAGTCCACCACGGTGGCGGCCACCAGCACGAGCACCCCCACGAGCATCCACTGCACCTGGGTGTCGAACTTGCGATGGTGGCGGGTCCCGTGGGTCGCGCTGTAGAGGTTGAGCAGCCCGATGAGCGCGAGCGCCAGCACGCACAAGATGAGCGGCCAGTCGATGGCCGCGCGAAAGCGGCGCCAGCGGCTCACCCCGACGGTGGTGCGAGGGAGCTGCATGCCGGTGGACCTCACGGCGAGTCTCCCGCGGCGGGCGCCGGGCTGCTGGCCGGCGCCCGGGCCGGCGCCTGGTTCGGCGCATTTGCCGGCGCGCTGGCCGGCGCATTTGCCGGCGCATTCGGCGCCGCATTCGACGGCCTGGCGCCCGCGCCGGCTGCGGGGACGCCAGCGCTGGGCGTGGCCGCCGGAGCTACCCCAGGCGCGTTCGGCGTCGCGGATTCGCCCGCCGGGCCGGCGGCCGCCGCCGACGCCGCGGCCTTGGCCGCCGCGGCCTTGGGCTTGATCTTGCCAAAGTATGCCTCGAGGACCGACCTGGCCACCGGCGCAGCGATCTTGCCGCCAGAGCCGCCGTGCTCCACCAGCACCACGATGGCGATCTCTGGCGACTCCTCCGGCGCCCAGCCCGCGAACCAGGCGTGGCTCTGCGTCGGATGCCAGGCCTCGAGCACGCGCTCGCCCTCTTCCTTCTTGCGGCGCTTGCGGACCTCCGCGGTGCCGGTCTTGCCGACGATGGACACGACCTCCGAGCGCCCCAGCTCGTAGGCGGTGCCGCCGGGCTCGGAGATCACCAGCTTCATCCCGCGGCGCCAGGTGTCGAGCGCCGCATAGGGGGTCTTGACCTTGCGCACGACCTGGGGATCAAACGACACGATGCTCTCGCCAGCGCTGCTCTCCACGTGGTCCACCACCTGGGGCACCAGCAGGGTGCCGTCATTGGCGAGCGCGGCGTAGGCCATGGCGACCTGGATCACCGAGACGTTGACATCGCCCTGGCCGGTGGCCGCGTTGGTCGCGTAGCCCACCTTGTAGCGGGTGCGCGCCTCGTACCACGCCTTGGTGGGGATGAGCCCGGAGGCGTCGCCGTTGAGGCCGAGCTGGCTGGGGGCGCCAAAGCCATAGCCGCGCGCCACCTCGGCGATGCGATCGAGGCCGATGCGCTCGGCCAGCTTCCAGAAGTAGATGTTGCACGAGTGCTGGATGGCGCCGAGCAGGTCCAGCTTGCCGTGCGCGGCGGTGCAGCGAAACGTGGTGTTGGCGAGTTCGTAGCTGCCGTTGCAGATGATGGGCTCATCCTCCGCTGCCTGGCCGTCTTCCAGCGCGGCGAGCGCGGTGACGAACTTGAACACCGAGCCCGGGGATACTCGGCGCGCAGCGCCTTGTCGATGAACGGCTTGCGCGGATCGGAGAGCAGGAGCGTCTCCTCGGCGCGGGTCAGGTGCCCGGTCATCACGTTGGGATCGAAGGATGGCTTGCTGACCATGGCGAGCACGCGCCCGGTCGAGATCTCCACCACCACCACCGCCGCCGCCGGCAGGTGTGACACCGCGCGCTCCGCCGCGCGCTGCAGGCCGGCGTCGATGGTCAAGACCAGGTTGGCGCCAGGCACCGGGTCGATGATGCGAGCGCCGGAGATGAGCGTCGCCGCGGTCGCCTCGTCCAGGCGCCGCCCCCGCGCGTCCACCGCGAACCGCTCGATCCCCTTCTTGCCTCGCAGGTAGTTCTCCCACGCCGACTCCAGGCCGTACCGACCGATGAGCTCCGACGAGTCGTAGCCGCTGGTGGCCAGGCGGTCGTACTCGGTGGAGGTCATCTGGGACATGTAGCCGACGATGTGCGCGGCCAGGTCGCCCTGCGGATAGAACCGGTACGGCTCGTGGTGGACCTCGACGCCAGCGAGCCGGGTCTTGGCTTGCTCCACCAGCGCGGCGCGATCGCGCCCCTGATCTTCGAGGATGAGCACCGGCGCCCGCGAGTCCCGGCGCTTGCCCACGGCGAGCCGCTCGCCGATCTTGGCGAGATCTTCATCGGTGAGCCCGAGGATCCGCGCCAGCTCGTCCCGGACCTGGGGCGAGAACTCTCGCGGCGTGGCGTAGATGTTGAAGGCGGGCCGGTTGTCGGCCAGCGGCACGCCCGCGCGGTCGAGGATCTTGCCGCGCACCGAGGGCAAGTAGCGCTGATGCACCACGTTTTGCACGGTGCGCTGAAAGTAGGTGTCGCCGCGCAGCACCTGGAGCTGCCACAGCCGGCCCACCAAGATGGAGAAGCCGACGACGAACACCAGCAGCGCCCAGCGCATGCGCCGCCGCAGCTCGCCCAGGACCGGGCCCTGCCCGCTGGCGTTGTGGATCAGCATCAGGGCACCAGGCCTTCCAGCGCCGCGTCGCGCTCGCGGTGGGTGCGGGCAAACGCGGCGTCCACCCGCCGGAAGAGCCGCCACACCAGCGGACCGATGATCGCCGTCGACAGGCTGGCCTTGAGCACGAAGATCACCTCGGTTCCAAAGCTAGCGCGCGGCACGTCGTAGGCCACCCGAACCAGGACGCCCAGCACCGCCGCGACCAGGCCCACGAACCCGCAGAAGGCGATGGTCATGGTGAGCCCGCGGACCAGGATGCGGCGCTGCACGCCGACGGCGACCAGGCCGGCCAGCGCCAGGGTCAGCGCGCCAAAGCCCACCGGGCCGCCGCCCACCAGATCGAGCAAGTAGCCGAGCGCCACCGAGCCGGCGAGCGCGGGCGCGATCCGGGTGCGCGCGTTGAGGCCGAGATACGTGGCGGTGAGCGCGCCCACGTGGGGCAGCGCGTCGCGCATCGCGTCGACCGGCCAGAGCCGCCACATCGCGGTGACCACCGTGCATAACAGGTACGCCACCAGGACCAGCGAGGCGGTGCGCACGCTAGCGCCCCCCTGCCAGACCTGCCGCCCCGCCGGCAGACCTCACAGCGGCCTCCCGCCGAAGGCCGGCTCGTTCTTGCGGCGAACGGAGGACTCGGGATCGGGCGGAGGCGGCGGCGCCAGCAACACCTCGACCACCCGGACCTGCCCCGGGTTGACCGAGGGCTCCACCTCGACGTGCTGGAACATCCCGTCGTCGCGCAGCACCTGCCGCACCTTGCCGATGGCGAGCCCGGGCGGGAAGGTGGCGCCAAGCCCAGAGGTGACCACCGCGTCGCCAGGCTCGATCTTGGCCTCTGGCCGGTTGGCGCGCTCGAGCCACTCGATCTTGCATGCGTACGAGTCCCCGCGGCCGAGCCCGGTGAGGATGCCACGGCCGCCGGTGCGCGGGATCAAGACCTCGATGGAGGACTGCGGATCGCTCACCAGCATGACGTCGGCGTACTCGCCCCAGACGTTCTGGATGCGGCCGACCGGGCCCTGGAACGAGATCACCGGCATGCCCACCTGGACCTCGCGCTCCCCGCGATCGATGCGCAGCCGCAGCACGCGAAACTGCGGGGACATCGGCGCGGCGATCACGCGCGCGCCCAGGGTGTCGGCGCGGGTCTGGCGCCGGAGCTGCGCCAGGTCTTCGAGCGCCTCCACGTCGAACGCGCGCCGCGCGGTGTCGGCGAGCTGGACGCGCAGGCGGTCGTTGTCCGCGCGCAGCTCGCGGTTCTCCGCCTCGACGTCGACCAGGGCGACGTAGCGGCCCCAGGTGCCGCCGATGCCCTCGACGATCCACGTCACCGCGGCCTGCAGCGGCGAGGTCACCCGCAAGATGGCCTCGTCGAGCGAGCCCGGCTCACCGTTGCGTAGGTTGGCGCGCAACACCAGGGCCGGCGCGATGATCAAGATCGCGGCCAGGATCCAATCGAGCAAGCGTCGACGCAGCGTCATGCCATGATCCCGCGCGCGGCCGCAGCCAGCGCGCTAGCGCAGCGCGATCTCCCGCAGCAGCGACAGCTCATCGAGGACCTTGCCCGTGCCCAGCACCACCGCGAGCTGAGGGTTCTCGCACACCATGACCGGCAGCCCGGTCTCTTCGCGGAGCAGGACGTCCAGGTTCTTTAGCTGGGCGCCGCCGCCGGAGAGCACCACGCCGCGATCGACGATATCGGCCGACAGCTCCGGGGGCGTACGCTCGAGCACCGAGCGCACGGCGTCGACGATGGCGTTGACCGGCTCCTGCAGCGCCTCCCGGATCTCGTCCGAGTTGACCAGCAGCGTCTTGGGCACCCCGGCGACCAGATCCCGGCCCTTGACCTCCACCGTCATCGGCTCCTCGGTGGGGTACGCCGAGCCGATCTCCTTCTTGATGATCTCGGCGGTGCGCTCGCCGATCAGCAAGTTGTACTTGCGCTTGATGTACTGGACGATCGCCTCGTCCATCTTGTCGCCGGCGACCCGGATCGACTTCCACAGCACGATGCCGGCCAGCGCGATCACCGCGACCTCGGTGGTGCCGCCGCCGATGTCGACGATCATGTTGCCCGAGGGCTCGGTGATGGGCAGCCCGCCGCCGATCGCCGCGGCCATGGGCTCCTCGATCAAGTAGACCTCGCGAGCAGCCGCGGCCAGCGCGGAGTCGCGCACCGCGCGCTTCTCCACCTCGGTGATGCCGGACGGCACGCTGACGATGACGCGCGGCCGCACCAGGGTGCGCCGCTGGTGCGCCTTCTGGATGAAGTGCCGCAGCATGGCCTCGGTGACCTCGAAGTCGGCGATGACGCCGTCCTTCATGGGCCGGATGGCGACGATGTTGCCGGGCGTGCGGCCCAGCATCTCCTTGGCTTCTTGCCCACCGCCAGCACCTTCTTGGGGCCCAGCGAGTTGGCTTGCACGGCCACCACCGACGGCTCATTCGCGACGATGCCTCGGCCCTTGACGAAGGTGAGGGTGGTCGCGGTGCCGAGATCGATGGCCAGGTCGTTGGAAAACATTCCGTAGACCCAATCGAAGAGCATGATGTTGGTTCCAGTTGGTAGCAGGGGTTTCAGCGCAGGGACATCTGGTGAATATGAGAAATCTATTCGAAAAGATTACGATTTAAGTCCCCGCCGCAGAGCAGCACGAAGGTCGCCAAGTACGCCACAGACGCCGCGGAGGTAGCACAGCGATTCAAAGGATCGCAAGGGAATCCCGCCGGAGCTTGACATGGCATAAGTGGTGAACGGCACAAGGATCGTACGCGGTCCGCCAATCGCACCGAGCCGGCGTTTTTGGGCAGGGCCGCGGCTCACCCGGCGAAACATCCTGCTAGGATGCCCCGCCCCGTCGGGGGCCCTGCCCTCACAAGTGAGCGTTTCATGTTGGAAGGAATGCGCCGCCAAGGCTCCTCGATCGCCATCTACATCATCTTCGGCATCTTGATCACGGTCTTCGTGATCAACTTCGGGCCGCAGTCGCCCGGCGCCGGGCAAGGATGTGGTGGCGCGAGCGTCGCCGATACTGCTCTGGTTATTCACGGAAACAAGGTGCGGGTCCCGTCAGACTTCCGCTCGGTATACTCGTTCTTCAAGAACCGCGGCTCGGAGGAGCGCAGCGCCAAGACCTCTGCCTTCGAGCTCTTGATCCGCCGCGAGCTTCTGGCCATGGAGGCCGAAAAGCGCGGCCTGGTGGTCAAGAAGGAGATGGTGGACGAGGAGATCAAGCGAGGCTTCATCTTCCTGGGCGGCCAGCGCGTCGACATGCGCGACCAGTTCTTCGAGAAGGTCGGCGACGAGTATCTCTTTGACTACCAGCGGCGGTTCCTGCCGTTCGTGTACGGCATCAACCTGCGCACCGCCTCCACCTTCGTGGAGCTGCAGCAGCGCGAGCTTCTGGCCGCGATGATGGCCGAGATCCTGCGCGGCTCCGTCGCGGTGTCGCGGGACGAGACGCTCGCGGAGTTCCTGCACGAGAACAACACCGCCACCTACGACGTGGTGGCGTTCTCGCCCTCGATGTACCGCGGCGCGCTGCTGGCCACCGAGGCCGACGTGGCGGCGTACCTGGCGGCGCACACGGCCGAGGTCGAGGCCAAGTTCAAGGCCGACCAGAGCCTGTACAAGGGCGTGAAGGATCAGCTCCACCTCCGCCACATCTTCGTGGCCAAGGCCGCCGCGGCCAAGCCGGACGCGGCCAAGGATGGCGGCGCTGGCGGCGCTGCTGCGCCGGCCGCTGCCCCGGGTGCGCCGGCTGCCGCGCCGGCCGCCGAGGCCGCCGATGACGGCAAGGCCAAGCTCGAGGCCGCGCGCGCGGACATCGCGTCCGGCAAGCGGAAGTTCGAGGACGTCGCCAAGGAGCTGTCGAGCGACGCGGCGGACCGCGCGATGGCCGGCGACCTGGGCTGGCGCACCAAGGAGTTCCCCGGGTTGCCGGAGCCGGCGCTCAACGCCGCCGCCAAGGCGCTCGAGGTGGGCAAGGTCTCGGACGTCATCGTCAGCGCGCGCGGCGTCCACCTGCTGCTGGTGCAGGAGGTCCGCAAGGGTGATCTGACCTTCGATCAGGTCAAGATGGAGATCGCGCTGGAGCTGGCCAAGGACGCCTGGTCCAAGGAGGCCGCCCGCCGCTCCGCCATCGCCGCGCTGGCAGCAGCGCAGCGAGGCCCCATCAAGAACCTGGCGGACCTGTACAAGAGCGACAAGCCGGCTGGTCCCAACACCATGGACCTGCAGCGCATGATGAATGACCCGTCGCTGACCCCGGAGCAGCAGCAGCAGATCCTGGAGATGATGATGAAGCAAGCGCCCAAGAGCGGCGCGATCGAGCTGGAGAGCGCCAACGTCCCCGCGGCGTGGGTGGAGGCCCAGGACGCGCCGCCGGCCGCCGGGGGCTCGGCCGAGATGACCGCTTCGGGCGCAGCGCCGGCCGCCGGGGCAGCTCCGGCCGCCGGGGCAGCGCCAGCCGGCGCCGCGGCGGCTCCGGCTCCTGAAGTCGACCTGCTCAAGCTGCCGGAGATCGCCGTGCCCGCCCTGGGCGAGGTCAAGCCCCCGGTGGTGAACCGCGGCGGCCCGACGCCGCGCGCCGAGCGGCTGCCAGAGCTTGGCGCCTCCAAGGCCGCGGCCAAGGCGGTGTTCGATCAGCTCGCTGCCGGCGAGCTTGCCAAGACCATCTACGACGCCAACGGCGACTACGTGCTGGTCCAGCTCATCGAGCGCAAGACGCCGAAAATGGAGGACTTCGACAAGGAGGCCGACCAGCGGATGCGCAACCTGCGCGACCAGCGGGCCCAGTCGATGATCGAGAGCTGGCTCAAGGAAGGCTGTCTGGCCGCTGACAAGGCCGGCAAGATCAAGCCGAACGTGGGCCTCACCCGCGAGCTGGACGAGAAGGGCAACCCGAAGGCCTCCTTCTACAAGCCCTGCTCGTCGTTCCGCTGAGTCCGCGGAGTCCGGTCAGCCCGCTGAGTCCGGTGAGCCCGCGCCGGTGAAGACCAGCGGGCGCCGTGAGGGCCGGCGGCGGCGCGGCCCCGGTGGCGCGTCACGACAGATCGGCGCCCCAGGTGGGCTCCTGTGACGCGCAAAATCCGGTACGGTAGCGCATCGTGACCGACGTTGGCGTGTCAGCCGAATCGCGACGCCTGCCGTTTACGTTCCGCGCCAAAGGCGGCGCGGGGCGGCTCCTGCTGTCACGTCAAGCCATCGGCCCCTACCTCGATCTGGAGCGGCTGGAGCTGGAGCTGGCCCAGGTCTCCGTGGAGGAGCCCGACGACGCGCCGGCCGAGCGCTTTCAACGTCGACGCACCCAGCTCGGCAAGCTGACCCTGCGGGTCGGCCAGGACGCGCTGCGCCTGCGCATCGACGCCACCCGCCGCCAGCTCGCGGCGCTCGGGATCTCGCAGGTGCAAGCCCGGTTCTGCGATGGCTTCGTCTCCATCCGCGCGCGGGTGGCCGACGGCCTGGCGGTGGCGGATCTGTCGTTCCGCGCGCTGGTGGCGACCTCTGGCGCGCTGCTGCGGGTGATGGCGGGAGGCATCCGCGTTCATGGACACCTCCCGGTCCCCGGACCGCTGCTGGCTGACCGCGTGCTGTCCGCGCTCCTTGGCGCCAGCGACGCCGAGGGCGAGCGCCGGGCGACCCCGCGCGGCCTGGGCGATCTGGAGGTCGACCTGGTGGGCAACCTCTTGTGGCAGCTCTTGCCGCCCCACGGCTGGCGGCTGCCCAAGACCACCGGCATCGAGCTGACCTCGCTGCGCATCGCGCGGTCGGGCATCGAGATAAGCTACGCGCCGCTTGGCGCTCGCGCCGAAGCCGGCGTCGGCATCGGCGCGGCGGCGATCCAGCTCGCCGCCGCGCACGAGCTGATGCGCACCGCCGACGAGCTGTTGCGAGACGGCCAGATCGAAGACGCGATGCGCGGCTACCGGTCGCTCCTGGCCAGCGGCGGCCCCGACCAGCCGGTGGTGCTGGGGCGCCTGCTCGCGCTGGCGATCACGCGCTCGTCCTGGTTCTACGACGGCGTGGAGCTGGCGCGGCAGGCCCTGGCGCGCTGGCCACACTACGCCCCGGCGCACGCCGCGCTCGCTGGCATCTTGCTGGCGCAAGGCGACGCGCGCGAGTCCGCCAGCCACCTGCACGCGCTGGCGCGGCTGGCCAGCGGCGAGGGCGACGACGACGAGGCCGCGCTGGCCGCGCTGGCGGGCGCGCGCCTCTTGCGGATCCTCGACCCGCGCGCCTCGACCCAGCTCTACCAGCTCGCGCTCGAGCACGATCCGGGCTCCGCCGAGGCCGCCGACGCGCTGGCCGACCGCCTCGGCGACGAGGCGCGCTGGCCGGAGCTGGTGCGCCTGCTTCGCGCCCGCGCGGTGATCGCCCCGCCGGAGAAGGCCGCGCTGCTGCGGCTGCGGCTGGCCGAGGTGCTGGCCCACAAGCTGGGCGACGACGCCGGCGCGCAGGCCGAGGTGCTGGCGGCCCGTGAGGTCGCGCCGGCCGAGCCCGCCGTCCACGAGCTGTGGGCGACGCTGCGGCAGGCCGCTGGTGATGCGGCGGGCGCGCGCGAGGCCTGGCAGCAGGTGATCGAGCTGGCGCAGCGCCGCGGCGAGCCTGCGGACCGCCGGCTGGAGGCGCGCGCCTTTGCGCGGCTGGGGGCGCTGGCGGAGCCCGACGAGGCGGAGGCGGCGTGGCGGCGCGCGCTGGAGCTCTCGCCGGCCGAGCCGGAGGCCATCGAGGGGCTGGCGCGCGCCCACCGAGCGCGCGGCGAACAAGCAGAGGCCATCGCGCTGTATGAGCGCGTGCGCGGCACCGGGCTGGCGATGACCACCGCGGCGCACTTCGAGCTGGAGCTGGCCAGGTGCCTCATCGAGGTGCAGCGACTCGACGAGGCGCGCGCGGCGCTGCGCCGCGCCGCGGTGGGCCGCAGCGAGACCGCCGCGGAGGCCCACGCGCTCCTGGCCGACATCTCCGCGCTCTCTGATCCTCATCACGCCGCCGCCGAGCTAGACACCGCCATCGCCTCGCTGGTCGACCTCGCGGAGGGCGCCTTTGCATCGGAAGGACACCGCCTGTTTCGCCGCGCCGCCCAGCTCGCGGTGGTGCGCGCCGGCCTGCTGGACCGGCAGGGCGATGACTTCGCGGCGGCCGGCGACCTGCAGCGCGCGCACTACCTGTCCGCCAACCACGACGCGCAGGTGGCGCGGCAGGCGGCGCGGGCCTTGCTGGAGCGCAGCGGCGATGACGCCGCCGCCGAGCGGCGCTGGCTCGACGCGGTGCTGGCCACCGAGCCCGCCGCGGCCGAGAAGGCCACCTTGCTCATGCGCAGCGCCGCCGCGCGGCGGCGGCAATCGCCCCCGGACGTCGCCACCGCGCTGACCGAGGCGCGTGAAGCCTCGCGGTTGTCGCCTGATCCAGAGCTGCGCAAGCGCGCCTTCGAGCTGGAGGCCGAGCTGTTGGCCGACCTCGGGAACCAGCGCGCCCGCGCCACCGCGCTGTCCTCGCTGGCCGAGCTGACCAGCAGCGACGGCGAGCGCGCCGCCGCGGAGGTCGCCGCCGCGGCAGCCTGGCTGGCCGCGGACGACGCGGCCACCGCGCTGCCCCACGCCGCCGCTGCCGCCGGCATCGCCGAGACGCCCGAGGCCGGCGTGGCGCCGGCGCTGCGCCGGCACATCCTGTCCACCTTCGGCGAGGCCGCGTGGCGCCAGCGGGCCTGGGGAGATGTCGTCCGCGCCTACACCGAGCTGATCGGCGACACGCCGCCAGGCAACGCCGAGCGCGCCGGGTACCTGCTGCGGGTCGCCTTCGCCGCCGACAAGCGCGGCGACCTGACGCTGGCGCGCGAGAGCACGCTGGCGATCCTCGAGTCCGAGCGCCCCGCCACGCCCAGCGCGGCGCAGGCGGAGCTCCGCGGCAACGCGCTGCGGCTGCTGGCGGACCTCGCCGATCGCGCCGGCGATGGACCGGCGGCGGCGACGACCCTGGAGCGCCTGGCCTCGGTCCCCGGCGCGGAGGCCACGCCCGCGGCGCGGGCCGACGCGCTGTATCGCGCGGGCGAGCTGTTTCGCCGCGCCGGCGCGCAAGAGGACGCCGTGCGCTGCCTGGAGGCTGCCCTGCGGCTGGCGGACGCTCACCTGCCGGCGCTGGACTCGCTGGAGCTGGCCTGGCGCGCGCTGGGAGATCTGGAGCGGGTGGCGGTGGTGCTCGGGCGCAAGGTCGCCGCCACTCGCCAGGCCGCTCGGCAGAAGTCCTTGCTGGTCCGCCTGGGAGACCTGCAGGCGCAGCTCGGCCGCCCCGAGGTCGCGCGCGCGACCCACCGCCGCGCGCTGGACATCGATCCGAGCTGGCGTCCGTCGCTGCGCTTTCTGGCCGCGGCCGATCTTCGCGCCGGCCAGCTCGCCGCCGCGGCCCGGGCATACGCCGCGCTCGCCGGCGCGCTGGACAGCGACGCCGCCATGCCGGATCCGGAAGACGTCGAGAGCGATCGCACCGCGGCGGCGATGGCGCTGGTGGATCTCATGCCCGCGCTCGAGGACCCAACCGATCGCGCAGCGGCGCACGCGGCCCTCTTGCCCCACCGCGAGCTGCGCGAGGTCGAGGCCGCGCTGCGCGCCGCGGGCGAGCCGGCGGCGCCGCTGCCGGAGGTCGAGCGCACCGGCGAGTACGCGCCGGTGCCGGTCGCTGACAGCGAGGGTGAGCCGCCGACCTTGTCGCATCGCAGCCCCGATGGGCGCGCCACCTCGGAGCAGTTTCGCAGCACCGCGCGCGCCGCGCGGCAGCGCGGAGATCTGGCCGCCGCGCTCGCGGCGCTGGAGACCGCGCAGCACCTGGTGCCGCATGACCCCGCGCTCCTGGCAGAGCTGGTGGAGGTGGCGCAGCAGAGCGGAGATCTGGAGGCGGCCGCGCGCCACCTGCGCGCGCTGGCCAAGAGCGCGCCCACCGCCAACCGGCGCGCCGATGCGCTGATCGAGCTCGCCGACCTGTACTACGACCAGCTCGAAGATGCGCGCTCCGCGCGCGCCGCGATGCTGGAGGCGGCGGAGGCGCTGGGCGCGACCGCGCGCGGCGACGCGACCCTGCGCATGGTGGCCAACGAGGCCGCCACCCACCTGGCCTGGCACACCGTGGTCACCGCGCTCGAGCGCATCACGTTCGAGCGCCAGACCGGCTTCGATCTCACGCAGCTCGCCACCGCGCTGTGTCGCTGCGGGCGCGACGCCGCGGCGCTCACGCTGGTGCAGTCCGCGCAAGCGCGGCTCGGCCCCGCTGGCCAGGAGCTGCTGCACAAGCTCCGCGCGGGCCAGGCCGGCAAGCGCGCCCTGGTGGCCGAGCTGGAGGCGCGCGCACGCGCCGCACACGACGAGGACGCGCAAGCGCTGTGGGCCGAGGTGGAGGCGCTCTACCGAGATGGTCTGGGCGACACCGAGGCGGCGGACCGAGCGCGTGACCGGGCGCAAGATCAAGCGCAAGATCGACCGGCTGACCTGGCGCAGGGCCCGGGGCATGACCGGGCACAAGACCTGTCAGCGGATCCCACCACCGCGAGCCCCGACGTCGGCGCCGAGCCACTGGCAGCCGCGCCGCTCGAGCTGGTCGCAGCGATGGAGGCGGCGAGAGAGACAGCACGTGCGGCGCTGGCGCGCCACGACACCGCGGACGACGCCGACGATGCTGGCCCGGACCACGCGGGCGCCGCGGGGAGCTCGAACGACGAGCTGCTCGCCGAGCCGCTTGGCGAAGTGCCGAGGCCGCCTGTCAGCGACGACGCCATCGCGATGTCCGCCGCGGGGCGGGCGCCGCGAACCAGCGCAGCCTCGGGCGCGCCCGGCGACAACGAACGAGACGGCGAGCGAGACAGCGAACAAGACAGCGAGCAAGACGGCGAGCGCCCAAGCGAGCCCCCGGCCAAAGAGCCAGCCGCGGAGTCCGCCGCGCCCCTGCCGCCCGCGCCTGTCCCTGGCGGCCTGCCCACCCAGCTGAACTCCCCGGAGCAAGCCGCACCGGTGGACGTCATGGAAGAGGACGCCGTCACCAACCGAGTGGCCAGGCCAGCAGCGCTGGCCGAGGTCGCGGCGAAAGTGGCCGCGACCACCTTCGACCGCGCGCCCGCGGCCCAGCTCCTGGTGCCGGGGCCACGCGCGCTGGCCCGCGGCGGCGTCGCCGAGGAGCTGGATGACCAGGCGGTCACCGGACGGTTCGCCCGCGCGCCCCAGGCTGACGACAGCGCGCAACCTGCGGCGCCGCCGGCTGGTCCCGGCGCGACCCGCCAGGCCGATCTGCTGGCCGCGACCGTCGAGCTGGCGGCGCGTGGACGAGCGCGCACCATCACCTCCGCCCTGGCCGCGGTCACCCGCGAAGCCGCACCCGCGGCGCAGCGCGACGAGGCGCAGGGCTCGGCGCCAGCAGATCGCCGCGAGCGCGCCGCAGCCAAGGCCGCGCCACGGCGGCCCGGACGCGCACCGGTGGATCCTGCCGCCGAGGCGCGCCGCGAGGCCAGCTCGCTGTTTCGCCTGGCCAACGGCGAGCTGGCGCGCGGCCGGCTGGAGGCCGCCACCACCTTGCTCTCGCGCGCGTATCGCCTCGATCCCAGCTACGCCCCGCTGCTGATGCCGCTGGCGGACCGCATGGCAGCGAGCGGCGATGTGCCAGCGTCGTACCGCTTGTTCCTCGAGGCCGCCGCCAACCCCGAGCTGTCCCGCGACCGGCGCCGGTGGGCGCACGCGCGCGCGGAGTCACTGCAAGCGCTGCACCCGGAGCTGCCGAGCCTGCCTCCCCCTCCAGATAGCGCCGCTGGCACCAGAGACCAGACGCCGAGCGCCGACCTGGCGCCGCTCGAGGCCGCCGCCGCCGAGCCAGCGGAGGACACGCCTCCGCAGATGGAAGAGCCCGGTGGGCCCGCCAGCACGCGGCCCAGTGACGCCAGCGCCAGCGACGACAGCGCGCGGCCCAGTGACGCCAGCGACGCCAGCGCCAGCGATGCCAGCGCCAGCGACGCCAGCGCCAGCGACGCCAGCAGCAGTGACGTCAGCGCCAGCAGCGTCGCCGACGGCGACGCCGCCCGTCCCGACGACGCTGTCGATCTTGTCGCCGCAGCAGCCGTCCCCGCCGCAGCAGCCCGCAGCCGCAGCCGTCCCCGCCGCAGCAGCCGTCCCCGCCGCCCCACCCGTACCCGCAGCCGCAGCAGCCGTCCCCGCCGCAGCAGCCGCCGTCCCCGCCGCCCCACCCGTCGCCGCAGCCACCCGTGACCGCGCCCCCGCGCGCGCGGCGTCCGCAGAGCCGCTCACCGCGGTACTCGATCTGCTCGACGCCGGGAACCTGCCGCAGGCGATCGCGGCGGCCGAGCGCGCCGCCGCGGAGTCCGAGGCCGACGATCTCACCGCGCTCGAGCTCCTGGAGGATCTGTATCTCGAGATCGGCGACGGGGCCGCGGCCTCCGAGGCCATCGGACGTCAGCTCATGATGACCGAAGATCCGCTGTTGCGCGCCACGCTGTGGCGACGCAGGGCCCGGGTCTACCGCGAGCTTGGCCGGGAGCAGCAGGCCTATCGCTGCCTCAAGGAGGCGCACGCCTGCGCCCCAAACGACGCAGATCATGCGTACGAGCTGCGCTGCGCCGCCATGGCGCGGCGCGACTGGGCCGAGGTCATCCCCTTGCTCGAGCGCGAGATCGAGGCGGCCAGCACGGACCGCGACCGCGCCGCGCTGCACTTCGAGCTCGGCCTGGTGTTCGACGAGCGGCTCAACGAGGCCGAGCGAGCTATCGAGCACTACGAGCACGCGCTCGCGCTCGATCCAACGATCCCCGCGATCGATCTGCCCCTGGCCCGCCGGTACGAGAGCCAGGGCCGGCACCGCGAGGCCGCGTTGCACTTCGAGGCCGCCGAGCGCAAGCTGTCACCGCGGCAAAGCCTGGCGGCGCCGCAGGTGCTGTCGCTCGACGACGACGCGGGCCCCGCCGAGCCTGCCGCGCCCGCCCCCGCCGCCCCCGCCGCCCCCGAGCGCACGCCCGCCCCGCGCCCGTTCCTCCCGCTCCGGCCGCCGGCCCAGATGACGGCTGGGACGATCCGCCGATGCTCGCCAGCTCCGACGAGCCCTCGGCGGTGGCCGCGGCCCCGACGACCCGCGCGCCGACCACGGCGGCTGCCCCGACCAGCGCACCGGGCTCCTTCGGGGAGGACCGCTCGGACCTGCAGCAAACCGTGCTGCCGCGTCCGCCCGCCGAAGCCGAGCCCCCGCCGTCTCCCGCGGTTGGCCGGCGCACCTCGAAGCGCTTTCCGCTGGTCGACGCCTCGGTCGCCGCGCTGGAGCCAGCCTTCGAGCCAGAGCTGCCCGAGCTGGCCGCGGCGGCGCCGCCCACCATCCCCGAGCTGGAGCGCGCGCTCGACGAGGTCAAGGAGACCGGCGAGCGCAGCGACGTGGTGACCGCCGCCCGCCGCCTGTGGCAGCACTGCCCTGGACACGGCGCAGCCTTCGCCGCGCTGGCCAGTGAGCACAAGCTCAACGGCGATCTGGACGCGCTGGTCGAGCTGACCGCGGTCCGCGCCGCCATGACCACCGAGAGCGGCGAGCGCGCGGATCTCTGGATCGAGGTGGCGCGGCTCGCCGAGGTCCTCGGCGAAGATCACCAGGCCGCCCGCGCCTTCGACCTGGCGCTGATCGAAGATCCCGCCAGCGCGGTCGCGCTCGACGCGCGAGCGGGGCTCGCCTTCCGGCTCGGCGACTTCGCCACCGCCGAGATGATCTACCGCGACATCGAAGCGGCGGATTCGATGCTGGCGCCAGACGAGCTGCTGCTCCGGCGATCGATCATCGCCGAGCACCTCGATCGCGGCGAAGACGCGCTCACCTACGCCCAGGCCGCGGCGGCCGCCGCGCCAGGACGCATCGAGCTGCAGCGGCGGGTCCAGGAGCTGGCGACCCGAGCCGGCGATCTCGCCACCGCCTTGCCCGCCGCGCGCGCGGTGATGGCGCTGGTGCCCGCGGACCAGGAGGACGAGGTGCTCGCCAGCCACTTCTCGCTGGTGGGGCTGCTCCACGCCATCGGCGACCACGCCGGGGCCATCGCCAACCTCGAGCGCCTGCGCCGAGATCACCCGCACAGCCGCGAGGTGATCGCGGCGCTCGCCTCCGTCCAGGCCGACCGCGGTGACTGGAGCGCGGCCTGCCAGTACTTGCAGATGCTGGTGCCGCTGGCCGCCACCGCGCAGGAGCGCGCCTTGCGCTTGTTCGAGCTGGGCGAGGTGTTCCTCAACAAGGTGGGAGACCTCGAGCGCGCCGATGACGCCTTCCTGCGCGCCTCCGATCTGGACCCCGGCTGCGTGCCGGCGCTGCGCCGGTTGATCGACAGCTACTGGCGAGCCGATCAGATCGGCCTCTTGCTCGACATCGCCACGGACCTGGTCGCGCGCGGCGCCTTGCTCGAGCCAGAGATGGATCCCGCCTCCCTGGCCCGCGCCGCCGTGGTCGCCGCCATCGCGGAGGACTACCCGCTGGCGGTGCAGGTGCTCGGCGCCCTGGGCGCCGACGCGGCGGCAGCGATCGCCTCCATCTTGATCGAGCTGGTGGGCCGCACGCAGAAGCTGAACCTCGGCAACGCCTGCCGCGCGCTGCGCGTGCTGCACGACCAGGGCGTGGCAGATCTGGGCGCCATCACCGCCATGGCCGAGCATCCGGCGGTGCGCAAGGCGCTGCAGCAAGCCAGCGCAGCGCTGACCGCTTCAACATAGATCCGCCGCTGCCTGGGCGCCAGGGGTCGCGCGCCTGGCGCCGCGCGGCCGCAGATCGCCGCAACCGCTCGGCCTTCTCTCCTCACAACCGGAGGCCGTTGACGACATCGTGATCGTGCCTACGTTGGCGTCCGATGAGGTCCGATAAACTCACTGTCAAAGCCCAGGAAGCCTTGTCCGCCGCTCGCTCGATCGCTGTCGAGCGTCGCCACTCCCAGGTCGCTCCGGAGCACCTGCTCGTCGCCCTGCTCCAGCAGGACGGCGGCATCGCGCCGCGCATCCTGGCCAAGCTGGGCGCGGATCCAAGGGTGGTCCTCACGGATCTGGAGCGCCGCCTCGAGCGAGAGCCCAAGGTCGGCGGCGCCGTGGAGGTCGACGCCTCGCGCGCCTTGCGCGAGGTGTGGGACGCCGCCGGCCGCGAGGCCACGGCGATGAAGGACGAGTTTCTGTCCACGGAGCACTTCGTGCTCTCGCTGGCTGACTCCAAGACTCCCGCCGGGGAGGCCCTGCGCGCCGCTGGCGCCACCAAGGCCGCCGTGCTCGAGGCCCTGATGTCCGTGCGCGGCAACCAGCGCGTCACGGATCAGGATCCAGAGGGCAAGTACGAGGCGCTGGACAAGTACACCCGCGACCTCACCGCGCTGGCGCGCCAGGACAAGCTCGACCCGGTGATCGGCCGCGACGAGGAGATCCGCCGCACCATCCAGATCCTGTCGCGCCGCACCAAGAACAACCCGGTCCTCGTCGGAGAGGCCGGCGTCGGCAAGACCGCGGTGGTCGAGGGCATCGCCCAGCGCATCGCCACCGGCGACGTCCCCGAGTCGCTGCGCGACCGTCGCCTGCTGTCGCTGGATCTCGGCGCGCTCATCGCGGGCGCCAAGTACCGCGGCGAGTTCGAGGAGCGGCTAAAGAGCGTGCTCTCCGAGGTCACCGCCGCCGAGGGCGTGGTCATCCTCTTCATCGATGAGCTGCACACCCTGGTGGGCGCCGGCGCCGCCGAGGGCGCGACCGACGCCGCCAACCTGCTCAAGCCGGCGCTGGCGCGCGGCGAGCTGCGCTGCATCGGCGCCACCACGCTCGACGAGTACCGCAAGCACATCGAGAAGGACAAGGCGCTTGAGCGCCGCTTCCAGCCGGTGTTCGTCGACGAACCCTCGCTGGACGACACCATCGCCATCCTGCGCGGCCTCAAGGACAAGTACGAGGTCCACCACGGCATCCGCGTGCGCGACGCGGCGCTCATCGCCGCGGCCCGGCTGTCGCACCGCTACATCCCCTCGCGCCAGCTCCCGGACAAGGCCATCGACCTGGTCGACGAGGCCGCGTCGCGCCTCAAGATGGAGATCGAGAGCGTCCCCACCCCCATCGACACGCTGGAGCGCCGCATCCTCACGCTGGAGGTCGAGCGCGCGGCGCTGTCGCGAGAGGACGACCGCCGCGCCAAGGAGCGCCTGCCCGTGGTGCAACGCGAGATCGCCGAGCTGCGCGAGCAGACCGCCAGCATGAAGACGCAGTGGCAGCGCGAGCGCGCGCTCATCGCCGGCCTGCGCGCCGCCAAGGAGAAGCTCGAGCAGATGCGCGGCGAGGCTGACCGCCTGCAGCGCCAGGGCGACTTCGCCCGCGCCTCCGAGCTGCGCTTTGGCTCGATCCCGCAGGTCGAGAAGGAGCTGGCGCGCGACTCGGCGCTGGCTGAAGACCTGCGCCAGAAGGGCTCGTTCCTGCGCGAGGAGGTCACCGAGGACGACATCGCCGCGGTGGTGGCCAAGTGGACCGGCATCCCGGTGGAGCGCATGCTCGAGGGCGAGGCCGCGCGCCTGTCGCAGATGGAGAGCCGCTTGCAGAAGCGGGTGGTCGGGCAGGACGCCGCGGTGTCCGCGGTGGCCGCCGCCGTGCGCCGCGCGCGCGCCGGCCTCAAGGACCCCAACCGGCCCATCGGCTCGTTCCTGTTCCTGGGCCCCACCGGCGTCGGCAAGACCGAGCTGGCGCGCGCCCTGGCCGAGCTGCTGTTCGACGACGATCAGGCCATGGTCCGCGTCGACATGAGCGAGTACCAGGAGAAGCACACGGTGTCTCGACTGGTCGGCGCCCCTCCCGGCTACGTCGGCTACGACCAGGGCGGCCAGCTCACCGAGGCGGTGCGCCGCCGGCCCTACACCGTGGTCCTGCTCGACGAGATGGAGAAGGCCCACCCCGACGTGTGGAGCGTGCTGCTGCAGGTGCTCGACGACGGCCGGCTGACCGACGGCCAGGGCCGCACCGTCGACTTCCGCAACACCGTCATCATCATGACCTCGAACGTCGGCTCCCAGCACCTGCTGCAGCTCACCGCGCAGAACAGGACCACCGTGGAGGCCGGGGTGATGCGCGAGCTGCAGGCCACCTTCCGCCCGGAGATGCTCAACCGCATCGACGAGATCATCTTCTTCGAGCCCCTGGGAGAGGCGCACCTGGGCACCATCGTGCGCATCCAGCTCGCGCGGTACACCCGCTTGCTGGCGGAGCGCGAGCTGACCCTGGAGCTATCCGACCGGGCAGTCGCGCGGGTCGCCGAGGCGGGCTACGATCCCATCTACGGAGCGCGCCCGCTCAAGCGCGCGCTGCAGAAGCTGGTCATCGACCCGCTCGCCCAGGAGATCCTCGCAGGTCGCTTTGCCCCAGGTGCCCAGCTCTACGCCGATGTCGAAGGCAGCAAGATCACGTTTGTCCAGCGCGCCACCGCCACCGCGGCGTGAAGCGCGGCCCAGATCACAACCCTGACCAGCGGAAAGACCCGCCACGTCCCCTCGCCCTCCCCACGTAATCCGCACGCCAACAGCTCCCGGTCCCTGGGGTCAGGAGCAAGCCGGAGCAAGCCGTGACCACCGACTTTGACCCCAGCAAGGACTACTACAAGGCGCTCGGCGTCGCGCCCACCGCGACCGCCGACGAGATCAAGAAGGCGTACCGTCGCCTGGCCAAGCAATGCCACCCTGACTCCACCGGCGGCGACAAAGCCAAGGAGTCGAGGTTCAAGGAGATCTCCGCTGCCTATGACGTGCTGGGCACGGCCAAGAAGCGCCAGCAGTACGACGCAGTGCGTGCAAGCGGCGGCCGCTTCGGCGGCATGGGACCTGGCGGCGCCGGTGGCATGGCGGGCTTCGATCCGCGCGCGACTGGCGCGCCGTGGGACCTGGGCGATCTCTTCGCCCAGCACTTCTCAGGGGCGAGCACGAGCGCAGGCGCCAGAGGCCCTCGCGTCCGGGTCGAGCATTTCGATTTCGGGGACTTCGGCGAACAGCGCCGACGGCCAGACTCGGCCTCCGACGCCGATTTCGAGAGCACCGTGCGCGCCGCGGACGGGAGCTGGCTCAAGGTCACCGGCGCCGACGTCCACTCCGATGTGCGCGTCCCCTTCGATCGCGCCATCCTCGGTACGGTGGCAACCGTTGCCACCATCGATGGTAAGGCGGAAGTCAAGATCCCGCCCGGGTCCTCCAGCGGCAAGAAGCTGCGCCTGCGAGGGAAGGGGCGAACCGAAGGCGGGCGGGTCGGAGACCACTACATCACCGTCCATATCGACGTTCCTAGTGACCTCGATGAAGACGCGCAAAAACTGCTGGTGCAGCTAGTAACTCGGCTGCGCAAGCGCGGGCGCGACGCCTGAAACCAACGTATGCTCCGAGGAAGCGCATGTCCAAGCACACCGAGATCGCCGGCCAGTATCCGGTCCTTCCGCTTCGAACCGAAGTGCAGCTCCCAGGGCACATCGGGCCGCTCGAGATCGGCCGCGAGACCTCGGTGCGCGCCATCGAAGCTGCGTCGCGAGACGACAACCTGATCGTCATCATCCCGCAGCGAAACCCTGCGGTTCGGGAGCCTACCCAGCGAGATCTGCATGAGATCGGCGTGCTCGCCGAGATCATCCAGGTCGTCAAGCACTCCCCGGGGCGCTTCACCGCCGTGATGCGCTTCCGCGAGCGCGTGCGTATCGACTCGCTGGTCTCGAGCGAGATGTTCCTCATCGCCTCGGTGTCGCCGCTCGTCCCCACCTCCAGCGTGGCCCCCGAAGTGCTCGCCGCCACCACGGCCGTGGTGCGCGCGCACCTGGCCGACGTGGTCGCGGACGCCCAGCACGTCAAGGAGGCCAAGGAGTCTCCCGGCAAAGAGGGCAAGGAAGCCAAAGAGGGCAAGGAAGCCAAGGAGAGCAAGGAAGCCAAGGACGCTCGCGAGACCAAGGAAGCGGCCAAGGAGGCCAGGGAGGCGACCAGAGATCGGCCGGAGACCACGCGCGCCACCGTGCTGGCGATCACGGATCCCGACAAGCTGGTGGATGTCGCCGCGCCCTTCCTGGAGCTCGAGCGCGACGAGCTGACCGCGCTGCTGGTGGAGACTGACTCCCAGAAGCGCCTGGAGCGCGTGCTGACGCCGCTGGAGCGCCGCGCCACCGTGCTGCGCCTCAAGGCGGACATCGGCGCCGAGCTGGAGGGCGAGACCTCCCGCACCCACCGTGAGCGCGTGCTGCGTGACCGCATGCGCCAGATCCAGGAAGAGCTCGGAGAGCAAGACGACAACGCCGAGGTCGACGAGCTTCGCAAGAAGATCGAAGACTCCAAGATGTCCGACGAGGTCCGCGCCGCGGCCAAGAAGCAGCTCGCGCGCATGGGCCAGATGTCGTCGTCGTCTCCGGAGTACAACATCGCCCGCACCTACGTCGAGAACCTCCTCGAGATCCCGTGGAACGTCACCACCGACGATCGCCTGGACGTCGCCGCCGCCCGGGCCATCCTGGAGGCCGAGCACTCCGGGCTGGAGAAGGTCAAAAAGCGCATCCTGGAGTTCTTGGCCGTCCGCAAGCTGGCGCCGCACAAGCACGGCCCCATCCTGCTCCTGGTCGGCCCGCCTGGCGTCGGCAAGACCTCGCTGGGCCGCTCCATCGCCTCGGCGCTCGGCCGCAAGTACGTGCGCATCTCGCTCGGCGGCGTGCGCGATGAGGCCGAGATCCGCGGCCACCGCCGCACGTACATCGGCGCGCTGCCCGGCCGCATCGTGTCCGGCCTCAAGAAGGCCGGCTCGATGAACCCGGTGTTCGTGCTCGACGAGATCGACAAGCTCGCCGCCGACATGCGGGGCGATCCAGCCGCCGCCATGCTGGAGGTCCTCGACCCGGAGCAGAACAAGGACTTCGTCGATCACTACATCGAAGTCCCGGTGGACCTGTCCAACGTGATGTTCATCTGCACCGCCAACTCCACCGAGACCATCTCGCAGCCGCTGCTGGACCGCATGGAGATGGTGGAGCTGTCCGGCTACACCACGCTGGAGAAGACGGCGATCGCGAGAAACCACCTGCTGCCCAAGCAGATCGCCGAGCACGGCATGGAGAAGGGCCTCCTGGAGGTGCAAGAAGACGCGCTCTCCGAGGTCATCCACAACTACACGCGCGAGGCCGGGGTCCGTAACCTGGAGCGCGAGCTGGCGGCGCTGTGCCGCAGCGCCGCCGTCAAGATCGCCGAGGGCGCGGAGCACATCACCATCGCCCACAGCGACGTCTCCGAGCTGCTGGGCCCCCCGCGCTACACCGCGGACACCGCGGAGCGCTCGCCGGAGGTTGGCGTCATCACCGGGCTGGCGTGGACCCCGGTGGGCGGCGACATCATGTTCATCGAGGCTCGCCGCTACCCGGGCAAGGGCGACGTGCGCTTGACCGGCCAGATGGGCGACGTCATGAAGGAGAGCGCGCAGGCCGCGGTGTCGTGGATGCGCGCCAACTCCGCTCGCCTGGGGATCGATCACGACAAGGTGCTGGCCTCCGATCTGCACATCCACCTGCCGCAAGGCGCGGTCAAGAAGGACGGCCCGTCGGCCGGCGTCGCGCTGACCTGCGCCGTGGTGTCGGTGTTCACCGGACGCCCCATCCGCAACGACATCGCCATCACGGGCGAGGTCGATCTGCGAGGCAACGCGCTGCCGGTCGGCGGCATCAAGGAGAAGGTCATCGCCGCGCACCGCGCGGGGATAAAGATCGTCTTCTTGCCCGAGCGCAACCGCAAGGACGCCGCCGAGATCCCGGACGAGGTCACCCGAGAGCTGGAGCTGCGCTTCATCACCAAGGTGGACGACGCCCTGGGCGTAGCCTTGGGCGTGGCCCCCACCCCGGTGCTGCCCGACCCCGCCATCCCCCCGCCCACCGCCTCGGGCGGGCGGACCACGCACGAGCAGCTCCCGTCGTAGCGGCCCCTGGCGCCGCGGCCTCGGCGAACGTGTACGCCGAGGGCCCGGCGCCCCCACTTCGTTGTCACCTGGCTGACCGCGGGCGCCACAACGGCTGACCGCGGGCGCCACCTGGCGGGTTGGCCCTTGCGCGGGGCCAGCACGCGGCTAGCTTGGCCGTCCATGTCCGCCCCTGCAGCTTCCCAGACCGTCCTCGTCACCGGAGCCTCTGGCTTCATCGCCCAGCACACGATCCTGCAGCTCTTGCAGGCAGGCTTTCGCGTGCGCGGCACGCTGCGCTCGCTGGCCAAGGAGCCAGAGGTGCGCAAGGTCCTCGGCGACAACCTGCCCGCTGGCGCCTCGCTTGACCGACTGGAGCTGGTGGCCGCCGAGCTGACCCGCGACGACGGGTGGGAAGCGGCCGTGCGCGGCTGCCGCTTCGTCGTCCACATGGCCTCGCCCCTGCCCAGCACGCCGCCAGCGCACGAGGACGACCTGATAAAGCCGGCGCGCGACGGCGCGGTGCGCGTGCTGACCGCCGCCGCCGCGGCGCGCGCCGCCGGCGACGGCCCGACCCGCGTGGTGATGACCTCGTCGGTCGCCGCCGTGCTGTACGGCCACGCGCGCGACGGCAGCAAGGTGTACGACGAGCGAGACTGGAGCGAGCTGACGCCGCTCGTCGGGGCGTACGAGAAGAGCAAGACCATCGCCGAGCGCGCCGCCTGGGAGCTGGTGGGCAAGCTGCCCGCGGACCAGCGCTTCGAGTTCTGCACCATCAACCCGGGGCTGGTCCTTGGCCCCATCCTCAGCGCAGACGTCAACACCTCCGCGGAGCTGGTGCGCAAGCTGCTCAAGCGCGAGCTGCCGGGGTGCCCCAACGTCGGCTGGGCCATGGTGGACGTGCGCGACGTCGCCGCCGCGCACGTGGCCGCGCTCACCGCCCCCGAGGCGCCCGGCAAGCGGTTCATCGCCGCCATCGAGCACGCCTCGATGCTGGACGTGGCCACGATCCTCGCCGACAAGTACGCCGCGCGCGGCTATCGCGTCCCGACCGGCAAGATCCCAGGCTGGCTGATGAAGGTCGTCTCGCTGTGGGACAAGACCGCGCGGCTGGCGGTGCAAGAGCTCGGCCTGCGGCAGGATCTCTCCACCAAGCAAACGCGCGAGCTGCTCGACTGGAAGCCGCGTCCGCTGGCCGAGATGGTGACCGCGATGGCCGACAGCATGATCGCGCACCGCGTGGTGTGACGAGCGCGGGCGCGGGCGCGACGCGGCGTGGCGGCCGCCTCGGGGCCCCGACGGCAGCCCCGACCGCGACGTGTCCAGGCAGACGTGTCCCGGCCGACGTCCCCGACGGCCGGCCGTGTCCAGGCTGCCGCAGCGCCCGTGTGTCGGCAGCGCCTGGCCGCGTAACCCGATGATGGCAAAGGCCTCACGCGCGGCATCGAGCTTGCAATTCATCAGGCCATGAGCCTGTCGCTTGGAACCCTCGCATCCTCGGTGATCCAGCCCCGCCGGGCGTCCCTGATCCTCGCCGCGATGGCCACGGGCCTGCTCGTCCTGCCCGGCCTGCTCGATGTCCGCACCGTCCCCATCCGCCGACAGGCCGAGTCCCCGCCCGCGCCCACGCCGGCGCCCGCCGCTCCCGCGGTCGCCACCGCGCCCGCCGCGTCGCAGCCGACGCCAGGCCCCGAGGCTGCGCCGCTCCCCTCGCCCGCCGAGCGGCCGCAGCTCTGGCTCATGACGTCCGTGTTCGATCACGGATACCTGCAGCTCGAGGTGTTGCCCCAAGACAGCGCGCTGCCCGACCACGGGCCGGCGACGACCGGAGAGAACGACGGTGGCCGGGCCTACCTGGCGCCGCTTCTCCCAACCGCCGCCCCGGCGTGGCGCGGGATCATCGGCCAGCTCGTCGTGACCGACAGCGGCTGCCAGGCTCGCGTCACCTCGCTCGCGCTGGTGGCCCGCCTGACCGGAGATGCCGCGTACGCCGGGCTGTCCCACGACTTCACCCCCGACGACCTGCGAGACCAGGGCGGTCGCATGATCGCCGCGCGGCTCGACGGCTGCGCACACGACCGCTACGCCCACCCCGCCGCCGCGCCGGTGCTGCGACCGGAGCCGCTCGTGCGCCCGGCGTTGGCCAGGGCGGCGCGCCGCGCGATGCTCGCGTCCCCGACCACGACGGCGGCCATCGCGAAGTGGACCGAGGCCGCGCTGGCCGGCACCTGGCAAGAGCAGGTCCGCTGGTCCGAGCAGGTGCTTCGCCACCCGCGGACCAAGGCCACCTGGGTCCTCTCGCATGCCCACCTCTCTCCCGAGGACTGCGGCACGCCGACCTTCAGCCTGCTGGGGGTGTTTCGCGTCGGCGATGACGGCGCGCTCACCGAGGCTTCGATCACCGAGCTGGAGGACCTCCTCACCATCGACGCCATCGTCGACGTCGACGGCGACGGCCAGTTCGAGCTGCTGGGCACCCCCTGGCTTGGGCTCGACCGCGTGCTCACGCGCAGCGATGGCACCGAGCTCGACCGCCTGAGCCTGCCCTTCTACGGCTGTCCTTGCTAGCTAGCCACATTGTTGGGCAAAGCCCTCCGGACGGGTACACTCGCGCCCGGGCTGAGCCGCCAACCTCGCCGAGCGAGCTTGGCATGCTCGGCGAGGAGACCGTTTGACACCAGTCTCCTGGGAGACCGGGCATCCTCGCGCGCAATTTTTTCTCGCACATTCCTCTCTGCGCCCCTCCCGGCCCGAGACAAAGCGCGCTTCACTTGCGGTCATGTCGCCACGCCGTGCCTCCGCTCTCGCCCACACCATCGCCTTGACCTGCGGCGCGCTGCTCGCCACCGCTTGCAGCAAGAAAGACGGAGCCGCCAGCGGAGCCGACAAGACCGAGCAGACCGACAAGCTGGTGAACTGCGCGGGGATCAACGAGTGCAAGGGCAAGAGCTTGTGCCACACCGAGAAGCACAAGTGCGCCGGCCAGAACTCGTGCAAGGGCGAAGGCTGGCTCGACGTGACCGCCGCGGACTGCACCGCCAAGGGCGGCAAGATCATCCAGGTCACCCGCAAGTAGGCTGGGGCGGCAACGCCGCGCGCGCGGATCGCGCCGGCCCTTGCGCCCGCGCCGCGTCGAGTCGTACCGTGACCGCGGTGACAGCCCCCGTGCTCAGCTTGACGTTCGCGTCCGGGACGCTGGAGCTGCGCGGCCTGGACCAGGGCGACGCCCAGGTCCCCCAGGGCTGCCTCTGGGATCCGCGCACCGGGTGCCACCGCGCGCCTGCGCTGGCGTACGCCGACGTGCTGCGCGCCCTGGTGCGGCAGCAACGCGCGGTCGATGACCGCGCGCGCGCCTACGTGACGCTGGAGCATGGCCTGCGCGTTCATCGCGAGCCGCGCCCCTATCAAGCGGAGGCGCTCGAGGCCTGGCTCGCGCGTGGCAGCCGCGGCTGCGTGATCCTGCCCACCGGCGCGGGCAAGTCGCAGCTCGCCTGCATGGCCATCGACGCCAAGCGCCGCTCCACGCTGGTGGTCGCGCCGACGCTGGAGCTGGTGCGCCAGTGGTACGATCTGCTGCGCACGAGCTTTGGCGTGGAGGTCGGCGTGGTAGGCGGCGGCGAGCACTCGGTGGCCCCGTTGACGGTGACCACGTATGACTCGGCGTACCTGCACATGGAGCACCTGGGCGGGCGCTTCGGCCTGGTGGTGTTCGACGAGTGCCACCACCTGCCCAGCGCCGCATACTCCAGCGCCGCGCGGATGGCGCTGGCCCCGTTTCGGCTCGGACTGACGGCCACGCCGGAGCGCACCGACGGCAAGGAGGCGCTGCTGACGGAGCTCGTCGGCCCCATCGCCTACCGCAAGGAGATCGTCGAGCTCGCCGGGGACTTCCTGGCCGAGTACGACACCGAGCGCGTCGAGGTGGAGCTGGCGCCCGCCGAGCGCGCCGAGCATGACACGGCCCGCGCCACCTACCGCGGGTTCGTCGAGCGCCACGGCATCCGCATGTCCAGCCCTCGCGGCTGGGCGGACTTCCTCATCCAGTCCGCGCGCAGCCCGGAGGGCCGCGAGGCGATGACCGCGTACCGGCGGCAGCGCGAGCTGGCCTTCTGCGCGCCCGCCAAGCTCGACTTCGTGGAGCACCTCCTGGCGCGCCACGTCCACCAGCGCGCGCTGCTGTTCACCGCGGACAACGCCACCTGCTACGCGGTGGCGCGACGCTTCCTCATCCCGGCGATCACCCACCAGACCAAGATCAAGGAGCGCAGCGCGCTCCTGGCCGGTCTCGCCGAAGGGCGCTACGGCGCGCTGGTCACCTCCAAGGTGCTAAACGAAGGCGTGGATATCCCCGCCGCCAGCGTGGCCATCGTGCTCTCGGGCTCCGGCTCCGTGCGCGAGCACGTGCAGCGCCTGGGCCGCATCCTGCGCAAGCAAGGCGGCAAGCGCGCCGTGCTCTACGAGCTGGTGACCGCGGGCACGGTGGAGACCTTCACCAGCGAGCGCCGGAGAGAGCACGTTGCTTACCGCTGAGCTGGTCCGCGCCCGCCGCCGCGGCGGCGAGCTCAAGCTCACCGCGCTCGACGCCAAGGGCGTCGCCCAGGCGCAGGAGCTGGCCGCCGCCTTGCTGGAGCTGGCGCGCCGCCACGTCGGGCGCAGCCGCGATGAGCTCGAAGAGGTGTGCGACGCGGTGGTCGGCGGCGCCAAGGATCGCAAGCTGGCAGCCGGCCTGCGCAAGCTGGTGTACGACCGCTGCGACTTCGCCGAGGACGCCACGATCGACCCGGTGGAGCTGCGGCGCGAGGTGCATGCCAGCGCCAGGGCCGCGTGGCTGGCGCTGGCGCCCGAGCCTGCGACCACGCCCGCGGCCGAGTCCTCGCCCGAGCCTGCGACAGAATCCTCGGCCGAGCCCTCGACCACGCCCGCGACAGAATCTGCGACCACGCCTGCGCCCGAGCCCACGATCGAGCCCACGATCGAGTCCTCGACCGGGCCCTCGGCGGGGCCCGATTCTGCCAGCGCGCTCCTGGGGCAGGTTCGCTTCAACCGCCACGCGGTGCTCGCGCAGGTCGCGGCGGCGCGCGCGCTCGACGTCGCGACGATCGAGGCGAGCCTCTACGCCGATCTGCGAGGCGCCCAGCTCTTGCGCGGGGTCGAGCCGACGACCCCGCAGGCCCTGGTGGAGGCGTACGAGCTGGCCCAGGCCCAGGCCGTGCTGCTGCGCGCGGTGCGGGTCACCGTGCAGGTCGAGAGCGCGGTGCCCGGCGCGTATCGCACGCTGTTCCGCAAGCTCAAGTTCTTGCGCCTGCTGACCACCATCCACCCCCGCGCCGAGGGCGGGTACCTCCTCGAGATCGACGGCCCGTTCTCCCTCTTCGAGTCCGCCACCCGCTACGGCCTGGCGCTGGCCCTGGCGCTGCCTGCCATCCGCGAGCTGGATCGCTGGCAGCTCAGCGCGGACGTGCGCTGGGGCAATGATCGGCAGCCGCTGACCTGCCGCCTCGAGGGACGAGGCACGCCGGGGCAAGAGCCGCTGCTCTCGGATGAGCTCGCCGCGCTGATCGCCGCCACCGTGCAGACCGGCACCGCCTGGCAGGTGCAGCCGGCCACCGCGGTCCTCGAGCTGACCGGCGTCGGCGTGTGCGTGCCGGACCTCGTGTTCCGCCATCCGGAGCGCGGCGTGGAGGTCTTCGTCGAGGTGCTGGGCTACTGGAGCCGCGCCGCGGTGTGGAAGCGGGTCGAGCTGGTGCAGCAAGGGCTGCGCCAGCGCATCGTGTTCGCGGTGGGCCAGCACCTGCGGGTCAGCGAGGCCGCGCTGGAGGCCGAGCTGCCGGGCGCGCTGTACGTGTACAAGCGGACCCTGTCGGCGCGGGCCCTGCTCGAGCGCATCGAGCAAGTCGCGGCGCAGCCTGGTTGACGTTTTCTCGCGCCTCGCAGAAACCCCGCCCCTCGCCGAGGCGTACAGTGCGAGGCGTGGGGAAGCGGCTCACGCTCAGCAAGTTCTTCGCGCTCGCCACGCTGATCGTCGCGGCGGTGATCGCGGTCGCCATGGCGATGCTGGTGCAGCGCGCTCGCCGGACCGTGCTGGAAGAGTCCGGCAAGCTGCAGCACGCCGCCGCCGCGCGCATCGAGGCGGCCATCGCCCAGGAGCTGGACCGCGCCGGCCGCGCCATCACCGATCTCGAGCGCGGCCTCGTCGCGCTGGCGGTCTCCACCGCCTCGCCAGGAGCGCTGGAGGCGCCGCTCCTGGTGCGCATCCTCGCGGACACGCACCTCGAAGAGCTCACGTTCACCCGCGCCGAGCTGCGCGGCTACGCGGCGGACGGGACCGCGGAGTTCTCGGCCGACGGGCGCTTTCAGCTCGGCATCCGGCGCGCCAGCGACGGCTCCCTGTCGACTCGGCTCGTCGAGCCCGCGGGGCCCCAGGTCGGCCATGGCGGCCACAGCGGCGACGGCGCGAGCGACGGTGGGGCCGACGGTGGGGCCGATGCCGCGCCGTCTGCCGCCGACCCAGCGCCCGCAGCGCCAGCCCCGCCGGCCCCGCTCACCTTCGCTGCCTTCGTCCGCCACCACCCGCCGGGCCTGGGCACGCCCCCTGCCCCTGATACGCTGCCCGCAGAGGGCACGCCTGCGCCGCGCGCGCCGCCACCGCAGCCCCCGCTGGTCGCGCTTGGCGCCGCCGAAGATCCCACCGAGGACCTCACGTTCTCCGTGATCGCGGAGCGCGCCTTGCGCGGCCACCTGGTGTGGAGCGACCTGCACTACGCCGAGGCGGACCGCCGCCTGCCGCCCGCGCAGCGCCGCATCGTCCTGACCGCGCAGAAGGCGGTGTTCGACGCCAGCGGGCGGTTCCTCGGCGTCGTGCGCTGCGGCCTGCTCACCCGCACCCTCGATGCGGTGGCCCAGCTCAAGGTGGATCCCCAGAGCGATGACCCGCAGCGGGTCTCCGTGCTGGCGCGCACCGGGCGCGGCGCCCTGCGCCTGGTCACCCGCGTCAGCCCCCAGGATCCCATCGAGGTGGTGGACGATGAGCTGCGCGTGGCCCCGGCCCACCTGCCGCGCGAGCTGGACGTGCTGCTCTCCTCCTCGCTGGCCCGCCAGCTCGACGGCGGCGCCGCGCGCGTCGATGGCGCCCTGGACGTCGACGGCGCGCGCTGGCGCGCCACCGTGGCGCGGATGCCCCCGGCCAAGGGCGGCATCGAGACCTGGGCAGTGGCCGTGATGGTGCTCGAGGAGCACTACACGCGCGCGGTCCTGGCCGCGCAGCGAGAGCTCTTGCTGGCGCTGGGCGGCACCCTCGCGATCTTGGTCGCCGTGGGCGGCCTCGCGCTGATGATCGTGCGCCGCGACCTCGCCAAGATCATCGCCACCACCGCGCGCATGCGGTCCTTCGACTTCGCCGCCTCCACCGACAGCAGCCCCTTCGCCGACGTCCACGACGCCATGGCTGGGCTCGAGCGCGCCAAGACGGTGGTCCGCGCCATGGGGCGCTATCTGCCGATCGATCTGGTCCGCCGGCTGTACGCCGACAACACCGAGCCCGCGCTCGGCGGCGAGCCGCTCGAGGTCTCGATCTTGTTCACCGACATCGAAGGCTTCACGTCGCTGTCGGAGACCCTGGCGGTCAGCGAGCTGGCGCAGCGCCTGGGCGACTACCTGGAGGCCATGACCGGCGCCATCGAACGCCACGGCGGCACCATCGACAAGTACATCGGCGACGCGGTGATGGCGCTGTGGAACGCACCGAGCCCGGTGCCAGCCCACCCGGTGGCCGCGTGCCACGCGGTGCTGGCCTGTCTCCGCGCCACGGAGCTGCTGTACGCCTCCCCGCGCTGGGCTGGCCTGCCGCCGCTGGTCACCCGCTTTGGCCTGCACAAGAGCCGCGTGCTGGTGGGCCACTTTGGCGCCCCGACGCGGCTGTCGTACACCGCGCTCGGCGACGGCGTGAACGTGGCGGCGCGGCTCGAGCCGCTGTGCAAGCAGTACGGCGTGCGCGTGCTGGTGAGCGAGGCGGTGGTCGAAGACGCGCGCGCCGCGTTCCGCTTTCGGCGCATCGATCGCGTCGCGGTCCAGGGCAAGTCGCACGGCGTGGACATCTACGAGCTCCTTGGCGTCGCGCCCGGAGCCGACGTCGCGCCCGGGGCCGGCGTCGCGCCCGGAGCCGGCGCCGCGCCCGGAGCCGGCGTCGCGCCCGGGGCCGGCGGCCTGGCCTCCGACGACCCGTGCTACGCCGCATACGAGGCGGCGTTCGCCGCGTACCTCGAGCGCGACTTCGAGGGCGCCGCGGCCCGCCTGGCGCCCGCCGCCGACCGGGACCCGCCGAGCGCGGTGCTGCTGGCGCGATGCCGGGCCATGGCCAAGGAGCCGCCCCCTGCCCAGTGGAACGGCGTCCACGTCGCCCGCGGCAAGTAGCGCAGCGTCGCAGCATCCGCATGCATTCGGCGCCAGCCGGTGCAAGCCCCCCGCGCCTGCGCTATCGTCTGGCCGCCATGTCCCTGCTCGAGCACGCGCTCGCCGCCACCGGGGCTCCTCCCTCGCTGCGCGCCCAGCTCGAGGCGTTCCTTGCGCTGTTCGCCAAGTGGAACGCCCGCATCAACCTGTCGGCCGCGCGCGACCACGCCGCCATCGCGGCGCAGCTCGCGGATAGCCTGTACATCACCCCGCACCTGGCCGACGCCAGCAGCGTCCTGGACGTGGGATCCGGCGGCGGGTTGCCGGTGGTCGTGGCAGCCCTGCGCTGGCCCAAGACCCAGTTCACCGCGCTCGAGCCCGTCCACAAGAAGCACGCCTTCCTGCGCACCGCCGCGCGGGAGCTGCACCTGGCAAACCTCGACGCCCACGCGGTGCGCCTGGAGGCCCACCCGCGCGCCGACTACGACGTCGCGATGTCACGCGCCACCTTCGACCTGGTCGAGTGGATAGGCCTCGGACTGACGCGCGTCCGTCCTGGCGGCCGCGTGCTGGCGATGGAGGGCCTACGCCGTGACGACCTCGATCCATCCTGGGAGCGGCACGACTACGTCTTTGAAACCAAGCAGCGCGCCATCATCCTCGCGCGCCGCGCCCCGTCCCCCCTCGACAATCCTGGCTAGGACCTGCCAGGACCTGACGACTTACTCAAGCCCGACTTCATCTGGATCGCGGAACCGACGCTCATCATCCGCATCGTCATCTGCAGAAAAGGCCGTCGCGCGAGCTCGCAGCTCGGCCAGCGAGCGCGGCCCGCCTTCGTCAAAGCCCGGATCTCGAACTTCGGGCGGCGCCGGGGGAACGATCTCCGGTCCTGACTGGCCCATCGAGGCGCGCTCCTGAATCCGGGTTCGTCGATCGGCGCGGCGCGCCTCACGTTCCTTGACCCGATCTTTCTGATCCATCTCGCGCTGCCGCTTGGCAATGGTCGCTTTGCGATGTGTACTCACGATGCGTCCTTTTCCCCCGACACACAGGCGCACCAACGCCGGGGCTCGAGGAACACGCCAGGGGTCGGTCGTTGGCCCGGCAGTCCGGCTTGCAACGCTCGCGAATGTTTGTTGCTGTATGAGACCACGTTTAGGGCCCAGATGCAAACCTGGGAGCCCCCAGCCCTTGGGCAAATCACGTGCTAGAGAGCGCACATGCAGAGGATTCCGCTCGACGAGATCGCCTGGGAGGACCGGTTCGTTCGCGCCTTCCCCGGCGATCGAAGTGAGGCGCGAACGTCACGCCAGATCATCGGCGCCTGTTACGCCACCGTCGCGCCCACCGCGGTCGCGGACCCCCGCCTGTTGTGCTGGTCGCCCGAGGCCGCTCAGCTGATCGGGGTGGCCTCTCCCAAGGTGGCCTCGCCCGGCGACGCCGCCTCCGCCGACCCCAACCCCAGCTACACGGCGCTGATCGCCGAGGTGCTCGGCGGCAACCGGGTGTTGCCCGGCATGCGCCCGTACGCCGCAGCCTACGCCGGCCACCAGTTCGGGAGCTTCGCCGGCCAGCTCGGGGATGGGCGCGCGATGACGCTCGGCGAGCTGGTCGCGCCAGATGGCCAGCGCTGGGACGTCCAGCTAAAGGGCGCCGGCCCCACGCCGTACTCCCGCCGCGCCGATGGCCGCGCCGTGCTGCGCTCCTCGGTGCGCGAGTTCCTGTGCAGCGAGGCGATGCACCACCTCGGCGTCCCCACCACGCGCGCGCTCGGCCTGGTGACCACCGGCGAGCGCGTGGTGCGCGACATGTTCTACGACGGCCGGCCCCGCGCCGAGCCGGGGGCGGTGGTGTGCCGCCTGGCGCCCACGTTCATCCGCTTTGGCACCTTCGAGCTCCTGTCCTGGCGCGAGGAGCTGCCGCTCTTGCGCCAGCTCACGCGGTTCGTCATCGAGCAACACTTCCCGGAGCTGGCCCGGGAGCTGCCCCCCGCGGAGCACGCGAGCGCCCCGCTGCCCGGCGCCGTGGTCGCCGCCTGGTTCGGCGAGATCTGTCGCCGCACCGCCGTGATGGTCACCCACTGGATGCGCGTGGGCTTCGTGCATGGCGTGATGAACACCGACAACATGTCCATCCTGGGCCTCACCATCGACTATGGCCCGTACGGCTGGCTCGATCCGTTCGATCCGGACTTCACGCCCAACACCACGGACGCCTCCACCGGCCGCTATCGCTTCGGCATGCAGCCGGGGGTCGCGCAGTGGAACCTGGCGCAGCTCGCCCGCGCGCTCCTGCCGCTGTGCGAAGCCGCCGCCGATCGCGAGGCGCTGGCCGCCGGGCTCGAGCTCTACCGCGCCACCTTCCAGCGCCAGTACGGCGACACCCTGCTGGCCAAGCTCGGGCTCGCCCGCGCGCCGGGCGTCCACGGCGCAGGCCCGGCGCTCGATGAGCCGCTGGTCAACGACCTGCTGGCGCTGCTCGCTGCCGAGGAGACGGACTTCACCTTGTGGTTTCGCTGCCTGGCCAACCTGCCGCTCGCGGACGACTGCGCCGATGACGTGCTCCTGGCGACCATGGCGCCCGCCGCGTACGCCGCGCTCAGCGCAGGTCATCGCGCCGCCGTGCTTGGCTGGCTGCGCCGCTACGCCGCGCGCGCGCGGACCGAGCCGCCCGAGGAGCGCGCCGCGCGCATGGCCGCCGTCAACCCGGTGTTCATCCTCCGCAACTACCTCGTGCATCAGGCCATCGAGCAGGCAGAAAAGAGCGACCCAGCTCGGCCCGACACCAGCTTCATCGAGCGGCTCCTGCGCGCCGCGCGCGCGCCATATCACGAGGGCCCCGAGCACGACGGGCTGCTCGGCCAGCGCCCCCCGTGGGCCCGAGACAAGCCGGGCTGCAGCGCGCTGTCCTGCAGCTCCTGAGCCGGCCTCGCCGTCAGGCCGAAGGGTCTTCCGCCGCGGGTTGCGCCTCCGCGGGTTGCGCCTCCGCGGGTTGCGATGGCGACGCGCTCGGCGGCCCCTCCGTCACCGCATAGCCGGCGAGCGCCGCCGCCAGCTCGGAGGTCACCTGCTCCACCAGCTCCGGCGGCGAAAGCGCGCGCGCGTGCGGCCCCCACTCGAGCACCCACGACACCAGCGGAGCCAGCGCCGCGCAGGTCAGGCTCAGCCGCACCTTGCCGTCGGCGAGCTCCTCGATGTGCTGGGTGGGGTGCCAGACCCGCGCCCGCACGTACGCGGCCTTGGCCGCCGAGAACTCGATCACCGCGCGATGGCTCTTGCCGTCTCGAGCCACGTGGACCCCGAACGCGCCTTGCAGCACGCGATCGAGGTGAAAGTCCGGCGGCGGCGAGAACGATGATCCTCGCACCGGCTCGACCTCGCTGAACCGCTCCGCGGCGTACACCACCACCGGCGTGCCAGGCTCCAGCGCCACCGCGCGCACCTGCTCGCTGGACGACAGCCGGCACGCCACCACGTACAGGCCGTGCTTGTACAGCAACATCGTGAGCGGCGCCAGCAGCCCGCGCTGCGCCCGCCCGCGCGCGTCCTGGTACACGAAGCGCACCACCCGTCGCGACAGCACGCCGGTGAGCAGCCCGTCGAGCACATCCTCCTTGCCCTGATAGGCCTTGGTGCCACCGTCAGGCACATAGGCGAAGCGATCGCCAAAGGTCGCGTGCTCCGCGCGCTCCTCCGGTCCCATGCGCTGCTCCAGCTTCTTCTGCAAGCTGGAGACGTCCTCCCAGAGCGGCGTGCCGCGCAGCACGTCAAAGAAGCTGCCGATGGCCAGCAGCGTGTAGCGCTCTCGCCGCGTGATCGCGATGTGGCTGTGGCTGCGCTCCAGGAGCCGCGCCGCCGCCTTGCCAGCCAGCAGCAAGCTCTCGATCTCGAAGCCCGCGGTGCGCAGCTCCTCGAGGTCCCGGCGCACCGTCCTGGTGCTCACTCCAAGCGCCTGGGCGAGCTCCGAAAGCTCGCGCCCAAGACGGAATCCTCGGAGCGCATCAAGGACCAGCAACGCCCGCGCGACTTGCCCAACTTCTCCTCGTCTATACGCCACGTTACATACGCTACCACGGGTCCGATCTCTGGGACAAGGGTTGTCCGTGAGCAGCCGTACCATGCAGACCATGACCTCCTCATCGCATCGCGATCGTCCGACCGCTTCGCCCGCCCCTTGCGCCGCGGAGACCACTCGGTTTCCTTCCGCGGCGGCCTACGCCGCGGCGCTCGAGGCCTCGGCCGAGCGCCGCGCCCGCGGGGACGAGGGCACAGCCGACGCCGCGGCGCTGCGCGAGCTGCGGTTGCTCCTGGAGGAGAACCTCAGCGCGCTGCGCGCGGTGTACGAAGAGCAGCGCCGAACCATCGCCTCGGCGCTGCGCCACGTGGAGACGGCCCGCGACGAGCTTGGCGCGCTGAGCCAGGCGGACGCGCCGTGGGTCGCGGCGCTCGATCAGACGCGCGCGCTCATCCGCGCCGCGTTCGCCGAGATGGCCGCGGGCAAGCCGCAACAGCGGTGAGCCCCCTGACGGCTGCGGCGACGTTGGGAGCACCACCGAGAATCACCAAGCGCCAGCGCGCATGCCACGACAGCGCGCGCGCCTGCTGAGCGAGTCGGAGCAGCGGCCCCCAAGGACGCGAAGATGCGAGGACGCCACGAACTGCGAAATATTGCCGCAGCGATCAGCCACCGCACTTGAGGCTCCGCGGCGCGCTGACCTCGAGCGAGCCCGCTGCTACGGTGAGCTTGCGTCCCGATGTCCGGAAACCTCGAGTCCACCGTTACCCTGCCGTGGCTGCTTCGCTTGCGCTGGCTGTTCTTCGCCGGCCAGCTCGTGGTGTTAAACGTCTCGCACCTGGCCAACGGCCACGACCTACACTGGCCTGTGCTGCTGGCCGCCGTGGCCACCTACGGCGTGTCCAACCTGGCGCTGGCGTTCGTTCGGCCCGCCCCCGCGCGCGTCTCCACCCTGATGGGCGGGGTCCTGGTGTTCGACGGGGTGATCCTCACCGTGTTGCTGGCGGCCTCCGGCGGCTCCACCAACCCCTTCACCGTGCTCTACCTGGTGCTCATCGCGCTGTCGGCGTTGGTGCTCGGCGCGCGCTGGACGCTCGGCCTCACCGCGCTGTCGATCCTGGCCTTTGGCGTGCTGTTTCTGGTGCCGGCCACCCACTCCATGGGCGCGGCGAACCAGGGCTTTGACAACCACCTCTACGGCATGTTCGCGGCGTTCGTGCTGGCGGCCGCGCTCATCGCGTTCTTCGTCGGCAAGATCGCGCACGCCATCAGCGCGCAGCGCGAGCAGATCGCGAGCCTGCGGGAAGACGCGGCGCGAAACGCGCGCCTGGCCTCCGTGACCACGCTGGCCGCCGGCGCGGCACACGAGCTTGGCAGTCCGCTGGCGACCATTGCGGTCGCCGCGCACGAAGCGGCCCTGCGGGTCGCCAGCGTGCCCTCGGCGCAGCCCATCGCCGAAGATCTCCGGCTCATCTTGCTCGAGGTCGACCGGTGTCACGACATCCTGCAGCAGCTCTCGGCGCGCGCCGCCCACACCGAGGAGCCGGTGCCGGTGGCCTTGAGCGAGGTGGCGCGCAAGCTGCGCGATATCCTGGGCGACAGCCGCGCCCGGCAGCTGGCGCTCGTCTCGCCAGACTCCGACCCGAGCGTGAGGGTGCCAACCGAGCAGCTCGCGCAATCGCTGGCGGGCCTCGTGCGCAACGCGCAGGACGCAAGCGGCGGGGACGCCCCGGTGACGCTCACGATGGAGAGCCACGCCGACACCGTCCGGATCACCGTCGAGGATCACGGCGCCGGCATCCCCGCTGACCTGTTGCCGCGCATCGGCGAGCCGTTCTTCACCACCAAGGAGCCAGGCCGTGGCATGGGCCTTGGCGTGTTTCTCGCGCGAACCTTCTTCGAGAGCTATGGTGGACGCCTGGAGCTGGAGTCCACCGTGGGCGTTGGAACTCGGGTGATCGCACACCTGCCAAGACGAGCCGTATGATGACAGCCGAGCAAGCCCCCTCCTCACCGATGACGATCCTCGTGGTCGATGACGACGACCGCCTCCGTGATCGCCTGAGCCAGGCGTTCGCCGAGCGCGGCTTCGACGTCCTCACCGCGGCCAACCACAGCGACGCCATCGCGGCGGCGCGTGGCCGCACGGTCCACCGGGCGCTGGTGGACCTGCGCATGCCCGGCGGCAATGGCCTGCTGGTCATCCGCGACCTCCTGGCTCTTCATCCGGCGCTCGTGGTCGTCGTGCTGACCGGCTTTGGCAGCATCGCCACCGCGGTGGAGGCCATCCGCCTTGGCGCGCGCGACTATCTCACCAAGCCCGCCCCCACCGACCGCATCCTCGCGGCGTTCGAGACCGAGCCTGGGCCCGTTCCGGAGCAGCTCGAGTTCGAGACGCCCTCGCTGGCGCGGCTCGAGCATGAACACATCGAGCGCGTGTTGCGTGAGTGCAACGGCAACGTGTCCAAGACCGCGCGCGTGCTCGGCATGCATCGGCGCACGCTGCAGTACAAGCTGGCGAAGTTTCCGGTCAGCCGTTAGCGCTTCGGCCGGGTCGATATCACCGGCGAAGCCCTGGTCGCGAGCCTTCGCGCGAGTGTTCCGCGCCCTTGGCGCGCCAGCGTGCGCAGACCGCGCTCGCGGTCGAGACCGCCCCGAGACCGCCCCGAAATGGCCCCGAACCCGCCCCGGAAATGGCCCCCAGAGCCGATCACACGATGCCGCTTGTGCATCGCGGACTACTATTGCTCAATATATTATTATCATTAATATTATCTCTGTTTTGCGAGCCCAATTTGAGCTGCAAACCGTGACAAGGGTTGTCCGCGCACGTCCGTAGTATGGGGATATGAACGCAACGCCTCTTGCCGCCGCCAAGCGTGCTTCTTCCGAGTACCTGCCCGAGGTGGGGCGCAGCGTGGAGCGCCGCCCGGCCCGCGCCACCTCGCCGCACGTCTTGCGCCGGGGCGCCCCCGTGCAGCACCGCCTCACCCTGGAAGAGGCGATGCCCGAGCTGCGCGCCCTGCGCGAGCTGCTGGAAGAGAACCTGGCCGCGCTGCGCGCGATCTACCTGGAGCAGCGGCAGGCCATCGGCCAGAAGATGCAGGAGCCGGGCGCCCCGGTGGAGGAGCTGCGCGCCTTGACCTTGCCCGGCGCGCCCTGGGTGACGGCGCTAGACCAGACCCGGCAGCTCATCCGCGAGTCGTTTCTCGAGATCGCGGGCGCGTATCTCCGCGCTCACGCTTCGCGCCAGTAGGCCTCGCGGCGACGGTCGGGGACAACACCCACGAGCAAGACAACGACCTGGCGTCCTTGTCTTCTCCGACCGCTCGCCAGGGGCGACGTCCCCGGGGCTCCTTGGGCCACTTGCAGCTCAAAAAGAACGCAGCGACTCGCCCGCGTACACGCCCACCAGGGCGCAGCATCGCGCGACCACGCACTCTTGATGCAGCGTGCCGCCCCAAGGAGCCCCGGGCATCGGGGTCAGGACCTGCCGCATCCGAGGATTAACCTTTGTCGGGCAAGGTCGGTCCAACCGGCATGCGCACCCTGGCTCTTGCTTGCCTTTCCCTTGCTCTCTTTGCCTGCGTGGCGCGGCCCGCGGCCGGCCCAGGTCCCCGCCGCGCCGAAGCTCGTGACGACCGACGCGACGCCCGCTTCGACGCCCAGTCGCGCTGGGACAAGCTCGGCGAGCGCTGGGTGGAGGGCAAGGTCGACCGCGACTCGATCCACGTCGGGAAGGCGGATGGCCGCTTCCGCAAGCTCCAGCTCGTGGTCGAACACTCCGCGCTGGAGCTCTATGACCTGGTGGTGGTGTTTGGCGACGGCTCGCAGTTCTCGCCGCCGACTCGCCTGGTGTTTGGACCGGGCAGCACCAGCCGGGTCATCGATCTCCCGGGCGACGCGCGCGTCGTCCGCCGCGTCGAGTTCCGCTACGGCAACCTGCCCGGCGGCGGACGCGCGCAGATCGAGCTGTGGGGCCGCTGAGCGGCAAACTCGCCCGGAGATGACGCGGGGGTGACCCGGAGAATCTCGCAAGATCTCGCGACGATCTCGCGGCGATCATCGGGCGACAGCTAGGCGCGGCGAGGCGCCTTGCCTCGCGATTTGCCCGGCGCCTTGACCGGCGCGGACGCCGCGCCAGCAGGTGCTCGCTGAGGTCGCGGAGCCACTGACAGCGCCGGCTGGCTTGGCCGCGGCGGCGCGAAGTCGCGCCGGGCGCTGGCGACCGTCGCGCGCATGTGGCACCCCTCGACATGGTCGTTGACCAGCCCCATCGCCTGCATGAAGGCGTACATCGTGGTGGGCCCCACGAACGACCAGCCGCGGCGCTTGAGGTCCTTTGACAGCGCCAGGGAGGTGTTCGTGGACGACATCGCGCGCAGCGCCGCCCAGGTCGCGGGGCTCGGGCGCTCAGCCTGGGGCGGCTCGAACTGCCAGACGTACGCGGCCAGCGAGCCCACCTGCTCGATGAGCTCGAGCGCGCGCCGGGCGTTGTTGATCGTCGATTCGATCTTGCCGCGGTGGCGCACGATGCCGGCGTCAGCGACGAGCCTGGCCACGTCGCGCTCGCCAAAGCGCGCGACCTTGGCTGGATCGAAGCCGGCGAACCCGGCGCGGAAGCCCTCGCGCTTGCGCAAGATGGTCAGCCACGACAGGCCGGACTGAAAGCCCTCCAGGCACACCTTCTCGAACAGGCGCTGATCGTCGGCCACCGGGCGGCCCCACTCCTCGTCGTGGTAGCGCTGGTAGTCCTCGGAGCTGGCGCCCCAGAAGCAGCGACGCTTGCGGTCCGCTCCGGTGACCAGGCCGTCCGCAGGCGCCTCGCTCACGAGCTGGCGCGTCCCCGCGCGCGCCCAAGGAGTTGGATCATGCGGCCATGGTTGCGTGAGTCTCGCCCCGGCGCAAGACGTGAGCGCGGCGCCGCGCGGTCAGCGCTGCCGGCGGCGGCGGCGCTGTTCGATCACCTGCGTGATGATCGGCGCCAGCGGCAGCGCCACCAGCAGATAGAACGCCGGGGTGGTCAGCTCCAGGCCGCGCGGTCGGTAGATCTCTTTTGCCAGCGCGGTGACCGCCAGGTACGCGAGCACGATCGCCAGGCCGCAGGCCTCCCAGAGGCCGCGCTCGATCAAGGACGATCCGGCGCCGGGCGCGGGTGGCGCGGGTGGCGCGGGTGGCGGCGGGCCGTCCGCGCCGTCCGCGGCGTCCGGCCGCAACAGACCGCGCCAGCGCGCCACGTCCCAGAGCAAGAGCCCAAGCGTGCCAAGCCACATGAGCGTCACCACCGTGGTGGTGGGCAGGCGGGCGGTGCTCCAGCAGAACGCGCCGATCGCGGTGAGGATGGGGAAGGCCATCGCCGCGCCCAGCGCCGCGTACCGCTGGGTCAGGAGCAGCACCGCGGTGAGCACCTGGAGGGCGCCGACCGCGTGATAGAAGGCCCCGGTGTCACGGAAGGCGTGAAGAAAATCATGAAACGCGCCGTGGTTGGCAGGGTCGGTGAACGGCTGCCCCAGGATCTTCTTGAGGCCAGCGGGCAGAAACGCAAAGCCTATCAGTAGCCGCAGCCAGACCACGGCCAGGTGGGCCCAGCGGCGCTGGCGAAGCCGCGCGATCAGGTCGGTCACCAGGTGTCCCGCTCGACGGGCGAGGCCGCCCTGGGCAGCCGCTCGCGCGATGCCGCTCGGCGTCCCGGTGCGCTCCTCGAGGGTCACGGCGGGGGCGCCTCGCTGCGCTGCGTCTGGCGGCTGCGCCACTCCGTCACTCCGCGTACATCGTGATGTCCGTGGCCGCCTCCATCGCGAGCTGGTACGTGGTGTCCCAGTCCGGGTGTCGCACGATGAGAAAGCCATCGGACACCAAGGTCTGCTTCCAGTCTCGGCGGTGCGTGCCCACCGGCAAGAGCTGCTGCTCGACGACGCGATCGCCGTGCCGGTGCAGGTACTCGCGCAGCCCGGTGATGCGGGTGATCCGGCCGCGGCCCTTGGCCCGCTTGAAGACGATGGCCACGTTGTACTTGCGCACGGTCGGCGCCTCGAACCGCCCCCAGCACGACACCCGCGCCCACTCGCGGAACAGATCGACGTCGCAGGTGTAGTTCATCTGGTCCACCAGGTGCGCGCCGCCGGGCCGGCAGCCGATCTCTCCGAAGACGACCTCCCCCTTGGGCGTGAGGAACCACTCCATGTGGGTGAACCCATCGCCCATGTTGAGCGCAGAGAGCACCGAGCGTCCAAGCGCAAGCCCGCCCGCCATCTTGGGCTGGGCAAGATCGCGCACCGTGATGATGACCGGGCTTATCCACTCGTTGGTGCGGGCGATGAGCGGCTTGGGCAGATACTGCGCCACGTTGCGAAACGCCGGCACCCCGCCAATGGACACGGTGTCGAAGGTGAACTCCTCGCCCTCGATGAACTCCTCACACGACACCTCCGCGACATGCCGCATCCGGGCAAGCGTGGTCTGCAGCCCGGCGTCGTCGTCGACGCGGTAGGTGTCGGCGCTGCCGGCGCCGGCGATCGGCTTGAGGATGAGCGGATAGCCGATGCGGGCCGCCGCCGCCTGCACCTCGGCGGCGGTGCGGGCGCGCTCGGCGCGCGGCACCCGCAGCCCAGCGGCCGCCACGCGCTGCTTCATGAGCTGCTTGTCGCGAAAGCCCTGCACGGTGTCCACCGACATGCCCGGCACGCCGCACTTCTCGCGCAGCCGGGCCGCGGTCAGCACCATGACCTCCCAGTTGGCCAGGATGCGATCCACGCTGCGGCCTCGCAGCCACTGGTACACCCGCTCGACGACGTCGTCGTCATCCAGGATACGAGGCACCTGCAGGTAGTCCGCGAGGTGTCGCTTGAGCGACCGTGGCAGCGCGGCCGCTGGCGTATCACCGACGCCATAGACCTCCGCGCCAACCTCCGCGAGCCCACGGGTATACTGCTGCATCTCGGGCGGGTAACTCGGCGCAAGAAACACGACCTTCATGCCCGCCATGGTACAACGCGGGCATGCGCAACGTCGTGTTCGTGGCCCCTTTCCCTCTCGATACCACGATGCGGTTTGCTCGCGCCGCCGCCGCCCTGGGCAACGTCCGCTTCCTTGGCATCATGCAGGAGACGCCGCGCGGGGATGACGCCAGCTTGTTCACCGATCTGGTCACCGTGCGCGATGGCCTGGACACCCGTCAGCTCATCGAGGCCGCGCAGCTCCTGGAGCGCCGCCACGGCAAGCTGCACCGCGTGCTTGGCATCCTGGAGGCGCTGCAGGTCCAGCTCGGTGAGGTGCGCGCTGCGCTCGGCGTGGCCGGCACCGATCCGCAGACCGCGGAGCTGTTCCGCGACAAGGCGCAGATGAAAGACGAGCTGCGACGCCAGGGCTTGCCGTGCGCGCGGCACAAGCTCCTGCGAAGCTGGCAGGACGCCGAGGCGTTCGTCAACGAGGTAGGCTTGCCGATCGTGCTCAAGCCGCCGGCCGGCATGGGCTGCAAGGCGACCTGGCGCATCAGCACGATCGACGAGCTGCGCGGCGCGCTGGCCGCCGTTCGGCCGTCGCCGCAAGACCCCACCCTGGCCGAGGAGTTCTTGCGCGGGGCCGAGTTCAGCTACGAGACCATCACCGTGGGCGGCAAGGTCCGCTTCACCTCGCTCTCCCGCTACTACCCCACCCCGCTCGAGGTCATGGAGACGCCCTGGATCCAGTGGGTGTGCGTGCTGCCGCGCGACATCGACGGCCCCTCATGGGCGGACGCGCATGAGCTGGGCAACCGCGCGGTGTCTGCGCTTGGTCTGTCCACCGGGTTCACCCACATGGAGTGGTTCCGCAGACAAGATGGCAGCCTGGCCATCGGCGAGATCGCGGCCCGCCCGCCCGGCGCCAACATCGTGCGGATGACCGGCATCGCCCACGACACGGACATGTACCGCGCGTGGGCACGCGCGGTGGTCGACGACGCCTTCGACGGGCCGTACCACCGCAAGTACGCGGTGGGCTGCGCCTTCCTGCGCGGCGCCGGACGCGGTCGCGTCCTGCGCGTGAACCACGTGGATCGAGCGCAGGAGCTGGTGGGCAAGTACGTGGTGGAGGCCCGGCTCCCCACGCCCGGCGCGCCCAAGTCCGACAGCTACGAGGGCGACGGCTACGTGATCGTGCGTCACCCGGACACCGAGGTGGTCAAGGCCGCGACCAAGACCATCATCGAGACCATCCAGATCCAGTACGCCTGAAGACACGGCCCCGCTTGGCGACGAGCACCGAACTAGCTCGCCGTCACCTTGACAGCTCCCTGCGCTCGATTGCATATCATAGAGCAGGTGATGAATCGCATCGTGGTGGTGTGTGGTTGGTTTCTTGTTGCCTGCAAGGGCTCGCCCGACCGCTCCGTGGGAGTCGGCAGCCCAGCACCACTCGACGCACGCGGCCAGCAAGTTCAGGCGCCGCCCCCTTCGCCTCCGTCGAGGCTGACCTGCGTCGACTTGCCCGGGGCGCAACGAGATAACCTGCAGGTCTCGGCAGACGGCAAACGCGCGTACTACACCGAGCAGGGCCAGCCGATCGACGACGAGATGGGCGAACCTCCGCTCGACTTGTACGAGTTCGATCTCGCGCTGCGCACGACCAAGCTCCTGGTGCGCGATGTCGGGACGGAGGTGTCGGTGGCGCCCAACGGCACCGTGGTGTTCACCCGGGCCGCCGAAACGACGGGGAAGGGAGGCGAGCCGCGTCGCGTCGTGATGGTGATGGCCCCGGGAGGAGATGCGACCGCGATCACGAAGGGCCTTGAGGGGCTCCGCGGACTCGCGCTCGATCGGGCCACCGGTACGATCGTCTACGAACAGCGCAACGATAACCACATGGAGGTCTGGAAGGCGCAGCTCCCAGGCGGCACGCCCCAGAAGGTCTCGAGCACGCGCCACTATTTTCTGATCGGAGTGACCGAGGGATCCGCGCTCTTGAGCAACGGACATCGCCTTGCACGGCAACCGCTGGTGGGCGGGGCGATGGTCGACCTCGCGGATCTGGATGAGCATTTCTTCGGAGGCGTCGTGCAAGGCCAGGCCGTACTGCTCTCGAAGAAGGACCGCAAGGTGTCGCTTGCGCCCCTGACGTCAGCGGCCAAGCCGTTGCCCTTCGAGTTCATGGCGGACGCTCGCTCGCTCACCCAGGGCGCGCAGGTCTACGCGATCGGCAAGATCAAGAACACGTACGAGGTTCACGCCCTCGCCGCAGCGAACGCCAGGCCGCTGCTCGCCCTTCGCGGGCGGCGCCCGGTGAGCGTGGCGAGCATCGCGAACCAGCTCTTGGTGCTCGCGCAGGTGGACAGCAACGGCGACGGCGACTTCGGCGGTGACGACGAAGTCGACCTCTGCGTGGCGGCCCCAGGCCCCGATCCGATCGACGCGCTGAGCCGATCCATCCCCAAGCGATTCGTCGGGCTGGACGAGCGACTCAGGAGCAAGACCCTCACCGGTCCACTGGCAGGCGCCAGGTTGCAGCTGATCTCCGATCGCTGGATCCACGTCATCATCCCTACCCTGCCTACCGGCGCGATGGCCGAGGATCTTGGAGCCCTGGTCACGCGCACGCAACAGCAAGTGGCCGAGATCCTGCCGGACCACCCGGCGGGTCCGGTGTCGATCAACCTACGGGTCGAGGACACGGGACAGCGCGCGGTCAGCCGCTGGCACCGTGGCGCAGGAATGTTCCTCGTCACCAAGGGGGTGGGCACGGCTCAGCTGGCCGATCGAGCGCAGTACCTGATCGAAGCCAGCTCAAAGGTCATGTATGCGGGTGGCTACTCCAGTAACTTTGGCGACGTCACGTGCCACGGAACGATCAAGAACATTGGCGACCATGAGCTGACCGACCTCGAGGTCGCGTGCGCAAGGTCCTCGATCTCCGGGTACCGCGAGGTGAGGGGCAAGCTGAAGCCGGACAAGCTCGCACCCGGCGCGACGGGCAGCTACCGCTTGGCGCTTGGCTACGCCATCCAAGGCGAGGACTTCACGCTGTCGGTCTTCTCCTCGAGCAAGCGCATGCCGTACTACCACACCCATGGCGTGAGGGAGGCGACGCGGATCATCGCCGCGGCCACGAAGGTTCATGCCAGCACGCAGCTAGCGTACCTGCACATGGTCTCCAGACCCTCGGCGAACTTCCGTTCAACGGAGCTACGTATCTACGTTCGGGCGCCCAAGGCTCTCGAGGAAGGTCCGGTTGACGACCTCGAGCGAGCGGCCAAGAAGGCGCTGGCCCTGTTCAAGGCCGAGGTCCCTCGCGATCCGCGGCTCTACGGTGTGCCGAAGATCGTGATCTTTCGCAGCGACCAGAAGCGCATCGGGTGGACCTACTTCAACGGCAAGCTCACCACCAGCGAACCGTCGTAGCCGCGCGCGGCCGAGGCGCGCAGTCACGTGGGCTCATCGGCAGCACAGGCGCCCGGCCTCGGCGCCACGGTGGGCGCAGCAGGCGCCCTGCGCGCCCCGACGCGCTGGCCCGGCGGCTACTTGGCGCGGACGCTGACGGCGATGCGGCGATTCTTCGCCTTGCACTCGTCGGTGTCGTTGGCCGCGCACTCCGGGTGCTCGGCGCCGTAGCCTTCCGCCTCCAGGCGGTCCTTGGCGATGCCCGCCGACACCAGGGCCGCCGCCACTGCGTCGGCGCGCTGCTGCGACAGCTTCTTGTTGGCCGCCGGATCGCCCACGTTGTCCGTGTAGCCGCCGAGCTTGAGCTTGACGGCCGGGAACGCCTTGAGGATCTCGCCGATGTTGGCGAGCTGGTCCTTGGACTTGTCCATGTCGAGCTCGGCCTTGCCGCTCTGGAAGGTCAGGCGATCGAAGTTGAACCAGATGCCCTTGTCGGGCGCCTTGGTGGTGTCCTCGATGAACGCCAGGAGCTTGCCCTCGATCCCGTCCATCGCGCCCTTGATCTCCACACCCGAGGACAGCTTCTTGGCGAAGTCCGCGGCCGCCGCGGCCACCGGAGCCGCCGCGCTCTTGGCGACCTCTTCGACCTTCACCAGCTCGGAGGCCGCGGCGTCGACGCCGGTGCGCAGCGAGGTGATGCCAGAGTCCAGCTCCTCGGTCGAGGTGTCGAGGATCTTCTTGACCTCGTCCGCCTTGCCGGTCTTGGCGGCGCTGCCCACCTTGTCCGCGAGCCCGGCCATCAGGCCCTGGAGCTTGCCGGCGGCGTCCTGGTTCTTGGCGAGCAGGTCCTTGAGGGCCGCGGCGCCAGGCACGCTGTCCGGGATGTCACCGGCGCGCTTGAGCAGGTCCGGCAGCTTGCCGGACAGCTCGGTGAGCTGCGGGGTGTACTTCTGCACCAGCGCGGTGGCCTGCGCGGTGTACTTGCCGAGATCGAACTCCTTCTTGCAGGCGTTGCCAAGGACGAGCGTGAAGATCAGGGCCAGCGTGAGCTGAGCAAACTTCGAAGCCGAGAAGCGATTCATTGATGCATTCCTCCAGTAGGAGATTCGTTATCACGCCGTTTGCTCGCGGTCGCAAGCCGCGCGTCGGCCGAATCTTCGTCGACAATCGTCGCCATTCGTCGACAATCGGCGACTGAGAGTTCACCTCGTTCTATTGCCAGTGTGCTTTCGCCGTGAGTGCGTACGGCGCACCACAACTCCTTCCGGAAGCAAGGGATTCTCGGCGTGGCCGGCTGCGGATTTCTCGTATCCGACCCGGGTCGATCAACACCAGGTCAACACCAGGTCAACACCCGGTCGGCGCCAGGTTGGCGCCAGGTTGGCGCCGGCCGCGGCTCAGTTCGCGGGCTGGGCCATCGCCTCGAACTCGGCCGGGTCGTGGGCGCAGAACATGGCGAGATCGCGGTGCGCGGCGCGCAGCTCGCGCAGCGCGGTCACCGAGGCTCGCCACGCGCGCTTGTCATCGCGGACCTGCGCCTCGAACAGCCGCAGGCCCAGCGGCACCACGGGGGGCTCGCTGACCGCGCCGCGGTGGAAGTACGCATCCCCGGCGTGGACCAGCCATTGCCCAGCGTGCCCCACCAGGACCGCCGAGTGCCCGCGCGAGTGACCGTGCATGGGCAAGAGCGCCACCTCTGCGTCCACGCCGCGCAGCTTGCGAATGGCCGGCAAGCCGCGCCAGGTATCGCCGGTCTCGGCGTACGTGTGCCAGTCTGGACCGTGCGCCCACTGGACCGCGCGGTAGCGGAGCCGGTCGCGCACCGTGGCCTGCGCGGTCGCCACCTGGAGTTCTCGCTCGTGCAGATGCACCGCGGCGCGCGGGAAATCGCCGAGCCCGCCCGCGTGGTCGAGGTCGAGGTGCGTCACCACCACGTGGCGAACGTCCGCGGCGCGATGGCCCAGCGACTCGAGCTGCGCCAGCAGGGTCTCCTCGCGACGCAGGCGGGCGCCGGTCAACGCGCGGAAGCCGCCCGGCAGCCGACCTGGCTCCTCGACATCGGCGGTCCCAAAGCCAGTGTCAACGACGATGAGGCCATCCCGAGCCGTCTCGAGCACGAGGCAGTGGCACACCAGCCGCGCGCTGCCCTGCTGGCCCAGCAAGCGGGCGGGGACGCGAGGGCACAGCGTGGCGCCGTTGAGATGATGGACGCGGAGGACCGACATGGGCCTGCCATGGTAGCAGAGCCAGCGCGACTCGCCGGGTCCGCGCGACTACGCGAACCGGGCCTGGCTCGGCGGCCAGATCGGTGCGGACGGCGCCCACTGGTGAGGATGGCGCGGCGCGGCTCACGCTGGACTCGAACACATTGGCGCGCCCGCCGCGCGCTGCCAGACGTGACGGCGGCGACAACCATCTTGGCCAGCGCCTGCAGGCGCGCCTTGGCGTTGAAGCCGGCCACGTCCGCGGTGAAGCTCCAAGGGATCACCCTCGGGCTGGCCTGATGCGGCCGGGGACCTCGGTGGGCAAGAGCAGGCCGTGGCGGCGCCAGCCGGTGGCCAGGAGCCAGGTGCGCGGCGCAGCGGTCGGGCGAGGCTGGCGCTGCAAGTAGGTGAGCCACGATTGCCCGCACATCTGCCCGCGCGTGCGCGGGCTGGTGTGAAAGCCCTCGAACCAGGGCGCGCTGGAGTACGGGTCGATCCAGTCTCGGGCGAGCTGGCGGCCGTGCTCGGCGGCGTGGTGGCGGGCGTTGAGCAGGACGTAGCGGAGGGCATTGCGCACCTCGCGCGGTGTGCGCAATGCGCGTGCGTGATAGCGAGCGGCGAACAGCGAGCCGGTGCGGCCAAGGAGGCGGTTCGTCCGGCGCGCAAGCCGGACGGCGAGGCCCTGCATGCCGCGAGCGAGGGCGGCGGGCCCCTCCGCCTCGACGAGGAGGTGCAGGTGATTGCGCAGCACGTTGAACTCGACGACGCGGAACGTGGCCTTGTGCCCGCCCGCGGTGAGCGCGGCGCGAACGGCGGCGCACACCTTGCCGCGGCGCAGGCTCTGCACGCCCGGCTTGATGCGCAAGGTGACGTGCAGCGGGTGGCGCGCGGCGAAGCGCTCGCGGGCGTCATGGCTCACCGTCTTGCGACCGCGCGGCCTGCCAGCCCCAGGGCGCCAGCCACCGCGGCCGGAGGGCGCGCGCGCGTCGTCGAGCGTGAGCTGCCGCGATGCGTGGCTGCGCCGGTGCTGCGAAGGGGCCATTGATTATCGGCAGAGATTAGCAATCACGAAGTTCAGTGGCAAGATCAGATGCAATGTGAATATCATTCATATAAACATTCATGGCGCGACGGAGTGAGAATGAAGGAGTGTGGATGTGAGCGACTCCGAGCAGCGGTGGTCGGGGGGGGCGGGGGGGGGGGGCTGTGGACGGTGGCGGGGCTATGGACAACCGCGCCCGTCGAGCCAGGGCAGCCGCGATGCGCGCCAGCGGCGCGGTTGACCACAGCCCTTGGCAAGGCGCAGGACGGCCAGGGCGAGACAGGCATTCCAGGTGGGTCGGCGCGCCTTACCACACCGCCGCACAGCCCCTACGACTAACCCTGAACCCAGATCTTTTTTTGTTTTGGTACCAGAACCAGAGAGAGAGAGAGAGAGAGAGAGAGAGGCGTGGGCGGGGCTGTGGACGGTGGCGGGCTATGGACAACCGCGCCCGTCGAGCCAGGGCAGCCGCGATGCGCGCCAGCGGCGCGGTTGACCACAGCCCTTGGCAAGGCGCAGGACGGCCAGGGCGAGACAGGCATGCCAGGTGGGTCGGCGCGCCTTACCACACCGCCGCACAGCCCCTGCGACGGACCCAGAGACCCAGAGACCCGGAACCCAGAACCCAGAGACCCAGATCTTTGGTACTAGAACCAGAGAGAGATGGCGCTTGGGGCTGCGGGGAGAAGGTGATCTGGACAGGTCGATCGCGTGGGCGGCTGCGCTGGGCGATGGGGGGCGGGGCCTGCTAGGTTTGCGGTCGTGTCAACGACTACTCCGTTTATCGGGTCACGCGGCGGGTCACCGGGGGTCACCGCGCGGTCGTGCGCGAACATCGCGCTGGTCAAGTACTGGGGGAAGCGGGACGCGGCGCGAAACCTGCCGGCGGCGGGCAGTCTGTCCTTGACGCTGGACGCGCTGGTGACCGAGACGTGGGTGGAGTTCGACCCGGGGCTCGTGCGCGACGAGCTGACGCTCGATGGGGCGGCGGTGTCCGAAGAGGTGCGCGTCAAGACCAGCCGATGGATGGAGCTGGTGCGCGCGCGCGCGGGGCTGGCGCAGTTCGCGCGCATTGCCAGCGTCAACCACTTCCCGACCGCCTCGGGCCTGGCCTCGTCTGCGTCTGGGTTCGCGGCGCTGGCGGTGGCGGCGACGCGGGCAGCGGGGCTCTCGCTGTCAGCGCGGGAGCTGTCCATCCTGGCCCGGCAGGGCTCGGGCTCAGCGGCGCGCTCGCTGTTCGGCGGGTTCGTGCGCATGCACGCAGGCACGGCGGCGGATGGATCGGACTGCTTCGCGGAGCCGTTGGCGGGCAGCCAGTTGCCAGACCTGCGGATGCTGATCGCGGTGGTGGGCGCGGGCGCGGTCAAAGAGCACAGCTCGCGCGACGCGATGGACCACACGGCCGAGACCTCTCCGTTCTATCCGGCGTGGCTGGCGCTGGTGCCCCGCGATCTCGAGGCGGCCGAGCGCGCGATCCGGGGCGGCGACCTGCGCGCGCTGGGCGAGGTGGCCGAGGGCAACGCGCTGGCCATGCACGCCTCGGCGATCGCGGCGCGACCGGCCATCATGTACTGGCAGCCGGCGACGCTGGCGCTGCTGGCCCGAGTGCGCGAGCTGCGGCGCGCCGGGGCCGCGGCGTGGGCCACCACGGACGCGGGGCCGCACGTGAAGGTGCTCACCGACGCAGGCAGCGCGGCCACGCTGGCCGCGGAGCTGGCGCAGGTGCCTGGCTGCTCGCGCGTGCTGGTGAGCGGGGTCGGGCAAGGCGCGACGGTGACGGCGACCACGCCGCAGGGCGAAGCCAAGGCGACGCCGTGACCGCGCGAGGTGGCGACGCGGCGGTGGAGCGCACCGCGCCTGGCAAGCTGCTGCTGGCGGGCGAATACGCGGTGTTGCACGGGGCCGAGGCGGTGGTGGTGGCGATGGACCGGCGCGCGCGCGCGCACTGGCCGCGAGCGCCGCAGGCGCCCCGCCCCGCCTCGCCGTTTCTCGACGCGGTCGCGGCGCAGCTCGAGGCGCGGCTGGGGCCCGACCACGCGAGCGCCCGCGCGGCGCGCGCGCTCGCGGTCGACACCTCCGCGTTCACCAGCGGCGGCCAGAAGCTGGGGCTTGGCTCGTCAGCCGCCGCGACGGTGGCGGCCACCGCCACCGCGCTGGCGGTGGGAGAGGTCCGCGCCAGCGTGCAGGAGATCTTCGAGCTGGCGGCGGCGGCGCACGGCGACGCGCAGGGCCGACGCGGCACCCGCGGCAGCGGCGCCGACATCGCCGCCTCCTGCTATGGCGGTGCGCTGCGCTTCCGCCTGCAGGGCGGTCGCGCCGAGATCTCCCCGCTGCGCATCTCCGCCGCAGTGACCTGGCTGCCGTTTTTCACCGGTCAGTCCGCCGACACCGTGTCCATGGTCGCGCAGGTCGAGCGGTGCGGCGCCGCCGCCCGCCCCGCCTTGCGCGCCATCGCCGAGGCCGCGGCGGCGCTCGCCGACGCGCTGACGCGCGACGACGGCCCGGCGATCTTGGCGGCGGTCGCCGCCGGTGGGCAGGCTATCGCCGCGCTTGGTCTGGCCGCCGGTCACGACCTGGAGACCGGCGCGGTCCGCGCCGCACGGGCGGCGGTGTCCCACCTGGGCGTCCAGGTCAAGACCACCGGCGCTGGCGGCGGTGACCTGGCCGTCGCCGCCGTGCCAGCCGAGGCCTCGCGTAACGAGGTGGCCGCGGCGCTCATCCAAGCTGGGTGTCACGTGCTCCCGCTCTCCATCGATCCGCGCGGCGTGGACTTGGGCCTGCCACCTGTGTAGAACAGCCAGGCACCGTGTCGTCGCGCATCCCAGGGTTCTACCGAAAATCCATCGCCCAGCGGCGCGCCGCCGCGGCCGCCTGCTCCGGCCTGCCCCAGGAGGCGTTCGCCGCCATCGATGACGGCGCGCTGCCGCTCGAGGTGGCCGACGGGATGATCGAGAACGTCATCGGCACCTACGCCCTGCCCTTCGCGGTGGCGGTCAACTTCCAGATCGACGGCGTCGACCGGCTGGTGCCGATGGTGGTGGAGGAGCCCTCGGTGGTGGCGGCGTCTTCCTACGCCGCCCGCATGATCCGCGACAGCGGCGGCTTTGTCAGCACGGCCAGCGCGCCGGTGATGCTCGGCCAGGTGCAGCTCGTCGAGGTGGCGGATGTCGACCGCGCGGTCGCCGCGCTGGCGGAGCACCGGCAGGAGCTGCTGACGCGCGCGCGCAGCTCGATGCGCCGGCTGGTGGAGCGCGGCGGCGGCCCGGTGGACCTGACCGCGCGCATCCTGGCGCGCCCGCCAGGCCCCGACGGCGGCGTGGTGGTGGTCCACCTGCACGTCGACTGCCGGGACGCGATGGGCGCGAACCTCATCAACACGCTGTGCGAAGAGATGGCGTGGCCGCTCGCCGAGCTTTGCCAGGGCCGCCCGGGGCTGCGCATCCTCTCGAACCTCACCGACGAGCGCACGGTCACGGTGCGCTGCAGGGTCGCGGCCGCGAGCTTGGCAGAGCAAGGGTCCGCGAACGACGGCGCGCGCTCGGCCAGCACGCGCGGCGCCGAGGTCGCCGAGGCGGTGGCCAGCGCGTCGCGGTTCGCGGAGCTGGATCCGTACCGCGCCACCACGCACAACAAGGGCATCATGAACGGCGTCGACGCGGTGCTCCTGGCCACCGGGCAGGACTTCCGCGCGGTCGAGGCCGGGGCGCACGCCTTCGCGGCCAGAAGCGGGGTGTACCGGCCGCTGGCGACCTGGCGCCTGCGCGGCGAGGGCGACGCCGCCGAGCTGGTCGGCGAGCTGACCATGCCGCTGGCGGTGGGCACCGTGGGCGGCGCGCTCCACGTTCACCCCGGCGCGCGGCTGGGCCTGGCCATCTGCGGCGCGACCTCGGCGAATGATCTGGCGGCGGTGGTCGCCTCCGCCGGCCTCGCCACCAACCTGGCGGCGCTGCGCGCGCTGGCCACCGAGGGCATCCAGCGCGGCCACATGTCGCTGCACGCCCGGGTGCTGGCCCGCGCCGCGGGCGCCTCGGGCGAGCTGCTCGACCGGGTGGCCGCCGAGCTCGCCGACAGCGGCGATGTTCGCATCGAGTGCGCGCGACAGATCTTGCATCGCCTGCAGGCCTCCGCGCTCGAGCGGTGAGCCGTCGGCCAGGCCGCGCCGGCCATGGCGCCGCGAGACGCCGCCATGCCGCCGCCAGATGCCGGCGACGGCCCGAGCAAGCCCCCAGAATCCACCGCGGAGTCTGCACGCCGTCCCGCGACCGAGGATCCCCCTGCTATGCTGCGGCGCACGAGGCTCGGAGGTCGACCATGATCCAACGTATCGGCGCACTGCGCACACCCGCTGTCGAGGTCCCGCTACCCCCGACTCTCGAGCTCGAGCCCTGCTACCGCTACTGTGAGGCGCTGTGCCGCGCGCGCCACCACAACTACCCGGTGGCGTCGTTCTTCGCGCGCTCCAAGCTCCGCAAGCACATCTGGGCGATGTTCGCGTTCGCGCGGGTGGCAGATGACATCGCGGATGAGCCCACGTATGAGGGTCGCCGCGCCCGCGAGCTGGATCGCTGGGAAGAGCAGCTCCTTGATGCGTACCGCGGCAAGGTCGAGCACCCGGTGTTCGTGGCGCTCGCCGACACCGTGGACAAGTTCGCGCTGCCCATCACCGAGTTTCGCGCGCTCATCTCCGGCTTTCGCACCGATCTCGACGTCCACCGCTTCACCACCTGGAACGATCTGCGCAACTACACCGCGCAGGCCGCCGAGCCGGTGGGCCACCTGCTCCTCTACATCGGCGGATACCGCACGCCGCGCCTGCACGCCTTCGCCAATGATCTCTCCACGGGCCTTGCGTTCGCGCGCCTGCTCCAGGATGTCCACGCGGACTACCAGCGAGGTCGCATCTACTTGCCCGGCGAGGATCTGGTCCATTTCGGGGTCAGCGAGGCCGACATCGCCGCGCGCAGCGACAGCGCGGAGGTCGGGGCGCTGGTGCGCTACGAGGTCGCGCGCACCCGCGCGCTGTTCGAGCGCGCCCGTCCGCTGGTGAACTCGGTGGGCGCCGATCTGGCGGTGGAGCTCGCGCTCATGTGGCACGGCGGCATGCGTATCCTTGACAAGACGGCACACGTCGGCCGCCGACTGCTGTCCGATCCGCCGCACTTGAACCCCGCCGACAAGGGCCTGGCGCTGTCGCGCGCGCTGGCCTGGCGCGGCGACACGCTGCCGCCGCGCGCGGTGGAGCTATTCCGCCGCACCTTCAACGGCTGACGAACACGCCGCTGCAGCTCAGCCTGCTGTACCGCCCGAGTGCCCGCTTGCGCTCACGCTGCACAAGCGAGCGGCGCGCCCAGGTAGCGGCAGTGGCTCCTGCAGGTGCCAGCGAAAGGTGTCGCTGGCCACAGCAGCCGCCACCTGGGCTTCGCACAGCGGCTGCGCGCAGCGGCTTCGCGCAGCGGCTTCGCACAGCGGCTTCGCAACGGCCGGCTACGCGGCGGCAGAGAGCTGCTGGTAGATGGAGGCCATGAGCTTGTTCGACGACAGCACCGAGCTGCGCAGCCCCGGCGCGACGCCCTGCACCAGCACCGGGATGCCCTCGAAAACAAAGCCCACCCGGTAGTCAGCGCCGTCATCTCGCAGCGACACGGCGCGAGCGCTGAAACGATACGAGTGCGCGCCGATATCGAAGACGATCTCGACCCGCGTGCCCTCTTCCACATAGGGCGCGCCGCGGCACTCGAGGCCGCCTGCGCCAAGCTGGGTCACCTTCACGTGATCATTGAACTCTTCGCCGCGAAGCAGCGCCGACATGGCGACCGGCGACCGGCGATAGCGCCGCCGCTGCCGGCGACCGCGCTCGTCGGGAGAGAAGATCGCCTCGAGACCACACATCTCGTCGATCTCATCAAAGGACAGCCCGATGGCCAACTCGCACTTCCCAAGCAGGGTGCGATAGCGAAACACCAGGTCCAAGAGCGCCATGCCGCTGAGATAAGCAAAGGGGATGCCAGTATGTGCATTCGGCTAACTCGCTGGAACCTGGTAGCCGCCCCGCCTTTGTGGCAAGCGAGACGCAGGAGCGTGGGCTCCAGTTGCGGGGGAGTCTTCCGGCTGGTCACAAAGAGGCCTCCGGGTGGAGGCGTCATCGACAACGGCGCGTCCTAGTCTCTTTTTCCGGCGGACGCCCTTGGTCATTCTCCACCGCGGGCGCGTTTGGTATGTGGGGAGCGGCCATGGATCTCTTCTCGCACTCGGCGCAGCACCGCCGCACCAACCAGCCCTTGGCCGAGCGCATGCGGCCGCGCTCGCTCGAGGAGGTGGTGGGACAAGACCAGCTCCTTGGCCCCGGCAAGATCCTCGGCAGCCTGGGACCAGGACGGCACGTCCCGTCCCTGATCCTCTGGGGCCCCCCCGGATGCGGCAAGACCACGCTGGCCCGGTTGATCGGCCAGGCGGTGCGCGCGGAGGTGGTGGTGCTCTCGGCGGTCGACAGCGGGGTCAAGGAGGTCCGCGAGGTGGTCGCGACCGCCGGCCACAAGCGCGACGAGCGCGGCACGCGCACGCTCCTGTTCATCGACGAGATCCACCGGTTCTCCCGGGCCCAGCAAGACTCGCTGCTACCGCACGTGGAGCGCGGCACGATCACGCTCATCGGCGCCACCACGGAGAACCCGAGCTTTGGCGTGGTGGCGGCGCTGCTGTCGCGGTGCCGCGTGCTGCGGCTGTCCGCGCTGACCGAGTCGTCGCTGCGCCAGCTCGCCGAGGCCGCGCTGCGCGACCCGGAGCGAGGCCTGGGCCAGCGTCCCCTCGCGCCGACGCCCGAGCTGCCGGGCCTGCTCGATCGCCTGGTCGCGGCGGCCGAAGGCGACGGCCGCCGCCTGCTGACGCTCCTCGAGGTGGCGGTGGAGCTGGCGCGCGCCGCGGCGGGCGACGGCGAGGCGGTCCTCGGCGAGAGCCACGTGCTCGAGGCGATCCAGGGCAAGACCTTGCTCTACGACAAGGTGGGCGATGAGCACTACGCGGTGATCAGCGCCTTCATCAAGAGCCTGCGCGGCACCGATCCGGACGCCGCGGTGTACTGGATGACCCGGATGCTGGAGGCCGGCGAGGATCCGCGGTTCTTGCTGCGGCGGATGGTCATCTTCGCCTCGGAGGACGTGGGCAACGCCGACCCTGCGGCGCTGGGGGTAGCAGTCTCGGCGCTGTCGGCGTTCGAGCTGGTGGGGCTGCCAGAGGGCGCGCTGGTGCTGACGCAGGCTGCGGTGTATCTGGCGCTGGCCCCCAAGTCCAATCGCGCCCTCACCACCTATGCGGCCGCCCGCAAGGCGGTGATGGAGCACGGCGCGCTGCCGGTGCCGGCCAAGCTACGCAACGCGGCGACCGCGCTCGGCCGCCAGATGGGCCACGGCGAGGGCTACAAGTACCCGCACGACTTCGCGGGGGCCTACGTGGCCGAGGACTATCTCCCGGACGCGCTGCGCGGGCAGCGCTTCTTCGAGCCGGCGGACTCGGGCTTCGAGCGGAGCTGGGCGAGCGCTTGCGCAGGTTGCGGCCGGCGGCGACAGGCAGCGGCGCGGCCGGGGCCGCGGCCACCGGGGCGACGGCCAAGTCGACGGCCGGGGCGACGGCCGCCGGGGCGTCAGGCCCTGACGACGAGCCGTAGCTGCTCGTCGAGGAGCTGGATCCTCGCAAGGCTGCGCGCTTTCTTCGTCGCAAGATCCCGCCCGGCTGTGATACCACAGGGTCTCGTATGACCGCCCTGGATCCTGTTCACGAGGAGCTCTTCCTCGGTATCGCCCACGCGCTGTTCATGAATCGCCTGCATGTGCTCCGACTCACCGAAGTCGTGCGCCTGGGCATTCGCCCCGATGCGGTAGATGGCAACATGCAAGTGCCAGAAGCCGTCGACGAGGAGCTGATCCAGCAGTCCTTGGCCTATGTGCAGAAGTGCTTCCCGTCCGACTTCGGCAAGAAGCTCGAGGCGGCCAAGGCGCGCTGGATCCGGCTAGCCTGACCTCGCGCTTGGCGCCGCTCTCATCGAGGCGCGTTCGCCAGCGCGCTCGCCAGCGCGCTAGCTCCGCTGCATAACGCAGGCGGCAGCTCCGCTTCATGGAGCGAGGTGTCGCCGCTGCTGTCCTGCGGGGACGACTGCGGCGATGGCGACGACTGCGGCGACGACGGGGGCTGCGATGGAGGAGACGACGGGGAAGGCAGCGCGCCGCTCACGCGGCCAAGGCAGCGTCGGCGCTCGGTCACCAGCTCCAGCGTGCGCACCGAGGGCGCGCTGGTGGTCTGCGTTGGCGCGGCGGCCAAGGTGAGCCGGACGCGATGGCCCCGATGCGCAGCGCGCACACCAGGACGCCGCGAGCTCGCGCGCAGGGTCGCCAGTTCGGACAAGAAGCGCTCCACCTCCGCTGCCACCGGCGTAGGCAGCGCCGCGCCGCGCGCGTCGAGCCACTCGCCCAGCACCGCGCCGCGTTGCACCACCGCGCCGTCCAGCGACAGCGACAGGATCTCGGACAGCTCGAGCTGCCAGAGCGTGGGATCTGCCACCGCGATGGCCACGGCCTGCGGGGAGAGGTCGGCTCCGTCGCGCGTCACCAGGGAGGACGACTCGCCGGCTCGCTGGATCCACGAGCCCTGCTGCGGCGAGCTGCCCCACAGCAAGCGCTCCTGAGATCCGTCGCGGTGCCGCACCGTGATCTCGGCGCGCGCACGCAGCGGCCCTCCGGGCGCGTGCTGCCAGCGGGTCGTCAGCGCGCCCACCACGCGCTCGACGGCAGACGGATCCACCGCGAACGCGACCGGCCCCGCAGCGCCGGTCTGCTGACCGCGCCACGAGCCGCCGGTGCGCTCCAGCAGCAGGCCGGGGCGCGCGTCGACGGACGAGCCGGACGATGCGTCGACGGACGAGCCGGACGGTGCGTCGACGGACGAGCCGGACGGTGCGCCGACGGATGACCCGGACGGTGCGCCGACGGATGAGCCGACGGACGCCCCGAGCGCAACCCACTGCACCGACTGCAGCTCCGACGCCTCGGCCCCAGCAGGGCGCGGATCGAGCGCGTCGGGCGCGGCCGCGGCGTCCACCGCCGCTGCCAGCGTCGCCAGCGCCGCGTCCTCCACGCACCCGGCGCCGAGCCGCGACGAGCTGACCGCGGTGGCGGCGGACCTCCCGGGGCATGCCCCCGTCGCCTGCAGCGTGGCGTCCCCATCCGCGCCCCCGGCCACGCGCACGGACCAGGGCTCCGTCGCGGGCGCCGCAGCAGCAGGCGACGGCGCCGCAGGTGCCGCGGGCACGAAGGTCAGCGACAGCGCCGCCAGCGCGCTGCGCACCGCCTCGGCGCGCGCCGGCTCCAGCCTGCCAGGGCTCGGGCTCACCCGGCGAGCGCCCTGCAGCACCAGCTCGGCCGCGCGCCACGGCGCCGCCCCGCCATGGATCTCCACCACCGGCGCGCGCCGGGCCGCCGGGAACGGCGCCTGCTCGCGCAGGTCCTCGGCCTCGAGCAGCCGCACGAGCCAGCCATCCACCAGGAGCGCGTGCCCCCGGATGACCAGCCAGCGCTGCTCGCCAAGCGGCTGGCCAACGCCCACCTCCACGCCGCCGATGATGACCCGGCGATCAATGACCCCCGCGAGCCGCTCCTGCGCGCGGCGATGCCAGCGCGCCGCCGCCAGAGCGCCGAGCAGATCTTCGATGCGCCCGGCCCGCACCAGGCCGCCCCCTTGCCCCTCCACCCACCAGGCTCCGTCGCGCTGGCGTACCACCACGTCCTGGTCGCCGGGGCCAACCCAGCGCAGCTCCGAGATCGCCGAAGGATCGATCGACCAGAGCCGCGGCGACGGCAGCGGGGCGGCGTCGCCCAGCACCCACGCCAGCGCCAGCGCCAAGAGCAGCGCGGTGCAAACGAGCAGGCCCCGCAGCGACGCCGTCAACGCCGCCTCCGGCGCCACGCGCCCAGCCCAAGGCCCACGCCGAGCCACAGGCCAGGCAGCACCGCGGCGCACAAGAGCGTGATCGCGCGCCGCTCGCCGCGCGTCATCGTCAACCGGACCTGATCCGGAGTCACCTCCGGCACCGGGACCGCTGGCAGCGGCCGTCGCGCCGCCCAGCGCAGCGCGCGCACGAGCCACAGATCCAGCGCCGAGCCGCCGCCGGCCAGCACCGCGCTGGCCGCGGACTCCATGGAGCCCACGACGACGACGCGCCCGCGGTCCGCGCGATCGAGCGCGGCGGCCAGCACCACCGGTCCCGGCAGATCTCGGTCGTCACGGGCGGGCGCCGCGCCCGCCAGATCGGTCTCGCCCCAGCTCGTCGCGCTGGCGGAGATCAGCGCCTGCGCTGGCGCGGTGACCTCCAGCGCGCGCGGCGTCCACCACACCGTCGCGCGCACCCTGGAGAACCCGCGGTTCAACTCATGCGCCGCGTAGCCTTGCAGCACGCGCAGCGCCCCGGCCCCGAGCGCCGCGTCGGGATCCATCGCCACCGCCGGCGGCGCGCCAAGGCCCGCGGCGGCGAGCAGGAGGCTCGAGGCCGGTGGCGAGCGGCTGGCCCGCCGGATCCAGCGCGCGGCTCGCGAGCCCCACGACGAGCCCCCCGCCGCGTTCCACGAACTGCGCCAGCTCCAGCGCCTGCGCGGGCGGCAGCGGCCTGCCCGGCGCGGCCACCAGCACCACGTGACAGGCCGAGGGCACCGCGCCGTCCGGCAGCGGCAGGAACCGCACGCCGTCGTCGTGGGCCCTGGCGCGCAGCGCGGCCAGGTCTAGCTGCGGCGGCGCCGACGCCGAAGCGCTCGCCGACGCGCTCGCCTCGCCAGCGGCGACCGCCAGCGGCAGCTCGCCGTGGCCCTCGCTGTGGCACACGGTGACCGGCGCCGGGCGCAGCAGCTCCGCCAGGCGGCCGGCCACGGCGCGCTCCACCGACCAGCGGAGCACCGCGGGCCCCGCTTCGCTCTCGGCCAGCTCGGAGATCTCGAAGAAGTCGATCACGCGCTGACGCGCGCCCACCCGAACGATGATCGCGCCTGAGCCGGCGAGGTCTTGCGCCGCCACGCCGGCTTGCTGCGCCACCGCCGCCAGCCCGCCTGGCAGGGCCGCCGGATCGAGCGAGGACACGGACAGCAGGGGTTGCCGCCGCCGCATCCGCGCCAGCACCGGCTCGGCGTGCGAGAACAGCGGGCGCAGCGCGCCGAGCGTCGGCTCCACGATGACGATCTCGACCGGCGCCGTCGCCTCGGCCAGCACCGCCAAGGTGGCGTCCGCCAGCGTGTTGCGGCGCCGCGCCGAGACGTCCCAGGCGAGCGCGCCGCGCGCCGCCAGCGCGAGCGCCAGCGCGCCCCCGAGCGCAAGGAGCCCGGTGGCCAGCGCGCGGGTCGACACCTCTGCCTTTCGACGACGCCCGCGCGTGGTCAGCGTCACCGCCGCAGACAGCCCGACCGCGGTCACGCTCAGCCACAGCGCCAGCGCGCCGGCCGTCACCTCGCCGCGCGCCAGCGCCGCGGCGTGCAGGCGCAGCGACAGCGCGGCGGAGATCGCCGCCAGGCGCGGGGAGTCCTGCGTCAGCTCGGGCGCGATCGTGGCGACCTCGCCAGCGAGCAGCAGCACGAGCCCAGCCAGGTAGCCGAGCGCCGCCGCCACCAGCGAAGAGGAGGTGACGGCGCTGGCGGCGAAGGCCAGGCTCAAGAGCGCGGCGCCCAGCGCCAGCACGCCCAGGTACCCCGACACCAGGGACGGCCCGTCCCAGCCGCCGCCGCCGCTCTGGTACCTGGAGATCACCAGCAGATAGCTCGTGGTGGGCAGCCACAAGAGCGCGAGCAGCAGCGTGGACGCCACGTACTTGCCCAGCACCGCGGCGCGCTCGGACACGCCGCACGAGAGCAGCGACTCCCACTCGCCAGAGCGCATCGGCTCGGCGATCACGCGCATGCCCAGGAGCGCCAGCACCATGAGCAAGAGCGCCCACCCAAGGACCGTGCCGCCAAGCTGCGCCTCGAGCACCGCGCCAAGCGGCGCCGGGCGCGCGGGATCGGACATCGCCGCGATCAGGGCCGAGAACGACGTGCCTTGCACGATGAGAAAGAGCGCGCCGATGACGTAGATGACCGGGCTGCGCAGCAGCGTGTGGAGCTCGGTGCGAGCCACCCACGCGACGCGGGAGACCGCGCGCGCCAGCGAGCGCGCGGCCCCAGCCTCGGCCACCTCGGCTCGCTCGTCCGCGCTCACCTTGCCCCCTCGGTCTCGGCGCGCTCGCCCGCGGCCTGCTCGAGCACGGCCAGCACGGCCTCGTCGAGCGAGCGCCGCCCTTGCGCCTGGCACAGCGCCGCGGGGGTCCCCTCGGCCACCACCTGTCCGTCGAACATCACCGCCACCCGATCCGCCATCGCCTCCAGCTCGCCCAGCGCGTGGCTCGACAGCAGCACCGCCCGCTCACCGGCCGCCTCGCGCAGCCGATCGCGCAGGCGCCGCGCCGCCATCGGATCGAGTCCGGAGCTCGGCTCATCGAGGACCAGGAGCGGCGGATCTGCCAGCACCGCGTCGGCCAGCCCCACGCGCTGCCGGAACCCTTTGGACAGCGTACCGATCACCTGACGCCGGACCTCTGCCAGCTCGGCGAGCGCCAGCGCGCGCTGCACGGCGCCCTGCCGCCGGGCCCCCAGGCCCTTGATCCCGGCGCGGTGCAGCAGGTAGCTCTCCACCGTCAGCTCTCTTGGACACGGCACCTGCTCCGGCAGATACCCCACCAGCCCCTGCGCCGCCACGCGGGCGCGCGCCAGCGCCAGCCCGGCGATGGAGGCCGCGCCGCGATCTGCGTCGAGCAGCCCCACCGCGATGCGCAGGAGCGTCGTCTTGCCGGCCCCGTTGGGCCCCACCAGCCCCACCACCTCGCCGCGATGGACCTGCAGCGACACCTCGCGCAGCACCTGGCGCCGACCGAAGCTCTTGCAGACCTCGCGCAGCGTCAGCATCACTGCTCGGCGTCGCGGATCGCCGGCAGGCCCACCGTGAACGTCGTGCCCGTGGGGCCGGTGCGATACGAGATGCGCCCTCCGTGGTCCTCGACGATCTTCTTGACGATGGCCAGCCCAAGACCGGTGCCGCCCTTCTTGCCGGTGGCGAACAAGGTGAAGAGCCGGTCCGCCAGCTCGGCCGGGATCCCCGGGCCGTTGTCCGAGATCTCCCACAAGAGCTCTGGCCCCTGGCGACTCAGCGCCACCTTGACCTGCCCGCCTCCGGGCATGGCCTCCACCGCGTTGCGCACCAGGTTGTGCAGCACGCGCAAGAGCTTCTGCTCATCGAAGAACGCGACCCCGTCGTAGCCGCACTCGGTGATGATGGCGCAGCCGCGGCCCGCCACCGCCGCCTCGAGCTGGGTGCGCAGCTCCGCGAAGAACCGGTGCATGTAGACCTTGCGCACGACCAGGTCCACGTCCCCGCGAGAGAACGCCAGCACCTCTTTGGTCATGCCGCTCATCAGGTCAAACTGGCGCAGGATGTGTTCGACGTAGGCTTGGCGTTGCTCGGCGTCATCGCAGGCCGCCATGAGCTGGGCGTACCCCGAGATGATGGTCATCGGGGTCTTCACGTCATGCAGCACGCCGGCCAGCATGCGACCGATGGACGCCAGCCGATCTCGGTTGGACTGCTCGCTGCGAGTGCGGGCCTGGGCCAGCGCCTTGGCCACCTGCGCGGCGATGAGCACGAGCAACCGGAGGTCATCGTCGCCCCATCCACCGTCTCCGTCGCGCGACATCCGTCGCTGCTCCAGAAGCTCGATGCCGCCCACCACCTCTTCGCCGTAGACCAGGGGCGCTGCCATCAGCACCGACGGGGTGACCCCGACCTCCGCGGCGATCTCCACCGCGTGCCGCGGATCGTTGCCCGGGTCGTGCGAGAGCACGGGCGCGCGGTGAGTCATGCACCACCCCAGCAGGCCGGTGCCGCGCGGCAGCACGCGCTGGCGGAGCCCCTCGGCCCCTGGGCCGCGCACCGTGCAGAAGCGGATATCGCCGCTTGGTTCCAGGAGCGCGATGGAGCCGCCGCCGCCGCCGAGCACCGAGATGGCCTGGGCCAGGATGCGGTCCAGCAGGTCATCGAGATCCAGCGCCGCCGAGATCTCCTTCTCCACCTCGTAGAGCGCGTTGAGCTCTCGCGTGCGCTGCTCCAGCTCGCGGCGCGCCACCGTCAGCTCGGCGTTCTGCGCCACCAGCGAGTGATAGAGCTTGGCGTTCTCGATGGCGATGGCGGCCTGGCTCGACAGCGCCGACAGCAGGTCCTCATCGGCCGCGGTGAAGTCGCCGTCGCGCTTGTTGAGCACCTGCAGCACGCCAAACAAGCCGCCCACGCCGGAGCGCATGGGCACGCACAAGATCGAGCGCGTGCGATACCCGGACTTGAGATCCACCTTCGGCGAGAAGCGCGGATCGGCATACGCATCCGGCAGGTTCACCACCTGCCGGGTCTCTGCCACCCAGCCGGCGATGCCCTGCCCCACCGCCAGGCGGATCTCCACCACCTCCCCGCCCTGCGTCACCTTGGACCACAGCTCGCGCCCGTCGTCGGACAGCAGGTACAGCGTGGAGCGCTCGGCCTCCATCAGCTCGGTGACCTTCTCCATGATGAGCGCGAGCAGCGGCGTGAGCTCATGCACCGTGGACAGCGCGCGGCTGACCTCTTGCACCAGCGCAACTTTCTTCTGCTCGCGCGCCAGGGCGGCCGCGAGCTGGCGCGCGTCCTCGCGTTGGCCCGAGGCGAGGTCCGGCATATCGGGCATGACGCCCACTTTACTTCCGCCCTTGCCGGCACACCAAGACTTGCATTCGCGATTTCGGGCGGAAGCGGTATCATGCGCCCGTGTCTCCGTCCGCGTCACGGTCCACCTCACCGTCTGCCTTTGGGCACGCGAGGGCTGCCAGCCCGGCAACGTTTCGGCGAGGGCTCGTCATGGCGCTGGCCCTCTGTGCGACCGCGCCGGCAGGTTGCGACGACGGCGCGCCCTCCCGGTTCGCCACCAGCGGCGCCAAGCCCGTGGCGAGCGCGGCGCCGATGACCGCGGCCGAGCCCGCGGCCAAGGTCGCGTCGGGCCCGGCGGCGCCCGCAGGCGACCTGTTGCCGCCTCACCAGGAGATGCCGGTGGTGGAGTGCCCTGCGCTGGCCGCCGACGTGGAGCCGCCGGCTGATCTGGACACCACGCTGACCCGCCTCATCGAGGCCGCCAACGCGCAGCTCGACGCCGGCCAGGCCGCCGCCGCCTGGACCTGCGCAGATCGCGCCGCGGACCTCGCGCCGCAGTCGGTGGAGGCGCACCACCTGCGCGGCGCAGCGCTCGCCATGATGGACCGCTGGGGCGACGCGCAGCTCGCGTTTGGCCTGGCGCTCAGCCTCGATCCCGACGATCCGGAAACGCTGCGCGGCGCCGCCCACTTCTATATCAACGAGCTCGAGCGCAGCCACGACACGCTGCGCCTGGGCCTGTCGCTGGCGGAGCGCGGCAGCGCGCGCGCCATCGCTCGCCGGCGCCGCAACCCGGAGATGATCGCAGATCTGGCGCTCCTGGAGGCGCAGGCGCTCAGCGACCTGGGCCACAGCGACGAAGCGCTGACGCGGCTGGAGGTGGCCCTCCGGCAGTCCCCGTCGCGCGCGGAGGCGCTGCACGAGCGCGGCGTGGCGCGCTTCAACCTGGGCCAGTTCGAGGAGGCCAAGGCCGATTTCGCCGCCGTGCTGGAGCAGCGCCCCGACGACGCCTTCGCCCACCACATGCTCGGGCTGACGCTCGACTGGCTGGGCGAGGTCGACGCGGGCCTGCACCTTCGGCGCGCGGTCGAGCTGGCGCCGGACGAGTTCGCGCTCGAGGTGCCGCTGTCGGTCCAGGACCTGCGACGCGAGATCGAACAGGTGCTGGCCACCTTGCCGCCGCCCCGGCAGGCCGCCGCCCGCGCCGCGCGCTTCGAGGTGGAGGATCTGCCAAGCCAGGAGGACCTGCGCTCGGTGTCTCCGCCGTTCCCGCCCACCATCCTGGGCCTGTACCGCGGCCCGCTGGAGCCGAGCGCCGACGGCGCGACGGCGCCAGACGCGATCCGCGCGGCCACGCCCTCCATCGTGCTGTATCGCAAGAACCTGGCGCGCGCGGTGCGATCGCGGCTGGAGCTGTCTCGGGAGATCCGCGACACCGTGCTGCACGAGCTGGGGCACCTCGAGGGCCTCGACGAAGACGACCTGCGCCGCCGCGGCATGGAGTGACCGCGTCCGCGGCTCGCTGGGCAGTCGCCGAGACTTAGCCCATGCGCTCGTACACCCGGGCCGCCGGCACATGGCGGTAGCGGGACAGCGTCACCCGGGAGCTGGCCATCCGATCGATCACGTCGCGGCGGCTCGAGCCGCGGCCCAGCATCGCGCTGGCCTGCTCGACGATGACCCCGCGCGCCGACCGCGGGTGATAGATGAACGTGCGCCCGAAGTAGACCTCGTCCTCGATCCCGCACAGTCGCAGCTCGGCGACGTCGCCCACCTCCACCCCGACCAGCGCGCGCGGCTCCACCACGGAGAACTCCCCGCCCCCCAGCAGATCGAGCAGCTCGACCCGTCCACGGTCCATCTGGCGAATCTCGAACAGGCTGCGGTGGGAGGTCAGCAGCGCGGTCGCCAGCGCGTGGTCCTCGGCGCGCAGCCCGCGCGCCGAGGCGCTGCTCTCCGGCGCCGCGCCAGGCTCGTCCGCGGCGACGCCCTGACGTCCCAGCTCCTGCAGCGAGCGCATGATCGGCACCACGCCGTCCTCGTCCACGCGCTCGACCACCAGCCACTCGACGAACGCGGCGCTCCACGCCTCCCACAGCTCGTCATCCTGATGCACCTTGCCGCGGCGCGCCTCGTACTGCTGCCGCGCCGCGGCGGCCCGCGTCGGATCGGCGGCGTGCTGGGCGATGAGCCCGTCGAGCACTCGCTCGAGCCGCGCTTGCACCGGCGGACGAGCGGCCCGCTCCGCGGTCTCTGCGGCCGGCGGCTGGATCACCGGCTGGATCACCGGCTCGCCCGCTCGGCAGCGTGCGCGTCCAGCGCCGCCCGGAAGCGCGCGAACAGGTACGACGAGTCGTGCGGCCCAGGCGAGGCCTCCGGGTGATACTGCACGCCGAAGACCGGGCGCCCCGCGACCATGATCCCGGCCACCGAGCCATCAAACAGGTTGGTGTGGCTGACCGAGACGCCCTCGGGGAGGCTGGCTGGATCCACCGCGAAGCCGTGGTTCTGCGCCGTGATCTCGACCTTGCCGGTGGCCAGCTCCTTCACCGGGTGGTTGCCGCCGTGGTGGCCAAAGGGCAGCTTGAACGTCCGCGCGCCCAGCGCGAGCGCCAGGATCTGATGGCCCAGGCAGATGCCAAACACCGGCAGCGTCGAGGACAAGAGCTCGCGCACCGTGGCGATGGCGTAGGTCACCGCCGCCGGATCGCCAGGCCCGTTGGACAGGAACACGCCGTCTGGCGCCATGTCCAGGACCTCGGCGGCGGGCGTGCGCGCCGGCACCACCGTCGCGCGACAGCCCACGTCGCGAAGCTGCCGCAGGATGTTCTCCTTGATGCCAAAGTCGTACGCCACGACGTGTCGGTCGCAGACCGGCACCTGCGGCGCGCGCTGGTCGTCCGCGGCCCGCCAGGTGGGCGCGTCCCAGGTGTAGCTGGCGGCGCAGGTCACGCGCGGCACCAGATCCAGCCCGTCCATCTTGGGCCAGGCCAAGACCCGCGCCAGCACTCCCGGCAGATCGTCGACGTGCGGGGTGATCGCGCCGCGCATCGCGCCCTCTTCGCGCAGCATCGTGGTCAGCGCGCGGGTATCGATCTCCTCGATGCCGGGGACCCCGCTGCCATCGAGCCAGTCGCTCAACGTGCGCTCCGAACGCCAGCTCGACACCTGCGGCGAGCACTCGCGCACCGCCAGGCCGGCGCACACCACCTGGCGCGCCTCGGTGTCCTGGGCGTTGGCGCCGACGTTGCCGATCTGGGTGGCGGTCATCACCACGATCTGCCCGGCGTAGGATGGATCGGAGACGATCTCCTGGTAGCCGGTGATCGAGGTGTTGAACACCACCTCGCCCATCAGCTCGGTGCGCGCGCCAAAGCCGCGCCCCAAGAAGATCTCGCCGTTCTCGAGCACCAGCGCCGCTGACTCGTCCGTCGGGTTCATGCCAGCCTCCCATCAAGATCGTGGACCGTCCTGCCGCCCACCATGGTGAGCACGGCGCGACCGCGGAAGGTGCGGCCCAGAAACGGCGTGTTCTTGGAGCGCGACGACAGGCCCTCGGTGGAGACCTGGTTCACCCGGTCCGGATCGATCACCGTGAGGTCGGCGACGACGCCGGGCGCCAGGGTGCCGCTCGGCAGGCCGAACACGCGCGCCGGCCCGTCGGTGAACACCTCGATGAGCCGGGGGATGGACAGCTTGCCGCCGCTGTCGCGGGCGAGCTCCAGCAAGATCGGCAGCGCGGTCTCGAGCCCCAGCATCCCCGGCGCCGCGCACTCGAACTCCACGTGCTTCTCCACCGGTGAGTGCGGCGCGTGGTCGGTCGCCACGCAGTCGATGGTGCCGTCGATCAGCGCCTCCAGGAGCGCCTCACAATCAGCGCGCGTCCGCAGCGGCGGCATGACCTTGGTGTTGGTGTCGTAGTGCGAGCAGGACTCGTCGGTGAGCACCAGGTGGTGCGGCGTCACCTCGGCGGTCACCGGCAAGCCGCGCCGCTTGGCGTCACGCACCAGGTGCGCCGTGCGCGCCGCAGAGGCGTGCGCCACGTGGTAGTGCGCGCCGGTGTACCCGCAGATCTCCAGATCGCGCGCCACCATGGCGCTCTCCGCGCACACCGGCTGGCTGCGCACGCCGATGCGCGTGGCCACCGCGCCCTCGTTCATGGAGCCGCCCTCGGCGAGATCCAGGTCCTCCGCGTGCTGCACCACCGGCAAGCCGAAGGTCCGCGCGTACTCCATGGCGCGGCGCAGGAGGCCCGCGTTCATCACCGGCCGACCATCATCAGAGATGGCCACGATCCCCGCGCTGCGCATCTCGGCGATCTCGGCCAGAGCCTGGCCCTCGAGCCCCACGGTGATGGCGCCGATCGGATGGACGCGCACCAGGCCCGCCTCGCGCCCTCGGCGGACGATGAGCTCGGTCACCGCGCGCTGATCATTGACCGGGCGCGTGTTGGGCATGCAGCACACGGTGGTGAAGCCCCCCGCCGCCGCGGCGCGGGTGCCGGTGACGATGTCTTCCTTGTATTCTTGACCGGGCTCACGCAGGTGGACGTGCAGATCGACGAAGCCCGGCACCACCCACAGACCGCCCAGGTCGATCACGCGCGCGCCGCGCAGCCCGGCGCCGATCTCGACGATCTTGCCGTCCTGGATCCGCACGTCAGCGTGGCGGTCCACCGAGCCGCCCGTGCGCGCCGCGGCTGGATCGATGACTCGGCCGTTCGCAAGCACCAGTTCGCTTTGGGCCATGGCGGGAGCGTCTTACCAGCCCGCGCCACCGACGTAAAGCCGGCGCTGTCGCGATCCCGGAAAGTGGGGCTGGCGCGCCAGCACGGGAGCGAGCCCCCCGACGCGCCGACGCGCCGTCCCGGGCGCCGCCCGACGCGCGCCCGGGCGAGCCGTGCGCGTCCTGCCGCTTACGTCTGCGGCGGCTCTCGGCGAACGACCAGCTCCCCCAGCGCCGACGCCAGCGCGTCGTACGCCTCCTGCACCGCCGCCAGCGCCTGGCACTCCAGCGTCAAGAGCACCCGGAACTCGCGCTCGGCGACGCGCGGATACGATCCGACCTTCACCGCCGGGAACGCCGCGACCACGCGGTCAAGCTCGGGGGCCAGCCGGCCCTCGTCGGCGTCGACGTACAGGCGCGCGACGTACACCGGCTCGCCGCGGAAGCGCTCGCGGATCTCCACGAACTTGCGCCGAAACAGCTCCGGCACGCCGGGCAAGATGACGACGTTGGCGAAGGACACAACCGGCCAGGTCGTGTCCTTGCCCCACCACAGCTCGGCGCCTCGCGGCACCTCCGCCAGGCGAAGGTTCGCCGGCTCCAGCTTGGCTCCCCAGTACGCGCGAACCCGCCGCTCCAGCTCGGGGTGGCGGATCACCGGCACGTCAAACGCCGCGGCGATCGCCTCGATGGTCACGTCGTCGTGGGTGGGCCCCACGCCCCCGGAGGTGAACACGTGGTCGAAGCGAGCGGCGTGGGCCTTCACCGTGGCCGAGATCTCTGCCCGATCGTCCGGAATGACATCCAGCCGGCGCAGCTCCACGCCCAGCGCGCGTAGCTCGGCGATGAGAAAGGCGCCGTTCTGGTCGGCGAACTTGCCGCTGAGGATCTCGTCGCCGATGATCACGACGCCAGCGGTGGCCATGGAAGGAGCCTACACCGCGCGGCACATCGGCGTGCGGCGAAGAATCAAGAAGCGAGCCAGATCCAGGGGAAGATCCGGCGGATCTGGAGCTGGCCGCGCTGGCCAGCTCCTCACTTGGCGTTCAGGGAGATCGCGACGGTGTCAGACTTGGGGTCGCAGGTGGCGTCGGTGCAGACGGCGAAGGACAGCTTGCCGCGCACCGTGAAGGTGCCCGCGCGCGTCGGGGTGAGCTTGACGTCGAAGGCGAGCTGATGCTTGTCGAACGCCGCCGCGTCGGCCTTGGCCATGACCGGCTTGGCGATGGTGACCCCGTCCGTGGCCTCCAGCGTGAGCTTCGTCGGATACTCCTCGTTGACCTTGTAGCCCTTGCCCGGCGTCACCTTCACGTTGGCGACCGTCACCTTGCCGGTCGCTGCCTCGGCGGGCACCTGCAGGACGAGGTTGTACGAGGTGTCCTTGGCGGCCGGCGCTGCCGCCAGCGGCGCGGGGTCGGTGCCGGCTGGAGACGGCAGGGTCTCGCCGGGCGCGGCGATCTTCTCGCCGGGGGCCGCGATCTTCTCGCCGGGCACGGCGATGGGAGGCTCTGCTACCTGGGCGACCGCCGGGCGGCTGGGCTCGCCCGACATCTGAGTCTCTTTTGGATTCGCGCGCTTGCAACCGGCGACGGCGAGCAAGGCGAAAGACAAGGTCCACACAGGCAGCTTCATGTCGGCCAGTATAGGCCAGGCCGGCCGGTTTGCACGCGACCCTTCCGCGCCGGGCTCGCCGGGGCCAGGTGGCTGCCCCGGTGCTCACAAGAGCGCAGCGGCGGGCGGCGAAGCGGTAGCCGCGCGCGGTGGCGGCGAGCGGCTACCGCGGTGGCGGCGCGTCTTCTTTGGGCCCCGACCGACCTCCAGATCCTGCAACTCGTCCACAACTCACGCAGAAAGCCGCTGGCAGCCCGCGCCCTGACTGCGTACGCTGTCGGAGGCGTGCGTAGGGCTCAACAGCTCGGCCGGTACCACCTGCTCGATCGCATCGCGTTCGGCGGGATGGCGGAGATCTATCGCGCCAAGACCTTCGACGCCCACGGCCACGCCCACCTGGTGGCGGTCAAGCGTGTGCTCGCACACCTCGCGGAGGACGACGACTTCATCCAGATGATCGTCGATGAAGCCAAGATCGCCAGCGTGCTGCGCCACCCGTCGATCGCGCGGGTCTACGAGTTCGCGCGCGCCCACGGGGAGTACTTCATCGCGATGGAGTACGTCGACGGCAGGACATGCGCACCGTGCTGGAGCGCTGCCGGCAGAAGAAGCGCCCGATGCCGCCCGAGCACGCCGCGCACATCGCCGCCGAGATCGCCGGAGGGCTCCACACCGCGCACAGCGCGGTGGATCAACGCGGCCGCCCCCTGCGCATCATCCACCGCGACGTCTCGCCCTCCAACATCATCGTCAGCTACGCCGGCGAGGTGAAGCTGTGTGACTTCGGCATCGCCAAGGCCACGCTCTCGCAGGTCACCACCAAGACCGGGGTCATCAAGGGCAAGGTCAAGTACATGAGCCCGGAGCAGGCGCTCGGGCGCAAGCTCGACCACCGCTCCGACGTGTTCTCGCTGGGCTCGTGCCTGTACGAGATGTTGACCCGGGTGCCGCCGTTCACCGCCAGCAACGAGCCAGACCTCCTCATCAAGGTGCGCGACGCCAAGTATCGCCCGGTGTCCGAGCTGGCGCCTGGCACGCCCGCGGAGCTCGAGGCCATCGCGGACCGCTGCCTCATGCGCAGCCGCGCCAACCGGTACCAGACCGCCGCCGAGGTGGAGCTCGATCTGCGCGGGTTCCTGCGCAAGTACATGCCCAACTACTCGCGCAGCAACCTCGGCAGGTACGTGCGCAAGATGTTCGCCCAGGAGATCGAACGCGAGCTGCGGATGCTCGAAGAGTACGTGCTGGCCGACGACGTTTCGGATGATCTGGGCGTCAACCTCATCGCGGGGCACGAGGACTTCCAGGCCGCCGACGTGCCGTTCCAGCCCAAGCCGACGTCCACGCACATCGCCATCGGGCCCCACGACTACGGCGAGGCGTCGCAGATCGCGCAGCAACCGGCGCCGCCGCGCCGGATCGCAAACCCTGCCATCCACGACGCCAACACCATGATCCTCGACCTTCGCGCGTCGGGGCGGCGAGCGTCGGCCGCGCACGACGCGCCCCCGCAGGCCTTCCAGCAGCCCCCGCAGGCCTTCCAGCAACCCCCGCAGGCCTTCCAGCAGCCCCCGCAGGCCTTCCAGCAGCCTCCGCAGGCCTTCCAGCAGCCTCCGCAGGCCTTCCAGCAGCCTCCGCAGGCCTTCCAGCAGCCTCCGCAGGCCTTCCAGCAGCCCCCGCAGGCCTTCCAGCAGCCCCCGCAGGCCTTCCAGCAGCCCCCGCAGGCCTTCCAGCAGCCCCCGCAGGCCTTCCAGCAGCCTCCGCAGGCCCACGCGCCGCGGTACCCCGCCAAGGCGCTGACCGAGACGCCGCCCATCGAGCTACTGGAAGCCGACTTCCTGCAAGACGCCGACGACGACGATGACGTCCACAACGCGCCCACGCAGATCATCGACCTCGAGCGCCTTCGCCGTCGCAGCTAGCTAGCTAGCCTCATTGTTGGGCAAAGCTGCTCGGCGAGGAGCCCAGTTGCCACCAGTCTCCTGGTGCTTCGACCGGCTACTTCCGCTGCAGGCGAACCCGAGGCGGCGCGATGGTGACGCCGACGCCCGGCACCGCGGTCTCCACCGTCACCTCGAGCTCCGCGCCCGCCGTCGAGGACGGGGTGAGCCTGACCTGCGCCGAACTGCCGGCGGCGATGACCCGCTCCACCGCCAGGAGCGCGCCGGTCAACGTCACCTCCACCTGCGCCGGCTTCACCGCGAAGCGCGCGGCGTCCACGCCCTCGGCGCGCAGCTTGACCGGCAGCAAGCCCAGGCGCTGGCTGACCAGCTCCTCCTTGATCTCCACCCGCACCAGCGCGCGCACGCCGGCCGTCAGCTCCACCCCGTCCGGCGGCAACAGCTCGGTTTCCCGCTCGAACGTGTCCGAGCGGCCGTCCACCCGCACCTCGCGCCCGCGGATCGCCGACAGCGCGGTGATCGCCCCCTGAGCGCCACGCGCGGTCACCGTGGTCGGCTTCGCGGTCACCGAGGTCACCACGAAGCCATGCAGCGGCCGGCCCGCGGTGGCCACCGCCACCGCCACCGCCTTGTCCACGCGCTTCTCGAACGCGACCCGCAGGCTGCGCGGCGAGACGTCCACCACCGTCACGCCGCTGGGCACGCGCACCAGGTCAGGGGTGATGGGCACCTCGCCGCCGCTGACCCGGGTCAGGTCGAAGCTGACGCGATCGATCTCCCGCTCGTCGAGCCGGCGCAGGCGCCGCCACGGCCCGCGCACCGTCACGCGCACCTCCGGCAGCCGCTCCGAGACCAGCACCTTGTCCTGCGGCAATGTGAACGAGGTGCCAACGTGCAGGGTGATCTCGCGGTCCCGGTCCGAGTTGACCAGCAGGTACACCGTGAGGGCGAGGATGATCGAGAGCACCTTGAGCCCAGGGTTGGCGGTGACGGCCTCGCGCAACCAGGAAGCGAGCTGGCGCCCCCTCGACGCCGCTGACTCGCCCTTGCCGCTTTGCGGCTTGGCAGTGGCGCCGCTCACCTGGGCTCCTTGACCGGCTCGGCTAGCGCGCCCAGGCTCGCCACCGCCTTGCCCACCTCCGCCGCCGCCGCGGCCTCATCCGCCATCTCGTCCCCGGTCACGCCCAGAAGTCCGTGCAGCGCGCGCCGCAAGTCCAGGGGCTCGAGCCCCCGCGCGATGGCGCCCTTGAAGCACAGGGAGATCTCACCGCGCTCTTCGGACACCACGACCGCGACCGCGTCGGTGTCCTCGGTGATGCCGAGCGCCGCGCGGTGCCGGGTGCCAAACTCCGGCCCCAGATCGCTTGACCGCGACAGCGGCAACAGCGCACGCGCCAGCTCGATGCGCCGCTGCTTGTTGATGACCACGGCGCCGTCGTGCAGCTCGTTGTCCGGCGCCGGCAGAAACAGGGAGATGAGGAGCTGGCGGCCCAGCACCGCGTCGAGGCGGGTCGCGTCATCCACGAACTCGTCGAGCTCGGTGCCGCGCGCCAGGACCACGATGGCCCCCACCCTGGCCCGCGCCAGCTTGGCCACCGCGCCGACGATCTCGTCCACCGTGGCGCTGGCATCCTGCATCCGCCCTGACGGCAAGATGTTCTGGCCAATCCGGCCCAGGCCGCGCCGGATGTCTTGCTGGAACACGATGATGACGAAGACGAAGATGTAGGTGATGACGTTGTCGAGCAACCACGACACCGTGGTCAGCTCCAGCCGCTGCGCCACGAAGAAGGCGGCGGCGATGAGCACGATGCCCACCACGACCTCGGCGGCCCGGGTGCCGCGGATGGCCAGCAGCAGGCGATAGATCAGGAAAGCCACGAGCGCGACGTCGATGGCGGTGACCGCGATCGAGCCCGGAGTGACTCCGTCTAGCAGCGTGGACAAGGCGGTGGCCATGGCGCAAAGGGCAACGCCAGCGACCGGCTGTCGCTTACGGCGTCAGTCTCTGATGTACACCGTCAGTGCCGGGCGAAGCAACGCGACGTTGTGTACGCGGAGCACCGCGGCGCCTCCTGCCACGGCCGCCAGGCAGGCCCCGACCGTGGCGGCGTCGAGGGCGAGCGCGGCGGCGGCGGCGGCGGCGGCGGCGGCGGCGAGCGCGGCGTCGAGGGCGGCGTCGGCCGCGGCGGCCGACGAGGGCGCGCCCTCGCTGGCGAGGCCGGCGGCCTGGCGCAGGAAGCGCTTGCGCGAGGGCCCGATCAGCGCCGGGCAGCCGGTGGCGGCGGTCAGCTCACGACCGCAGCGCAGGAGCTGCAAGTTGAGCGGGCCCGCGCCCTTGCCAAAGCCCAGGCAGGGATCCACCAAGGTGACCTGGCGCAAGCTCGGCGGCAGCGCCGCGACCTGCGCCGCCAGCTCGTCGACGACTTGCCGCCAGTCGCCGGGCTGCGCCTGGGCCTCCGCGGCGAACACCTCCGAGATCGACTGTCCGCGCAGGTGCCCCGCCACGTACGCCGCCCGACCTGCGGCGGCCAGCTCGGCCATCGTCCCGAGCATGTCCGGATCAAACCGGCCCCCTGATACGTCGTTGACCATCGTGGCCCCGGCGGCCACCGCGGCGCGGGCCACCGCGGCCTTGGTGGTGTCGATGGACAGCACCGCGTCGCAGCGCGCCATGAGGCGCTCGATCACGGGCAGCACGCGGGCCAGCTCTTCTTCGGCGGTCACCGGGGCAGCGCGTAGATTGGTGGCCTCGCCGCCGATGTCCAGGATATCGGCGCCGGCGCGCACCAGCGCCAACCCGTGCGCCACCGCGGCGGCGACGTCGGTGGTGTGGCCCTGGGAGAACGAGTTGGGGGTGACGTTGACCACCCCCATGATGAGGGGCCGCTCGAACGTCAAAAGCCGCCCGCCGGCGCGAAGCCCAAGCGAGGGCGGCTGCCACCGCGCGTCCATCGAAGGCTGGGTCATCGACATCGAAACGCCAGCAGGACCTCGGTCGCCGCTCAGGCCGGCTCGGGCGTCGGGTCCTTCTTGCCCAGCGGCGGCAGCAGCGACGGCCGCTTCTTGACCTCCGCCTCATCCGCCGCAGCGGCCTCGGCCTTCTTGCGCGTGGCCGCCGGCAGCGGGCGCTCCAGCTTCTCGCCGCCGAGCACGCGATCGATGTCATCGCCATCGAGGGTCTCGTACTCGAGCAAGGCATCTGCGATGCGCTCGAGCTGATCGCGGCGCTCGTTGAGGATGGTCTTGGCGCGCTCGTACTGCTCGAGGACGATGCGCCGGATCTCGGCGTCGATGCGCTGGGCCGTGTCCTCGCTGTGCCGCTCGCTGTTGGCGAAGTCGCGACCCAGGAACACCTCTGGCTTGCCAGCGGCGAAGTTGAGGGGACCAAAGGCGTCGCTCATGCCCCACTCGGTGACCATGGAGCGCGCCAGATCGGTGGCTCGCTCGATGTCATTGCCGGCGCCGGTGGTCTTCTGCGCGAACACGATCTCTTCCGCGACGCGACCGCCCATCAGGATGGCGATCTGGTTGAGCGCGAACTCGCGGTTCATGCTCAGCCGATCCTCCGGCGGGAGCTGCTGCGTGAGGCCCAGCGCCCGGCCGCGCGGGATGATGGTCACCTTGTGGACCGGATCTGCGTCGATGCCGACCGAACGCGCCACCAGGGCGTGCCCGGACTCGTGCACCGCGGTGGTGCGCTTCTCCTTCTCGGAGATGAACATGGAGCGCCGCTCGGTGCCCATCAGGACCTTGTCCTTGGCCTCCTCGAAGTCCTCCATCTCGACGCGGTCCTTGTCGCGGCGGGCCGCGATCAGCGCGGCCTCGTTGACCAGGAACTCCAGATCCGCGCCAGAGAACCCCGGCGTCCCGCGCGCGATGACCTCCAGCTCCACCGAGGGAGCGAGCGGCACCTTGCGGGTGTGCACCGCCAGGATCCCGGTGCGCCCGCGCAGGTCAGGACGAGGAACCACGATGCGGCGATCGAACCGACCCGGCCGCAACAGCGCCGGATCGAGCACGTCTGGGCGGTTGGTGGCGGCGATGATGATGACGCCGTCGTTGGACTCAAAGCCATCCATCTCGACGAGGAGCTGGTTCAGCGTCTGCTCGCGCTCGTCGTGCCCACCGCCAAGCCCAGCGCCGCGGTGCCGGCCAACCGCGTCGATCTCATCGATGAAGATGATGCAAGGCGCGTTCTTCTTGCCCTGCTCGAAGAGGTCGCGCACTCGCGAGGCGCCGACGCCCACGAACATCTCGACGAAGTCCGAGCCCGAGATCGAGAAGAACGGCACGCCGGCCTCGCCCGCGATGGCGCGCGCCAGCAGGGTCTTGCCAGTTCCTGGCGGCCCCATCATCAGCACGCCCTTGGGGATGCGCCCGCCCAGGCGAGTGAACTTCTTGGGGTCCTTGAGGAAGGCGATGATCTCTTCGACCTCGTCCTTGGCCTCCTCGACGCCGGCGACGTCCTTGAACGTGACCCGGTTCTGGTGATCGGTCAAAAGCCGCGCCTTCGACTTGCCAAAGCTCATCGCCTTGCCGCCGCCGGCCTGGAGCTGTCGCATGAACAAGAAGAAGATCGCGATGAGCACGATCATCGGCAGCCAGGACATCAGCACCTGCGGCCAGATGCTGGACTCCGCCTTGGGCTCCGCCTCATACGAGATCCCGGCGGCGTAGAGCGCCTCGACGATCGGGCCCGGGAACTCACCATTGACCACGGTCTTGGTCTTGGTGTCGCGGTGCGTGATCACGTACTTCGCGTTGTTGCGCGGCCCAGGCTCCACCACCACTCGCTCGATGTTGGCCGCGCGTTGTTTGTCCGCCAGCTCGTTGCGGAAGGCGGTGACATCGATCTTCCTTGGCGGAGTGCTGTTGCTGGTGAACATCGAATAGACGCTCACGAACAACAGGATCAGGATGCCCCAGATGAGGATAGTTTTGTGGGACTGCCGCAAAGGACTTGGCTTTCGTTCGGTTAGAGCAAAAAAGGGCGCTGACTAGGGTTGTAGCATGGGGCCGGCGAGCGGCTTTGAAAAGGGGCGATTTTCGGCGAGTTGCCAACTGATTGGGCAGGTCCGGCGGCCACGACGACGCACCAGGCAGCCAGGGATCTTCGCGGATCCCGCCACGCGACGAGCTGCTGGCTGTCGCACCTGCGGCAAACCCGTACGCTCAGCCACAGTTCCTGCTCGATCCAACGTCAACGGCGCCCTGGCGCGTGCCGGCGCATCACCGCGCCGTGCGCCGCTTCACCGCGTATCGCCGCGTATCGCCGCGCCGTGCGCCGCTTCACCGCGCTTGCTCACCTCGGGGCTCCTCGCCGTGCGCCCAGCCAAGGTGCTCGGCCCACACGACCGCGCCATCGCTGCGGCGACAGACCACCAGCGCGCTGGCCCTGAGCCGACGAGGGATCTTGCGGTCGACAAACATCGCGGCGAGCTTCTTCGACCGACCGCCAAGGCGAGCCGGCTGCATCCGGTCTCCCGGCAGGAGGTTGCGCGCAAGATACAGCGAGGGATCGCGCAGCGTCGGCGGCACCGACGACGTGACCGACGACGTGACCTCGCCAGGCGGCGGCGCAGCCGGCCCCGGCGAGCCCGCGTCCACCGGCGCGCCAGGTTGCCGCACCAGCAAGACGAGCTGGTCGTACTCTCGCACCGCCTGCGCCCCTGGCAGATCGACCGCGACCGTGCCCTGCGCCGGGCGACACAGGAGCTCGTCGAGCTGCTCGAGGTGGCTCGCGTCAAAACCAACGCCCCGACGCGCGAGCGCCAGCGCCAGCGCGCGCTTGCGCACCGCCGCAGGCTGCGGCGCCAGCGCCGAGGCGCAGAGGCGCAAGGACAGCGGCTCGGCGAGGACATCCAGCGCGGAGCTCCACTCCGCGGCGTGCGCCGCCAGCCGGCACAGCGCGGCCTCAATGGCCGGGTTCTCTCGTCGAAGCTGGGGCATGAGGTCGCGACGCACGCGCACGCGCGCGAACCGCTCCTGATCGTTCATCGGATCATCCCAGGGCACGAGCCCTCGCGACCGGGCGTAGCCAGCGATGACCTCGCGGGGCAAGGCCAAGAGCGGACGCACGTAGCCGTCACGGCCGGCGGCCATCGCCGCCAGCCCACCGACGCCCGTGCCGCGCAGGATCCGCAGCAGCACGGTCTCGGCCTGGTCGCGCGCGGTGTGCGCGGTGGCCACCGTCGCGAGCCCCCGCTCGCGCGCCGCCTCGTCGAGCGCCCGATAGCGGGCCTGGCGCGCGGCGCTCTCCAGCGACGCCTGACGCGCGACCGACACCCGGCGCACCTCCCAGGCGAGCGCGCGGGCCTCGGCCCACGCCGCGACGCCCTTGGCCACCTCCGAGGAGCCGGCGCCCAGGCCGTGGTCCACGTGCAGCACCACCACCGCGGCGGCCCCCAGCACGGCGCGCGCGGCCTCGGCGAGCACCAGCGAGTCCAGGCCACCCGAGCAGGCGACGCCGATGCGTGCCCCCGGCGCGGCCACGCAAGGCGCCAGCGCGGACGACACCGCCCGGTGCACGAGCTCAAGAGGCGACCCCATGGCGAGGCGAGCCTAGCAGGCTCTCGCACGCCGTTGCGACCAGCGCGGCGACCGGCGCGGGCCCGGCGCGGGCCCGGCGTGGCCCCGGCGCGGCGAAGGACAGCCGCGGACGAGCCCGAGTTCCTCATGGCGAAGCTCCGAAGCCATAACCCGTGCAAGCGCCTGTCCGGCGGCGCGCGACCTGCTACGTTGCGACGGCCATGACCGACGAACCTTCCCTGAGCGCGCCGGCCGGCTCGCTGGAGCGCCTCCGCGCTCGGCTCACCGCGCCACGCGGCGCGCGCCGCATCGACGAGCTGCTCTGCCACGACGACGCTGCTGCCGCGGTGGCGGCGCTCGCGCCAGGTGAGGTCTTCGAGCTAGTGCAAGACGCCGGCTTCGAAGACGCAGGCGAGCTGATGGCGCTGGTCACCCCTGCGCAGGTGCAGGGCTGCCTGGATCTCGCCTCCTGGGACAAGGACACGTACCTGCCGGAGGCGGTGCGGCCGTGGCTCAGCGCAGTGCTGGAGACGGGGTTCGAGAAGGTCGGCGAGATCTGGGCTGGGCTAGACCCCGAGGCGCGCATGCTGTTCCTGCAGCGCAGCGTGGTGGTGTACGACGTCACGTTCGGCGAGAGCCCCGACGAGCCCACTCCTGGAGACCGCCAGGACTTCCACGAGGAGCCCGCGGGCGATCCGCTGGGGCAAGAAGAGCCGCCCGACGAGCCGCTGATGACCACGCCTGATGGCTTCTTCATCCTCAAGCTCCTGGGAGGCGACGAGGCCCAGCGCCTCACGATGCGGCTCATCGAGGACCTCTACCGCGCCGACGGCGCCCTGGCGCGGCACACCATCCAGGGTGCGCGCTCCGAGCCGGCGGCGGAGCTGGAGGAGATGAGCTACCGCTGGCGCGCCGGTCGGATGGCGGACCAGGGCTACGTCGACTTCTACGAGGCGCTCGAGCTCTTTCGCCCGCTGGAGGTCGAACAGGTCCGGCTCGACGAGAGCACGGCGGAGCTGGACGCGATCACCGAGGCGGGCGCAGCGAACCTGCCGGCCAAGGTGGCGCAAGAGGTGCTGTCGCGCGCGTTCCTGGCGCGCGCGCTCGCCGAGCTGGACTCCACCGATGACGCCGCCAAGGTCGAGGCCGCGATCGTCTACCTCATCAACCGCGTGCTGGCCGCTGCCCGCGCCCGCCCAGGCGAGCACGAGGTGGTGCAGCGCGCCGCGCACTACGGCTCGGCGATGCTGTCCCTGGGGCTCGAGGCGGTGGCGCGCGGTGACGCGCGCCGCGGCGCCATCGCGCTGCGCCAGGTGGCGATGCCGCGGCTGTTTCGCGTCGGCTACACGCTCACGCTTCGCCTGGCCAAGGCGGCGCTGGCGCTGGCCCAGCGCGGCGCGACCGCCGAGAGCCCGGCGCGCGAGGTGGTGGCCGCGCTGTCCTCGCCGCGGCCGCTGTGGTCGCGGTCCGCCGACCAGCCGCCGGCGTCGGGCGCGCGCCCGCTGGAGTCGCTGGCAGATCTGCGGCGCGCCACGGACCTCCTGCGCGCGCTCTCGCAGCGCATCGCGCTGGTCGAGCGGCTGGGCGTGGATCTGCTGGCCATGGCCAAGGCGACCGAGCCCGTGCCGACGCTCGAGGCGCACCTGCGCACCGCGCTCCTGCGCGTCGCGGGCGGTGGGGCGTGGAGCGCGGCGGGCCTGACCGACGCCGAGCTGACGGCGCTGCGGCGGCGCGCCTTCGCGGAGGGCATGCTGGTGGCGGCTGGCCGCGAGCGCTGCCACGACGCCGTGATCGCCACCCTGGAAGCCAGGGATGAGGCAGGCGATGGCGGGGCCAGCGCGAGCGCTGCGCCCGCGCTGTCGGAGCTGCCAGCCCTGATCGATGGCATGCTCGCTCTACTGGAGGCCGCGCTGGGGCCCATCCAGGACGACACGATCGACACGCGCTTCATCGACGGATTGCTGGTGCTGGCGCCAGGGGCGGCGCTACGCGACGTCTGATATGGTGGCGGCGTGCCGGAGCGCAATGACTACGAGGTCCTCGAGCAGGTTCTGGGATACTGCTTTCGCGACCGCTCGACCCTCGAGCGAGCGCTGCGCCACGCCTCCTGGCGCAACGAGCACATCGACGAACAGGACCGGCGCGTGGGTGCGCCAGGCGCGCCGGGTGCGCCAGGTGCGCCAGGTGCGCCAGGTGCGCCGGGTGCGCAAGGCGCGCCGGCCCAGGTCGACGACGCTGCCCCAGCGCCCGTCGGCGCAGCGCCCGACCCGACCACCCAGCCACGAGCGCCGCTGGAGGACAACGAGCGCCTGGAGTTTCTCGGCGACGCTGTCCTCGATCTGATCGTGGGGCATCTGCTCATGGTGCGGTACCCGGAGCTGCGCGAAGGCCAGCTCAGCGTCACGCGGGCCCAGGTGGTCAGCGAGGCCGGGCTATCCGAGGTCGCGCAGACCCTGGGCCTTGGCGACTGGCTGCTGCTGGGCAAAGGGGAAGACAAGAGCGGCGGGCGCGGCAAGGCCTCGGTGCTCGCCGACGCCTTCGAGGCGGTGGTCGCGGCGGTCTATCTCGACGGTGGCTTCCCTGCGGCGTGGGATCTGGTGGGCCGCTTGCTCAATCACCGCATCGAGAGCGTGGAGTTCAAGGGGTTCTACGACTTCAAGACCCGGCTGCAGGAGCTCACGCAGGCGCGCCTGCGCGAGACCCCGACCTATCGGGTCGTCGAGGAGTCGGGCCCGGACCACGACAAGCGGTTCGAGGTGGTGGTGCTCGTCGGGGACCGGCAATGGGGCCACGCGGTCGGCCGCTCCAAGAAGGAAGCCGAGCAGATGGCGGCGGCCAACGCGCACTTCCATATGGAGGGCTCCGATCTACGTCCCGCGATGCGCGAAGCGCGGATGAAGGCCCGCCAACGACGCCGCGGCGCCAAGCCCTGACCCGGCGCGACGACGAGGCGTGACGACGAAGCGCGACGAGGCGCGACGACGGAGCGCGACGACGAGGCGCGACGAGGCGTTCAAGGACCGCCTCGAGGAGCCGCAATCCAAGCGCGAACCGGCCCAGAACGGTCCCAGAAGGAGCGTCGAGGCAGCGAAATCTCGCGCCTCGAGTCTGCAGAACTTTCCTGAGTCTGCCGGAGTCCGTGATCTCGGCTACCGGAGCTGTCAATCCGCACCACCCGAGATCGTCATTTCATTGAGTAATTTATATTACTTCAATTTCTTCGGTCGATTTCTTTCCTGACAATGGTTGGTCGTTCAGTGCCGACGGATTCATGCGCAGGATGCGAACAGAAGTTATCGGTTCCAAGTCTCCATTTGCAATCGCATTGCGTAGTATAAAATACAAATATCGACTTTTTGTGGTTTGAAAACAGCGGTCTAGCCGGTGAACTTTTTTTTGGGCGAGACAAGTTCGCTGTTGCAACAAACTCGATTCCTCCCGTAGCGTGGCCTTGCAGCCTGGATGGACGCTGAAGTGTTTTCAGGTAACCCAACATGCACCTGACAACCTCCTTACTCCCTCTAGCAACTGCATGTGCGATAGACGCCGTCGTGTGCCGGCGTTCTGGGTCGCTCATTGCAACTCTCTCTTGAAGGAACGCAAGCAACACCCATGACGACTCTATTCGGTTCGCGACGACTGCCCGGCTTGCTCGCTGGGACGGCGGTACTGGCGCTGGCTAGCTGGGGATGTAACTCCTCCAGCGAGCCCACGACTCCGCCGGTGGAAAACAACACCAACACCGTTCCACCACCGGCCTCGACGGGCGCCCTGACCTACGCCCCCGACTCCGTGATCGTCAAGTTCAAGGCCGGCGGCAGCGCGCAGACGCGCGCCGGGGTCTTGTCCCGCATCAAGGGTCGGATCCAGGGCACGAACAAGGACGGCATCCAGTTCGCCAACATCAACAAGTACGGCCTGCTCGCCAAGGTCGATCCTCGACAAGTCGATCTCCGTCGAGACCGCGCTTGACCTGCTCAAGCGCGACGGCTCGGTCGAGTACGCCGAGAAGAACTGGTACCAGCACATCCTCGCGACGCCGAACGACACTCGTTTCAACGAGCTGTACGGCATGCACAACAGCGGCCAGACTGGCGGCACCGCGGACGCCGACATCGACGCTCCCGAGGCGTGGGACAACACCACGGGCTCGGCCGAGATCGTGGTCGGCGTGGTCGACACCGGCGTCGACTACACCCACCCGGACCTCGCGGCCAACATCTGGACCAACCCCAACGAGATCGCCGGCAACGGCATCGACGACGACAACAACGGCGTCATCGACGACATCCACGGCTTCAACGCGATCACCGGCACCGGTGATCCGATGGACGACAACGACCACGGCAGCCACTGCTCTGGCACCATCGGCGGCGTTGGCAACAATAGCGTCGGCGTCGCCGGCGTGAACTGGGAAGTCTCCATCGTCGGCATCAAGTTCCTGTCGGCTGGCGGCAGCGGCACCACCGCCGACGCCATCGAAGGCATCAACTACGCCGTCGGCCTCAAGAACGCCGGCGTGAACCTCCGCGTCCTCAGCAACAGCTGGGGCGGCGGCGGCTTCAGCCAGGCGCTGGCGGACTCGATCACCGCTGCCAACGCGGCCGACATCCTGTTTGTCGCCGCCGCGGGCAACGCGGGCTCGAACAACGACTCGACCCCGTCCTACCCGGCCAGCTACGACATCGCGAACGTCCTCGCGGTCGCGGCGACCGATCACAACGACGGCCTGGCCTCGTTCTCGAACTTCGGCCTGACCTCCGTTGACCTCGGCGCGCCGGGCGTCAACATCCTGTCGACCACCCCGGGCAACACCTACTCGGTGTTCTCGGGCACGTCGATGGCGACCCCGCACGTGGCCGGCGCTGCCGCCCTCGTGCTGTCCGCCAACGGCACGCTGTCTACCGCCGAGCTCAAGGACGCCCTGATGAACTCGGGCGACGCCAAGCCGTCGCTCGAGGGCAAGACCGTCTCCGGCAAGCGCCTCAACGTGGCCGCTGCCGTCGACGAGGCCGGCCCGCCGGTGCCGCGCTTCAACATGTCGGCCGCGCCGGCCGAGCGCGTGATCAGCCAGGGCGATTCGACCACCTACAACGTCGACATCTCCTCGGTCGCTGGCTTCACCGGCGACGTCGCGCTGACCGTGACCGCCGCTCCGGCGTTCAACGGCACCATCACCGCCACTCCGACCACCGTGACCGCGCCCGGCACCTCCACCATCAACGTGGCCACCACCACCGCGACGGTCGCCGGCGCGTACACGCTGACCATCACCGGCACCAGCGGCGCGCTGACCAAGACCCGCACCGTGTTGCTGCGCGTCCGCCCCGAGGGCACGGTCGACATCCCGTTCCCGAGCACCGACACCCCGCTCGCCATCCCGGACAACAACCTGACCGGCATCAACAGCACGATCAACGTGAACCGCGCTGTGGCCGTCCAGGAGGTCGTGGTTGACCTGAACATCACCCACACCTATATCGGTGACCTGCGCGTGACGCTGACCTCTCCCACCGGCACCACCGCGGTCCTGCACGACCGCGCTGGCGGCGCTGCTGACAACATCAACCAGTCGTTCTCGCTGCCCACCCAGTTCACGGGTCAGCAGGGCGCGGGCAACTGGGTGCTGCATGTCGACGACAACGCTGGCCTCGACACCGGCACGCTCAACTCCTGGACCCTGCACCTCATCGGCGTGCCGAGCGCGCAGACCTTCGCCATCACCGCGACCCCGGCCAGCACGGCCGTCGGCCAGGGTGAGACCGCGAACATCGCCGTGGGCGTCGAGTCCATCGGCGGCTTCAACGGCAACGTGGCGCTGTCGGCGACCTCGACCCCGGCGCTCAACGCCGCGCTGACCTTCACCCCGGCCAGCGTGACCGCGCCCGGCACCTCGGCGCTGTCCATCGCGACCAACTGCGACACCGCCCCGGGCACCTACGCGCTGACCATCACTGGCACCAGCGGCTCGGAGAGCAAGACGGCCACGGCGACCCTGATCGTCCGTCCGTTCGGCACCGCCGAGATCACCTACCCGAGCACCCACGCGCCGCTGCCCATCCCGGACAACAACGTCGGTGGCGTGACCAGCACCCTGAGCGTGGCTGAGAACCTCTCGATCGGCGCCCTGACCGCTGAGGTCCACATCAACCACACCTTCATTGGTGACCTGACGGTGACCCTGGTTGGTCCGAACAACCAGAGCGTGCTCCTGCACAACCGCACTGGCGGCGGCACTGACAACATCAACCAGACCTACACGGTGACGGCCTTCGCGGGTCAGAGCACCCAGGGCGACTGGAAGCTCGTGGCCGCCGATCGCGCCTCGCTCGACGCCGGCACGCTGGTGAGCTGGACCCTGCGCGCCACTGGCGCCCCGGCCGCGCTGCCCCCGATCGCCGCGTTCACCCACACCATCACCAACCTGGCGGCGTCCTTCACCGACGGCAGCAGCGACGTCGGCTGCGGCGGTGGTGCCATCGCGTCCTGGGCCTGGAGCTTCGGTGACGGCGCGACCTCGACCGCGCAGAACCCGACCCACTCCTACGCCGCCGCAGGCACCTACACGGTGACCCTGACGGTCACGGACAACGACGGCCTGACCGCGTCGGTCAGCCACGACGTGACGGCGACCCGCCCGCCCCCGGCGCTCGCCATCGAGAGCTTCACGCGTAACCGCGCGAAGTTCGAGTTCGCTGTCAACCTGACCTGGTCCGGCGCGCAGGGCTCGCTCGTCGAGCTCCACCGCAACGGCCTGCTGGTCGACATCCCGGACAACGACGGCATCCATCGCGACTCGTTCCGCCGCTTCGAGACCGCGTACACCTGGAAGATCTGCGAGCTCCGCAGCACCTTCTGCTCGAACACGGTCAGCATCGACGTGGGCCCGACCGCGAACACCGTTCGCGTGACGACCACCAGCGCCGACGGCATCTCCATCACCCGCGTGATGGACATCATCGACGAGAAGTAAGCCTGACGCGGCACCTGCTAGCGACGTGCTAGCAGCGCCGACAGAGGGTGCGAGGCCACCTGGCCTCGTGTGACGAGGGCGGCTCCCTGAGCCGCCCTCGCTGCGTTTTCGGCGCCGACCTGGCGCGGACACGAATCCTTGCCGGCGGCGGCCGCGGCGACCTGCTAAGACTCTGGGATGCGAGCCCTCTGCATCGCGCCGGTCTTGACCCTGGTCCTGTGGATGTCGTCCGCGTCCGCTGACACCTTCGGCGGATTCTCCTCCCTGGAGCCGAGCTACCTGGTGAACCAGGACCGCGTGTGCGGGCTCCTGGCCGCAGACGGCGGCGCCGCGGCCGGGCCAGCGCGCTGCGAGAGAGCGCCCGCCGACCGCCTGGCCAAGCTGTCGTTCCAGGCGGCGCCCACGCAGCGCGGCGCCAAGGCGCTGTTCACCGCCACCGCGAGCGGACGCACGCTGGTGATCTCACGGCAAGGCGGCGGCGAGGTGGTGCGCTGGGAGGCGCTCGACGTCATCGCCAAGGTCACCGAGGTGTTTGCCAGCCACGACGACCGGGTAGCGGTGACCTTCCTGGTCCGCCGCGGCGGCCGCGAGCTCATCGATGTCATCGCCTTCTCGCTGCGGCGCGCCGAGCCGCCCGCGTCGCCGAATCCCAAGGTGGATCCCAAGGTGGATCCCAAGCTGGATCCCAAGCTGGATCCCAGGCCGCGCCCAGCGCGCCCAGCGCGCCGACGCCGCCCAAGGACCCTGCGCTAGACAAAGCGCTGACCTCCGCGCGCAAGGCCAGAGGCAAGGCCGCGCTCCTGGCCTGGCAGCGGGTGCTGGAGCGGTCCGCCGAGCACGCCGAGGCGCTCTTTGGCAAGGCGGCCGCGCAGGCGCCCAGGGACCACGCCGGCGCGCTGGCGACGCTGGGCAAGCTCGCCGCGTCCGCGCAGCCCGACGCGATCGAGTACCTGGTGGCCGCGCGCTTCGACGGCGCCTTCGCAGGGCTCCGCGCCGACCCGACGTTTCGCAAGCTCGTTGGCCTCGATCGCCGACCGCAGCACCCCTACGACAGGGCCATGGGCTTTGGCGGGGTCTGGGAGCAAGCTGGCACGAGCTGCGATTCGCCGACCGTGGCGCTGACCCTGACCCGGGACAAGAAGTTCCGGCTGCAGGTGCGCACCGTGTGTGAGGGGATGGTGCAGCAGAGCAAGTTCGCCGGGACCTGGCAGGTCGACGGCGGCGGGGTGGCGCTGACCCTGCCCAACCGCGACGCGGCGGCGGACGTCGTGCGCTGCAGCTTCGAGCCGGCGGGCGACGAGGAGGCGATGGCCTGCCCGCTCGATGAAGATCTACGGATCGTGGTCTTGCCGGCGCGCCGCTGAGCGCGCTTGGTGAGACAGACCACGTGGGCGACATGTCGCCGCGAGACGGCAACCAGCGGGCCACGATGACGCCGACATGACGCCGCCGACGCTACAAAATGCGCTACCTTGGCGCAGTGCATCCATCCCTCCTCCATCGAGCCACCCAGCGGGCTCGGCGGGCTGTGACCGAGGCCGCCGCGGCCCTGGATCGCAACGTCATTCGCCTGACGGAGCGACGGATGGCGCAGGGCCGCGCGGCTTCTTCATCGGCGCCCCTTCGCGCAGCGCCAGGGGCGACGGACGCTGACGGCCTCGCGCAGCCCGCGGGCGAGCGTCCGCAGCAGCACGCGGCGGGGTCCTGGCACACGCGCGAGCGGCTCGCGGAGCTTGGCCACGTGTACTCGCACGGCACCCTCTGCCTGCCCTCCCCGTTCTACCCGGCGCCCGAGGACTCGCCGCTGGTGGCGAGCCGTGGCGGCCGCGGCCCCTGTGGCAGCCAGATCTGGGAGCTCACCCAGGCCTCCACGTACCAGCCCTACTGGAGCGGCGCGCGCGACAGCTACCTGCGCTTCCGCGAGAACCTCACCAGCCACGCGCGCTGGTGGCGCCTGCCGCGACGAGCCGAGGGCGCTTCGCCCCGCCCGGTGCTGGTGCTCGTGCATGGCTGGCGGGCGGGCGCGCACTGGCTGTCCGAGCGAGTGTTCGAGGTCTCCTACTGGCTACATCACGGCTTTGACGTGGTGGCCTTCCAGCTCCCGTTCCACGGCCAGCGCGCGCCTGACGCGGTGGCCGGTGGCGCGCGCGGCGCGCTGTTCCCCAGCGGCAACCTGGCGCGCACCAACGAGGCCTTTGGCCACGCGATCCACGATCTGCGCATGCTGGCCGCCGGCCTGCGCCGCGAGCTTGGCCCGGTGAACCTGGGCGCGCTGGGCATGAGCCTTGGCGGCTACACCGCGGCGCTGTGGGCCGCGGTCACCGACGATCTGGCCTTCGCGATGACGATCACGCCGGCGTCCTCCATCGCCAAGCTGATGCTGGCCCGCGGCCAGAGCTCCGCGCTCACCCGCCGCGCCCGCGAGGCCGGCGTGGACGAGGCCGCGCTCGACGCGGCGTTCGCGGTCCACTCGCCGCTGTCGTGGGCGCCTCGCCTGCCGGCGGAGCGGCTGTTCGTGATCGCCGGCCACGGCGACCGCATCACGCCCGCCGAGCACGCGCAGGCGCTCATCGACCACTGGCGATGCTCTTCTCACTGGTTTGCCGGCGGCCACCTGGCACAGGTCGGCCGCCACGGGGCGTTGCGCGCTGCCCGACTTCACCTGCGCGCGTCGGGGATTTCTGGAGAGTAGTTCATGACGTCGTTTCTCGAGACCTTGGCCAAGAGCCCGCTGCTGGTCGATGGCGCGATGGGATCGCTCTTGTACGAGCGCGGCGTGTTGCACACCCGCAGCTACGAGGAGCTAAACCTCTCGCAGCCGGAGCTCATCCGCGGCGTCCACCGCGACTACGCGCAGGCCGGCGCGCAGCTCCTCGAGACCAACACCTTCGGCGCCAACCGCATCGTCTTGGCCCGCCACGGCCTGGCCGACAAGGTCAGCGAGGTCAACCGCGCGGCCGTCGAGCTGGCGCGGTCGGCCGCCGGCGAGCGCGCGCGGGTGGCCGGCGCGGTCGGCCCCACCGGCGTCAAGTTCGCGATCGCCACCGCCGCGGAGCGCCGCAGCGCCCGCTTCGCGCTGGCCGAGCAGATCGACATCCTCGTCCTCGCCGGCGTGGACGCGATCATGCTGGAGACCTTCAGCTCGCTGATGGAGATGGAGACCGCGCTCGAGGTGGCCAAGCAACGCGGACCGCGGATCCCGGTGATCGCGCAGATGGTGTTCGACGCCCAGGGCCGCGGCGACGGCGGCATGCCCCCCGACGAGATCGCGGACCGGCTGATCGCCGCGGGCGCGGACGTGGTCGGCGCCAACTGCGGCATCGGTCCAGCCGAGCTGTACAACGTGGGCGCGGCCATGGTCGGGCGCGGCCGCCCGGTGATCCTGCAGCCCAACGCCGGCCTGCCGGCCTCGGTGGAGGGGCGCACGCTCTACGTGGCCAACCCCGAGCACTTCGGCGTGTTCGCGCGCCGCATGCTCAAGACCGGGGTGTCGATGATCGGCGGCTGCTGCGGCACCACGCCGGCGCACACGCGCGCCATGCTGGGCGCGGTGCGGATGCTCAGCGGTCACGCGGTGCCCGACGCCGGGCCGCCCACCACCGACCGCATCCCGCACGTCTCGGTGACCAGCGCGCCAGAGAAGCCCGCCGCGGCTCCCCCGCCGCACATCCCGCTGGCCCAAAAGAGCCGCCTGGGCGCGCGGATCACCAGCGGGCAGTTCGCGGTCTCGGTGGAGCTGACCGCGCCGGCGGGGACCGACCTCTCCCGCACCGTGGCCCAGGTGGATGAGCTCCTCGCTGGCGGCGTGGACATCGTGAACATCGCCGATGGACCGCGCGCCAGCGCGCGCATGGGCAACCTCGCGGTGTGCTCGCAGCTCGCGCAGAAGACCGGCGTCGAGCCGATCCTCCATGTCTGCGCGCGCGACCGCAACTTCCTGGGCCTGGTCGCGCACCTCCTGGGCGCGTCGGCGCTGGGCATCAAAGATCTGGTCATCATCACCGGCGATCCGCCGAAGATGGGCGACTACCCGTTCGCCACGCCGGTGTACGACGTGGATTCGATCGGGCTCTTGCGGATCGCCGCCGGCCTCAACGCCGGCCTCGATCCGGCGGGCAAGGAGATCGGCGGCGCCACCAGCTTCCTTTTGGCCACCGGCGCCGAGCCGGCGGCGCACGACCGCGAGCGCGAGCTGCGCCGGCTCGAGGAGAAGAAGGCCGCCGGCGCCGAGCTGGTCATGACCCAGCCGGTCTACGATCCGCGCACCCTCGACCGGTTCCTGGAAGAGTCCGCGCCGCTGGGCCTGCCGGTCATGGTGGGCATCCTGCCGCTGGCCTCGCATCGCAACGCGGAGTTCTTGCACCACGAGGTGCCGGGCATGAGCATCCCCTCGGAGTACCGCGAGCGCATGGCCAAGGCCGGCGCCGGCCCCGCCGCGCGCGCCGAGGGCATCAAGATCGCGCAGGAGGCGCTGGCCGCGGTCAAGACGCGGGTGGCCGGCGCGTACGTCATGCCGCCGTTCAACCGGGTGGACTCCGCGCTGGCGGTGCTGGAGTGCGTCCGCGATATCTGGAAGCCGCCAGGTGGGCGGGCGTCGTGAGCCTGAGCCTGGAAGAGGCGCGCGCGCTGCACGACGAGGTCTGCGTGCTCGACCTGCACGCCGACACGGCGAAGCTGATGGATCGCGTGGACTACGACCTCGCCGCTCGCCACGAGCGGCCGATGCCGCGCGCGGTGAACTACCTGGGCCACGTGGACCTGCCGCGCCTGCGCGAGGGCGGCGTCGCGGCGCAGTTCTTCAGCTTCTGGACCGTGCCGTACCCCGAGCGAGGCTGCGCGCACTCGGTGGAGCGCCAGCTCGACGCGCTCGATCGCGCCATGGCGGCCCACCCCACCGAGCTGACGTGGGCTCGCACCGGCGCGGAGATCCGCGCGGCCAAGGCCCGCGGCGCGGTGGCGGCGCTCGGCGGCATCGAGGGCGGGCAAGCGCTGGAGGGAGACCTCGCCCACCTGGCCAGGTTCTCGCAGCGCGGCGTGCGCTACCTGGGGCTCCTGCACTTCACGGCCAACGCCATCGGCGCGCCCGCCAAGGGCCGCGGCGCCGACGCGCAGCGTGGGCTCAGCGGGTTTGGCCGCGACGTGATCCGCGAGTGTGAGCGCACCGGCATCATCGTCGACCTGGCGCACATCAACCGGCGCGGGTTCTTCGACGCGCTCGAGGTGGCGACGCACCCGGTGCTGGTCTCGCACACCGGCGTGCTCGGCGTGCATGAGCACTGGCGCAACATCGACGACGACCAGCTCCGGGCGGTGGCGCGAGGCGGCGGCTGCGTCGGCATCATCTTCGCCAAGATGTACCTGGGCGGCGCCAGCCTCGAGTCGGTGGTCGATCACCTGCTGCACGTCATCAACATCGCCGGCGAGGATG
>JADJJK010000022.1 GCA_016706545.1 Myxococcales bacterium
CATGAAGTCGTAGGCCGGCTCCAGCTTCTGCAGCCGGCGCTCCTCGCGCACGTCGCGGTCGTCTTGCTGGTAGCTGCCGTGGAACTTGATGATCGGGAGATCGTCGGCGCGCAGGCCGCCGGTGAGCTGATCTTCCAGGCTCTCGACGAGCGTGCCGCGCAGGAGGCGGCTGTCCGCCTTGATACGCTCGACGGCGCTCGGCGCGGGAGCTTGAGGGACGGGCGGGGTGTTCGACATGGCTTGCTCCTTCAGTACACGTCGCGGTGATAGCGGCCCTCGGCGCGCAGCGCCGACAGCCAGTCGGCGGCGCCGTCCTCGTCCTTGCCGCCGTGCAGCCGGGCGATGGTCACGAGCGCGGCCTCGACGTCGGGGGCCATGCGCTTGGCGTCGCCGCACACGTAGAAGTGGGCGCCCTGCGCGAGCCACGCCCACAGCTCGCGTCCGCGCTCGAGCAGGCGATGCTGCACGTAGATCTTGTGGGCCTGGTCGCGCGAGAACGCCAGATCGATGCGGGACAGCGAGCCGCGCTTGATCGCGTCCTGCCACTCGAGCTGATAGAGAAAGCTATCGCGGCGGCTCTGCTCGCCGAAGAACAGCCAGCTTTTGCCGCGCGCGCCGAGCAGCTCGCGCTCCTGCACGAAGGCGCGAAATGGCGCGACGCCGGTGCCAGGGCCGACCATGATCAGGTCCGCCTCGGGGCTCGGCGGGCGAAAGCCGGGGTTGGGCTCGATGAACGCGCGCAGCACGTCGTCGGCCGCGGCGCGCGCCAGGTGGTCCGAGCCGCTGCCCACCCGGTGTTCACCGGCGGCGCTGGTGTACGCTACGTGCGCGACCGTCAGGTGCGCCTCGCCAGGGAAGGCCAGCGCGCTCGACGAGATCGAGTAGCTGCGCGGGGCCAGCGGTCGCAGCGCGGCCAGGAGCTCCTCGGCGGACCAGCGCGCGGCGTGCTGGTGCAAGACGTCCAGCACCTGGTGGTTGGCCAGGTACTCGGCGAGCGCGATCTCGGCCGCCGCGTCTTCGGGCGCGAGCAGGCTGGCCAGCGCGCTGGCGCGGGCGTGCTTGGCGACGCTCGCGAGAAACGGCCGCGCGACGCGGGTGATCTCTCGCTCCGAGGTCAGCCACTGCGCCAGCGGCAGCTCGCGGCCCTCCCGCGTCACCAGCTCCTGTCCCGACAGGCCTGCGGCGCGACACACCTCCGCGACCAGCCAGGCCGGGTTGTCCGGCCAGATGGCCAGCGCGTCGCCGGTCTGGTAGGCGAGCTTGCGCTCGTCGACGCCCAGCTCCAGGTGCAGCACGCGCTTGCCAGCGGCGCGCGAGGTGATCTGCTGGTTGACCAGCACGGTGGCCTGCGCCGGCTGCTGCCGGGTGGCCAGCGTGGACTCGGCGACGATCGCGGCGGGCTGCGCCGCGTGCAGCGGGATGACCACGCCATCACGAGGCGGCGCCGCCTCGGCCGCGAGCAAGCTGGCCGCCTGGTCGAGCCACGGGCCGGCCACCGCCTCCAGCTCCACATCGCACTCGCCGCGCGCGGTCAGCCGGCGAGCGCCGAGCTCGGCCAGGCGCTCGTCGAGCTTGCGGGCGACGTGGCAGAACTTGGGATAGCTGGCGTCGCCCAGGCCGAGCACCGCGAAGCGCAGCTCGGGCAAGCGCGGCGCGCGGCGGCCCAGCACGAAGTCGAAGAAGCCGCGGGTGTCGTCGGCGGGATCGCCATCGCCGTGGGTGGCGACCACCAGCACCAGGAGCTGCTCCTTGGCCAGCTCGCGGGTGGCGTACTCGCTCATGCGGGTGAGGCGCACGGTGGCGCCGCCGGCGGACAGCTTGTACGCCAGCCGCTCGGCGAGCTTCTTGCTGTTGCCGGAGTGCGTACCGTAGAGGATGGTGACCGGGGGCGCGGCGGCGGCGGCGGCCGCCGAGGCCACCGAGCCCACCGACGCCACCGAGCCCACCGACGCCACCGAGCCCACCGACGCCGCGCCTGGCGTCACCGCGCGGAGCGCGACGGTGCCGCCCTGACCCCGGCCCGCGGCCAGCCCGGCGACGTAGCCAGCAAGCCAGGTCAGGTCCTCTCCGGAGAGCGCGCGCACCCGCTCGAGCAACGAGCGCAGCGGCTCGGCGCCTTGAGGTCCACCGAGCGCGGCCAGCGCGCTGTCGGCGCCGCCAGCGGGTCCGGCGCTCACGACGCCACCCCCTGCCGCGCCGCCAGCAGCACGACGTCCACGCTGTCCTCCGCGGCCTCGGCCTCGGTCCACGGGATCCGCGCCGCCCGCAAGAGCTCTCGGGCGCGCTCGCGGCCGGTCGCGGCCACCGCGGCCAGCGCCACCACGCCGGCCTTGGCCAGCGCCACCGCGGCCTCCAGATCCAGCCCGACCTGCGCGGCCACCACGCCGCGCCGGAACAGCTCGTGCTCGAGGCCCGCGATGCGATCCGCGGCGTCGGCGGCGAGCCCCCCGTCGAGCAGGACCACCAGGCCGTGGTGCCCCAGCCGCTTGGCCCGCGCCTCGGCGCCCACCCGCGAATAGAAGTGATGTGAGCCCTCGCCCAGGTACGGCTCGCGGATCATGCCCGCGGCCACCGTGGCGTTGGTCTCCGGATCGATCACCACGAACGCGCCGGTGGCGCGATTGTCGCGGTAGCGGTCAAACACCAGCGAGCGCGTGGCGGAGATGCGCACCTCGCCGATGTCGTTGGCCTCCAGCGACTGGGCCGAGACCTCGCGCAGGCTCTCCAGATCGAGCCGGTGGTGGATGCGCTCGATGTACGCCGGCACGGTGCGCGGCCCGCACTTGATGAGGTAGCGGTGCCCCACCGCGAGCGGCGCTTCGTTGAGCCAGACCAGCGAGGCGTCGACGGCGCCGGAGACCTCCGGCAACGCGCCCGCGTGCGCCAGCACGTCGCCGCGGCTGACGTCCACGTCCACGTCGAGGCCGAGCGCCACCGACAGCGGCGCCCGCGCCTCGGCCAGGTCGCCGGTCAGCGTGGCGATGCGCGCCACCGTGGCGGTGCGCCCCGACGGCGAGAGGACCACGCGGTCCCCCTTGCGCACGGTGCCGGATGCGACCCGGCCGGTGAGCAAGCGCTCGTCGATGTTGGGGCGCAGCACCTGCTGCACCGCGAAGCGAAACGGCGCCAGCTCCTGCCGCCGCTGATGGGGCAGCGCCTCCAGCCAGGCCAGCAGCGTCTGATCGTGCCACGGCGCGCGCTCGCTTGGCTTGGTGATCCAGTCGCCCTGGGTGGCCGACACCGGGAAGCAGCGCACCTCCGCGAAGCCCAGGCGCGAGGTCAAGGTCAAGACCTCGGCGGACAGGCGCTCGAAGGTGGCGCGATCGTAGTCGACCAGATCCATCTTGTTGATCGCCACCGCCAGGTACGGGATGCCGAGCAGCCCCGCGATGTGCGCGTGGCGCCGCGTCTGCTGCAGCACGCCCTGCCGCGCGTCGACCAGGATCACCGCCGCGTCCGCGGTGGAGGCGCCGGTGGCCATGTTGCGCGTGTACTGCACGTGGCCCGGCGTGTCAGCGACGATGACCTTGCGCCGGCCGGTGGTGAAGTAGCGATAGGCCACGTCGATGGTGATGCCCTGCTCGCGCTCGGCCAGCAGGCCGTCGGTGAACAGCGAGAAGTCGATGGCGCCGCCGCGGCTGGCCCGCTCCACCGCCGCCACCTGGTCATCGAGCAGGCTGTCGCACTCGTAGAGCAGCCGACCGATGAGCGTGGACTTGCCGTCGTCGACCGAGCCCACCACGACCAGGCGCAACAGCTCGCGCTCACCGTGGGTGACGAGGAGCGCCGCCGGGGTGACCGCCGCGCCAGGCACAGGCGCGGGCTCGCGCGCTGGATCTTGGGAGATGATAGCCACCATCAGAAATAGCCCTCTCGTTTCTTGCTCTCCATCGAGCCGTCTTCGTCAAAGTCGATCAGCCGCCCGGCGCGCTCGGAGCGCCGGCTGGTGAGCATCTCGGTGATGAGCTCCGACACCGTCGTCGCCTCGGACTCGATGGCGCCCGAGAGCGGGTAGCAGCCGAGGGTGCGGAACCGGACCCGCCGCGGCTCCGGCGCTTCGCCCGGCCGCAGGCGCATCCGCTCGTCGTCCGCCATGATCCAGGTGCCGGAGCGCGCCACCACCGGGCGCGACGCCGCGAAGTACAGCGGCACCACCGGGATGCGCTCGCGCAAGATGTAGAGCCAGACGTCCAGCTCCGTCCAGTTCGACATCGGGAACACGCGGATGCTCTCGCCAGCGCGGACCCGGCCGTTGTAGACGTCCCACAGCTCCGGGCGCTGGCGGCGCGGATCCCACTGCCCCTGCGCGTCGCGGAACGAGAACACGCGCTCCTTGGCGCGCGACCGCTCTTCGTCGCGCCGCGCGCCGCCGAGCGCGGCGTCAAAGCCATGCAGCTTGAGCGCCTCGAGCAGCGCCTGGGTCTTGGTAGCGTGGGTGTAGACCTGGCTCGAGTAGTCAAACGGGTTGATGCCCTCGTCGAGCGCGCGCTGGTTGCGATGCACGATCAGGCGCACCCCAAGCTCGGCGACCACCGCGTCGCGAAACTGATACATCTCGCGAAACTTCCACCCGGTGTCCACGTGCAGGAGCGGGAACGGCAGCGGCGCGGGATAGAACGCCTTGCGAGCCAGGTGCAGGAGCACCTGGGAGTCCTTGCCGATGGAGTACATCAGCACGGGGTTCGACAGCTCGGCCGCGGTCTCGCGCAAGATCGCGATGGCCTCGGCCTCGAGCAGATCCAGGTGAGAGTGGTGCGGGTGAGCGCCGGGAGTTTGAGATGCGTGAGATGCGGACAGCTCGGCCATCGGATACCTCGGAGGACGCCTCGGGGAGGAAGAGAGGAGATGCGGGTGCCAGCTAGACGTTGGCAGAGGCCGCGGCAGGCAGCGCGGCGGGCAAAGCGGCAGGCAGCGCGCCGCCGCCCGGCGCAGACAGCTCGCCAAGCGAGCGGCACAAGGTGAGCTGGTCGCGCAGCGCGACGACGTCGCCGATCACCACCAGCGCCGGCGAGCCGATGCGCGCCGCGCCCGCGGCGGCCGCCAGCTCGCCAAGCGGCGCGGTCACCACGCGCTGCTCCGGCAAGCTCGCTGACTCGATGATGGCAGCGGGCGTGGAGGCTGCTTTGCCGGCAGCCATCAAGCGCGCGCTGACCTCGCCAAGGCGAGCTCCCGCCATGAACAAGACCAGCGTAGGTGCGCCGGCCAGGTGTGCCCACGAGACCTCGCCCTCGGCGAGCGTGCAGGTGGCGAAGGTGACCGAGGCCGCGGTGCCGCGGTGGGTGACCGGGATGCCGGCCAGCGCCGGCGCGGCGACGCCGCTCGACACGCCGGGGATGACGGCGTAGGGCAGCCCCGCCGCCTCGAGCGCCAGCGCCTCTTCGCCGCCGCGCCCGAACACGAACGGGTCGCCGCCCTTGAGGCGAACCACGGTGCGCCCGAGCCGAGCCTGGCTTATCAGCAGCTCGCAGATCTCGTCCTGCGGCACCTGCGCGCCGCCGCCCTCTTTGCCCACGTAGAGCAGCCGCGTGTGCGGCGCAGCGTGGGCGAGCGCGCCGGGGTGAACCAGGCGGTCGTAGATGATGGTGTCGGCGCTGCGCAGCGCGGACACCGCGCGCAGGGTGAGCAGCTCCGGATCGCCGGGGCCAGCGCCTACCAGGTAGATCATGCCAGGGGTCATCGGACACCTCCAGAAGCCGCCGCCGCGGGGGCAGGCTCGGCCTTTGTCGTCGCGGGCGCCGTCGGCGCGGGCTGGGTCGCCGGGCGGCGGCCGAGCGCGCGCAGCCCGGTGATCACCTTCCGCGCGGTGGCCGCGGTGATGGTGGCCACGGTCACCGCGCGGCGGATCGCGCGCATGCGCCGCGGTCCGGCCGGGAGCGTGCGGCGCAGGACCGCCACACCCTGGGCGATGAGCAGGTCTTCGGGGTGGAGCTGCGCCTCGAAGCGGCGGCGGAGCTGCGCGGCCAGCGCGGGGGCCTGGCCGCTGGTGGAGACCGCCACGGTGAGCGGCCCGCGCCGCCCCACCGACGGCATGGTGAAGTCGCACAGCGCGGGCTTGTCCACCGCGGTACACCACACGCCGCGCACCCGCGCCGCGCTGACGATGCGCTCGCTGACCACCGGATCATCGACCGCGGCCACCACCAGCATCGCGCCCTGCACGTCGTCGGAGGTGAAGGCGCGGCGCAGCAGCTCGAGCTGGCCCTTCTCGGCGGCCTGGATCAGCTCCGGGTGAGCGCGCGGCGCGACCACCCGCACCGCGGCGCCAGCCTCGAGCAGGCCGCGCACCCGGCCGAGCGCCACCGCGCCGCCGCCCACCACCAGCACCGGCTTGCCCGCCAGCCGCAGGCACACCGGGTAATCGACGACGGTCACGCCGCCACCTCCGGGGACACCGGCGCGACGACTTGCCGGCTCGCCATCCGCCGCGCCTTGCTGGCCGCCCAGACGTGCAGGCCGATGGCGAAGACCACGGCCAGGACCCAGGCGGCTTCGCGCGGGATCCACCCCGCCGCGCCCACGGTGATGGCCAGCCCCACGGTGACCAGCACCGCGTCCACGCGCATGCACACGCGGCCAAACAGCGCGCGATCGATGCGGGTCACCAGCTTGCGGCCCAGCGCCAGGCCCACCAGCACCAGCGGCAAGAACGCCCCGGCCAGCACGAACCCGGACTGGGTGAGCGCGCCGACCAGCGCGTACATGAGGAGCGTGGTCACCGACTCCACCACGCGCACCACCGCGAGCGCGGCGCGAAACTCATCCTGCACCAGCCCGAGGTTGGTGAAGTACAGCGCCAGCGGCGGGCCGGACACCGTCGTGGTGGCGTACAGCACGCCCAGCCCGCCGCCAAACGGGATGCCCCAGCGCCGCTCCGAGCGGATCTGCCAGCGCAGCGCGAACGACTGCAGCGCCACCATCGGCAAGATCAGCGCGTAGGTGCCGGTCTTCAAGATCTGCGGCGAGACCAGGCCAAAGAGGAGCCCGCCCACCACCACCCCAGGCAGGAGGCCGATCAAGATCGGCTTCACCCGCGGCCACACCGCGGGCACCGAGCGGCGGTGCATCCACAGCGAGTACGAGTTGAGCACCACCTCCAGCAGCACCAGCGCCGGGTTGAGCAGCCGCCCGGAGATCATGGTCAGGCTGACCGGCACCACGATCGACGAGAAGCCGTAGCCCAGCGCGCCGTTGACGCCAGCGGCGATGGTGGTGGTCACCATCAGGACGAGGAAGACTGTGAGCGATAGATCCATGATCATCTCCTGGCGGCGTCAGGACATCACTTCTGGTGCAGCCCGCACTCGCGGTGCTCGGGGGACTCCCACCACCAGCGGCCGGCGCGCTCGTCTTCGTAGGGTCGAATGGCGCGCGTACACGGCGCGCAGCCGATGGAGGCATAGCCCACGTCGTGCAGGCGGTTGTAAGGCAGGCGGTGCTCGCGCAGGTGCGCCCAGACGTCTGCCCGGCTCCACGACGCGAGCGGGCTGAACTTGATGAGGCCGTTGCCGGCGTCCCACTCCACCGAGGCCAGCTCGGTGCGCGTGACGCTCTGCTCGCGGCGCAGCCCGGTGACCCACGCGCGCTTGCCGGCCAGCGCGCGGCGCAGCGGCTCCACCTTGCGGATCTGGCAGCACGCCTTGCGCGCCTCGATGCTGTGACGGAAGGAGAAGAAGCCCTGCTCGGTCACCAGCGCCTCGACCGCGGCGCGCTCCGGCGCGTAGGTCGCGATGGTGAGCCCGAGCGCCTGGCGCAGCTCCTCCATCACCTCGTACGTCTCCGGTGGCAGCCGGCCGGTGTCCAGCGTGAACACTGTCAAGCTGGGAGCGTGCTCCTTGGCCAGGTGCAAGAGCACGACGTCCTCGGGGCCAAAGCTCGTGGCCAGCGCGCAGCCAGCGCCGAAGCTCTGCTCTGCGAGCGCCAGCACCGCCGCCGCCGTCACCGGGCGCTCCGGCAGGTCGCGGAGCCAGGCCTGGCCGTCCTGGGCAAGCGCGGTGGGAGAAGGCGAGCTGAAAGAGGAGGCGCTCATCTCGGGTCCTCATCCAGTATCACGGACATCAGGTGCCGCATAGCGGAATTTCCAAGATAGCGGATGCGGCGGCGAACCGGCCGCTATCACGGACTCCTTGGAAATGTCGCCACCATCACGGATGCAGCGAACAAGTAGCCGACAAGTGCCGGGCCCCCGGGATCTCGACGGCGCCAGCGCTGTCGTGGCCGCCGCCCGGCGGCGAGCGAGGCGCCCCGTGCGCTGCCCCACCGTTGTCGCCGTGGCGAGGCGCCGCTCACCCGACACCCCACGCCGGTGTTCTGGCCAACGCGGTCGCGGCTTTTGTGCTGGCAGCTCCGGAAGGCGCGTGCTTTCGTTGGCCGCGTGGGCGGGAGCAGGGAACGGGAGCTGGGAACGAGATGGGAACGAGAGCTGGGAACGAGAGCCGAGTCCGGCAGGAGAGCAAAGAGCGATGTCCGACGAGATGCGCAACGACTACATGGAGCAAGTGAAGGCCAACCAGCAGCGCGTGGAGGGTGACCTGCGCGTCAAGCGCGCGCTGCGCTCGTCCTCGGCGGAGCCCGCGCCGCAGCAGGCGGCCGTGCGGCAGCGCGTGGAGCTAGCGCAGCCGGCGTCCAACGCCGTGGAGGTCCGGATCACCGGGATGTGGCGCTGGAAGACGGTGGTGGTGCCGCCCAACGCCCACGTGGTCCACACCCGGCGCGGGCGCGCGGAGCCGGTTCACCTGGGCCTTGGCGTGTCGTTCCGCTTCAACCCGGCCACCGATTCCTTCCTGGTGGTGCCGGGCACCATGCAGACGATCATGATCAACGCCTACAGCATCTGCCGCGAGCTGCAGGGCTTGCTGGTGCAAGGGTACGTGCAGTGGATCGTGGCGGACTTCGCCACCGCGTACAAGAAGCTCGACTTCTCCGACGTGGAGGACCCGATGCGGGTGGTCAACGTGCAGCTCCGCGAGCAGGCCGAGGCCGCCATCAAGGACAAGGTGGCCACCATGGGCATCGACGAGGTGCTCTCTGACAAGCAGCCGATCATCGAGGAGCTGACCGCGCGGCTGCGCGCGGTGGCCGAGGGCTCGGGCGACAGCGCGCAGGGGCTGGGCCTGCGCATCGTCACGGTGCAGATCAAGGAGGCGGTGGTCAGCTCCAAGCGGGTCTGGGAGAACCTGCAGAAGCCCTTCCGCGCCGAGCGCGCGCGGGTGGCGCGCCTGGCCGAGCTGGAGACCGAGGCGGTGATCGCCTCGCGCGAGCACGCCACCGAGCAGGAGCGCGAGACCGCGCGGCTCGAGGCGGAGTCCGCGCTCGCCGCGCTGCGCGGCAAGAAGGAGGCGGAGGCCTTTGACCGCGAGCAGACCGAGGCGGTGCGCCGCACCGAGCTCCACAAGGAGCGGGTGACGCGCGAGGCCGAGGTGACGCGGCTGCGCGCCAAGGAGGAAGCGGAGCAGCGCCGCGCCGAGCTGGAGGCCACGCTCGCCGAGCGTGAGCTCGCCCGCGCGGCTGACAACCGGCAAGCCGAGGCCGAGCTTCGCCTCAGCGAGGCTCGCCAGCGCATCGCCAACGAGATCTCCGCGGGCGCGCTGTCTGCGCGCGCGCTCGAGAAGCTGCCGGCGATCGCCGAGAAGCTGCCGCGGCCAGCGGAGCTGCGCACGATCTCCATCAACAGCGGCGGCGCGGGCGGCGCGCACGACGCCTCGCTCGCCGGCGTGGTGGCGCAGGTGATGGCCGTCGTCGAGGGAGTCCGGGATGGCTTTGGCTCGTCGGCTGCGCCCCGCGCCCCGAGCAAGCCCTGAGCCCAGGCTCGCGGCGCTATCGCGAACGCGCGACCACCAGCAGGTTCTCGCCGAGCAGCGCATCAAAGTAGCGGCGCTTGAGCGCGCCGCGCGCCCGCTGGCGAGCCGTGGTCGCGCGCCCCTGCCCTGCGGCGGCCAATCCGGCGTCGCCTTCACCGCCCCCGGCGTCCCCTTCGCCGCCCCCGGCGCCGCGAGCGCTCGGCTGCCGCGCGCTCGGCTGCGGGCGCAGGCCCAACCCCACGCGCGCAGCCAGCCAGCGCGGCGCCAGCGCGTCCACGCCGAAGCCCGAGGTGGTGGAGAGCGCCACCGCGAAGCCGCTGGCCGTTAGCGCGCGCGTCAGCGTGTCCTGCGTGAAGTACCAGAGGTGGATCGGAAAGGCGCGGTGGCGCTCGTCAGCGCCCAGGCTGGTGACCCAGCGCGGGCTCAGGCGCGCGCGCAGCGAGCCGCGGTTGGGCACCTCCAGGCACAGCCAGCCGCCAGGCGCCAGCCGCGCGCGGAGCTGCGCCAGGTACGCGAGCACGTCCGGCACGTGCTCCAGCACGTGGCTCATCACGATGCCATCGAAGCTGCGCTCGCCCAGCGCCTCCAGGCTGGCGACGCACTCGAGGCCCTGCGCCGCGCACGCCGCTTGTGCGTGCATCGCCACATCGACGCCGCAGACCTGCGCGCCCGCGGCCCGCGCCGCCGCCAGGAGCTGACCACCGCCGCACCCGACATCCAGCACGCGCGCGCCAGAGAGCACGCCGCCGGCCCGCGTGATCACCGCGAGCTGGCCGGCGGCCCGCCGCCGCGCCGCCGCGTCGTCCACCGGCTCGTGCGCGGTGTAGTCCTGCCCCTGGTAGAACGCCGACAGCGCCTGGTCACTGGGCCGAGGATCCACCTGCTCCTGGCCGCACGCGCGACAGCGCACGAGGCCAAGCCCCGGCAGCGCGGCCAGCGCCCCCCCCACGGTGCTGCGCGGCAGCGGCAGCGACTCCAGCGCCTGGCCCGCGCACAGCCCACATCTCCCTCGGCTCACTGGCAGCGTCGACACCACGCGAGCTTACGCCGGCCACCCCGCCGCTGCCACCGCGCCGACGGCCATGTTGCCCGCGCAGCCAGCGCCACGATCACAGCTCTGCCGTCGCGTCCCCGGTGGACTCGACCGCCACCACCGACCACGCCGGCAGCCTGGACGTCACGCTCGTCACCGGCGCCTGCGCGCCTTGGTATCGGGCGTGGACGTGAAGCTGCAGGCGCCCAGCGCCGCGGCGCGCCACCTGCAGCTCCAGCGGCGCGCTGGTGCCGACCCAGATGAACTCCGCCGCGGTGCGAACGCCGTCGGCGGTGCGCCAGCTCCCGAGCGCTCCGTCAAACCTCAGCTCCGCCTGGTAGGCGCCGGGCGCGTACACGCGCACGACCCGGAGCCCCTCGGGACCAGGCGGCCCGAGCTCGATCGTCGGTTGCCGCGCGGCGGGCAACGTCGCGACGAGCTGCGCCCCGCCAGGGACCGTCGGCCCCGCGTCCACGGCGACCACCGAGGCCTGCGCCGTACCGTCGGCGCGCGGCGCCACCGCCACGTACGTGCGCTTGGGCCGCGCCGCTGAGTAGGGAAACGCGAGCCACAGCGCCGCCACCGCCGCCAGCGCGCTGGCCACGACCGCGAGGCCGGGCCACCGCAGCGATGGCAGATCCTGCAAGAGCGGCGTCAGCGCCAGGACCACCGGCAACGCGGCGCCGCCGCACAGCGCCGCGATCAGCAGCTCCGACGGCGCCTCGGCTCCAAGCATGCCAGTGACCGGCACCAGCGACGAGATCACCAGCCGCGCCACTTGCAGCCACAGCACCGCTGCCACCAGGTTCCCGCCCAGCGTGAGCCCCCAGCGCATCGCTGGGTGCCCCGCCCGCGCCCCCAGCAGCGCCAGCGCGCTGGCCAGCCACCAGACCAGCGGCACGTACGACGACCCGACCTCCGCCAGCGCCGCCCAGAGCGCCAGCGCCGCCCACACCACCAGCAACCCGCGCGTGGCCACATCGGACAGCGCCGCTGGCGTGAACCGGCGCGCGACCAGGCGCACCAGCGCCTGCGCCGCCACCACGCCGCCCAGCGCGAAGGTCGCATAGCAACCGACGGCCAGCCATGGCCGAGCAAACCACGACATCGACTCCCCCAGCGCGACGAGCAGCATGCCCGCGCCAAGCGACGCCAGCAGCGCCAGCAACGCCGACAGCACGACGGTCGCGCCGCCGATGAGCGCGGCCGCGCCTCGCCCACGACCCTCACCACAAGGCAGGACCAAAAGGAGGGCCGTGGCCGCCACCACCGCCAGGCCCAAGCCGAGCGCCAGCCGGGAGGACCAGCGCACCATCGTCAATCCGAGCACGTCGAAGTAGACGCCCCTGCCCCCTGCCGCGCGGACGTCTGCGGCGTCTGCGGCGTCTGCGGCGCCCGCGGCGCCCGCGGCGCGCAGCGTCGCCAGCACGTTGTCGCCGACGTCTTGCACCGTGCGTAGCGCCACGCGCTCCACGCGATCGAGGGCGGTGTGATAGGCGTAGGTGTCTTCGTAAGGGGCCAGGTCGAGCCCTGGCAGCCCGGCCTCGTCATAGACGCGAAAGTCCGTGTCGAACGGCAACAGGCTGAAGATCTCCTGCGCCACCACGGTGCCGTGAGGGTGCGGCGCAGCGCTGACATAGGCCTCCAGCAGGCCACCGGTCCTGGCCGTGGTCCGCAGCAAGAGCTGCCGGCCCTGACCGCCGCTGGCGTCCAGATTGAGAAAGCCGCTCACCTGCGAGAACCATGGGTGACGCGCGAACGCCGCCGCCCCCAGGAGCCCCAGCTCCTCGCCGCCATTGAAGTTGAAGAGGATGGTGGCGCCGAGCGGCGGCCCGGCGCGCAGCGCGCGAGCCACCTCCAGCGCCGCGGCCACGTTGAGCGCGTTGTCCGCGGCGCCCGCGCCTTCGGACGCAGAGTCGTAGTGGACCGAGAGCAGCAGCGTGCCTTCGCCGCGACCCGGCAGCCGCGCCAGCACGTTGTCGATGTCGCGGTAGACGTAGGTCATTCCAGCGACCACGTCAGCGCCGCTGCCGCGTTGCCGCACGACCTCGATCCCCAGCCCGCGCAGCTCTTGCTCCAGATAGTCGGCGGCCCGCGCCTGGCCCGGTGAGCCGGTCAGCCGGTTGCCGATCTCCGCCGCGAGCCGCTCGAGGTGACGCCAGGCGCGGTGCGCCGAGAAGCTGGCGACCGGCACAGCGGACGCGGGCGCCACGTCCGCGCTGCGCCACGGCTCGCTGGTCAAGAGCAGCGCCACCAGCAGCGTGCCGAGGTAGCCGGACCACCGCACCAGGTGCGCCCATCGCCGCTGGCGCGCGCCATCCGTCATGGTTGCCACCGCCATGAACCCTTGAAGAAGATGCGGCGATCGATCACGTGGACCTCCGAAGCCAGAACCGAGGTGTCCTGATACCCGAGGTAGGCCTCGGTCCCAGGGGAGAGCTGATACGACAGGAGCGCGCTGTTGCGGAGCGTGTCATCGAAGGTGTCGAGCTGGGAGATCAGCCTGGCCGCCCACCGGGTGGAGAAGCTGACGATCGCCTTGCCATAATAGAGATCGACCTCGGCGGCCCGCTGCCCACCGGGGCGCCAGAGCACGCTCCTTGTGTACCTGACCTCCAGCTCCATGTTGTCGGTGGGGTTGACCACCGTGGCCGCAGCGATCGACGCGCTCGTCCCCAGAAACAGATCCATCGGCTGATAGTTGAGCTGATCGCCAGCCTGCGCCTCGATCACCACCGACAGCGAGTTCCAGGGATGGGCCTCGAGCGAGAGGCCCACCTGGTCGATGCCGGCGAAGCGCCGACCAAACGTCTCCTGGCCGCGCTGGTAATACAGCATCACCTCCGCGCTGAGGCCCAGGCGCGTCGACAGGCTCGGTCGAACCTCGTAGTCGAGCAGCGCAAGCTCGCCCAGGTCGTGGATGGCCAAGAGCTCCAAGGCCGGCTCCAGATAGGGCACCGGCAACGACGCCCCGGCATGACGATAGCTCACCTCCGCGCTGCTCTGCGCCACTCCCACCCGGGACAGCGCGCTGCTTTCGGCGCGAAAGCCGTCAGAGAGGAGCTGCGACCGCAGCTCCAGAAACAGGTGCTGATCTCGCCGCCGAGCCAGGACGCTGGTGAACCAGCCGGCCTGGTTCGGCGCAAGGTCACCCCCCTGGGTGTAGGAGCCCGCGGCCTGCGCCACCAGGTGATAGATCTCGGACAAGGTCACCGCGGCGTCCACGGACGCCACGTCGTTGCGCCCCTCAAATGCTCCGGTGCCGCGATCGCGCAGCGCCTTGTCAGCGATGAACACGCCGATCCGCGACCGCTCGCTCAGCGCAAACGTGGCGCGCCCGATGGAGAGGATCGCGTCCTTGCCGGTGACGTCCTCGAACCCGGAGCGCTCCCTGGCCTCGGCGAGCTGCGAGGCCGCCGGGCGCTGATCCCACGCCGACAGCAGCCCAAACGTCCAGCACGCCTCACGGCCGCTCAGCTTGAGGCCCACGAGCGGGTCGACGACCGAGCGGGTGTACAGGAGCGGCACCGGGGTCTCGAACAAGCTCACGCCTTCAAGAAAGAAGGCGCGCTTCTCCTGCAGCGCCACGGGAAATCGCAGGTTGTACTCGAGCTGATCGACGTCCGCTTCGATCTGGCTGAAGTCCGGGTTCACCGCCAGATTGAGGTTGGTCGAGGGGGTCACGCCGTAGCGAACGTCCAACCCCGGATCGAACAGCCCGGGCTCACGCGCCCGCGCCAGCACCACGTCGTCCCAGGCGAACTCGCCGAGCGCGCCAGCGCTGCCACCGTACCCCATCACCGCCGTTGGGATGAGATCCAGGTTGCGCGAGGGCTCGACCGCCTGGAGGCCACGCAGCGTGCCGAGCTGGGCGAAGACCGCGCCTCGGTCCGCCGACATCGCCGGCCACTTGTCGTACTGCTTGCGCGCTCCGCTGTAGAGCCCAAAGCCGATGCCCCAGTCCTGGACCGGGCTCCGCGCGAACCGCAAGGTGCGAAACGGGATTCGCATCTCCACCGAGAAGCCGTCGGCGTACCGCACGGTGGCGGAGTCCCACACCCCATCCCAGGCGTCGCTCCAGGTGTCGTCCACGATCGTCCAGTCAAGCTGGACGCCGTAAGGAGAGAGCGTGAACGCATAGCCGGTGCGACGGTCGAGAAACGGATCGATCATCACCTCGAACAGATCATCGTTGTTCCAGCGCTCGCGCGGCGCCAGCCGTCCTCGCATGCGCCCCGGCGGCATGGTGATGCGCGCGCTGATGTACAGCGCCTTGTCATCGTAGAACAGCCGCGCCACGAGCTGGCCAGAGGCCTCCGCGCCCTCCACCGGCAGATAGCTGGTGAGGCCTGTCACGACGGTGGCGTCGCGCCACGGCGCCTCGTCAGCGAGCCCGTCCACTCGCACCGCGGCGCCGTCGCCGCGCACCGCGCGGAGCTCCGGCGGCGTCGCCACCGCGCCCCCAGCGGGAGCTCCGCTGGCGTGGACCGAGGTCGCCGCGCCAGCCTGTGCCAGCGCCACCGCGCAGCAGCTCAAGGTACGCCGCGCGCATCGCGCGTTCACGCTCGCCATGACGCCGCAGTGTAAGAGGATGGCGCGGTACCTGCAGCGCGTCAGCCACGGAACATCGCGCCTCCAGCCCCTTGGTACGCTTCCTCACCTTTCTCGCCTGGCGTCGCACGGAACAAGCCCGCCGCCTGGCGCGTACAAGAAGCGCCGGCCAAGTGGCCCGCGCCCACCATGCAGCCATCTCCCTCTCTCCCCCCATCGCTTGGCTCTGCGCTCCTGTCGTTGCTCGGCGGGGCGCGCGCAGGGTTTGCCCCCCCGCTCGCGTTCTTGCGCGGCGCCCTGCGCCGCCTGCCGGTGGAGACCGTGGCGGTGGCGGTCGCCGCCATCGCGGCGATCAGCGCCCTCCACGCGGCGTCGCTCAGCGTCTGGCAGCCGCGCCTCATCGCCGCGGCGCTCCTCACCGTGCCGCTGGCCTTCGCCGTCCGCGAGCGCGCCGGCCGACGCGCCACCGCCGCGGGCGCCGCGGTGGCGGCGCTCGTCACCGCCGGATTGATCGTGGCCTTGCCGGACCTCGAGGCGCTCCGGCGCCCGTCCTTTGCCTGGGGCTATGGCCTGCTGGCGCTCGCCGCGCTGCTCGTGCCCTTCGTCGCCGCGGCTGGCCGCTTCGCGACCTTCGTGCGCCGCTTCTTCGAGGAGCTCACCACCTGGAGCTTGCTGGGCGCGGTCGCGCTGGTGGCGCTGCTCGTCGTCGGCGTCGCGCTCGATCAGCTGCTCGGCCTGCCCACCAAGCGCGTCACCGTGGACGCCATGGTGCTGACCGCCGCGGCGATGACCCTGGTCGCGCTGGATCGGCTGCTGCCGGACCGCCTGGCCACCGGCAAGGTGCCCGAGATCTGGCGTCGGCTCGCCGTCGCCATCGGCGCGCCGTTCGTCGCCGTCATGCTGGGCATCCTCGTCGTGTACGAGGTCAGCGTGCTCGCGCGCGGCGAGCTGCCGCGCAACCTGCTGTCGCCGCTCATCATCGGCGCTGGCTTCGCGGGCTACGGCTGCACGTTGATCGTGAGCGCCATCGCCAGCGAGACCGTGGGCGCCGGGCCGCTGTCGCCCGCCGAGCCGCATCGCTTCCTGCGCCAGCGCAGCGTGCAGCTCGCCCGCGCCTTCCCGGTGCTGCTCCTCGTGCTCTTGCCCATGGCGCTCTATGCCGTGCTGGTGCGCATCGACCAGTACGGACTCACGCCGTTCCGCGTGGTCCGGCTCGCGGCGCTTTTGTGCCTGGCCGTGGTGAGCGCGCTGGGCGCCTGGCGCTGGCTGCGCCATCGCGCGGCGCTGACCTGGCACGTCCCCGCGCTGGTCGCTGCGTTCGCCGTCGCCATCTCCGTCGGCCCCACCAGCGCGCTCCAGCTCTCCATCCGCTCACAAGCGGCGCGCCTCGACCGGCTGCTGACCACGGTCGGCGCCAGCGCGCCCGCCGACCGCGCGGTGCGGACCAGCCGCTTCGGCGCCAAGGCCAACCTCCGCGAGGTGCCGCTCGAAGCCTGGCGCGAGCTCGAGAGCACCGTGGAGACGCTGGCCGAGCTCGGCGGCGCGGCCGCGCTCGGTCGCGTGCTCTCTGGAGAGCTCGAGCTCTGCGCGTCGCGCTGGCACGGCCACCGCTGTCTCGATGGCCTTGGCCTGGTCACCTCGGCCCGCCGCGACGAGCCGCTGCGCTACTACAGCGCGTCCGCGGAGGCGCCGGTGCCAAGCCCCGCCGGCCAGCTCGTCTTCTTCACCGCCACCGCCGGCACCACGCACTTCGTGGCCGGCCTGCACCTGCACCTGCAGGCCGCCGCGGGCCAGGGCGCGGGCCAGGGCGCGGGCCACGGCGCGACCGAGCTGACGGTGGACCTGTCCGCGCTCGCCGCGCTCGCCGCCGCCGACAAGCCGCTGCCGCCGGCGCCGGTGCCGGTGCGCACCGCCAGCGGGGCCGACGCTGGCGTCGTCATCCTGCAACGGCTCGACGCGGTGGATCGCCACGACGGCCGCGAGCTCACCCGCGCCGAGGGCGTCTGGATCCGGCGCGGGCCGTGACGTCCGGCCTGCGGACCTCGCTCACGCTCGCTCCTCGCGCGACGCCTGCCGCCGGCCGGCGATGAGGTGCCAGGCCAGCGCGCCGAACACCGCGGCGAAGAACAGGCTGACGTAGATCGTGCCGAGCTGCGGATAGCTCTCGGTGGCGAAGTTGGCGATCTGCTTGCGGCCAAAGATCGCCGGCGTGAACGGCGGCAGCTTGATCGGCGCGTCCGGGTTCAGGTTGTGGCCAAAGATGTAGAGCTTGTAGATGAAGCGGCCAAAGGCGAACAGGCCGATGTAGCCCGCCATCACCGCCAGGTCCACCAGCATGCGGACATTGCCGATGACCGCGCAGCGCAACGTGAGCATGATGAGCAGCCCCAGGCCAAACGGGATCCAGTCCAGGTCCGCCAGCTCGGCGCGGTCGATGGTGCGCATGCCGATGTAGTGGTTGAGGGTGTTTATCTCCTTGATGTGCTGACCGTCGTTGCCGCCGTCGATCTTGTGCGTGTAGACGTCCATGTACAGGCCGTCCGGGTACTGCGGCGCGGTCATGGAGATCCGCCACAGCGGCTGCGTGAAGGCCAGGAGCAGCGGGACAACCGCCGCCAGGAGCAGCAGGCGCGACCACCCAAAGAGCGGCCGATCCAGGAAGGCGTAGAGTTTCTCGAGCGCGCGATGCATGGCGATCCTTTGCGGAGCGAAGCGGTGGTGAAGCAAGCCGACTAGATGCGGTCGCTGCGGCGGAAGCCGAGATAGGCGACGCCCCAGGCGCAAAGGCCCAGGAGCGCTGGCCAGGCCACGCCTAGCGCAAACAGCGCGCCGCTACCGATGCGGTTGGCCAGGTAGAACCCCACCGGTCCAAACGCCGCCAGCTCCGGCTGCAGGCTGGACAGGAGCGCCAGCCGCGCCGCCTCCACCGGGTTGGCCACGGCCAGGACGAACACGGCGTGTGCGTCCAGCCGCCAGCGCAGCATCAGGCCGATGAGCGCAAAGTCCAGGAGCGCCACCGACAGCGCCCAGGTCAAGACCAGGTACGTGATGACCCGCGCCGGGCTGCGCACGAACACGGAGATCGCGGCGCCGATCCCGGTGAACGCAAGGAGCAGGGCCGCGGACACCGCCAGGCTCCGGCCCAGGAACGCCCAAGGGATCGGATCTCCGTGGACGAGCTGGCCCCACGCCGCGAGCGCCGCCATCACCAACGCCAGCGGCACCACCAGCGCCAGGTACCGCACGCCGCAGACCGCCAGGAACCAGGCCGCCGGCGACAGCGGCTGGCTGAACAGGAGCTCCAGCGAGCCGTCGTCGCGGGCGCGCTGCACCGCGGGCGCGAGCGCCATCAACGCCAGGAGCGGCAGCAGCAAGATCAGCGCGTGGGCAAAGGACAGGAGCATCCGGCTGGTGCCGGTGAAGCCCATGATCTGCGACTCGCGCACGCCGACCGTCAGCAGCACGCCGCCCAGCACCAGGTACGCCGCCACGCAGAACCAGATCCAGCGCGAGCGCAGCACCTCGGCGAAGTCCAGCCGCGCGACAGCTCGTAGCTCGACAGCGATGCTCATGGCGAACTCTCCATCTTGCCCGGAGACAGCGTGGTCGCGGCGCGCGCTCGCGCGGTCGCCGCGGACAGCTCGAGCGCGCCCGGGGTCGCGCGCTCCACCGCCAGCAAGCCAAAGCCCATCGGGGTGAGGCCGCCGGCCACGAACGCCACCTCCTGCGCGCTCAGCCAGCGCTCCTCGGTGGCGTGGTGAAACCACAGCCGATGGACCACGGGCGCGCGCTCGTGCAGATAGCGCAGCGCGCAGCCGGGGTCGTCGAAGGACAGGACCTCGCCGTCCCCGGTGACGAGCTGCGCGGCGTGGCCGGGCTCGCCGATCAACATCTGACAGTGCGCACACGCCTGCCGGTGCCAGACGATGGGCGTGACCTGGTCTGGCAGCACCTGCGCGCCGCGCACCACCAGCGCCACCGCGCCCAGCACCGCCACCAGCGCGGACAACGCGACCAGCTTGGCCCACGGCAGCTCACGCACGACGGCCCTCCCCGCGCAGCTCGACCAGATCGATGTCGCGCACCACCAGGTCCAGCAGCCGGGTGCCTAGCGCGCTTCCCGCCGCGGGCACCAGCGCGAGCTTGGTCTGCCGGTCCACGCTGCGGCTCCACCACCCGCTGGCGCCCTGCGCGAAGCCGTGCTCGGAGAGCCACGGCTCGTCCCCCTCCACCTTGAGCTCCAGCACCGAGCCCACGCGCTGCGCCAGGTAGTGCGCGGCGTCGCCCTGGTAGCTCACCCGGCCGTCGGCCAGCGCCACCACGTGGTCCACCAGCGAGCGGATCTCCTCGAGCCGGTGCGAGCACAGGATCAGCGTGGCCTCGCCGGCCAGCTCGCGCGAGAGCGTGAAGAACCGACCGCGCGCCTCGGCGTCGAGGCTGGCGGTGGGCTCGTCGAGGATCAGCAGATCAGGCCGGGCCGCCAGCGCCAGCGCGATCAGCAGCTTCTGCTTGGAGCCGCCCGAGAGGCTACGGAAGGGACGGTCGGCGATCTCCGGCAGCTCCAGCGCGAGCCGCGCCGCCAGCTCCGCCACCCGCGCCTCCGTCAGGCCGCGCAAGGTGGCCACGGTGCGCACCAGCTCGCGACAGCTCGCCGCGAGCTGCGGCGCGATCTGCGGCACGTAGGCGACCCGCGGCGCCAGCGCCTCCCGGCGCACCGCGGCGCCGTCGATTCGCACCTGCCCGCGGTGCTGCACCAGCCCCAGCAGCACGCGGATGAGCGTGGTCTTGCCCGAGCCGTTGGGGCCGATGAGCGCCACCTTGGCGCCCGGCGGCAGCACCAGATCGAGCGAACGCAAGGCGTGCACCTTGCCGAAGCGCTTGTCCACCTGAGACAGCTCCACCTGCATGGGCTTCATGGCGCGACCTCCTGGGAGTCCACCGGCCACTGCGGCGCCATGCGCGGCGCGACCTCGCGCAGCACCGGCGAAGGCTGATACAGCGGGTCCAGGTGCGCGGCGGCGTCCAGCATGGCCAGCGCCGCCGTGCCCTGGAAGATCGTCAAGTTGGGATAGCTGGCGGTGAGCTGGTTGGACAGCGAGCGCAGCTCGTAGGGCACGTCGCCGCGGCCGTCACCGTCCAGATCATAGCCGGTGTAGTCGTCGAAGTAGTTGCCGCGCCAGGTCACGGCTGTGGCGTCGCCGCCGCCGTCCACCCGGACCTGCGCGCGGTTGTCCGCCAGGTCGTTGTCCGTGATGCGGACGTCATGCGCGCTGGAGTGGAAGACCACCGCGGTGTCGCACAACCGCAGCACGTTGCGCGCGATCACCACCTCGTCGCCGCGCTGCATGGGCGACGAGTCGAGGTAGATCCCCAGCGCGTCGTGGATGATCCGGTTGTCCTCCACCACCACGTTTCCGGAGTCCTTGAGCCCGATGGCCATGCCCGCCGCGCCGCCCGCGTCGGCGATCAAGTTCCCGGTCAGGTGGAGGCCGCGGCTGTACATCACGAAGATCCCCACCACGCCGCGCACCAGGTGATTCTTCTCCACCCGGTTGTCATGGCTGTACATGAAGTGCAGGCCATAGCGCCCGCCGTCCACCCGGTTGCCGGAGATGGTGTTGCCGCTCGAGTACCAGACCACCAGATCGCGGCCGTGAGATACCTGGTTGTCGGCGATGAGCGAGTCCCTGGTCTCCCAGAGCCGGATGCTGTCGCCGCGCAGGCCGATGGCCGGTTCGCGGCTGCCCTCGATGTGGTTGCCCACCACCCGCACCCGCGCGGCGCGCTCCACCAGGATCCCGAACACCGCGTGCTGCACGGACACCTGGGACACCTCGGTGTCGTCGGCCCGCAGCCGCACCGCGCCGTCGAGCCGGTCGAACTTGCCGCCGGTGCCGTCGATGGTGAGGCCGCGCACCGCCGCGCCGGGCGCCACCAGATCGATCAGCGTGCCGCCGCCGCCGCGCACCACCGCCTGCGGCGGCCCCCACAGCGTCACCGCCCGCGTCAGCCGCAGCGGCCCGCGGTGCTCGCCGGGCAGCAGGCACACCGCGGCGACCTGCGGATCGTCGAGCCGGGCTTGCACCGGGCCCCCGGGCGGGACCTCCACGCAGCCTCGCGGCCGCGGCGCCCCTTCCAGGTGGACTCCCGCGTCGGTCATCCCGCTGGCCGCGTGGCAACCGGCCAGGCCGAGCTGCAGCGCGACCTGCGCGGCGATCACGAAGGAGGTCCCCGGCGCGCGCATGGTCACTTCGGCTCGACCAGGAGGTAGCCCGCCATCTCGAGGTGCAGCGCCGAGCAGAACTCGGTGCAGTACATCGGGAACACGCCGGCCTTGTCCGCGACGAAGGTCACGTCCGAGTGCTCGCCGGGCTCGATGCTGATGTTGATGTTGTACGAGTTGATGGCGAAGCCGTGGGTGGCGTCGTAGGCCTGCTCGATGTTGTCGATGTGCAGCTTGACCGTGTCGCCCTCCTTGACGCGGATGATGTCCGGCGTGAAGTGGCTGCGCACCGCCGTCATGTAGACGTGGACGCCATCGGCCTTTCGCTCCACCCGCTCCTTATTGGCCTCCACCATCTCGGGGGACTTCTCGCCGGTGATCGGGTCCTCGCCTGGCTTGTACACGTCCACCGGCTTGAGCTTGTCCGCCTTGATCATCTGCGCGTAGTGCGGCTCGCCCAGCGGGATCGGCATGTCGTAGAGCAACGACATCTTGGGCTTGGACAGATCCACGAGCTGGAAGTTCTGCGGCAAGAGCGGCCCCACCTTGTTGAAGCGGTCGAGCGCCCACTTGTTCATCGCGATCAGGTAGCCACCGTCGGGGCTCACCGTGTCGCCCTCCGCCGCCACCAGGTGGCCGATGTTGTAGTGCGTCGGCAGCTTGTCGAGCACCTTGAGGTCCTTGAGCGACCACTTGGCCACCACCGTCTCCAGGAACAGCGAGGTGTAGGCGTTGCCCTGGTTGTCGAACTGGGTGTGCAGCGGCCCGAGCCCCAGCTCGACCTGGCCGCGGATCGCCTCCTTGAACGGCAGCACCGGCACGCCGTACGGGTCCTTGCTCTCGAACTTGCCGGCCGCGATCAGCGCCTTGATCTTGGCGATGCTGTAGACCGTGCCGTGCGTATCGAGCTTGCCACCGACGACGATGTCCTCGCCGTCCGGGCTGACGTCCACGCCGTGCGGGCTCTTGGGCTCCGGCACGAAGGTCAGCACGCCCTCGGCGGCGGACACCTCGAGCCGCAGCACCTTCATGCCGGCGATGGTCTCGGCCTTGCCGGCGGCCACCAGCTCCTCGGCCTTCTTCCAGTTGACGATGTGCAGGTAGTCCATGTCGCTCTTGGAGTACGACGACTCCATCGACGGCTGCCCCTCCTGGTTTCCGCCCCACGCCAGCTCGGTGTTGATCGAGTTGAAGAAGGCATAGCCGTCGCTGACCAGCTTGCCGGCGTCGGCCAGGTCCTGCGTGTACGGCGGGAACTCCACCGCGAACGAGGCCGCGGGATCGATGCGGCCCTTCTTGCGGTCGAACTTCCAGAACACCGCCGCGCCGCGGTACTTCTCCTTGTACTCCTTGGCCGGGTCCGCATAGCCGCCGCCAAACGGCACCGGATACTGCGTGGTCTCGACGATGTAGTCGGTGTTGGGCGTGACGAAGGCCGCGCCGTGGTCCGAGCCGATGAGCTCGGTGGTGACGATCTGCTTGGTGGTGAAGTCGGCGAGGTCGATCACCGCCAGCCGCGGGTTGGCCTTGTCGCCGATGAACAGGTACTGGCCGTCGTAGTCGCCGGCGGTCTCCGACAGCGCCGGGTGGTGGGTGTCGGCCCAGGTGATGTCGTGGCCGGCGCGGCGACCACCAGCGAGCACGCCCTTGGTCTGCTCGTCGAAGCCATAGCCTTGCCACGGCTCCGGCGTGAACACGCCGATGTACTTGAGGATGCGCATCGACGGGACGCCGATGACGATGACCTGCCCGCTGTGGCCGCCGGAGGCGAACGTCAGGTACTCGTCCATTCGCCCGGTGGGCGTGTAGGTCTTGAGCGCCGCCTGAACATCCGCCTCGCTGAGCTTGCGTGCCTTCATCGCCTCCAAAAGCGCGCTCTGCGCCCCGCCGCGCGGCGCGCTCTTGCCGCCGCTGCAGGCCAGCGCGCCGACCGCGAACGCCCCGCCGATTGCCAACGAGATCCAGGACCGAGAGAGACCAGTGGGCCAATGCATGACCGCCTCCATGTGGGTGAGGCGCCGAGGCGCCGCGAGAGACCAGTTGCCGACGTGACGCGCCAGCGCGGCGCGCCAGCGTGACGAGCCGACGTGACGAGAACCAACAAGCGCCCGGCGCCGAGACCGGCGACCTCCGAGCGAACCGTCGCTACTTCGAGAAGGCGCGCACCACGTCCTTGAGCGCGGCGATCACCGCCGGATCGCTCAGATCCGGGTTGCCCGGCATGGCAGCGCTCTTGCCCACGGCTGCACCGCCGTACCTGATCACCTTCACGAGGTGATCGTCGTTGACGCTCTTCTGCCACTCCGCGTCGCTGAACTTGCGCGGCTTGGGGTTGAGCCCGGCAGAGGCAGGACCGTCGCCCTCGCCGGCAGGACCGTGGCAAGGCGTGCAGCGCTGCTGGAAGATCTCCTTGGCCTTGGCGGCCGGATCACCAGCGGCCCCCGCGGGCGCGGCCGCGACAGCTCCTCCTCCGCTCTCCATCGGGGGAGCTTGCTCCTGGCTCCCGCTCTTGCTGCAGCCTGCAGCGAGCAACATCAGCGTGACCGCGAATCGAGTGCGCATGCCTTGTCCTTTCACGCCCACCCCAGAAGCACACGCGGTGCCAGCCCGCGGCGGTGACGCAGCGCAGGCCTTTCGTAAGCAGATCCGCCGCACGCAATTGCTGCGCGCCCAGCGCGAGCGCCCGCGAATCCGCCTACTTGTTGGCCATTCCCAGACGCCGCGCCAGCCGATGCAGGTTCGCTCGATCGAGCTGCAGCAGCCGCGCCGCCTCGGCCCAGTTGCCGCCCGCCTCCTCCACCGCGGCGGCGATGTAGCGCCGCTTGGTGTCCTCGATGATGTCTTGCAGCGAACGCCGCGGCTGCCCAGGCGCCGCTGGGACCGGCGCCGCCACCGCCGTCGGCTCGGTGGCCGAGGGCGCCAGGAGGGGCGATAGATCCAGGTGCTGGACCTCGATCACCACCAGCTCCCGGCGCCGGCCTCCGCTGGCGCGCAGCGCGGCCCGCAAGATCGTGTGCTCGAGCTCCCGCACGTTGCCCGGCCAGTCGAAGACCTCCAGCGCGGTACGCGCCGCCACGGTCAACCGCACGCGGCCGAGCCCCAGGCGCAGGCGTGCTTCGTCCAGGAAGTACCCGGCGAGCACGCTGATGTCACCGCGCCGCTCACGCAGCGGCGCCACCCGGATCGGGTACACGCTGAGGCGATGAAACAGATCTGCGCGGAACCGGCCGGTGCTGACTTCCGACGGCAGATCGCGGTTGGTGGCCGCGACGATCCGGACGTTGACCCGCAGGAGCTTGTCCGAGCCCACTCGCTGGATCTCGCCAGACTGCAGCGCCCGCAAGAGCTTGGGCTGGATGGACAGCGGGAGCTCGCCAATCTCGTCGAGAAACAGGGTGCCGCCGTCGGCGATCTCGAACTTCCCCGCGCGGTGCTCGCTGGCCCCCGTGAACGCTCCGCGGACGTGCCCAAACAGCTCGCTCTCGGCGATGCTCTCTGGCAAGGCGGCGCAGTTGACATAGATGAGCGCCTCGGAGGCGCGCCCGCTGGCCGCGTGAATCGCCCGGGCGACGACCTCCTTGCCCACCCCAGTCTCACCGGTGATCAGCACCGCGAGGTCCGAGCGCGCGGCCAGCTCCAGATCGTGCCGCAGCCGGGTCGTGGCCTCGCTCTGGCCCAGGAGCTGTCCGCCCGCGCGCTCGGCGGTGTCGCGCAGCAGGTCGCGCGCCACCCGGCCCGCGCGCGCCGCCTCACGCTCGAGCTGCTCGATGAGGTCCGTGCCGCGCAAGGCCGCCGCCGAGAACGCCGCCACCGCGGCCACCAGATCGTCGTCGAGGTGGTCAAAGGCTCTCGGGTCGAGCGCGTCCACCGCCAGCACGCCCAGCACCTCGCCCTCGATCACCAGCGGCGCGCCCATGCAGGCATGCACGCGCCGCAGCGAACCATCACAGGCTTCGATGAGCCCGTCGAAGGGATCTGGCAGCGTGTCGTCGGTGAAACGGACAGGCCCTCGGGCACGCAGGATTTGCGCTAGCCGCGGATGTTCGGAGATGGCGAAGCGCTGGCTCGCCACCTCCGGAACGAGCCCGGCGCTGGCGACAGGGATGAGGCTCTCGCCGACCAACCGGAGCAATGCCACGGAATCGCAGGGGATGAGCGTCTTGATCCCGCCGATGATTCGCGGATAGCGCTCCTCGGCACCGACCTTGCCGAGCAAACCAGTCGCGATCTCGAGAATGGGTACCCATACGTTGTCGGTGGGACGACGAGGGGTCGAAGGGACAACCGCTAGAGCTGTCATCACGACAACTTTGTAAGCATACGGCGAGCCAACCATGCCGCGCTGCGAGAAGGACCCCGGCCAGCGGCGACCGCGACGTCGCCGGCGGATCCAGCGCCGGCCAGAGTTTCTTGGTAGGTGCCCGGCTCTTGCATTCCCTGCGCTCCATGGCCATCTCCAGCTCCTGTCCTGACTCCTCCGAGTCGCTGCTGGCGCGCTGTGCGGCTCGGCCGCTCATGCTGAGCGCCTTGCATGCCCACGGCATCGAGATCCAGGAGGACGCCGGAGCGCTGGCCAGCCTGTGCCGCGCTTGTGGCCTGGAGCCGAACGTCCTGCTCGCAGAGGTGGACGCGGCCGAGCATCGCTTGACCGAGCCCTGGCGAGCGCAGCCGCTGCCAGCGCTCATCGAGCATGTGCTCTTGGCCTATCACCAGCCGTTCGCCGCCGAGCTGGACCGGCTCGACGCTGCCTTGCTGGCCGCGCGCCAGGCGAGCGCACCGCAGGCTCTCGAGGAGCTGCGCGCGCTGCTCGCCGAGCTGCGCGCCGAGCTGCTCGAGCACCTGGCGAAGGAAGAGCAGGTCCTGTTCCCCTGGATCCTGGCGCCCGCGCCGGCTGCCGCGGCGCGCGCCATCCGGGCCATGCAGCTCGAACACGAGGACACGGTGACGCTGCTGCACACGCTCCATGGCGCGGCGGTGCGCGCGTTCGCGGGCAGCCCGTCGGATCCGCAGGTGGCCACCGCCCAGCGCGCGCTGGCGCAGTTCGAGCGCTGGCTGTGCGAACACCTGCACCTGGAAGATCATCTGCTCTTCGCGCGCGCTCGAGTCCGTGCGAGGCTAGCGCCCAGGCTAGCCCTCGACCGGGCGGCCCGCCGCACTTGGTGCGGGCGATGCAAGGACGCCCGGTCATGACGAAGCCCCTCGCCCTCCTGGCCGTCGCGCTGTTGCTGTTTGCATGTTCCAAGAAGGACCACGACGCGCCGGCCGAGCCCGCCGCCGCGCCGGCGGCCGAGCCCGCGTCGGCCACTCCGCCGCTCGATCCGAAAAACATCGTCAGCATCGCGCTGGGCTCCAAGGATCACACCACGCTGGTCGCCGCGCTCAAGGCCGCGGACTACGTGACCGCGGTCGCCAACCCCGGGCCCCTCACCGTGTTCGCGCCCACCGACGCCGCCTTCGGCAAGCTCCTGCCGGCACCGTGGGACCCAGGTCAAGCCGGAGAACATCGATCAGCTCAAGGACATCCTCAAGTATCACGTCACCATCGGTCTATACCGAGGACAAGCTCACCGACAGCATGGAGCTGGGGATGGCCAGCGACAGCAAGACCGTCATTCGTTCCTCAAGGACGGCAAGATCACGATCAACGGCGCCAACGTCTCTCGCATCCGTGCGCGCCTCCAACGGCGTGGTCCACGTCATCGACGCGGTGCTGACGCCGCCGGCCAGGTGAGCCGGCGCACCGGGGTCGTGCCCGGATGGCCCCGTCAGCGAAAGACGCTCGCGTCGACGGCGCCGCTATGGCTATGGTGCCCGGATGTGGTCACCGGAAGTACGCTCCGTGTTCCTGTTCGCGGCTTACTCCGGGCGGCCCGCCTGGCAGCCTGACGCGGCGGTGGACCCAGGCGGAGAGGTCGACGCGCCGTCAGGCAACCCGCTGACGGACGTGGGCGCGGTTGACTCGCGTCGCGCCGCGATGACCTGCCAGTTTCTCGAGGGCCCGCAGGTGGCGACAGGGAAACCGACTGGCTGTTCCACCCGATATCCCGGCCAACCGGATCTACCGCTACGCGCCGGGCGGCGCGGTCACCTCGTTCTCGCCCAGCGGCAACACCCGGCGGCCTGGCCCAGGAGCGCGGCGGCACCAGTCACCCTCGCAGCCGAACACGGAGGCCGCCCGCGTCAGCCGCATCCTCGGGCACCACCGTCACCCGCGGTCGCCGGAAGCGCTGAGAGCAAGCTCTTCCACTCCGCCCAACGACGGTAGTCACCGCGGCGGACGGCACGATCTGCGCCCCAATCCGCCTATGGCCTAAATGGCCGGCCAGCCCGAGAGAAAGCTGACCTTCAACGGCGTATTCCGCGTCGCTGGCGGCGCCGTCGCGCCGAGCATCGCGGGCGCCGTCGACACTCGCTCCAACGGGATCGCCATCTCGCCGGACGGCAAGAAGGTCTATGCTGGCGTTCACGGGCTCGGCGAGGGTCCTCTCCGGCTTCCCCGGTGCTCGCTGGCGGCCCTGGGCCCGCCCGCGCGCCGCGTCTGACCGCAGGCAACGCCGACGGCGTGGCGGTGGATGCCGCGGGGAACCTGTTTGCTGACCTCTCAGAACTGGCGTGAGGGTGTTCGCCCCGATGGCACCAAGTGGGGCGAGATCAAGACACCGGGCGCGCGGACAAGCCCACCAACTGCGCGTTTGGGCGGCGCCGACCGCCGCACCTTGCTTTCATCCACCACGCCCGCGGGCCTGGCACAAGTCACGTTGGGGTACGGCAGTCTGCCTGCCGACGCGGTAGCCGGCGACTCGGCGACGCGCACAATCCACGCGCACAGTCTGGCCAGGCGCGCGACGCACGCCTGGCTTGCCGCGGCCTGCGCGGCGCCGGAGATTAGGGGATGATACGCGAGCGGTGCGCTTGGCCCCGCGTATGCTCTTGCCCAAAGGGCGCGCGTGGGCCTTCCTGGCCGTCGCGCCCGGATCTCGTCGATCTCGTCAGACCTGACGAAAGCCCCGTGGTGCCGCACCTTGACCCCCAAGCGCTCCTTTGGACTCGCCGCCCCAATCGGAGGCTGGCGGCGTCACTCCGACGCTACCTGGTTGCCCGCCTGGGACACTACCTGCAGCTCCAGTGATCTCCAGGCCGCCGTCGATGCTGAGCAGCGCGCGCTGCTTTCGGCCTGCGCGGCGCCCGGCCCGTGGGCGGCGTCTTGCAGGTCGCAGTGGTCCGGCGTGTTGCACCCTGGAAGGTCCACGATGAAGGCGGCTCCTCATCCGCGTCGCTGGTCATGTTCTCGCGGCGGGCGCCGGCTGCGACTCACCGGGCACATCGAACCGGCCTGGGCTGGTATTCGAGCGCGGCGCCGACGGCCGCGGCCACTGGACTGGGGCTGGGCTGGCAAGAAGACATCTACGGCCAGCATGAAGACGCGGGAACCGTGAGCGCGCGCGCTCACCGGAACCGCAGGCTTTCCTGCGGCCAACGTGTCACCTGGCACGTCGGGCGCGCTCCGCTTGACCCGGCGGATCCACCGCGACGCGCTTGCGGTACCCTGAATCAATGCGACTCGCTCGGGACTAAGCCTTGTGTTGGCCCGGATGCGGATCACACCACGCTGGTCGCCGCGCTCAAGGCCGCGGACTACGTGACCGCGGTCGCCAACCCCGGGCCCCTCACCGTGTTCGCGCCCACCGACGCCGCCTTCGGCAAGCTCCCTGCCGGCACCGTGGAGACCTTGGTCAAGCCGGAGAACATCGATCAGCTCAAGGACATCCTCAAGTATCACGTCACCACGTCGGTCTATACCGAGGACAAGCTCACCGACGGCATGGAGCTGGGGATGGCCAACGGCAGCAAGACCGTCATTCGCCTCAAGGACGGCAAGATCACGATCAACGGCGCCAACGTCCTCGCATCCGTGCGCGCCTCCAACGGCGTGGTCCACGTCATCGACGCGGTGCTGACGCCGCCGGCCAGGTGAGCCGGCGCACCAGGGTCGTGCCCGGATAGCCCCCGTCAGCGGCTTTGCCTCGAAACCCCTGCTAGCCGCCGACTTCTGAGGCAGGCGAGTGGCTTTTGAGGCAGGCGCGATTGCGAGGCTGTGCCCAGCTACGGGTACAGCTTGGTGCGATCGATCAGCTTGATGAACTTCACCATGACGCCGCCTTCGTCATCGACGTGGTGTACGGTGTATCGGATCAGAAACTGTCCACACTTGGCCTCCATTGTTCCAGGCCTGTGCATTGGTGGAAGTTCGCGGATGTGCGGAGATGGCCCAACGGGGGTGGCCAGAATCTCTCTCACGTACTCCGCGACCATCCTTTTCGTCTTGTCGTCCAGTGCGACATGCGCCTTGACAAACAAGTCGCCACAGTCGAATCGTGCCGCCACGCCCCACCTCTGCGGTCATATGCCCAGAAATTTTTCAAATTCTTCGAGAGTTCCGCGGAAAGCCGGAGGGCCATCACTCTGCCGTTCGTCCTCTTCCGCTTCCGCCCACACGCTCTTGTAGTAGTCGCGCATCGAGGATAGCGGTATCTCCTCGGACGATGAAGCTGACGGCGGCAGCGATCCGCGTGCCTGTTTCCACGGCAGCTCCGCATGCGTCAACTTGATCAGATCGTCCGATGACATGTGCCCGTAGGCGATCAGCACGCGATCCAGGAGCGCGCGATCGACATCACACAGCTGCGAAGCGTTGCGGACTCGGTGCCCTGCTGCATGTTCGATGTCTACCCAAAGATCCCTAGCAACCGGGCCACGTCTCCATGCTTCGATTCTCTCGGAGAAGGCCGGGCGATCACGCCATGCGAGCGACCATGCCTGCACGTAGTACACGAGCTTGTTTAGGCGAAAGTCGTCGACCTTTCCAAGGCGCGCTTGGATCTCGGCGGCGAAGTCGAATACGGTCGGCACATAACAAGCCTAGCACGACGGATCCACCATCACTTCTTAAGATGTTGCGATCATGAGTGTTTTCTCTATCTCGGCGAAATTACACCACCGTCGAGCGACCGCAGTGCTTACACGTCCCAGGCGGCAGCGCAGTGCCGGTGAGCACATGGTGAAGCGATACGTCCAACAGTTTCGCAATTCTGAACGCCACCGTGACCCCTGGATCCACACGCCCCTGAAGTAGGTCATTCAGCGCGCCGTGGGAGATGGGAAGCGCGCGCTCCACGCTGCGCCAGTTGCCGAAGCGGGCGCGGAGCATCTGCAAGTAGGTGCGGACGTGCCCCTGTTCCTCTGGGCTGAGGTCGCGGCGCGCCATGGCTACGCGACCTCCATGCGAGCCCAGAACGTGGGCTCGATGCCAAGCTCATGGATTGCGTGAACCAAGACGCTGAGGTTGTGGCAGAGGCACTTCAGGAGCACCTCGTTGACCTGCGCGGCGAAGGTCTTGGCGCGCACCGAAGCGCCGAACTTGCGCTTGACCATGGAGAACGTGGTCTCGACGTTGGAGCGCTTGTGGTAGTGCGCAAGGAACTCGTCGTTGCGTGCCTCGAAGGTGTGCCACAGGCGGCGCCAAGCGTCGCTCTTGCCCGTCCCTCGGCTGTTCACCTTGAACGGCACGTAGGGAACCGCGCCGACGGCTTCAACGGCCGTCAGGTTGTCGTTCGATAGGTACGCCTTGTCGGCGGACAGCTCCTTGACGTTGAAGCCGCGCGCGACCGACGACGCGAGGAGTGGCACCAGCATCGTCGAGTCACCAACGGTGCTCTCGGTTGCCTCGACCGAGGCGATCACGTTGGTGACCGTGCCGACCTGGGCATGCAGCTTGATCCACTGCTGGCACTTCTTCTCTCCCCCGTACTTCTCGTCGAACCAACGCGCGTAGGTGTTCGTCGCGAAGCCGGTGGAGTCCGTCGCAAACGTCGTCTCGATCGCCTTGAGCGGCGCCGCGGCCTCATGAACCAGCGCCTTGAGGAGCGGCGCCATGTCGTCGCGCTCCAGGTAGCGGAACACGCTGTTGTAGCTCGGGGCCTTCTCGACAAGCCCACGGTCGGCACAGGCGCGGATGTCGCTGGTCGCGCGCCGGCCGCTCATCGTGCCGTAGACCTTCATCGTGGCGCTGTAGACCACGTCGGCCAGCGGCAAGCGCGGGCGGCCGTTGGTCTGCTCAGGCTGCACGATGCCGTCGCACAGCCCGCGCAGGAGGAGCTGGACGCGGTCCTTCTCCTCGCACTGCGCGCGGTTGTACTTCGGCCAGTCCTGGCGGTAGGTGATGCGCTGCTCGGTCAGAACCGTTGCTCCGTTGGGCAGCGTGACTTCCGAGCGGAAGTACAGGACGGCCCAGATGTGCTTGCACTGAGACCCCCGATCTTCGTGGTCAGGGCATGAGCACGTGCGACGGTCGGCATCGACCACGTACCCGCCGCTTGCGTTGGTCTGCGACGGAACCAGCCACCGAGACCCTGCAACATGCTTGATGCGCTTGGCTTTGTCGCTGCGCACGATCGCAAGGGCACGTTGCTGGCGAGCGTCGAGGGTGGACTCCATGCAAGTATATTGCTAATTAGGTACATACTTGTAAAGGGGGTATCTTCAAGGTAAGAACCAGCCATGCCGCTCGTGAAGATCACGCTGTGGGGGTACCGGTGCTTGCGGTGCGAGCACCAGTGGGTGCCGCGAGGCATCGAGGCCGCAGAGGACGGAAAGAAGCCCCCGGAGCCCGACGACGAGCCGCGCGTGTGCCCGAAGTGCAAGAGCCCCTACTGGAACAAGCCCAGGAAGGATGCGTAGTCACCCGAAAAGCGCCCAGGGCGCCATCACGGCGCCCTGGGGAATGGGTCACGTTGAGACGCGAGCTAGTGCAAGACGACGGTGCGCCACTGCAGCAAGCGTTTTTGCTGATAGCAGAGAATTTTCGAAACCATAGAAGATGAAACCCCTGACCCATGGCGCGGCCAAACCGGCCATGAGCGGCGAAGGTTGTTGATGCGAACCTCGCTCGGTGGTACCTTCCGGCCCGTACTTGCTGTACTGGCTTTGGTACCCTTGAATCAAGGTTCAGGTATTGAAGTCTCCGGGTGACCGGAACACGCGCCCCTTCGGTTGCCGCCGAAGGGATTCGTGTTTTCGGCCCCAGTCTTTGGGGGCTACGGCATCGACGCTACTCCTTTGGATTCGTTCGTCATTCTTCCGTTTCTACGTAGCGATAGACGCCTCGCTTGACCTTCTTCAGCTTCCCCATCCGGGCGTAGCGAGCGGAGGTCGACCGGACGAGCCCTGGATCGATGTGGCTTAGCTCATCCACGACACTCTGAAGCTGAACCCGCTTGCCTGCTTGGCGCTGGAATGAAGCGAGCACTTGCGCTGCCGCTGTTCCCCCGGTGTTGTCTTCGTCGCCCTCGTCTGCCTTCTCGATGTCATCGTCTTCTTCGTCGCGGTCTTCTTTGTCGCTGTCTTCGTCCTGCGCAATTGGAGCTGATGCATCGGCTCCTTTGCCAGCGAGAAGTCGAGCGAGGCTTTCTTCGAGTTCTTTCAGGTGGGCGCGGGCGGCAAAGATCTGCCTCGCGAGCTGTAGGACCTCGTCCGAGATGGTGGTCACAGTCGATCGATTACCTTGTTTCGCGAACGATGTCAACTTGCGCCGTTTTATGCGCACAACGCATACGCTACAGCGGCTGTTTCCCGACGAGGACCATTGTTCTATGCGCGAACCGAATCACCTCATGGATGCCCCATCCTGGAGGAGATCTGCGGTGTTTTTTCATTATTGACTTCCCACGAGGCTTCTGGATGAACGCAGGAAAGCGCAACGGGTGTCAACATGTGTCAACTTGCCTACTTCGCTGCCTTGGCCTTCTTGGCCAACGTCGCCTCGAGTTGGAGCACGATCCAGTCCGCGACGGATCGCCGGTCAGCCTCGGCGGCTTCCTGGATCTTGGCGAGCAACTCCTCTGGCATGCGCACGGTGATCCGCGCGTTGCGCTTCTCGGGTCCCTTGGCCATGGCGTCAAATGTCAGCCATCCGCCGACTTTCGGCCATGTTGTAAGCTGCGCCATCGTGGCAGACTTTGGCGTCGATTGTCTGCCAATGGCGGACCGAAAACGCCGATACTCCGAGGATGTCGCTTGCGCCAAACGAACCCGTCGACGAACCAACCTTGCGCGACTTCCTCGGGCGTGTCCTCGGATGGGGGAAGCATCGAGCCGTTGACCGTGCCGTCCGCTCGATTCACCTCAGCCTCGCCCGCGACGCTGTCCTAGTGCTCCTCGGGGAGGATGACCTTGTGCCGCTCGCCTTGGCACTGCACAGGCGGACGCTTGGCGCGGCGCGCCCCTTCGTCGTCTGCGACCCACGGCGCGGCAACTGGAAGCCTACGGTGCGGTCCCCCGGCAACCGAGTGAGCGGGGCAGAAGCGCTCGCCGCAGCGGCCGGGGGCACGCTGTGCCTGCGCCACTCGCGGTTGCCCGACGACTACGCCAAGATGACGGAGATGGCGCGCGAGCCGGACGCGGCCGTGCGCGTCGTCGTCTGCGCTGCGCCAAGTGCGGATCCGTTCCTCATCCTGCCCGGGCCGCTCACGATCCCGCCGCTGGCGTCGCGCGCCGAAGACCTGCCGCGCATCATCGAGGAGTACGGGCAAGACGCCGTGGCAACGCTTGGCGCGCGCCCTGATGCCTTCACAGCCGAAGACCGGGCATGGATCGCCCGGAGCTGCGCCACGACGCTTCACGAGGTGGAGAAGGCCGCGCTGCGCTTGGTGGCGCTGCGCATGGCCGGCAGCATCTCAGGCGCGGCAGGGCGCCTCGGCATGGCCCCCGTGTCACTGCGCCGGTGGATCGCGCGGAAGGCGGAGTGATCCCGGCTTTTGGGGCAGGCACCGGCCTTCTGGGGCAAGTGGAGCTTTTGAGACATAGCCCCCGTCAGCGAAAGACGCTCGCGTCGACGACGCCGCTGTGGCTATGGTGCCCGGATGTGGTCACGCAGTACGCTCGTGTTCCTGTTCGCGGCTTGCTCGGGCAGCGCGCCTGGTGGCCCTGACGCGGCGGTGGACAGCGGCGGAGAGGTCGACGCGCCGTCGGGCAACCCGCTGACGGACGTGGGCGCGGTGACTCGCGTCGCGCCCGCGATGACCTTCCAGTTTCTCGAGGGCCCGCAGTGGCGGCAGGGGGAAGCCGACTGGCTGTTCACCGATATCCCGGCCAACCAGATCTACCGCTACGCGCCAGGCGGCGCGGTCACCTCGTTTCGCACGCCCAGCGGCAACGCCAACGGCCTGGCCCAGGAGCGCGGCGGCACCATCCTCGCAGCCGAACACGGGGGCCGCCGCATCAGCCGCATCTCGGGCACCACCGTCACCGCGGTCGCCGAGCGCTTCGAGGGCAAGCTCTTCCACTCGCCCAACGACGTGGTCACCGCGGCGGACGGCACGATCTACTTCACCGATCCGCCCTATGGCCTAAATGGCCGGCCGGCCGAGCTGACCTTCAACGGCGTGTTCCGCGTCGCTGGCGGCGCCGTCACCGCCGAGCATCGCGGCGCCGTCGACACTCGCCCCAACGGGATCGCCATCTCGCCGGACGGCAAGAAGGTCTATGTGGCGTTCACGCACAACGGCGAGGTCCTCGGCTTCCCGGTGCTCGCTGGCGGCGCGCTGGGCCCGCCTGCGCGCGCCGCGCTGACCGCGGGCAACGCGGACGGCATGGCGGTGGATGCCGCGGGGAACCTGTTTGTGACCTCCCAGAACGGCGTGGAGGTGTTCGCCCCCGATGGCACCAAGTGGGGCGAGATCAAGACGCCGGGCGCGCCCGGACCCAAGCCCACCAACTGCGCGTTTGGCGGCGCCGACCGCCGCACCTTGCTCATCACCACGCCGCAGGCGCTGTTTCAGGTCACGTTGAGGTACGGCGGTCTGCCGACGCGGTAGCCGCCTACTCGACGCGCGCACAGTCCGCGCGCACAGTCTGGCCAGGCGCGCGGTGGGCCCCGCGCGCCTGGCTTGCCGCGGCGCGGCGCCCAGAGTTACAGGATGATACGCGAGCGGTGCGCTTGGCCCCGCGTGTGCTCTTGCCCAAGGCGCGCGTGGGCCTTCCTGGCCGTGGCGCCCAGATCTCGTCGATCTCGTCGAACCTGACGAAAGCCCCATGGTGCCGCACCTTGACCCCGAAGCGCTCCTTTGGACTCGCCGCCCCCAATCGGAGGAGAGCTGGCAGCGCGTCACCGACTACCTGGTTGCCCGCCTGGGACACTACCTGCAGCTCCCGGTGATCTCCGAGCCGCCGTCGATGCTGGGCAAGCGCGCGCTGGCTTGCGGCCTGCGCGGCGCCCGGCCCGTGGGCGGCGTCTTGCAGGTCGAGTGGTCCGGCGTGTTGACCCTGGAGGTCCACGATGAAGAGCAGCTCCTCGTCCACGCGTCGCTGGTCATGTTCTCGCGGCGGCGCCGGCTGCAGCTCACCGGGCACATCGGCTCCAGCCTGGAGCTGGTGTTCGAGCGGGGCGCCGACGGCCGCGGCCACTGGACGGCGCTGGGCTGGCAAGAAGACATCTACGGCCAGCATGAAGACGCGGAGCTGTGAGCGCGCGCGCGCGCGAACCGCGGGCTTTCCTGCGGCCAACGTGTCACCTGGCACGTCCCAGGCGCGCTCCCGCTTGACTTCGTGGATCCACCGACGCGCTTGCGGTACCCTGAAGCCAAATGCGACTCGCTGCAGGACTAAGCCTTGTGTTGGCCGGATGCGGTTTTTCCGGAAGTGGGACGCCCCCTGACGCGATGCCTGACGCCAAGCCCGACGCGCGCCCCGACGCGATGCCCGACGCCGCGGTGGACCTCGTGCGCTTTCGCAAGACCGGCGACGGCGTGACGGCGTCCCCGCTCGGCTCCCCCATGGGCAACCAGCGAGAGGGCCTGCAGTGCCCGGCGGATGAGCTGCCCATCGGCGCGGCATTCGACGTCACCGACAACGTGGTCGCGGCCCACGGCCAGCGCGTGGTCACCAGCCTGCACGTGCGCTGCGGCAAGGTCGAACTCGTGGACGGCGCGCCACGGACCACGCCGACCGCGCGGATCTCCACCCTGGCCAACGCCTGCGCGACCTACGCCCCGGTGACCACCAGCGCAGAGGCGCTGTGCCCGGCCGGCACGGTGCTCCTGGGGTTGACCGGCAATCATGGCACCGGCAGCATGTTCAACAACGTGTCCTTGCAATGCGCCGCGCTGGTGGGCGGCGTGGTCACCGGCACGCTGACCGCGGTCGCGGTCACCGGCACCGGCGGTGACACCAACCTCCCAGATGTCACCCAGTGCGTGCCGCCCCGCGCGCTGGGCGCCCTCAAGTCGTACGTCGACTGCGGCGCGGACGCGGTGCTCGCCTCGTGCTTCGCGATCACCTCGACCCGGCTGTGAGCCAGGCGCCCGCGCTCACGGCTTGCGCGCTGGCCGGTCGCCCACGTACTGCCAGCCAAAGCGCCCCTTGACGCACAGGTGGCCGTGGGTCACGGATGACTCCACCGGCGAGGTGACCTTCACCACCTGGTTGTCCTGGGTGTGCAACGTCAACGCGCAGCCAACGCCGCAGTACGGGCACACCGTGGTGGTCTGGGCCTGCCGCGTCTCGTCCCAGGCGCCGGCCTGGCGAAGCGCGTGCTCGCGCGAGAACACCAGCGCGCCGGTGGGGCACACGCCGATGCAGTTGCCGCAGAACACGCACGCGGAGTCTGGCAACGAGACCGCGAACTCGGTGGAGATGCGCGCGTCGAAGCCGCGGCCCGCGACCGCGATGGCGAAGCTGTTCTGCGCGTCAGCGCCGCAGGCCTCCACGCACTTGTAGCAGAGGATGCACTTGGCGTAGTCGCGGTCAAACAGCTCGTTGTCCACCTTGGCTGGCTGCGCCACCGTCGCCGCGTGCGCGCCTTCTGGCGCGTGGTGGTGGCCCGGCTCGCTGGCCTCTCGCTCCCCGGCCTGGGCCGGCGAGGCCGGCGGACCAAAGCGCTCGGGGCGGGCGCCATAGCGCTCCATCCACTCGGCGATCTTCGGGGTCGCTGACAGATCGACGGACGACCCCAAGAGCTCCAGCACCAACTTGCGCGACAGCCGCACCCGCGCGGAGTCGGTGTGGATCACCATGCCGGCCTCGGCCTTGCGCGAGCACGCGGGCACCAGGGTGCGCGCGCCCTCCAGCTCCACCACGCAGATGCGGCACACGTTGACGGGCGTCAGGTTCTTGGCGAAGCACAACGTGGGCGTGTCGACGCCGCGCGCCGAGCACGCCTCCAGCACGGTCGCGCCCTCGGCCACCCGCACGGCCTGCCCGTCCACCGAGAGCTCCACCAGGCGCGGGCGCGGCTCGTCGGGCGCGTGCGGCGCCTGGTCCGCCGGCCGGACCCTGCCGCCCAGCGCAGCGGGCTGTAAGACCGGGAGGCGGATCATGGCTTGGGCTCCTTGGCCGCCGCGGCGGCCGCTGGTGGGAACAGCGCGCCCAGCCGCGCCACCGCGCTCTCGATCGCGCTGGAGGCGGTCTGGCCCAGGCCGCAGATGGAGGCGTCGCGCATCGCGCAGCCAAGCTCCCGCAGGAGCTCCTGCTCCTGCTGGTGGGAGCCGCGCGGCGCGCCGCGGACCAGCCGGGCCACCAGCTCCTCCTGGCGCACCGTCCCCACCCGGCATGGCACGCACTGGCCACAGCTCTCGTCGCGAAAGAAGCTGGCGATGCGCGCCAGCACCGGCCCCACCGGGATGCTGCTGTCGAGCACCAGCACCACGCCGGAGCCCAAGGTCGCGCCGACCTTGCGGGTGTCCTCGAAGGTCAGCGGCAGATCTAGCTCCGCGGGCCCCAGGAAGGTGCCGGCCGCGCCGCCGAGCAGCACCGCCGCGACGTCGGTCGCGCCCGCGAGCTCCAGCAGGTGCCGCAGGCTCACGCCAAACGGCAGCTCGTAGAGACCTGGGCGCGCCACCTTGCCGGAGACGCAGAACAGCCGGGTGCCCGGCGAGCCCGAGGTGCCGACCTCGCGGTACGCGGCGGCCCCCTCGGTGAGGATGGGCAAGACGTTGGCCAAGGTCTCCACGTTGTTGACCACGGTAGGCCGGCCAAACAAGCCGGACTCGACGGGGAACGGGGGCTTGGTGCGCGGCTCACCGCGGAACCCCTCCAGCGAGGCAAAGAGCGCGGTCTCCTCCCCGCAGATGTACGCGCCCGCGCCTTGCCGGATCTCCAGCTCGAAGGCCACGCCGCGGCCGAGGATGTCGGCGCCCAGGAGCCCGCGGGCCCGCGCCTTGGCGATGGCGGAGGACAGCCGCGCGTGCGCCAGCGGGTACTCCCCGCGCAGATAGAGGAAGCCCTGCTCGGCGCCCACGGTGATGCCGGCGATCGTCATCGCCTCGACGACGGCGAACGGATCGTGCTCCATGAGCACGCGGTCTTTGAACGTGCCCGGCTCGGACTCGTCCGCGTTGCAGACGAGGTACTTGGGCCGCGCCGTGGCCTGCGCCACCGCCTGCCACTTGCGCCCGGTGGGGAACGCCGCGCCGCCGCGGCCGACCAGGCCGGACTCCGAGATCTCGCGCAGCACCCACGACGGGCCGCGCTCCAGCGCCAGCCGCAGCGCCTGGTACCCACCGGCCGCGCGATACGCATCCAGGCTCTCCGGATCGACCTGGCCGACCCGCCGAAGCAAGCGAGGCGCGCCCGCGCTCCATGGGACCGCGCCGGTCGCCTGCGGCGCGCACAGCGTCCACGCCGCCGACGACGACGGCGAGTGACCCGCGAGCGCGTCCGCGCAGCCCGCCACGTCCACCGGCCCCCACGCCACGGCGCGCGGCGCCACGCCAGCCTCGGTCAGCATGGCGGCCGGGGCGTGCTCGCACAGGCCCAGGCACGGGCTGCGCAGCCACATGGCGCCGTTGTGCGCTCGGCCCGGGGCGCCCGCTCGCGCCTCTAGCTGCGCGGTCAACGCCGGCGCGCCGGCGGCGTGACACGCCAGATCGTCGCACACGTGCAGGACCCGCGAAGGACGCTCGGTGAGCGAGAACAGCGCGTAGAACGTGGCCACGCCGTACGCCTCGGCCGGCGGCACGTGCAGCCGCTCGCACAGATAGCCCAGCGCACCCGGGGTCACCCAGCCGAGCCGCGACTGGATCGCGTGCAACCCGGGGAGCAGCAGGTGGCGCAGCCCGGCGGACTCGCGCAGCGAGGTCGCCGCCGGGACCGCCGGCCCAAGCAGCGCGTCTACCGCAGCCCGATCTTCCTCGGTCGCAGGGGCCGTGATGGGTTTCAGGTCCACCGCGGCAGCATACCAGCATCTCTCCGATTAGCGCTGGGCAGGCCGCACAACCGCGTTCGCTCCGCGTCGATCAACCAGCGCGTCCGCGAGCGTCCGCGAGCGTCCACAAGCGTCCGCAGAACACCGAGTCGAGCCGTTCCCACGCGCATCCCCGACGCGCCTCCCCAGCTACCCGGCTGGCGTCCTTAGGCGAAGTGCTTCACCCATCGCGACTGCGGCCGAAGCACCCAGCACACCCTGCTTGTGATTTCGGATGGCTTTGGGTTGCCAGGCGCAGCCCCGCATGAGAGGATCTATGCGGATAATTCGACGAGGTCTGTGGGCTGCGGCCGCCTGGGTTCTGGCCGCTTGTTCCGGTGAACCAGCGCGGACGCCGGAGGTCGACGAGGTCGGGCAGCGCGTCCTTGGCGACCACGATGACGACGGCGTGCTCGACGAAGCCGACCTGGATGACGACAACGACGGCATCCTCGATCAGGTGGAGTGCCCGGCGCCGACGCTGGCGGCCCAGGAGTTCTGGGTGATGTTCAACCCCAACAACTCCGCCTCTGGTCGCCGCGACGTCCACGTGGCCGGCGCCGCCGGCACGATGGTCACCATCGCCGGGGCGGCCCCGGTCGCGATCCCGGCCTCCGGCATCCTCACCGTCGACACCGGCCTTGGCCGGGTGCCCGCCGCCAACACGCTGGAGAGCGGCAAGTCCTTCCAGATCACGTCGAACGCCCCGGTGCAGGTGTTCGCCAACAACTTCCAGCCCTTCACCGTGGACGCCTTCACGGTGGTGCCGGTGCAGCTCCTGGGCACGGACTACCGCGCCATCGGCTACCCCAACTCCATCGGCCAGGCCTCGCAGGTCTCGGTGTACGCGACCGAGGACAACACCACGGTCACCATCGCGGGCCTGGCGCCGTTCGTCATGAACCGCGGCCAGTCGTACCTGCGCTCGGCGGTGGGAGACGCCACCGGCCTGCGCGTCACCGCCGACAAGCCGGTGGCGGTCAACTCCGGCGACGCCTGCCTCAACACGGGCGCCGGCGCCTGCGATCACGTGGAGGAGATGCTGTTTCCGGTGGACTCGTGGTCCAGCGACTTCTTCATCCCGACGATCCCGCAGGGCCAGAACTTCCGCGTGGTCGCCGCCACCGACGGCACCCAGGTGACGGTGGACGGCGCGGTGGTCGGCACCATCAACGCCGGCCAGTTCTACTCCGGCAGCGGCGGCGGTCACCGCGTGCAGACCAGCCACCCGGCCGAGGTCTACATCATCGCGCTGGGTGACACCAGCGGCACCGGCGACCCGGCGTTCATCCTGATGCCCGGCGCGCAGAACGGCGTCGGCTCGGCGACGTTCTCCGCGCTGGCCGCCGACAACGTCAACACCCTGGCCATCTCCATGCCCACGGCGGCGGTGAGCAGCCTGCGGCTCGACGGCGCGGCGGTGTCGCCGACCTGGACCGCGTACCCAAGCGGCGGCTACTCGTACGCGCAGATCACGGTGGCGGTGGGCTCGCACACGCTGACCGCCGACCAGGCCTTCATCCCGGTCGTCTGGGGCGAGAAGTCGTTCGAGAGCTACGGCTACGTCGCCGGCTACGGATACCCGCCGGGCACCTGCACCACCGACACCGACAACGACGGGCAGATCGATAGCTTCGACCGCGACAGCGACGGCGACGGCATCGACGACGTCGACGAGTCTGGCGGCACCGACGCCAACAACGACGGCATCGCCGACGGGCCGATCGACGGCAACGGCGTGCCGACCTCGTCCGGAGGCGGCACCGACCCGCCGGACACCGACGGCGACGGCACCGATGACAACCGCGACCCCGACAGCGACAACGACGGCGTGCTCGACACCACCGACACCAACCGCACCAACGCCAACGTCTGCCGCGACGTGGACGCCGACACCTGCGACGACTGCAGCGTGACCGGCGCCAACAACTCCGGCGGCAACGTGGCCAACGACGGGCCAGACGCCGACGGCGATGGGCAGTGCAACGCCAGCGATGGGGACGATGACAACGACGGCGTCGTGGACGCCGCTGACAGCAACCCGACCGACGCCAACGTCTGTCGCGACGTGGACGCCGACACCTGCGACGACTGCAGCGTGACCGGCGCCAACGGCTCCGGCGGCAACGTGGCCAACGACGGCGCCGACAACGACGGCGACGGCCAGTGTAACGGCGGCGACGGGGACGACGACAACGACGGCGCGCCGGACGCGAGCGACTCCGACGACGGTAACCCCAACGTCTGCTCGGACAGCGACGCCGACACCTGCGACGACTGCAGCGGCGGCAGCTACAACCCGGCGTCCGACGGCGCGGACTCGGACGGCGACGGCCAGTGCAACGCCGGCGATGGCGACGACGACAACGACGGCGCGCCGGACGCGAGCGACTCCGACGACAGTAACCCCAACGTCTGCTCGGACACCGACGGCGACTCCTGCGAGGACTGCTCCTCCGGCACGTTCAGCCTCAGCGCAGACGGCCCGGACAACGACGGCGATGGCGCCTGCAACGCGGGCGACGCCGACGACGACAACGACGGCGCCGCCGATGACAACGATGCCGACGACACTAACCCCAACGTCTGCTCGGACGCCGACGGCGACTCCTGCGAGGACTGCTCCTCCGGCACGTTCAGCCTCAGCGCAGACGGCCCGGACAACGACAGCGATGGCGCCTGCAACGCGGGCGACGCCGACGACGACAACGACGGCGCCGCCGATGACAACGACGCCGACGACACTAACCCCAACGCCTGTTCGGATGTCGATGGCGACACCTGCGATGACTGTGCCCTTGGCACCTTCTCCACCGCGGCCGACGGCCCAGACAACGACGGCGATGGCACCTGCAACGCAGGCGACGCTGACGACGACGACGACGGCGCCGCCGATGACGTCGACGCAGACGACAGTAACCCCAACGTCTGCTCGGATGTCGATGGCGACACCTGCGACGACTGCGCCACCGGCACCTATGGCCCGATGAACGACGGCGCGGACGCCGACGGCGACGGGCAGTGCGACGCTGGCGACACCGATAACGACGGCGACGGCGCCAACGATGACAACGACTCCGATGACGCAAACCCGCTGGTGTGCTCTGACGTCGATGGCGACACCTGCGAGGACTGCAGCAGCGGCACCTACGCTCCGGGCTCCGATGGGCCGGATCAGGACGCCGATGGCTCGTGCGACGCCGGTGACACCGACGACGACGGCGACAGCGTCCCCGACGGCGAGGACAACTGCCCGCTCCTGGCCAACCCCGGACAGGAGGACGCCAACGAGGACGGCGTGGGCAACGTGTGCCAGGACGACGCCGACGGCGACGGCGTCCAGAACGCGCAGGACAACTGCCCGCTGGCCGGCAACGCCGACCAGATGGACACCGACGCGGACGGCACCGGCAACCTGTGCGACAGCGACGACGACGGCGACAACGTGATCGACGACGCCGACAACTGCCCGCTTTTGGCCAACGCCGATCAGCGCAACACGGACGGCGCGGTGGACGGCGGCGACCTGTGCGATGGCGACGACGACAACGACGGCGTGGCCGACGGCGGCGACAACTGCGCCCTGGTGGCCAACTCCAACCAGGCGGACTACGACAGCGACGGCGCTGGCGACGCCTGCGACGCCACCAACGACCGCGACATCGACGGCGACGCCACCCCGGACGTGCGCGACAACTGCCCCGACGACGTCAACGGCGACCAGCGCGACGCCGACGCCGACGGCCAGGGCGATGTCTGCGACGTCGACGACAACGACGACGGCTTCGAGGACGGCATCTCGGCGGCCGGTGGCGGCTGCTCGGCGGGCGGCGGCGCGGGCGGCAGCCTGCCGGCGCTGGGCGCGGCGATGATGCTGGCGCTCCTGCGCCGTCGCCGCCGCCGCGCGGCGGTGGGCGCGGCCGGCGCGGCCGCTGCGGGCCTCGCGGGCCTGGGCGCGCCCTCGGTGGCGACCGCGCAGACCATGCCCCAGCTCGACGAGGCCAAGGACTTCTCGGCCGAGCGCTTCCAGCTCTCGTCGTCGCGCGACGGCATCCTCAACGTGGAGTCCGCCACCGTGCGCAGCCAGGGCTCGTGGGACGTGCACCTGTGGATGGGCGACGCCAACGATCCGCTGACCCTGACCACCGCCTCCGATGGTGAGCGCGTGGGCTCGCTGGTCAAGAACCGCTTCGGCGGCGAGCTCGGCGGCAGCATGGTGGTGCTGCCGTACCTGGCGGTGGCCATCGATCTGCCGCTCATCCTGGCGCAGGATCGCGACAGCACGCTCGGCGGCGTGACCACCATGCTCGACGACATCGGCGGGGTCGGCGTGGGCGACCTGCGCATCAGCCCCAAGCTGCGCCTCCTGCGCCGCGCCAGATCCGGCGTGGACCTCGCGCTGCGCGCGCAGCTCACGCTGCCCACCGGCTCCACCGACAACTACCGCGGCGAGGACGGCCTGAGCCTGTCGCCGTCGGCGATGCTGTCGAGCCGGCGCGGCGCGATGCGCTGGGCCGTCGACCTTGGCTACCTGATGCGCCGGCAGACGCAGGTGGCAGATCTGCGAGTGGATGACGAGGTGCGGCTGCAGCTCGGCGGCGCGTACCGCGTAGCGCGGCCCGCCGAGGTGGGCGCCACGCTGTCGGTGGCCACCGCGGCCAACGACCTGTTCGCCACCGCGGCGCGCAACCACTCCGAGCTGTCGGCCGGGCCGTCGTTCGAGGTGGGCAGCCAGTGGGTGGTGTTCGCGGCCGCCGGGCTCGGCCTGCAGAACGGCTACGGCACGCCGGACTGGCGCGCGCTGGCCGGGCTGCGCATCGGCCGGCTCGGCGCCGAGTCGGTGAGCGACGAGAGCGACGGAGATCGCGACCGCCTCTTTGGCGCCGCAGACCAGTGCCCCGGCGACGCCGAGGACTACGACGGCTTCCAGGACACCGACGGCTGCCCCGACGTCGACAACGACGGCGACGGCGTCGCCGACGTCGCCGACCGCGCGCCGATGGAGCCCGAGGACAAGGACGGCTTCCAGGACGACGACGGCGCGCCGGATCCCGACAACGACGGTGACGGCTTGGCCGACGCTGGCGACCAGTGCCCCGGCGAGCGCGAGACGCAGAACGGCTACCAGGACGGCGACGGCTGCCCCGACCAGGCCGACGGCGACGGCGATGGCCTGGCCGATGGCCAGGACGCCTGCGCCGAGGCGGCCGAGGACAAGGACGGCTTCGAGGACGGAGACGGCTGCCCTGAGCTCGACAACGATGATAAGCGGCGGCCGGATCGACCTGGTGGACCTGGTGTACTTCCAGACCAACAAGGCCGTGCTGCAGCGGCGCTCGTTCAAGCTGCTCGACAACGTGGCGGAGGTCATCAACGCGCACACCGAGGTGTCGACGCTCGTCGTCGAGGGCCACACCGACAACGAGGGCGACGACGCCTTCAACCTCGACCTGTCGCAGCGCCGCGCCGAGGCGGTGGTGGCCTACCTGGTCAAGAAGGGCGTGGACGGCAAGCGCCTGATCGCCAAGGGCTACGGCGAGACCCAGCCGGTGGCGGACAACGCCTCCCGCAAGGGCCGCGCCCAGAACCGCCGCGTGCTGTTCAAGATCGACGGCATCACCTCGATCAACTCGGCGCCGTAGCGGTCAGAACCCGGCCAGGCGCTGGCCGACGGTCCGCGCCTCGTGGTCGAGCAGCCAACGCTTGGCCGGCTCGCCACCGCCGAACCCGGTGAGCGAGCCATCCGCGCCGATGACGCGATGGCACGGCACGATGATCGAGATCGGGTTCTTGCCGTTGGCCGCGCCGACCGCCCGGCTGGCGTTGCGGTTGCCGATCGCGGTGGCCAGCGCGCCGTAGCTGCAGGTCGCGGCAAACGGGATGGCGCGGAGCGCTTGCCACACCCGGAGCTGAAACGCGGTGCCGGTGGGCGCGAGCGCGAGCTCGAAGCGCTGGCGCTCTCCGGCGAAGTACTCGGTGAGCTGAGCGGCGGCGGCGCGCAGCGTGGTCTCGGCGTTCGCCTCATCGGCCCCGGCGGCCCCGGCAGCCCCGGCGGTCCCGCTGGCGCCATCAGCCTCATCGGCCCCGGCGGCCCCGCTGGCGCCGGGGATCCCGCTGGCGCCAAGCTCGCGGACCGCTGGCCCCGCGAGCTCGACCGGCTCCCCTCGGTGGTTGGGAAAGTACACCCCGCACAGGCCCTCGCGGGAGGCCACGAGCCGCAGGGGCCCCAGCGCGGAGGGCAGGACCATCGACACCGTCGCAGGCGCCGCGATAGACCTCGTCGTAGACATCGACACCATCATCACGTGCTCCTCCTGGGCGCTGCGCCCGACAGCGAGGCCCAGAGCTGCATCACCGCGTACGCGCGCCACGGCCGCCACCTGGCGGAGCGCGCCTCGGCGACCTTGGCAGAGACCCCACCGAGCGCCTTGCGGATGCCCAGATCTGCCGCCGGAAACGCATCCGGCGCGCCGCGCGCGCGCAGGAGCACATATTGCACCGTCCAGTCGCCGATGCCCGGGATCGCCGCCAGCGCCCGCGCGAAGGCGTCATCGTCGAGCTGCTCGCTCGCGGCCAGCGGCCCCGTCGAGAACGCCCGCGCCACGTGCGCCAAGGTCTGCGCGCGCTGCCCCGGCAGCCCCACCTCCCGCAGCTCCGCCGTGGTCGCGCGCGCGAGCTGCGCGGCGACCGGGAACTGCTGCGTCAGCGCGCAACCTGGCCGGCGCGCCGACAGCTCGCGCAGCTCCCGCGCCGGCAACGGCTCACCCCAGCGCGCCACCAGCCGGCCGGCCAGCGTGGTGGCACCGCGCACCGAGACCTGCTGCCCCAGCACCGCGCGGCACACCAGCTCGAAGGCGCCGAGCGCGCCAGGCACCCGCAGCCCTGGGCGGACCCGCAGCAGCGCGGCGAGGTCGGGATCCTGCGCCAGCGCCTCGCGGATCAGCGCCGGCCGCGCGTCCAGGTCAAACAGCCGGCGCAGCGCCGGCACCAGCGCCGCCACCACCGGGACCAGGCCAGCGGAGACCTCGGCCCACAGCGCCGGCCGCCGCGCGTCCGCGCGCACGATCACCGTGCCGACCGCGCCGCCCAGCGTCACCACGCGGCGGTACTCGCCAGCGCTGCACTCCTCGAGCCCCGGGACCGCCCGCGCGGCGAAGAACTCCAGCAGCGCCGACCAATCGAGCGGAGGCCGCGCGTCCAGGCGCAGCGCCAGCGAGGCGGCGCGCTCGCCCGCCGTCAGCTTGCGACGCACCGCAGACGGCGGACGGCCAAAGCGCGCGACGAACGCCGCGTTGAAGCGGCGGACGCTGCCAAAGCCGCTGGCCAGCGCCAGGTGCGCCAGCCCGAGCTGGGTGTCGTGCAAGAGCCGCTTGGCCATGGCCAGCCGACGCGACTGCGCCAGCGCCTGTGGCGACACGCCGAGCCGCTCCTCCATGGCGCGGCGCAGGTGGCGCGCTGACACGCCGAGCTGTGCCGCGAGCTCCGCCACGCTGTGCGAATCGAGAAAGCCAGCCTCGATGTGACCGGCCGCGCGCGCAAGCAAGCGCGGCACCGCGTCCACCGAGCCCTGCCCCGGCGCCAGCTCAGGCCGGCAGCGAAAGCACGCGCGAAAGCCGGCGCGCTCCGCCTCGGCCGCGCTGCCAAAGAACGAGCAGCGCTCACGCCGCGGCGTGCGCGCGGTGCAGATCGGCCGGCAGTAGATCCCCGTGGTGGAGACGCCGACGTAGAACACCCCGTCGAAGCGCGCGTCGCGCGCCACCAGGGCGCGGTAGTGAGGATCGGGCTGCGCGTTCACCCGGCGGTTGTAGCGCAACCGCGGACGCTGGTCTGGCCGTTTCCGGACCTCGCAGCAACATCCGCGCGCTCACCGACGGTGACGCTCAGTTCCACTCGCAGCGCGGGGTCGGCTGGGAGTTCAAGCAGCTCGAGCTGTACGGGAAGTTCTGCGCGTAGCCGCAGTTCTCCACCTCGGTCCAGCCGGTGCCCAGCACGTTGCACTGCACGATGCAGTCGTCGGTGCTGTTGCCGCCCACCGCCCAGCAGGTATCGCAGGTCTGATAGCCCGGGGTGCAGACCGACGAGGCGTAGACGTTGCTGTACAGCAGGCGGTTGGGCGCGGGCGCCACCACGCCGGTGATCACGTTCTTGGTCGACAGCGTGACGAGCTGCGACGCGATGTTGGCCGGGGTGGCGTTCGGCGTGGCCTGCAATAGCAGCGCCGCCACGCCAGCGACGTGCGGCGTGGCCATCGAGGTGCCGCTGATGGTGTTGGTGGCGCTGTCGCTCGTGTACCACGACGACAGGATCGAGGAGCCCGGGGCGAAGAGGTCCACGCAGGCGCCCTGGTTCGAGAACGAGCTGACCGCGTCCGCGCTGGTGGTAGAGCCCACCGTGATCGCGTTCGGGGTGCGCGCCGGCGAGTAGTTGCAGGAGTTGCTGGCGTTGTTGCCCGCGGCGATCGCGTAGGTCACGCCGGCGGCGATCGAGCGCGTCACCGCGTCATCGACGGGCTGGTACGCGCCGCCGCCCAGGCTCATGTTCGCCACCGCCGGCTTGACGTGGTTGGCGGTGACCCAGTCGATGCCGGCGATGACGCCAGCGTAGCTGCCGCTGCCGGTGCAGCCGAGCACGCGCACCGGGTGCAGGGTGACGCCCTTGGCCACGCCATAGGTCGAGCCGCCGATCGTCCCGGCGACGTGCGTGCCGTGCCCGTTGCAGTCGCTGGCGTTGCCGCCGGCGGTCACCGCGTCGAAGCCATTGCCGATGCGGCCGGTGAACTGCGCGTGGGTGAGGCGGATGCCGGTGTCCACCACGTAGGCGTGGACGCCCGTTCCCATCGCGTTGTAGACGTACGTGGTGCTAAGCGGCCGGTTGCGCTGATCGATCCGATCGAGGCCCCAGGGCGCGTTGGCCTGCACGGCCTCGAGCTCCACCACGCCGTCCTCGGCGATGTAGGACACGCGCGGATCCGCCAGCAGCGCCTTGACGCTGGCCTCGGACATCTTCGCGGCGAAGCCCTGCAGCGCGTGCTCGTACCCGTGGACCATCTTCGCGCCCACCGACTGGGCCATCGACAGGCCCACCGCCGAGGCGCGCTGCGACCGCAGCGTCAGCTCGTCCTCGCGGAACACGACGATGTACTGGCCGGCGATCGGGCGCTCCGCGCGCACGAACTTGCCTTGTGCCGCCGCCACCTTCAGCTCCTCGGAGAGCTGGGCGAGCTCGCTGCCATCGTCTTCCACGCCGCAACCCGCGGCCGTCAGCGCACAGGCGCCCAGCAGCGAGGCCATCCATACAGAAGATCGAACAGTCCTTCGTTGGCTCATGTTTCATTCCTTCCAGAGATCAAGAGATGCCGATCAAACTCCGAGGCAGCGAGCGCGCCGCCTCAGACGATAACCAGATGGTGCGCGCGGCGACGACCTCGCCGGGATGCCCGGCGCGATTCGCTCGTCGTTGCCGCTCGACGTTGAAGGGATCTAGCGCGACCTGGGTCCCGACGGAGACCCCAGGAGAGAGCCCAGGAGATAGTGAAGGTGTCCTGACCAGCTCTCGCTATCACGTCTCTTTGGCTGGATGCAACGCCAAGACATCCTCGCCATCACCTGTCACACAAGCGTTCTCTGTCTGATGAATCCGCGGTTCCGCCACGACACAGAAGCCACCCTGACGAAATGCCGCCTACAGTATCCCGTCTCTCAGACGAGTACCCGACGACGAGCGCGCGGCCAGGCACGGCGATCGAAGGTCGGGTGGGCCTGGGGTTCGAGAAGTCCCCTGGCTCCGAGGCGCGCCTTGCCACCCGGGTCGAAGCACTCGCGGATGCACAAATGCCAAATCAGGGTCTCAACGAGACCCTGAGACATCGTAGGGAAGCAACCTGTCCGAGTTGGACCAGCGCCGCGAGCTACGCGCAGACTACTGGATGGTGTAGAGCAGGCGGTTGGGCGCCGGCGCGATCACACCAGTGAGCAGGTTCTTGGTCGACTGATTGACGAGGTAAGTCGTCACCGTGGCCGGCGCCGCGGTCGGCGCGGTCTGCAGGTACTTCGCGGCAGCGCCCGCCACGTGGGGCGACGCCATCGAGGTGCCGCTGATGGTGTTGATCGCGGTGTCGCTGCTGAACCAAGCGGAGGTGATCGAGGAGCCCGGCGCGAAGATGTCGACGCAGGCGCCCTGGTTCGAGAACGAGCTGACCGCGTCCGTGTTGGTGGAGGAGCCGACCGTGATCGCGTTCGGCGTGCTGGACGGCGAGTAGCTGCAGGAGTTCGCGCCATAGCTGTTGCCGGCGGCAACCGCGTACGAGACGCCCGCGGCGATCGACGCGGTGACCGCGTCGTTGACCGCCTGAGAGAAGCCGCCGCCGAGGCTCATGTTGGCCACCGCCGGACGGATCCGGTTCGCGGTGACCCAGTTGATGCCCGCGATCACGCCCGCGTACGAGCCGCTGCCAGCGCAGTCCAGCACGCGCACCGGGTGCAGCGTCGCGCGCTTGGCGACGCCATACGTGGTGCCAGCGACCGTGCCGGCGACGTGGGTGCCGTGGCCGTTGCAGTCGTTGCCAGTGCCCCCGGCGGTGACGGCGTCATAGCCCGTGCTCATGCGACCGGTGAACTGGGTATGGGTGCGGCGGATGCCGGTATCGATGATGTACGCATGCACACCGAGCCCGGTGTTGGTGTACACGTACGTGCCGCTCAGCGGGCGATTGCGCTGGTCGATGCGATCGATGCCCCAGGTGGCGCCGGTCTGCGTGGTGGAGAGCTGGACCACGCCGTTCTCCTCGACATACGCGACGCGGGGATCGCTCATCAGGGTCTTCAGGTCAGCCTCGGACATCTGCGCGGCGAAGCCTTGAAACCCCGCCTCGTACGAGTGGAGCATCTTGGCGCCCACCGAGGCCACGAGCTCCTTGGTCACCGCAGCCGCGCTCTGGCTGCGCAGCGACAGTTCGTCGTCGCGGAACGCCACGATGTACTCTCCAGCGATCGGACGCTCGGCGCGAACGAGCTTGGCGGAGACCACCTGCGCCTGCTCGTCCGTGACGGAGTCATCGCTCGCGTCGCCCTCGAGTCCGCAGCCCACGGCCGCCGACATCGCATACGCGCCGAGCAACGAGCCCATCACCACAGAAGACAGAGATGCAACATTTCGCTTCATGTAGACTCCCTTTTCGCACTTGAACTGATGTGAACAAACGCTCGACAGCAACCCTGCTGTCGAGAAACGGGCACGGTGAGATCTTCATCGCCTGGTGGCACATCGCCAGCGCCCGGGATCGAGGGAGGCGTGGCTCCTACCCTGTCGGCGCGTTGTGCCATCGCCTTCGAACGTCGCGACCAAGACTCACTATCACGTGCCTTTTTTCAATGGCAATACTTAATTAATTCTCTACTGAGACCTGGAATCGTCGCCACATTTGTCCATTGAACAACAGCCCTCCCCACCAAGAATATTCATCATATGAGTAGCATGTGCATTTTATTTGCACAAACTTGCCGTCGGAAATGGCGAGCGAGAGCCCAGATCCGTTCACCTGACCCGTTCTCGGTGATGGGTGCTACGGATACACGACGAAGATGTCCGCCTGCGAAGAAACGCCACACGTCAGATCTCCTGTGCAACAGATGCACAGGAGATCTGTCACCGCAGATCCGCTGTATGTCGCACGAAGGCACCAACCTGGCGGGCGCGCCTCGGTGGGCGGCAAGGTGTGTGCTCAAATTACTCCTGACCACGTGCAGCCGCTCGCGGCCACGTGCTTGCGACCGCGTAGCTCGAAGTCGGCGCTCAGCTCGCGGCTGGGCGAACGCTCTCGACCAGCCGGTCGATGCGCACCGCCGCGGCCTTGAACTCGGCGGTGCCGGATCGAGGATCTGTGGCGTCGATGGTCAAGAGGTTGGTGTCAACCTCGTCGGGGAAGTGGAAGGTCATGAACACGAGGCCCGGGCGCAGGCGCGGATCGACGTGGATCGGCGCCTCCACTGCGCCGCGGCGCGACGACACCCGCACCAGCTCGCCATCGAAGACCCCGTAGCGCACGGCGTCCTCTGGCGAGATGTCCAGCGACTCCCCACGCCGCAGCGGCGAGGCGAAGCTGGCCGATTGCACCCCGGTGTTGAACGACTCAAGCCGCCGCCCGGTGGTGAGCCGCAGCGGATACCGCTCATCGAGCGCCTCGACCGGCGGCTCGTCGTGGACGACGTGGAACGGCGCCGCCGGCCCCTGCCGGGGCTCCGCCCACAGCCGGCCGTGCAGGAACGGCGAGCCCATGCTGGACTCATCCGGACACGGCCACTGGATGCCGCCGAGGTCCTCCAGCCGCTGGTAGCTCATGCCGCCGTGCATGGGCGAGACCTGGCGCAGCTCGTCCCACAGCTCCTGCGGCGCGACGCGCCCCAGGTCCTTGCCCAGGCGCCGCGCCAGCTCGGCGATGATCTCGAGGTCGTCGCGCGCGCCAGGCGGCGGCGCCACCGCGCGCCGCACGCGCTGCACGCGCCGCTCGCTGTTGGTGACGGTGCCCTCGCTCTCCGCGAACGCGGCGGACGCCGGCAGGACCACGTCTGCCAGCTCCGCGGTGGGGGTGAGGAAGAGGTCCTGCACCACCAGGGTCTGCAGTCCGGACAAGAGCGTGACCGCGCGGTGGCCGTCTGCCTCCGAGCGCGCCGGGTTCTCGCCGATGACGTACAGCGCCGTGAGCTCGCGGCGCTCCATGGCGTGAAACATGTCCGTCAGGTGCCAGCCGGGCTCGGCCGGGATGGCACCTGGCGCCAGCCCCCAGAGCCGCTCGAACTTGTCGCGCACGCCGGCGTCCGTGATGTCCTGGAAGCCGGTGAGCTTGTGCGGCAACGCGCCCATGTCGCCGCCGCCCTGCACGTTGTTCTGGCCGCGCAGCGGGTTTAGGCCGGCGCCCCAGCGGCCCACGTGACCGGTGAGCAGGGACAGGTTGATGAGCGCGAGCACGTTGTCGACGGCGTTGTGGTGCTCGGTGATGCCGAGCGTCCAGCAGATCATGGCCCGGTCTGCCCGCGCGTAGTCGTGCGCCATGCGGGTGATGACCGCGGCGTCGACGCCGGTCAGCTTGGCCACCTTGTCGACGGGGTAGTTGGCGAGGATGTGCTCGCGATACTCGGCGAACCCCGAGGTGGCGCGGGCGATGAAGTCGCGGTTCTCCAGCCCGGCGGCGAGGATGGCGTGAGCGACCCCGTTGGCCAGCGCGACGTCCGTGCCGACCTCGAGGCCGAGCCACGCCTCGCTCCACTGCGCGCTGGAGGTCTGGCGCGGGTCCACCACGTACATGCGCGCGCCGCGGCGGATGCCGGTCAGCACGTGATGGAAGAAGATGGGGTGGGTCTCGCGCGCGTTCGATCCCCACAGCAGAAGGACATCCGTCTCTTCGACTTCGCGGTACGAGCTGGTGCCACCACCAGCCCCGAAAACCGTCGCCAGACCGACGACGCTAGGGGCGTGTCAAGTTCGGTTGCAGCTATCGATGTTGTTGCTGCCCACCGCGGCGCGGATGAACTTGCCGGCCAGGTAGTTCACCTCGTTGGTGGCCTTGGAGCAGGAGAAGATGCCAAAGCTGCGAGGGCCGTGCGCGGCCACGCTGGCGCGGATGCCCGCCGCCGCGCGATCCAGCGCCTCGTCCCAGCTCGCGGCGCGCAGAGGGCCTCGGGTGCCATCCGGCAGGCGGTCGCGGACCAGGGGCTCAGTGAGGCGGGGCAAGGGCTTGCGCATCTGGATCCTCCGTGAGGCGGGAGTGTACACGGCCCGCCGGAAAGACGCACCCTGCGCGCCGCCTCGCGACGCGCTGGCCGCCGTTTCTGTGGCGGCCAGCCAGCGCCTGGCCTGTCGAGACCGCGCTTCGCGGTGTCCCGGCGCTGGTTGCCAGGTGGAATCCGCAGAAACTCAGGCTAGATTGGGTGGGTGAAGCGGTCCACGACGCTGGTCATCATCTCCCTCGCGGCGCTTGCGCTGTCCGCCTGCTCGGCAAGCAAGCCCACGTCCAAAGAGGCGCCGCGAGCGGCAGAGCCAGCCGTGTCGGTCCGCGGCGCCGACGAGGCGCCCCCACCCGATCCGCGAGAGAAGATCCTGTCCGAGGCGGTCTTGCACCTGTTCCAGGAACAGCACCTCCTGCGCAAGCGCATCGACGACGAGGTCTCGCGGGCCGCCTTCGACAACTACCTGGACCGGCTCGACGGCGGCAAGATGTTCCTGCTGCGCAAGGACCGTGAAGCGCTGGGCCGGTACGCTGACCAGGTCGACGACCAGCTCCGCGCCGGCACGCTCACGCTGGCGCACGAGGGCTCGCGCGCGTTCGTCGCCCGCGTCGAGGTGATCGACAAGCTGGTCGCCGAGCTGCTGGCCAAGCCCGTGGACCTCAGCAACGAGGAGTGGGTGGAGCTGGATCCCAAGAAGCTGCAGCCCGCCACCACCGAGGACGAGCTGCGCGAGCGCTGGCGGCAGCGCATCGAGCTCGAGGTGCTCGAGCGCATCACCCAGATGGAGTCCGCGCTGACCGCCAAGGCGGAGGTGGAGAAGCGCACCAAGGCCGCGCAGCAGAAGAAGGCGGGCTCCGGCACCCCCAGCGCCGCCGTCACGCCGCCCGACGCCGCGGACGAAGAAGAAGAGCCCAGCGCGATCCCGGTGGCGCAGATCCCCACCACCGCCGAGGCACGCGAGGCCAAGGCCCGCGCCGACCTGGCCAAGAGCTACTCCGGCCGCTTCGCGCGGCTGCGCACGCCCGCCAAGCTGGAGGTGGCCGCGGACCTGGTCAACGCGGTCGGCGAGGCGCTCGATCCGCACACCAGCTACTTGCCGCCCGCGGACAAGGCCAACTTTGATATCCGCATGAGCGGATCGCTGCAGGGCATCGGCGCGGTGCTGCGCGAGCGCGATCACTACGTGGAGGTCGCGGAGCTGGTGCCCGGCGGCGCGAGCTGGCGCCACGGCGGCATCGCCGCTGGGGACCTCATCCTCTCGGTCGTCAACACCGGCCAGGAGCCGGTGGACGTGCTGGACATGCACATCGACGACGTCGTGAAGATCATCCGCGGCCCCAAGGGCACCGTGGTGACGTTGCGGCTGCAGAAGGCCACCGGGGTGCAGGAGACGGTGTCGATCACCCGCGACGTGGTGGTCATCGAAGAGGCCTACGCTCGCGGCGCCGAGCTTACGCGCAAGGGCAAGCCCTCCATTGGCTACATCAACCTGCCCAGCTTCTACGGCGGACAGGGCAGCCCGCGCACCGCCTCGCTCGACATCCGCTACTTGCTCGGCGAGCTGCGCGCGCGCAAGGTGCGCGGCGTCATCCTCGATATCCGCGGCAACGGCGGCGGCCTGCTCAACGACGCCGTCCGCCTCACGGGCGAGCTCATCGACCGCGGGCCGGTGGTGCAGGTGCGCGATGGCCACGGTCGCAGCGAGACCCTGGAGGACGAACGCCCCGGCATCAACTTCGACGGGCCGGTGATCGTGCTGGTCGACAAGTTCAGCGCCTCGGCCTCCGAGATCCTCGCCGGCGCGCTGCAGGACTACCAGCGCGCCATCATCGTGGGCACCGGCCCGACCCACGGCAAGGGCACCGTGCAGACCCTGGCCGACCTCGACGAGCTCACCGGCGGCGCGCTCGAGCTGGGCGTGCTCAAGCTCACCATCCAGCAGTTCTTCCGCGTCAGCGGCGCCTCCACGCAGCGAGAGGGCGTGACCCCAGACATCCTCCTGCCCGATCCCGCAGGCCACGTGGAGTCCGGCGAGCGCGACCTGCCACACGCCATCGCCTGGTCCAAGGTGGCGCCGCAGGCTCACTCGGCCTGGGGCTCGACCTGGAATGTCCCCGAGCTGGCCAAGCGCAGCCAGGCGCGCGTGACCAAGCATCCGCTCCTGGCCAAGATCTCCGCCGCCACCGCGGTGCTCAAGGCGCGCCGCGAGGACACGCGGGTGCCGCTCACCAAGGCAGCCTTCGAGGCGCGCCGCAAGGAGCAGCGCAAGGCGATCGACGAGGTGTCTCCGGACTTCAAGGCGGTGCCCGCCGCGTTCGCGGTCAAGATGGTCTCGGACCGCGCCGCCGCGCCCCGGCCCGACGGCAAGGCCGATGACTCGCTCAAGCGCTGGCAGGACAACCTGGCCCACGATCCGTGGGTGGACGAGTGCCTGTCGATCCTCGGCGACGTGATCAGGTAGCCGCGCCCGAGGCGTCGCCCGAGGCGTCGCCCGAAGCGCCGTTCGAAGCGCCCGACGCCGCCTGACCGTGGAGCGTGGCGGCCACCGCCGAGGTGACCGTGGCCTCCCAGGTGGTGCGGCCGGTCCACAGCACGACCAGCTTGCGCTGCAGCTCGACGCAGCGACCTGCCAGCTCGTCGGCCAGCGCGCGCGCGAGCTGCCGCGCCACCACGGCCTCCAGCTGCGGCCCGCTTTCCCCGCGTGCGTGCCCCGCGGCGTCGAGCGAAGGGCTAGCCGCGGGCTCTCCCGGCGTCAGCGCACGAGGCATCCAGCCAATGTAGGGCGCGCCCAAGCGCGTCACGCCGATCGCGTCGACGCTCGGCTCGAGCCTGGTGCCAGCACAGCGACTGTGGGCATCGCCCAGCGCCGCGGCGGCGGCGAGCAGGCGAGCATAGAGCGCGCGGACGTCGAACGCGGCCGACTCGCGCAGCCAGGCTCGCAGCGAGGGGCGCACCCGCACGAGCTGCCAGAGCCGCCATGCCCCCTGGCCTGTGTCCGCCAGCGCGATGGTGCGTGGTGAGAGGAGCGGAGCGCAGCGACCGTGCTCGCTGGCCCAGGACAGCAGCGCGCGACGCCCTTCCTCCAGGTCCGCGAACTGGTCTGCCGCAAACGAGTGGGCGCGCCAGGACTCGCCAGTGGCCACCCAATCGCCCCCCGACGTTGGCCGCGCCACCAGACCGGAGGCTGACACCTCCTCGAGCATCCCCCTGCCCTCCACCACCGGCCAGATCGCGTTCTTGGCCACTTGCAGGTCGGGAAGATGGGGCGGCGCCAACCACAGCGCAGAGGGCGCTGCATCATCGCGAATCTGGCCGATTGGCAAGGTGCGCGCACGGACCTGCGCGCGGACGCGCTCGGTGGCCAGATGGACCGCCTGCACGAACGCCTCGCGGATTCCCAGCCCGGACTCGGGGTCTGTCTCGATGATGCAGAGGGCCTGGGGCTCGGCGAGCTCCGCGAGCTCCCCGAGCTCCGCGCGCAGCACCTCCAGCGGCAGCGCCCCGCCCGCCCCGGGCGCGCTGGCCTGCACGATCAGGCCCACCGGGACCGATCGACGCGATCCGCGCAGCCACTGCACGGTTTGCCGCACGTGGGCAACGCCGCGTCCAAGCCTGGCCTGATCCCTGGTGTCGACGACGAAGACCACCACGTCCGCCGCCTCCAGCAAGACCTGACGACGCGAGTGCCCCGCTGGCTGCGCGGGCGAGCAGGCCACCTGACAGTGGATCTGCCGCCCTTCGAACGACCCGCCGGTGTACTCGAGCCACTCGAAGGGCGTGGGGCCGCTGCGCGCCTCCACCTCTCGACCCAGGCTGCGCGCGAGCGCGTGGAGGCAGGCACCGTTGCCGAGGCCCAGCGGGCCATCCTCTGGCCGGCCGTCCTCTGGTGGACCATCATAGACAACTCGAATCTCCACTGCGTTGCGGTCATCATCAACGAGCGCCATAAGAGAGGGCCTCACCGCGAAGACAGGTCGCGGCCAGCTCGTTGACTCGACAGCTATCGCTCGCCGCGTATCCCCAAACGCTCGCCAGCGGGCCACCGCTGCCCCACCGCAACCCGACGGGCGGTTCCCGGCGCCCGTCGCCAGGCCGCAGCACGGGATCTACCGAGGATCACGGAGCGTGCGCGATACGCCCCGGCTGCGCGATGATGCGAAGCGCCGCCAGGCCGCTGGCACCTGCCAGGAACGTGGCGTGGACGAACTCCGAGGGGCCCTCAGGCTCCGCTTCACCAGGCAGCGGGGGCGTGAGCGTCACGTCAAAGCCCACCTTCTCCAGCGCGTCACACAGCGAGCCACCGAGCCGCACCACCAGCTCTCGCAGGGCATCCAGCAGCGCCGGCCTGTCCGACGACACGGTGGGCTCACCGGTCATGTGGCTAGCGACCGCGGTGCAGAGCGCCGTGTTGGCTCGCATCCGCAGCTCGCCGTGGAAGTCTCCGGTGAAGCCGACCCGCGCCACACACGCCGAGTCCTCGAGCAGGTCATCCACCGACGAGTCCACGATGTCGAGGCTGTAGACGTTGGCGAGATCTCGGCGGGAGAGCTCCAGGATGGCCGAGCGCACCTCCCCGGACTCCACCCTCCGCATCTCCGCGCCCCGCGCATCCGGTTCGCCTGCTTGGACTTGAAGTCCACGATGTGGACGAGCACCTGCGAGGGGCGCTCGAGCTGCACCAGGCTGTCGATGGCCAGCCGCCGTGGATCTTGCGGATCCCGCAGCTCGTCGAACCTCACGCCGAACTGCAGCTCCCCGCCTCTTGGATGATGACCTGCCCAGCGCACGGTCCCGCCGATGAACACTTTTCGTCCCATCGCCGGATGGACCCCGATCAGGACCCGGTCGCCGATCGTCACCTGGCATGAGCCACGCGCGCACTCGATGCGCATCCCGCCGCGGGCCACGTCGCGAACGACGTACCGTTGCACACCCAGGCTGTCTTCGGCGGGCAGGTTGACGGGGATTCGCGGCGCCTCTCGCACCACCGCAAAGTTGGTGTCGACCTCGATGCTGGCGAGCAACACATCCAGCGCAGCGCGCGTGGAAGGCGAGCTGCGATAGCGAACGGCGAGTTCATACGCCTCACAGCCTGCGTTGACCGGCCGCACCCGAACCACCTCCCCCTCTACCAGCAGCGGAGCTCCCATGTCCACGTCGTCGCACGCCATCTCGAACAGGAAGCGAGCGCCCGGCGACACCGCCTTCCGGGTGACCAGCAGGCATCCGCCGCGCGCCAACGAAGCCGTGTACTCAGTGACGAGGGACTGAACGGAGCGATACCCCACCCGCAGCCTTATCACCGTCTCCGGATGTTCGACTGTCCCCACGAGTTGCACCATGAGCAGTCTCTCGCTCATTTTCATGACTCGTCAAGCGCGCGTTCTCGCCGCGCCCAGATGACTAGCCGCAGCCCTAGTACAGCTCACGAAGTTTACAGACCTGCAGCGTTTCGCCGTACGGAAGGGTGGGATTGTCGACAGAGTTTCGTGAGGCTGACGTTCAAGATTTCCTTGAGTGACTCCAGTACCAGAGCGCGGCGTGCAGGTTGGATAGCGTGCCCCCATTGCGGCGCGGCACCAAAACCACAGCGCCGCCAAACAAGGAGCTACGCCATGCAAGCCATGAAGTTCTTTCTCGACACTCACGACCAGCGCAGCAACACCTTCCCCGCCGGGATCAGCAAGGAGCAGTTCGCCGAGTTCTTCGCCGGCTACGAGCGGGCCTGCCGCGAGGAAGGCGTGGTGGTGCTGCGCGTGCATGTTGGCTTCGAGGCCGGCCGGGCCTACTGCTTCAACATGGCGCCCAGCGCGGACCACGTGCGCCGCGCCCACGCCAAAGCTGGGCTGCCGTTCGATCACATCACCGAGGTGACCACCGCCACCCCCGGCGATCTGTTCTTCCTGCCGCAGGCCTAAGCCAGGAGCCCTGTGTCAGCCGTGTCGGCCGGCGGGGCTGTACGCGCCCAGCCCGGCTATGATGCGTGCATGAGCACGGTGACCTCGGCTCGTTTCCCGTTTCTTGCGCGCCTGGGAGAAGCTAGCCAGCGCGAGCTGGCGAACCTGCCGATCTCACGCGCCAGCGCGGGGCAACACCTGCTGTCCCGGGGCGACGACGCCGCAGGTGCGTACTTCGTCACCAGCGGCGCGCTGCGCGTGTACTACCTGACCAAGGACGGCCGGAAGCCACGCTGTATCGGGTGGAGCCAGGCGGCACCTGCATCCTGGCGCTGACGTCCACCTTCAACCGCGAGCCCTACCCGGCCTGGGTCGACGCTGGGCCGCAAGGTGCCGGGTTCGCGCGGCTGCCCGCGCCCGCGTTTCGCAAGATGTTCGACGCCGAGCCGGAGTTTCGCGGCTTCCTTTTCGGGGTGCTCTCGGGGCGGGTGTTCGAGCTGATGCGCACCCTGGAGGAGGCCGGCACCGCGCAGATGGAGGAGCGGGTGGCGCGCTACCTGACGCGCAACGCCGACGCCGACGGGGTGGTCCGCGCCAGCCAGGCCGGCATCGCCGCGGAGCTTGGCACCGCGCGCGAGGTGGTGTTCCGCGCCTTGCGCGCCCTGACCGCGCGCGGCCTGGTGCGCACCGGGCGCCTGCGAATCCAGGTGCTCTCCCTGCCGCGCCTGCGCCGCGCCGCGAAGCTGGCGTCGTGACCGGCCGCGCCTGCTATTTCACCAGGTGATAGTGACCCCACCAGCGCCGATCGCAAGGTGCCGCGACCAAGCGTTCCTCGGCCACCATGCGTGACCCAACCACCGTGCCAGGCCCGACCACCGTGCCTGACCCAACCACCGTGCTTGACCGCCCACCGTGCTCGACCCGAGCCGCCATGCATCGCCTGCTCGCCGACCTGCGGACCTTCGACGCGGCCGGCGGCTGGTACCGCCAAGGCTTTGGCACCTGCGCCCACTGGCTGAGCTGGCGAGTCGGCTGGGACCTCGGCACTGCGCGCGAACACCTGCGAGTGGCCAGGGCACTGCACACCTTGCCTCAAGTATCAGAGGCATTGGCTGCTGGGCAGATCTCGTATTCCAAGACTCGTGCCATCACGCGCGTGGCCACCGCCGCCACCGAGGCGGTGCTCCTTGGCTACGCGCAGCACTGCACCGCTAGCCAGCTCGAGACGGTGTGCCGCAAGGTCGGCGTGCTCGGCGCCGACGCCGCCAGCCGAGCCACGCGCCCGCACGACAGCGAGCGCTACGTGGCGCACACCACGACGGCCTCTGGCATGGTGTGCGTCAAGGCCTGCCTGCGCCCCGACGAGGCCGCACTGCTGCTTCAAGTGTTGCAGCAAGCGGCGGTGGACTGCACGCGCGAGCCGGCGGAGGCTTCCGCGGAAACGTCGGACGTTTCCGCAAGAGCGCCAGCACCTGCCGAGCGTACGACGGGCGCTTCCGCGGAGACGCGGAGCCTTGCCACCACCACCGCGCGCCGGCCGTACAACCGCGCCGATGGCCTGATGGCCCTGGTCCAGTCCTACGCACGAGGTAGCCGCGCCGAGCGCGCTCCCGTCGAGCTGATCGTCACCGTGCCCGTGGCGGTGCTGCAGCAATCTGCCGCGACCACCGACTCAGCCGCCAGCACCGCCGACTCCGCCAGCCACCGTCCCCGCAACCACCGATCTCGCCCCCTCCTTCACCGATCGCGGCGCCTCGCTGCCAGTCGCCCTCACCGTCGAGTCCGACCTTGCGCTCTCTCCGCAGGCCACTCGCCGCCTGGCCTGCGACTGCGGCCTGGTCGTCGCCACCGTCGCCGCAGCAACATCGACCGACGCAGCCCCGCTCTCCATCGGCCGCAAGACCCGCACTATCCCCGCCGCCCTCAAGCGGGCACTCCTGCTACGCGATCGCACCTGCCGCTTCCCCGGCTGCGATCACCGCTTGTTCCTCGAGGGCCACCACCTGCAGCACTGGGCCGACGGCGGCGAGACCTGCCTGCCCAACTTGGCGCTGCTCTGCTCGCTCCACCACTCGTATGTCCACGAGCGCGGCTATCGCATCACACAGTCCGCCACTGGCGCGCTCGCCTTCGAAGATCCGCAGGGCCGCGCCGTCGTCCCGCTGCCGCCGCGCCCCGCGCCGCCGCTGCTCGGCTGGCCCGCGATCCATGCCGCCAACGCCGCCAACGCCGCCTTGCCGCTGACTGCATCCACCGGCCAGTGCCGCTGGCGCGGCGAGCGCGTCGATAGCTGGGACGCCGCCGCCACCATCACGCGCATCCAGCGCCGCGCCGACGCTGCCGCGGCCCCAGCAGCCCCCGCACCTTCCGCCCCCAACGCATCACTCACCACCGCAGCCTCCCCGCCGCCCACGTTCCCCCGCACACCGGCACCACCCTCGCCACCACCCTCAGCGCTCTCATCTGTCGCCGATCCCCCGCTCGACCCCGACGGCCTCCCCCTGCGCGGCCTCTGGGACGACCTCGACCGCCACAGCGCCATCGAGCGCTGGGTCCTGGCCGAGATGGAAATCACCGGCGTCGATCCCCTCTCCATTGGCCGCCCCTTGCCAGAGCACCTCCAGCACCCGTCCCAGCGTCAGAGTCCGTCAAGACACCCGACAACCTGGCGCTGGCCCGCGCGAGCGAGGCGCTAACGAGTGACGCGGGCGACGATCTGACGGAAGAACGGCACCAGCTCGATCTCCAGCTCCTCCATCGGCTTGGCGCCCGCGCGGGTCATGTCGAGGTGATCGGTGGGGATGCAGCCAAGAAAGCCGGTCCAGCGCGCGCTGTCCACCGGCACCACGCCGTCATGCGGGCGCAGCGCCAGGCCACCGGCGACGATGGGGCCAGCCAGCCGCAAGAGGCCGGGCAGCGACGACGGCGCTGGCGTGGTGACACCAGGAGCGGCGCAGGCCTGGCCGGCGTTGGGGTTGCCCACGCCAAAGAGCGTGCTCAGGCCCGAGTAGGAGTAGTAAGCCACGCCGGGCACGTCCGGGGTCGCTGCGTTGAACGCGGCGGCGTGCGCCTCGGCCAGATCTCCCAGCGCGCGGTCGAGCTGCTCGCTCGTCACGTCGGTCCCGAGGAACTCGGTGAGCGCCAAGATCGCGTCTTGCTGCGAGACGGTCAGGCTCCGCTTGATGCCCAGGCCCAGATCCGCCAGCGGCGAGCCGCGATGCGGCGTGGACAGCGTGGTCAACGACTTGACCTTGGGCGCGCCCAGCTTGGCTAGCAAGTAGCGGCTGTCCAGCCCGCCCATCGAGTGGGCGATGATGTGGACCGTGTCGAGGCGGTTGCTGGCGATGAACGCGGACACCTGCGCGGCCAGCGCGGTGGCGCGCGTCGCCACGCTGTCCACCGGCGGGACGGAGTCGCGCAGCACATAGAAGCCATCCGCCTGCAGCGCCGCGACGATGGAGGGATCGAAGCTGTCGGGGCCGCCGCCCAGGCCGTGCGCCAGGACGATGCCCACGCGCCGGCCCACCGGGGGCGGTCGAGTGGGCGCCGAGGTCTCGCCTTGGTTGAGCGGATCCTCGGCGACCGATTCGTCGGCCACGCAGCCGACCAGGCCGGTGACCAAGGCGCCGGCGAGCAAGAGCCCCGCGGTGGAAAACGTGCGTCGTTGCATCATGGACTGGATACCTAAAGCAACCCCGATGCCAGGCCGAAGCCTCGTGAATCTGAAGGGTTGTGCCGCGCATGGTGGGGACCTTGGGCCTCACCTGGTGAGCGTTGTGGGCCAGGCCAGCGCCGCTGCCAGCGCCAGCCTGTGCCCACGGCCCGGGGGGGGGGGGGGGGGGGGGGGGGGGGGGGGGGCCGGGGGGGGGGGGGGGGGGGCGGCGCGCGCCGCGCGACGCCCCAACGTGGGCAAGCTCACAGCAGGTTGAAGGGCGTGCCACCGAGCTTCGCTGCGCGGTGCCAGGCGGGATACGCTCTCGACCATGAAGCAGGTTTCATGGCCGCGGCGTCCAGGGCCGGGCGCGCGACTCGTGCTGGCCGCCGCCCTGGCGGCGTGGGCTGGCTGCGACGCCGCGTTGTCAGAGTACGATTCGATCTACTCGCGCGGCGCCGACAAGTACGTGCTCTGCGGGCACAGCATCGATGACAAGAACTTCGTCAGCCTGGACGAGATCGAGCGCGCCATGGTGCGGGCCCGGATCGACGGCACCACGCTGCATCTCTATGCCCACAAGCCCACCCGCACCGTGGAGCGCAGCACGATCGAGAGCGTGCTCGCGGCGGCGGAGCGGCAAGGCGTCCCCCTGGTGACGTACGCCGAGCTCGAGCGCGGCGAGCGGCCAGGAACGCTGGCGCTCTCTTTTGACGACCATGATCTGGTGGGGTGGACCTCGCTGCAGCCAGCGTTCGAGCGCACCCGCTCGCAGGTCACGTTCTTCGTCAGCGCGTACCTGGACCTCTCCGCGGAGGAGCGCGGCCAGCTCCGCACGCTGGCCACGCTGGGCCATGACATCCAGTTTCACTCCACCTGGCACCAGAACGCAGAGAGCTACACCGCCGAGCACGGCGTGACGGCGTACGTGGACAACGAGATCCTGCCAGCGCTCACCGCGATGCGCACGGACGGCTTTGCGCCGACGGTGTTCGCCTACCCGTTCGGAGCGCGCACGTCGACGGTAGACGACGCGATGATCCCGCACTTTCAGCACCTGCGTGCGATCTACGCGACGTGTCCGCAGTGAACCAGGCCACCGCAGGCCGGCTGTCGGGCGCCCGCGCTCGCGGCCGGCGTCCCCAGCAGGCGATGCTGGTCCTGGCGGCGGCGCTGGTGCCGGCGGCGACCCAGGTGACCGCGGCGGCCCCGGCGCCGACTGCTCCGGAAGCGCCGACTGCTCCGGAAGCGCCGACTGCCCCTGCAGCGCCGCCCCCGGCGCCCCCCGCGCCGACTGCGCCGGCCCCCGCGCCGACTGCGCCGGCCCCCGCGCCGGAAGCGCCGAGCACCGCGCCAGAAGCGCCGAGCACCGCGCCAGAAGCGCCGCTCGAGCCGCTGCGCTCCGCCACCTCGTCGAGCCTCTCGACGGAGGACCTGGCGACGCTGACCACCGGCCGCATGATCGACGTGCTGCGCGCCTTGCCCGCGGTGGCGGCGATCCGCGCTGGCACCGGCGCCCCTGCGCTCCTCTTGCGCGGCTTTGACGCGGCAGGCGGACGGGACCTGGAGGTCACCGTCGACGGCGTCCCCCTCAACGCCAGCGGGGCCGGCGCCCTGCATGGCCACGCCGATCCTTCGTTCATCATCCCCGAGACGCTGGAGCGGGTGGCCCTGCACCGCGGCCCCTATGCGGCGCGCCATGGCGCGTTCGCCTCCGCCGGCTCGCTGGAGCTGCGCACGCGCGACTCGCTCCCCGGGGCTGGCGCGTACGTCAGCGCGTCCACGAGCGCCGAGCTGAGCGACCGGTACCGGCAGCGAGGCCGCCAGCTCCACTATCGCATCGTGGGGATGGCGAGCCCCGCGCTGAACAAGTCACGGGCGCTGCTCGCGGCGGAGGTGGGGATCTTCGATGGACCGTTCCTGCACCCGCAGCGCCTGCGCCGCGGCGCCATCGTGGCCCGGTGGACCGCGCCGGTGCCCGAGGGCACGCTGCGGACCACCGCGAGCGTGTTCTCCGGACGTGGCTCGGACTCTGGCCTTTTGCCAAACGGCGAGGTCGAGAGCGGGCGCGTCGATCGCTTTGGCGCCTTCGATCTCTCGCTGGGCACCAGCGTGTCGCGCGCGGCCGCCAGCGCGGAGCTGGACCTGCATCCGTCCCGCAGCGCCCGCCTGCATCTCGGCCTGTATGCGTTTCGCGTCAGCCAGCGCTGGCACCGCAACGACACCTTGTTCCTGCGAGATCCGGAGCACGGCGACCAGATCGAGCAGTTCGAACAACACAGCGTGCTCGGCCTCGCCGGCTGGATGGACCGCGACCATCGCGTCCTTGGCCTCGCCGGGGTGAGCGGCCAGCTACGGCTGGGGATCCACGCGCGGCTGGACGATGGCCGCTCCGAGCTATGGCACAGCGAAGCGCGCCAGCGCCTGGAGAGCTGCTTCTCGGTGGGAAACCCGTGCCAGCGCTCGCAGAGCCAGGTGCGCGACTTCGCCGTGTTCGCGGAGGAGGCGCTGCGGCTCGGCGGGCACGTCCGGATGCACGCGGGAGTCCGGCTAGATCAGCTCACCTGGGACACGGTGGATGGCTCCCCGAGCGCCGGCTACGCCGGCGACGCCGCGCGCGCGCGCTTCCAGCCCAAGCTTGGGCTCACGGTGGAGCCCCTGCCCGGCCTCGCGCTCAGCGCGCTGGGCGGCGGCGGCTTCCGACCCGGGGATCCTCACGCGGTCACCGCCGCGGCGGCGCTGCGCGCGATCCCGCGGCTGTGGGCGGCGGAGCTCGGCGCGTCCTACCAGCGGCCCGCGTTCTCCATCGCCGCGGCCGCCCACGTGTCCTGGCAAGCAGGGGAGCTCGCCTGGCTCCCGGAGGCGCGCACGCTGGTGTCCACGCCCCAGGTACGCCGCACCGCCCTCGATGCTCGAGCGACCGTCGAGCCCACGAGCTGGCTGTCGCTGGGCGTCAGCTTCGAGCTGGCGAAAGCGCTGGCGCTGGCGGGCCAGCCCCACGAGCACACCCTGCCGCTGGCGCCCACCTTCCTTGGCTCTGCGTTTGCGCTGGTGCGCCGCTGTGACAGCTACGCGAGCCTGCGCGCAGCGGCGCTGGGCCCCCGGCTGGCCGCGCTGGCCGAGACCACCGGTGACCAGGCGCCACCGAGCCCCGAGCGCACGGCCTCAGGGCACCTCCTCTTGCAGCTCACGGCGGGGACCCGCTGGCGAGGGATCTCCTTTGCGCTCACAGTGGACAACGTGCTCAACAGCGAGTGGCGGCAGGAGCAGGCCGCTATCGCCACCAGGCCCACCCCCACCGCAGAGGTGCGCCCAGATGTGTCCTTCACTCCCGGCGAGCCGCGCACCTTGTGGCTTACCGTTGGCATAGGTGGATAGCAGCGACCTCGCCGCTGGCGCTGTGCCTGCTAGGGTTCGCGTCCCCCGGCGCTGTTCGCGCGTGGCCGCGTTGTGTACGATCATCTCCCGCTTCCGCCCATGGCCGTCCTTGTCAAGCAGTCTGATGGAACGCGCGCCACGCTGCTGTCCCGCCACATGGTCGGACGCTCGAGGCTCGCCGACCTGCGCATGAGCGAGCCCACGGTGTCTGGCGAGCACGCGGTGATAAGCTGGACCGGGCGCGAGTGGCGGTTGCATGACCTGGGCAGCCGCAACGGCACCAGCCTCGATGGCCGCCGGCTCACCGCCGGGGAGCGCGTGCTGCTGGCGCGCGGCTCGCTCATCACGTTTGGACAGGATGACAACGCCTGGGTGATGACGGACGACGATGAGCCTGCGCTGCTGGCCCTGCCGGCGGACGGCGGCGAGCCGCTGGTGGCGCGCAACGAGCTGCTGGCGTTGCCCAGCGATGATGATCCAGTGGCCGAGGTCTACCGCAACGCGCTGGGAGAGTGGGTGCTGGAGCACGCGGGGGAGACCACGCGCATCGCCGACCACCACGTGGTGCGGGTGGGCGAGCGCGAGCTGGTGTTGCGGGTTCCGGACGTCATCGCCACCACCTGGGATAGCAGCGTGCCTTCTCCGCACCTGTCCGGCCTCACGCTGCGCTTCTCGGTCAGCCTGGACGAGGAGTACGTGGCGCTGACCGCGCGCAGCGCACACCGCGATCTGGACCTGGGGGCGCGCGCGCACCACGCCGTGCTGCTGGCGCTGGCGCGAAGCCGGCTCGAAGATCAAAAGACGACGCCGCCCGCGTCGTCAAGCCCGGGGCGGTTGGGCACGTCTCCGGAGTCCGCGCATGGCTGGGTGTACCTGGACGACCTGGCTCGCGAGCTTGGGCTCGATGAGCAGCACCTGAACGTGGCCATCTTCCGCAGCCGCCGCCAGCTCAGCGAAGCCGGCATCATGGGCGCCGCCAGCATCGTCGAGCGCCGCCGCCCCACCCGCGAGCTTCGCCTCGGTGTGTCGCGCATCGAGATCATCACCGTGTGAGGCCGAGCCGCTCCGGGCTCGGCCTTCATCCCGGAGAGATGATGATCTGCGGCGCGAGCTGAGCGGTCATGCCCGAGTCGCCGTCGTCATCCACGCGCGCGTGCTCCACGGCGGCAGACTCCGAACCTGATCCGGCAGCGTCTTTCTTCGAGGCTTCTTTGCTGTGCGAGGGGCGTGGCGATTCCATGAGAGTTCTCCGAGCTTGAAGACAAGCGGGTAGTGGGAACAAGGCAGAACTACGCCTTTGCCAGGAAAGATTCCATTACCGAAGATTACAGATCCAGATCAAATCTTCAGGATCCTCGCAAGAAACGTGGCGTACCTACCTCGCCTCACCCGTTCCGTCCTCTCGCCGCCTTCGTTCGATCATTCTGATATTACGTAACAATCAGTACGAACCCTGGCGGCAGGCGGTCGGCTCAGCCCATGGGCTGATGATGATCTGCGGGTCGTGACTGCCGTCCGAGAAGTTGACGTTGAAGGACTCGGAGACGGACTGGTCGGGGAAGGTCGCCGGCTGGGTCCCATTGGAGACCGGGCCAAACTGCACGGGCGAGGTCGAGGCGGTGCTCAAGCTCACCACGTCGCCCAGCAGGTGAAACGTGACGTTCAGCGTGCCGCCGCTCGATTTCCAGGTCAGCCCCTTGGTGTGGAAGTTGCCGTTCTGCTTCTTGGCAAAGCCCGCCAGCTTGGTGCCAGACTTCTTGAAAGACTTCACGTACACGTCGACCGAGCTGCCCCCGTCGGGGAGCTTGAGCAGGTCGTTCTTGGGAGACGAGCTGTCCGCAGCCGTGTCGTCGTCATCGGAGGAAGCGTGGAGATCTACCTGGTCCATGAGCGGCTCCTTTTCTGCGGGCGATGCGTCGCTCGCGTGAAAAGAAGGTAGCCATTTTCGCAAGTAGATCCATTACCGACGATTACGTGGCGCGGCGATCGCCCGGCCGCATCATCAGCCCGGGCTGATGATGATCTGGGGATCGTGACTGCCCTTGCTGAACTGCACCGTGAACGAGTCATCCTCGGGCGCCATCGGAAACAGCGCGGTCTGCATCCCGTTGCACACCGACGAGAACCGGATCGAAGACGTCGGATCGGACACCAGCTCGGTCACGTCACCGAGCAGATGAAAGGTCACCATCAGCGTGGTGTGCTTGTACTTCCACTCGATCCCCTTGGTGTAGTACGTCCCGCTCTCCTTCTGGGCGAAGCCAGAGATCTGCCCTCCAGTGGATAGAAACGAGTCCACGTACACGTCCGCCGCGTGACCGCCGGCCGGCAACGGAAGGAATGCATCCTTGGTGGTGACGTTGCGCCGGGGCTTCTTCGCCGCGGGCTTCTTCGCCGCGGGCTTCTTCGCCGCGGGCTTCTTCGCCGCGGGCTTCTTCGCCGCGGGCTTCTTCGCCGCGGGCTTCTTCGCCGCGGGCTTCTTCGCCGCGGGCTTCTTGCTACCGGTTCTTGGCTTTGCCATGAGATTCCTTTTCTGCAGGGTGAATCAAAAAGATGCGCGCAGGCACATCGCTGCGATGACACTATCGAAAAACCGGGCGCCCCGGCGGAGGCCGCCGGCCAGCTAGCTGGATCGGCGTTCTGGATCGCCTATCTGGATCGGGCCAGAAGCCACCGGGTGATCTCCTTGACGCGCGGCTCGGAGTCTGCGCCCAGCGCGCGGTAGATCTCCAGCGCGGACTCGGCGTGGACCTTGGCCCGCAGCACGCCAGCGCCCACCAGGTGGAGCGCTCGCGCCAGCGCCCACTCGATCTCCGCGAGCTCCTGCGGCGCGCTGGCCGCGGTCGAGCTCTTGCGCAGCGCCCGCGCGCGCTCCAGCGGCGCCACCGCCTCACCAGCCTGGCCATGCTGCAGGTACGCCAGGCCCACGCCCTTGAGCGGCAGCGCCAGATCCGCGTGCTCGGAGCCCAGCCGGTGCTCGAGGATCTCGAGCGCCTCCTCGAAGTGGCGGCGCGCCGCCTCGGCGCGGCCCAGCGCCAGCTCGGTCTCGCCCATGTTGCTCAGCAGCACCGCGACGTTGACATGACTCGCGCCCAGCACGGCGCGCTGGATCGGCTGCGCCGCCTGATACGCAGCCAGAGAGCCGTGGTAGTCGCGCAGCATGAACCTGACCACGCCCAGGCCGATCAGCGCCTCGGCGCGCCGCGGGTGCTCTGGCCCCAGCACCTGGGTGAGCAGGCGCTCGGCGAGCTCCATGTGATCGAGCGCGGCCTTGTAGTCGCCGCGATACAGCGCGACCTGGCTCAGCATCTGCTGGCCGTGCGCCACCTCGAACGAGGCCGGGCCCAGGTGCGCTTCATCCGCCTGCAGCGCCAGCTCGATCTGCTGCTCTCCGCGCGCCAGATCTCCAAGCTGCTCGACGTACAGGAGGCCCAGCGCGCGGCGCGTGCTCGAGATATCGGGATAGGTCGGTCCCCAGGCCGCCAGCCCCAGCGCCAGCGCGCGCTCCGCATCCGCGACGGCCTCCTTGGCGCGCCGCAGCCGCGCGAACGTCCACGCTCGGTCTCGCAGCACGGCCACCAGGCGCGCGCTCTGCGCGCCCCACAGGTGCTCGGCCTGCGCCAGCGCGTCCGTCAACGTCACCAGCGACTCGGCCGCCTTGCCCGCGGTGAGCTGCAGCGTGCCGCGCGCGTGCGCCGCCGCGATGCGCCGTGAGTCTCCGGCGTGGCTCAGGCGGCGGAGCCACGCCTCGCCCTGGCCGAGCCACGCCTCGATCTCCAGCGGCCGTTGCTCGCGCAGCCCCGCGTCCCGCGCCAGCGTCAGCCAGATGTCGACCGCCAGGTCGTCTTGCCGGGCGGCCACCGCCAGGTCCACCGCGCGCAGCATCAGGGCGATGGACTCCGCCATCTCGCTGCGCGCCAGCTTGACGCGGCCCTGCGCGTAGCTCAGCTCCGCCCGCAAGGCCTCATCCGCCAGACCTTGCACCTCGCGCTCGGCTCGCCGCAGCGTGTCCTCGGCGGTCTTGACCTCCCCTGCCACCAGCAACGCGCTGACCCGCGCCAGCTCTTGCTGCACGCGCGCCTTCTGCGCCTGTTGCGCCGGGGACAGCACCGGGGTCGAGAGCCCGCCCGGTCGCCGGCCCTGCTCGAGGAGCACGCCGGTGTCCGCGCACAGGGTCAGATCTCCCAGGCTGCTCAGCAAGTCCGCGGCGTGGGCCAGCGCCTGCGCCGGCCGGCTCTGCAGCACGTCCACCGCCGCCGCCCACGAGCGCTTGCGCGCCGCCAGGCACTCCATGCGCAGGTCCAGCAGCTCCGCCGACTGCACGTGCCGCACGTGGGTGGCCGCGCACGCCGCTTGGTGGCCGGCCAGCCAGCGCTTCGCGTACTGGTCCATCGCCACCTCGGTGGAGTTCCACACCTTGGCGGCGAAGGACTCCGCCAGCCCGCTCACCGCGGTGGAGATGCGCTGCCTGACCGCGCCGTCCCACACGCCAGCGAGCTCGCTGGTGGCCAGCGGGCAACGCGGCGGCTCGCCGGGGCCCCGCAACGCCGACGCGGTGACGCCCACCATCGCCACCATCGCCAGCCCGCCGCCGACAGCCCAGACCCGGCGCCGCGCGCGATCGCGGTTGCGCGTCAGCTCGGCCAGCAGCGCGTCCATGGAAGGGAACCGCTGCTCGCGGTCGATGGACAACCCGCGCATGAGCGCGTCCCAGAGCCAGCGCGGGTGCAGCGGATCCGGCGAGGTCTTGCGCAGCTCGACGTCCTCGCCGGTGCCGGAGGCGAACGCCAGATCGGCGTACGGACGCAGGTGGTGGAGCCCCTCGAAGAGCGAGACGCAGAAGCTGAACTGATCGGTGCGGCCGTCCACCGCGGCGCCCGCGAACTGCTCAGGCGCCATGTAGCCGGGGGTCCCCGCCACCGCGCCAGCCGCGGTCAAGGGCCGCGCCGCGCCGATCATCCTGACGGACGCTGGCGCCTCCTCGGCGTCGTGCTCGCCGCCGGGCCGGCGCGCCGGATCGCTGCCCTCGGCCAGGGCCGCGCTGTCCGCGGCGAACGCCAGGCCAAAGTCCGCGACCCGGACACGGCCGTCGTCGCCGACGAGGATGTTGTCCGGCTTGAAGTCGCGATGCACGATGCCGCCGCGGTGCGCGGCAGCCAGGCCGCGGCCGGCCTCGGTGTACATGGTCAGCACGTCCTGCCACGAGCGCTTGGCGTCTCGCTGCCAGGCGCGCAAGGTCTGCCCCTTCACCAGCTCCATGGCGATGAACAGCCGGCCATCGGGCAGCGCGCCGACCTCGTACACCGTCACCACGTTGGGATGCGACAGCCGCGCCTGCGCCTGCGCCTCGCGCAAGAGCCGCTCTTGCGCCAGCGCGCCCTGCGCGGTCACCAGCTTGATCGCCACCTTGCGCTCGAGCTTCTCGTCGAACGCCGCGAACACGACGCCCATGCCGCCCACCCCCAGCCGCTCCAGCAACACGAACTGCGCCACCTTGCGCACCAGCGGCGCGCCGCCGGTGAGCGAGTCGCCCGGGGAGATCGACAGCTCGGCGTCGGCGGCGTTCATCGCCTGCCAGAGCCGCCAGGCGTCCTGCTCGCCTTCGCTGCCGGCGCCGTCGGGGCTGCCCGCCGCCGCCGGGCCGCTGTCGGAGCCCCAGGACACCGTGGCGCCGTTTGGGTCCACGCGCGCAGGCGCAGGTGCAGGCCCAGGCCCAGGCCCAGGTGCAGGCCGCGCCGCCGCCTGCCCCGGAGAGGGCGCCAACGCCTCGACGGTAGGCCGGGTCTTGGGCCGCTCGTCGCTCGCCACAGGCCCCGGATCGCGCGGCGGGTTCGCCTGGCGCGTCAACGTCGGCTCCGTCGGGAAGAGCGCTCGAAGATCGCGTGCGCGCGCGCGGCGCACGCGGCACGGCGAACCCCGCCGCGTGCGTCAGCGGCACCAGCGCTCCAGGTCACGCCGAGGTCCCCCGCATCGCCAGCCACGCTACCTCACCGGTCGTCTGCGTGGGTAGGGGGTTTGAAGCTGTACGCGGCCCTGGCGCGCCACGCCGAGGTGGCCCCAGGGCCAACCCCTTGATGTATGCCTCCTGACACTGCGCAAGGTGGGATGCGGCGGGGAAAAGCGACGAACTCCATCCCCCGCTGGGCCTATCCCTGGGAGACTCTCCGCGTGACCCCACTGATCATCCTCGGCTGCGGCTACCTGGGGGACCATCTCGCGCGCGCGGCGCTGGCCGCTGGCCGCCCGGTGCGCGTGTGCGCCCGCTCGACCGGGCGGCTCGCGCCGCTAGGCGCGCTGGGCGCAGAGGTCAAGTACCTCAACGCCGGGCTGCCCAAGACGATAAACCCGGTGCTCAGCGGGTGGCCCGGCGCCACCGTCGTGTACTCGGTCCCGCCTGTCACCACCTTGCCGCCCGGCCACGCCATCCGCGCCGCGCTGCAAGGCGCGCACGCCGCCAGCGCGAGCGCCTTCATCCACTTCAGCTCCAGCGGTCTCTATGGAGATCTTCCGGATGATGAGGTGTGGATCGACGAGGACACTCCGCTGGCCCAAGGGGATCCGGCCATGTCCGGCTTCGTCACGGACGAGGCCGCGGTGGAGTCGTGTGCCTTCGACGACCTGCGCACGGTGATCCTGCGCCTGGCGCCGGTCTACGGCCCGGGCCGCGGCATGCGCGCCCAGCTCCGCAAGGGCAAGTACACCATGCTCGAGGACGGCAGCCACGCGACCTCGCGCATCTACATAGATGACGTGGTGTCGGTGGTCACGGCGGCGGAGGAGCGCGCCCCGCTGCGCGCGCGCTACCTGGTGGCCGACGACGAGCCGACCACCCAGCGCACCTACGCCGAGTGGCTCTGTGACCGCATGGGCCTGCCGCTGCCGCCGTCGCGCGACATGTACGAGCCCGGCGGTCGCCGCAACGCGCACCGCAACCGCAAGCTCCGCAACGAGCGCATGAAGCGTGAGCTCGCCGTGACCTTGCGCTACCCCACCTTCCGCGAGGGCGAGGCCGCCATCGAGGCGCAAGAGGCAGCCATCGAGGCGCAAGAGGCAGAGCGCCAAGGGTGAGCCTCGCGCCGCGCGTCGCGGCTCGAGCGGCGCCCAGGCCACCGCCGTCACGCCCCGTCAGGCGCCGTCACGCGCCGTCGGGATGATCGACCTTGGCCGGCTCTGCGCGCCAGGTTGCTCGCGCCGTGCCCTCCAGGTGGACGAGCGGCAAGTACGGCGGTTCCTTCAGGCGAGCGCGATCCACGGTGGGGTCGCGGTGCCAGCGCTGCCCCAGCAGCTTGGAGATCTCGCCGGTGGTGCCGAGCGGAGCCCGCATCTGCTCGGCGAGCGCGCGGACGTACAGATCCACCACCTCCTCCTGCGAGCTATTGACCCTGGCGAAGGTGGCGAAGGACAAGAGGACGCCATCGTCGCTGAGCGCCAGCAAGCAGCGCGCGACCACGGTGCCATCGCCGCGCCGGACATAGAGCACGCGCTTGTTGATGTCCACCGCGTTGGTCAGGGCAGAGGCGAAGTGCCGCTCGCCTGGCGCCAGGCAGGTCTCGAAGCACGCGCCCATCGCCAGCACCTCGAGGGGATCGGTACACAGGGAGGCATGCAGCGACTCCCCTCGTGAGGGCAGCGTCATGGAAGCGCCGTCGAGCCACGGCTCCAGGTGAAGGCCCTTGCCCTGCATCGCGTGGAGGAACTGCTGGTTCTCGGGTGCGTCGCGCAGATCCCAGGGCGCGGCGCCGCTGCGCGCGGACAGGAGCCGCCGGGCCAGCGCTTGCTCCGACTCCTTGAGCATGGCCAGCGCCAGCAGCACGCGGTACCCGGTGGCGTCGCGCGCCCACTGCGTGAGCGGCCAGGCGGCGAAGTGCTCGAGCCAATGATCGGCCAGCGCCGCCTCGAGATACTTTCTGGTATGGATCTCCAGCGCAAGCTCAAGCCGTCCAAGGAACCGCGTGAGCGCCGGCCCCACCAGCAGGCGGCAGGTGGCGGGCTGCGGGCCCAGCGGCCCCAGCCGGTGCGCCAGGTGCGCCAGGTGCGCCAGGTGCGCGCCGCGGACCGACGACGACAGCATCGGCTGCGTCGACAGCATCGGCTGCGTCGGCAGCATCGGCTGCGTCGGCAGCACCTCGGCCAGGCAACGCTCGGCCACCGCCTCTGCCGCCGGGGTCACCACCATCAGCGCGGACAGCATGGGCGCCACCGCCTCCGGGTAGCTCGCGCTCCAGCTCGCGTCCAGGACCTGCGCCAGCGGCACCGCGCGGCCCGTGGGCAGGAGCCTGCCGCTGCGCGACAGCGCGGCCACCTCCTTCTGCTGCGAGATCGTCCGCAGCGCGTACAGCACCGGCTTGGCCGACGCTGGCGTCCTGGTCAAGAGCAGGCACACCCACTTGGCGAGCCCGGGTGCGCCGGCCAGCGTCTGCGCGATCTCCGCCACCATCTCCGGATCGGAGCAGGCCGCGCGCAGCGCCAGCATGACCTCGGTGGGAGCCTCGAAGGCGCCCACCGCCCCCATGTCCAGCGCGGCCTGCCGGCCAAGTCCAGCCACCGACCACTGCACCGCGCGGCGCACCAGCGAGAACGAGTCCGGGCCGTGATCACTGCCGGCGTGCAGCCGCAGCAGATGCGGGCGCCGCACCGGACACGCCAGGAGCTGCAGCAGGCCTTCTTCGTCGATCTCGCTGGGCGCCCTCCGCCCCACCAGCACCGCCGGGATCATGGCGAAGGCCCACTGCGAGATCCGGCGCGCCAGCGAGCGATGGCGCAGCACCTCCCCCAGCTCCTGCCAGGCCCCCCCGGTCAGCGACCACGGCTCCAGCGCGAGCTGCATGCAGACCTGCAGCAAGCGCACGTGACTGCCGGCGGACTTGAGCGAAGGGACCTGCTCGAGCACCGCCGCCACCGCCGCCGCCTGCTCCCGGGACGTCTGCACGAGCAGCGTGATGCGCTGCAGGACATAGTCGAGATCGAGCCCCAGCACCCGCGACAGCTCCTCTGGATGGAAGCGCTGACGAAAGCTCGGCACCTCGATGACCTCGGTGTCCTCGGGATCGATGCCGAAGCCCGGGACCTCGGTGAGCAAGCGCGGGATGTGAGCGGCCTCCAGGAGCTGCCAGGCCAGGCGGCGCGCGGCGCGCGGCAAGTTGCCGAGCTCCGCGCACCAGCGCAGGACCACGTGGCGTCGGTCCGCGCCGATCCGCTTCTCCAGCACCGGGCGCCACGGCTCGGCGCCACGCGCGTGCTCGCCGCGAAGCGGCGGCGCGATCGCGCTGTCCACCGCGCCGCGCTCGAGCTGCGCGGTTGGCGAAGCAGGCGATGCCGCCGACAGCCGTGGGGATGGCGGCAGCACCGGCGACGGCCCCAGCGACGGCCCCGGCGATGCACCCGGCGGCAGCGCCGGCGACGGATCGAGCACACGCATCAGGCCATCCACGTTCACCGTCAGCGCCAGGCGGCCCAGCAGGCCCACCTGCTCCAGCGTCAGCAGATCTTGCGCCACCACGTCGGCGAGCCACATGTTGTGGCCAAGCCACTTTGTGGCGCGCGCGCGGTCTTGTGCGTTGAAGAACAGCGAGGGCGACGGACAGCGAAAGGAGAGATGGAGGATCGTCAACCAGTCGCCGCTCCGCCGCCGTTCCGCCGCCATTGCGCAGAGCCTACGCTGAGCGTCGGCGCGGGATCGAGCCTTTTTTCCGACCACGCCGATGGCAACTGCTGTCTTTCACGCCAGGCCTCCAGTTGCAGCACGGACCGACGTCTGACCGACGTCTGACCGACCATGGCATCAGCAAAATACTCACGAGGTCTCGTCGCTAAAGGTGTATCCCTCCCTGCGCAACTGCCACCCCGCAGCAAGCGCCAAAACACTTCTGCTGTGTTGAGTTGGCGCGCCTACGTTCGACACGAGTCAGCAAATCAACTCAGCAAACCAACTCAGCAAACCGACGAATCAAGCGAGCGCTCGGCGCTCAGGATCTCCTCCGGTCGGCTGCGGCTGCCTCCAGCGCCTCCAGCCGGGGGCCGAGCTCCGCGCGCAGATACTCGTCGTGCTGCAGCGCCTGGCGATACAGCACGGCGGCCTGCTTGGGCCGGTGCAACGCCTCCAGCGCCACGCCCTCGAGCGCCTTGTGCTCACCAGACTGGCCCCACCAGCGATCGAACGCCGCGCGCCCCTGCCGTAGCTTGGCCAGAAACTGCGAAGGGCGGAGCTGCGCCAGCACCTCGAGCGGCGTCCACACGTGGTGATCGAGGTCCACGTCGTAGCTCCGGTCGCCCAGGAGCCGGTCCGCCAGCGATAGCTCGCCGGCGCGAAACGCCAGGCCCGCCGCCGCGAGCCGGACGTGCTGCGACTCGCAGCCGAGGATGAAGGGCGCCAGGGGCTGCACCAGCTCCGGCCGCCGGTGCAGCCCAGGCATCGCCAGCACCAGCGGCAACGTGATGTCATCCAGCTCGTGGTCCAGCACCTCACGCAGCCGCGCCGGCAAGGCCGCAGGCTCGACGGTGGCCAGGTCGAGCTTGCTGTCATCGCGCAGCGCCTCGAAGCGGCCCGACAGATCGCGCGCGCCGTCGTCGTACCAGTCGCGGCTCAAGATCGTCGAGACCTTGCCGGAGGGCGCCAGCGTGGTGCGCATCCGACCGGCCAGCGCCACCGCGAAGTCGCGCACCAGCGCCGCGAAGTCGGGCAGGTCGTGGGCGTACGGATGGAAGGTCAAGAGCGCGCCAGCGTCGGTGATCGCCAAGAGGCAGCGCCCCACCACCCGGTCGCCGCGCCGCGCATACAGCACCCGCTTGTTGATGTCCGCCGCGTTGGCCACCACGGAGAAGAAGTTGCACGAGCCCGGCGACAGGCAGGTCTCGAAGTGCGCGCCCATGGCGAAGATCTCCAGCGGGTCAGAGGACAGCGCCAGCGTGACCGGCTGGCCGTCAGCGCTCACCGTCACCGCGCCATCCTCGAGCCACGGCTCGACGCACAGGCCGCGCCGCCGCGCCCCCTCGAGGAACGCGGCGTTGGCCGGGTCATCGCGCAGGTCCCACGGCGGCGGCCCCTGGCGCGCTCGCAAGAGCCGCGCGGCCAGCGCACGATCTTGCGGCGAGAGCCGCATCAGCCCCAGGAGGATCTGCAGGAGCTTGCGATCCAGCGGCCAGCCCGGCCACTGGCCAAGCCCAAAGGCCTGCACGACGCGCGCGATCGCTGCGTCGGTGCTGCCCTTGGCCAGCCGGTTCACGCCGATGGCCACCGCGGAGTGCTCGAGCTTGACGGCCAGGTTGGCCAGCCGTCGCGCCGATGGCAGCTTCGGCGCAGCCAGCCGCGCCTCCAGGTTGGCCAGGCGCGTCGCCTGCCGCTCCGTCAACGGGCGCTTGGCCCCGAGCGCCCCGAGCGCCCCGAGCGCCCCGAGCGCCCTGAGCGCAGCGATCTCCTCGCGCAGCGCCGCCGGCTCCGGCAGATCCGTGGCCAGCCGCTGCCGCGCGGTGTCCGCTGCGTCTGGATCCACCGAGGCCAGGCGCGCCAGCGCCGCCGCCAGCTCCTGCGGGTAGCGCGCGCGCCACGGCGCCTCGGCGTCGAGCAAGAGCGCGGGCCAGCGGGTGCGTGGGATCAGCGCCAGCGCGGCCGCCGCGGTCAGGAGCGCCTCGCCTTGCTTGGCGTCGAGCGCGCCGCACACCAGCCAGCCGGCGTTGCGCTGCGCCGCGTAGGTGACCAGGGCCGCCAGCGCCGGCTCGAGGCCCCGATCCCTCGACGCCACCAGCGCCTGCAGCTCCTTGCAGCGCTCCGCTGTCTGCGCCGGCGAGTCCAGCGCCAGCGCGAGCGACGCTCTGGCCAGGGGCTCGCTTGGCCGGTCGGCGCCGCGTCCAGCCAGCACAAGCTCCGCGGCGCGCTCCGGCGCCAGCACCGGGTGCCCCGCCGCCACCCACACGGCGGCCGTCGCGGCGTCGTCCTCGCTGAGCTCGCCTCGCGCCGCCACCAGCACCAGCGCGTCGGCCAGGCGCTGCACGCCGCGGCGATGCGGCAGCTCGTCGACCAGGCCATCCTCCAGCCAGGACTGCCACTGGCGCTGCAGCGCGTGGCGCCACGGGCCAAGCAGCCGCTCGGAGGCGCCCGCCTCCAGCGCCGCCGCCAGCGCGTCCCACAGCCAGAACATGCGCGAGTTGTCCGCGGCGCGGACGATCCGCGCGCAGTGCAGGAGCATCTTGGCGCGCGGCAGCTCCGCGGCGGCAGCCGGCAGCGCGCGCAACCATCGCAGCAGCGCCGCGTGGTGAGCGGCCTGCGCGAGCTGCGCGGCCAGCCGGGAGATCTCCTCCAGCAAGTCGCGCAGCGCCAGCCGCGGCGGCAGCGCCGCGCGGACCGCGGCGAGCCCCGCCTCCATCTTCTCGAGCGCGCGGTCGTCGCGCCGATCGAGCTCCTGCTCGGCCAGCTCCAGCGCGCGCGCCAGCCGCGGCGCGCTGTCCTGATACCAGCGGTGCCACGGCTCCAGCGTGGCCAGCGGCTCGGCGGCCGCGAACAGCTCCAGCGCGCGCCGCTGCTGCGCGGGCCCAAGCGACGCCAGATCCTGCAGCCAGCGCTCGAGCTGCGCGCGGCTCTGCGCCGGCGCCAGCTCCTGCACGCGCCGGGCGCCGCTGCCAGGTAACGGCGCGCGACGGTCCAGAGCGCCGGTGGCGCCGGTGGCGCCGGCAGCTCCGGCCCCTCGAGACGCGCGCGCCTTGGGCCGACGAGCGCTGCCAGCCTTCTGCACCGCGCTCCGCGCGTGGTTCACCAGCTCCTCTGCTTGCTGCGGGTCCGGCGCGTCCAGCGTCAGCGCCGCGAGCAGCGCGTCCACGCCCTCTTCGGCGCCGCCGCCCAGCGTCGCGAGCTGTGCCAGCACCAGCGCCTGCGGTAGCTCGGTGAGCGCGGGGCGCGCGGCCAGCCACGGCAGCACTTGCGTCAGCTCCGCGGGCGCCAGCGCCCACGCCACCGAGGCCGCCGCCAGCACCGCGCGCTGCGCTGGGTGCTGCGCGCTCAGCTCACGCGCCAGCCGCTGCGCGCGCGCGGGCGCCAGCGCCAGCAGCGTCGTCGCCAGCTCACCGGTCGCCGGCGCGAGCTCCGCGTCGTCTCGGCGGCGAGCCCGCGAGGCCCCGCCGCTTGGCCGCGGCGCCGCGAGCCGCGCGCTGCACCAGCGCAGCGCCGCGTCGACCACGCCCCACCAGCGCTCGGCGTCGCCGGTCAGCTCGGACAGCGCCTCGCCATGCTCCCGCCGCAGCGTCTGCGCGATCCGCCGCGAGCGCGCCACCAGCGCGCCGTCCACCAAGACCGGGGCCCCCGCTCGCGTCCACCAGCGCTCGCCCGCTGGATAGCCCTCGAGCCACGCCAGCTCTTGCAGGTGCGTGGCCGCCCGCCGCCGGCTCACGGCGCTGCGCTGTTGCTTGCCTTCCCGGTTCACCCGGCAAGCATAGGCGCAAACCGCCGGGCCCGAGCAATCCCCCAAGAGGGCCCGGCCGCCCGGCACTTGCGGCCTGCCCCACCATTTTCCCGGACAGCAGGGCCTGCCTTACGCCAGGGACGCCGCGCCAGCCGGCTTTGGGCCCGCTCCCGGCCGCTCCCGCGCCACCGCGCCGCAGGTGGGACGGCATCACACGGTTAGCGTGTGGCATCTTGACCTTCCTATCGAAAAAATAGTGCTATTTTGGCCTCGATTTATTGTTTCTGTCTGTGGTTTTAATCTTTCGAAGGCGGCTTCAGCCGCCCCTGGCCACGGCGGCTGAAGCCGCCCCTGGAGGACTCCGTGGAACGCAAGACTCGCACCGCTCGCCCTGAGGCTGCCGCGCCCAGTGGGCTCCGCTCCTTTCTCGAGATCCCGTACGACGAGCTCGAGGAGCTCAACCTCGAGGCCAAGGCCCAGCGCCTGGCCCGCACCAAGGTCGACAAGGTCCGCGAGCAGCGGATGAAGTACTTGACCGACGAGAAGCGGATCAAAGCGGTGACGGTGTGCTTCACGGACCTCGAGGGCCGGCTGCACATGCTCGACTACGACAAGAAGTTCCTCTTGGCCAGCGCGGACAACCTGACCTTCGACGGCAGCTCCATCCGTGGCTTCTCGGCCCAGCAGGAATCTGATCTGCGCCTGGCCATCGACTGGCCGGCCTTCTACTGGCTGCCGTCCGATGTCTTTGGCCCAGGCAAGGTGCTGGTGTTCGGCGAGGTCATGGAGCGCGACGGCACCCCGTACATCGCGGACCTGCGCGGCCGCCTCAAGGCGTACACCGAGCAGCTCTTCGCCAAGGAAGGCGCCATCTGCAACGTCGCGCACGAGATCGAGGGCTTCCTGTTCAAGGGCAAGGACGCCGAGCGTCACTTCCACGAGACCGGCGTCTTTGACTTCATCTCCACCGGCGGCTACTACCACTCGCTGCCTGGCGACGCCCTGCGCCAGTTCATCGACCACGCCGCCGAGGCGCAGCGCGCCATGGGCTTCGAGAACGAGAAGGACCACCCCGAGGTGGCGCCCTCGCAGTTCGAGATGAACTTCAAGTACGCGGACGCGGTGATCGCCTCGGATCAGGTGCAGCTCTACAAGCTCCTGGCCCGCCAGGTCGCCAGCCAGTTCGACATGACGGCGTCGTTTCTGCCCAAGCCGGTCACCGGCGTCAACGGCAACGGCATGCACACCAACCTGTCGCTGTCGAAGAAGGGCGTCAACACCTTCCACGACAAGAAGGGCAAGGACGGCCTGTCCAAGTCCGGCTGGGACTTCATCCAGCGCATCCTCGGCGCCGCGCCGGACATCTGCCTGGTCTTGAACTCGTCGGTCAACTCGTATCGCCGGCTCGACCCGCACTACGAGGCGCCCAACCAGATCAAGGCCTCCGCGATCGACCGCGGCTCCATGGTGCGCATCCCGCTGGGCAACGAGCGCTCGGCGCGCATCGAGGTCCGCAGCGTGGCGCCCGACGCCAACCCGTACATGTCCGTGTACACGATCCTGCGCACCGGACTCGAGGGGCCCAAGGAGACCGAGGACGAGAGCAAGAAGTCGCGCACGCGCTTTTTGCCGGACAACATCTACGACGCGATCCGGCTGTTCAAGGCCAGCCCCTTCTCCAAGGAGATCTTCGGCGAGGCCGTCCACAGCAAGTTCGCGGAGGTCAAGACCGCGTCCGCCGAGCGCTGCCCCAAGGCGCTCGGCAGCAAGGTCAAGACCAACGAGATCCAGTTCCACCACGAGATCACCAACCAGTACCTGTGGAACCAGTTCTGAGCTCGCGCTGACGATGGGCTGGCGCGGTCGCCGAGCGTCGGCGACCCGAGGCCTCTGGCGCCGCGTCGTCGGCCTCGCTCTCGTCGGGCTTCGTCCTGGCGGCTACCCGCCGCCGGGCTTGCCGCCGCGCGCAGCCAGGAGCTCCTGCACCTGCGCCTCCAGCTCTTCCTCGGTGACAAGGCCCTTGGCCACCAGCGCGCGGATCAGCGCGGCCAGCCGCAGCTCGCCGTCGCCGTCGCTGCCGGGCGATCCGCCGCGCACGGCGATGCGCACGGTCTCGGAGATCTCGCCGTCGCTCGACAGCGAGGGCAAGCTCTCCATCATGCGGTGCACCGCGGTGGTGGACAGCTTGGAGGTCACAAAGAGCCGGTTGCCGGAGCGCTGCGGCGCCTTCATGACCGCGGTGGTGAGCCCCTTGTAGGCCTTGGTCACCCACTCCTCCACCGCCGAGAACAGCAGCGCGGTGACCTCGATCTCGCAGCCGGTGATCTGCTCCAGCTCGGCGATCGCCGAGGTGTCGGTAGGATCTGCCATCGCCACGGTGAGCATGCGCACGCCGGTGGGATCCGTCCCCACCGACAGCGGCAAGATGTGCAGCCGCTCGCACGCATCCTTGGGCACCTCGCGCAGCGCGTCGGGCTCCACGTGGATCTCGCGAGGGTCGAGCACCGTCACCCGCATCTGCCGGTGCAGCGCCGCGATCAGCGCCACCTCGTCCACCGCCAGCTCGCGGACGAGCACCACGATGAGCGCCTGGCTCCTGGTCTCCGCCAGCCGGCCGGCGCGCGCTGCGTCGGCCTTGGTCACCAGGCCACCGTCAATCGCGATCTCTGCGAGGGTCTTCGGCAAGGGCCCCTGGTGCGCGCGGCAGGAGTCGAACCTGCGACCTTTGGCTCCGGAGGCCAACGCTCTATCCAACTGAGCTACGCGCGCGTACCCCCATCTTCTACAGGCGGTTGCCCGGCGCGTCAACCAACGACCGTGATTTCAGGGAGGTGCAACTTGTTGCAGCCCGGCATCGCGAGGCCAGCGCGATGTAGGCTCCACCACAGGCGCTGTCCGCCCGCCGCTCTTGACCGGCCCGGGCAGTGACGTATCGTCCGCGGATGGCTCGCGCTGCATATCTCATCGACGGAGTACGCTCTCCCTTTGGCCGCTATGGCGGTGGGCTCGCCGGGGTGCGAGCGGATGACCTGGCCGCCGCGGTGATCGCCGCGGCCCTCGCGCGCGCCAAGATCCCGCTGGATCGAGTGGACGAGGTCATCCTCGGCTGCGCCAACCAGGCCGGAGAGGACAACCGCAACGTCGCCCGCATGGCCCTGCTCCTGGCCGGGCTGCCGGTGTCCGTCCCCGGCGTCACCGTCAACCGCTTGTGCGGCTCCGGCATGCAGGCCATCGCCGATGCGGCGCGGCTCATCGCCACCGGCGAGGCGGACCTGGTGGTGGCCGGCGGCGTCGAGCAGATGACGCGCGCGCCGCTGGTCATGGGCAAGCCCGATGCGGCGTTCCCGCGCGGCAGCCAGACGCTGTATGACACCACGTTGGGCTGGCGCTTCGTCAACCCCAAGATGGACGCGCTGCACGAGACCTTGCCCATGGGCGAGACCGCGGAGCGCGTGGCGGTGAAGTACAACGTCAGCCGCGAGGCCCAGGACCGCTTCGCGCACACCTCGCAGCAGCGCGCCGCCGCCGCCATCGCCGCCGGCAGCATCGCCGGGGAGCTGGTGCCCATCACCGTCGGGGTGGACAAGAAGACCGGCGCGGAGCTCCGGGTCACCGCCGACGAGCACCCGCGCGGCGACACCACGCTCGAGCAGCTCCAGAAGCTGCGGCCGGCCTTCTCCAAGACCGGCACCGTCACCGCCGGCAACTCCTCCGGCCTCAACGACGGCGCCACCGCCGTGGTGATGGCCAGCGAGCAGGCGATGAAGGAGCTGGGGCTCACCCCCAAGGCCCGCTATGTCACCAGCGCGGTGGCGGGCGTGGAGCCGAGCACCATGGGCCTTGGCCCCATCCCGGCGAGCCAGCGCGCGCTGGCCCGCGCCGGCATCACCGCCTCGCGGCTCGCCGCCTCCGAGGTCAACGAGGCGTTCGCCGCGCAGGCCCTGCCCTGCATCGAGCAGCTCGGGCTCGATCCGGAGACCGTCAACCTCCACGGCGGCGCCATCGCCTGGGGCCATCCGCTGGGCGCCTCGGGCGCGCGCCTGGTGCTGACGTTAGGGAATACTCTCGCCGCGCGGCCGGGGCAGCTTGGACTGGCCACGATGTGCATCGGGGTAGGCCAGGGCATCGCCCTGGTGCTGGAGTCCTGATTTCCTGCAGGATTCGCGGCGTCGGCGGCGCACCCCAGTTCCGCTACAAGACGCTAGATTCCAGGCTCAGCAAAACTTGCCGACGCCCAGGCGTTTCACCGGCGGAACGTTTTGCTTCCGTCCGCATCCACCTACTACCATTCCCGTGTAGCGAGTCGCGATGAGCGGGCAACCCGACGCCACAGATCTGGTCGCCAACTCCCAGAAGTTGGTGGGGCGCGTGCTAGGCGACAAGTTCCGCCTCACCGCTTGCGTCGGCATTGGCGGAAGCGGCGCCGTGTACCGCGCCGACCAGATCGCGCTGGGTCGCACGGTGGCGGTCAAGGTGCTCAACGAAGCGCTGGCCGCCGACGCGCGCACCGTCAAGCGCTTCCGCGACGAGGCCATGGCCGCCTCGCGCCTCAACCACCCCAACACCGTCTCCATCATCGACTATGGCCAGAGCTCTGACGGCCTCCTGTACCTGGCCATGGAGTACCTGCGCGGCCCCACGCTGACGCAGCTCTTGTCCAGCGAGCAGATCTCCGTCGATCGCGCGCTGGACATCGTGGCGCAGACGCTCAGCGGCATCGAAGAGGCGCACCTCGCGGGCGTGGTACACGCAGATCTCAAGAGCGACAACATCATCCTCGATCAGCGCCGCGCCGGCGCGGACATCGTGAAGATCGTGGACTTCGGCATCGCCCGCCTCATCACCGCGCCGCGCGACGGCGAAGAGCGCACGGTGTGCGGCACGCCCGAGTACATGGCCCCCGAGGTCATCTCGGGCGGGCAGCCAAGCTTTGCCTCGGACCTGTACGGCATCGGCATCATCCTCTACGAGCTGCTGGTGCGCGAGACCCCGTTCTACGCCGCCACCACCAGCGAGATCCTGACCCGCCACATCAAGGCCGAGCCCAAGCCGGTGTCCAAGCGCCGCGACGGCGTGCCGGTGGAGGTGGATGGCCTCTTGGCGAGATCGCTGGCCAAGCACCCGCGCGATCGCTTCGCCACCGCGGCGCAGATGCGCACCGCGGTGCTGATGCTGCGCGACGAGCTGCGCGGCGTGCGCAAGCTGGACTCCTGCGCGAGCTGCGGGACCAAGTGCGCCCCCACGTTCAAGTTCTGTCCCGAGTGCGGGACCGCCCGCGCGCGCACGCCGTCCCGGGCGCCAGACGCGACGCCCGCGCCGAGCGTGCTGCCGCTGCCGTTTCTGGGCCGCGAGTCGGAGATCGCCCGGCTCATCGAGCATCTCACCGGCGGCGCGGCCGCCAGCGCCAGCGCCGGCGCCAACGTCAGCGTCGCCGGCAACCTGGCGGGCAACACCGCCAGCACCGCCGTGGTCCCGGCGGGGCGGCGCGTCCTCTTGCTATCGGGCCAGGTTGGCTCAGGCCGCACCCGCCTCCTGGCCACCACGTACCCGCAGGTGGCGCAGAGCAACGTCACCATCTATCACGCCTCTCCGGATCCCACCGGCCTCGCCACACCGTACTATCCCATCCGCTCGCTCCTGGCCGCCGTGCTGAACCTGCCGCCGGTGTGCGGCGGCGACGAGCTGACCGCCTGCGCGCTCGAGCTGGGGCTGACCGCGCGCGACGTTCCGGCCATCTCGTACCTGTTTGGCACCGCCAGCACGCTCGGCGACCTGGAGCCTGGCGTGCGCCGGCGCGAGATCATCCAGACCTCGCTGCGCGCGCTGGCCCAGGTGGCCGCCACCGGGCCCACCGCGATGGTCTTCGAGGACATCGACCGCTACGACGGCCCCAGCCTGGAGGTCCTGCGCCACTACGAAGAGTCCGAGCTGCGCTTGCCGCCCGCGTTGCTGGTGGCGGCGCCGCAGGGCGCGAGCGCCTGGCCAACCTCCGTGCCGCGCCTGGAGCTGTCCGCGATCTCTCCGTCCCAGGTGAGCAAGCTCCACGAGCAGCTCGTCGCCGCGGGGGTCAAGAACCTGCCAGCGGAGCCGACCTTCCAGGAGCTGACCCGGGCCCAGCCCGATCACCTCAACCACCTGGTGCGCTACGTCCTCGAAGGCGGCCGCGTCGAGGAGTCGGTCACCGGCCTCTCGGACCTGATCGCCGCGCGCCTCTCGCTCATCGCCCAGTCCACGCTGCAGGTGCTGCAGGCCGCCGCGGTGCAGGGCATGGAGCCGCGGCGCGACCTGCTCGCCTCCATGCTGCCCACCCTGGGCGAGGCCGCGCTCAAGGGCGCCATCGCCGACGCGGTGGCGCATGACCTCTTGACCGGCGAGGACGACGCGCTGCAGCTCACCAGCCGGCGGCTGCGCGACATCGTGTACGACGCCACGCCCGCGGACGTGCGGCGCTCCTTGCACCACTTCGCCGCCGAGGCGCTGGCCAAGCAAGGGAGCGACAGCGCGGTGCTCGGCCACCACCGCGATCTCGGCGGCCACCCCACCGCCGCGGTGCAGCTCCTCTTGCAGGCGGGCGATGACGCCGCCGATCGGCTCGACGAAGCCGCCGCTGGGTCGCTGTATCAGCGCGCGCTGGTGGCCGTGCGACAGGCGCTCACCCAGGGCGATGACAAGCACGCCGAGTCGCTGTTCGTCGAGCTCTCGGTGAAGCTGTCGGAGGTGCTGCGGGTGCGCGGCGACATCATCCTGGCGCGCGGCATCCTGTCCGAGGCCCGCGACTGGGCCGCGTCCCCGCTCGACGACGCCACCATCGAGCGCGCGGTGGCGGCGATCTCCATCGCCGAGGGCGACGGGGACGCCGCGCTCCTGGCGCTGCGTCGCGGCATCGGCCGCGCCTTGAGCGGCGGCAGCATGGAGCACGTGTGCGAGCTGTACCTGGACCTCGCCGTGGTGCAGAGCCGCGCCGACGACGTGCAAGGCGCGGTGCGCGAGCTGGGCGAGTGCATCGACATCATCACCCTGGGCGAAGGGCTGGACGCCACCGCCGGCCCAGAGGCGTTCTGGCGCGTCTTGCGCATGAAGGCGCAGCTCGTCAACCGGCTCGGAGATCGGTATCGCGCGCTGCGCCTGGCCGAGGCCGCCCTGGTCCACGCGCAGCGGGTCAAGAGCACCCTTGGCCAGGCACGCCTGCAGTCCTTGCTCTCGGTCCTGTGCGAGCAATCCGGCCTGGCGGGCAAGGCAGAGCGGTACCGCCACGGCGCCATCTCCCAGCTCCGCGAGCTGGGAGATCGCCGCGCCACCGCCGAGCTGCTGCTGATGCCCGCGCTGGAGCCCGGCAAAGGGCACACCACCGCGCACCTGCAAGAGGCGGCCGCGCTGGCCGCGGAGATCGGCTGGGCCGAGGGCCGTGATCGCGCGCGGCGCAGCTCGGCGCCCATGCCGGGCCTGCGCTGACGGCGTCGCGTCGCCCGCCACCAGCCCACGCCGCCGCGCCGCGTGTATGCTCAGCGCCGCATGTCGTCTGTGGCCTCTGTGTCTCCCAACGTCCCTGGCGCGTCTTGCGATCCGTCCCGGCCGTCCCGGCCAGCCCCGTCTGCGCGCCGCCTGCGCGCTGCGCGCTGCTTGCTCGCGGCGCTCGGCTTGCTCGCGGGGCTCGGCGTCGGCTGCGCCTCGCGGTCTCGCGGCCGCGAGGCGCAGCTGTCGGCCGCGGCCATGCTGGCCAAGGCGCGTGGCACCACCGTGTTTGGGCCCGCGGCGGAGTTCACCGGCAGCTCGCTCCCTGACGTGGGGACCTCGGGCCTGTTCCCGGCGCGCACCGCCGCCGAGTGCCAGGTCTCCATGCTCACCGGCGGCGAGGACTCCTTCGCCGTGCGCATGGACCTGCTCAAGAGCGCCACACACTCCATCCGCATCCAGGCGCTGATCTACACCGCGGATGAGTCTGGCCTGCGCGTCGCCGAGATCCTCAAGCAGAAGAAGCAGCAGGGCCTGGACGTGCGGGTGATCGTCGATGGGCTCTCCAATCCTTCCTTGCAGACCCAGTGGATGTACTTCGACCTCAAGCAGCACGGCGTGGAGGTCGAGGGCTACGAGGCGATCGGCCTGCAGTGGCTCAACGAGGTGCCCGTCCCGCTGCAGAGCCCGCACTACGACCCGCTGCTGCCCAACAAGCGCTATCACGAGAAGCTCTGGATCACCGACGCGGGCACGCCGCAGGCCCAGGCGGTCACCGGCGGCCTCAACATCGCCAACGAGTACTTCCGCGTCGATCCGGCCAACGTGCCGCGCTACTGGCGCGATCAAGACGTGCTGGTGCGCGGCCGCGTGCTCGACGATCTGACCACCTCCTTCGAGCGGAACTGGCAACACTTCAAGAGCATCAAGCGTGAGCGCGGCAACCTCACCGACGCGGCGTGGGAGTCCACCCGCGCCCTCCTGGCCAGGACCGGCAAGCCGCAGATCCCTTACACCACCCGGGCCGACCTCACCGCCACCGTCGCCAGGTTGGAGGCGCGCGCGGTGCCCCGCCAGTTCGAGCCAGCGCGCTGCCGCTTCTTCCAGAGCCGACCCCGCCTGCGCGAGAGCTACATCCAGCAGGCGTACCTCAAGCTGCTCGCCAGCGCCCGACGCGAGGTCTTGCTCGCCAACGCCTACTTCGTGCCGACCGCGGTCACCGCCATGGCCATCAAGGAGGCCGCGCACCGCTGCGTGCGCGTCGTGATCCTGGCCAACAGCGCCGAGACCAACGACACCCCGGGCATCACCGTCCTCGGCCGCAGCTACTACGCCGACCTGCTGTCGGTCAACGAGTCCGCCGAGGCCCGGGCGTGTCAGCGCGCCGGCACCCCCGGCGGCGTCGAGATCTGGGAGTGGATGGGCAAGCGCCAGCACGACCCCAAGCCAAGCCAGGGCCTCCTCCACGCCAAGTTCGTCGTCGTCGACCGCGTCCTCTCGCTCGTCGGCTCCCACAACCTCGACCCGCGCAGCGAGCGCCTGAACAGCGAGTCGGCCCTCGTCTACGAGAACGCCGCCCTCGCCGAGACGCTCGCCAGGACCTTCCTCGAACAGGACCTGGCCTCGAGCCGCCGCATCAGCGCCGCCGAGGCCGCCACCTTCGAGAAGCCCGACAAGGCCTACCAGCGCTTCAAGAAGGACCTCGCCGGCATGTTCGAAGAGCACCTGTGACGCCGCGCGCGCGGTAGTGACCACCAGCCGGCGACGCTGCGGGCCGGAGTCGCCTGTGCGCCGGGCAGCAAGGTGTACAGAGCGCTGCGATCCATGCGCTGGCGCCAGTGGAACGGATCTGCTGCTCCGCTGGCGCAGGGCACAGGCTTGGTTTGGGTGCTCATGTTCCATCGCGCCACAGACCCGTTGGATAACACTGGGCGCAGCACGGCCGGCCTGCGACGACTCCGGGGACGCGAGCTGGGCGCGGAGCGCCAGCTCTGGTGAGCCCAGGGCTCGCCGCCGCTGTCGCCTCCCGGCACGACACGGCCGGTCCCCCTCGCCAGGGCTGCGGACCAACGCCTCAGCCTGGCCAGCGTGCGCCTGTGGCGCTGGACCGCCTGGACGGCTACTCGCCCGCTACGCCACGCTCACGGTGAACGCCAAACACCCTGACCAGCTCAGCCGGCACCGGCGCCGTCCGCTCCTTCGGTGTCGAGGATCTCGACTCCGAGCTGGGCTATTGCTTCCGTGTCCGCGCGGTCAACGCGAACGGCTCATCGGTCCGTGCGGCACGACACCTGGTGGACCCCGCCGCCACCATCTACCAGGCACGCACCTCGGGCGCTCAGGTCCAGTGGATCGACCGGATCCCACCTGGGAGGTCGAAGGCTACGACGGGTTGCTGGGCGCCAAGCTCCTCACCGCCAACGTCGAGGACATCGCGTGCCGCGGCCGCAGAAGCAGGCCGCCACGCTGTCCAGCCTGCAGGCCGGCCGCCTGTACTGCTTCCAGATCAACCGCCTAGGCAACAGGTCCCGCAAGGTCTGCGAGAGCCCGCGCGCCACTGATGACCGCGCGAGCCGCGGCAGGCGCCGCAGTACCGCGGTCAGCCAGCGGCAACACGCAGCCACAGCCAGCCGGGCAGAGGTGGAGCGGATCCACGATGACGGGCGCCCGCCCGTTCCTCGACGGCTGGCGCTGGCACATTTCGACGTTGGCCCGGGGCAGACCACCTGCTATCGGCTATGGGTCTTCACCGTTGTCGCCTCGACAACGTGGATCACCCGGCCACCGTGCCCTGGCGCGGGTGATCATGGGCGCGCCGGTGCGAGGTGCCTCATGCGTCGGCTACACCGTACATACCGCGGCCCGCGCCTACGTCGCCCACGCATTCTCCACGGCCGACGCGCCTGCGTCACCGCGAAGGATGGATCTTCGTCGTCAGGATCGACGGCGTGGGCGGGTTTGGCTTCGGCAGGTCGATGCACCACCGTTCTGCCACCGACGCAGCCGGCGGCGGCGCAGGCGTATGGGTGGGTCCCGGCGGAGCGCAGAACGCCTGGTCGAGGCAGTCCTCACCGCGCCATCGTCTTTTGGCAGCAGGCCGGCGACCCCGCTGACCCTGGTGGCGTGCAAGATGCGGCGCGCCCCAGGCGGCGAGACGCTGGACTCGATGCCGATCCAGGTCACCTACCGCCGCTAGCCAAGCGCCAGCCGGCGTGAGCCGCGGTCAGCGCTCTCTGACGGCTTCCAGTTCGCCAGCACGCGCAGGTAGTTGCCGCGTTCGAAGGCGCTGGTGTCCGGGCAGCGCGCCAGGTTCATGCAGCCGCGCATCTGCGTCAGCGACTCGTAGCCCAGCGCCTCCACCTGCTGCGCCAGCTCGCCATGCACAGCGGTCAGGTGGGCGGGGCCTCGCCGCAGCACGGCCGAGACCATCTGCACGGCGTGCGCGCCGGTCATCACCGCCTTGACGACGTCGTTCGCGCCATGCACGCCGCCGGCCGCGATCATGCCCAGCTTGGGCCGCTGCGCCGACAAGATCGCGAGCCAGCGCAGGCGCAGCAGCAGCTCGGTCGGATCGGACAGGTGATGATCCGGGCGCACCTCCAGCTCCACCACGTCAATGTCAGGCTGATAGAAGCGGTTGAACAGGACCAGCGCGTCTGCACCGGCGTTCTCCAGCTCCAGCGCCAGGTGCGAAAGCGCGGAGTAGAACGGCGACAGCTTCACCGCCACCGGGATCGTGACCGCGCGCTTGACCGTGCGGACGATCTCGATCGTCCGGCGCTCCACCGCCAGGCTGTCCTCCTTGGGATCGCTGGCCACGTAGTACGGGTTGAGCTCCAGCGCGTGCGCGCCGGCCTCCTCGATGAGCCTAGCGTAGTCGAGCCAGCCGCTGGCAGTGACGCCGTTGAGCGAGGCGATGACCGGCATCTGCACCGCGGCGCGCAGCCGGCGGATCTGCTCGAGGTACTGGTGCGGCTCCAGCCGGAACTCCACGTTCTGGGGCAGGAACGACGACGCCTCGGAGAAGGCGTCGAGGTGCGAGTCCAGGTGGTCCCGCGAGTGATCGTGATCGCGGGAGATCTGCTCCTCGAACACCGAGTGCATGACGAGGGCGGCGGCGCCTGCGTCCTCCAGGCGGCGGACGGCGTCGAGATCATCGCACAGCGGCGAGGCGCCGACGACCAGCGGATGTGGCAGCGAAAGGCCGAGGTAGGTCGTAGAGAGATCCATGCTCGGGCTCCTTTAAGACTTCTGGGGTTCACGGGTTGGAGAAGAAGGATCACCGCCTGCGCCAGGGCTTCCGCCTGCGCCGGGGCTTCCGCCTGCGCCGTTGCCGTGGTCAAACGGCTCGGCCATGTGCTGGTACAGCGCGTAGCGCTCGGCGATGCCGCGCTGCGCGCGCCCGATCAGGTCCTTGAAGCGGGCCGGATCTTGCTGCTCGACGATGCGGAAGCGGGTCTCGTTGCGCGCGAAGTCCGCGAGCTTGCCCTTGGGCGCGGCGGAGTCCAGGTGCAGCGGGCTCTCGCGCCCACCGGCCTTGCGCGGATCATGGCGATACAGCGGCCAGTACCCCGTCTCCACCGCCAGCTTCTGCTGCGCCAGCCCGCGCGACAGGTCGTAGCCGTGCGCGATGCAGTGCGAGTACGCGATGATGAGCGAGGGCCCCGGCCAGGCGTCAGCCTCGGCCAGCGCCTTGACCGTCTGCGCGTCCTTGGCGCCGTACGCGATCTGCGCGACGTAGACGTTGCCGTAGCTCATGGCCAGGAGGCCGAGGTCCTTCTTGGGCACGGACTTGCCCGCGGAGGCGAACTTCGCCGCCGCGCCAAGCGGCGTGGACTTGGATTGCTGCCCGCCGGTGTTGGAGTACACCTCGGTGTCGAGCACCAGGATGTTGACGTCCCGGTTCTGCGCCAGCACGTGATCCAGGCCGCCGTAGCCGATGTCGTAGGCCCAGCCGTCGCCGCCGACGATCCACACGCTCTTGCGCACCAGGTAGTCCACCACCGCCTCCAGCCGACGAGCCTGCGCGGAGTCGATGGCCCCGAGCTTGCCGCGCAACGCCTCCACTCGCTGGCGCTGCGCCGCGATGGCCACCTCGCCGTGCTGCTCCGCCGCCAGGAGCCCGCTCACCAGCTCGTCGCCGAGCTGCGAGCCCAGCGAGAGGAGCAGGTCACGCGCCAGGCGCGCGTGCTGATCCACCGCCAGGCGCAGGCCAAAGCCCATCTCGGCGTTGTCCTCGAACAGCGAGTTCATCCACGCCGGCCCGCGGCCGTCGCGGTTCTTGGTGTACGGGGTGGTCGGCAAGTTGCCGCTGTAGATCGAAGAGCAGCCGGTGGCGTTGGCGATGAGCGCGCGGTCGCCGAAGAGCTGCGTCATCAGCTTGAGGTACGGCGTCTCACCGCAGCCCGCGCACGCGCCGGAGTACTCAAACAGCGGCTCGAGGAACTGCGCGCCCTTGACGTCGAGCGAGATCGTCGTCCGGTCCGCCTCCGGCAGCGCCAGGAAGAACTCGTAGTTGTCGCGCTCGGCGTCGCGCAGCGGCGCCTGCGGCGCCATCTCCAGCGCCTTGTGCCGCGGGTTGGTCTTGTCCTTGGCCGGGCACACCTCGACGCAGGCGCCACATCCTGTGCAGTCCTCCGGCGCCACCTGCACGGTGTAGAGCTCGCCGTCGCCGCCGTGCGCCTTGAACGGGATGGACTTGAACGTGGCCGGCGCCTGGGCCACCTGCGATGAGGGATACGCCTTGACCCGCACCGCCGCGTGCGGACACACCATCGCGCACTTGTTGCACTGGATGCACACCCTCGCATCCCAGACCGGGAGCTGGCTGGCCAGGTTGCGCTTCTCCCAGCGCGCGGTGCCGGTGGGCCAGGTGCCATCGACGGGGAAGGCGCTGACCGGCAGCAGGTCGCCCTGGCCAGCGAGCATGACCGCGGTCAGCCGCTGCACGAAGTCCGGTGCGCTGGGCGACACCGGCGGCGGCCGAACCCAGGTGGCGGTCACCTGCGCCGGGATCGAGATCTCGTGCAAGTGCGCCAGCGTGTCGTCCACCACCGCCAGGTTCTTGGCGATGATCTCCGGCCCCTTCTTGCGGTACGTCTTCTCCAGCTCGTGCTTGATGTGGCCGATGGCCTCGTCGCGCGGGAACACGCCGGCCAGCGCGAAGAAGCAGGTCTGCATCACCATGTTGATGCGGCCGGCCATGCCCGCCCGTCGCGCCACGTCCAGCGCATCGACGGCGAACACCCGCAGCTTGCGTTCGAGGATGGTGGCCTGCACCTCGCGCGGCAGCCCGTCCCACACCTGGTCCGGAGGCAGCGGCGCGTTGATGAGCAAGGTCGCCCCCGGCGCCGCCTGCGCGAGGACGTCATAGCGCTCGAAGAAGTTCCACTGATGCACGGCCACGAAGCCGGCCCGGCGGATGAGGTAGCTGGCGCGGATGGGCTGCGCGCCGAAGCGCAGGTGCGACACCGTCATCGCCCCGGACTTCTTGGAGTCGTAGACAAAGTAGCCCTGCGCGAATTGCTCGGTCTGCTCGCCGATGATCTTGATCGCGCTCTTGTTGGCGCCCACCGTGCCGTCGGCGCCAAGGCCGTAGAACACCGCGCGCACCACCGAAGCGGGCTCCAGGTCGAAGTCTGGATCCACCGCCAGCGAGAGGTGCGTGACGTCGTCGAGGATGCCGACCGTGAACCGCCGCCGCGGGCGGCTCGCCGCCAGCTCGGCGAACACCGCCATCACCATGGCCGGCGTGAACTCCTTGGAGGACAGCCCGTAGCGCCCGCCGATCACCTTGGGCCGCAGCGCCGCCGCGTCGTCGGTGTCCTCGCCCTCATACAGCGCGGTGACCACGTCCTGAAACAGCGGCTCGGCTGCCGCGCCTGGCTCCTTGGTGCGGTCCAGCACCGCCAGCGTTCGCACCGTGGCCGGCAACGCGGACAAGAAGTCCTGCGCGACGAACGGCCGAAACAGCCGGATCTCCAGCACCCCCACCTTCTCCCCGCGCTCGGTCAGGTACTCCACCACCTCGTGCGCGGTCTTGGCGCCCGAGCCCATCATCACGATCACGCGCTCGGCCTGCGGGTGACCGCGGTACTCGTACGGCAGGTAGCGCCGCCCGGTGAGCTGCGCGAACCGCTCCATCTCCTGCCCGACGATGCCGGCGCAGGCGTCGTAGAACGGGTTGGCGGCCTCGCGCGCCTGGAAGTACGTGTCGGGGTTGTGCGCGGTGCCGCGCAAGACCGGACGGTCCGGCGTCAGCGCGCGCCCGCGGTGGGCGAAGATCGCCGACTCGTCGATCATCGCGCGCAGGTCGTCATCGCTGAGCACCGCGATCTTGGCGATCTCGTGCGAGGTGCGAAAGCCGTCGAAGAAGTGCAGGAACGGCACCCGCGCCCGCAGGGTCGCCGCGTGCGCGATGCACGCGAGGTCCTGCGCCTCTTGCACGCTGCCAGAGCACAGCATGGCAAAGCCGGTGGACCGACACGCCATCACGTCGGAGTGATCGCCGAAGATCGAGAGCGCGTGGGTGGCGATGGTGCGCGCCGTCACGTGCATGACGAACGGCAACAGCTCGCCGGCGATCTTGAACATGTTGGGGATCATCAGCAGGAGGCCCTGCGACGCGGTGAAGGTCGTCGACAGCGCGCCTGCTTGCAGCGCGCCATGCACCGCCCCGGCGGCGCCGCCTTCGGACTGCATCTCCGCCACCTGGGGCACCGTGCCCCAGAGGTTGGGCGTGTCCACCGCGGCCCACTCGTCCGCCTGCTCCCCCATGGAAGAAGATGGCGTGATCGGATAGATCGCGATCACCTCGCTTAGCCGATACGCCACAGAAGCGACGCCCTGGTTGCCATCGAGCGTGCGCATCGTCGATTTGCTCATGGTACGGACCTAGTAATACGGCGTTCGGCGCGGCTGTCCAAGACGCAACGCCGCCGATCACGGGTGCGACGTGGGTCCTCGCGCCCCGGACCGCGAAACACTCCGCAGAATCTGCGCTAGCACAAGGCCGCCGAGGCGAGACCACGCAAGAGTTGCGCAGAGCTGCTCGCTCCGCACTTCTCTCACCTCACGCAGCGAGCACGCAACGAAGCGCTCGCGCACCAGCGCGCGCTACTCCCAGCGCCCTTGATACGGGTTGTAGCGGCAGCGCGCTGGCTTCGACAGCGGCTGTGCCGGATCCGCGACGTAGGCCCGACAGTCATGACAGATGTACCGGAACTCGCAGTCCTGGCAGACCGAGATCTGGTCTTTGGTGACCTTCCACGACGCCTGGAAGTGGTCCTGTGCCACCACTTGCAAGAGCGGCGTGTCGCCGATCTGGCCGTAGCTGTGAGCCATCGACGGGCAGTTCTTGATCGCGCCGCGCGCGTCGATGCTGACCTTGCGGTGAAGGCAGCTATTGTGCTCCACCGCCTCGGTGAAGGCCTCCACGTTGCAGTTGAAGTAGCGCGGCGACACCTGTCCACAGCAGGCCTCGGAGGTCACCTGCTCGCTGGTGAAGCGCAGCGTGGTGTGCAGATCCACCCGCACGATCTCGTCGTGCGCCGCGGTCGAGTGAACGGTCACGTGCTTGACCCGCTTGTGCTGCCGCAGCAGCAGCTCCAGCGCCGCTCGGTCGACGGTCGGGTGGGCGCCGGTCAGCACGCTGATGCCGCGCACCGTGGAGTCCACGAACGCCTCGAGCACGCCGGACAGCTCGGCCAGGCTCGCCGCGTAGAAGAAGCGGAGCTCGACCGCCTGACAGAACAAGGTGGAGAGCTGCTCGTTGATGGACGCCAGCGGATGCTCGGTGCCCGCGGCGAAGTCGATCACGCAGTTGGTGATGGTGCGCGGGCTGCGCCAGGCGAGGCTCATCGCCGGGAACCGCTGCGGGCTGGCCGAGAGGAAGCCGTACTCCTTGCTGATCAAGAACTGCAGGTACTCGTCGATCTGCTGGTCGTGCTGGTGCTGGTAGTGCTCGTACACGGCGGAGATCGGCCGGTCCTTGCACAGCTCCAGGATCTCGACGAGCACGTTGGGGATGAAGGTGAAGGTGCTGCGTTGCAGATCGCAGACCAGGCTGCGCGAGGCGCCGTCCACCGCCAGACAGCAGGCCCACAGCACGAAATATTTCGACGGATCCAGCGGCGCCGCGGGCGCTGCTGGCGCTGCCTGCGCCTCAGGCGCCGCGGGCGCTGTCTCGCTCGCGCCGGGCTCGCTGGCGCCACCCGCGCCAGCCTCGCCGGGCGTCACCGGCCCAAGCGGCATGCTGAGGTTCTTGTAGAACCGGTTGTCCGCGTAGTCGCGCGAGCCGTAGCGCGAGCTTGGCTGCTTGTTGTCGAGGATGGCCTCGTCGCGCGCCAGATCCACGATGGGCTCGTAGTCGGCCAGGAGGAGGTTTAGCGAATGAAACCGCCGGTCGGCCTGGGCCAGGCTGGCGGAGAAGGGCTTCTTACGACTTGTCATGTTCGATCAGGTGGAGGGCGATCTTCTCGTAGAGCGGGTAGTTGCACGGAAACGCCACCATGCCGAACTGGCCCGCGGGGTTGACCTCGAGGAAGTAGTACTTGCCGTCCTGCGCCTTGATGAGGTCCAGCGAGCCGCAGTTGAGCCCGATGCCGGTCATGAAGCGGTGGACGGCCTCGGCGATCTCGGGCGGCAGCTCGTACGGCACTTGCCGCGGCGGATCGGTCCAGTCGACGTTGCGGAAGTCAAGCGCAGACCGCGCGCGCTGCTGCGAGAAGATCGCCATGGAGTAACACTGCCCCGCGAGATAGAACACGCGCAGCTCGTACTCCTTGGGCACCAGCCGCTGCACGAGCGACGGCGCGAGCTCGTCGTCGAGAAGCTCCAGGTCTTCGTGCGTGACCTTCGTGGTGAACATGGCGTAGAAGCCGCTGCCGTCCTTGAGGAACATCGGCTCGTACAGCGACTTGCAGATGTAGTCGCCGCGCTCGATCAGCGCGCGCAGGTCTGACTTGCGGTTGATGACGTGGGTCTGAGGCACCACCAGGCCAGCGCGGCCCGCCTGCACCAGCATGTCGAGCTTGTTGACGTGCGTGCGCGAAGGGTGAGTCAGCCAGTGCTTGCCAGAGAGCAGGGACAAGAGTCCGCCCAGGAGGATCGATTGCTCGCGCGAGATCTGCTCCAGCGCGTCTGGACGCACGCGGTTCTTGGCGTCGAACCAGTAGCGCGAGCGTCGCAGGTTGCCGAACTGGCGCAGCCAGACCGCGCCGATCGCGGACAGCTCGACCTCAGCGCCTCGCACCATGAGGCGCGGAGGCTCCGGCGGGTTCAGCGCCAGGTGAAACGCATCATGTAGCGGATCATCAGCGTTGAGCCGCAGATACGGATGGCCGTAGAAGGTGAGCCATTCGATGACGAAGTCGAGGTTGGTATCGCTGCTGGAGCTGAGGAGCAAGATCATGAGGAGGCTCGCTGGCGGGCCAGGAGCCGCCAACGTATCACGCGCGCCTCCTCGCGGTCGACGAGGTGGCGCGCGCTGCGGCTCACTCCGGCGGTGGCGAGCCGCTGTCCTCGCCGTCCCAGCTATCATCGCCATCATTGCGTCCGCCACTTGGCGTCACCGTGATGGTGTCCAGCGTGGTGGTGGACTTGCCACCATGCACGCTGGACAGCTCCTGCGCCTCCAGCGTGCGAAACTTGTCCTGATTCAGACTTTCAAAAGCTGCAACACGGCGGATTTTTCTCATCAGGACGAGCATAGCAATGCGGCGTCAAGCGGCACGCATCCAGCGACGCACGCTTGATCCGGATCACGGTGCCGGGCTGGCGAACACGCAGCGGTTTGCTCAGCGCTCGCTCAGCGGTTCGCAGAGCGTTCGCTAGCGCTCGCTCTGCGCTGGCGGCAGACCACCGCTGTCCTCGCCCGACCAGCTATCATCGCCGTCGTTCGAGCTGCCGCTCGGCGTCACGGTGATGGTGCTCAGGGTGATGACGGTGGCGGCGCGACCGCCGTGGACCTTGTCCAGCTCCGTGGACTCGAGGGTCCGGAACTTGTCCTGCTGAAGGCTTTCGAACGCGGTGGTGGTGGTTCTGGTGATTTTCTTCATCGGCTCTCAACTCTAGGGAGGAGGGAATGAAGGTGTCAAGAACGATACAATTTCACCGCGAGACATTAGCGCGCAGATCTCGAAGTCGAGGTGGGATCCAGAAGGATTGGAGGCCTCATTCTGCGATTTTGAACGCTATTTCGAATCTTTATGTTTTTTGAATTACGTTTTGATATTGGATCCGTAGGACATCCCGCACATGCAATTACACGAAGGATGGACCATTTAAACGTTATTCAACAAACATTTCATTTGGCAGATCCATAGATGATCTACGATCCATCGCGGTCCAGCATACATCTCACCGCAGCCGCGCCCCGCTCTCCAGCTCGAAGAAGCTCAAGGCGGACAAGGGAAAGCTCACGTGGACCGTGGCCCCGACGACGAGGTTGGCGGGAGGAGCCTGGGTGCGGACCAGGATCGACGCGCCAGCGCAGACCAGCGACAAGATCGTGTCGGGCGGCACGGCGTCGACGACCTCCACCGTCATCGCCACGGTGCCCGGCCCCGCCACCTCGTGGAGGCGCACGGCCTCGGGGCGGATGGCCAGCACCACCCTGCCGGAGGCGGGGAGGGTCGCGCTCACCGTCGCCGCGTCGGCGCGCAGCGGCACCACCAGCGCGCCGCAGCGGAAGCTGCCTTCGACGAGCTCGCCCTCCAGCGTGTTGCTGGCTGGCTTGCCGATGAACTCCGCGACGAAGCGCGTGGCGGGCTGGTGGTAGATCTCCTGCGGCGTGCCGAACTGCACCAGCGCGCCTCGATTGAGCACCGCGATGCGGGTGCCGAGGCTCATCGCCTCTTCCTGATCATGGGTGACGAAGACGAAGGTCTGGCCCAGCTCGGCGTGCAGGCGCTTGAGCTCGATGCGCGTCTTGAGACGCAAGAGCGCGTCCAGGTTGGACAGCGGCTCGTCCATCAGGCAGATCTGGGGCTTCCACACCAGCGCGCGCGCCACCGCCACCCGCTGCGCCTCACCACCGGAGAGCTGGCGTGGCCGGCGCTCCAGCAGGCGCTCGAGCTGGAGCATGGCCGCGACCTCGTGGACCGCGCGAACCAGCTCCGCCTTGGGCGTGCCTCGCACCCGCAGCGGATACGCGATGTTCTCGAACACCGTCTTGTGCGGATACAGCGCGTAGCTCTGAAACACCATGCTCATGCCGCGCTCGCGGGGCGGCAGGTTCGTGACGTCCTTGCCGTCGACCTCCACCGTGCCAGAGCTTGGGGTCTCCAGGCCCGCCAGGATGCGGCACGCGGTGGACTTGCCGCACCCCGAGGGCCCCAGGATGACCACCAGCTCGCCGCTGGCGAAGCTCAGGTCGAGGCTGTCGAGCGCGGTGGTGCCGTCCGCGAAGGTCTTGGTCACGTTGCGAAAGGCGACAGTCATATGACGCGGTCCTTGTCCGCCGGCGAGTTCACGAGCCGAGTCATCCCTTCACCGCGCCAAAGGTGAGGCCGCGCACCAGGTGGCGCTGCACCAGCGCGGTGAAGATCAGGATGGGGACCGTCGCCACCACCGCGACCGCCGCGACCTGGCCCCACAGCGTGCCGTGCGGCGTCACCAGCCCGGGGATGCCCACGGTGACGGTGCGCGACTCGAACGCGGCCAGGATGAAGGCATAGAGGAACTCGTTCCAGCTCAGGATGAAGCACAAGACCGCGGTGGCGGCGACGCCGGGCGCGGCCAGCGGAAGGACCACGCGCGCGAAGGCGCCGGCGCGGGTGTGGCCGTCCAGCATGGCGGCCTCGTCGACCTCCGGCGGGATGTCCTCGAAGAAGCCGCGCATCATCCACACCACCAGCGACAGGTTGAACGTGGAGTGCGCCAGGATGACCGCGCTGCGGGTGTCTGCCAGGCCCAGGAAGTTGAACAAGAGGAACATGGGCACCACGATGGAGATGGCGGGCGCCATGCGCGTGGTGAGGAAGAAGAAGAACAGGTCTTCCTTGCCGCGAAACGAAAGCCGCGCGAAGGCGTACGCCGCCGGCACGCCGAGCGCGAGCGAGAGCACGGTCGACCCCACCGCGACCAGCACGCTGTTCCACACCAGCGGGGCGTAGTCCTTGCGAAAGAAGACCTCCGGATAGTGCTCCGAGGTCGGCGAGAACAACCAGCGCGGGGTGTCCGCGAGCGCGTCGACCCGGGTCTTGACGGAGGTCAGCATCAGCCAGACGTACGGCAGCAGCGCCACGACGATGATCGCGAGCACCAGGGCCTTGGCGGCGCCGCGCCAGCCCCGGCTCATCGCGCGGCCCCAGCGCGGCCATGCGAGGTGGCGGCGCGGCTCAACGCGCCATAGAACACTTTGCACAAGAGGAGGACCACCAGGTAGATCATGAACGCGCACACCGCGCCATAGCCCAGGTCCCAGTTGCGGAAGTTGACGCGGTAGACATAGATGCTGAGCAGCTCCGTGCTGGTCCCAGGGCCGCCGCCGGTCATCAGGAACACCTTGTCGAACTCCTTGAACGCATCGATGGTGCGCAGGAGCAGCACCATCGCCAGGATCGGCCGCATCAGCGGCAGCGTGACATCGAAGAAGATGCGACGCCGGCTGGCGCCATCCATCATCGCGGCCTCGAACGGCGCGCGCGGCAGGCCGAGCAGGCCAGCCAGGGTCACCAGGACGACGAACGGGGTCCACTGCCAGATGTCCACCAGCACCATGGTGGTGAGCGCCAGCGCGGGATCGCCAAGCGGGCTGGTCTCGGCGCCGAGCAGCCCCAGCGCGCGCAGGGAGTACGTGACCATGCCAAAGTCGCCCTGCAGCACCAGCTTCCACAAGAGCCCCACCGCCACCGGCGCCAGCATCATGGGCACCAGCACCAGCGGCATGATGAGCCGTGACCGCTGCACCTGCGCGGCCAGCAGCATGGCGATGGCGAAGCCGAGCACCATCTCGACGGAGACCGCCGCGGCCACGAAGCGCAGGGTGGTGGCGACGCTGTGCCAGAACACGCCGTCCTCGAAGAGCAGGCGCCGGTAGTTGGCGAGCCCGATGAAGTTGCCGTCCTGGCCGGGGGTGGAGTAGCTCAGGTCGGTGAAGCCGAGATAGAGGGTGTAGAGAAACGGCCCCACCAGGAGCAAGAGGAGCAAGAACACCGCGGGGAAGAGGAAGGCCGCGCCCAGCCCCCGCTCTGCGAGCGAAGAGCCGAGGCGGGCCAGGCCAGACAGGCCAGCGAGACCGACGAGACACGAGCGTGGGTGCGGAGCCCGGGGTGAGCTCACCAGGCTTTGAGCTGTGATCGCGCAAGGAGCGCTACTTGACCGGGTGAACCAGCGGGGCGCACGCGCCGAGCAGCTTGTTCATGTCCTTGGCGGCGGTATCAAGCGCGGCCTTCGGGGTCTTGCCGCCGGAGAGCGCCAGGCTCAGCTCGCGGACCAGGATGTCGGTGATCTCCGGGGCCTGTGGGATCGTCGGCTTGGGCCGCGCCACCGCGTTGGTATCCGCTGCGGCCTGGGAGTACGTCAGCTTCTTGACGTCCGGGTGTTCGTACACGTCCGGCCGCGCGGTGGCGCCGCCGCCCAGGTGCTGCGCGAGCTGCTGATCAAAGCCCATCATCCACTGGATGAACAGGTACGCGGCCTCCGGATTCTTCGACTGCGCCGGGATGAGATACGTCCAGCCCTCGATCTGTCCGACCTTGCCCGCCTTGCTCTGGGGCTCGACCGGCAGCGTGGCAAAGCCCATCTTGCCGGACACCTTGCTCTGCGCCGGGTTCTCGACGGCGTAGGTGGCGTCGTTCCACATGATGAGCTCGAACACCTTGCCCTGCTGCATCAGCGCCATCACGTCGTCCCAGAAGTAGTTGAGCGTGTCTGGCGGCGAATACCGCATCAGGCCCTTGTAGTACTCGAGCGAGGCCACGGCCTCGGGGCTGTTGACGATGATCGGGCCGCACTGGCTGCCGACCTCGGTCTGCATCATGTCGCCGCCGAAGCTGTAGAGGACGTTTAGCCACTCGTACCACAGCGCTTCGTGGCGCTTGCCTTGGATGGCGGTGCCATAGAACTTCTCCGCCGGCCGATGAAACCACGCCGCGGCGTCCTGGTACTCCTTCCAGGTGGAGGGCACCTTGAGCGGGTAGCCGTACTTGGCGGCAAAGCCTGCCTGCTCCTTGGCGTCTTCGAGCAGGTCCTTGCGATACCAGAGGAACATGGTGAGCGACGTGAACGGAAACCCGTACGCCTTGCCGTCGTACCAGGAGATCTCCTTCCACAACCGCTGGGTCAGCGACTTCTCCGGCTGGAACGAGGGATCGCGCAGCGCCGGGTTGTCGAAGAACCTGGAGATGGGCACGACGTGGCCGTTGCCGACGAAGCGGCCCAGCTCGCGGTGCGGCTGCAGGATGAAGTCGTACCGGCCGCGCTTGGAGTTGAGGTCCAGCATGACCTTGTTGACCGCCTCCGAGTGCTCGTACATCTCGATGGCGAGCTTGATGCCGGTCTTCTTCTCGAACTCGCCCGCGAGCTTGCCCATGGCCTCGAGCGGCGGCAGCGCCTCGCCCACGACGCGCAGCGTGGTCCCGGCGTAAGGCTTGGCCGCCTTCTCCAGGGTCCACGGCCCGCTGTCCGCCGGCGCGGCGGCAGCGCCGGTGGCGACCGGGGGGTCCTGCTGCTTCTTCTTGGAGCACCCGGCCAAGGGCAGGATGCAGAACAACGACAGAGCTACCAGGCCACGTACACCCATATGCCGTGCAGCCTACCACCGGATCTCACGCGGACCGGGCAAAGGGTCCAGCAAGTGCGAGCGCCCGGCGCGTAGAACGCTCGCCGAGCGTCAGCCGGATTACCAGACCGGCTCGCGCTCAGTGCATGGGCGCGCGGACCACGCGGGTCGCGCGAGGATCGCCGATGAGCCCGTAGCTCTTGAGCTTGCGATACAACGTGGCGGCGCCAATGTGGAGCTGCTTGGCGGTGTGGGTCTGATTGCCGCCGTTGAGATCCAGCGCGGCGAGGATGTAGTCCTTCTCGATGTCCTCGAGCGGTCGCACCGCCCCGGCGGTGGGCTGCGGTGTGGGGGTGGCGTGGCGCACCTCCTCCGGCAGATCGTCCAGCTCGACCCGGCTGCCGCGCGCCAGCGCCACCGCGCACTCCATCGCGTTCTCCAGCTCACGCACGTTGCCTGGCCAGTGGTAGCGGAGGAGCTGATCGGCGACCGCCGGCGCGAGGCTGGTGATCTTGCGCTGCATGCGCAGCGCCGCCTCCGCGAAGAGCACGCGCGCCAGCGGCAGGATGTCATCTCGGCGCTCGCGCAGCGGCGGCACGCGCAGCTCCACCACCTTGAGCCGATAGTACAGGTCCTGACGAAACGCACCCTCCGCCACCTGGTGGACCAGGTCCCGGTTGGTGGCGGCCAGGATGCGCACGTCGATGCGTCGGGCCTTGTTGTCGCCGACCCTCCGGATCTCGCGCTCCTGCAGCGTGCGCAAGAGCCGGACCTGCATGGCCGGTGAGACCTCGCCGATCTCGTCGAGCAGGAGGGTGCCGCCGTTGGCCGCCTCGAACAGGCCGGGGCGGTCCCCGGTGGCGCCGGTGAACGCGCCGCGGACGTGCCCGAAAAGCTCGCTCTCGAGCAGGGTCTCGGTGATGGCGCCGCAGTTGACGGCGATGAACGGACCCGCGGCGCGGGTGGACTCCTGGTGGACCAGGCGAGCGATGCGCTCCTTGCCGGTGCCGCTCTCTCCTGTGATGAGCACGGTGGAGTCCACCTTGGCTACCCGGCGCGCCAGATCCAGGAGCAGGCGCATCGCCGCCCCCTTGGCCACCAGCCCCTCCTGCTCCACGATCTCTTTGTCTCGCACCACGGCCACCAGGGCGCGCCGCCGCGCGCGCAGCGTGCGCTCCGCGACCTTGAGCGACTCGATCACCCGTTGCAGCGAGACCTCCAGGCCCTCCTTGAGCCGCTTGCTCTGGAAGAACTGTAGCTCGGCTGCTCGGGACTCGCCCCAGGCCAGGCGCGTGCGGCCAAACACGTGGCAAGCGGCGTCGCCCTTGCCCAGGCACCGGTCCTCCAGGACGAAGATCTCCTCCCCGGCGATCCGGCTCAGGTAGCCGCTGATCAGGCCGCACAGGGTCCAGCACACCGACTCGTCCGCGCGGCCAAAATGCACCAGGTGTTGCTCTGCCTCGTACGAGCCGCCGAGCATCACGCCGTCCGGCGACAGCGGACTATCGCTTCCCGGCTCGATGCGAAACAGCCCGCCCAGCGCATACAGGCGAGGTCCGGCGCGGCGCCACTCGTTCTCATCGTCCCAGGTGAACTCCGTCTTCACCGCGTCCGCCAGGCGCCAGCCTTGCGCGAAGCCAAACTGGGTCAAGACGGTGCGCGCCGCGATGAGCCCGAAGTTCTCCACCAGGTACTTGCGCAAGACGCCCATGGCGACCGCGTCGAGCAAGAGCGCGCGCTGACCGGCAAAGCGAATGACCCCGCTGAGCGGATCGAGCTCCAGGAGCTCTTGGTGTTCCAGGTCTTCAGCCCGCATCGGCGCCTCCCCTCCAAATTGGAGGACACCGTATTTCACTTTGATGGGATCCGCCAGGACGCATTTCGCCGCAGCCCGGACTGCTGTGCGCGATCAACTGACCGACGACGCGCCAAAAACGCCTGGCGACGCGCAACAGCAACAGCACGATGACCGCGCCAGCGAAGGCCACGGTGATCACGCCAGCGAGCCCGCCGAAGGGCGCCCGCAGCCCGAGCTTGCCAAAGGTCCAGGATCCGACGAACGCGCCGACGATCCCCAGCGCGATGTCGCCAAGGACGCCGAAGCCAGAGCCGCTCATGACCACCGACGCCAGCGCGCCAGCGACCAACCCTACGATGAGCCAAGTGATGATGTCCATACCGCGAGGTATTGCAAGAATCGCCGCAGGTCCGGCCCGTGGCGCCAACCCTGGGTGTTCCAGTGGATTGCGCTGCACGCGGCGCCTCGTTCGCCACTCGCTCCTTCGTTCTGAACGAGCCGTAGATCATCTTGACCGTGTTGCTTCGCTGCAAACGAGGGAGTTCTACGCGATGTGGAGCTTGCCGATGGGCACAGATGATGCAGAGAGCCCAATCGGCGACGGCGAGTGCCGGGGCCAGAAACGCACGCTGGAGGAAATCTCATGTCGAGCTGGAATCAGATCGAGACGCAATGGCCCCTGCTGACGGCCCAAGTGAAGGCCAAGTGGCTCAAGCTCACCGAGGAGGACCTCAAGGCCATCGCCGGCCGGCGTGACTCGCTGGTGAGCATGCTGCAAGAGCGCTATGGCGTGCTGCGCGTGGACGCCGAGAAGCACGTGAACAACTGGGCGGACAAGCTGCCGCCACAGGCCAAGGACAACGACCAGGCCAGCGTCGCCAACGCCAAGCGCAACAGCAAGCAGGGGAGCAACGGCAACGCCCCCAAGCTGGCGGGCAACGGCAACGGCAACGCCCGCCACGGTGGCGCCACGGTGGCGGCCTCGATCGAGCCGGACGTGGATGCGGTGACCACCAAGCACGTGGCGGCGCCAGGCGTCGGCGCGCGGCCCCAGCCACTGGCCAAGCCGGTCATGAAGCATGTATGAGCGCCGCTGAGGCGCCCGGGCACCAGGCGACGCGAGCGCCGGCACCTCGCGCCCGCCCCCGCCGGGCGTGCCCACGCGCCCTGCGACCCGGCGAGCAGGTCATCACGGGCCGCCGGTTCACGTCGACGTGCTGCAACGGCAAACGGGAAGCGCCAGCGCGGCGCGACCAGAGGAGATTTCATGTTGTGGACCATCGCCATCATCTTTCTTCTGCTGTGGGCGCTCGGACTGGCGACCTCGTACACCCTGGGCGGGTACCTCCACGTGCTGGTCGGGGTGGCCACCGTGCTGCTCTTGATCCGCATCATGAAGGCCAGCGGCAGGGGCCACACTCGTAAACCGACGGCCGCCGCGGGTAACGCCGGGCCGTGAGCTCTCACAACCAACCAGGAGACGACCATGTCGAAATGGGAACAGATCGCAAAGCACTGGCACATGATGGCTGCCACGGTGAAGGGCCAGTGGGACAAGCTCACCGACGCCGACCTGTCGTTCATCGGCGGCAAGCAGGACCTGCTAGTCATGAAGTTGCAGGAGCGCTACGGGCTGCACCAGGACGACGCCGCTCACCAGGCCTTCCAGTGGGCGACGAACCTTCCGGACAGCGCGATCACGCACAGCCTGTCGCTCGCCAGCGACCGGCCGACCACCGAACCTGGCCACGCGCTGCCGCCGATGCTGGCGAGCGCAGCGACGCCAGCGACGCTGGCGCCCCCAGCGCTCGTCAAGTAGCGACGACGAGAACAACCAACGACCAAGGCGCGGCGCGCTGCCGCGCCCGTCCCAGGCACCACCGCAGCGCTCGTGCGCGCTGCAGCAAAGGCACCGTCCATGCGCCCCCATGAGCCCCAGCAGTTCGGAGACCTCGTCGTCGCCGCGTTCGATCTCGCGGCGCAGCGCAGCGCCAACCCCCGCGAGGTGACCCGCATCGCCCTGCGGTCCCTCGATCGCGTGGTGTGGCGCGCCCGCCGCGGCAGTTGCGGGACCGTGCGGCGCTCGATGATCTGCGCCGCCCGCGGTGGACCATGAAGCGCTGTTCTCTGGCGCCGGTCGCGCCGGAGCACGTTCGGCTGGCGCCGGGGTCGCCGTGATCATGGTCCGCCGCGCAGCCACGCGGCAGCACCAGCGACGCCGCGCCAAGGAGTCGTGGCTCACCTTCGCGCCGCCGACGTCATCGCTGACACCCCGCGCTGGCTTCGACGCGCTCGACCAGCTCGTGGAGGAGCGATGCGGCCCGCACAGCTCCACCGCGTCCGCGCGCGGCCCCGACGCCGAGGTGGTGACCTATGTCCACAGCGGCTCGTTCACCTACCGCGACGACACCGGCCGGGCGGAGCTGGTACAGACCGGCGAGTTTCACCGCATGGCGCTGTGCCGAGGCCTGCGCCGCAGCGAGACCAACCCGTCGAGCCAGTGGACGCACCTGTTTCGGCTCTGGCTTCGACCGTCGCAGATCGGCCTGGAGCCAAGCGCGGAGCACCGGCGGTTCAGCGCGGCCGAGCGCAGCGGGGCGCTGCGCCTCATCGCCTCGCCAGACGCGCGCGACGGCTCGCTGCGCCTGCACCTGGACGCGCGCCTGTACTCGGCCGTCCTGTCGAGCGGACAGCACGTGGTGCATGAGCTGCCCAGCGACCGCAGCGCCTGGCTGCATGTGGTGGCAGGAGAGATCACGCTGGAGGGGCAGATCCTGTACACTGGGGACAGCGCCGGTCTGGTGGCTGAGCGCGTGGTCTCGTTGACCGCGCGCGGCAACGCGGAGATCTTGCTGCTCGATCTCGAGCATCCGCACCACCTGAATTCCCCCGAACCGCGCACAGAGCAGGAGACCACTTGATCGACTGGACCCACATCGAGCGCCAATGGAGCGAGCTAGACTCCGAGGTGAGGGCCGGCTGGCTCAAGCTCACCGATGAGGATCTGACCTACATCGCCGGCAGCAAGCAGCGGTTGATCGGCAAGGTGCAAGAGCGCTACGGCGTGCTGGAACAGGAGGCAGACCGCCAGGTCCACCGCTGGTTCACCAAGCTCTACCTGGCCCGCGACAAGGCGGCCAGCGGCCGACCACGGGCCGTGGCGGAGACGCCGGCGCCGCGCCCCTTCACCAAGCGGCCATGAGCACCTGACCTGGCTGGGCGCGCGAACCGCGCGCTCAGGCGGCCGGCGGGGCCGGCTCGCCGCCAGGGCCGGCGGCCCGGCGCGCGAGCAGATGACGCCAGTTGCTGCGGTGGGTAAAGAGGATGAGCGCCGCGGTGGCCAGGCCGAGCGCGGCCAAGGGCGGGCTGCGATACAGCGTGAGCAAGACCGCCATCACCCACACACCGACGGCGGAGCCGAGCGCGGGCACGCGCGTCACGGCGAGCACCGCCACGAACGCGCCGATGACGATGGCGGAGAACGTCGGCGAGATCACGAGGTACACGCCGATGGCGCACGCCACGCCCTTGCCGCCGCGGAAGCGCAACCACGGCGAGAAGCAGTGACCCACGATCGCGGCGAAGGCGACGGCGGCCACCACCGCCTGCGGCTGCCCACCCCACAGCGCGAGATAGGTGGGCACCGCGGCCTTGCCCGCGTCGAGCAAGAGGACGAGCAGCGCCGGCGCCTTGCCAAGCACCCGGGCGACGTTGGTGGCGCCGATATTGCCGCTGCCGCGCTGCTGGATGTCCACGCCGCGCCGCCGCGCCACCAGCACGCCAAACGGGATCGAACCGGCCAAGAAGGCGAACGCGATGAACAGCACGACCTGCACCTTCACAGCTTGGCTGGATCGGCGGCTGGCGTCGAGTCCGCGGCGACGTTGACTGCGGGGCCACCGCGGCGATCCGCCGCAGCCGCCGCAGCCGCCGCCGCCGCCGCATCCGCCGTCCCCTCCGCCGCCGCCTTGCTCCCGCCCCGGGAATCCATCGAGCTCACGTCCATCGCAGCCAGTGAGGTGCCATCCGGTCCGATCCTCCACCAGCGCCTCGCCTGCTCCAGCGACGAAGTCCGCGGCACCTTGTCCGGCAAGGTCGCGAAGAACACGCGGCCATAGGTACGGGTGACGATGCGGCCGTCGAGCACCGCGACGATGCCGCGATCATCCGAGCGCCGGATCAGGCGGCCAAACCCCTGCTTGAGCGCGATGGCCGCCTCGGGGAGCTGGATCGCCGCGAACGGATCTGCGCCGCCTTCGGCCGCGACCTGCATGCGCGCGGCCTGCAAGGGATCGACATGCGGAGTGAACGGCAGGCGGTCGATGATCACCAGGCGCAGCGCCTCACCCGGGACGTCCACGCCCTCCCAGAACGAGCCGCAGCCAAAGAGCACGCTGCCGGGCGTGCTGCGAAAACGCTCCACCAGCAAGCCGCGCGGCGCCTCGCCTTGGACCCAGCGCGGGAACGGGAGATCCGCCAGGAGCCGCGCCAGCGCGCCCAGGCTTCGGTGGCTGGTGCAGAGCACGAAGGCGCCGCCCCCGGTGAGGGTGACCAGCTCGCGGATGCGGGCGGCGGCGGCGACGGAGAAGGCCGGATCGTCGGGCGCGGGTAGATCGCGCGGGACATAGAGGAGCGCGCAGCGCGCGTAGTCGAAGGGCGAGTCGACGATGAGCTCGTCGACGTGCTCGGGGGTCAGCCCCAGGCGGTGGCGGGTGTAGCGCAGGGTGCCGCCGGTGCTGAGCGTGGCCGACGTGAAGATGGGCGTGGGAGCGGCACGGCCAGGGCCAAGCAGGTACCGCGCGACGAGCTCGGCGACGCGAATCGGCGAGGCGATGAGGGCGGTGTGGTGGCTGCGCGCTTCGCCCCAGTACACATAGGACGCCTGGCGCTGCTCGGCGAGGACGGCGAGCGCGTCGCGCATGGCGCGGGCGCGAAACGCAAGCTGCCCCAGGCCGCCGCGAGTGGCCGCGGTGGTGACCGACTCCTCGGGCCCGTCTTCGGACTCTGCCTCCGCCGCGCGCGCGACGTCCTCGAGCGCGGTGTCCAGCTCGAACCACGCGCGCTGCCTGACGGGGTGATCGAACAGCCCCGGCGGCAACGCGACGCGGCCCTCGCTTGGCCCAGGTGACCCAGGTGCCCCGGTTGGCCCGATTGGCCCGGTTGGCCGCTCCGCGAACTCCAGCGGCAGCAGCGCCGTCCGCACGCTGGCGAACAGCGCCACGCCAGCGCGCTCGGCGACGCGCACCGGCAGGCTGGACTCCGCGCCGGTCCACAGCGCCATCTTGCCCAGCAAGTTGTGCGCGTCTCGAAGGAGCGCGCCGAGCTGCGAGGTGGAGAACCGCACGCCGAAGTGCTCGGTGGCCACGTCCTCCAAGAGGTGTGCCTCGTCGAAGACGACCGCGTCGTGCTCTGGCAGGATGCGCGCGCTGCCTCCGCCGGCGCGGATGGCCAGGTCGGCGAAGTACAGGTGGTGATTGACCAGGATCAGGTTGGCCTTCTCGGCGGCGCGCCGCGCGGTCGTGACGAAGCAAACGCCGTGGAATGGGCAGCGCGGCCCAAGGCGCGCCTCCGAGGTGGTGGTGACCTCGCTCCACCAGGGGTCATCCTCGCCCAGCCACTCCACCTCCGCGCGATCTCCGGTGCTGGTCTGCGCGGCCCACGCTGCGATGCCGCGATCGTCCCTGCGCTCTGTGGTTAGCTCCACCAGCTTGCGCTTGCAGACATAGTTGGAGATGCCCTTTAGCACCACCGCGGCGAACGGCCGCGGCACGATGGTGCGGAGCAGCGGCACGTCGTTGCGCGCGATCTGATCCTGCAGCGCTCGGGTTCCGGTGGACACCACCACGCGCTGGCCAGACTGCAGCGCCGGCACCAGGTACGCGAGCGTCTTGCCGATGCCGGTGCCGGCCTCCACCAGGAGCGCACGGCGGCTGTCGAGAGCCGCCGCCACCGCCTCCGCCATGCGTCGTTGCCCCGGCCGATCCTCGTAGTGAGGGATCGCCGAAGCCAGGCCGCCGCCTGGCTCCAGCAGGTCGTTCACGCCTTGGGTCCCCGCGCCGCCTTCTCGGCGTGCCCGCTCTGGCCGAGCCGCTTGCGCAGCGTGGACCAGACCTCGGACAGCGGCACGTCTCGCGCCGCCAGGCCCACCAGCACATGGAACAGCAGATCTGCGGTCTCGTGTGCGATGGCGTCGGCTGGCCCGCCCGGCAGCTCGGCGCACAGCTCGCCGCTCTCCTCGCGGATCTTGCTGCAGATCTTGTCTGGCCCGCCCTCGAGCAGGCTCTTGGTGTAGCTCTTCTCCGCGGTGGCCGCCTTGCGGGCCGAGATGACCTGCTCCAGCGTGTCAAGGATGTGCGGACCAGCCGGCGAAGAGGGACCTGCGGCGGCGACCGCGCTCGGCACGCCGTCGTCGTGATGCTCGCCTGGCTGCGCGCCTGGCTGCTCGCCCTCTCCGTCCAGGACGCGGAAGAAACAAGCGGTGGCGCCGGTGTGGCAGGTGGGCCCGGCGGGCCGCGCCCGCACCAGCACCGCGTCGCGATCGCAGTCGAGCCGCAGCTCGACGACCGCCAGGACGTTACCGGAGGTCTCGCCCTTCTTCCACAACGCCCGACGCGAGCGCGACCAGAAATGCACGACCCTGGTAGCGCGGGTGAGCCCGAAAGCCTCCTGGTTCATCCAGGCCAGCATCAACACCGCGCCGGTATCTGCATCTTGCACGATGCACGGCACAAGCCCGCCCTCGTCGAAGCTCGGCAACGCGCTCTGGGTGACCATGCCCTACCTTGGCCATGCTCGAAGATCTCTGTCAATGTGCCGCTTCGGCCGGATTGAACGACGCTGGTCTCGCGCGCCCCATCGCCTCACGCCCGGCGCGGCTCGCCTAGCCGGCCTGGGATTGGCTACCCGCCGTCGTCAGCGCGACAGGGCGGCGTGCAAGGACAGCGCGGCGCGGGCCTCCTGGCCATCGCGCGCCAGGCCAAGCGCCAGGATCAACGCGGTGAGGCGGTCCGGATCCGTCACCAGCTTCACCGCGCCCTCCTCTTGCGCGGTGAGCTCTCCGACCTTGGCGCGCGCCAGCTCCAGCGCTGCGCTTTGCCGGCCCTCTTGCCGACCCTCTTGCCTGCCTTCTTGCCGGCCCTCTTGTCGGCCTTCTTGCCGGCCCTCTTGTCGGCCTTCTTGCCGGCCCTCTGCGACGTACTTGCGAGCGAACTCGGTGCGGTACTCTGCGTGCTGCATGTCGGCCTCCAGCGCTCGCCGGAGCGGCTCCGGCAACGCATCCATGATCACGTCGTAATATAGCCTGGATCGCTCCTCGGGCAGGTCACAGATCCCGTGCAGCGCCGCCTGCGCCGCCGCGAGCGTCGGGTGCGCCAGCGCGCTGAGCACTCCCAGCTCAGGCAGCAGGCGGGCCGCCCGCGCCGATACTCGCCGCGGCACACGCCCGGGCGAGATCACCACCGGGCGAAGCGCAAACCCTGGATGTCCCGTGCCGATCCGCCCTCGCGCCCACGCCGCCACCCGGGGCTCCAGCGCGATCACCATCAGCAGCACCGGACAGCCAAGGCTCCGACGCGCCGCCGTGACGTAGATCGGCCATGACAGCTCCTTGTCCGGATCGATCTGCCGCTGCACCTCCAGGATCACCGCATGCATCGCGCGCCCCTGCTCGTCTCGAAACACCGTCACCAGGTCCGCGCGATACTCCGTCGGCGCGATCTGCGACAGCTCCGCCGACGCCGCCTCCGCCGACGCCGCCTCGCCCAGCGCCCGCCGCAGCCGCGCAGGCAAGAGCCGCCGCACCAGTGCGCTCTGGTTGCGCATCAGCTCCACCACGATGTCGTGCGACAGCGACGGCACCCCCCTTGCCAAAGCAAGCCCTGTTCCGCCCGCGCGGCCTCGCAAGTGCCTGCAAGTCCACCCCTCGCCCTGCCTCGCTGGCCGGCTTCGTCCGCCTGCCGGACGCGCTGTCCGCCATCCGGCGGACGGCCAAGGATAGAGGCTCTCAGGGCGCGCTCCGCAGGCGCCGATTGGCTGCCCGCGCTGCAACGCGGCTACCCGCCGTCGTCAGCGCGACAGGGCGGCGTGCAAGGACAGCGCGGCGCGGGCCTCCTGGCCATCGCGCGCCAGGCCAAGCGCCAGGATCAACGCGGTGAGGCGGTCCGGATCCGTCACCAGCTTCACCGCGCCCTCCTCTTGCGCGGTGAGCTCTCCGACCTTGGCGCGCGCCAGCTCCAGCGCTGCGCTTTGCCGGCCCTCTGCGACGTACTTGCGAGCAAACTCGGTGCGGTACTCTGCGTGCTGCATGTCGGCCTCCAGCGCTCGCCGGAGCGGCTCCGGCAACGCATCCATGATCACGTCGTAATATAGCCTGGATCGCTCCTCGGGCAGGTCACAGATCCCGTGCAGCGCCGCCTGCGCCGCCGCGAGCGTCGGGTGCGCCAGCTCGCTGAGCACGCCCAGCTCAGGCAGCAGGCGAGCCGCCCGCGCCGATACTCGCCGCGGCACACGCCCGGGCGAGATCACCACCGGGCGAAGCGCAAACCCTGGATGTCCCGTGCCGATCCGCCCTCGCGCCCACGCCGCCACCCGGGGCTCCAGCGCGATCACCATCAGCAGCACCTGGACAGCCAAGGCTCCGACGCGCCGCCGTGACGTAGATCGGCCATGACAGCCCTTGTCCGGATCGATCTGCCGCTGCACCTCCAGGATCACCGCATGCATCGCGCGCCCTGCTCGTCTCGAAACACCGTCACCAGGTCCGCGCGATACTCCGTCGGCGCGATCTGCGACAGCTCCGCCGACGCCGCCTCCGCGGACGCCGCCTCGCCCAGCGCCCGCCGCAGCCGCGCAGGCAAGAGCCGCCGCACCAGTGCGCTCTGGTTGCGCATCAGCTCCACCACGATGTCGTGCGACAGCGACGGCACCCCCTTGCCAAAGCAAGCCCTGTTCCGCCCGCGCGGCCTCGCAAGTGCCTGCAAGTCCACCCCTCGCCTTACCTCGCTGGCCGGCTTCGTCCGCCTGCCGGACGCGCTGTCCGCCATCCGGCGGACGGCCAAGGATAGAGGCTCTCAGGGCGCGCTCCGCAGGCGCCGATTGGCTGCCCGCGCTGCAACGCGGCTACCCGCCGTCGTCAGCGCGACAGGGCGGCGTGCAAGGACAGCGCGGCGCGGGCCTCCTGGCCATCGCGCGCCAGGCCAAGCGCCAGGATCAACGCGGTGAGGCGGTCCGGATCCGTCACCAGCTTCACCGCGCCCTCCTCTTGCGCGGTGAGCTCTCCGACCTTGGCGCGCGCCAGCTCCAGCGCTGCGCTTTGCCGACCCTCTTGCCTGCCTTCTTGCCGGCCCTCTTGTCGGCCTTCTTGTCGGCCTTCTTGCCGGCCCTCTGCGACGTACTTGCGAGCAAACTCGGTGCGGTACTCTGCGTGCTGCATGTCGGCCTCCAGCGCTCGCCGGAGCGGCTCCGGCAACGCATCCATGATCACGTCGTAATATAGCCTGGATCGCCCTCGGGTAGGTCACAGATCCCGTGCAGCGCCGCCTGCGCCGCCGCGAGCGTCGGGTGCGCCAGCGCTGAGCACTCCCAGCTCAGGCAGCAGGCGGGCCGCCCGCGCCGATACTCGCCGCGGCACACGCCCGGGCGAGATCACCACCGGGCGAAGCGCAAACCCTGGATGTCCCGTGCCGATCCGTCCTCGCGCCCACGCCGCCACCCGGGCTCCAGCGCGATCACCATCAGCAGCACCGGACAGCCAAGGCTCCGACGCGCCGCCGTGACGTAGATCGGCCATGACAGCTCCTTGTCCGGATCGATCTGCCGCTGCACCTCCAGGATCACCGCGTGCATCGCGCGCCCCTGCTCGTCTCGAAACACCGTCACCAGGTCCGCGCGATACTCCGTCGGCGCGATCTGCGACAGCTCCGCCGACGCCGGCTCTGCGGACGCCGCCTCGCCCAGCGCCCGCCGCAGCCGCGCAGGCAACAGCCGCCGCACCAGTGCGCTCTGGTTGCGCATCAGCTCCACCACGATGTCGTGCGACAGCGACGGCACCCCCCTTGCCAAAGCAAGCCCTGTTCCGCCCGCGCGGCCTCGCAAGTGCCTGCAAACCCTCCCCTCGCCCTGCCTCGCTGGCCGGCTTCGTCCGCCTGCCGGACGCCCTGTCCGCCATCCGGCGGACGGCCCACCAAGAAGGCGGATTCTGCGCGGGACGAAAAAAGGCGCTCCACCGCGTGGCGAACGCCTCGGGCTTCGCGCGGGGCGCTCAGGTCTCGGCGGCGGCCCAGCGCGCGTAAGGATCTTCGGCCAGCCGGCTGTTGTAGTAGCGAGGGTCATCGGTGACCTCGCGGCCGAGCCATGCGGGGCGCTCGAAGACCTCGTCTTCCGAGGACAGCTCAAGCTCAGCGACGACCAGCGGCGCGTTGTCACCGGCAAACACATCGATCTCCCACCGCTTGCCCTGATGCATCACCTCGTAGCGCGTCTTGTCGATGAGCGGCGGCAGGCACAGGGGCAAGAGCAGGCGCGCTTGCTCTGCCGCCAGCGGCAGCTCGATCTCCACGCGGGTGGCGCCGGTGGTCTTGCCCTTGATGGTGAGAAAGGCCTCGCCTCCGGACGCGCGCACGCGCACGGTGCGCTCCGGATCGCGCGTCAGGTACCCTTGCACCAGGCGGGTCCCGGGCCCGGCGTCCACGCGCCAGGACTCGGAGGTCAGGAGAAACTTACGCTCGATCTCGAAGGTCATGGCGGCTCCAGGCGTTGGCAGGATGAAGTCAGCTTCGCCGCCACGTGCGGCGCACCAGGCGCGCGGCGCGGCGGGTGCGTCGCAGGGCGCGGCGGCCCGCGCGGCGCAGCCGGCGCAGGTGCCAGCGCCCCAGGGGCCAGGTTCCATGGGCAGGCCCCAGGGTGAGGGGGTGATCTATCGATCCCGAGAGGCAGCGCTCGAGCGGCGCCTCTCGGTAGGTCGCCGGCGAGGCGCCGAGGGCGCTCCCCGCAGGTTCTTCGCGGACGAGCCCATAGACGGAGATCTTGTCTCCGAGCCGCAGCGTCTTCTCCCGCAGGTTGCTGAGCCGGGGGACCTTCTCCGCCGAGAGCCGCCAGGGATACGCGAACGCTTGCCTGCGCTCCTCGCGCACCCAGCGCAGACGTCGGGTGGGGAACGCCAGCTCCACGCGCTCGCCGCGCACCCGGACACGGCCCTCCGCCGTCTTGAGGAAGAACTCGGTGGCGCGCTGCTCGCTGACGGTCAGCCCCGAGACGACTGCAACCGTCGGGTTCTGGTAGCTCAGCCTCGCAGAGGCGCTGTACGCTGCACAGGCGCCGCCGCTGAGCGGCGCGCGAAGCGGCGCTGGGACATCCTCGATCCAGCCGGTGACGCACACCGCATCACCCGCCGCACCTCGCGCGCTGGCTGCCCGCAAGCGCCGCGCGGCGACGCGGTGCTCGCGGCTCCGGTAGGCGCGCACCCTATCGCCGACAACCAAGGCGGCGACCACGGTGAGCGCGAAGACCAGCAACATGCGCGAGCGATGAGCTTACCCCATGCGCACGAGATCGCGCACACCTCCGGCGACGAACTCCACCGCGATGGCGGCGAGCAGAAGGCCCATCACGCGCTCGAAGGCGTGCAGCAGGGTCTTGGGCAGGAAGCGCTCCGCCGTCGAGGCGCCGCGCATGAACAGCCAGCAGGCCAGGCAGGTGATGGTGATGGCGGCGAACACGCCGAGCGTCGGCACCAGGCGCCAGTTGGCGCGGCTCATGAAGACGGCGACGGTGGCGATGGCACCAGGCCCCGCGAGCATGGGCATGGCCAGCGGGAAGATGGCGACGTCGGCGCGGGACCGGCTCTCGTCCTGCTCCTCGATGGTGGTGCGGGTGGGTGAAGGATTGGCGCGCATCATGTCCACCGACATCAAGAGCAGCATGATGCCGCCGGCCACCTTGAACGCGCCCAGGCTGATGCCGAAGGCGCGGAAGATGAGCCCGCCGGCGAGCGCGAAGATGCAAAGGATCACCCACGCGGCGAAGGCAGCGCGGCGGGCCACCTTGCGACGGCTGGGCGCGTCGTGGCCGGAGGTGATGCTGAGGAACACCGGCACGCAGGCCAGCGGATCGATGACAAAGAACACCGCCGACAGCGCCACCACGGCGAAGGTCAGATCAGCCCCCATGCGGCCAGCATGCCTCAACGTGGCGCAGTTTGCCGCGTCCTGACGCCGCCAAGACCACCAGGCCGGCGGGGACCGACAGGTCGGCGCCGCCCGCCTCACGAGCGAGGTGCTTTTTCAGCTCCCTGCCAGCTCTGGGTCTGGCGCAAGCTGGCCCAGCGCGATATCAGAGGCGTACCTACCAGGTTGGACCTTTCATGGAACACGTCGGCGTCATCCTCGCGGCAGGCCTCGGCTCGCGCCTGCGCCCGCTCACCGATACCACCCCCAAGTGCCTGCTCGACGTGGGAGGGGTCACGCTCCTCGAGCGCCAGCTCCACCGGCTGGTGGCGGCGGGCGTGCGCAAGAGCGTGGTCGTGGTGGGCTATCTACAAGAACAGATCGCAGACTACCTTCGCCGGGTGCCGCCGCCGCTGGAGGTCGTGCTGGCCCCAAACCCGGTGTATGCCACCACCGGCAACTGCCTGAGCGTGCTGGCGGCGCAGCGGCACGTGGGGGACGCCGGCATCCTGATCATCGACGGCGACGTGGTCCTCACCGGCGACGCGCTGGCGCGGCTCCTGGCTGACCGGGCGCCGTGCTCCGTGTTGCTGGATCGCGAGACCCAGCTCGGCGACGAGGAGATGAAGGCGCTGCTCGACGAGCAAGGCCGCATCCAGACCTTGAGCAAGAAGCTGCCGCCGGCGGCGTGCGCGGGCGAGTCCATCGGCGTCAACAAGGTGGGAGGCGCGGGCCTGCAGCAGCTCTGGTACGAGCTGGAGCGCATGGAGCGCGGCGATAACCAGGGCTACTACGAAGACGCCTTCCAGCGCCTGATCGATTCCGGAACCGAGTTTCGCACCGTGCCCATCGGCCACGATGAGTGGACGGAGATCGACGACCTGGCCGATCTGGAGGACGCGCGGGCGCGCTTTGCCGGCGTCAGCGCGCGCTAGTGCGCCTGCCCGCGCTTCGAGCCGCCGACTCCTGGCGACGGCCTGACGCCGCGCCGGCGACAGCCTGCTAGGGTCCTCCATCTGCGCGCTTGGAAGCTGTCCCATCGTCAGGGGCAGGAAGGTAGCTTCGTGATCACGCCCGATTCGCCAACATCTACGAACGCACCCGGCGCCGCGTCGCCGCGGATCCTGTACCTGCACGGCTTTGCCTCCGGGCCGGCCTCCGTCAAGGGGCTATCCTTCGAGCGGTTCTACAGCACGCATGGCATCGCCATTCAGCGGTTGGATCTGCGGCGGCCCTCGCTTGCTCATCTGCGCCTCTCGGCGATCATGGCCACCGTGGCCAGCGCGCTCGAGGGCACCGAACGCGCCATCCTCATCGGCTCATCGCTGGGGGGCTTGACCGCGGCGCGGTTCGCCGAGCGCGATCCGCGCGTGGCGGCGCTGGTGCTCCTGGCGCCAGCGTTCCAGCTCGTGCCGCGCTGGCGCGCCCGGCTGGGCGACGCCGCGTGGAAGCAGTGGCAGGACAGCGGGTGGCTGGAGATCCACGATCACACCACCGGCCAGCCCGCTCATGTCGACTACGGCTTCATCGAGGACGCGCAGGAGATCGACGCCGCTGGCGGCGGCTGGCCCAAGGTCAGCGTGCCGACGCTGGTGTTTCATGGCCTGCGCGATGACGTGGTCGACATCGGCCTGTCGCGCCAGCTCGTGGCGCGCGCCTCCAACGTGCGCCTGGTGGAACTCAACGACGATCACCAGCTCGTCGACTCTCTGCCGCGCCTCTTGACCGAGACGTACGACTTCTTGTTACAGCACGGGGCCTAGTACTACTGCGTCAGGCTGCGGCGGCGCGCGAGGTGCGATAGGCTTGGCCGAGCGTGACCCAAAAACCCTCCGCCAATCACCCCTTTGCCAAGCTGGCGGCGCTGCGCACCGCCGAACCGGCTGCGTCGACGCCTGTGGCGCCCGGCGCGACCAGCACGCCCGGCACGCCCGGCCAAGCCAGAGCGCCCTCGTCGCCCACCAAGCCGGAGCCAGCCAAGGGCCCGGCCTGGGCGGTGGTGCGCATGGAGCGCAAGGGCCGCGGCGGCAAGGAGGCCACGATCGTGGAGAAGCTGGGCCTCGCGCCTGCGGAGCTCGAGCGCTGGTGCAAGGAGCTCAAGCACGCGCTCGGCTGCGGCGGCGCCGTCGAAGGCGACGCGATCATCCTGCAGGGCGACCTGCGCCCGCGGCTGCCCGCCGTGCTCACCAAGCGCGGGGTACGCAAGGTGACGTTGGGATAGCTATCCCAGCTTCGCTGCCGTGTCGACGTAGCGCTGCTTGGCCTCGTCTTTGGTGAGCCCCTTGCGGGCGGCCCATGCGTCGTACTTGGCGCGTCCGCGCAGATCGAAGGTGCCGGGCCGACTGCCGCGGACATCGCCAGAGGTGGCCTGCTTGTACAGGCCATACAGCTCGAGCATCTTGGTGTTGTCCAGGCCCGAGGCGGCGTTCACGCGCTTCTGAGCCGCTGCAAAATCATCGTCGAGAGCCATGAGGCGTACTGTATCAGCACCATGCCTTGGGCCACCATCGTCAAGCAGAGGCTTGCGAGGCGGGCGCGTTCGCGAAGAGCACCACAGAGAGACTCTCAAGTGACGCGGCCCAAGCTCCAAGGCCGAGCGCTTCGCGAGGGCTGAACGTCAGGAGCCTCGTGCGAGCGCGCGGCGATCATCCGCCTGGTGCTGACGCCGTGCGCTACGCGAGGTGTGCTGGCTGCAGCGCTGGCTACCGCACCGGCCACCTGCAAAGGTCACGGGCCGGCGCACCGGCAACTCGACTTGCTGAGGCCCTGCAAGGCGTGCGTAGCGCGACGCGATGCGTTGATGAAGTCCTAGCGATCTTCGCTACCTCCACCATCGTCGCGGATGCGCGGGCCTGTGCGGACCTGGCAAGGTTGTTGCTCCTTGGTCCTCGCACATGCCGAAAAGCCTCGTGCTTGCCAGTTTCTCGCTGTGGATGACGGCGTGCGCCATGGAGCCCTCGGCGCTGCGGGAGCCTCCGCGCCTGACCGTCACCTCTCCCGAGCGAGCCACCGTGCGCGGTCAGGCTGGCGCGATCACGGTGACCGGCCAGGTGGCGGCCAACCAAGCGGGCGACCGCGTCGCGCAGGTCACCGTCAACGGAGTCGCGGCGCAGCTCGCGGCGGACGGCGCCTTCACCGCCCAGGTCCAGCTCGCCCCGGGCGCGACGTTCCTGCACACCGTGGCGCGCGATGTCGCCGGCGGCGAGGCCACTGACACGCGCACCGTACACGCGGGACAGCTCCGCAGCGGCGACCAGCTCATCGATCACGGGCTGGCGGTGGCGCTGTCCGACGACGCGCTCGCGACCGTGGCCAGCGCCGCGAGCACGATGATGAAGACCATGGACTTTGCGCCCATGCTGGCGCCGATGAACCCGATGGTCAGCAAGGGCGCCGAGGAGGGCGAGGACTGCCTGTGGGGCAAGGTCTACGTCGATGATCTCCAGGTCGACGACGCGCGGCTGGCGCTGGTGCCCAAGGCAGGCGGCCTGACCTTCGAGGCGGAGCTGACGAACCTCGAGGTGCCGGCCCGCACTCGCTACGAAGTGCTCTGCGCCAACGGCGCGACGACGGTGCGCATGTCCGCGAGCAAGGTGCTGGTCAAGGGCACGATGCGGGTGACGCCGCGGGCCAGCGGGCAGGGCTTCGACGTGGCGATCGTCTCGCCGCAGGTCTCCGTCACCGGCTTCTCGCTGGACGCCAGCGGCCTGCCGGGGGACATCCTCACCCTGCTACGACTGGACGCGGCGATCGGCGCCATCGCCGCCGCCGCCGCAGAGCGCTTCATGGGGCCGCTGATGAACCAGGCGCTGGGCAGCCTGGCCGGGCCCAAGCGGGTGATGGTGGCTGGGCAGCAGGTGACCTTCGAGGTGGCCGCGGACTCGGTGGACTTCGACGTGGCCGGCGCCAAGGTGGGGCTGGACTCCCGCATGTTCCTGGCCGGGCACAACGCGCAGTACGTGTACACGCCCAACGACCCCTTGGTGCTGGAGGCGGGCACCGGCTTTGCGCTGGCGCTCTCCGACGACGCGGCCAACCAGCTCCTGGCCAGCGTGACCGCCGCTGGGATGCTCTCGGTCACCCTGCCGGCGCCCGGCGGCACCTTCGACTCGGTCAAGCTCACCGCCACCTTGCCGCCGATGATCTCCGCCGACAGCCAGAGCGGCAAGCTGCGCCTCCTGGCCGGCGATCTCCGGATGGCGTTCCTGGCGCCCGGCGGGGCCGAGGTCGCGCACGTGGCGCTGCACATCTCCGCCGAGGTGGCGGCGGTGCCGTCGCTGTCCGGGGTGGCGCTGCAGGTGGACAAGCCCGAGGTCTTCGCCGACGTGCTCGACAACGTGTCTGGCTACTCCGACGAGGACAAGGAGATCATGATCAAGCTGGTGGTGGACCACCAGGTGAAGCTGATGTCGCTCTTGCTGGGCAACGTGCCGCTGCCCGCGGTCGCCGGCGTGCGCATGACCGACACGCGGGTCAGCGCTGGCGCCGGCTTCGTGAAGGTGACCGGCGCGCTGCAGTAGCGCGGTCCGCCACGGTGGGCCGCAGCTACCACTACTGGATCGACGGCTTGATGCCCATCTCGGTCAGCAGGTGGTCGGCGCCATCGATGGCGTCCATCATCCACAGGGCGTAGCGCACGTCCACGGCGATGGTGCGGGTGGACTTGCCGTCGAACACCACGTCGGACGAGACGCCCTCGATGGTGCCGTCGAAGGCGAGCCCCACCAGCTCGCCCTTGTGGTTGAGCGCGGGCGAGCCCGAGTTGCCGCCGGTGATGTCCAGGTCCGACAAGAAGTCGACCGGCAGCTCGCCGCCCAGCGCCGCGTCGGCGTACGGACCGTAGTTCTTGGCCTTGATGGCGTCGAGCACGGCCTTGGGAGCGTCGAAGGGCTCTTTGCCCGTGTCCTTGCCGAGGATCTGCGCGGCGGTGGTGAACGCCCAGTCCGCCTGAGCGGTGGAGTCCGGCTTGAAGCTCTTGACCGTGCCATACGTGATGCGGAGCGTGCCGTTGGCGTCTGGCGACAAGAAGCCGCTCAAGGTCTCGCGCATCGCGGTGGCGAACACGTTGGACAGGAGCATCATCTCGCCCAGGCGCGCATCGGTGCGCTTCTCTTCGGCCTTGAGAAAGGGCCAGATGCGTTGCGCGGCGGCCACGAACGGATCCGTCGAGGCCTTGAGGTCCTTGGCGGTGCCCTTGGTGATGAGCGTGATGCGCGTCGCCTCGTCCTCGAGCTTGGTGGCCTTGTACCAGGTGTCCAGCGTCTTGCCGATGAGCGCGGCGTCGAGCTTCTGGCCCTTCTTGGCGCCGAGCAGCGCGGTCAGCCAGGCGCGGTCTGCCTCGGGGAGCTCCAGCGCGCGGCCCAGCACTAGCTCGAAGCCGGCGCGGTCGAGCACGCGGTCGTACTGGCGGCCGAACTGCTTCTGGCCGGCGAGCAGGCGCGGCATGTCGCGCTCCTGGAAGCCCGGCTTGCGTTCGGCGTCGGGCTTGGCGCGCTCCTCGACCAGGCGGGTCGCGGTGAGCGCCGCGGCCAGGAGGTTCGAGCCGCGGAAGGCCTGGTTGCGGTCGAAATCCACGCGCGCGGTGGCGCGGTCCTCGGCGAGCATGACCTCGAGCTTGTCGATGGCGGTCTTGTACGCCTCCTTGCCCGGCTGCGCCGCCCACGCCTTGACCTGCGCGGTGAGCGCGTCCTTGCGCTGCAAGAGATCGCCCTTGGTCAGCCCGGCCAGGACGCCTTGCCACTTCTCCAGGCCGTTCTGCACCGCCTGCTTGGCCACCGCGGCCTTGATGGACGTCTCGCCGCCGTCCTTGAGGTGCGCCTCGGCGATCGCGTACCGCGCCTGGAGCAACTTGATGAGGTACGGGTAGGTCCACTGCACGTCATGGCGGACCTCGGAGGCCAGCGAGACGCGGTTGGTGGTGCCCGGATAGCCGGTGACCATCACCATGTCGCCGGTCTTGATGCCGGCGCTCGACACGGTGAGGTGGTGCGCGGGCGCAAACGGCACGTTGTCCGGCGAGTAGTCCGCGGGCTTGCCGTCCTTGCCGACGTAGGCGCGGAAGAACGAGAAGTCGCCGGTGTGGCGCGGCCACGCCCAGTTGTCGATCTCGCCGCCGTAGTTGCCGACCGAGCGCGCCGGCACGTACACCAGCCGCACGTCGCGGATCTCGAGGTACTCGATCAGCTGGTACTCGGCGCCGCGGAAGAAGCTGCGGACCTCGCAGCGCAGGCCCTTGCGCCCTTGCTCGCAGGCGCTCTGCAGCCGCTTCTGGCGCTTCTCCAGCTCGTCCTTGCGCTGGATCGGATCGGCGATGGCGTCGAGGCCGGCGCGCATCTCGCTGGTGACGTCACGGAAGTCCTGCGCCACCATCACCCGCTGCGCGGGACCCGCGGACTTCTCCTCCGCGAGCGTCTTGGCGAGAAAGCCGTTCTCCACCAGGTTGGCCTGGGGCGTGGAGTTGAACTGCAGCGCGCCCTGCACGCAGTGATGGTTGGTGACGATGAGCCCTTGCGGCGACACGAACGAGGCCGTGCAGCCACCGAGCCACACCACCGCGGCCAGCGGCGCGGCCAGCGGGTTGGCGAGGACCTTGGGATCGATCGCGACGCCGAGCTTCTGGAAGTTGTCCACGTGCTGCGGCAGCGTCATCTGCGCCGGCAGCCACATGCCGCCTGGGTTCTCGTACGCCTTGCGCGCAGCCAGCGCCGGATCTGCGGGCGCCACCGCGGCGCCGGGATCGGTCGCGCCTGCGCCGCCGGTCACCGGCAGCTCACCACCTGGAGAGGTTTGGGCGCCACCACCGCAGGCCGCGGCGAGCGCCAGAGAGCAAAGGACGAAGCGTTTCATTGTGAGCGAGATACCAGAAATCGCCGTTTTCGGCGCGGCAAAACCGGCTGAGGTGAGCTGACATCCCGCGATGCACTCACTCAGCGGGTGCGACGGCCCTGCGACGTTGCGTCGGTCGCGTGAACCGTGGCCAGCGCTGCCTGGCGCAGCGCGGCGATGCAGCGCGGCCCGCGCTCAGGGAATGGCGGGCACGAGGCCCATCTCGGTCAGCAGATGATCGGCGCCGTCGATCGCGTCCATCATCCACAGCATGTAGCGCGCGTCCACGGTGATGGTGCGCGAGACCGAGTGATCAAACAGCATGTCGGAGGCCACCGCGGCCAGCGGTCGGTCAAAGTGCAAGCCCACCAGGTGTCCGCGGTGGTCGAGGATGGGCGAGCCGGAGTTTCCACCGGTGGTGTCGAGGTCGGTGAGGAAGTTGATCGGCAGCTTGCCCTGCTCGTTGGCGTACGGCCCAAAGGCGCCGGCCTTGACCGCCTGCAGCACGGCTGCCGGCGCGTCAAACGGCTCCTTCCCTTGGTCCTTGCCGAGGAGCTGATCCGCGGTGGTGAAGGGCGCATCGGCCGGGGCGCTCGAGCCCGGCTTGAAGCTCTTGACCGTACCGTAGCTCACCCGCAGCGTGCCGTTGGCGTCCGGCGCGAGGAACCCGCGCTGCGCCTCGCGCATCGCGGTGGCGTACACGTTGGTGAGCAGCAAGAGCTCCCCGGTGCGCCGATCCGCGCGGGTCTCCTGGTCCTTGATGACCGGCCAGATGCGAACCGCCGCAGCGACGAAGGGGTCCTTGGTGGTGGCCAGCGCCTTGGCGGTGGTCTCGGTGACCAGCGAGATCCGCGCCGCTTCGTCCTCGAGCCGGGTGGTCTCGTACCAGGTGTTCAAGGTCTTCTCGATCGCCGCCTCGTCGAGCTTCTGGCCCTTCTTGGCGCCAAGCAGGGTGGCGAGCCAGCCGCGGTCCTGCGCCGGAAGCTGCAGCGCGCGGGTGAGCACCAGCTTGAGCACGGCGCGGTCGAGCACGCGGTCGTACTGGCGGGTGACCTGCTTCTGGCCAGCGATGATGCGCGGCATGTCGCGCTCCTGAAAGCCGGGCTTGCGCTCGGCGTCTGGCTTTCTGCGCTCGTGCTGCAGGCGCACCGCGGTCAGCGCCGCGCCCAGCAGGCTCCCGCTGCTCACCGCCTGGCCGCGATCGAAGTCCAGGCGCGCGCTGCGGCGCTCCTCGGCGAGCACCTGCTCGAGCCTGGCGAGCGCCGCGGCGTAGGCCTCGCGGCCAGGCGCCGCGGCCCACGCCTTGACCTGGGCGTCCAGCGCGTCCTTGCGCGGCAGCAGATCGCGCTGGGTCATGCCGGCGTGGACGCCCTGCCAGCGCTCCAGGCCGTTCTGGATCCCCTGCTTGGCGACGCCGGCCTTGATCGCCGTCTGGCCGCCGTCGGCGAGGTGCGCCTCGGCAATGGCGTAGCGCTGCTCGAGCAAGCCGATGAGGTACGGGATGCGCCACTCGACATCGTGATGCACCTCGGAGGCGGTGGCGATGCGATTGGTCGCGCCGGGATACCCGGCCACCATCACGACGTCGCTGGCCTTGACGCCAGCGCTCGACACGGTGAGGTGGTGCGCGGGCGCAAACGGCACGTTGTCCGGCGAGAAGTCGGCGGGCTTGCCGTCCTTGCCGACGTAGGCGCGGTAGAACGAGAAGTCGCCGGTGTGGCGCGGCCACGCCCAGTTGTCGATCTCGCCGCCGTAGTTGCCGATGGAGCGCTTGGGCGCGTAGACCAGGCGCACGTCGCGGAGCTCCAGGTACTCGATGAGCAGGTACATCGCGCCGCGGAAGAAGTGGCGCACCTCGCAGCGCAGGCCCGGCCGGCCTTGCTCGCACGCGCTCTGCAGCCGCTTCTGGCGGCGCTCGGCCTCTTCCTTGCGCAGCAGCGGATCGGCGATGGCCTCGAGCCCCGCGCGCAGCTCGCTGGTGACGTCGCGGAAGGCCTGCGCCACCATCACCCGCTGCGCCGGGCCCGCGGACTTCTCCTCTGCGAGCGTCCTGGCGAGAAAGCCGCTCTCGACGAGGTTCTCCTTGGGCGTGGAGTTGAGCTGCAGCGCGCCCTGCACGCAGTGATGGTTGGTGACCAGGAGGCCCTGCGGCGACACGAACGACGCGGTACAGCCGCCCAGGAACACCACCGCCGCCAGCGGCGTGGCCAGCGGATCGGCGAGGACCTTGGGATCGATCGCGACGCCGAGCTTCTGAAAGTTGTCCACGTGCTGCGGCAGCGTCATCTGCGCCGGCAGCCACATGCCGCCGGGGTTCGCGTAGGCCGCGCGCGCGAGCTGCGCTGGATCTGGCGGCGGCGCCGCGGGCTCGACCAGCGCCGGGTCAGGAGCCGGCGCCGGACCTGGCGTCAGCGCTGGCGCGCTCGGCGTGGCGCCGCCGCAGGACCAGAGAACCCCAAGCGAGATCAGCGAAGCAAGAGGGCAGCCCGAGCGGGCCAAAACGGAGCGCGTCATGTGCAAGCGGCATAGCAGAAACTCTCGCCACGCGGGGCCCGCGCGCGCGCCGTGCGCGTCCTTGGCGCGCCTTTGCACGCCCTCCGTCGTGGCGCACCGAGTCGAAGCGCCCGCGCGCCGCGCCCTCAGCCGACCTCCTCGCTCACTCGTCGGCGACGAACGACGAGAAGAAGCTGCGGACCTCGTCGGTGGGCACCTTCTCGCGCGCCTCTTCGCCGAGGTCCTTGACCTCCAGCAGCTCGTCGGGGATCTCCAGCAGGAAGCGCGAGGGCGTGCGCGGGCCCGCCTTGCCGCGGCTGACGCGGGTGCAGGCGCGGGTCAGGTACAGCTTGCGCTGGGCGCGGGTGATGCCCACGTAGCACAGGCGGCGCTCCTCGCTGATGTCGGTGGCGTGGTCGGTATCGAGGATGTCGGTGGCCTGCGGCTGCAGGGTGCGGGCGTGGGGCAAGAGCTCTTCTTCGAGGCCCACCATGAAGCACACCGGGAACTCCAGGCCCTTGGAGCCGTGCAAGGTGGTGAGGATCACCCGCTCGCCGGCGTCCTCGCGCTCGTCGCTGGTCTCCAGCGACAGGCTGCGCAGGAGCTGGGCCAGGCCCTCGCGGGTCTTGGCCTTCTCCTGGTGCCGGGTCAGCGTGCCCAGCAAGGACTCGACGTTGTCGATCCGGCGCTGCGCCGCGGACATGCTGGCGGCGGCGCTGCGCAGGTCGTCATAGATCTTGGCATCCTCGATCAAGGACTTGGCGGCGGTCACCGCGTCCACGCCGTTGCCGAGCGAGGTGGCCAGGCGAGTGACGATGTGGACGAACTCGAGGATGCCGTTGCGCGTGGCGCCGCGGACGTCGAGCTCGGCCCCCAGGTTGGCCGGCGCGGCGCGGGTGGGGCGCGCGGCGCCGCGGGCGGGGCCCTTGGCGGCGGGCGCCGCGGACGCGCTCGACGGCGGCGACGACAGCGGGGTCGACAGCGGGCCCCACATGCGCTGGTCCTCCGCGGCGTCGGCGGGGTCCTCGCCTGGCTCGTGCGGGAACGTGGGCGCGGTGCTGGCCAAGAGCGGCTCCGCGGCCACGCTGCGCAGCACCTCCCACAGCGGCAGGTGCTGCGCGTACGCGGCGGTCAGCAGCTTGTCGACGGTGGTGGCGCCGATGCCGCGCGCGGGGTAGTTGAGCACGCGGCGGACGGCCAGATCATCGCGCGGGTTGAGCGCCACCCGCAGGTACGCGATGACGTCCTTGACCTCCTTGCGCTCGAAGAACTGCTGGCCGCCGTACATGACGTACGGCACGGTAGCGGCGCGCAGCTCCTCCTCGAGCAGCTTGGCCTGCACGTTGGAGCGGTACATCACCGCGATGGCGGACCACGGCCGGCCCTCCTTGTGCAGCTTGGTGATCTCCCTGGCCACCCACTTGGCCTCGTCCTCGACGGTGGGGGCCACCGCGTGGGTGATGAGCTCGCCCGCGCCGTGATCGGACCACAGCTTCTTGCCGTGGCGCTTCTCGTTGTTGGCGATGACGGCGTTGGCGGCGTCCAGGATGGTGCGGCTCGAGCGGTAGTTCTGCTCCAGCTTCACCACCTTGGCGCCGGGGAACATCTGCGCGAACTGCAGGATGTTGCCGGGGTCCGCGCCGCGCCACGCGTAGATCGACTGGTCGTCGTCGCCGACGACGGTCAGGTTGCCGTGGTCGCGCACCAGGTGCTGCACCATGCGGAGCTGCGCGCGGTTGGTGTCCTGGTACTCGTCCACCATCACGTAGCGGAAGCGCTCCGCCCAGCGGTCGCCCACCTTGGGATCGCGCGCGAACAGCCGCACCGGCTCGATGATGAGGTCATCGAAGTCGAAGGCGCCGGCCGAGCGCAGCGCCTCCTGGTACTTGGGGTACACCGCAGCGGTGATGTGATCATACTCGTCGGCGGCCTTGGGCTTGTAGTCCTCCGGCGCGATGAAGGCGTTCTTGGCCAGCGAGATCCGCGCGGCGATCGCCTTGGCGTCGTACCGGCGCTCGCCGCCCGCGCCAAACTCATGCACGTTGCGCAGGACCTCGCGCAGCGCGCCCATCTGATCGGACTGGTCGTAGATGACGAAGCCGCGCGGGAAGCCCAGCGCCTTGCGCTCGGTGCGCAGGATGTGCAGGCCCAGCGCGTGGAACGTGCCCATGGTCAGCGCCTGCGCCGACCGGCGATCCCCCAGGAGGTGGGACACCCGCTCGCGCATCTCCTCGGCGGCCTTGTTGGTGAAGGTCAAGGCGCAGATCGCCGTGGGCGGGATGCCCTGGCCCAGGAGGTGGGCGATGCGGAAGGTCACCACGCGGGTCTTGCCGGAGCCCGCGCCGGCGAGGATCAGCAAGGGGCCGGAGCCGTGGCGTGCGGCCTCGCGCTGCGGTGGGTTTAACTTGTCGAGGTCGGCCACGAGCGAGGCACGCTACGCAACCTGGCGCGCAAGCGTCAAGCGATCGCGGTGGCCGGCTGCTAGCATTGCGGCGTGAACCGGTATGACGAGCTGGTGGCCGCGCTGCGCGCAGAGTTTCCTGGCATGCGCATCGTGCGCAAGGATCAATCCGCCTTGCACCGGGCGATCCACCAGCTCCTGGTGGTGGTGACCCTCGGCAAGATGCGCGACTATCTGGACTCGTACCAGACGACGATCGGCCAGACCATCTACGTCACCTCCGACTGGGACGACTGGCCCGCCGACGAGCGCTACGTGACCTTGCGCCACGAGGCGGTCCACCTGCGGCAGTTCCGGCGCTTCACCCTGCTCGGCATGGGGCTTGCGTACGTGCTCTTGCCGTTGCCCCTGGGCCTGGCCTGGTGCCGAGCTGCGTTCGAGAAGGAGGCCTACGCCGAGACGGTGCGCGCGGCGCGCGAGGTCTGGGGCCACGCCCACGTGGCGCGGCTGGCGTTTCGCGACAACATCGTGGAACAGTTCGTGTCAGCGTCGTACGGCTGGATGTGGCCGTTTCGCGGCGCCATGGAGCGCTGGTACGATCGCGTGCTGCAAGGGTTGGACGCGGAGGCTCGACCAAGGGTACCGTAGGGAATCGTGGCTGAAGTCATCGTAGGCATAGACCTGGGTACCTCCAACTGTGTGGTCGCACATCGCGACCCTGGAGGACCGGTTCGCACCCTGGCGGATGACGCGGGATACAAGATCCACCCCTCGGTGGTGTCGTTCTTGCCCAACGGCACGGTGGCGGTCGGAGCGGAGGCCAAGCAGCGCAAGGTCATCGATCCGCAGAACACGATCTACTCTGCCAAGCGCCTGATCGGCCGCAGCTTCCGCTCTCCGGAGGTGCAGCAGGCCAAGTCGCGCATGCCGTATCAGATCCGCGAGGGCGCAAACCAGCTCCCGCTGGTGGTCACCCGGGCCGGCGAGTTTGCGATCCCGGAGGTCTCGGCGGTCTTGCTCGATCACGTGCGCAGCATCGCGGCCAAGGCGCTGGACACGGAGGTCAACCAGGCGGTGATCACCGTCCCGGCGAACTTCAACGACGCGCAGCGCACCGCCACCGCCACCGCGGGCGCCATCGCCGGCATCACGGTGGTGCGCGTGCTCAACGAGCCGACCGCCGCGGCGCTGGCCTATGGCCACGCCCGACAGTCCCACGAGACGATCGCGGTCTACGATTTTGGCGGCGGCACCTTCGACGTCACCATCTTGCGCCTGGAAGACCAGGTCTACGAGGTCCTCGGCACCGCTGGCGATTCGTTCTTGGGCGGCGACGATCTGGACGAGCGGCTGGTGGACAAGATGGTGGAGCGCTTCTTGGCCGAGCAGCGCATCGACCTGCGCAGCAACGAGGTGGCGATGATGCGCCTGCGCGCGGTCGCCGAGCAGACCAAGATCGAGCTGTCGCGACGCACCCGGGCGGTGGTGCGCATCGACGAGATCGCGTATGGCGCCAAGGGCGCGCCGCTGAACCTCCAGATCGAGATCACGCGCGATGAGTTCGTGGGCCTGGTGGGCGACATCATCCAGCGCACCTTCCCGGTGTGCCAGGACGCGCTCAAGCTGGCCGGGCTGTCGGTGGACCGGATCGACGACATCGTGCTGGTGGGCGGCACCACCAAGGTGCCGGTGGTGCGGGAGCAGGTGAGCAAGTTCTTCGCCCGCAGCCCGCGCCTGGACATCAACCCCGAGGAGGCCGTGGCCATGGGCGCGGCGCTGCAGGCGGACTCGCTGCGAGAGCTGCTCGCGCGCCCAGCGCAACGGCCAAGCGCGCGCTCGTTCTCCGACAGCGAGCAGACCTACGACCCGCGCGAGGCCACCGACGTCGCGGTGGACGTGGCGGCGACCGCCGCCGCGGGGCGGGCCAAGCGCGAGACCGCGGACATCGGCGATCGCGCGCGCGCGTTCTCCGAGCGGCCGGCGACGCGCGGCGTGGCCATCGATCGCTTCGAGGACAAGGAGCCCACCGGGGTGGCGGTGGCGCGCATGGAGCCAGGGCGGCCCGGCTCGCAGACCGGCACCCAGACGGGGACCCAGACCGGCACCACGCAGACGGCCGGCCGCGCGCCCAGCGAGACCAAGCCGGCGCTGGCGGAGCTGCCCGATCCCCGCTCGCTGACGGTCACCCGGCGCTCCATGATGCCAGCCGACGAGGAGGAGTCGACCGCGGCGCGGCCGCCGATCTCGGCGCAGGAAGAAGACGAGGACACCTCCAGCGGCGCGCCGATGCCCATCGTGCATGAGTCGACGAGGTCGTCGGCCAACCCGATGGCCACCGGCCGACGGCCCGCGCCACCTGCGCCACCCGCTGGCCCGCCGCCGATGGCCGCGGGCCCAGGCCAGGTGCCGCCGTTCGCGCCGCCGTTCGCGCCGCCAGCGCGGCCCAGCGCGCCGACGATGAGCGCCGCGGCGCTGGCCGGGCCGACCAGCGGCACCTTGCCGGCAGCAGAGCCGCTGGCCGATCCGTTCGCGCCGCCATCGCGGCCCAGCGCCGCGGCGCTCGCAGGCGTGCCGCCGCTGCCGCCGCAGCGCATGAGCAGGCCGCGCATGGCGCACCGCGACTCGATCCCCGCCATCGATCCGCTGCCGCCCAGCGGCGACGCGGCAGGCCGCATCACCGCGCGGCCCTTCGAGCCGGCGGCGGGCGAGTCGATGTCATCGTCGAGCACCGCGCGCGGCATGATGTTGCCCGCTGATCCACAGGTCACCGCGCGTGGCCTGGTGCCGGAGCTGCCGGCTTCGCTCCCGGGCGAGTCGCTGCCCGAGGTGCTGGCGGCGCGGCAGGCCGCTGCGCCAGCTCCGCCCGCCACCACCGCGCGCGGCGTGGCGCCACCCATGCCCACCATGATGATCGGCACCGGGCTCGCCAGCGCCCCCGGGCCGCTGGACCTACCGCCGCCCCGCCAGATGTCGGGCGGGGCGCCGCCGCCAGCAGCGGGGGCCGCGTTCTTCGACGAGCCCTTCGCTGCGCCGCCGGTCGCTGGACCGCAGGCGCGCACCATGATGGCGCAGGCGCCGCAGCCGGCGATGTCGCCCTCGAGCGCGGCGGTTCCGCCGGGCCTGGTGCTGGGGCCGATGCCCGGGCTCACCCCGGAGTCAGGCGCGGACGGCAGGCCCTTTGCGCCGTACCCGCCGCCGGGCAACGCTCCGTACCCGCCGCCGGGTGCCGCGCCGACGCCGGCCGCGCGGGGCGCTGATGGCATGGACCTTCCGCGGGCAGGGCTGCGCACGCCGCCGCCGTTCGCCGCGCAGCAGGTCCCGCGCCCAGGGGACGGCTACCCTGCGCCCGGTGGCTATCCCGCGCCCGGCGGCTATCCCGCGCCCGACGGCTATCCCGCGCCCAGCGGCTACCCTGCGCCCGGCGGCTATCCCGCGCCCGGCGGCTATCCCGCGCCCGGCGGGCCGCCGATGGCGCCTGGGATGGCGCCGCCGCCGATGTTCGCTGCCATGGCGCCCGCGCCCACGCCGGTCGTGCTCGACGTCACGCCGGTGGGCCTGGGCATCGTCACGGTGGCGGGCTACTGCGAGGAGCTCATTCGTCGCAACACCCGCGTGCCCACCGAGGTGCGCAAGGCGTTCTCCACCTCGCGCGATGGCCAGGACGTGGTGCGCATCATCGTGCATCAGGGCGAAGCGCGCCGCATCGAGGGCAACGTGGTGATCGGCGAGCTGGTGCTCTCCGAGCTGCCGCGCAAGCCGCGCGGGGAGCTCTCCATCGAGGTCTCGTTCGCCATCGACGCCTCCGGCATCCTGCACGTGCGCGCGCGCGACGCCATGTCCGGCCGCGAGCAGCGCGCCAGCCTCAACGTCATCGGCACCGTGCCCGAGGGCGACATCGCCGCGTCACGCGATCGCATGCAGTCCTTGCGGCGCTGACCGCCAGCGCGAGCCGTCGCGCGCTACCGCGTGGAGGCGCAGCGCGGCAACTGGTGGCGCGTCACCTTGGCTCGCGCCAGATCCACGAAGGCCAGCTCGCCGAGCCTGGCCTCGCCGTAGACCACCGCGAGCGCCGCGCCATCTGCCGCCGCCACGACCGAGCCAGGCTCGCGGGCCGAGCCGAGCGCCAGCCGCTTCTTGACCTTGCCGGTGACCACGTCCTGCAGCACCACGGCATCCCCGCGCTCGCTGGTGAAGGCCCACACGTCGCCTGACACTCGCACCGGGTCCGCGACCGCGCCGATGCGCTTGGCGCCGCCGAGCACGGCGATGCGTTTGCCGGTCAGCGTGGTCAGCCACACCTGCTTGGCCTCGCCGCCGCACTCGCGCTCGGAAACCAGCAAGCGGTCGCCAACGAACCTGGCGAAGATGCAGGACAGCTCCGGCGCGCGGCCGGCGAAGGATCCGAGCAGGCGAGAGGTCGCCACCTCGAACACCTCGACGCGCGTGCGTGACTCCAGGTACGAGAGCACGATCCGCTGCCCGGTCTCGTCGAGCTCTGCGCTGAGACCGAGGCCCGGATCGACCTCCTTGCCGGCCGCCACCACCTTGCACGCCGCGCCGCCTGGCGGGCACACCTCGACGCTGCCCTCTCCGACCTCCAGCCTTGGCGCGCCAGCGGCCGCGCGCACGACCGGGCGCTGGTCCGCCGGAGGCAGCGGCACCGGCGCACCGCGAGCGGACAGCCGGCCGGTCGGCAGGTCCACCGCGTAGCAGCGCAGGCCCTCGCCGGCCTGGCCGCCGGCGTCCTTCTCCAGACAGAACTCCGCGGTGGTGCCTCGCACCTGCACCAGCAGCGGTTGTGGTCCACCGTCCAGGCAGGCGGACGCGCCGGCCTGCCGAGCCGCGGGTTGCGCGCGGGCCGCTGCAGCGCCCACCAGGAGAACGGCCAGCGACAAAGCGCTCGCGCTGCGGATCGACATCTCCTCTCGAATAGCACGCCAGAGCGACGATTTCACATGATAGGTTCTCTCGCGATGAAGCGTTGTTCACGGACCCAGATCTCCGCCGCGCTGATGTGCGCAGCGTGCGCCCTCCTCTCCGTCACGGGCTGCAAGAAGCCGCCAGAGCAGGCCGCCGCGGGTAGCGCCGGCAGCGCGGGCAGCGCCGGCAGCGCTGCGACCGCGACGACGCCCGACGCGGCACCGCCTCCCGTCGACGCCGCGCCGCCCCCCGCCGACGCGGCGCCGCCCCCTGTCGACGCCGCGCCCGCTGACCCGATCGCCACCGTGTGTCCCGCCTTGCTGGCCAAGATCGAGGAGTGCGTCGAAGATCCGGCCTTCACCGCGGCGCTCCTGCAAGGAGCCAATGCCAAGGAAAAGAAGAAGATAAAGAAGCTGATTGCGGAGGTCGCGGAGTGGCCGGTGAATCCGTGTCAGAACCTCGCCGCAAACTACGAGTTCACTGGCTTCTTTGGCCACTGGGACGAGGTGTCTGATCCCGCGATCTTGGAGACGTGTGCCAAGCTCGGCGCGGCGGTGAAGGCCGCGGGCGGCCTCTTCGGCGGCGATCAGGCCATGTGAGCGTCGCGCGCGTCGGCCACGCGCCGGCCGCATCGCGCGCACCTGCCACCCACCGCACGCACCTGCCACGCCTCGCGCGCATCGCACGCACCTGCCACGCACCGCGCGCATCGCGCGCACTTGCCAGGCCTCGCGCGCCCGCTACGCCGGCTGCGCCTCGGCCTCGTCCGCCTCCAGGTGCTTGCCGGTCTCCTCCAGGTGCCAGGACTCCTGCGTGCTGGCCTTGCCGCCGCGGTCGCGGTGCAGCGGCCGGGTCAGCCCGAACTGGTGATAGATCTGCTCCCACCCCCACAGGTCCACCTTGCCGGGGTCGTCCTGGCTGCGCCACTTGATGTCCACGTCCACCGCGTGACCTGAGCAGTGGCTCGACACCCCGGGGCCAGAGCTCAGCGGCAAGGGCGCGCGGCGTGAGTCGCCGGGGTTGTAGCCGGCGGCCGCCACCTTGCCGGAGGCGCCGGCGTCCTTGATCTTCTTCTGCGCGTACGCGATGGCCTGCTCCTCGGTCCAGCCGGGCTCGTACCACTTGTTGCCATCGGCGTCCTTGCCGCCGGGCAACGCCTGCAGCGCGGCCAGCGTGATGTGGCGGTTGGTGGCCATGTTGGCCTGCTCGTAGCGCACGCACAGGTAGTGCGCCGCCTTGGGCGAGCGCATGCCGGAGCCGATCACGATGTCGCCCAGCACCATGTCGTTGTGGATCGCCCACTCCATCAACGCCTGCACCTTGGTCATCAGCGACCCCGCCAGCGAGACGCCGTCGAGCGAGGGCATGAAGTCGCCGGAGAAGCGCCACTTGTACTTGCTCTGTCCGGGGTTGCGCCCGGCCGGCAGGCCCTCGCGGATCTTGTCTGCGCGCCCGCGGTCCTCGGCGTCGCTGAGCTCGTTGCCAAAGCCGACCGCCGCGCCGTCGCCACCGAGCGACGAGAACTTCATCCAGACGTTGTCCGCCTCGGTGATCGCGTGCGCGGGCTCGCGGCAGGTGATCTGCACCCAGGTTCGGTCCATGTCCGCCACCTGCACCTGGGTGCCAGCCGGCAGGTTCTTCTTGAGCGACTTGTGGTTCTCGCCGTACAGCGCGCCATCGCGCACCACGGTGAACGGCGTGTCGAAGGTCTTGGCGCTGGACTTGTGGCCGCGCAGCGAGGCGTCGCGGTTGGTCTGGTTACCAAACGAGTCCACCCCCTCGTACTGGCCGTCGTACTTGGACGTCTTCTTTTTCTTCTTGGGCTTGGCCGGCTTGTCGCTGGCCGGCTTGTCGCTGGCCGGCTTGTCGCTGGCCGGCTTCTTCGCGGGGTCGAGTTTCTGGGCCGCGTCCGCGGCGTGCTCGTCGGCGGGCTTGCCACCAGCTGGCGCGCGGCCCCGCTTGCCGGTGTCGATGACTGGCGTCGTCGCGGGAGCCTGGTCGTGGCCGTCGTGGTCTTCGTGGTCGCCGTGCTCCACCGGCTCGCTGCCATGATCTCGCTCGCCGAACGTGTCGTTGCCGGCGGCGCCCTCGCCGATGGACAGCATGGCGTCGTCGAGCACGCGGTCGCGCAGCGGCGAGTGATCTCTGTTGGCGTTGTGCGTCTTGTCGAACATCAAGAGGAGCACGTCGCACTGCACGTCGCTGCCCTTCATCAGGCGCGTGTGCTGCACCACCGTCGTCTCGGCGTCGCGGTGATCGCCAGCTCCGCCCACGTCCTGGATGGTCAGGCCGTGCCGCTTGGCCAGCGTGGCGAGCGCCGCCTTGCCGAACGTGCCCTCGTGATGATGGGTGGTCTTTAGCTGGTGCGGCGTGCCGATGATGCGCACGCTCTTGCCGGGCCTTCCGGACACCGCCCACTTGGCCGCGTCGTCGAAGTGCTGCCCGCGGTATCCGGCGTCCATGAACGTGACGTCCGTGATCTCGTCGGCCAGGTCTCCGGCCTTGCTGAGCGCGTCGTGCATGCCCATGTAGCCGCCGGCGCTGTGGCCAGCGAGCGAGAGGTGGCGCGGCGTGAGCGCAGGCATGCTCAGGTCAGCGGCCAGCGGGCCCAGGATGGAGGTCACAAACGCCGGCAGACCATCCTGCAGCGCCGCCATGTAGCCGCCCTCCTGGCTGAGCGGCTTGTCGCCGTGGCTGCCGCCGAGCTTGCCCTGCGGCAAGATGGCGATGATGTTCTTGCCGCGCGCGTGAGACATCGCCTCGGCGGCGATGTCGATGCCCGACAGCTCGCCCTTGCCGGGCTGCGTCGGATCGATGTTGTACTGCGCGCGGTGGCCGTGAAAGTACAGGAAGACGTCCGGCGTGGCGGTGACGCCGCCTGGGGACACGTACACCTGGCACTGTTGCTTGCGGCTTCCGGAGCCGGCGGTGTACACGCGCGCGAAGGGCTCACCGGGAGCCGGCGGCTGGCTCTTGAGCGCGTCGTCCTTGGCGTGAGCGGCGACGTCTTCATCGCCGGAGGCGGCCTCCGACGTGGAACCCGACGTGGAGCCGCCCGCGCCGCCAGCGCCGCCAGCACCACCAGCGCCACCAGCAGCGCCAGCGCCACCAGCACCGCCGCCCGCGCCCGCGCGGGCCAGCGCCAGCTTGGCCAGGTCCGCGAGCAAGAACGGCACCAGCAGCAGGCCGGCCATCGATTGCGTCCCGCCGTGCGTCTTTCGATCATAGGCGAGCAGCTTGCCGACCGCCTCGACCTCGTTCACTTGCCGCAGCGTGACCTGCTTGAGGATGGCGGCATAGAACGCGCGTAGCTGGGGGGCCTCGGTGGCGGCCGTGACCTCGGGGTCCGCCTTGGCGCTGCCGCCCACCGGCGCGGTCGTGCCAAGGCTGCCCTGCGCGCCAGCCCCCGAGCTCGCGGTGGGCTCCGCTTTGGGTCCGGTCGTCGCGCCCGTCGTCGGCCCGGCCGTCACATCGGCCGTCGCGCCCGTCGTCGGCCCGGCCGTCACATCGGCCGTCGCCCCCGTCGTCGCATCGGCCGTCGCGCCCGTCGAGGAAGCGGTGGCCTGCGGAGCGCCGCTCACCGGCGCAGAAATCGCCGTGGCCGCGCGCGCGCGCTGCGTCCGGCGCGCGGCGTGGTAGGTGCGCGGGCCGACCCGGCCATCCGGCGCCACACCGTGGTCCTGCTGCCAGCGCGCGATCAGCTCAGGATCTGCCTCACCGCCGGCGCCACAGGCGTCGCCGGTGGCGGCGTTGAAGCTCTCCACCAGCGCGCGGTGCGCGGCGTTGTAAGCGCGCGCGCCGGCGCGCCAGTCGTGTCGCGGCGCCGCGCCACCTGACGCGCCCCCACCGGGCTCCGCAGGTGGGCTGGCGTCTGCGTCCGCGGCTTCGCTCGCTGGGTGCGCGACCTCGGCGACCTCGGCCTCCGCGGCCTCCGCGGCCTGGCCCTCGGCGTGCGCTGGCGCGGGGCCGTCGCCTCGCTGCCCGTAGGTCCGGATCTCGCGCAGCGACTGATCGGCCAGCTCGCCCGCGCCCTGGCCGCCGCGTTGGCCACCTGCCCCCAGCTCCAGATCGGCGTCTTCGGCGCGCGCCTGCTCCAGCTCGTCGAATCGCAAGAACGCCAGTTGGGGGACATCAAACATACGCCGTCCTTTCGCTCACAACCCCGTGGGGGATGCCAGCACATGACCCATGGAGAGGTACTCGCTGCGGGCCGCGCGCAGCACGGTGGCGTGGTCGATGGACTTGCGCCCCTCGTGCGCGGCGAGAAACGCCGCGGCCAGCGCCGCGTTGCGGATGTTGGCGCCGGTCATCTGCGGGAAGTTCCGCGCCAGCGCCTGCGCGTCGATGTCGCGCCCAAGCGGCGCGGTCTTGGAGGCCAGGAGGCGCCGCCACAGCTCCGCCTGCTCGTCTTCGTCGGGGTGCTGGAACACGATGTGCGCGGCCAGCCGCCGCTTGAGCGCCTTGTCGATGCTCGCGTCCAGGTTGGTGGTGAGGATGACGATGCCGTTGAAGCGCTCGATGCGCTGCAAGAGAAAGTTGACCTCGAGGTTGGCGTAGCGGTCGGTGGCGCCGCGCATCTCGGTGGAGCGCTGGCCAAACAGCGCGTCGGCCTCGTCGAACAAGAGCAACACGTGCCCGGCCTCTGCGGCGTCGAACACCTTGGCGAGCTGCTTCTCGGTCTCGCCGATCCACTTGGAGACCACCTTGCTCAGATCCACCTGGTACAGCTCCAGGCCAAGCTCGTTGGCCAAGAGCCCCGCCACCATGGTCTTGCCGGTGCCTGGCGGGCCGGAGAACAGCGCCGCCACCCCCACGCCGCGCGGCATCTTGGAGCGGTACCCCCACTGCTCGTACACCACGTGCGCCTGCTGCACCCGCCCCACCAGCGCGCGCACGCGCGACAGGATGTCTTCGCTGAGCACGAGCTCATCCCAGCTCTGCCGGATGGCGATGCGCTCGGCCAGTCCGCCCATGCGCTCGGCGATGTTCTGCCGCACGCCGGCTTGCAGATCGGCCACGGTGAGCAGCCCGTGCGAGTCCAGCCCGGCCAGCACGCGCGCGCTGGCCACGGCGCGGCGGATGGCCCCCGCGCCCAGCGCAAAGCGATGCGCGAGCTGCCGGAACTCCACCTCTGGCTCGTCGCTTGGTCCCGCCAGCTTGCGCCACAGCCGCGTGCGCGTCTCGGCGTCGGGCGTGGACCAGGTCACGCGCACCGAGGGGAGCTGGCAGCCCACGTCCAGCCCGCGCCAGGTGGTGATCAGCACCACCGGGCGGTCGGCCAGATCGAGGTGGCGGGCCAGGACTCGCATCCGCGCGTCGCGCCCGCCCTCGGCAGAGACCAGCTCCTCGACGCCCACGATGATCGCCACCACGCCGCGCAGCGCGGCCTCCCGGCGCAGCGCCGACAGCGCCGCGTCGAGGCTCTCGACGCTCGGCGAGAGCTGCGCCAGATCGATGGACAGCGCCGGCCCTCCGGTGGCCAGCGAGATCGCGGTGCGGCGCCCGGTGAGCTCGGCGCCCTCCACGTACAGCACGAAGGGCGAGTTCATGGCCAAGATCGAGTGGATCTGCGCCACCGCTTGCTGCTGCTCGTCGTCGAGCAGCCCTTCGGCCAGCAGCTCGGAGGGCGCCTCGACCACCGTGAGGCCGGACGCCATCGAGCCCATGCCGGCCAGGTAATGCACCAGCTCCACCGCCGGCACCCACGGCTGCGCCGCCGCCACCCACTCGCCCCGCGCCGGCAAGACCAGGCCGCTGCGCACCGAGGAGTGCCCCGGCATCATTCGCAGCCCCAGCTCACACGCGGGCTCGGACTCCAGCTCGGCGATGCGGCTGTGCAGCGCCAGCGAGATGCCGCGCGGCGACGTGTCGTCGAGCCCGCGCGCGTGCACCATCATGCGCGGGTTGACGTGCAGCGCGACCACGGACCACAAGAAGCTGGTCTCCTCTTGCGTCCAGCCCAGCCGCTGGGCCAGCGCCAGCATCGGTCGCTGGCGCGCGTCGTCCGGCAACATGGCCAGCTCGGACTCCACCGCGGCCAGATCATCCAGGATGCGCCCCAGCGCGGCGTCGTCCTCCACCGCCGGGCGGCGCCGGCCCAGCAAGGCCGCGCGCATCGTGCGCAGCAGCACCGCCTGGAGCTGCAGCCGGTACTCTCGCTGCGCCAGGCTCTCCAGCCCGGCGCTCACTGGCCACCTTCATGAAGACGCGCGATCATCAGATCATCGGTATCATGGATCGCCGAGATCTTCGGGATCCCCGAGATCTTCGAGATCCCCGAGATCCCCGAGCCCCCGCAAGGGCCCAAGAACCGCAGGATCCAAGGAGATCCCGTCCCTGCCAAGTCGCAGGTGCGTTGCGCCAGCTTGCACACGTGTCCGCGTGGGTAGTGCAAGCACAGGGCCTCCCCCACGCGCTCACGTAACTAGCAGAAAGAAAAAACAAACAGCGAAGGAGCCGGCCCAGAGGGGCTTGCTCCTTCGCTTGTATACACAAACTGACCACACAGATTGTGTGGTCGGCTTTCGGGCGAAGCCCGAGCGCGCGCTACTTCTTCTTCTTGCGCGGCTTCTTGGCCGGCTTGGCAGGCTCCTCGGCCGCTTCCTCGTCGTCACCGGCCGCCTTGACCTGTCCGCCCGCGTCCGGATCTTCCACCAGCGCGGCGCCCGCCTTGGTGCTGCTCTCTTCGGCCTCGCCCTTCGCGGCGTCGGGCGCCATCGCGGACTCACACCACGGCAACTTGATGGAGCGCTTCTCGGACAGGTTCTTGCTGTCGATGACCGCGAGCTCCCCGATCCGCGCGCCCGTGAGCGCGGCCAGGAAGTTCTTGCTGCCGGCGACGATGGTGGTGCCCATGAACTCCCCGAAGGTGTTCTTGAGGTGCGACGCGCACTTCGGCGGGATATCCGCAGGCGCCTCTGTGGAGAAGAAGGCCTCCACCTGCGCCGAGCGGCACGGGCCATTGCTGATCTTGCGCACCAGCTTGGAGCGCTTGCCCGGACCGACCTCGAAGATGGTCAAGGTGGACAGGCCGCGCTCGGACACCGCGACCCGGTCCTTGTCGAGCAGCGAGAACGAGCCGTGCCCCATGGCCACCGGCTCGTTGCCCTTGCCAAGGCCCATGAGCTGACCGCTGGCCGAGCCGTCGGTCTTGTAGGCCCAGATGGAGGTGGACCCTGCCTCGCCGCCGTGGAAGAACAGGTTCTCACCGAGGAACCACATGGACTTGGCGGTGCCGGGCATCACCTTGTCGCCCTGCGCGGGGTCGCGCAGCGCGATGCTCTTGGCCAGATCCTTGGAGGCCGCGTCGAACAGGTGAACCTGATCGCCAGCGGCCACCGCCACCTGCGAGCCATCCAGGCTCCACGAGATGAGCGCCGGCTCGCCGGCAGGGACCTCTTGATCCTTGGGCAGGCAGAAGCCGCGCACGCAGCCTCGCTCGATGGCGGCGTGGTAGCCACGGCCGGGGATGGCGCTGCGGTCGCGGAACTTGAGCGCCCCGGCGGCCAGGTCCACCGTCCAGCAACCGGCGGCGCCGAGCAGCCGGTCCTCGTCGTGGTCCATGGCGCAGAGGATGGCCTCGCTGCCCACGGCGCCCAGCTCCAGCGAGAGCTTGGAGGCGGGATCCTTGAGCACGGAGGGCAGACAGGTCGAGTCAGCGGCGACCAGCTTATTGGCCTGGTCTTCTCGCTTCTTGGCCCTGTCTTCCTCGGTCATGGGCTTCTTGGTCGCGGGCTTGCCGGACTTGCCCTTGGTGGTTTTCTTGGCAACGGGCTTCTTGGACTCCTTCTTGGCGGAGCCGCCGCCGCCGCAGGCGACGAGCGAAGTGCCAACAATCAGAGCCCAAGCAAAGCGGTGAAAACGCTGCATGATGAGACCTCATACGTTGACGGAGCGCCGTGCCCCTTAGCTCAACGATTGCGATCGTTTGTACGATCGAGCCGGAGCTGATACAAGGAGCAGTGGCGACAAGACGCAGCCAGGTCGAGCGCAACACCAAGGAAACCCAGATTTCCCTGGACTTGACCATCGATGGCACCGGCCAGCGCAGCATCGCGTCACCGGTGGCCTTCTTGAATCACATGCTGGACGCGTTCGCCCGCCACGGCGTGTTCGATCTCTCGCTGGCGGCCACCGGCGATGTCGAGATCGACGCCCACCACACCGTCGAGGACATCGGCCTGGTCCTTGGCGATGCGTTTCGCCAGGCGCTGGGAGATCGCGCCGGGCTCGTGCGCTATGGCTGGGCGACCCTGCCCATGGATGAGGTCCTGGTCACATGCGCGGTGGATTTTTGTGGCCGTCCGGCGTTTGTGTGGAACGTGCCCGGGCTCGAGGGCAAGTGGATCGGCGGCTTTGACTGCGAGCTCGCCAAGGAGTTCTTCGCGGCCTTCTGCAGTCGCGCAGCCTGCAACTTGCACGTGCTGGTCCACGCGGGGGGCAACGCGCACCACGTGATCGAGTGCATCTTCAAGGCCTTTGCCCGCGCCTGCGACGCCGCGACCCAGCTCGATCCGCGGCTGGGAGGCGCCGTGCCCTCCACCAAGGGCACGCTGACCTCGTGAGCGCGCCGCGGATCGCCATCGTCGACGTGTGCTCGGGCAACCTGCGCTCCGTCGAGCGCGCGCTGGCCGCCGCGGGCGCTGACACGTTCGTCACCCGAGACGCCGCCGAGCTGCGGCGCGCCGACAAGCTGGTCATCCCCGGCCAGGGCGCGCTCGGCACCTTCGCGCGGGAGCTGGCGGCGCGCGGGCTGGAGGCGCCGCTGCGCGAGGAGCTGGCGTCCGGCAAGCCCATGCTGGGGATCTGCCTGGGCATGCAGGTCCTCTTCGAGCACGGCGAGGAGCACGGCGGCATCCAGGGCCTGGGCCTTTTGGGCGGCGACGTGGTGAAGTTTGCCGCCAGCGCCGCGCGCAAGGTGCCGCACATCGGCTGGAACCAGATCGAAGCGCCGGCCGGGCGGGACCGCGATCCGCTGCTGCGCGACATCCCCGACGGCGCGCACGTGTACTTCGTCCACTCGTACTACGCGGTGCCCACCGATCCATCGGTGATCGCCGTCGAGACCGACTATGGCGGCCGGTTCTGCGCCGCCATCCGCAAGGACAACCTCTTCGCTTGCCAGTTTCACCCGGAGAAGAGCCAGCACGTCGGCTTGCAGCTCCTGCGCAACTTCGTGCAGCAGGCGTAGCCCGGCCCCTCCCGGCATCCCCTCGGCCTCCTCGGCACTTCACGAGCCCTCATGCAGATCTTCTTCGCAATCGATCTCCTCGGCGGCAAGGCGGTGCGCCTGGTCGAGGGCAAGCGCGACCTCGCCACCATCTATCACGACGATCCGCCGGCGCTGGTGGAGGAGCTGACCACCGCGGGCGCCGACCGGCTGCACGTGGTGGACCTCGACGGCGCGTTCTCCGGCAACGCCGCCCACCACGAGATCTTGCGCGCCATCTGCGCGCGCGCCAAGGCGCCGGTGCAGCTCGGCGGCGGGCTGCGCGATCGCGCCGCGGTGGCGGCGGCGCTGGGCATGGGCGCGAGCTACGTGGTGCTGGGCACCGCCGCGGTCAAGCAGCCGGCGCTGGTCGCCGAGCTGTGTCAGGCGCACCCCGGCCAGGTGGTGGTGGCGGTGGACGCGCGCGACGGCGTCGTCGCCATCGAGGGCTGGACCGAGAGCGGCCAGATCACCGCGCTGGAGCTGGGGCAGCGCGCGGCGGGCTGGGGCGCCGCGGCGCTCCTCTACACCGACGTGGCGCGCGACGGCACCCACGGGGGCCCCAACGTGGCGGCCACCGCGGAGCTTGGCCGCCGCATCGGCTGTGATGTCATCGCCTCGGGTGGCGTGTCCTCGCTCGACGATCTGGCGCGCCTGCGCGACGCCGGCATCTTCGGCGTGGTGGTGGGCCGCGCGCTGTATGACCGACGCTTCACCGCCGCCGAGGCGGTGGCGGTGGCGCACGCCGCGCCCGGAGCGGCGTGCTGACCCGGCGCGTGATCCCGTGCCTGGACGTCAAGGACGGCCGGGTGGTCAAGGGCACCAACTTCGTCGCGCTGCGCGACGCCGGTGATCCGGTGGAGCAGGCCGCCGCGTACAACGCCGCGGGCGCCGACGAGGTCTGCTTCCTGGACATCAGCGCCTCGCCGGAGGGCCGGTCCACGCTGGTCGACGTGGTGGCGCGCACCGCGGACCAGGTGTTCGCGCCGCTGACGGTGGGCGGCGGCGTGCGCTCGGTGGCGGACGCGGACCGCCTGCTGGTGGCGGGCGCCGACAAGATCTCCCTCAACACCGCGGCCATCCGCGATCCCAGGCTCGTCGCCGAGCTGGCGGATCAGTTCGGCAGCCAGGCCATCGTGGTGGCCATCGACGCGCGCCGGGTCCGCCGAGGCGACCTGGCGGCCGAGGCAGCCCAGCTCGCCGAGGCGCGCGCCCGCGGCCTGCCGCCAGACGCCGTCTGGGAGGTGTACAGCCACGGCGGCCGGACCCCCGAGGGCCTGGAGGTCATCGCCTGGGCGCGCCGCGTCGCCGAGCTGGGCGCTGGCGAGATCCTGCTCACCAGCATGGACCGCGACGGCACCCGCAGCGGCTATGACCTGGAGCTGTTGGCCGCGCTGAGCGCTGCGGTGACCGTGCCGGTCATCGCCTCCGGCGGCGTGGGGCAGCTCGAGCACCTCGCGGAGGGGCTGCAAGCGGGCGCGGACGCCGTGCTGGCGGCCTCGATCTTCCACTTTGGCCAGCACACCATCGGCGAGGCCAAGCAGTACCTCGCCAGCCGCGGCATCCCGGTGCGGCTGTAGCGGGACGCGCGGCTCAGCTCGCCGTAGCTCAGCTCCGCCGCGGCTCAGCTCGCCGCGGCGCTCGGAGCGTCGTCCGCCGCCGGCGCGGCCTTGATCCACAGCTCCAGCACGTCGGTGCCGAGCTGGACGCGCTCGGCGAGCTCGTAGCCGTCCGGCGCGGCGGCGCCGAGGCCGTGATACGTGACCACCCGCGTGCCGGGGCGCAGCGCGGCGAGCTTGGCCCGAGTACCGTCGACGCACGCCTCGAACCGAGACTGGCTGCGGAGCACCGTCTGGTCGATCGTCAGCGCGGAGCGGAGCAAGAGCTCGCCAAACGGGTTGAAGAGGTAGAGCGCGTCGTAGCCTGACCAGTCGTGCTCCAGGGCGTCGCCTTGCAAGAACGTCGCGTTGGCGGCCGACATCCGGTGCGCCAGCCGCTGCGCCAGCTCGACGAGCAGGGGCCGCTGCTCGATGCCGACGAACTTGCACGTCGGCCGCTCACGCGCCGCGATCACGCAGAACTTCCCTGGGCCCGCGCCCACGTCCAGCACCCGCATGCCGTCTCGCGGCGCCAGGAGCTGGGCGGCGCGGCGCGCCACGGTCACCGGGGTGAAGTGGAAGGCGGACTTGACGCGCACGCGCTGCGGCAGGTGGTAGTCAAACGACTGGTCTTCGTCGAGATCTGGCGCGGAGGTCGAGGAGGTCGAGCGCATCGAGGGCTTCTTGCAGGGGAACCGGACGCCAGCGCCGGGAGCGTGGCTGGCGTCCGTGGCGCGTCGCGAGGCACGCCGACGTGCTCCAGCGACGAGTCAGAGTGCCATGAAGCGGTGCAGAAAGCCTGGGCTTTCCCGCCTTCATCTCCTGCAGCGCGCGCCTCGCGCCGGCGCAGCTCCACGCAACGCGGAGTTGACACCGATCTGCGGGCCGGCCAAGGTGCTGGCGTGACCGCGCCGCCTCGCGACACCCCTCCCTCTGGCGAGGAACCTCAGCTCGGGTTCGGCGCCGCCTTCACGAGCGCGCCTGCGTCCGGCGCGGCGACGGCGCCCGGGTCCGGCCCTGCGCCTGGCCCCGCGCCTGCGCCCGCGCACGGCGCATCCGGCGCATCCGGCAAGACCGGCCCCGCGCCTGCGCCCGGCCCCACCCAGGCCGCGGAGCCCCAGCTCACCGCCGAGCTCGAGGCCGCGCTCCTGCGCGAGCTGCGCATGAACTACGACTGGGAGAACAGCGCGCGGTTCCGCAACCGGCTGCGGCCCCCGGTGTTCTCGCTGACCACCGTGGCCGGCCGCTGGGGCCGCTGGGTCAGCGCCAGCCGCACGCTGGAGCTGTCGCGCAAGCTCGTGCTCACGCACCTGTGGCCGGAGGTCCTGGGCGTGATGCTGCATGAGATGGCGCACCAGTTCGTCGACGAGGTGCTGCGCGCCAGCGAGTCAGCGCACGGCGAGGTCTTCCAGAAGGTGTGCGCCGAGCGCGGCATCGACGGCAAGGCCGCCGGGCCGCCGGTGGCCGCGACCCCCATGGCCGACGGCGCGGATCCCCAGGGCGGCTCCGAGATCAGCCGGGTCCTCGACCGGATCCGCAAGCTGCTCGCGCTGGCCGGCAGCTCCAACCAGCACGAGGCGGAGATCGCCATGCGCAAGGCGCACGAGCTGATGCTTCGCCACAACATCGAGTCCACGCGCGCGCGCACGTATGAAGCGTATGACGTGGCGCACCTGGGAGATCCAGAGAAGCGCGGCAACCGCGTCGAGGACTCGGTGATGGTGCTGCTCACCGAGTACTTCTTCGTCAAGGTGATCCGCATCCCGGTGTACCTGCCGCTGCTGGGCAAGCGCGGCCACGTGTTCGAGCTGTCCGGCACCCGGCACAACCTGGAGATGGCCAAGCACGTCTATCACTTCCTCCTGGCCACCGCGGAGCGACTGTGGCGCGCCAACCGCGGCGACGCCCGCGTCACCAGCGGGCGAGATCGCCTCGCGTATCAGAGCGGCGTCATCCGCGGCTTTCACGAGAAGCTCAAGGACGAGCGCACCGAGCTCAAGGAGACCGGCCTCGTGTGGGTGGGCGACGCCCAGCTCGATTCGTTCTACCACCTGCGCCACCCGCGCATCGTCTCGCGCCGCAGCACCTTGCGCCGCAACGAGGCGCATGACGCCGGGCGCGAGGCCGGGCGCACCATCGTCTTGCACCGCCCCATCGAGCATGGCTCGACGTCCGCTGGCGGCCGCAAGCTCCTGCGCGACTGACCGCCGAGGCCGCGCCGCGGGCAGCCAGCCGCAGCGCGCAGGCAGCCGAGCCGCAGCGCGCCGGCAGCCGAGGCCGCAGCGCCAATTTGGGCTCCGCCGACGCCGACCTTCGTGCTAGTCACGTGGCCGACATGGCCACCGCGCTCGCCAAGCCCCTGTTCTCGTATCGCCCGTACTGGGCGCACCGGTTTGGCATCGCGCGCTTTCTGCCCACCACCCGCGCCGAGATGGACGAGCTTGGCTGGGATAGCTGCGACGTCGTCCTGGTGACCGGCGACGCCTATATCGATCACCCGAGCTTTGGCATGGCGCTGGTGGGACGCCTGCTCGAGCGGCAAGGCTTCCGGGTCGGCATCCTGGCGCAGCCTGACTGGCGCAGCGCCGAGCCCTTTCGCGAGCTGGGCCGGCCCAACCTGTTCTGGGGCGTCACCGCCGGCAACATGGACTCCATGGTCAACCGGTACACGAGCGATCGCAAGATGCGCTCGGATGATGCGTACTCGCCAGATGGCGCCGCCGGCCTGCGCCCGGACCGCGCCGTGCTGGTGTACTCGCAGCGCTGCCGCCAGGCCTTCGCGGACGTGCCGCTGGTGATCGGCGGCATCGAGGCCAGCCTGCGCCGCATCGCCCACTACGACTACTGGTCCGACGCCGTGCGCCGCTCGATGCTGGTGGACGCCGCGGCGGACCTGCTGGTGTTCGGCAACGCCGAGCGCGCGCTGTGCGAGCTCGCCCACCGCCTGGCCCGCGGCGAGGACATCACGCAGATCCGCGACCTGCGCGGCACCGCGTTTCTGCTGGCGCCGGGCACACCGCCCTTGCCCGGCGGCGGCTACGCCGAGCTTGACTCCTCCACGCTCGACGCTCCCGGCAAGATCGATCCGCTGCCCGATCCGTACGCGATGGAGCCCGAGCGCCAAGAGGCCGCGTGCGAGACTGGAGCCGCCGCGCC
>JADJJK010000023.1 GCA_016706545.1 Myxococcales bacterium
GCGGCACCAGCTCGATGTCGATGACGATCTGATCCTTCTTCTCCTTGCGGATGCGGATCTTGTTGCGGGTGAGGCTCAGCCCAACCGTCGAGCAGTTGTTGGCGACTTCCTCGAACTTCGCTTCGTAGGTGCCGGTGACTTCCTGGGCGTGGCTCGGGGCCACCGCACCAAAGACGATCAACGCTGCGAGGGTTGCTTGGAAAGTGCGCATGGTCACTCCGATGGACGAGGGATCCGGTGAGGCATTCAACCTTGCTACGTCTCCGCGCGCAGCAAAAGCCCGCAGCGGCGGTGTTGCACCTTGGCACATCGCGCTGCCAAACCGTCACATCCAGCGCAACCTATAGAAACACTTCGGAGAATAGGGCGCGCCGCGCGGGCGGTGGATCCGCTCGTACCATTTCTTCGCAGCCAGGCTTGGTCGTTCGTCACGTCGCCGCGCTACGGCTCACCGCGTCACTGCCGCGGTAAGAGTTGCGTCACGGTAGATGATGAAGGTCTGCACCGTGCGGACATCCGAGGTCTCTCGTGCCACCACGGTGACCTGGTTGGCCCCCGGCCACAGCGGCACGCTGGTCTCGAAGTCCAGGCGCTGCTCCGAGCCGCGCTTGCGATTGGAGCGATAGAAGACCTTCTTGCTGTCGATCTTCGCCGCCTGGTTCGACACCACCACGAACACGTCCTCGACGTGGTGGTCGTCGACGATGGAGCCCTTGAGCGCGTAGCGATCGGCGACCGTCTCCAGGCCGTCGAGCTCGAGGGTCAAGGCCGGCGGCGTGGACTGCCAGTGCGGGTGGTAGCTTGGCACCGGCCGTCCACCCACGGCGCTGAGCGCCGAGGAGGCGAGGTACCCCGGCCGACCTCCCAGGTCGACCTTGGTCCACGGCCCCACCGTGTCCCTGCAGCGGAAGCGTGCGTTGGCGCCCAGCCAGCGAGCGTGCTGTCAGCCGACGCCCCGAGCGGAAGCTCGACTCGCTTGGTGCGATCGGCTACCGCGCCTCGCGCGCGGATGACGGCGGGCAGCAGGCGCCAGCGGGAAGCGCAGCTTCTCGCTGGCCTGGGTCTCCAGCACGGCGTCGTAGGCGATGACCTCGAGCGCGAGCTCGTCGCCGCGCAGCTCGCGCGTGATGGACACCGGGAACTCCAGGCTGCGCGAGGCGCCAGGCTCGAGCACCCCCAGCTCGACGCGCGACTTGCTCAGCACCACGCCATCTCCCGAGGCGTTGCGCAGCAGCGCGGTGGCCTCCGGGCTCGCGCCCTCGCCGGTGTTCTTGAACGTGACCAGGAGCTTGTGCTTCTCGCCGCGCTGGATCAGGCCGTCGCCGTTGCCCTCATCGACGAGCTGGTAGGTGTAGGCGAACGTCGGCCGCGGCGCCGCCTTGATCCGGACCATCACCGGATCGGGCGTCGCCTTGGCGCCGCGCACCTCCACGTCCACCCGGTCCACCCGGGAGAGCGCGTCCTTGGGGATCTGGATCTTCCGGGTATAGGTCCGGGTCTCGCCAGCGCCGATCTTGCCCAGGTGCAGCTCGTAGTCGTCGAAGACGTAGTGGTCGGAGTGCAGCCGCGCGAGCACGCGGAACGCCGGGCTCGTGCCCGGGTTCTTGGCGGTCGCGGTGACGGTGACCACGTCGCCGGCGTTGATGGCGCCGGGCGGTGACAGCGTCACCTTGAGATCCAGCGTGGCCGGGGCGGCGCCGGCCGCGGCTGCAGACCAGTCGATGCCCAGGGGGCCAAGCGCGGCGACCAGGCGCTTCTCCTCTTCGGCGTGGAGCTTGGCGACCAGCGCGCGGGCCGACTTGAGGAGCCCGGTTCGCGTCGAGGCGGTCGAGGCCGCGGCCAGCTCGCCGGCCAGGGCGATCTCGAAGTCGACCTTGATGTCGTCGTCGATCGGCTCCTCGTCTTCATCGTCGCCAGCGTCCGGCGCAGCGGCCGCGCCCGCGCTGGCTGCCGCCGGCTTGGGCAGCGGCTGAAACGCCAGCTCGTAGGAGGGCTTGTCGGTGTCCTTGGCGTAGTTCGAGGTCAGGTGCGCGTCGAGGTCCTTCTCGCCGTACGACTTGCTCGGCGCCAGCAGCCGCACCGGCGCGTCGACCGGCTGATCGGCGTCGGCTTTCTCAGGAATCGACATGCGCTGCAGCAGGATGTCCGGGACGATGCCCAGCGACTGGATCGAGCGATCTCCCGGCGTGAGGTACTGCGCCACGGTCAACTTGAGCTTGCTGCCGTCCTCGTTGGGGTAGAGTTCCTGCACCGAACCCTTGCCGAACGTGCGGGTGCCGATGACCACCGCGCGGTCGAGGTTCTTGAGCGCGCCAGCGACGATCTCCGAGGCCGAGGCCGAGCCAGTGTTGACCAGCACCACCAGCGGCGAGGCGGTGTCGTCGTCTCCGCGCTCGGCGTGCCGAGGCTCTCGATCTCGCCCGGACACGGTGGTCACCACGGTGCCGGAGTCCACGAACAGGTCGGAGAGCTGCACCGCTTGATCAAGCAAGCCGCCTGGGTTCCAGCGAAGGTCCAGGACCCAGGCGCGGGCGCCCTTCATGGTGAGCTCACGCATGGCCTCCGCGACATCGCGCGTGATGCCGCTCGAGAACTGCTTGACGCGGATGACCCCCACGCCGCTGGGCAGGAGCCTGGAGGTCACCTGTGAGACGTGGATGGTGGCGCGGATCAGGTCGAAGCGGAGCAGCCCGGTGGCGCCCTTGCGCTCGATCCACAGCGTGACGCCGGTGTCCGGCTCGCCTCGCATGCGGTCCACCGCCTCGTTGCTCGTGAGGTGCTCGGTGAGCTCCTGGTTGATCTTCACGATGTGGTCTTGCGGCTTGATGCCGGCCCGCGACGCCGGCGTGTCCTTCATCGGCCGCATCACCGTGAGCTTGCGGTCGATCATGCGGATCTCGATGCCCAGGCCGCCAAACTTGCCGCTGGTGGACACGTCCATGTCGCGCGCCTGCTCTGGATCTAGCAACATGGAGTGCGGATCGAGCGTCGACAGCATGCCGTTGATGGCGGAGTACTCCACCTTGGCCAGGTCCGCGCCGGTGTTCATGTTGGCTTCGATGAAGCGGAAGATGCGCTTGAGCTTGGAGGCCAGCCGCCACAGCGAGTCCACGTCGCTGGTGTCGAACACTTCGCGCTGATCGTTGACCGCCACCGCGACCTGGTTCTTGGTGAGATCGGGCTCCACCAGCACCTCGGGGATGTTGAACTGCACCGAGTTGAGGGCCTCGTACAGCATCTTGCGCGGCACCAGGCGGCCTGGGTCCACGTAGCGCTCCTTGACCCGGACCAGGGTCAAGTTGAAGATCTTGAGCGCGGACAGGTCGTGCTTGACGACGAGGGCCTGCCCCGGCGCCGCGCGCACCACCGGGGTGTCGAGGCCGAGCACCAGCACCCCCTGCGGCGTGCGCCGGACAATTGTGAGCACCAAGGCGGCTGCGGCCGCGACGATCACCAGGAGCAGTTGAATCCTGCGGCGCATGTAGATCGAGTATAGGCGCCAGTCGTCACAAAACCAGCAGGAGATTTTCCGCGGAAAGCTCGAGGCCCACCGGTTCGATCTGCCGCCGGTGCGATCCTGAGGTGCGGGGTCGTGTAGTATGGTCGGGACATGGTGAATCGCAAGGCCAGCGGCGGCGGCAAGCCCCGACCCGACGTGATCGACGTCGGCGAGGGCGGAGTGCCGTTGCCCAGCCCTGGTGGCGCGCGGCGAGCCCCTGCGCGTCGGGTGGAGCCGGACGATCCGGGGGCCCCGGCTGCGCGACGGACCACCAGCGCGAAGGCCCGGCAGGATGGACATGGATCGGCGGGCGGGGCCAGCGCCAGGCGCAACGCGCGGCCTGGCCGCGAGGCGGCGGACGCAGCGAGCGCAGAGGACGCCGACGACGCCGCGGACACAGAGGCAGACGCGGACACCGACGGCCGCCGCCGCGGCGCCGCTGACGCCGCCGCCGACACCGACGACGCCTCCGATGACCATGACGAGGCCACCGGCGACGAAGGCGAGCCCGACTCCGACCTGATGGGCGCTGCGTCGCAGGCGATCGAGCTAGCGCCCGGCGATGAGGGCGACGAGCTGCTCGACAGCGACGCCGCCGAGATCCCGGCCGCTCCATCGGGCGCGTCGTCCTCGTACTCCTCCTCGTCGTCGCTCGCGCGGCGCGATCCGCTGGCCACGTACATGGCCGAGACCCGGCGCTATCCGCTGCTGACCCCCGACGAAGAGCACCAGCTCGCGGTGCGGCTCGTCGAGCACGGCGACAACGGCTCGGCGCGGCGGCTGGTGGAGGCCAACCTTCGCCTGGTCGTCAAGATCGCCTACGAGTACCGGCGCGCGCATCGAAACCTGCTCGACCTGGTGCAAGAGGGCAACATCGGCCTCATGCAGGCGGTGCGGAAGTTCGATCCGTACCGCGGCGTCAAGCTGTCGAGCTACGCGGCGTTCTGGATCCGCGCATACATCCTCAAGTTCATCCTCAACAACTGGCGCCTGGTGAAGATCGGCACCACGCAGGCGCAACGCAAGCTGTTCTTCAACCTGCGCAAGGAGCGCGAGAAGCTGGAGCAGCTCGGCTTTCATCCCACCGCCGCGCTCCTGGCCGAGAAGCTGGACGTCTCGGAGCAGGAGGTCGTGGACATGGAGCGCCGGCTGGCGGCGCCCGAGGCCTCCCTGGACGCGCCCATCGGCAACGATGATGATGGCACTCGCAGCCGGCTCGACACCCTGGCGGGGGTGGACCGGCCCGATCACAGCGTGGCGCGCAGTGAGTTCAGCGAGCTCCTGCGCGGCAAGCTCGAGATCTTCGCCAGCGGGCTCGAGGGCAGGGAGCAGGCGATCTTCCGCGAGCGCTGGCTGACCGAGGATCCGCTGACCTTGCAGGAGCTCGGGGACCGCTATGGCGTGTCGCGGGAACGCGCGCGCCAGCTCGAGAAGCGGCTGCTCGGCCGCTTGCGCAAGTACCTGGAGGCCGAGCTGGGTTCTGCCGTCGACATCGGCGCGCTGACGCGAGATTAGCCGGTGACCTCCCAAGCACCAGCACCGGAGCCCTCGCGCGAGCCAGGCGCCAAGACCGGCAGCGCCGGGGTCCTGGTGGTGGTCGCCACGCCCATCGGCAACCTCGAGGATCTGTCGCCGCGCGCCGCCCGTCACCTGCGTCAGGCGGATCTCATCGCCGCCGAGGACACCCGCTCCGTGCTCACGCTGCTGCGTCACGCGGACGCCGCAGGGCCGCCCAACCCGCGGCGGCGCGTGGTGTCGTTCTTCGAGGGCAACGAGGCCTGGCGCAGCGAGGCGCTGGTCGGCGAGCTGGCCGCCGGCGCGCACGTGGTGGTGGTGAGCGAGGCCGGCACGCCCGGCGTCTCTGACCCGGGCGCGCGGGCGGTGCGCGCGGCCGCCGCCGCCGGCTTTCGCGTCGAGGTGGTGCCAGGGCCGTGCGCCGCGGTGTCAGCGCTGGTGGCCTCCGGCCTGCCCAGCGAGCGCTTCCTCTTTGTGGGGTTCTTGCCGCGAGAGTCCGGGGCGCGGCAAGCGCTCCTGGGGGGCCTGCGCGGCGAGCGCGCGACGCTCATCTTCTACGAGTCCCCCGAGCGCGTCGCGGACACCGTCGCGGATCTCGTGCTGGCCATGGGCGAGGCGCGGCCGGCGTGCCTGTCGCGCGAGATCACCAAGGTGCATGAGCAGCACCGTCGCGGCTCGCTCGCCGAGCTCGCGGCCCAGCTGGCGGCGGAGCCGCCGCGCGGCGAGTGTACGCTGGTGGTAGCCGGCTGCGAGGAGGGCGCGGCCGAGCAAGCGGAGCTGGACATCGAGCACGAACTCCGCCTCCTGCTGGCGCAGGGCCTCGGGCCCAAGGACGCGGCCGCTCGCCTGGTGGTCCGCACCGGCAAGCCGCGGCGACAGCTCTATCAGCTCGCGTTGTCGCTGCGGCCGCCCCGATGACCGTCGAGGCACAGGCCGCTCGGTCCGTGGTGGTGGCCGGGCCCGGCGGCGCGCCAGCGCTGGCCGCGGAGCGGTTCCGGCTCGCGTGTGGCCTGGAGGTCGTGGTGCATCCGGACCCGTCGTTGCCGCAGGTCGCCGTCCACATGGCGTACTACGTCGGCGCTTCGGATGATCCGCCCGGCCGCAGCGGCCTGGCGCACCTGTTTGAGCACCTCTTCAAGAACAGCGCTCACCTCGAAGGTCGTCACCACTACGACATCCTGCGGCGGGTGGGCGCCTCGGAGGCCAACGCCTCGACGGGCGTGGACCGCACGTCCTATCACCAGGTGGTGCCGGCCCATCAACTGGAGGTGGCGCTCTGGCTGGAGAGCGATCGCATGGGGTACTTCTTGCCGGCGATGACGCGCGCGCGGCTCGAGGCGCAGCAGCAGGTCGTGCGCAGCGAGCGCCGCCAGCGCTACGAGAACGCGCCGTATGGCCAGGAGCGGTTCGCCATGGCCGCCGCGCTGTACCCGCCGGGCCACCCGCTGCGCCACCTGGTGATCGGCGACCACGCCGACATCGCCGCGGCCACCCTGGACGACATCGTCGACTTCTACCGGACCTGGTACGTCCCGGCCAACGCGCATCTGGTGATCGCGGGCGCCGTGGAGGTGGGGCAGGCGCGGCGGCTGGTGGACCGCTACTTCGGCTCGTTCCCCGCGTCCCAGACCCCCGTCGCGGGCGCGACCGTCGGGCGCCGCCGCCCAGATCCCGAGCGCGTCCTCGTCGGTCGTCTCCGACGGCTTCGCGACCCTTGGCCGGATCCACCTGGCCTGGCGCGGCCCGCCGCCGCTTCACGCCGACGCCGCCGCGCTCGAGGTGCTCGCGGCCGCCTGGTCGCAGCCAGGCACCGGCGCGCTCTGGAAGCGCCTGGTGTACGAGCTGCAACTGGCGCAGCGCTTGTCGGTGTGGACGGTGAGCCATCGGCTCGGCACCGAGCTGCATCTCACGGTGGATGTGCGCAGCGACGTCGCGCCTCAGCGCGTGGAGGACGAGCTGGCCACCGCGCTGGCCCACCTGCGCGCGGAGCCGTTCGAGGCCGCGGCGCTGGCGCGGGTGGCCGCGCGCCGCGAGGCCGCGATGTTGTGGAGCCTGCAGAGCATCTCTCGCCGCGCCGCGGACCTGCAGCGTCACCTGTACTGGTATGGGGAGCCCAACGGCTATGGCGTGGAGCTGGCGCGGGTGCGCGCCGTGGATTCCCAGGCGGTGGCCGCGGCGACGCGCTGGCTCTCCACGGCGGGTTGCCTCTCGGTGCGCACCGAGCCCCGCGGCCAGCGAGCGGCCAGCGCTACACTCCAGGAGTCGGAGGACGCAGGATCTTGAGGCGGCCGCGCAGGCCGCTCGAGACGTGGACGTTGTTGTCTGGGTCCACGAACACGGCCTCGAAGTCTGGGAGCTGCTCGACGATCGGCATCGCGCGCTTCCAGCCCAGGATGAACAGCACCTTGGACCAGGCGTCGGCGGTGAAGGCGTCCTTGGCCATGACGGTCACCGAGCGGCTGGCCTTGGCGGGGAAGGCGGTGCGTGGGTCGAGGATGTGGTGGTAGCGCACGCCATCCTTGACGAAGCCGCGCTCGTAGTCCCCCGAGGTGGAGAACGCATGATCCTCGATGGGCGCCAGCGCGAACATCGCGTCGCGCGCGCCGCGCGGATCTCGGATGCCCACCACCCAGGGCTGGGTGTCTTTCTTGCCAGACACGTAGAGGTCGCCTCCAGCCTGGAAGATGAAGTCGGCAAAGCCGGCCTGGTGGAGCAGCTCCACGCATCGATCGACGGCGTAGCCCTTGGCGATGCCGCCGAGCGTGATGGACATCCCCTTGCGGCGGAGCTTCACGGTGCGCTGCTTCTTGTCGAGCACCACGTCGCGCCAGGCCACCAGCTTGCGTCGGGCCAGGACCTCGGCGCTCGCTGGCAGCGTCCCGTCCATGTCCTCGTCGAACTTCCACAGGCCGCGAAACGAGCCCACCGTGATGTCGAAGACGCCGCCGGAGCGGCGTGAGATCTCGAGCGCGCGCTCGATCACCGCGAAGGTCTCGGGGGAGACCTTGATCGCGGTCGCGCCTGCGGCGCTGTTGATCTGAGAGACCTCGCTGTCGGGCAGCCAGGTCGTCATCATTCGATCGAGGCGCTTCATCTCCTCGAACACCGCCTGGGCCGCGCTGGCTGCGGCGGCCTCGTCGTCGTGCCAGAACGTGAGCTGTACGACCGTGCCCATCGCCTGACCGGAGAACACCCACTTGGAGTCGGGCCCGGCCGGAACCTGGGGGCGGGCCGGCGCGGCGGGCCCGACCGGGGCGGCGGGCCCGGCTGGCGCGGCGGGCCCGGCTCGCCCGGCTGGTTGGGCCTGCCCGGCGGGCTGCGCGCTCGCTGGCAGGCTGGCCGCCAGGATGCCTACCATCCCCCAGCTCGCCAGCGCGACCGCGAGCCACCGCGACGCCGCGACGTTGCTGCGCTTCGCGGTGCGGTTCATTTCACCCAGGAGATGACGCCCACGACGATCAGGATGGCCCCCATGGCCAGCGCCACCAGCACCGCGAACACGGAGAGCGCCAGGGTGGTCTGGGTCTCCTGCTGGATGCCCTTCCACATGCCAAAGACAGCCGGAATAGCGCCGAGCCCGGCGATCACGCCGCCGGCGATGCTGGCCTTGGAAAAACCAGTGATGAGCGCGATGACAAGTCCGATGCCGGCAAACCCGAAAGCAAGCAGGGCAGGCATCTTGGAATCCGGAACCGAGTTGGACATGGGCGTTCCTCCGCGAGAACGGTAGCACGTCTGTGCTGGCCGCGCCGTCTGAGCTGCTCACGCGCCCCGAGCGGTCTGCGCCTTTTCTTCGGCGCTGGCTGCTCGCTCAGCGCTCTTCGGCGGTCTTCGGCGCTCCTCTGCGCTTCTTTGTGCTTCTCCGCGCTCTTCGGCGCGCTTCCGCTATCCTCCAGCGCTCCTTCAACTCTCCGTGTAGCTGCGGAGCTGCTCGCGCATGAACTCATCGGTCAGCGCGTTCTGGACCGGCTCCAGCAGGCAGTCGGCGAGCACCAGCATCATGTCGTTGGCGCTGCGCTCGGCGACTACCTTGGCCAAGAGCGCCTTGCAGTCCCGGCTGTCATCCCCGGCCAGCAGCTCCCGAACCTTCTCTACGGTCAAATCACCTTGGAAATCAATTATCAGATGATCACGAAGGTAGGCGATGAGACGATTCACTCCGCCGAGATACCCCGGGCTTCCCATGAAATCAAGGCGCCGCGCCCCGGACCCGCCATGGGGAAGATCCGTTTGGCCGGAACGCCCAACAGAGGCGCAAAGCTTGCGCCCTGCGAGCGCTGGCCACTTGCTGCCAACGAAGGACCCTTGCATGCACCCGGAACTTCGCTGACGATGCCAGGGCATGGCGCGCGTCTTGATCACGGGCTACTGCGCGGTGCCGGGGCCACGGCGGGCGGGCGTTCAGGTCCGCCATGTGATTCGTGCGCTCACCCCGATGCACACCGTGGACCTGCTGGTGGCGCGGGAAGGGGATCAACCCTACGTGGAGCGGCAGGGGGCTGTGCGAGTCCTGCGCGTGCCCTCCCACGACCAGGACTCCTGGGCCCAGATCCAGGCTTTTCAGCGGGCGCTCAAGCGCCAGCTCGATGGCGCTGACTACGACATCGTGCATTGCCGAGATGCCTGGAGCGGCATCACCGTGCTGGAGTCGCGTCCAAAGCTTGGCTACGCGATGGTGCTGGATCTGTCGCGCGCGCCGGAGCCCGTGGGGGAGGGCGTGGCGCCCTCCGAGCTGGAGGTCCGCTACGCGCGCGACGTGGCGGTGTGCCTGCGCGAGGCAGACCTGGTGCTCGTTCCGACCGCCGCGGCCGCCAAGCACGTGCAGACCTTGACCAAGCCGGAGCGGGTCGCGCTGGCGCCGGTGGGAGTGGACGTCGACCGCTTTGACTGGGACGTCCCCCCAGCCGACGGCATCCCGCGGGTGCTGTACGTGGGCGAGATCTCGCCCGGGCGTGGGGTGCGGGTGCTGGTGCGCGCCATGGCCGACGTGGTCAAGCGCACGGAGGCGCAGCTCGTGCTGGCTGGCCCCATCGCGCCCGCGTTCGAGCAGGAGCTAAAGACCGGGATCCAGGAGCTCAAGCTCGAAGGAAAGGTGCTCACCACCGGGGTCGTCGATCATGACGAGGTGCCTGCGCTCATCGCCAGCGCGACCGTGTGCGTGGCGCCCTCGGGCCCGGACCTGTCGGCGACCCCCACCGCCATCGCCCCCACCAAGATCCTCGAGTACATGGCGTGTCGGCGGGCCGTGGTGGCGGTGCGGCGTCAGTCCATCACCTCGATCATCGAGCACGGGCGCGACGGCCTGCTCTTCGAGGCCAACGACCCGACCGACCTGGGGCGCAAGGTGCATCGCTTGCTCGTCGAGGCCTCGTTCCGGGACCGCCTGGCCGCCGCCGGCTACGCGCGCGTGCGTAGCGAGCTCACCGCCAGCGCTGCCAGGCGCAGCATCCGGGTGGCGTACGAGGCGCTATCGCGCCGCTTCGCCGAGCAGTTCGCCGCCTCGGCGGTGGCGCCTGATGAGTCGCCGCGCGCGCCGGAGCTGCTCACCGACGACGAGTTCGAGGCCACGGTGTTCGAAGATCTGTCGCCGGCGTCGGCCGCCGACACCGGCGGAAGCTCGCTGGGGCTCGACGAGGCGCTCAGCTCGCTGGATCACGACGGCACCGGGTCGAGCCCGGTGGTCGCGCCGCCGTCGCCGCTGGATGAGACCGGCGAGCGACCGCTGACCCGGTCAGCGCGCGGCGACAGCGGAGGCTGGGCGCGACCGCCACGACGCAAGCCGTCGCAGCAGGAGATCGGCGCGTGGGCGCCCTCCGGCCTGGAGGAGCGCGCCGACTCCGATGACGATGGGACGCCCATCGAGGGCGTGCGCGTGGGGATGGTGTCCTCGGAGACCTCGTTCGTGGCCGGCGAGATCGATGTGCCAAGCCCTTCGCCTCGGTCTCGGTTGCACGACTTTCCAACCTCGAGCGTGCGCGCGCATGACTCCGAGAGCGACACCGGGAAGACCCCACCCCACACCTGACCCACGGGGAGATCCCGCGAGGTGAGCGCGAGTCTCTGCGATCCCGTCGCCAACTCCCGGGGCCGCGAGTGCCTCCGGCTGGAGGGCTTGGCCCAACAATGAGCCCAGGAGCGTGGTGTTTGACGCCGCGCTCCTAGTATCCTCGCCGGAAGAGGTGTCGTCATCCTGGTCATCGGGCTGATCAATTTGATCTTCGGCATCGCCTTCGCCGTGCTGGCGCGGGACCGCGTTCGGGCCGATGGCGCGTTCTCGCTGCCGGCGTTCGTGCTGGTGTTGCAACACGCCGGGGCCGTGGCCACGGTCGCGCTGTACTTCTACGCCGTCCACCCGGCCTGGGCGGGCATGTACCTGGTGGACCCGCGTCACGTCTCGGGCGTGCTGGTCTTGCCGTTGATGGTGGGGCACGGAGCGCTGGTGGTCGGCGGCTGGTATGGGGCCGCGCAGCTCGTGCGACGTGGGCAGCTCCAGCCGGTGCTCTACGCGGGCGGCGTCTTGCTCTTGCTCACGCTGCTGCTCGGGATCGGCGCGCGCACCCGCCTGTCCACCGCTTCGGACTTCGCTGGATATGCGGCGCGTCGCGGGGTGGCGTTGTTCTCGGTCGAGCTTGGCTGGGCCGTGCTGGTCGCGCTCTTGGCGCTGGCCAGCTCCGCGGCCTATGTCGCCATCGAGCTCCTCCGTGACGGCCGGCGCGTTCGGGTGCCGGTGGTCGCCGCGCAGGCCGCAGGGTTCGAGCGTGGCGCAGCAGGCCAGCGGGGGCCCGCGGACAAGCCTGCCGCGTGAGGGCGTCGGCGACCGGGCGGTCGCGCCCGATCCCGTCGCCACCGGCTCTTTTTCTGGCTCGCGCTCCGGTCGGTTCCCTTGCCGGTTCCCGTCCGCTTCCCTTGCCGGTTCCCTTCCAGTTCCCCATCCGTCCCCCTCCGTTCCCCCTTGCTTGCGCCGGCGCGCCCTGGTGATGATAGGCGCGTGCGTATGAGCGGGGCGTTCTATCGAAGCGCGATCTTGGCCGTGGTCACGGTCGCGCTCGCAGGTTGCGGACCGTTGCGCTACGTCAGCAACGTCACCGGAGACGCCAGCGAAGCCGTCGAGGACGCGCGGGCGGCCAAGGCGGAGACGCTGGCGCCGTACTGGTTTGTCCGCGCGGTGGAGTATCTGAGCCGCGCGCGCTACGAGGCCGCGCAGGCCGACTGGCAAGCCGCCAATCGGTTTGGCCACCTCGCCGAGGAGGCCGCCCAGACCGCGGTCAAAGAGGCCGCGGCCGCCGAGGCCGACCCCAGCAAGCGCCCGCTCACGACGCCCGCGGCGGTGCCGGCCAAGGAGCAGGAGCCCGCGGCGCCCGCCAAGGAGCCCGCGGCGCCCGCCAAGGAGCCCGCGGCGAAGCCCGCCAAGGATGTCGGTCAGACGCCGTCCAGCCCGAGCCCCACGTCGGTGAGCCAGGTGAGCGCGCGATGATCGCCTTCGTCGCCAGGGTGGCGCTGGTGCTGGCCGCGCTCGGCCTCTGCTCGGCGTGCCCCGGCCGAGACGTGCGGCGCCACGTGGAGGCCACCCAGACGCGCATCGCCACCGCGCGCGACCACGGCGCGCTGCGCTGCGCGCCGGCCGAGCTGGCCATGGCGGAGTCCCACGCGGACTTCGCCCGTCAGGAGCTCTCCGAGGGCAACTACTTCGAAGCCAAGCGCCAGGCCGCGATCGCGCGACAGAACGCGGACGCCGCGCTGGCGCAATCGCCCAAGGAGCGCTGCGTGCCGGCGGCGCCGGTCTCGCCACCGCGCATCGGGGATCTCGACGGCGATGGCCTCCTCGATGACGTGGATCAGTGCAAGACCGAGCCGGAGGACAAGGACGGCTTTCAAGACGAGGACGGCTGCCCAGATCTGGACGATGACCAGGACGGGATCCTCGACGCCAAGGACCAGTGTCGCCTCGAGCCGGAGGACAAGGACGGCTTTCAAGACGAGGACGGCTGCCCGGAGGCGGACAACGATGGCGACGGGCTCCTGGACGTCGCCGACAAGTGCCCGGACGTCGCGGAGGACAAGGACGGCTTCGAGGACGAAGACGGCTGCCCTGACTGCGACGACGATCATGACGGCGTGCTGGAGTGCCCGCAGGCGCAAGACAAGTGCCCAGGCCAGCACGGAGAGCCCGGGGATGGTTGCCCCAAGAAGTACGACCTGGTCGTGGTCACCGAGTCGAAGATCGAGCTCAAGCAGACGGTGTTCTTTGACACCCGCAAGGCCAAGATCAAGCCGGTCTCGTTCGCCTTGCTCAACGACGTGGCCCTGGCGCTGGGGGATCATCCGACGTTGCAGGTCCGCATCGAAGGACACACCGACAGCCAGGGGTCCGACAGGTCCAACCTGGGGCTGAGCCAGCGTCGGGCAGAGGCAGTTCGGGTCTACCTCATCGGCAAGGGAATCGATCAAGGTCGAATGGTTGCAAAGGGTTATGGCGAGCGAGCGCCGATCGCGGACAACCGCACCAGCGATGGCCGCGGCCAGAACCGCCGGGTGGAGTTCGTCATTACATCTCGCTAGCTTCGCGTTCCTTTGCTAAAGGAAACGGTCATGGTGGTCCGCCGTCTTCCCCTGCTCGTCGCCGCGTGGCTCGCTACATGGCTGGTCGCGTGGTCGCAGCCCGCCTGGGCAGGACCCCGGGGAGATATCCAGAAGCGGCTGGCGGCCGCCATGGAGAGCTACGACCTGCTCGAGTACGAGACCGCTCGCAAGCTGCTGGTGTCCGCGCTGGAGATCGCCAAGGAAGGTCGCCTGGAGGCCGATCCGCTGGTGGCTCGCATTCACCTGAACCTGGGCATCGTCTACTTCGCCGGCTTGCAGGACAAGGCCGCGGCGCGGCGCGCGTTCATCGAGGCGGTCACCATCGATCCCAAGATCGCGCTCGACGTGGCCTACAAGACGCCAGACATGTCCACGTTGCTCGAGACCGTGCGCGCCGCCACGGCCGGCGCGGGAGGCGCCGCGGGAGGCAAGGACCCGCCGCCCAGGGACGATCGCGGCAAGCCGCCTGGAGATCCGGGGGCGGCAGGGGCGGCGGGGGTGGATTGCTTCACCATCTCCGGCCTGAGGCACCGCCTGGTCGAGAGCGCGCCGCGCAACGCGCCGCTGCGCATCGCGGCGTCGCTGGGTGGCGACATCCAGGCGCAGCGAGTCTCGGTGTTCTTTCGCGCGGTCCGCGCTGCGGAGTTCCAGGAGCTGGCGCTCAACCGGGACCGTGAATGTACGTACACCGGGACCATTCCGGCCGGCGCCATGAAGGGCGACTTGCTCTATTACTACGTCGCTGCGCTGACCAAGGCCGGCCAGGTGGTGGCGTCCAGCGGCGCGCCCGGGGCCCCCAACCTCATCGAGCTCAGCGATCGCGGCGCCGAGCCCGGCCCGGTGATCGATCGCAGCGGCGACGGCCGGCGCGATGGCTCCAGCGACGGGCGCGATGGCCGGGACGACGGCCGAGCTGGCCGGGACGACGGCCGAGCTGGCCGGGACGACGGCCGGGATGGCCGAGACGACGGCCGGGACGGCCGGGGCAAAGAGCCCGGCGGCGCGCAGTTCCGCGGCGATGACCGTGCGCCACAAGGGGCGCTCGTCGAGCGCGGCGGGCCACCAGGTCGCAAGGCCAAGCGCGGCAAGCTCTCGCTGGCGCTGGGCGCCGCGACAGGCGTGGGCTACGTGACCGGCGAGACCGAGCAGCTCCGCAACGAGGTCAAGTGCTGCCTCGCCCCGGGCTGGTTCACGCTGTCCGCGGAGGTCGGGTACGCCGTGTCCGCTCGCCTGACCCTGGCCGGCCTTTTGCGGCTGGGCTTCCCGGTCGGCGCCAACATCGACGGCCACTCGCCGCTCGGGCCGGCGGCGTTGGTGCGCGCGCGCTACGCGCTGTCCGCTTCGCCAAGCTCGCTCTATCTCGGCGCCCTGCTCGGCGGCGGCATCATCCGCAACACGCTCAAGCTCAGCGACACCATGGATCCAGAGATGGACACCGACGTCGTCGCGCTGGGGCCGCTGTTGGCGGGACCCAGCGTCGGGTACATCGCCGCGCTCGGTCCGCGGTTTCGGCTGCACCTGGACCTGTCCGCGATCATGGGCATCCCGGTGGTCTCGGACCTGGGAACCTCGCGGCTCAACTTCGGCGTGCAGGTGGACGCCACCGTGGGCGTGGGCGTGCATTTCTAGCAGGGCGCCGCGAAAGGCGAGCCTCGCGCCCTCGCGCGGTGTTTTTTTGACGCTCCGCTGAGCCTTTCCCGCTATATCGCCTGGATGCCTCACCCTGCAGATTCTCACGGTGGCAGCGCGCCCGTGCATGACGAAGCCGCGTTCGACGCAGCGGCGCGCGCGGAGCTGCGCGTGATCGAAGACGCGCTGGCCGAGGTGGACCCTGACGACGTCGACCTGACCACCAGCGACGGCATCCTGCGCCTGGAGTTGCGAGACCGCACCCGCGTGGTGATCAACAGCCATCGCGCCGCGCGGCAGATCTGGATGGCCGCGGTCTCCACGGCCTGGCACTTCGATCTGGACGCCGATGGTCGCTGGCGCGCCAGGCGCACCGGCGAGGAGCTGCGCCAGGCGCTGGTGCGCCTGGTCGCCGAGCGCATCGGCGTGACGCTGCCGTTGTAAGGACCCATCGTCGGCGATATGGTCACGACCATGGCCGAGTCGCAGATGTTGACCGTGATCCGAGTGTGGGCTGCCATCGCCTGGGCAGACGGCGTGATCGCGCCCGCCGAAGCTGACGGGTTCCGGCGCCTGATCGACGCGGCCACGCTCAGCGACGATGAGCGCGCGCTCGCGCGCAGCTTTCTGCTGGAGAAGGTGGAGCTCACGGAGGCCACCCTCGATCACCTGAGCAACGACGCTCGCGCCGGCATCTACCGCGCCGCGTGTCGCATGGCGCTGGTCGACAGCGAGGTCGCCCCCGCCGAGCGCGCGCTGCTAGAGCGGCTGCGCAGCAAGCTCGCGATCCCGGGGGACGTCGCCAAGCAGCTCGAGGCGCAGGTCCCGGGCTTCTCTCGCTGATTCAGGCGCTCGTCGGCGGGCTCGTCGGGCTCGGGCTCGTCGTGCTCAGGGCTCGTCGGGCCTTGGGCTATCGCCAGGAGCCGAGCTCGGCGTCGAGGATGTCACAGGCCAGGGCGATGCACTCGTCGCATATCGAGGCCGCGCCGCGGCCAAGGAGCTTGCGGACCACGTGCTCGGCCTTGTTGCACCACGCGCACACCCCCGGGCTGGTCATCGGCTGGCCCTCAGGCGGCGCAGGCGCGAACGCCTCCATCGCCGCCACCCTGAACTCGCCGGTGTTGCTCACCTCCAGCGACGCGCCCAGCGACTGGTGACACGGCTGGCACACCATGATCAACTCCCCGCCATCGAGCGCTTCTGCACACAGCGGACACCTCATGACCGCATCATTGCCCGAGCCGCGGCGCAGAGGGAAGGACGGTCTTGCGGTCATGTCCCCCTTCGGTGTCGAGCGCCGACGGCGCGCGCGCGGTACTCCGCAGCGTACGCGGTCTCTCCCTTCCTGCTCCAGGCCTCGGCCAGGTCCTCACAGCGCTCCGCCTCGAGCGGCGCCGGCAGCTCCGCCATGCGGTGTAGCTCGTCGAGCGCCTTGATCGCGGCGTCCACCTTGCCGTGGGCGAGCAGCGCGAGCCCATGGGTGTGCCGGATCCCAGGCACGTCGGGGCGCAGCGCCACCGCCGCCTGCGCCAGCTCCAGCGCCTCGTCGAGCCCTTGCCCCTGACGCAGCCGGGCGTAGGCGCGGTTGTTGAGCCAGGCGGCGCGGGCGTCGGCGTCCAGCTCGTCCACGCTGCACCGCGCCAGATAGCCCTCTGCGGCGGCGTGGTCGCCGCGCGCCAGCGCCACCGCGGCCAGCGACAGCTCGGCGTGGATCCGCCGCTGGCGCAGCCAGGCCAGCTTGGCGAGCGCCCGGTAGCGCCGGTGCGCTGCGGTCAAGTCGCCGCGGACGAAGGCCGCGTGGGCCCACCCCGGCAGCAGAAAGCGCACCGCCTGCAGGAGCAGCCCCACGGTCGCGAACGCCAGGATGCCGGCGGCGCGCCCGGCCACCGCCGCGGCCACCGCGGTGGGCAGCAGCACCGCCGTGATCGCGGCCGCCCGTCCGCCCCACTCGCGGTCCCGGTCGCCGTCCGTGCGGCCCGGGCCGCCAGGGCGACCCAGATCGCCCAGGTCGCCGACGGCCGGCGGCGCCGCCGCGGGGCCCTCCGGCGCGCGGACCTGCGGGAGCGTCATGTCGCGCATGATGCCACGCCGGCGCTCGCCAAAGGTGCGCCTTTTCCTCGGCGGACCGCCGTGGTAGTTGTGGCGCACGCGGCTATCACCGCGCCCCGCCATGACCCCTCCTCCTTCGTTGATTCCGCTGGGCAAGCGCGCCTCGCAGGACGGTGCCCCGGCTGGCCCGTCAGGTTCAGTGACCCCGACCTCGGTGACCCCGGCGACCCCGGTGACCCCGGCGGACGCCGCCATCTCGAGCGGGCCGCGCGTGTACCTCGAGACCTATGGTTGCCAGATGAACGTCGCCGATAGCGACCTCATCACCTCCCAGCTCCTGGAGGCGGGGTATCGCCGCACGCTGGAGGCTCGCGACGCCGACGTCGTGCTGGTCAACACCTGCGCGGTGCGAGAGAAGGCAGAGGAGCGGGTGGTGGCGCGCGCCAGCGAGCTGACCGCGCTGCGCCGCCAGCGGCCGCACCTGGTGCTGGGCATCGTCGGCTGCATGGCGGAGCACCTGCGCGAGCGCCTGCTCGACAAGGCGCCGGGCGTGGACGTCATCGCCGGCCCGGACAGCTATCGGCGCATCGTGGAGATGCTCGGCCGCGCCCGCGAGCAGCGCGCACCAAGGCCGCAGCGCTTCTCCGACGCTGGCGACGCTGGCGACGCAGCGGACGCTGGCGACGCAGACCTGGCTGCGCTCACCGGCGGCCCCGCCGCGCCGCAACCTCAACCGCAACCTCAACCGCAACCTCAGGCCGCGGTCGGCGCCGGTCCGATCCTCGACGTGCAGCTCGATCGCACCGAGACCTACGAGGGCCTCTCGGCCGCCGCTGGCGGCGACGGTATCTCTGGCTGGGTAACCATCCAGCGCGGCTGCGATAAGTTTTGCACCTTCTGCGTGGTGCCGTTCACCCGCGGCCGCGAGCGCGGCGCGGCCCCGCGCGAGGTCCTGCGCCAGGTGCGCGACCTCGTCGCCGCCGGGTACAAGGAGGTCACGCTCCTGGGCCAGACGGTGAACTCCTATCGCTGGGAGGACGTCACCTTCGCCCAGCTCTTGCACGCGGTCGCCCAGGTCAGCGGCCTCGCGCGCATCCGCTTCACCTCGCCGTATCCGGTGGACTTCACCGACGACGTGATCGCGGTGATGGCGGCGGAGCCCAAGATCTGCAAGTACGTTCACTTGCCGGTGCAGTCCGGCTCGGACGTCGTGCTCGAGCGCATGCGACGTGGCTACACCGTCGCGCAGTACCACGACATCGTGGCGCGCCTGCGCGCGGCCATGCCGGACATCGCCCTGTCCACCGATATCCTCAGCGGCTTCTCCGGAGAGACCGACGAGGATCACCGGGCCCACCTTGGCGCTGATGCGCGAGGTCGCCTTCGACAGCGCCTTCATGTTCGCGTACTCCGAGCGCGACGTCACCTACGCCGCCAAGAAGCTGCCCGACGACGTGACGCCGGAGACCAAGAAGCGCCGCCTCGCGGAGATCGTCGCCTTGCAGGAGCAGATCTCGGCGGACAAGTTCGCCACCCGCGTTGGGCGGCGCGAGACCGTGCTGGTGCACGGTCCGTCGCGCCGCGATCCGCTCCAGCTCATGGGCCGCAGCGACGGCTTCAAGACCGTCATCTTGCCGCGCGGCCTGGGCCAGCCTGGCGAGCTCGTGGACGTGACCATCGCGCGCTCCACCATGGCCACGCTGTTCGCCGACGGAACCTGACCGCTCGCGGGGCAGCCCCGAGAATGGAAGAAGTTCCGGCACCTGGCGCGGGCAGGGCCTGTCAGCAGGTCCCTGCAACCAAAGGCAAGCCCGGCCCCACTTGCTGGAAATGATGTCATGCAAGCTCGCACGATTGGCTGCGCTCGCAGGGGTCTCGCTCCTTACGAGCTGCGGGATGGACAACGGAGGGGCCGACCCGGAGCTGGTACAGGTTCGCGGGCGAGTCGTCGACTTCGTCACCGGACAGCCGGTGGCTGGCGAGGCCACCTTGGGGACCTCCGGGCTGGCGGTCAGCCCGCAGGTCACCGTGCAGGGGGCCGCGTTCTCGATCCCCGAGGTGCCCGCCAACTCCGTGTTTCATGTGGAGGCCTCGGTGCCTCCAGACTACGCACCCACCACGGCTGGCGTCACCGTGATCGATGCCGATCTGGCCACTGACGTGCCCGCGGTGTCCAGGGCGTTGCTGAGCCAGGCCGGCGCCGCGTTTGGCGTCACGCCAACTCCCGGGCGCGGCATGTTGCTCATCCAGCTCGTCAACGACGCTGGCCAACCGCGCGCCGGGATCGCCGCGTCAAGCCTGGCCTTCTACGGCGATCTGGATGCCAGGGGGCCGTTCTTTCTCAGCGAGGCGCTGGTGCCCTCTGCTGGCGTCGCGGCCACGGCCGCCAAGGGGTGGGCGATGTACCTTGAGATCGATCCGGCGCTGGTTGGCTTGCGCGCCGCGGCGGGCGCCAACTTGACCATCGACATGCCGGAGTCTCCGGTGTCGGCGGGCGGCGTGACCGTGGTGCGCGCCACCGTCACCGACGGCCCGGTGGTGGCCCCCAAGAACGTCTCGTTCTCTCAGACGGTGATGCCCATCTTCCAGAAGCGCGGCTGCAACGCCTGCCACGCCGCGGGCAAGGGCCCAGGGCGCCAGCAAGGCGGGCTCACCCTCAACGACGATCCGGCCAAGGTGTATCGCGAGCTGGTGGAAGAGAAGGTGGGCCGCGTCAACGTCGCCATGCCGGACCGCAGCACCGTCTTGACCTATCCCTCGCGCGAGACCCCGCCGGATGGGCACCCCAACGTGACCTTCACCAGCCCCGCTGATCCGGACTATCAGAAGATCCGCGCCTGGATCGCCGAGGGCGCCAAGGAGAACTAGCCGGCCGCGCCGTGGCAACGCTTGTACTTGCGACCGCTGCCGCACGCACAGGGCTCGTTGGGCCCCGGCGCGGCCACCTTGCGCACCGGCTCTCGGCGGGCCTGCCCGTCGAGATAGTACCAGCGGCCGTCGAGCTTGCGGAACCGCGAGCGTTCACGCTGCGCAAAGGGCGCGCCGCGGGTCACGCCGCGGGCGATGAACTCGACGATCCCGGTCGCGTCGGTGGCGCCGCCGTCGACCACGTCCAGGATGTCCAGACCCTGCCACTGGGTCTCACGCGACCACGCCTCGGTGGCGGCCACGTCGACCTGCGCGCGCGAGGTCTCGTCGTGGGTGGCCACCAGGTAGTCGATCTCGCCCACCACGTACGCGGTGTAGCGCGAGCGCATCAGCGCCTGCGCGGTCGGGGCCGCGCTGCCGGCGAGATACGGTGCGCAGCACTCGCCATAGGGCTCGCCGGTGCCGCAAGGGCAGAGCGCCCGAGGATCTGGCCGCGTCATACGCCACCATCCTTGCGCGGCGTCGCCAGGCGAGCCAGCGCCTCACGCAAGACGGCCTCTGGCAGCGAGAAGCAGGCGCGGAAGTGTCGCGTGGCGCCAGACCAGCTCGGCGTGTTGAAGCGCACCCTGGCGGTCGCCTCGCGCTCCAGCACGAACGCCTCGGCGTCGGCGATCTCGGCAGGCGGCTCGACCAGCAGGAACAGGCCGCCGGTGTCGGCCTTGTTCACGCCGTAGCCCAGGCGGGCGAGCCCGTCGGCGAGCAGGTCGCGGCGCTGGCGCAAGGTGGCGCGCATGTGGCGCAGCTCGCCGCGGTCTTGCAGGTGGCGCGACAGGACGGCCTGGGTCGCCACCTGCACGTGCAGCGGCATGGGATCCAGGCGCAACGCCTCGATCGCCGCGATCCACGCGGTGTCGGCGCTGGCCGCGAAGCCGACGCGCAGGCCCCCGGCGGCGAACTCCTTGGACAGCCCGGCGAGCACCAGCACGCTCTGGCGCTGGGCGGCGTCGAGGCCGCCCAGGCGATCTTCGCGGCGGCCGTCGGGGCGGCCCAGCTCCGCGAGCTGTCCGAAGATCTCGTCGAGGATCACCCGCGCGCCGTGCTGCGCCGCGCGCGCGATGAGGCGCGTCAGCGCGGCCGGCTCACAGGCCTGGCCGCTGGGGTTGCCGGGGTTCGCGACGATCAGCACGTCGAGGTCGGCGGGCAGGCTCGCCTCGTCGAGCTGGAAGCCGGGCGCCGTCACGTCGAGGTAGCACAGCGTGGCGCCCAGGGCGTGCAGCATGGCCGGCACCACCGGCCAGCCCACCCTGGCGATGCCCACGCGCAGCGGGCGTCCTCGTCGCCGGGTCTCGGCCAGGAGCGCGTCGAAGAGCAGCGGCGTGACGCCCTGGCCCAGCACCACCTGCTCCGGCGTCAGCTCCGGCAGGCTGGTGCTCTGCAGGTAGCGCAGCGCGGCGTCGCGCGCGTGGAGCGCGCTGCCCGCGGTGTGGGGCGGCAGCAAGAAGCCCTCCAGGATCCCGGCGACCAGCGACTTGGGCATGGGTAGGGCGTTCTCGCCGTAGTCGAGCCGCAGCACGTCTGGCGCAGGCTCCGGTCGCGCGAACACCGGCAGCTTCGCGATCTGCGCGAGCTGCGGCATCAGGCGCGGGCCAGGCCGAGGCGAGGGGCCGGCGACGCTGGAGGTCCAGCCCGCGCCGACGCGAAAGGTCAAGAGCTCATCGAACAGCGACTCGTAGTAGGCCTGGTGGAACACCGAGATCCGCGAGTAGGTGACCTCCGCGGTGAGGCCGAGCGCCGACAGCAGCGCGTGATGGCGGCACAAGAGCAGCGCGAGCTCGACCTCCGGGAAGGCCTGGCTATGGATGAGCCCGATCATCACCGCCAGGTGCGCGCTGGCCGGGTGCTCGGCGAGGAACGCCAGCATCGGGTTCTCGCCGGGCCGGGCGGTGATCGCGAACGAGCCAGAGTCGTCGAGGACGAGCAGCACGTCGTGGGCCTGGCACTGCGCGAGCAGCCGGCCCCAGGTGTCCGCGGCGTGCCGGGTGGCCCCGGTGGGCGCGACGATGAGCAGGCGCGGCAGGAGCACCGGCAGCAGCTCGGCGAGCTCCGCCGCGTCGTCATGCACCCAGACCACCTCTGCGCCGTGCTTGGCGAGCGCGGCGGCGAGCGCGGGCCTGAGCTGATGGCTGACCGCCACCCGGTCTCCGGGCGCCACCATGGCCACCAGCGCGCCAAAGACCAGGCTCGCGCGCGACGGCCCAACGAACACCTCCGAGGCGGCCAGCGACACGCCATGGAACTTGGCCAGGAAGCCGGTGACCCGCTGCCGGAACCCCAGATCGCCGTGCTCGTGCGGGTACGGAGCGACCGGATCGTGGACGAAGCGCTCGGCCAGCACCGTGACGAAGCGAAGCTGCTCGTCGGTGGCGCGCGAGAGGTCGACCCGCTCCCAGAGATCCGAGAGCCGCAGCGACTCCAGCGCCAGCGCCAGCGGCAACAGCGCCTCGGACTGCGGTCGCCCCTCGACCACGAACAGCTCGTGATAGATCGGCAGCTTCGCGGTGCGCGCCAGCGACGCCAGCGCGGCGGAGATGGACTCGCGCGAGTGGCGGTGCAGGTAGAACGAGAAGGGCTGACCGGCGCGCCGCTCCAGCTCCACCAGCGGCGCGATGTCGGTGTCCTCGGCCTGCTCGATCCGCGCGCGCCAGAGGACATCGTGGTGATAGCCGCGGCGCTCGAACATGCGCGACAGCACGGCCTCGCCGGGGCGGGACGCCAGGTTCAGGATGACCTGGCCGCCTGGGTCGAGCACGGTCAGCGCGTCGCGCAGCGCGCGCGCGTTGAGCCCGAGCCCGAACGCATCCTCCACCAGCCCCTGCGCGATGGCGTAGTTCGAGAGGTCGTAGAGGCCCTGCTGGCTGTCGGTGTCTGCGCTGGACGCGATCACCTGGGGGATGCAGCCGATCACGAAGTCCGCGCGCCGCTTCTGCGCGCGCAGCTCGGTGAGCAGATCCGAGGTGGTGGCGGAGAAGCGGTCATAGAGCCGGTCGGCCTGCGGGCTGCCGTCTTCGTGGTAGCCGTTGAGCAAGGCGTTGAGCCGGGCGATCTGCACCGCCTGCGGGTTGAGATCCACGCCGATGATCTGGCTCAGCTGCGTCAGGCGCAAGAGCACCAGGGAGATCCAGCCGCTGCCCACCCCCAGCTCGATCATCCGCTTGCCCCGATACTCGCGCATCGACTTGCGGAGGAGCCCCTCGAGGAAGGTGGTGCCCCAGGCCTCCGGCGCGAACACCGACGGGATGAGCAGGAGCCGCAGCGGCGCGACCCGCTCGCCCAGGCGGATCTCGCTGGCGAACGCCGACATCGCGGCGTGCTTCTCGCCACCGACCAGCCTGGCGAAGACCAGGTGCAGCACCTTGGCCAGCTCGCCCTGCGGCGCGGCCTGCGCCCAGCCGCCGAGGAGCTGCAGCGGGTCCGCGCTGGCGAGCACCGCCAGCGCGAGCTGCTCGGGCCCGTGCGTTGCGTCGAAGGAGGTCGCGTGCATGTGAGCGAGTATACGCAGACGCGGGCTCACCAAGGGCAGGGTGCCGACCGAGGTGCCGGCAGTTTCGGTGCAGAGAAAGCAGGAGCGCGACGACCAAGGTCGGGTCTCGCCTGGTGCAGGTGCGCGCTCGTCGCCAGCGGGCTCACACCGGGCGCAGGCCGGGCGCAGGCCGGGCGCAGGCCGGGCGCACCGTGGCTCAGGTCTTGGTCAGCGGGCCCGTCGCTCGTCGCACGTTGTCCACGGTGACGCGGCGGATGCGCTCGGTGGGCCCCACCGTCCGCAGCGGCGCTGCGGCCTGGGCTGGGGAGCTGGGAAGCTGGATGAGCACCACGGTGCCGCTGCCGGGCGCGCTCTTGACGTCGATGCGACCGCGGTGATCGATGACGATGCCATGGCAGGTGGCGAGGCCCAGGCCCGTGCCCTTGCGCTTGGTGGTGAAGAACGGATCGAAGATGCGCTTTTGCACCTCGGGGTCCATCCCCGGTCCGTCGTCCGCCACCGCCACCTCCAGCCAGCCGGGCGACGCGACGCTGCGCTGGGCGCGCACGGTGACGTGGCGCCCGCCCTCGCGGGCGGCGTCCTTGGCGTTGTGGACGAGGTTCCAGATCACCTGCCGAAGCTTGGACGGATCGCCGGTGATCTCCAGCGGCCCATCGGCGTGCAGCTCCAGCTCGACCTCGCCGCGATCTTGCTGCGCGATCTGCACGGTCTCGCGCAGCAAGGTCGCCAGGTCGAAGGTGGAGGGCTGCATGGGCCGAGGGTTCGCGTAGTCGAGCAGGTCCGTGATCAGCGCGTTGAGTCGCTCGATCTCGCGCGTGACGATGGTCATGAGCGATCGGTCGTCCTCGGAGGCCTGCGGCGCCTGCCGGAGCAGCTCCACCGATCCCGAGATCGAGGCCAGCGGGTTTCTGATCTCGTGGGCGATGCCGGCGGCGAGCTGGCCCACCGTGGCCAGGCGCTCGGCGCGGCGCATGTGGGCCTCCATGCGCCGCAGGTTGGTCAGATCCTGGAAATGCACGACGCGCCCGATCACCTCGTCGCGCACATCGAAGAGCGGCGACACCGAGACGCCCAGCGTCACCGGCTCTCCTTGCCGCGGCAGCACCAGATCGACTCGTCGCAGCTCGCTGCGCTCATCGCTGCCGAGCAGGTCGGAGATGCCGGGCAACAGGGTCTCGATCTTGGCGCCGGTGACCGCCTCCGGATCCACCTCCAGGAGCTCCGCGGCGGTGGCGTTGACCGTCAGCACGGCGCCAGCTCCGTCGGTGGTGATGAGCCCCGAGGTCAAGGACCTCACGATATCGCGGTGCAAGGTGAAGAGGTCTGCCACCGCGCGGCGCTCGCTGGCCAGGGACTGCGCGGTGCGCTGGAGCTGATCCCCAAAGAGCACCGCCAGCGCCCCCACGCCGATGAGCGCGCCGATGTTGATCCCCAGCGAGCGGGCAAACTCGTTGGCGGTCTGCTCCCACGGTCGGAGCTGCGCCGCCATGGGCAAGAGCGAAGGCCCCTTCCACGACAGCACCGCGATGACGACGATGAGGCCCAGCGAGGACAAGGTGACGACGAGCGCGCCCCGCCGGTACATCAAGGCGCCGGCGCCCACCACGGTGAGCGCGAACAGGAACGTGTACGGGCTGGTGGCGCCGCCGGTGATGTAGACCAGCAGCGAGTTGATGACGAGATCTCCCGCGATCTGCCAGGCCGCCAAGCGAGCCGCCGCCTGACCGCGGCGCAGGAGCAGCCCGAAGAACACGTTGAGCAGGTAGGTCGTCGCGATGATGCTCGACAGGAGCCACACCGAGGCTCGGGTCGGCGCCTGGGCCGCGGACAGCCACAGCGACAGGCCGAGCACGCCGCTCACCACCAGCGTGCGCAAGAACATCAGCCAGGCCATCCGGCGCTCTGGCTCGCCCAGCGCGGGGCCTGTCCGCGGCGGCGCCTGCTCTGGCTCTGCCGTGGCGTGCCCGGACAGCGAATTCAGCGACGTCAACGAGGACAGCGACGTCAGCGAGGACAGCGACGTCAGCGAAGCCTGGGCCGTCAGCGAGGTCTGAGACGGGCGACTCGGCGGGGTCGTGGGCGCGGCGGCGGGCGCCGCAGGTTCGCCGCCGAGGCTGCCGGGGCTGGCCGGTTCGCCGGGGCTAGCAGGTTCGCCGAGGCTGCCGGGGCTGGCCGGTTCGCCGGGGCTGCCGAGGCTAGCCGGTTCGCCGAGGCTGCCGGGGCCGGCAGGGCCGCCGGGGCTGGCAATCAAGTCGATGGCTTCGGGGCCTGCGGGACCCTGGCTCGGCTCGGCCACGGTCAGCCGTTGATGTTGCCGGCGAGCTTGAAGATCGGCAGGTACATCGCGATGATGAGGCCACCGACCACGACGCCAAGGAACGCCATCATGATCGGCTCGATGAGCGAGGTCATGGCGGACACCGCGGAGTCCACCTCTTCTTCGTAGAAGTCCGCGATCTTCTGCAGCATGGTCTCCATGGCGCCGGTCTGCTCGCCGACCCCGATCATCTGCACGACCATGGGCGGGAACACGCGCGACTCGGTGAGCGGCCCGGCCATGTCGTGACCTTCCGAGATCTTCTCTCGGGCCCGCAAGATGCCGCGCGTGACCACCGTGTTGCCGGCGGTGCGCGCGCAGATATCGAGCGCGTCGAGGATGGGCACGCCGGCGGCGAGCAGGGTGCCCAGGGTCCGCGTGAAGCGGGCGACGACGATCTTGCGCAGGGTGGGGCCGATGACCGGAATGCGGAGCATCACCGCGTCGAACGTCAGCTTGCCCTTCTCGGTGCGCCGCAGCGCGCCGCCACCGAAGAAGATCAGGGCCAAGAGCCCGACCGGGATGTACCAGCGCTCGGTGAAGCCGTGCGAGATGTTGATGACGAACTGGGTGGCCGCCGGCAGCTCGGCGTTGCCGAAGTCCGAATACATCTTCTCGAACGTCGGGATGACCTTCACCAGCATCACCGCGATGACGCCGATGGCGACGACCAGGATGCCCACCGGATAGACCAGCGCGCTCTTGAGCTGCGCCTTGAGCTTGACCGCCTTCTCGATGTACGTGGCCAGCCGCTCGAGGATCGCGTCGAGGATGCCGCCGACTTCGCCGGCGGCCACCAGGTTGACGAACAGGTCGTCGAAGATCTTGGGGTGGCGGCGCAGCGACTCCGAGAAGGTGGCGCCTTGCTCCACCGAGTTCTTGACCTGCGCCAAGGTCTTTCCGAACACGCGGTTGGGGGTCTGGGTGGCGAGGATGTCCAGGCACTGCACGAGGGGCAAGCCGGCGTCGATCATGGTGGCGAGCTGCCGCGTGAAGATCTGTAGATCTTTGGGGCTGACGCCCGATCCAAACGTGATGTTGATCTCGCGCGCCGCGCGCCGGACCCGCGTCACGGTCATGCCCTCGTTGCGGAGCCGGTTCTCCACCGCGGTCGCGTCTGCCGCCTCGATCACGCCACGGCGCCGCTCGCCGTTGCGTGTGGTTGCCTCCCAGTTGAACTTGGCCATGGTCGTCTCCGTTTGCCGGGGAAGCGGACGCGCCCAGCTTGCGCTGGCGGGGTCCGGATCACTTTCGTTGTGCTGGGACTCCCGCCGCAGCGTTGGCCACCATCGTCCGTAGCTCCTCGTGCTCGCTGGTGCTGGCCATGGCCTGCTCGAGCGTGATCTGTCGCTTGAGGTAGAGCTCCAGCAGCGATTGGTTCATGGTCTGCATGCCGTACTTGCCCTGGCCGATCTGCATCTGGGAGTAGATCTGGTGGACCTTGTCCTCGCGGATGAGGTTCCGGATGGCGGGGTTTGGGACCATCACCTCGGCGGCGAGCACTCGCCCGGTGCCGGAGGCTTTGGGTAGGAGGGTCTGGCAGATCACCCCCTCCAGGACGAACGATAGCACGGCGCGCACCTGAGATTGCTGGTGAGAAGGAAAGACGTCGATGATGCGGTTGATGCTCTGAATTGCGCTGTTGGTGTGCAGCGAGGCGAACGCCAGGTGTCCGGTCTCGGCGATGCTGAGCGCCGCCTCGATGGTCTCCAGATCTCGCATCTCGCCGATGAGGACGACATCGGGATCCTGTCGCAGGATGTACTTGAGCGCGCGCTGAAACGACTGGCTGTCGCGCCCGATCTCTCGCTGGTTGACCAGGCAGCCCTGGTGCTGGTGCTGGAACTCGATGGGATCTTCGACGGTGACGATGTGGCCGCGGCTCTTGCGGTTGATGCGGTCGATCATCGAAGCCAGGGTCGTGGACTTGCCTGAGCCGGTGGGCCCGGTGACCAGGACCAGCCCGCGCGGGCGTTCACACAACTCCAGACATACGGGTGGGACGCCTAGATCCTCCAGCGGGCGGACCGTGTAGGGCACCAGGCGAAAGGCGCCTGCCACGCAGGTCTGCTGCATGTACACGTTGGCGCGGAAGCGCGCCATGTTGCGGATCCCGAAGGAGAAGTCGATCTCGAGGTCCTCCTCGAATCGCAGCTTCTGGGCGTCGTTCATCACCGAGTAACAGAGCTGCTTGGTATCGACCGGGCTCAGCACGTCGGTCTGGAGCCGGACCAGCTCATTGTCGATGCGGAGGCGAGGGGGGGAGCCTGCGGTGACGTGGAGGTCGGAGCCTCCCTTGTCGACCATCGTCTTGAGAAGCGCCTGCAGGGTCAACCCGGCCATGGTGTCTAGTCCTCAACGGTTGTCCGCAGCACCTCTTCTGGCGTGGTGACGCCCTCGAGAATCTTGGCGATACCTGCCATACGCAGGCTCTGCACCCCGCCGCGGATCATCTCAGTCTTGATCTCGGCCGCAGACGCACCTTGTAAAACCAACTCTTTGAGCGGGTCGGTAAACGGCATCACCTCGTAGAGGGCGACTCGGCCCTTGTACCCGGTATTGTTGCAGATGTTGCAGCCGCGGCCGTGCTGGATGACCGCGGTGTGGATCTGTTCTTCGGTCATCCCCAGCTTGGCCAGCGCCTCTGGGTGTTTCTCCGCGGGTTCCTTGCAGGCTGCGCAGATGCGGCGCGACAGGCGCTGCGCCACCACCAGGTTGACGGAGGCCGTCACCAGGAACGGCTCGATGCCCATGTTGAGCAGGCGCGAGACCGTGGAAGGGGCGTCGTTGGTGTGCAGCGTGGAGAGCACCAGGTGGCCGGTGAGCGCGGCCTTGACGCCGATCTCGGCGGTCTCGAAGTCGCGGATCTCGCCGACCATGATGATGTCCGGGTCCTGGCGCAGGAACGCGCGCAGCGCCGACGCGAAGTTCAGGCCGATGTCCTCGTGCATCTGCACCTGATTGATGCCCGGGAGGTTGAACTCCACGGGATCCTCGGCGGTGGAGATGTTGCGATCGATCGTGTTCAGCTCGGACAGCGCGGAGTACAGCGTGGTGGTCTTGCCGGAGCCCGTCGGGCCAGTGACGAGGACCATGCCGTAGGGCTTCTTGATCGCGGTCTTGAAGTCCGTCAGCGGCTTGGTGTCGAAGCCGAGCTTGGTCATGTCGAGCTGCAGGTTCGACTTGTCGAGGAGACGCATGACGATCTTCTCGCCGAACAGCGTCGGCAAGACCGAGACGCGGAAGTCCATCTCCTTGCCCTTGCCGAGCTTGAGCTTGATGCGGCCGTCCTGCGGCAGCCGTCGCTCGGCGATGTCCAGCGAGGCCATGATCTTGAGGCGCGAGGTGATGGCGTTGCGCAGCTTGAGCGGCGGCCGCATCTCCTCCTGCAAGATCCCGTCGATGCGGAAGCGGACGCGGAAGGTCTTCTCGTACGGCTCGACGTGGATGTCCGAGGCCTTCTTCTTGATCGCCGAGATCAAGATGCCGTTGCACAGGCGGACCACCGGCGCCTCGCCGGCCTGGTTCTCCAGGTCGACGACGTTGACGTTCTCGTCCGAGGTGGAGGCGTAGTCGACGTTGTCCTCGTCGAACTCGCCGATCATCGAGTCCAGGTCCGGACCCTTGTCGTAGTACCTCGACAGCGCGGCCTCGATGGCGGTCTCCGAGGCCACCACCGGCTCCACGTTGTACTGGGTGAGGAACTTCAGCTCGTCGATGGCGTAGATGTTGGACGGATCCGCCATCGCGACGACCAGCGTCGAGCCGTGGCGGCGGATGGGGATTACCTGATGCTTCTCGCAGACATCCCGCTTCACCAGGCCCAGCACAGCCGGCTCGATGTCGAGGTCTCCGAGGTTGATGGCCGGCAAGCTGTATTGCCGGGCTACGAACTGGGTTAGCTCCTGGTCCCGGACAAATCCCAGCCGCGCCAGGGTGGCGCCGAGCCGGCGGCCGGTTCGCTTTGCTTCGTCTTGAGCCTGCTGGAGCTGCTGGATCGACAGCATCTTCTCGCGAACCAGCAGCTCACCAATGCGGCTCATGTGCGCCCATCTCCTTGGAAAGCCAACGTTGTAGCAGCGTAGCCCGCCGCTTCGTCAGGAGTCAAACGGCGGATCGCCAACTTACGAGCAGATCGACCGAGTAGGTGTTCCCATGTAGGGGCGCTCCGAGGTCTGCTGATGGCATCGACCGGGAGGCGCGGCGCGGGGCACGGCTGCGCCGGCGAGGTCGACCGGCGCGTTTGAACGACGACCGATGCCAGACGCTCACGGAGTTTTTCGGGCCGGAGGCGGTGTGTAAGGTCTCAAACTGGCTCGCTTCTCTTTCGCTTGCGACCGAACGGAGTAGTATCCGCGCCCCATGGACAAGTCGCCTCGACCTCCACGGCGTCGGCCGCTGCGCGATGCCCCTATCGTCCGGCGCAACACCGTGAGGTTGCCCGTCGACGTGGCTCGCCACATCCGCGCCGGTCACCCTTGGGTCTTTCGCGAAGCCCTCGGGCCGCGCCCGCTCGTCGTCGAACCCGGGACGGTCATCGATCTGATCGACGTGGATGGCGAGCTGGTGGGCAAGGGCCTCTACGACGCCGACAGCGTGATCGCGGTGCGGGTGTTCACCCGCCGGGCCCAGGGCGTGATCGACGCCGCGATGGTCGCCGAGCGGGTGCGCACCGCGGTGGCGTTGCGGCGCCGGATCTTCGGCGAGCTGATGGAGACCACGCGCCTCATCAATGCAGAAGGGGACGGCCTCTCCGGCATCGTGGTGGACAAGTACCAGGACTACCTGGTCGTGCAGCTCTACTCGTCGGCGGTGATGCCGCTGCGCGACGGGCTCTACCAGGCGCTGATGGACCAGCTCGCGCCCAAGGGCATCTACGAGCAGCGTCGATTTCGGTCGCTGGCCGGCGAGGCGCCGCGCCAGGCCGCGGCGGAGCTGGTGCGCGGCGTGCCCGCGCCGGTCGAGCTGGAGGTCGCGGAAGACGATCTGAAGTTCATCGTCGATGTCACCGCGCCGCTCTCCACCGGGCTGTTCATGGATCTGCGCGAGGGCCGCAGAGCGGTGCGGCAGTGGGCGCGCGGGCGCAGCGTCTTGAACCTGTTTAGCTACACCGGCGCGATCTCGGTGGCCGCCCACGCCGGCGGGGCCACCTCGATCTGCGCGGTCGATGTGGCGGCCAAGGCGCACGCGCGGGCCAGGCGCAACTTCGCCGCCTCGGGCTTTGATCCCGAGAAGCCCGAGCTCATCGTTGGAGATGCGCTCAAGGTGCTGGCGCGCTTCGTGGAGCGCAAGCGCACCTTCGACATGGTGGTCATCGATCCGCCGGCCTTCGCCAGCGCGGCGGCGCGCGGCGGCAAGCCGTGGAGCGCCACTCGGGACTACTCGGAGCTGGTGGGCGCGTGCATCGAAGTGCTGGCCCCGCAGGGGCTCCTGGTGGCCGCGTCGTCCACGCACAAGCTCAACGCGCTGGAGTACGAGCAGGCGCTGGCCGAGGGCGCCCTCTTGGCGCAGACCCAGCTCCGCATCATCGACCGACGCGGCTTGCCGGCAGACTTCCCGACGGTGCCGGGGTTCCCCGAGGGCAACTACCTCAAGTTCGTGATCGCGGCGAGGTCGTAGGAGTCGACGCGATGGCGCCGCCGCCCGCTGGGACCCTCGAGGAGGCGCGGCGCGACTTCGAGGCGCAGCTCCTGCTGCTGGTGCAGACGGCCCCGGAGTGCTCGCTGGCGCAGCTAGGCGCTGCACGCGCGCTGGCGCTGGAGCTGGAGCTCCACCTCGCGCTCGCGGCCAAAGACTGGACGCTGGGGCTGGTGTGCGCGATGGAGCGCTGCCTGGAGCTGATGGCGCTGGGCCAGGTCGACCTGGGCGTCGCGCTGCCGGCGCTGGCGATGGCAGCGGCGTCCCTGGACCAGGGCGTCGCGCCACAGAACGCGGCGTGGTTCGAGGTCGAGACGTTGTTGCCGGTCCCCGCGCAACCGGCGCGGAGCAAGGTACCTGCCGGCGCGGCCAGATGTGCTGGTCACCGCGCTGGTGCGCGGAGCAGGGCGACCGCCGAACCTGCGATCGATCCGTTCCTTGCGGCCAGCGTTGGCTGGCCGGAGGTGGTGCGAGAGACGGTCGCGCGCGCGCGGCGGGCGACGGTGGCGCGGACGGCCGGACCTTCGTTGGGATAGTCCCGGCCAGCGTCAACGCCTCGTCAGCTCACATGAAACCGGCTTTGCGCCGCTCGTTGATGTAGTCGGCCACCGTCTGCTGCACGTCCTCGCGGAACTCCACCAACCCGGCGGCGATCTCGCGTAGGGAAGCCACCGCGGGCTTGTTGTCGCATTCGACGCCAGCCGTGGCGCCGCGCGAGAGCTGGCGCGCGCGTTCAGCGGCTAGCACCACCAGGGCAAAGCGGTTGGGAACTTTCTCGAGACAATCTTCAACTGTGACACGTGCCATCTTGGGGGATCCCTTTGGCTACAGGTACCTCGGGCCGCAGTCGGCCCGGCGAGCTTGTGAACCTACTCGACCGGTAACCGGTGTCAAGGGGACGGTGGGCCCTTGAATTGCGGACCAAGCGAAACTACCCTTAAGTCCTACAGCTTTCTGGACCCGCCTGCCGCCATGTCCCTGCGATCTTCGCCTCAAGCCGCCGTTCCCCGAGGCCCGATCCGCATCGAGCTGGACTGGGATGCGCTGGAGCTCGCGGTGGAGCGCAACTCCCCCGACAGCGATAGCTACCTGGATCTGACGACGGGGCGAGTGCTGACCATCGTCGATGGCGACCCGGAAGCGGTGCTGCAGCGTCAGCATGTGGCCGAGTCGATCCGCAACTTCCTGCGCGTCGAGCCGGCCTCGTCGCGGGAACAGTATCGCTGGATGGAGCGCTTCGTCGGCTCGGTCAGCGATGAGCCGCTGCGCGAGCGGCTCATCATCTCCATCGACGGCAAGGGCGCCTTCCGCCGCTTCAAAGACGTCCTCTTGACCTACCCGGCGGAGCGCGAGCGCTGGTTCTCGTACCGCGCAGATCTGCTGCACTGGCACATCCAGAACTGGCTGGAGCAGCATGATATCCACGCCAGCAACGAGCCACCGTGGGGCGTGGTGACCCCGCCAGCCGAGCTACCGCTGGTGGGCCGGCCCGTGGTGCATGGAACGGAGGCGCCAGGCGAGTCGCTGCGCCGCACCGCCCGCGAGCTCATCGAGACCATCCAGGCCATCGAGCTGCCCACCGTGATCGCCTTTCTGGAGTTCCTTCGTCACCGCGCCACTGAGGCCGCGGTGGCCTCGGGGCGCGACGACGGGGCGTATGGCAGCGACGCTGGCGACGACCTCGCCGGGCCCGACGGTCCCCAGGACCACCGTGAAGGCGAGCGCGACGCCGTGACGCCCGTGTTTCCTCCCAGCAGCTAGCCAAGCGTGCGCGCTAGCGCTTGACCGGCGGCGCCCAGATCCAGCCGTCTTCCCGGAACACCTCCGCGTCGCGCTCGGGGAGCCGCCAGCCCTCGCGCGCCCAGAGATACGCGGTGTACGCGGAGATGAGCGCGTCGAAGCAGTGATCGTTGCGCAGCACGTCCTCGCGCGCCAGGCGGCTCGAGGGCGCGAAGGTGACGTCCGTGAGCTCGGCCAGGATCTCTGCGCGGGTGCGCCACGGGTCGGCGTCTCGCTTGTGCCCGCGCGCCTTGCGCGCGCCAAACAACGCCGTGATGGTGGCGACCGGAGAGACCTCGAGCAGGTTCTGGTGCAGGGCAAACCCCGAGGACGCCAGGCGCCGCGCCAGGTGGCGGGCGCGGGCCGCGACCGGGGAGTTGGCGCTGCCCAAACGGCTCACGGGCCACAGCCCTTCCTCCACCAGCGAGACATCCGTTGCCCGGTGGGCGTAGGGCACCAGGCGCGCGCGCGCGACCTGATCCGCGGGGTGGACGGCGAGCGAGTGCGGGGGGCGCGGCGGTGCCGGCGCGGCGCAAGGCCTGGCCAGACGCCGCGGCGTGACCTGTGGAGCGCAGCCACACCACCGCAGGGTCGTCACAGATCATCATGCCCGGGCAGGTGGGGCGCGTGCAGCGGCCACAGGCGTGGTGGGTCAGCGGCGCGTCGATGGCAAGGAGCGTGGCGGCGGGGTCCTGCGCCAAGAGGTGACCGGCGAGGGTGTCGTCGGTCCACGGGTTCTCCCCATCGCGGAGCGCGACCCGGGTGACCATGACCCCGGGCTGATGCACGGCCAGCTCCGCGATCGCGGTGGTCTTGCCTCGGATGCCGCCGAGGTTTACGCCAAGGATGCGATGAAACGGGCGCTGCACGGGATCTGCGGGTTGTAGCACGCGGTTGGGAGGTGGGTTGTCGCCGTGCCCCGGGTCGTGTAAGCACGGAGCCCGTCTGACGTTCAGGAGGTGCAGAATGGACCGCGTCGCGACCTTTCAGAGCTTCATCGCCCGCTCGCCGCGCGATCCGTTCCCTCGCTACGGCCTGGCCATGGAGCTTCGTGCTCGCGGCGATCTCCCTGCCGCCTGGCAGGCCTTCGAGACGCTGCTGGCAGAGTTCCCCGCGTACGTCCCGGCCTATCTGATGGCTGGACAGACGCTGGTCGCGCTCGGCCGACGTGACGACGCCGCGGACGTGTTTCGCACCGGCATCGAGCACGCATCCCAGATTGGCAACGCGCATGCTCGAGGAGAGCTCGAGGGCGCGCTGGCAGAGTTGTAACCTGTTCACGATCTAGCGAACGAAAGAAGAAGGACCATGAAGAAGATCATCATTGCAGCACTGGCGACCGCGGCGCTCGCGGCATGTGGCGGCAAGGCCAAGCCGGCGGCAGATCCTGCTCCGGCTCCGGCGGCCACCGGCGGCGCCACCTATGGCGGCACCACGTACGGCGCGGCGACCCCGGCGACCCCGGCCCCCGCGGCCGAGGGTGCGGCCAATCCGTGCGCCGCCCCGAAGTGACCCCACAGGCTGGATAAAAGGACGCTGCGAAGCTTTTCTTGTGCAGCGGCGTCAGTATGATGCGTGGACCTAGCGGTTCACCGTGCCGGGGTGGAGAAATGGTAGACTCGGGGGTCTCAAAAGCCCCTTCCCTCGCGGGAGTGTCGGTTCGAGTCCGACCCCCGGCACCACACAGAAGCAGCCTCGCTGCTTCTGTTATGCGTGGTAGAGGCGTGAACGAGCGCGCTATCTGACCCGCGCGAGGTAGGCCAGCGTTTCGTTGCACACGGCGCGGGCCACCTCTGACCTTGGCGCTGCGCCCTGGGGGCCTGCGAGGTCTGCGGTGAGCGGCGCGCCGCGCTCGACGATGAGCGCCACCGCGCGCTCGATGGCCGTCGCGCCGCGCTGCAGGCGCTCGTCGCCGGTTCGGCGACCGAGCCAGGCCAGCGCCTCGCCGGTGGCCAGCAACATCGCCATGGGGTTGGCGCGGTCCTTTCCGGCCAGCGGTGGCGCGGAGCCATGGATCGGCTCGAACATGGCGTGGTCATCGCCGATATTGCAGCCCACCGCCATGCCCATGCCGCCCTGCAACACCGAGGCGAGGTCGGTGAGGATGTCGCCGAACATGTTGGTGGTGACGCACGTCGTAGCGCTCTCGGCTGGAACAGCACGAACATCGCGAACGCATCGACGATGGCCACGTCGGGCTCCACCTCCGGAAACTCCTTGGCCACCTCGCGGAACACCTCGAGGAAGAGCTTGCAGCCATAGAGCACGTTGTGCTTGACGATGCAGGTGACGCGCTTCTTGCCATCGGCGGGCGCGCCACGCCCGCGCTGCATCGACAGCTCGAACGCGCGGCGGATGACGCGCTCGGAGGCGTGGCGGGTGATCACCCGGACGTCGGTGGCCCGCGAGCCGTCGGCGGCGCGCTCGCCTTCCCCCGAGTAGAGGCCCTCCGTGTTCTCGCGAACGATCACCATGTCGACCTTGTCCGAGGTCCAGACCGGCGAGGACTTTCCGGAGATGGCGTGGCGAGTGCCCGGCAGGCAGCGCACCGGGCGCACGTTGGCGTAGAGATCGAGGCGGAGGCGGTTCCCGATGACCGGCGACCAGCCGGCCATCTTGCCGTCGGGCAGCGTCACCGGCGAGCCGTCAGGTCCAGCCCAGCCCACGGCGCCCAGGAGGACCACGTCGGCGGCTCGGCAGCGCTCCTGCGCGTCCTCGGGCCAGTCCCGTTGCCCGTGCTCCAAGAAGAAGCGCCCGCCGCAGGGGATCTCCTCCAGCTCGAACTGCACGCCCAGCGGCGCGGCGAGCGCATCGAGGAGCGCTCTGGCGTCGCCCGCGACCTCCACGCCGATGCCGTCTCCTGGCAACAGCACGACGTGGTACCGGTCTTTGGGCTCCCGTGGGGCGGAGGGCTTCGAAGCGGGCTGAGGCCGCTGCGCTTGCGACATGCGCTGACCGTATCAGAGTCACGCCGCGGCCAGCACCAGCAGCGCCAGGCCTTCACCGCCGAGCGCCGCGGCGCCGACCACCTCGGCGTCGAGCCCACCGCGTCGACGCTGCGCCCAGAGCCCCAGGCCAAAGGCGACGGCGGCGGCCGCGCCCAGGGCCAGCAACATGCGGGGGCCAAGCGCCAGAGCCCCGGTCACCGCGAGCGCCGCGGTCAAGGCGGCCAGCTCCCACGCCGGCGGAGCGGCGCACACCAGCGAGCGGGCAGGCGGATCGAGGATCGGATCTCCGATGCCCTGCAGGAAAGCCGCGGCCCACCGTCCGGTGACGCACGCCGCCGGGAACGCCCACAACCACTGCGACGGCGGCAACGCCGCGAGGAGCTGCGCCCGCATGAGCAAGCTCCCTGCCACCGCGGTGGTCGCGGTCGCAGAGTCCGCGGCGCCGGTCAGGAGCGCTGCCGTGGCCCGCTCGACGCAGGCGCCGCTGGCGAAGATCATGGCCAGGAGGCCAAGCGTGGCGCCGACCGAGGACGGCACGCCCGCCGCCGTCGCCGCCGCCGCCACCGCGTAGCCCGCGAGTCCAAGCGCCACGCCCACGCCGACCAGCCACGAGGCGCCAGGCGAATCGTCGCGGCCGTCGAGCGCCGGCAGGGCGAACACGGATGACGAGGTCAGCGCGACCGCGGCCCCCCACAGAGGACCAAGCCGACGCTTCCAGAGCTCGTGAGCCGTCACGGCGCCACGATACCGCGTTTCTCGGCCGCGCCGCTTGGCGCAGCGGCAAGGCGCGCCCAGGTCGCGCCCCAGCTCCCGCTGCGTTCGTCGCACAGGCCGTACTCGAGCACGTGGGGATCGCGCGCCAGGGTGGCATGCACGAGCCGTCGCAGCGTGCCCTTGCCCTTGCCGTGGATGATGCGCACGCGCGCCACGCCAGTCTCGGCTGCCCACCGAACGTACTCGGTGACCACCTCGGCCACCTCGCGCGGGGCGAAGGTGTGGAGGTCGAGCTCATCGCCGGTGACCGCGGTCACCGCGGCGGGCTCGGCGTCGAGATGCGCTTGGGCCTCGTCGGCGCGCTGGTCGCTCGCGGCTGGCGGTGGCCGGCCCTGCGCCGCCTGCGCCGCCTGCCGCGCTCCGCCGCCGAGCCATCTCCAAAGCCAGGTTCGCCATCGTCGCATGGGGCGCCTCGTGCAAAGAACGGGGTGGGATGGATAGATCCTGGAACCGGTCAAGGCGCCTGAGCGCTCGCCTGAGCGAGCCGGGCCTACCCGGGCCAGCCCTCCGCGGCCGGCGCGAACGGGATCACCTTCGCGCGCAGCGCGGGCGGTATCCGACGATCGAGGATGCCTGGGATCTCTCTGGGCGAATAGAGCTGCGAGAAGTGCATCAGCACGATGTGCTCGGATTGCAGCAGATGGGCGCGCTCCAGCAGCTCATCGAGGTGGATGTGGCAGCCCGCGCGCGCCGCGGCCAGGGACTTGCGCTCGTCGAGGAACGTGCATTCGGTGATGAGCACCGGGCAGCGCAGCAGCTCCGGGTGGTGATCATAGATCGTCACCAGCGTGTCGGTGACGTAGGCCAGCACCGGCCGGTCTTCGTAGTGGTTGATGTCCTCTCCTGCCTTGCGCCGGCGCGCGATCTCGGGGCCGGGCAGCCCGTGCAGCTCCGGCCGCAGCTTGGCCACCTTGCGCACCAGCAGGTACGCCAGCGAAGGCACCGGATGGAACGTCTTGTAGGCCCGGACCTCCAGGTCTCCGCGCAGCGCCACGCGATCGCCGCCGTGCATGGGGACGGGGGCGATCTCGAGCGGCCAGCGCTGCAGCTCGCTGAGCGCGGCCAGCGCGTTCTGCAGCGGCGCCGCGGTCTCCGCGGGCAGCACCACGCGCAGCGGCGTGGTCCTGCCATGCAGGGCGCGCAGGCCAAGGAAGGCGCCGAGCGCACCGACGTGGTCGGCGTGGGCGTGCGACAAGAGCAGGGTGTCGATGCCAGCGAGCGAGCGCAGCGGCATGCCGACATCGAAGCCCAGCGAGAGCTCAGGCACCGCCAGCGCGGTGTAGACGCCGCCCACAGAGACCCCACGGACGGTCAGGGCCCCGGCAGAAACAGAGGTGATCACGCGCGCAGCCTAGCACTCCTGCGTCAGTGCAACGTCGAGCGAGACCAAGCGGCGGGAGGCAGATCGCGGCGCACGCCCGGAGCGCAGCGACGAGTGTGGTGGTTCCACACGAGGAGCGGAGCACCGGACGTACGTCGCGAGGTGCCCGCGCCGCGACGGTCGCAGCCGATGGTGGACTGACGCAGTAGTGCTAGCACTTGCCGCCAGGCGTCGACGTTCTCTGCGCCGCCGCGGTGAGCGCCGCGGTGAGCGCACTCGTGGTCAGCGCACGACGAGGGGAACGGCGCGCCAGGTCACGCCAAGCTGACCGTCTCGCACCACGACGTAGAGCCAGCCGGAGCCTGGGCTCTCGGCCACCAGCGTGCAGGGGCTCGATTGATACTGCTCGATGGTTCCCACCGAGGTGTACCAGGCGTAGCGGGCGCGGTCGGTGGCCGCGGGCGCCGTGCTGACGCTCAGCTCAGCAGGGGTGCCCACCGCCAGCTCCAGGGTGTCGGCCACGGCGATCCCGTCCGCGGTCAGCGAGGCGATCTCCGGGTTCGCGGTGGGCAGCGACGCGACCAGCACGGCCTTGAGGACGGAGGTCTTGCGTCCGTCGAGCACCACGTCGAGCTGCACCGAGTCGAGCGGGAGCGCGTTGGGGGGCAAGGTCGGCAGGGTCATCGGCGCCTGGTAGAACGCGCTGCCGTCGGCGTTGGGGATGAGCTCGCCAAAGGGCGCGACGCCGGGCAGGGTCTCGGTCAGCGTCCAGGTGGCCGAGATGGCGGACGCCGGGCCGCTCACAGGTCCGTCCGGCGTGGCGATGAGCGGCGTCAGCCTGGTGCGCGCACCAGGGGCGACCACGGGCGGCTCGGCGACGACGCCAACCACCACCGGCGCCGTCAGCTCCACCGGGGGCGCGAAGTCATCGCAGGCGGGCAGCGCGGTCATCGTTGCCGTCACCAGTCCCAGGACCATGAACATCGGGCGAGCCATCGGCCGCCAGTATAGCGGACCCCGCCATTTGGCAAATCGTTCATGGCGCGCGGCGGCGGGAGCGGGCCGGGTGTAGCATTTCGCCATGTCCTGGGCGGTCCTGCTCGCGGTCCTCGTTGCCAGCCTCCTCCTGCTGTTAGCCCTGCCGGTGCCGCGGAGGGTCCTGGCGTTCTCCGCGCACGTGGCCAAGTACCTGGGGCTGTGGCTGGCAGACCGCATCGGCCTGCGGCGCGCGATCTTGCTCACGCGCGGCGTGCCCTACGAGCCGCTTTCCCGACCGCAGGTCCTGCGCTTGTTCTTCGAGGACATGGGGCCCACGTTCATCAAGCTCGGGCAGATCATCGCCTCGTCCTCGGGGATGTTTCCGGATCCATACGTCAAGGAGTTCCAGAAGGTCCTCGACCGGGTGCGTCCGTTCACGTTCGCCGAGGTCCGGGACATCCTGGATGAGGAGCTGGGGGCAGAGCGCGCCCAGCAGCTCTTGCAGATCGAGGAGACGCCGCTGGCCTCGGCGTCGATCGCGCAGGTGCATGGCGCCGAGCTTCGTGATGGCACCAAGGTGGTGGTCAAGGTGCAGCGCCCCGGCATCGCCGAGCGCACGCGCGCCGACATGAAGATCTTGCGCTTCCTGGCCCGGGCGCTGGCCAGGCTGCGGCGCGGCGCGGAGCTGGCGAACCCGGTCGGGGTGGTGGAGGACTTCTCCAAGACCCTGGCCGAGGAGCTGGACTTCACCAAGGAGGCGGCCAACCTCGATCGCTTCAACGAGATCATGCGGGAGCTCGGGCACAAGAACATCCGCGCCCCGGTCCCTCATCACGAGCTGACCACCGCCCGGGTGCTGGTGATGGAGCGGTTCTCGGGCCTGCGCGTCGATCGCTACGACGACATCCGGGCGCGGGGCATCGATGGCGAGCTCACGCTGGTGTCCGGCCTGCGGGCCTGGTTTCAGTGCGTGGTGTTCTACGGGTTCTTCCACGGCGACGTCCACGCCGGCAACCTGATGATCCTCGATGACGAGGACATCGGGTTTCTTGATTTCGGCATCGTCGGCCGCTTCGGAGAGAAGGAGCGCTGGCAGGTCACCGACTACATGATCGCCTTCTCGACCGGCAACTATCGCAAGCTGGCGGAGGTGATCGTCGAGATGTCCGGCGCGCCCCCGGCGCTCGACGTGGAGAAGTTCGCCGCCGACCTCGGCGAGACCTATCGGCCGCTCCTGACCTTGTCCTTTGGCGAGGTCAACTACGCCGAGCTCCTGCCCGGCATCCAGCGCGTGGCGACCCGCCATCGCATGAAGATGCCCAAGGAGTTCATCCTCATCACCAAGCAGCTCCTGTACTTCGATCGCTATGCCAAGGCGCTCGCGCCCAAGCTCAACGTGTTCACTGATCCGCGGCTGGTGCTGGGCATGATGAGCGACATCCAGAAGGCGCGCAGTGAGTACACCGCCAAGCACGCTGGCCGATGACCGCCAGCCGGTGACCGGTGACGGTGGGGGTGGCAGCGCCGGGGGAAACCTTGCTAGGCTCGCTGACGTGAAGCTTTGGCAAGGTGCGTGCCCGGCGGCCGCGGTCGCCGCAGGCTCAACGAGACGACAGGTGACCCGGCGAGGCGCCGGGGCCTGGCGGGTGGTCTGCGTGGCGGCGTGGGTCGCCTTGATGTCGCTTGCGTGCTCGGCGCCAGCGCGGCCTGCGGCAAAGCCGTCAGGGGCGCCGGAGCCCGCCGCGGGCACGGGCAGCGCGCCTGGGGACGGCCGGGCCCACCTGCCGACGGTCCCGGGCGAGCTTGGGGCCCCGGGGAAGCCACGTGCGTCGCTGCTTGATCCTCGCGGAGCGGCCTGCGTGGCAGCGCCGTGTACGTATCACGCTAGGACCGATGGCTTCTTCGCCTGCCTGGCCGGGGGCAGTGGCGCTTGCTTTCACTTCGGCGCGCCGTGTCAGCCCGCCGACGACTGCATGCTCGATGGCTCGGACCGCCGCTACAAGCGCTGCACCCAGGTGGTCGATGGGCGGTGTCAGCGGTTCGCCGCGCCGTGCGCGCCGCCAGGCACGTGCTGGATGCACCCGGACGAGGGCCTCTACCGCGAGTGTACGCAGCGCCAGGCCGGGGCGTGTGCGCGGTGGGGCGAGCTCTGCGATCCGACGATGCCGGCCAAGATCCCATAGGTTCTGCCTGGATGGTGAGCGGCGATGACCGGCCTGCCGGCGCGTGAAAAACCGCCCTTGACGTTTGGGAACTTGAATAGTAATTTCAATTTCACCCCATGCTGGTTTGCCTCTGCCACCCGGCCTCCTGTCGCGACATTGACGCGGTGATCGATGATGGCGCGCGCTCGGTGGAGGACATCGGCCGGCGGTGTGGTGCGGGGACCGGGTGTGGGGCCTGCGTGGAGGAGCTGCGAGAGCGCCTCAGCAACCGAGGATGCAGCGGCGCGCGTGATTGCGATGGCTCGGCAGTCTCGCTAAGGTCTCGCTGACGCGCAGGTTCGCTGCGCTCTCCGTTCGCGGCAGGCGCCTGGTCGACTTCTGCCTGAGCCGCGCGCACCTGTGAAATCCCGAGACGAGGCGCCGCGGGCGACCGCTTGCGGCGCGAAAGAGAGAGACATGAAGGGAAACGACGAGGTCATCCGGCTGCTCAACGAGCTCTTGACCAACGAGCTGTCCGCCATCAACCAGTACTTCATTCACGCGAAGATGTGCGCGAACTGGGGCTTTGACCGGCTGGCGGCGAAGATCCGCGCCGAGTCCATCGACGAGATGCGACACGCCGACGAGGTCATCTCGCGCATCCTCTACCTCGAGGGGATCCCCAACCTGCAGCGCTATCACAAGCTGCAGGTCGGCGAGAACGTCAAGGAGCAGTTCCAGGCCGACCTGGAGTTCGAGATGCGCGCCATCAAGTTCCTCAACGAGGGGATCGAGGCGGCGCGCAAGGTGGGCGACAACGGCAGTGAAGATCTGATGACCAAGATCCTGGTGGCGGAGGAGGAGCACACCGACTGGCTCGAGACGCAGCTCGAGCTGATCCGCCAGGTCGGCGAGCAGAACTACCTCGCGCAACAGATGAAGGCGTAACCCGCGCCGCCGCCGGCGCTGGCGGCGCGCGAGCGGCTCCCTGGCGAGGAGCGGCCCGTCACAGGCCGCGACGCGGGAGCTCGATGTCGTGGGCCCGACACTCGGCGATGATCTTGGGTCGTAGGCCGCGCGCGCGCTTGGCCGCGCGTACCGCGGTCTCGCGGTCCTCGCCGCGGCACGCGATGAGCACGATGATCTGGCTGGCCTGCCGGCGGGCGCGCTCTGTCGCGTTCGCGTCGTCGACGATGGAGTTGGCCAGCGTCTTGGCGGCCTGGTCATTGCCCGTCTCCACGTGCCTCCAGGCCTTGGCCAGCTTCTCGCCGATCTCGCCGGGCTCGTCTTCTGGCGGGGTGGGCGGCGGGGAAGGCGGGGTCGGCCGCGACGGGGGCCGGGTCGGTGGTCTCTGGGGCGGTCGCGACGGCGGCGCAGGCCCCGCGTCCACCGCGGCCGTGGGCGCCACGCCGGCGTCCGGTCCAGGGCTCGACGCCGCGGCGTCGCTGGGGGCTGCCGCGGCGTCGACGGCAGCCGCATCGGGCGCTTGCTGCGGGCCAGCGTCCAAGGTCGCGGGTTGCACCGAGGGCGTGCTCGGGCCCGCGCCGGTGCCGGCGCCCGGGTCTTGTTGCGCCACCTCGGTGCGGCTCCCCGGAGCGGGCCGCACCAGCACGAAGGCCCCGGCGGCGGAGGCGATGGCGGCAAAGCCGAGCGCCAGCCACTTCCAGCGCGACGCGGCAGGCGGACTCGCCGTGAGCGCCGCGGGCGCGGGGCTCTCCACCGACGCGCGGGGGCGCTGGTACGAGGTGGGGGCCGCCGCTGCGCCGCCCGGGCCACCCGCGCTACTCGGGCCAGCGGTGGACGCATAGGACGGCGCCGGCAACGCGCCCGCCGAGGTGGCGGCCATCGCGTCGGCGTGATCGCCGCTGCCCATGGTCTTGGCCAGCGCAGCGGCAGAGTCCACCTTGCGGCTCGGGGTGCGCAGATCCGGCGCCGCCATGGAGTTGGGCGGCAGCGTGGCCAGGCCCACGCCGGTCAGCGCCGTCACCAGCTCGCCGGTGGTTGCGAAGCGGTCGTCGGCCTTCTTGGCCATGGCTCGCTCGACCGCCGCCACCACGGAGGGGGGCAGGCCGGGCGCGCGCTCGGCCAGCGGCGGAGGTGACTCGTACACGACCTTGAACACGACCTCCGGAATCGACGCGCCAGCGAACGCCGAGTGGCCGGTCAGCATCTCGTAGAGGATGGCGCCGAGCGCGAAGATATCGGTGCGGCCATCGACGGAGTCATGCTGTCCCATGGCCTGCTCTGGCGCCATGTATTGCGGCGTTCCAAGGAGCGCGGAGTCCTGGGTCTTGACCGTCTGCGAGCCGCGGATCTTCGAGATGCCGAAGTCGAGGACCTTGGCGTTCTCCCCAAGCCGGCCGTCGATCTCGGCGGGCACCAGGAAGATGTTCTGCGGCTTGAGGTCGCGATGAACGACCCCAGCTCGATGCGCGGCGGCCAGCGCGGAGCCCACCTGGCGGGCGATGGCGCAGGTCCGCTCCAGCGAGAAGGGCCCGTGTTGCAGCGCGTCGGCCAGGGTCTCGCCCACCAGGTATTCGAGCACCAGATAGGGCGTGCCGTCCGGCAGGCTGTTGAAGTCCAGCACGGTGACGATGTTGGGGTGGCCCAGCCGCGAGGCGATCTCTGCTTCTCGCCGGAAGCGGGCCAGGATCTCGGGGTCCGACACCTCGGGATGCAGGAACTTGATGGCCACGTGCTTGCCGGGCAAGCGCAAGTGGCTCGCGGCATAGACCTCGCCCATGCCACCGCGTCCGATCAAGGCCTCGAGCTTGTAGGTCTCGGCCACCACGGCGCCAACGGTCACATGGATGCGACTGGGAGAATTCACGTCGAGGTCATCGTATGATGTCGAAGGTCCATCCGGGGACCGCGGTGAGCTGAAAATCACGGGCCAGGTCTTGGGCCCTCGGGCTCACCTCACCTCACCTCACCGGCGGCCGTGCCCTGAACTGCCAAGGACTTGCAACAAAAGGAAAATGCAAACCGAAAACAGAGCGATCGCGCGGTAAAACGAATACCGCTCCTGCCAGCGCGTTTGATACGTAGCAGGCTCTGGCGAACGCGCCGCTGGTTTTCTCGACCCGAAATCTCACGAGGCCTTCATGCTACGGAACTTCAGACTCTCGGTGTGTATGGTTACCCTGGCCTGTCTGACGCAGGCCGCGCTGGCGCAGGGCACCAAGGGCCCAGGCAAGGACAGCGAGGTCATCGACGTCAAGTCCCAGGCCGCGAACTTCCGCGTCTACACCAGCGAGGCCGGCAAGTTCTACGTCGTGCCCGCCAAGGTGGACCTGGACGGCATGGTGTTCTACGGCGATGGCAAGACCATGCACCAGCAGCGGATCATCGGCGGCGGCTCCTCCGGGGATGGCTCGATGGACTTCGCGATCTGGGCGCCGCGCGCGGTGAACTTGCAGCAAGGCAGCCTGACCATCGCGGCGGACGGCGGCGCGGTGGTGCAGTGCAACCGCGAGCACCCGGTGACCCTGACCCCCGCCACCCCGGGCGAGAGCCAGCGCGTGCTCACCAAGGCAGCGTTCCACAAGCCGCTGTGGAAGCGGATGTCCAAGTTCCTGGCGCGCGACGACAACGGCGTGTACTTCTTCGTCGACGTGCTGCGCGACACCGGCAAGGGGCACCGCGTGTTCATCGGGCAAAAGGGCGCCATGAAGGCGATGCCCATGACCAACATCGTGGATGACGCCGCCGGGCAGATCTATGGCACCAAGCGCGGCGAGCTGCGCATCGTGGCCAACGAGGGCGAGAAGGCGAGCTGGCGCAAGGGCAAGAAGGAAGAGAAGCTCACCATCCTCGATCCTGGCGACAACCGCTACCTCGTGTACCGCGAGCTGGGCATCTACGGCCAGCTCGGGACGATCTGCGACGACGAGTAGCCGGCGTTCGGGGCTGCGGCGTCGGCGCGCTAGCCGCGCAAGGGCAGCGGCGTTCCGGCGTCGCGAAACTCCAGCGCAGCCGAGTTCAGGCAGTAGCGCAGGCCCGTCGGGCGCGGGCCATCGGGAAACACGTGCCCCAGGTGCCCATCACAGCGGGCGCAGCGGATCTCGACCCGACGCATGCCGTGGCCGTCGTCCGTCAGCTCCCGAACATGATCGGCATCGAACGGGGCAAAGAAGCTGGGCCAGCCGGTCCCGGAGTGAAACTTCGCGTCCGAGCGAAAGAGCGGCAGGCCGCACAGGCGACACACATAGGCGCCGTCTCGATGGTTGTCGAGCAGCGTGCCGCAGAACGGGCGCTCCGTGCCGTGGTCCAGCAGGACCCGACGCTCCTCGGGCGAGAGGGCAGCGGCGAGCGCCTCGACCCGCTCCTGCGAGAGCGGCGTCAGATCATATCCAGCGCGGGAGGTGGTCATGGCTCTTCTTACGGCGGATCGGGGCGCCGGCAACCGAGAAAGCAGCGCGGTGGCGCAGCGCGCCCAGGGCGATCGAGCAGGCAGCGCTCCTGCCGGCGGCCACGGGGTGTCAGGGCGCAGCTCCTGCAGCTCCTGCAGCTCCTGCAGCTCCGGCGGCCACGAGCGGCGACGCCCGACTACGAGCGGCTCGCCTCATCCCGTCGGCGCGCGTGCTCGAGCAAGAGGTGGGTGACCGACTCGTCGATCTCGGCGACGTCCGGCGCGCCGGAGGACAGCTCGAAGTAGCCGTCGGTCCAATCCAGCACGCTCATCAGCACGCTGCGCGGATCCGGGGCAGGCTACGTGCAGCGCGCGCGGACGATGCGCCCCTGCGAGAACGCGATCCACGCGATGATCTCGTTGCGCGTCAGCATGAGGTTGCCGCTCTTGCGGTCGTGCTCGAGCATGGTGAACAGCGAGGGCAAGCCCAGGTCGGTGAGGACGCCTCGGAGCATCACGCGCTCGGTCTCTTGCCGCGCCGCGCGGACCACCCGGCGAGAGCGCAGGATCACCTCCAGGGCAGTGAACGGCTTGGGGATGAAGTCCACCGCGCCATGCTGGAACGCTGCCAGGCGGGCCAGGTCGCTCGCGTCCTCGCTCATGATCATGATGGGCACCGCGGCCAGCTCCGGGTACTTGCCCATCTCCTCGAGCAGCGCGAGGCCATCGACCACCGGCAGCTCGCGCGCAGCCAGCACGGCGTCCGGCACGTTGCGCAGGCACGCGGACAGCGCCTCCATGCCGTTGGACGCGGTGGCCACCGAGAAGCCGGCGTTGCCGAGCGCGGTGGACATCCGCTCGAGCAGGCGAGTGGATCCGTCCGCGACCACGATGCGGATCTCTTCGACGGTGGGCTGCTGCGGGTGGTCGCGGATGATCTCCGCCATGGCGGTGCGAAACGGATCCGAGAGGTCGTCCAGCGTCCCGGCCACTCGGAAGCGCAGGCCGATGCCCGGACGCCTCCCTAGCGCGCGGCTCTCTGCTTCCGCGAGCACATGGACCACCGTGGCCTCGGTGGTGAGGCGCTGCTCGTGCAAGGTCACCGCCAGCACGACCTCGGTGCCCACAGGCAAGGGCGAGGTCATGCGCACGAACATGCCCGAGGTGGAGATGTCCTGGGACATCGCGCGAAGCGGCTTGCCATCCACCACCAGCTCCACCGGCACGCTCATCACCACCCGATTCTCGCGTCGTCTCACGTTCCGACGAATAGCATGGCCGCCGCGCCGCTGGATCCGGAGAATCATCGCCACGTGCCTTGGTCTGAGACCGCGGCGCGCGGGTGGAGCGTCCCTTGGAATTTCTGTCAGGTGACGCTCGGCGCATGGCCTTCGGGGCGTCCGCGGCGCCGCGCCCGCCACGAGCGCTGGGGGATCCAGGAGTCCAGCGGACCTCGTGGCGTGTGATGTGCGGAAGATCACGCAGCGAGCCCGCGGTCGCGCGGCGCAGCGCGGCGCGGCGCAGCGCGGCTCAGCGCGGCGCCGGTGCCGCGGTCTTGCTGGACTTGGCGTCCCTGCCGGTCCTGCGGGCCCTGCCGGCCCGACGCCGTCCCAGCGCCCAGAGCGCGAGCCACAGCGGCAAGAGCCCGCCGGCTGACCGCGCGCTCGAGCACCCCATGTGCTGGTGCTGCGTGTCTTCATATTCCTCGGGCGACGGCGTCGGTGTGGCGCGGCATTGCTCGTAGCTGTCGTTCCACTCCGCCTCGGTGGCCTCGGCGAAGCCGGCGCGGCGCAGGTTGGCGATGAAGAGCTCGATGAGCACCAGATCGGCGGTGACGTCGCTGTCCGCGGTGGTCAGGTTCCAGCGCGCGGCGCCGTCAGCGGTGCGCCGCAAGGTTCCGATCGTACAGCGCGCGTACTGGCTCGCGCCCACCGTGGCCTCGCGCAGGCCGCGATAGAGGTTGTACATCGCGGCCAGCTTCTGCATGGCCGGGTGGCTGACCGCCGGCTGTGGCGCATCGGCTGCCGCCGGCTCGATGGGCTGCACGGTCGCGGTGTGGACCTGCCGGACAGTGGAGCCCGGGGTGCGGTACGACAGCTCGATGCTCGCGACCACGCCGCCCTCCAAGGCCGGCAGCTCGCTGAGCTCGAAGAACAGCGCGCCGCCGCCGCCGCGCCGGCCCATCGTGGGCGGCGCGTCCTGGCGGCTGGTGGCGAACGCCGCGGGGATGGCGAGCGTGCCGCCGCTGGCGCCGCCGGACCAGCCCTGGCGCCCGGCCACGCTCATCAGGTTGTAGCCCGGACCGAAGGTGACGCGGAGGCGCAAGTCGAGCGCCAGCGGGGTCATGGACACCTTGAGCTCCTCGGTGAAGACCTCGTCCACCGCCTGCGCGTCCTCGAGGAAGTAGAAGTTGCCGGCGCCGCGCTCCGCGAGCGAGCGCATCAGCACGGCGTCGAACTGGCGTCCCACCCCGATGGTGGACACACCGATGCCCCCGGCGACGTGGCGCTCCGCGAGCTCGATGATCGCCGACCGGCTGGTGATGCCGGCGGTGGCGAGCCCGTCGGAGAGAAACAGCACGCGCGACTCGCGCTCCGGGTTGGCGGCGGACGCCGCCAGCAGCAAGCCGGCCTGCAGGCCACCATGGAGGTTGGTGGATCCACCGGGAGTCAGGTTGTCGATGGCCTGGGTCAGCGTGGCGACCGAGCTGCCCCACGGCGCCCTGACCTCGACGCGATCGTCGAACGCGACCAGCGCCAGCCGGTCCTCGGCGCGGAGCTGCTGCACGAGCAGCCTCAGGCCGCGCTGCACCTTCTGCAGCCGTCCGTCCTCGGACATCGAGCCTGATCGATCGATGACCACCACCAGATCGAGGGGGCGGCGCGGCAGCGTCGCGGGATCCGTCGGGGTGGTGACGGTGAGCTGCAGCGTGGTCTGCGGCTTGCGAGTGAGCCAGTTGGTGCCGCGCGCCAGCATCGGCGTGAGGCACAAGGTCTGCTGGCAGGACGCAGGTGGCAGATCGACCTGGTGCTCGGCGAAGAAGCCGGTCGCGTCCAGCGTGTCCACGCCGGGGATGCCACCTTGGCGCAGGATGTCGCGGAACTGGCCGATGTCCTGGGCGCCACCAAAGCCTACACCGTCGCCACTTGGGTCCTCGGCGCCGGACATGCTGCAGGCAGCGGTGGCGGCCGCCGCGAGGGCAAGGCCAGAACGAAGCGAGAAGATGGAGGGCATGCAGGGTCAATAAGCAACCTTGGTGCCAAGCTCGCGGTGTTCGTTAAATACTTTTGATTGCAATACTTTGCGGCGCAAGATGGCGACGTGGACGGGAGCTCGGAGGTTGCCTTGGTTACCGCGGTTTCGCGACATTCCTGTCCGGAAACCCGATCACTTCATCGACCATGGCAGCGCCCCAGCGGGCGGTCAGCGAGGCGTCAGTGTCAGGGCGCTAACGATCTGAGTCGTGACCTGCGCGAGAGCGAAAAGAGTCAGTGTTCTGGCGGGTTGGTGACATTCCAGGCGATCTTCTGTGCGCTCTCGAAAGGTTGTAGACGTAAGGGGGCTTTCCGAGATAGATCGCGCCCATGGTCTTTCGCGATCGTGCGTCGCTCCTTCACCATCCCATCCAACTCTCCAGGCTCTCCAGGTCGCTCGCCTGGATCGTCGCGCTCGCGTTCGCGCTGATCGCAGGCGGCTGCGGCGACGACGGCGATGATCCGCCGCGCATGGCGGTCAATCCCACTCGGCTCGAGCTGGTGAAGGGGCGGACCGGCACCGCCACCGCCACCGCCGACGGTCGTCCGGCGGGTCGCCTGGCGTCGTGGAGCTCGGCGAACCTCGCCGTCGCCACCGTCTCCGAGGCCACCGACGGCAGCGCGGTGATCACCGGGGTTGGCGTCGGGGAGACCGAGGTCACGGTCAGCATGCGCGGCGGCTCTGCGAGGCTGACCGTCGTGGTCGCCGATGCAGTGATCGAGTCCATCGCCGTCACGCCGCCCACGCCAAGCCTGGCGGCCGGCACGACCACCGCGTTGACCGCCACCGCGATGCTCAGTGACATGACCACGCGCAACGTCACCGCGCAGGTGACGTGGACGAGCAGCGACACCACCAAGGCCACCGTCAACTCGACCGGCACCGTGCGCGGTGTCGCCAAGGGCACCTCGACCATCCGCGCCGCCATGGGCACGCTGTCGGCGATGACCACGGTGACCGTGACCGACGCGGTCTTGACCTCGCTGGCGGTGACGCCGGTGAACCCCTCTGTGCCCAAGGGGCTGACCCAGCAGATGACCGCCACCGGCACGTTCAGCGACGGCACCACGCAGAACCTGACCGCGATGGCGACCTGGACCTCCAACGCCGCCGCTCGCGCCACGGTCAGCGCCGCGGGGCTAGTGACCGCGGTGACCGAGGGCGACGCCACGATCACCGCCGCGATGGGCACGATCAACGGCTCATCGGTGGTGACCGTGACCGCGGCGGTGCTGCAGAGCATCGCCATCACCCCGGCCACGCCGTCGGTGGCCAAGGGCCTGACCTTGTCTCTGACCGCCACCGGCACGTACAGCGACAACTCGACGCAAGATCTCAGCGCCACCGCCACGTGGACGTCGAGCAACGTGGCCGTGGCCACGGTCAATGGTCGCGTGGTCACCGGCGTGACCGCGGGCACCTCCACGATCACCGCCACCATGGGCGCGGTCTCGGGCACCACCTCGCTGGAGGTCACCGCAGCGGTGCTGCAGAGCATCCAGGTCACCCCGGTCAACACCTCGCTGCCGCGGGGCCGCACCCGCCAGTTCACCGCCACCGGCCTGTTCTCCGATAGCACCTCGCAGGATCTGACCACCGCCGTGACCTGGACCTCCAGCGACGCAGCGATGGCCGCGATCTCGAACGCCGATGGTACGCGCGGCCTGGCCACCGCGATCGCGCTGGGCACCGTCACCATCACGGCGACGATGGGCACCATCAGCGGCACCACCAACCTCACGGTGACGGCGGCGGTGGTGGACTCGATCGCGGTCACCCCGGCGACCTTCACCGTGGCGCTGGGCACCACCCAGCAGCTCACAGCCACCGCCACCTACTCGGACACCTCGACGCAAGATGTCACCACCCAGGTCACCTGGTCGTCCAGCAACGCGAGCCGCGCGGCGGTGTCCAACGCCGACGGTTCACGCGGCCTGGTCACCGCGCTGGCCGCGGGCGCGGTCACCATCAGCGCCACGCTCTCGGGCGTCACCGGCACCTCGGCGGGCACGGTCACCGCGGCGACGCTGAACTCGATCGCGGTGGCGCCCGCCACCGCCTCCATCTCGGAGGGCTCGACGCAGCAGTACACCGCCACCGGCACCTACAGCGACAACAGCACGCTGGATCTGACCGATCAGGTGACCTGGTCGTCGAGTGACACGGCGATGGCGCAGATCTCCAACGCTGCCGGCTCGCACGGCCTGGCCACCGGGATCTCGGCCGGCAACGTGACCATCACGGCGACCATGGGCGCGGTGAGCGGCACCGCCTCGCTGACGGTGGTGGCGGTGGTCCTGCAGTCGATCGCGGTGACGCCGGCCACGGCCTCGATCTTCGAGGGCGCGACGCGGCAGTACACCGCCACCGGCACCTACAGCGACAACAGCACGCAGGACCTGACGGATCAGGTGACCTGGTCGTCGAGCGACATCGCGATGGCTCAGATCTCCAACGCCGCCGGCTCGCGCGGCCTGGCCACCGCGATCTCGGCTGGTGACGTGACGATCACGGCGACCATGGGCGCCGTGAGCGGCACCGCCTCGCTGACGGTGGTGGCGGTGGTCCTGCAGTCGATCGCGGTGACGCCAGCCAGCGGCGATCTGCCGGTGGGCCTCACGCTCGCGCTGACCGCGACCGGGTCGTACAGCAACGGGACCTCGCAGGATCTGACCAACGCGGTGGTGTGGTCGTCCTCCAACGAGGCGGGCGCGACCGTGTCCAACACCGACGGCACGCGCGGCGTGGTGACCGCGCTGGCGCAGAGCACCGTGACCATCACGGCGACCCTCGGCGCGATCTCCGGCACGGCCACGGTCAACGTGCTGGCCCCCACCATCGTGTCGATCGCGGTGGCCCCGGCCACCGCGGCCATCGACGCAGGCGCCACCCAGCAGTTCACCGCCACCGCCACGCTGTCGGATGCGTCCACCGCGGACGTCACCAACAGCGCCACCTGGACGTCGTCTGACACCGCGGTCGCCACCGTGGCCGCCGGGGGCCTGGCCACCGGCGTGGGCGCCGGCACCGCGACGATCACCGCCGCGCAGGACGGCATCTCCGGGACCGCCAGCCTGACCGTGCGCGCGCTGATGTCCATCACCATCAGCGAGGCGGTCGACCTGGCCTGGGGCACCACCAAGCAGCTCGTCGCCACCGGCACGTACAGTGACGCCAGCACCGCGGACGTGACCGAGCTGGCGACCTGGACCACCAGCGACGCGGCGGCGATCTCGGTGTCGGACAGCGCGGGCACCAAGGGGTTGGTGACCGGCATCTCCACCGCCGGCGCCACCATCACCGCGACGATCGGGACGATCAGCGACAGCTCGGCCATCGGCGGCTGCAAGATCGTGATCAACGAGTTCCAGGTCCGCGGCACCACGGCCTCCGATGAGTTCATCGAGCTGGCGAGCAACTGCACCTCGGAGCAGTCGCTGGTGGGGCTGCGCATCGCCTATCGCTCGGCGACCAACGCCAACCCCATCGATGGGGCTGACAGCAGCCTCGTCGTGACCCTGGCCGGGACGATGGCCGTCGGTGAGCACGTGTTCTACGTCAACAGCGCGGTCGCCGGCTCCTACACCGGAGAGCGCGGCACGTTCACCAACGGCATGGCCGATGCCGGTGGTCTGGGCCTGCGGGTCGGCGTCTCCGCGACGGTGGTGGACATGGTGGGCTGGGGCGGTGCCACCAACCTGTTCTTCGAGACCGCCCGCGTCACCGCGCCCAACGCGACCCAGTCCGCGGCGCGGACCCCCAACCGCGCTGACACCGACAACAACTTCGCTGACTTTGCGCTGGTGACGGTGAAGACGCCCGGCGCCGCGAACTGAGCAGCTCGACGTGCGCCGCGCGCTGGAGACCGAAAGCTCCACCGCGTGCGGGCTGTGGGCGGCCGGCAGCGGCCGCCCGCGGTCGTTTTCGGGCCGCCGGACCTTGGCCGGCGCGGCACCTGCCGCTTCGCAGCGCGCCGAGGAGATGATAGAGAGTCTCCATGATCGCGTTCTCCGGCGTGTCCAAGCAGTACGGCGGCCAGATCCTGTTCATCGACGCCTCTTTCCAGATCAACGCTGGCGAGCGCATCGGCCTGGTGGGGCCCAACGGCGCGGGCAAGAGCACGGTGTTCCGGCTGATCTCCGGCGAGGAGGTGGCCGACGACGGCGTCATCGAGCGCCCCAAGCGGCTGTCGCTGGGTTACTTCCGCCAGGACGTCGGCGAGCTGGCGGGGCGCAGCGTGCTGGCAGAGACGGTGGCCGGCGCCGGCGAGGTCGCGGAGCTGGGCGAAGAGCTGGCGCGGCTCACCGTGCGCCTGGAGGCGGCGGGAGATGATCTCGACGAGGTGGTGACCCGCTACGCGGACGTCCAGGCCCGCTATCAGGACCTGGGCGGCTACGAGCTGGAGGCGCGGGCGCTGACCATCTTGCACGGGCTCGGCTTCGAGGACTCGCGGATGCAGGACGACGTGGGCAAGCTGTCCGGCGGCTGGAAGATGCGGGTGGCGCTGGCGCAGATCCTCCTGGCCAAGCCCGAGGTCCTGCTGCTCGACGAGCCCACCAACTACCTGGATCTGGAATCGATCCTGTGGCTCGAGCAGTTCCTGCGCGACTACGCGGGCACCGTGGTCATGACCTGCCACGACCGCGAGATCATGAACCGCGTGGTGAAGAAGATCATCGAGATCGACGGCGGCGAGATCCGCGCATACACCGGCAACTACGACTTCTACGAGAAGGCGCGCGAGCTGGAGGCGGCGCGGCGGGAGGCGGCGTACGCGCGGCAGCAGGCCATGCTGGCCAAGGAGAGCCAGTTCATCGAGCGCTTCAAGGCGCAGGCCGCCAAGGCGGCGCAGGTGCAGAGCCGGATCAAGAAGCTCGACAAGATCGAGAAGGTGGAGCCGCCGCGCCGCATCGTGGAGAAGCGCTTCGAGTTCCGCGCGCCGCAGCGCTCGGGGGACGACGTGGTGCGCACCGCGGAGCTGCGCAAGGCCTTCGGCAGCCGGGTGATCCACGAGGGCCTGTCCCTGACCGTGCGGCGCAAGGAGCGCTGGGCGGTGATGGGCGAGAACGGCGCCGGCAAGTCGACGCTGCTCAAGATGATGGCCGGCGTGCTGGCGCCGGATCGCGGCGACGTCGCCATCGGCGCCGCGGTGTCGCTTGGATACTACGCGCAGCACCTGATGGACGGGCTGGTCGGGGACCGCACGGTGCTCGAGGAGCTGATGGCGCACGCCCCGGCCGCCAACCAGGGCACCCTGCGCAACCTGGCCGGCGCCTTTGGGTTTCATGATGACGATGTGGAGAAGCCGGTGCGGGTCCTCTCCGGCGGCGAGAAGGCGCGGCTGGCGCTGGCCAAGATCCTCTACGACGCGCCCAACCTGATGATCCTCGACGAGCCCACCAACCACCTGGACATCATCACCAAGCGCGCGCTCATCCGCGCGCTGCTGGAGTACGAGGGCACGCTGGTGTTCGTCTCGCACGACCGCCAGTTCTTGCGCGCGCTGGCCACCCGTGTGCTGGAGCTGTCGGCCGCCGGGCCGCGGGTGTACGGCGGCAGCTACGAGGAGTACGTGGCCTCCACCGGCCGCGAGGCGCCCGGCATGCGAGCGATCGAGTAGCACGGTCACGACCCACATCGCACCGCGTCACCTCGCTGCCGTCCGCCGCGGCAGCGGCGCTTTCTTGCCCACGTGGACCAGGCGAGATCTAATAGCGCCGCATGCCACGCACGGTCATCGTCAACGGCCGAATCGTCAGCGTTCCGGACGATGCGCCGCGGCCGGCCTTTCGCGCGTTCGCGGGCCAGGGGCATCGGCTGGGAGGACTCGGCCAGGTCTCCAACCTGGTCGGCGGCCCGGTTCGCCCGCGTCACGCGCGGGCGGATTCTCACCCGCGGCTGCTGCGGCCAGAGCTGATGAGCCTCGATCGCTACGAGATGCTGCTCACGCTGCGCGAGTACATGAACCTCAGCGCCATGGGCGACGTGCTGGTTTTTGGCGCCAGCAAGGAGATCGACTATCCGTTTCTTTGCACGCCGTGCAGCCACATCACCATGGTGAGCGACGACGACAACAGCGCCGAGAACGTGCTGGCGCGCCTGCGCACCTGCGCCAAGGAGGTGCAGCTCCTTGGCAGCGTGGCCTCCGCTTCCGGGTTGACGCTTCGGGTCGCCACCAGCGCGAGCTCGATCCCGCTGACCATCAAGCAGTGGAAGATGACCTACAGCAGGTTCCGCGCGGTGTGCCCTTCCAAGCGCTACGACTGCCTGATCGACAAGGCGTCCTGGCTCTACACCGATCCACAGGGCTGGGCCGACTATCTCGACAAGCTCAAGGTAGATGGGTACCTCATCACCGACGTCGACTATTCCTGGGGCGGCTCGGCGCCGTGGCTGACCGAGGTCTTTGGCCTGCATGAGGTCACCAGCAGCGTGGTGGGGACCTTCCGGCAGCGGCACACCGGGTACGGCTACGACGAAGACTCCGCCCGCATCTACGTGAAGGTCAAGCAGGTGCCGTCGTCGCTCATGCAGAAGGCGCTGGTGAACATCGCCAAGATGGCCCCGCTGCTTCAGCTCTACCGCTTCCCCACCATGTCGACCACCGGCCTGTGGCTCGAGTGGCACAAGCACCGCGCGCTGGCCCACCTGCTCGCGGAGGTCGCGCAGCACGCCCGCCAGCTCAGCCGGCTGTCGTACGGCCCGATGGCGCTTCGCCTCGACCAGGTCGCGCAGCGCTTCCTCGCCTGGATCGCCCAGAAGGAGCGAGAAGATCGACTGGCGCATACCCACTATCGCGATGACGAATGAGCTCGCGCGGCGCATGGCCGCGCCGCGTGCGCGCGCTGGTGATCCTGGACCGCAGGCTCTGCAGAGGTGGCTTTCATGTTGAACGTCGGGGTGCATGTCGAGCTGAAGACCCAGGGCACGACCTGGGGAAATCCAGGGCCGACCGTGTTCGGGCAGATCTCGGGGTTCTCGGGGCAGCAAGTGGAGGTCCGCATCGGCGGCACCAGCATGACCCGGCTGGCCCGGCTGGAGGATCTGCGCCTTCACTCGGCGTACACCGCGAGGCGACGGGCCGCCAAGGCCCAGAAGTTCCTGCGCACGGTGCTGGTGATGCCTGGAAACGCCACCGGCGATCTGTTCGGGATCTGCGTCGCGCTGGCGCTCAACCCTGACCTCGGCGTGCTGATCCTGCAGGAGGCGACCTTGACCAAGGTGGGGACGCACCAGGGCTCGCTGGATGACGCCGTGAGCGGCATGTTCGGCATCGACAACCCGGGCAAGGTCCTGGTCCCGACGCGAGTGGTCTCCGAGTGGGCGGGGCTCTCGCCGCTGGAGCATGAGCCCGTCTATCGGGACGTGCAGCACTACGACGTCTACCAGGTGGCCGCGTGGGACCCTCGCGGGCGGTGCAAGGCGGTCGACATCGAGCGCTTCTTGCGGCAATCGCTGCCGCCCTCCGCCAAGCGGCGCATCTTCACCCTGATCTGCAACGACCCCTCGAGCTGGTACGGCAAGCTGACGCGCCCGGCCACCGAAGTGCGAGCGACCTATCTGACCATCGCCTGCATCAACGCCCAGAACGAGATCGGCGGACTGCTGCAGGGCCTCACCGGCCAGTGCAGCGCCGAGGCGGTGGAGCAGCTGCCGCGCCGCGCGCTCTCGGATATCGCGCTTGGCACTCGCCTGGTGGGCACGGCCAAGCGCAACGTGATCGTGAAGGCGGCGCGCGGGTGCTGGCGGCTGCCGGCCGCCGGGCGGAGCCCGGTGAACCTGGTGGATCAGGCCTGCGAGACCTTGCTCTCCGGAAAGCGCAACCGCCTGGCTCCCAGCGCGAGCCGCTACGTGGTGCTCTGGGTTCGCTTCTCCGGCAAGCGCGGCGGTCCACACCCTCAGCACGACACGAGCTATCTGGGCCTGACCCAGCTCATCCAGTGCGCGCGGCTCGCCGGGCTAGGGGTGATCCTCGCCGGGGACAGGTCTCCGTCCTCGGCCAAGGACCACAAGCTCATCGGCAGCATCTCCCGCGTGGCCTGGGACCTGCGGGAGATCTGGAAGGACCCCGCCTGGGGGCAGGTCGCCGCGGTGGCGCCCACCACCGAGCACCCGCGCATCCGGCAGCTCCAGTTCTTCGACTGCGTCAACCGCAAGCTCGGCGGCGTCATTCACCTGGGCATGCGCAGCGGCAACCTGGAGGCGTTCGCGCTGCAGGGGCACCGGGTCTACTACATGGAGGAGCGTGGCATCCGCGACGAAGCGCGGATGCGAGCGTGGCACACCCCGACCACCGGCCAGGGCTCCACCGGGCCCCGCTACGATCGGATCATCATCGAGCAGCCGCCCACCCGGACCGGCAAGTACATCGTGGCCAAGCTTCGAAGCAATGACCTGCGCTCCGACAATCAGATCCATCCCTGGCGCGGGCTCCTGGGGGTGCAGCGCGAGCAGACCAAGTCCGAGGCGCTGGGCAGCGACCACTTGCAAGGGTTCATCGACGAGGATCTCGATCTGCTGAGCGAGCACATGGCGCAGTGGATGCTCGACAAGATGAACGTCAACATGCACGGCATCACCACCTGGCCGTAGCGGCGGCGAGATCGTCAGAAGAGCTGCGCGTCGAGCAGCCACCCAAGGCGGCGCTAGGTGGTGCGAAGGCGCACCACGACCTCGGCGACGCACGCCGGCTTGGCGCTGCCCTCGATCTCGACGGTGTTCTGAAACAGCGCCTCCAGGAAGCCACCGCCGATGTCGCGCACCTCACCAAGCGACACCGAGACGCGATAGCGGTCACCGATGCGCAGCGGCGCTGGATAGCGCACCTTGTTGGAGCCGTAGTTGACGGCCATGCCGAAGCCTTGCAGGTCGAGCAGGTCGAAGAAGGCGCCAGCGGTCAGCGCCAGCGTGAGATAGCCGTGCGCGATGGGCTTGCCAAAGGGGCTCTCCCGGGTCGCGCGCTCCTCGTCGACATGGATCCACTGGTGGTCGTCGGTGGCGTCCGCGAACAGGCGGACGCGCGCCAGGTCCATCGTCTTCCATTCGCCAGAGATGAGGTGCGTCCCGGCGCGCGCCGTCAGCTCGGCCGGCCCGTTGATCGTGAGCTTCATGACCGCAAGGTACTCCAGCCTGCGGCGGGAGGCATCGCCCGCCGCAGGCGTTGCGACACGGGCGCGCGGCGAAGCCCGCGGCGAACGCGGCGGCGAAGGGCTGGCGAAGCCCGCGGCGAATGCCCCGGCCGTGCCACTTGGAGACTGGTGTCAAACGGTCTCCTGGCCGAGCACGCCAAGCTCGCGCGGCGAGGTCCGCGCGAGTGCGCCCGTCCGGAGGGCTTTGCCCAACAATGAGGGTAGGAGCGTGGTGTTTGACACCACGCTCCTAGCTTCGCCGGCCGCGGATCCACTACCATCGCGCCAGCATGGACTGGCGTATCAAGGGAGCCATTCAGAAGGTCTTGGGCGTGCTGCCGCGCGGGGAGCAAGCCCACTACTGGCTGCAGAAATCGGTCGGCGGCTTGCGCCGGTTTGACGGCGAGTGCGACGCCAAGCTGGAGGACTTTCGCCTGATGCTCGGGCACCTGCGGACCAGCGGGATCGGCATCCCGGGCACGCGGTACCTGGAGGTCGGCACCGGCTGGTATCCAACCTTCCCGTACTGCCTCTATGTTCTGGGCGCGGCGCGCATCGAGACATTCGATCTCAACCGGTATCTCAAGCCGGAGCTGGTGGCGGCGATGGTGGAGCGGGTGCGCGGCAAGCTGGCGATGCTGGCGGACGCCGGCGAGCAGGAGCTCGGCGAGGTCACCGAGCGCTTCGGCAAGCTGTCGCGCAAGGTGGCTGCCGGCGCCACGCTGGAGGACGCCACCGACGGCGTGGTGCGGTATCACGCGCCCGCAGACGCCGCCAAGACCAACCTCGGCGAGTCGTCGGTGGACGTGGTGTTCTCCAACAGCGTGCTCGAGCACGTGCCTGGGCCGGTGATCGAGGCGATGTTCGCGGAGTCGATGCGCATCCTGCCGCCGGGCGGCGTGATGTTCCACTCCGTCAACTGCGGCGATCACTACGCCTACGCCGATCGCAAGATCAGCCAGCTCAACTACCTGCAGTTCTCCGACGAGCAGTGGAAGCACTGGAACAACGCCTTCCTGTACCAGAACCGCCTGCGCGCCCGCGACTTTACCGAGATGGCCAAGGCCAAGGGCTTCGCCATCGAGATCGACACCTCGCGCCCGCACCCGGACCGCCTGCGCCAGCTCGAGGCTGTGACCGTTCACCCGCAGTTCTCTCGCTACCCGCGCGAGCAGCTCGCCATCACCAGCATCGACTTCGTGGCGCGCAAGCCCAAGAAGTAGCGGCGCGGCGCCGCCGCGGCTAGCCGCGGCTAGCCGCAATGCCGCTCACTTAGCGCGGCTCTTCGAGGAAGAAACCGAGGGGCGCTTGCGGGCGTAGTTGCTCATCTTGAGCTTCACGGCGCGAGGGAAAACGCGGTCGGAGCGTCGTTCAGGCAGCACGAAGATCCTGATCTTGTCGCGGAGGTCCGTGAGATGACGAGGGATTGCGCCGGGGCTCGTGGAGATGGTGGCCCAGCTCCACTCGTTGATGATCAGGCGCAGCGCGGCCACGAAGCTGATGCGCGTCGGCGCCACGCCGGTCTCGTCCGCGATTCGCTCCATTTCGAGCCGGATGAGGTTGTAGGCAAGTAGCAAGCCCCACAACTCCTGGGCCACGGCATCGGGGGTCTTGCTCCGGATCGCCTCGAGGCGCTGGAGCATGTCAGTCTTGATCTCGCCGAAGCCCAACTCGACCTCCCATCGCTCGTGATAGAGCGCGCGGAGCTCATTCGCTGGGTACTGCTTCGCGTCGACGAGAGAGGTCAGCAGGATGCGCGGTTGATAGCCCTTGCGCTGGTAGCGGATGGCGCGCACGTCGAAATGCGTTGGAAGATGTGGGTGCTTCCGACGCGCCTCCGAGCTGGTCTCCATTTCGACCAGTTGGTCGCCCTTGCCGAGGTCCTCGATCACCCGCCACGTCGTCGTCGATTTTGCGGGCGTGAGCCAGTGTCGATTTGCCGCGGACAGCTCATGGAACACGGCCGCGTCGAGGTACGCGCGATCCATCAACACCAGGGAGTTGGCAGGGATCGAGGCATACAACGCCTTGGCGTACTGGCGCTCGTCGGTCGCATAGGGGCCAAAGCAGGTCGCCGAGACCAAGTGCGAGCGCAACGCCATCACCGTCACGAGCCTCACCAGTGGGTACCCGCTGGCGCCTCGGTCTTTTCCTCCTCGATCGACGCCCGCCTCCTGCCCCCCGAAGTGGGCCCGGTTCGCCTCGCTGTCTGGCACGCGAACCGTGGTGCCATCGAGCCCGTACAGCGCCAGCCCGCGCCACCGACTGCGATCGGCGCTCGCATCTGCCCACAAGGTCGCCGTGCGCTCGTACAGCCACTCCATCGGATCTGGGCCCAGCCGTGTGCGCGCCTGGCTGACCGAGCTCGAGGCGACGGTCCGGCGGCCGTCTCCGCTGGGCATGGCCAGATCGAGCTGCCGCACCACCTCGGCAATCGGCCGATCGCGCAGCAACGCCATCCCGATGACAAGCCACACGACTCGCTCCGCGGGCAGGCGACGCTTGCGCAACGTCGCGGTTCCGGTCGTCGCCAGCGCCTCCTCAATCCATGATGGATCGAGATGCCGCTGAAACGTCGGATAGACCCCTGGGGTCATCGAGGCTGTGTGGGCCAACGCTTCGGCGAAACACACGTCGAGATCGCTCATGATCCGTCGAGCATGATCCTCCGGACCGTCCGAAACCAGACCTCCGGACAGATGCCTGAATTCCGGAGCAACCTCAAATGCTTGGCGCTAACCGATCGGCATTGCGGCTAGCCGGCCGCAGGGGCATCGACGTCGAAGATCTCGAAGATCTCCGGGCCGGCGGCGGTGTGCAGCACCGGCGTCGCGGGCGCAGGATCGGCGGCGTCCTCGGCGTTGCCGGCCTCGGCCAGGACGGCGGAGAGATCCTGCTCGGCGGGCAGCGCGGCGGCGGCGCGGAGCCGGCGGGCGGCCTCGCGCTTGCCCACAGAGTCGAAGGCGGCGGCGATCCACTGGAGCCCCATGTGTCGTTCTCGTGCTTTGCGAGCGGAAGGAGCGAGTTTGCCGAGGGGAGGGAGCGCTTTTCGCCGCAGATACGTCAACGCGGCCTCCGGCCGGCCAAGGTCGCGGAGCGCCACCGCGACAAGCCCCTGGATGAAGGCGACGCCGTCGTTCTGGTTCATGCGTACGACAATGGGCAAGGCCTTGTCTCGCCAGACCTCGAGGGCGGCCTGCTGGTCCCCTCGGTTTGCGAGCGCCTGCCCCAGGAACACCCAGCCCATGGCCTTGAGCTCCGCGTCGTGGATCTGATCGTACAGGGGGATGAGCCGGTGGCGCAGGGTAGTGATGGCTTCGGTGGGTTGTCCCGCGGCGAGCTGCGAGGCCGCGAGCGCCCCGAACAGGCGGGCCGCCATGGTGGGAGAGGGCCTCGTGGACGTCGAGGCGTTCAGTTTCTCCAGGATGCGGTCCGCCGCCTCGCGCTCACCTAGCGTGAGGTGCGTGGCTGCGAGCTTGGAGAGCAGGTCCACTTCATACGTCCGGTCAGGCAGCGCGCGCGCGCGCGGCAAGACCTCGTCCTCGAGGATCCGGATCATTCGATTGTTTTCCCCGGCCCGGCCGTACGCATTGGCCACGACTTCCAGCGCCTGTGTCGCAGCGAACTCGTCGCCGAGCCACTCGGCCGCGGGCAGCGCCACCTCTCGCACCAGCGACTCCAGCTCTTCGGCAGGGGCCACTTCATGCACCGCGCGCACTACTTCGTATCGTAGCTGATCTGCCAGCACACGTGGGCACACCGCCAGGCTCGGCAGCATGCGCTGTTGCAGGATCGTCATGACCTCCTGTGCTTGCCCTTGCTCGGCCAGCTTTGCCGCCAGCCGCCCGAACACCGCGACCGCGGCGCGCCGCGCCTGGGGGCCCGGTTGCGCGAGCAGGTCTTCCAGCTCTGCTCGCAGCTCGCGCGCGTCATAGTCCAGCTCGGGCCGAGTTTCTTCGCGCAATGGCTGCAGCGTTTGTGAACCGGGCAAGGACAAAAGCCCGATGTATCGCGCGCCCGCGCTGCGGATGGACCACAGATCCGGCGCCAGCGCCGGCAGCTCCATCTCCAGGTCCAGCGGCAGGAGCAAGGTGAGCGGCACCCGCATCGCCGGCAGGTGGTTGCGACGCTCGTTGAGGCGCTGCAGCAGCCAGCGCCAGGCCGGGCGATCTGCCTCGGTGGAGTCGGTGGCGTCCAGGAACACGGCGCGCAGCTCCGGGTCCGGCGCCAGCAACCGCTCGAAGACCTCCCGGGCCAGCGCCTCGGGCTGCAAGGGCCCTTCGGCCGGGCGCGTCGGTGTCAGGCAGGCCAGCTTGAGGTCGTGCCCCAGCAGCCGGGGCACCAGCGTGGCCAGGCACAGCAGCAGCGCCTCGGCCGCCTGGTGGCTCTCGCAGCCCACCAGGTGCAGCATGAAGCCGTCGGACAGGGCCAGCGCGCGGGCCAGGCGCGCGGTCTGCGGATCCTTGGCCACCCCGCGCAGGGCCGGGAACAGCGCTCGATAGCGCGCGTCCTCGACGGCAAAGCGCGGCGGCGGAGCGCTCATCCGACGTTCATCCCGCCGGGGCTTCGCGGTCGCGCTGGAGCTTCTCGATCGCCTGCTGCACGCCGGGGAGCTTGCGAACCGCGGGGTGGACGTCGAACCAGGCGGAGTCGTTGAGGTAGCGCAGGATGGCGTTGCTCGAGAGCAGCTTGTCGACGGTTCGACGGTGCTCGTCGTCCTCCAGCAAGAGCTCCTTGTCCACCGCGATGCGCGCCAGCCACGGATACATGTTGGCGGCGATGCTGACCTGGTACTCGTCGCCGATCTGGTTGAGCACGCGGAGGGAACGCCTGATCGGAGAGCGGATGCTTCTCGGCCTCCAGGAGCCGCTGCAGCATTCGCACCAGCTCTCGCGGATAGCCACCGGACCACTCGATGAGCGCGTGCAGCCGTTCTTCGAGCTTGCTCGGCTCCAGTACCTCGCTCAGCACCTCGAGCGGGATCCGGCGCGTGATGATCTGGCGCGCGGCCTCGAAGCCCGGCTCGAACTCGTCGCCCGCGCGAGTCTTGAGCTTGATCATGGGCATGATCTCCACGTTCTCGATGCGACGCCGAGAGATCAGCTCGATGGGCACGGTGTAGAACACCGGCACGGGGAGCTGCAAGTGCGGCGCGCCGCCGTGGAAGATCTGCTCGGCGCTCTCGAGCACCTCCTGATAGTTGGTGCTGGTGCCGCGCAGCTTCTCCATGGAATCGAAGACGATCACCAAGCCCTCGTGTCCACGCTTGCAAGCGCGAGCGTTGAGCAGCGAGAGCTCCCTCCGCGCTTCGTCCAGGAACGTCTTGATGTGGCTCTCCACGGCCTTTCGAACCCGCTTGCGCACGTCGGGCTGGTACTTCATCTCGATCCCGAGCTTGCCGACGACAGGGACGGTGAGCTCGTTGCTTCCCTTGGCCTCGACCTGCAGAGAACTCCAGATGCCTCCGATGCGGGTCAGGATGGAGTCCTTGCCCGCGTCTTCGGGGTCCTTGCCCTCGGCGAGCAGCACCTCGCGCTCGGCGTGGTAGAGGATGGCCAGGAGGATGTCTGGAACGTCGATCGGGCTCGCCAGATCGACGACCTCTTCGGCGTCGATGACGACCGGCAGGAGCTTGCTCTCCGTCTTGAGGCCCAGCGCCACCCTGCGCAGCTCGGTGCTCTTGCCCGACCCAGGGAGCCCGGTGAGGAGCTGGCACACCGGCTTGTCCGAGAGCCGGACCATCTTCACGAGCTTGCCCGACCAGTTCTCTCCCCGGACCCGCTTGCGCTCGTCATCCTGGCCCAGCTCGTCGAGCGGGACGTACCGCTTGTCGTCAGCCTTCAAGTACTCACCGGGGTGGCAGAGGTTGTAGTACTTGCGCAAGGTCCCGAAGTCGATCACGACGGAGATCCTAGCAAAACGCCGCCACCGGGCCTAGAACACTGAGCGGGTTGAAGTGCCTGCGGGACGACGCTGGGCGCCAGGCGGGCGGTCAGGAGCCCCCCCTGCAGGAGAAGCAGGCAGCGCTGGATCACGAACATCGGCCGAAGTTCGCGTCCGGATCCAGCTCGCTAGGCCCTTGGCACCAGGTAGCGCGCCTGCAAGAGGCCGCTGGGGAAGGCGCGCGAGGAGGCGAGCGTGAGCGCGCGCTCGGGGCCGCCGGGCGGAAACAGCGGCAGGCCGGCGCCCAGGCACAGCGGCACGGTGGTGACGGTGAGCTCGTCGAGGAGATCGGCGGCCCACCACTGCCGGATGACGTCGCCGCCGTCGACGTAGACGCGGCGGGCGCCGGCCTGGCCGAGTCGCGCCATCACCGCGGCGGGCTCGCCGTGGGCAAAGGTCTCGTCGGCCACCGGCGTCGGCGGCCGGTGGGTGAGCACCACCACCTGCTTGCCGGCGAACGGCCAGGCGCCGCCGAAGCCGAGCACGGTGTCGTAGGTGTTGCGGCCCATCAGCAGGACATCGACGGTGGCCAGGAAGGCGTCGAAGCCGGCGTCCTCGCCGGTGTCCTGGAACGGCAGCAGCCAGTCGATGGCGCCGTCGGGCCGGGCGATGTAGCCGTCCAGGCTCTGGGCGATGAACACGCAGCCCTGGGGCCGCGCGACCGGGGCGTCCGACATGCGCCAAGCTTAGCTCGGATCACGCGCCACGGCGCCGGGCGAGATCGTGCCCGGCGCCGTGGCGTGAGCGCCGGCCGCTTCAGCCCGCGGGGGTGGCATCGGGCGCGGCGGCGAGGGCGGCGGCCCCGCTCGCCGCTTCGTCCTGCAAAAGGCGCCACAGCTCCTCGACGTGGGCGCGCTCGGTCAGCTCGGCGCCGATGGACAGGCGCAGCATCTGCTGGCCCTTGAGCTTCGAGGGCGTCAGGTACGCGCGGCCGGAGCGGTTGATGCGGTCGGCGATGCCCAGGTTGTGCGCGGTGAGTGTGTCCTCGTCGGTGACGCCGGTGGGCACGTGGCGGACGCACACGGTCTGCAGCGGCGCCGGCGCCACCCGCTGCCAGCCGGGCGTACGATCGATCTCTCCGGCGAGCCAGTGGGCGTTGCCAAGGTCTCGGCGCAGGCGGCCGCGCAGCCCCTCCACGCCCTGATCGAGGAGCACCATCCACGCCTTGAGCGCACGGAAGCGGCGGCCCAGCGGGATGCCCCAGTCCCGCAGGTTGCGCACCACGTCGTCCTGCGCGGTGTGCAGGTAGCTTGGGTTTGTGCCCATCACCCGCACCAGGTGCTGCGGATCGCGCACGAAGTACAGGGTGAAGTCAAAGCCGATGCCCAGCCACTTGTGCGGGTTGACGACGATGGAGTCCGCCGCCTCGACGCCGTCCCACATCCAGCGCGCCTCTGGCAGGATCATCGCGCTGCCCGCCATGGCGGCGTCCACGTGCAGCCACAGATCGTGGCGCTGGCAGATCGCGGCGATCGCGGCGATGGGGTCGAGCGCGGTGGTGGCGGTGGTGCCGCAGGAGGCGACCACGGCGCACGGCGCCAGGCCGGCCGCGAGGTCGGCGGCGACCGCGGCGGCCAGGGCCTCGGCGCGCATGGCGTGGGCGTCGTCGGTGGGCACGAGGCGCAGGTGGGCCTTGCCAAAGCCGGCGAGCAAGGCGGCTTTCTCGACGGAGCTGTGCGCCTGCTCGGAGGCGTACACCACCAGCCTGGCGGCCTTGGGGTCCTGCAGGCCGAGGCCCTGCTGCGCCAGATCGGAGGTTCGCTCGCGCGCGCACAAGAGCGCGCACAGGGTGGCGGTGGACGCGGTGTCTTGCACCACACCGGCGAACGCAGGCGACAGGCCCAGCATCTGCCGCAGCCAGTCCACCACGACCTCCTCCAGCTCGGTGGCGGCCGGGGAGGTCTGCCAGCTCATGCCTTGCGCGCCGAGTCCGGCGCATACCAGGTCACCCAAGATCGAGGCCAGGGACGTGTTGGATGGGAAGTAGGCGAAGAACGATGGATGGTTCCAGTGCGTGATGCCGGGCAGGATGTCTCGATCGAGCTGCGGCAGCGCGGCCGCCAGACCGCCGCCATCTTGCGGTGGCTCGGCGGCGAAGCGGGCGCGAACCTGGCCGGGGCTGGCCTGGCTCATCACCGGCAGGCTCGCGGGCTCGGTGGCGAGGCGCTGCCGGTAGGCGGCGATCTCGTCGATGAGCTGGTGGCCGAGGCGGCGGAATTCTTCGACGTCCATGGCCGACAGGATGCCGGATCTGCGGCGCCGCGGCCGGCGTCCAGCGCTACAATGCGCGTCGGGAGAACCACGAAAGCAGGATCCAATGCCTCGAAGCTTGACCTTGGAGGGGCGCCGCGTGGTGGAGCTGGCCTTGGCGCAGCGCGCGCAGCTCGTCGATGCGCCGATGACGGCGAGCTGGGACTTCTTGATCGAGGCGCTGGCGCGGGGCTCGCTGACCCCGGGCGGCGCGGACTCGCTGGCCGCCCTGGTGTCGGAGCTGGACAGCGGCGGTGGGCTGCGGGTGGAGGGCCTCGCTGTCGAGGTTAGCCTCGATGACCCGCGCGGCGAGACGGTGGTGGTGGCGCTCGACGGGCAGCAAGTGGTCGCTTCGCGCGCGGGCCTCGTGCGCGAGCTGCGGCAGCTCCTGTGCAGCGTCCGCGGCGAGGCGGCGCCACAGCCGCAGCCGCAGCGCGCGGAGCCACGGCCCGCCCCGGCGCCTGCCAGCGAGGCCAGCGAGGCCAGCGGAGCCAGCGAGACCAGCGAGGCCAGCGAGGCCAGCGAGGCCAGCGACGCGCCCGGGGCGGCCGGGGGGCCCGGGGGGCCCGGGGGGCAAGACCTGGCGCACGAGCTGCGGCGGGCGCTGGGCACCGTGGGCGCGATGTTCAAAGAACAGCGTCGGCAAGCGGCGAGCGAACGCGGCGCGGCGGACGTCTCCGCTGCCACCAAGGAGCGCGCGGAGAGCGTGGCGGCGACGGTGAAGTCCAGCGTCGAGGCGCTGGTGGCGGGGCTGCGCAAGGCGATGGCAGGCGTCAGCGAAGCGAGCGTCGTCAGCGAAGCGAGCGTCGTCGGCGGGGCGAGCGTCGCTACGGGCACCAAGGATGTGCCGGGCACAGGCAGCGCTCCGAGCGCCGCCGCGGCGTCACCGGAGCCGCCGATTGCGCAGGCTACGCCGGTTACGCCGGCTGCGCCGGCTGCGCCGCCTGCGCCGGCCGCGCCGCCGGTGGCCTCGCCAGCGCAGCTCATCGCCGAGCTCAAGCACAAGTTCGGGTCGCAGGAGGGCGAGGGCCAAAGCCGCGTGCGCCTGGCCGAGGCAGTGCGCAAGCTGGCCGCCGCCGTCGGGCCGGGCGAGGGCCCTGGCGAGCTCGGCGACGGCGCGCGTCGGCTCGCGGATTGGATGCAGGCGCCCGGAGGGGGCGGCGCCGCCGTGGAGAGCCTGTTGCAGAAGCTCGGCAGTGCGCTCTCGTCCGCCGCCGCGGCGAAGGACGGCGGCGCGGCGAGCGGCGGCGCGGCGAGCGGCGACCAGGCGAAGGCGCCAGGCTCCACCGGGATCTTGCGGGGCGAAGTGGAGCCCAAAGACGGAAACTAGGCCCAGCGCGAGCGGCTGTCCGCCGCGGCATGCTCCAGCCTGGGCAGACGCGGTACAAGGGGGCATGTCTCTGCAGTGGTACCCCGGGCACATGACCAAGGCGCGGCGCGAGCTCGCCGAGGCGGCACCATCGCAGCAGCTCATCATCGAGGTGCTCGACGCGCGGCTCCCGCGCGCCAGCCAGAACCCGGTGATCGCCGAGCTGGCGCCGGACAAGCCGCGGCTGTGCGTGTTGACCAAGAGCGATCTGGCTGATCCACAGGTGACCCGGGCCTGGGTCGAGCACCTGGAGCGAACGCGGGCGTCATGGCCCTCGCCAGCGGCGTCGCCAGAGGCGAGCGACGCGAGCGACGCCAGTGAGGCCGGAGATGCCAGAGACGCCAGCGAGCCCGGCGCCAGCAAGCGCGGCGCGGCGCGCGGTCGCGTGGTGGCGATCGCCGTGTCCACCGCGGATCCGGCACAAACCCGCGCGCTGGTCGCGACCGCGTGCAAGCGGCTGGGGCTCACGCTGGATCCCAAAAAGCGGGTGCGCGCCCTCATCGCCGGGGTGCCCAACGTGGGCAAGTCCACCCTGGTCAACACGCTGCTGCAGCGAGTGGTGGCCGAGGTGGCGGACAAGCCAGCGGTCACCAAGTCGCAGAAGCTGGTGGTGCTAAAGAGCGGCCTCGCGCTCACCGACACGCCCGGCATCCTGTGGCCCAAGATCGAAGACGAGACCGGCGCGCTGCGGCTCGCCTTCGCTGGGTCCATCCCTGACACCGCCGTCGACTACGCCACGCTGGCGATGTTTGGCGCCGCGTTCTTGCTGGCCCGGTACCCGGACCTGCTCGTGGCGCGGTTCCGGCTCGGAGCGCGGCCGCCTTCCCCCGCCGCGCTCCTGGAGGAGCTCGGCCGTCGCCGCGGTGCGCTGCGCCCCGGTGGCGTGGTGGACCTGCACAAGGCGTCGGAGATCTTGGTGCGCGAGTTCCGCTCTGGCGCGCTGGGGCGCATCAGCCTGGAGAGCCCGCAGTAGCGCTGTCGGGCTGATGTCGCATCGCGTCGAGCCACGATTGCTCATGCGTGCGCATATTTGTCATCGGCCTGCGTTGACGCGCCGCGGGCCGGGCCGGGACAATTTCCGGCGTCAGCGAAGGGCCCAGTCGATCGGGGGCCGGCCCGTGGACGGCGATTTGCGGAAAACGGGACAACATTCGAGCGTTGTTGTCCCAAAAGCGGCCCCGCGGCGGTGTCAAAGGTCCAAAGCTCTCGCGAGCTACCTCGCGGAAGCGAAGTCTTGGGGAGGATTCATGAGCGCAGGCACACAGATAACCGGTCGATTCTTTGCTGGCGGGGACCTGTGACCTTGCTGCAAGCGTCCCTGCAGTTTCCCACCGTGGTGTTCACCATCGGCCTCGGCATCGCGCTCGTCTACTGGGTGTTCGTGCTGCTGGGCGCGCTGGATATCGACCTGCTTGGCGGCGGCGACGCGGCCGGCGCAGCCAAGGGCCTGGGCGAGGTGCTCACCGCTGGCAAGGGCGGCGCGGAGGCGTTGAAGGTCTCAGGCCACGGGGATGGCGAAGCCGACGGCCTCCTGGGCACGGTGCCGATCACCATCTCCATGTCGGTGCTCTTGCTCGCGGGCTGGTGCGGCAGCCTCCTGCTGATGACGTACGCCGCGCCGAGCCTGACGCCGGCGGTTGGCAAGTGGCTCCCCGCGGTGGTCCTGCCGGTGACCCTGATCGTCGCCATCGTGGTGACCAGCATCGCGGTGCGTCCGCTGCGCAAGGTGTTCCACGTCACGCAGGGCAAGTTCAACCGCGACTACGTGGGGCACACCTGCACCATCACCACCGGTCGCGTCGACGGTGATTTTGGACAAGCCAACCTGGAAGATGGGGGCACCGTGCTCGTCATTCCGGTGCGCTGTGACCTGGCGCCGAGCAAGCTCGAGCGCGGGGACCGAGCGTTGATCCTGGAGTTTGATACCGCCCGAGAGGCGTATGTCGTGGAGCCCGTCATCAACGTGCTGTCGGGCGGCGTCGACGCGAGCACCTCGGCGTAGCGCGGGCCCAAGCCTCGCGTCTGCCGTTCATCAAGATATCGTCACGGACCTGCGGTGGCCGCAGGAAAGGAATGGTCATGGGACAACAACTGGTTTTCGTTCTGATCGGCGCTGGCGCCATCTTCCTGCTCGGCATCTTGATGCTGGTCGCGCGCACCTGGAAACAGGTGGATCAAGGGCGCGCGATGATCGTCAACAAGATGGGGACCGAACCCAAGGTCACCTTCACCGGCGCCATCGTGCTGCCCATCATCAACAAGGCCGAGGTCATGGATCTCTCGGTCAAGACCATCGACGTGGCGCGCAGCGGCAAGGATGGCCTCATCTGCGCAGACAACATCCGCGCCGACATCAAGGTCACCTTCTTCGTGCGAGTCAACAAGACCGTCGATGACGTCTTGCGGGTGGCGCAGTCCATCGGCTGCGCGCGCGCGTCGCAGCAGTCCACCTTGGAGGAGCTGTTTCAGGCCAAGTTCTCCGAGGCCCTAAAGACGGTGGGCAAGAAGATGGAGTTCGAGCAGCTCTATACCCAGCGCGAGGAGTTCAAGGACGCGATCATCCGCGTCATCGGCAAGGACCTCAACGGCTACGTGCTCGACGACGCGGCCATCGACTACCTCGAGCAGACCCCGATCAGCACGCTCGATCCCAGCAACGTGCTCGACGCCCTGGGCATCCGCAAGATCACCGAGATCACGGCCAACGCGGCGATCGACACCAACCAGCTCAAGCAGCGCGAGCGCATGGAGCTGGGCAAGCAGAACCTGACCAGCGACGAGGCGGTGTTCCGCTTCGAGCAGCAGCGCGCGGAGGCGGAGGCCAAGAAGAACAAGGAGATCTCCATCGCCACCTCGCGCGAGGAGAACGAGGCCAATCGCTTCCGGCTGGAAGAGGAGAAGCGCACGTTCGTGGATCGCCAGCGCGCCGAGGAGGCCGTGCAGATGGCGGAGCAGGCCAAGCTGCGCGCGGTGCAGGTCTCCGAGCAGGGCCGGATCCGCGAGGTGGAGGTGGAGAAGGTGCGGGTGACCAAGGCGCACGATCTCGAGGAGATCGGCCGCAAGCGCGACGTGGAGCTGTCGTCCATCGAGATGTCCAAGCAGGTGGAGGCCGAGAAGCGGACCATCGCGGACATCGTCCGCGCGCGCGTGGCGGTGGACAAGACCGTGGCGGTCGAGGAGGAGGCCATCAAGGATCTGCGCACGGACGCCGACGCCAAGCGGCAGCGCAACGTGGTGGTGGTGCAAGCGGAGGCGGCGGCGCAGGGCCTGTTCATCAAGGACATCAAGAAGGCGGAGGCCGAGCAGCAGGTGGCGCAGGCGCACGCCAAGAAGCAGCTCATCCTGGCGGACGCGGCCATGGAGGCCAGCGACAAGGAGGCGAGGGCGGCGATCCGACGCGCGGAGGGCGCGCAGGCCGAGCACGCCGCGCAAGGCCTGGCGCAGGTGCGGGTGCGGGAGGCGGACGCCGCGGCGACGGAGAAGGTGGGGCTGGTGGAGGCGCGGGTGCGCGACGCGCAGGTGCAGGTGACCGACCGCGAGGGCGCGATCCTCGCCGAGAACGCGCGGCGCCACGCGCTGGCGGACGCGGCTGGCCGCGAGGCGCAGGCGCAGGCCATCGAGAAGACGGGGCTGGCCGAGGCGATCTCGCTGCGCGAGCGCCTGCTGGCCGAGGTGGCGGCCAAGGACGCCGAGGCGTCCGTGCTGGAGCGCCGCATGCTGGCCGAGGCGCGCGGCCTCACCGAGAAGGCGGTGGCGATGCGCAGCCTGGAGGGCGAGGCGCGCGCTCACGAGGAGTTCCGGCTCAAGCTGGAGAACGATCGGGCGATCGCGTTCGAGCAGATCAAGGCCAAGGTGCAGATGACCTCGGACCAGTCCAAGGTGATGGCCGAGGCGATGGGCCGCGCCGATATCAAGATCGTCGGCGGCGACGGCCAGTTCTTCGACCGCTTCGTCAAGGCGGTGTCGCTGGGCACCGCCATCGATGGCGTGGTCGACAGCTCGCACGTGGTGCAGACGCTCGGCGCGCAGCTTGGCAACTCGGAAGGGGTGGAGGCGCTCCTCTCCAAGCTCATGTCCGACGAGGGGCTGCGCGGCAAGGTGACCGCGCTCCTGGACCGGGCGCGCACCGGCGCGCGCAAGCTTGGGCAAAAGAGCGACGCCAGCGACTCGGAGTCCTAGTCCCCGACCCGGGGGCACGTGGGGCGTAGAGCGTGGCGCGAGGCGCGACCGGCGCGACCGGCGCGACCGGCGCGTTCCCGGGGGAGCGTGAGCGGGCAGTTGAGAGCGGCAGTTGAGCGCGAGAGAGACAGCAGCGACCGGTAGCGGAGGCATGTATGGCAACGAACCGACAAGCAGATGCGGCAGGCGCGGACGTGGACGCGGCGCTGACCGGCGGCAACTATGAGGTCCTGCGCGCCCGGCTGGCCGCCTCCGGCCTGGAGCTGGCCGGGCGCTCCGAGGCGCTCAACGCGCGCCGCAAGGCGCTCTTTGGTGGCACCGAGCCGCAGCTCGTCGCCACCGAGCGCCTGCGCTCGGAGCACAACTGCGTGCCCACCGACATCGTCTCGATCGACGGGCACCTGCTCCTGGGCTTCAACGTCTTCCTGGGGCTCAAGGCCGAGACCAAGGTCTCCGACGTGCTGGCGCTGCACCGCTTCGAGCCGGTGCCGGGCGCCGGTGGTGGCGCGGCCTCCGACCCGGCGTTCGACACCTCCTCGGTGGCCATCGACGCGCTGGGCGGCTTTCTGGCCAGCGGCGATCTGGAGCGGGACTTCGCCAACCTGTACCGCTACTACCGCGAGGCGCGCCTGCTCCAGCTCGTCAAGCGCGACACCCAGCTCCTGGCCGTGTTCCAGACCGGCGCGTCGTGGCGTGAGCGCAAGGTGCTGCGCTGGCAGATCGACGCCGCGGGCCAGATCCGCTATCTCGACGATCGCGGCGATCGCGACTACGGCGCGCTGTTCTTGCCGCCCTACGACTTCGAGTGGCGCGAGGTCACGCGCGAGCAGCAGGTGGCGGGCAAGCACCCGCACTACAACCTCCTGGACACGCTGTTTGTGGAGTGCGTCCACGGCGACCTGACCATCAAGGTCGAGAACAACACGGCCACCGGGCAGGGCGTGTACTCCGAGCCGGTGGAGGACGCCAACCAGTCGCTCGACGACGCGCGCCTGTTCTACGCCCCCATCGGCAAGCCCGGGGGCCTCCTCTTGCTCAAGATCTTGCCGTTTCGCGAGCAGGTCTGGCGGTACCTGATCTTCGACCCGCGCTCGCAGCGCGTGGTGCGGGCCGATGGCATCGGCCAGGGCTGCCGCAGCCTGCCGGAGGATCACGGCATCGTGTTCCCGGGCGGCACCATGCTGGTCGGCGGCGAGTGCAAGCTGTTTGACGGGGACAACAGCGACTTCGTGCTGGAGCGCGAGCTGCGCTCCCCCAACGGCGAGGACGTGCTGTACGTGTACCAGCGCGGCCGTGACAGCACGTATCTGCTCTACACGTACAACCTGATCGACAAGGCTGTGCGCACGCCGATCTTGTGTCACGGGTACTCGCTGTTTCGCGACGGCCGCATGGTGGTGATGCGGGCGGCGTCCTCGGAGCCGACGCGCGTTCACCCGATGCAGGTGTGGCAGACGCCGTTCACCTCCGCGGAGCACGCGGCGAGCGCGCCCACCGACGGAAGCTACCTGAGCAAGGTGGGGAACGCGGAGCTGGTGCGCGGGCTCTCCGACGCGCTCTCGGTGGCGCGGCTCGCGGCGGCACAGCACCCGGTGCGCACCACGTTCGAGGACATCCTGGCGTTGTCGACCCGGGCCAGCGATGCGTACTACTGGCTCGGCCACAGCGAGGTGGGGGACCTAAAGAGCGCGGTGGCCGAGGTGCGCGGCGCCGCGAGGCTCATCCTCGACGAGTACGAGAAGGTCACCGCGCTGGAGGCCGACGCGCGGCGTGTGCTGATGGAGACCGAGGCGCAGGTGGCCAAGGTCATCGGCGAGGCGCGCTCCGAGGGCTTCGTCCGGGTCGATCAGTTCCTCGAGACCTTGACCGGCCTCCGCAACCTGCGCGGCACGATCATCACCCGCAAGGATCTGCGCTTCATCGACGTGGCGCGCCTGTCCGCGCTGGAGGCCGACGTGGTGGCGGCGTTTGACCGGGTCACCGCGGACTGCGTGGCGTTCCTGGCGCAGGGCGACGCCTTTGGCGAGCTGGTGGCGCGCGCGCACGAGCTGGCCGCCAAGGCGGCGACGCTGGGCACCGCGCTGGAGCTGCGCGGCAGCCGCGACGAGATCGACCGGGTGGCCAGCGGCATCGACCTCTTGGGCAACGTGATAGGCGGCCTCAAGATCGACGACGCCACCCGGCGCACCGCGATCCTCGAGAACATCACCGACGCCTTCGGGCACGTCAACCGCGCGCGCGCGGCCATCGTCGGCCGCCACGGGGAGCTGGCGGCCAAGGAGGGCAGAGCCGCGTTCGGCGCGCAGGTCAAGCTGCTCACGCAGAGCGTGGCCTCTGCGCTGGCGCAGTGCGATACGCCGGAGCGCTGCGATCAGGAGCTGACGCGCCTCCTGGTGCAGCTCGAGGAGCTGGAGGGGCGCTTCGCCGACGTCGATGAGCTGACCGCGGAGCTGGCGACGCGGCGCGAGGAGGTGGTCGACGCGGTGGGGGCGCGCAAGCAGCTCCTGGCGACCCAGCGTCAGCGGCGCATCGCCAGCCTGCAGGCGGCGGCGCAGCGCATCCTCGAGGGGGTCAAGCGCCGCGGGCAGCTCGGCACAGCGGCGGAGGTCAACGCGTACTTCGCCGCTGATCCGATGGTGCAGAAGATCCGGGACCTGGCCGCCGAGCTGGCGACGCTGGGCGACGCGGTCAAGGCTGACGAGCTGACCGCCCAGCTCAAGGTGGCGTACCAGGACGCGCTGCGCGGCCAGCGCGACAAGGCGGACCTGTTCGACGGCGGCGGCACCCTGCTGCGCTTCGGCGAGCATCGCTTCGCGGTCAACGAGCAGCCGTTTGACGCCATGATCGTGCCGCATGGCGAGGGCCTGGCCATCCACCTGGCGGGCACCGACTTCTACGAGCCCATCACCGACGAGCGGCTGCTCTCGATGCGCTCGTTCTGGGGGCGAGATCTGCCGAGCGAATCACCGGAGGTCTATCGCGGCGAGTTCCTGGCCGCGAGCGTGCTCGCCGAGGCTGAGGCCGGGACCGGCGGGCTGACGATGACGCGCCTGCGCGACGCGGCGCACGCCGGCGAGCTGGAGGCGCTGCTGCGCCAGCTCGCGCAGGAGCGGTACGACGAGGGCTACGAGCGCGGCGTGCATGATCATGACGCGGCCAAGCTGCTGGAGGCGCTGCTGCGGCTGCGCGGCGAAGCTGGCCTCCTGGCGTATCCCGCGGAGGCGCGGGCGCTGGCCGCCTTGTTCTGGCACAGCGGCGCCGCGGCGCCGGGGCCGCTCGGCGCGCCGGGGCCGCTCGGCGCGCCGGCTGCGGCTCACGTCTCCGCGGTGACGTCTGGGGTCGCGTCGGCGGTGACGTCGGGGGCCGCGTCGGCTTCCCCTTCGGCGCACCCGCCGGGCGGCCTCGCCGCGTGGCAGGCGCGCGCTGGCAGCGCGCAGCGCAGAGCCACGCGCGGCTGCGCTCGGTGTTCGGCGAGCGCGGTAGCCGGCGCCAGCTCATCGACGAGCTGGCCGCGGAGCTGACGCGCTTCGCCGAGCGGGAGGCCCTGGTGCTGTCGCCAGCGCCGCTGGCGCAGCTCGCCGCCGCGGCGGCCGCGTATCTGGTGCAGGAGCTGGGCGCCCCGGAGCCGCGCTTCGTGGTGAGCGGCGCGGCGACCTCGGTGGCCGACGCGCTGCACGCGGAGCTGGACGTCAGCGGCGCCCGGGCGTCGTTCGACGAAGACGTCCGCGCGCTGGCGGGCGCGCCTACCGCGGCGTTCGCGTTGACCCTGGCGTGGTGTGATGCGTGGGTCTCGCAGCGCGGCGGCGCGGCGGCGAGCGGGCCGGTGACCCTGGAGGCGGCCGCGTTGCTCGCCACCCCGGCGCTGCCGCGCGCGCCGTCCACCGCGGCGCTGTCGGCCACGGTGCCCGGCCTGCTCGGTCGTCACCCGCGCATCCGCGATGGCTCGCTGGAGCTGCGGATCGACGAGGCCACCGCGCGCCTGGAGCTCTTCCGCACCGTGGAGGCCCCGGCTTTTCGCGGCTATCGCGCGGCGCGCACCGACATCGCGGAGCGGGAGCGCAAGCGGCTGCGGGTGGGGGAGCTGCGACCGCGGGTGATGTCTTCGTTCGTGCGCAACCGGCTCATCGACCAGGTGTACCTGCCGCTGGTCGGCGCCAACCTGGCCAAGCAGCTCGGCGCAGCCGGCGCCGCCAAGCGCACCGATCAGATGGGCATGCTCCTCTTGGTCTCGCCGCCGGGGTACGGCAAGACCACCTTGATGGAGTACGTCGCGGCGCGGCTGGGCCTGGCCTTCGTCAAGATCAACGGCCCCACGCTGGGGCACCAGGTCACGTCGCTAGATCCGGCAGACGCGCCCAACGCCACCGCGCGTCAGGAGGTGGACAAGATCGGGCTGGCGCTGGAGATGGGCACCAACGTGATGCTGTACGTCGACGACATCCAGCACACCTCGCCCGAGTTTCTGCAGAAGTTCGTCTCGCTCTGCGACGCGCAGCGCAAGATCGAAGGCGTGTGGCGCGGCCAGACCCGGACCTATGACCTGCGCGGCAAGAAGTTCTGCGTGGTGATGGCCGGCAACCCGTACACCGAGAGCGGCGAGACGTTCCGGATCCCGGACATGCTCTCCAACCGCGCCGATGTCTACAACCTGGGCGAGGTGCTCACTGGCAAGCAGGAGTCCTTCGCGCTGTCGTTCCTGGAGAACTCGCTGACCTCGAACCCGGTGCTGGCGCCCCTGGCCACCCGCGATCTGGGCGACGTCTACAAGATCGTGCGGCTCGCGCATGGTGAGCCGGTCCCGACCACCGAGCTGTCATGGGGCTACTCCGCGGTGGAGCTGAGCGAGATCGTCGCCGTGATGCAGCGGCTGTTCGCGGTGCAGGCCACCTTGCTCAAGGTCAACGCCGAGTACATCCGCTCGGCGGCGCAGTCCGACGCCTTCCGCACCGAGCCGCCGTTCAAGCTGCAGGGCAGCTATCGCAACATGAACAAGGTGGCGGAGAAGATCGCCGCCGCGATGACGCCGGAGGAGGTGGAGTCCGTGCTGGACGATCACTACCGTGGTGAGGCCCAGACCTTGACCACGGCGGCGGAGCAGAACCTGCTGAAGCTGGCGGAGCTGCGCGGTCGCCTGACGGCCGAGCAGGCGACCCGGTGGCGCGAGATCAAGGCCGAGTACGTGCGCCAGCGCCGCATGGGCGGGGGCGACGACGATCCGGTGACGCGCGTGGTCGGCACGCTCGGCGGGCTGGGGGCCGAGCTGGCGGCGCTGCGCGACACGGTGGGCGGCATGGCCAGCGATCCGCTGCGCGGGGAGGTGGAGCGGCTGCGCGAGACCTTGTCCGGCATCGCCGAGCGCTGGTCGATCGAGGAGGCGGTGCGCGCGGAGAAGGCGCTGGCCGATGCGTCGGCGCGCGACATCGAGGGCTGGCTGCGGCCCCGGCTCGATGCCCTCACCGAGGCGCTGCGCTTCCGGACGCCCGCGGCCCCAGGCCAGGGTGCCCAGAGTGGCCAGGGCGGCCACGGCGCCGGGTTCACCCCCGAGGACAAGCGGCACCTGCTCGAGCAGTTCGCCCGCATCGAGCGCACCCTGGCGCCGGTTGCTGGCGCCGCCGCGGATCAGCGCGCTGGCGACACGCTCCTGGCCAACAAGATGGTGCAGATCATCGAGCTGCTGGAGCACCTGAGCGCGCGGCTCGGGACCTGACCGAGGCGGCCGTGGCCCGAGCAAGCGCCCGGCCCCAGCCCGCTTGTGCCAGCTAGCCTCGGGCGGTATTGTCGCCGCGATGACCGCCGCCGTCAGCGGAGCCGACGTGCGCCTGCGGCGCGCGACCCTCGCAGATGCGCCGGCGATCCGCGAGGTCATGGCGGCGTCGGCGCGCGAGCTGTCGAGGGGCTTCTACAGCGAAGCCCAGATCCCCGGCGTGGTCGCGCACATCGCCGTGCTCGATCTGATGTTGATCGAGGATGGGACGTACTTTGTCGTCGAGGACGTGGGGGCCGGCGTGGCACCTGACGATGGCCGCGGTGCGCACGAGCTCGTCGCCTGCGGCGGCTGGAGCTTCCGAGACAAGCTGTTCACCGGCGGCGGCGCGGCGGCCGGCGGCGCCTCGCGCCTGGTGCCCGGCCAGGATCCGGCGCGGGTGCGAGCCATGTTCGTGCATCCGCGCGCCGCGCGTCGGGGCCTTGGCCGGGCCATCCTTGGGGCCGCGGAGCAGGACGCGCGCGCCGCCGGCTTCACCGTCGCCGAGCTGATGGCCACGGCGCCGGGGGAGCCGCTTTACCAGGTGAGCGGCTACCAGGTGGTGGAGCGGGTGGCGGTGCCGCTGCCGGACGGCCAGACGGTCATCGCCTGCGCCCGCATGCGCAAGGCGCTGCGCTAGCTGCGATGGTATGCTCGCCGACGCCATGGATGAACGCAAAGCGTGTCAGCAGCTCAAGCAACGCTTCGAGGCAGCAGGGTTTCGGATCGCCGAGGGCGTGGACTTCGACGGGCACGGCCTGCGCTTCGAGCTGGATGGCTTCGACGCCGCGGCAGGCGTGGGGTACGAGTATCACTCGCGCGAGGCCGGCGACGGCTGGGATGTGGATGACGCTGTCATCGCCAAGCTGACCGAGCTACATCAGGCAGGCGAGGTCCATATCCTGGTGGTGAGCGAGGACGCCGCGCCGGATGAGTCGCGGCTCGACGCGGTGATCGAGCCGTTCCTCGCCGCGGTCAAGCAGGCTGGGAAGGCCGGCGGGGCGCGGGCCAAGGCGCCGAGCCAGCCGCCGCCCGTGCCCAAGGCCGGCAAGGGCAAGAAGACCAAGAGCAAGCGCTAGGCGACACGCCGGCCTGCGCTGACCGCGCGGCCTGCGCTGCCCACGTCAGCCTGCGCGGACCGCGCCGGGCGACCCGGGCGAGCTACACGTCGTTCAGCGTCGCCGCGACGCGCAGATCGTCGTCGGAGGTGCTCGGGCTCGTATCGAAGATGGAGCGCTTCTTCGGCGCGTTGCCGATGAAGCGCTGGTAGATCATGATCAGCGTCTCGCGCTGGCCGCGGCCCAGCGCCGGGTTGTTCTTGATCTGGTCGATGAAGGCGCTGTTGGTGCCGATCATGTGATTGACCAACATCGCCGTCTCTTTCTGCTCGGCCTCGAGGCGCTCGCGCTCCACGCGCTGCGTGATGTCGGAGATCATGACCACGAAGCGATCGACGGCGCTCTGCTGATTGGCGATGGGCTTGTAGACGATCTCCATGTGCCGCTCGCCCAGGCGAAGGCGCGTGGGCAGGCGAGACACCGCGACGTCCACGGGCATCACGCCTTCCTCGACCCGCTGCCACGCAGCGCCCAGCTCGTTGCCCAGCGCGCCATCGTGGACGCCCAGATACGAGGCCAGCGCGGTGCCAGGCGCGAACGGCCCGAACCACTCGACGACCGACCTGGAGTGCTCGCGCGACATCTGCCCGTGCCGGTCGACGGTGAGGAACCCCTGGCCGACGTTGTCGAGGATGAGCTGGATGTCGCGGTTGCGGCTGTGCAGCTCGCTGGTGCGCTCCGAGATGATCTGCTCGAGGCCGATCACGTTGTCGAAGAACGAGCGCGCGATGAACACGGACGCGATGGACTCGAGGACGACGAACGCCGCGTGGACGGCGACCACCCAGATGCTCGCGTCGTAGTTGAACACGCTGCGCGGTAGCCAGATCCACAGCAGCAAGTGGTGGAGCGCCACCGTGACCGCCGCGACATAGATGACGGCGGGATTTCCGTACACCGCGGCGAAGGCGATCAACGCAAAGAAATAGAAGTGCATCTCGATCTGAACGGGGCCTTGCCCGAAATGCACCAGCAGTCCGCCCATGGCCATGGCGGTCACGCCGAAGATGATCGCGACGTGGCGCGGGTTGTCGAGCGTCTTGAGGGCGATGAGCGGCCCAACCATGACGGCCGTGGTCAGGGCGACCGCGAGCGCCGGGTTGGTCTTGTTCAGGAACGCGATGAGGGCGAAGACCGGAATATGTGCGGCGAAGAACCAGGCCGCGATCCGGTTGATTCGCTGGACGTAGCTTCTTTCGAACTCGGTGATCTTGGGGGGGAGGAATGCTTTCGACAACAAGCTCGCAGTCATCTCTTCACCTCTTGAGTGCCATGGGATCGGCGAGTTCCTTCAAACGCTCCGAGACGGCGCAGCCAAACAGCGGCAGATCCGCTACTTCGCTACCGCCGCGGATCTCTCTCATGATGGCAAGGTCTTCGATCTCGGGACCCTGCTTGCGTCGCGTGTATCCGCCGACGTAGCGCACGGCGTGCTTGGGATCCACGAACATGAACAGCGGGGCTCCTTCGATGCCAAAGCGCTGAAACAAGGTCTCGGCGTCGACGGAGACGACCTGCATCCCCTTCTTCTGCAGCCTGGCTTGCAGGTCGGGATCATGCCCGACCAGCAGCACGACCTCTCGGAGCGCGTCAGGTCGCTTGGAGTTGACCAGGTGATCGACCACCCGCTGGGAGCACTGGCAGTCCGTGTAGAGCGCATGGACCGCGGCCCAGCCTGGTCGGTCGGCGAGCAATTCACCCAGGCCGGCGGCTAGCTGGTTGTCGCGCTTGTCCGGGTGGGGTAGCGCCATCCAGTGGGTGATCGCGAGCGCGCTCATGACCCCGGCGATCGCGATGAACCAGACGATGAGCGGCAGCCACTGCAGGAACGACCGCAGCCATCGCTTCTCGCGAGCGGATGTCGACGCGATTGCGATCGGCAGACCCTCTGCAGCTTCGGTGTTCGGCGAAACAGTCACCTGCCCACAGTGTCTGAATCGTTGATCTACCGTCAACGCAAAAACGGCAATCTTGTGCGGAACGAGATTGTTAGAAGAGAATGTAGGATGTGTACGGAGCGATGAGCACGAACCAGGGACGCGGTGGCGGCGGACAGCTCTTACTGGATTGCTGGTGCGCCAGATGACGGATTCCAACGTGCGCATACAGCGAGCGATCGGTCCCTCTATTGTGATGGTGGCGCTCGTCGTGGGGATCGCGCTCGTGCTCGAGTGGCTGGGGCGCGCTGACCGCCTGCGCAACTTCAACGTCGCGGCGTCGAACGTCGCGGTGGTCGCGCTCGCGCTCGCCACCTTGTGGCCTCACTCGCTGCCGTCGGCTCAGCTCATCGGCCCGCGAGCACATCAGCTCGCGCGGCGTGTGGCCTACTCGTCGCTGTTTGTTGGCTATGGCGCCGCCGTGGCCCACTACGCCTGTTCGTTTGTTCTCCTTGGAGATCCTGAGTATCTCCGCTTCGTGAAGGCGCGGCCGGCGGGCGTGATGGTGGCGATCCTGTCGTCGCTTTTTGTAGCGGTGCTTTCGGTGCAATGTCTGTCTGGAGACGGCAAGGTGAAAGCCTTCGCCATCAGGATCAACGGGGTCATCTTGACCTTGTTCACCGCGCACCTGATGTTGCTCAACGACTGGCGATGGTCCCGGCCGCCGCGGCTTCCCGATGAGTCGCTAGCGCAGGCGTCGATGGTGATCTGTGCATGCTGCGTGCTTCTATATGCGAGGGCTCGCCTCGCGCGGTGGCTGCGCGCGCGCGGCTCGGCGTGATGAAATCCCGCGGCGTGAGGGCCGGCCACCGGTCGCTGACTCGATGCGTCACGGAGCCGGTATGTGCCGCCCTCCTGGTTCCTCTGTCAGGGCATCTCCTGCTTTTGCGGGCATGACGCACCATTGCCATAGGTGTCCTGCTACGTGGTTCCTATGACGACATGTCAGAGATAATTAATGTTTGGGAAAGTACGTTCCTCCTTTGAGCCAACCTCGAAGGAGAGCCCACGAATGAATCGTTCAACGGTGTTGAACGCGCTCGACATCGGTACCCCGGTTTCGGCTACGATATGCCGATGGTGGCAACCACGGGCGGCGAACCAGGTGCGGTAGCAGACCTCGCGTGTATTTCGTGTATGGCGCCTCGTGGGACCGACATGTGCTGCGACAATGTGTGTGACCTTTATCTGGCCTCACCCACCAAGTAGCTAGCCGCCCCCAACCTCTGAACCATCGACCCCGGAGCGGAAGAATCAATCAAGGTGATGCAGCCAGGGGAAATGCTCGGGAGGTATCGCCTCGTCAAGCCCATCGGCAGAGGTGGGATGGGCGAGGTGTGGTTGGCGACCGCGACAGGCTCGGGAGGTTTCACCAAGAAGGTGGTGGTGAAGACTGTCCTTCCCGAGCGCGCGGACGATCCGTCGTTTGTGGAGATGCTCACTCGCGAGGCGCGCATGTGCGCCGAGCTCAGCCATCCCAATCTGATCGAGGTGTTCGACTTCAGCGAACACGACGGCGTGTACATGATCGCGATGGAGTACGTCGTCGGACGCTCGCTCTCGCAGATCGTGCGGGCCGCCAAGGTCGCCAACTCGCCCATCCCACCCTGGTTCGCGCTGCGCATGATCTGGGAGTGCTGCCGAGGGCTCGAGTGCGCGCACTCCCACAAGATCATTCACTGCGATCTGAGCCCGGGCAACGTGATGTTGTCCTTCACGGGCTTCACCAAAGTGCTTGATTTCGGCGTCGCTCACTCCATCCAGGCGGGGCTCAAGGCGGATCGTCTCAAGGGCAAGTATCACTACATGGCGCCCGAGCGGATCCGGTCGCTGGTGACGGACGCTCGCACTGACGTGTACTCGCTAGGCGTCATTTTGTATGTGCTGTTCACGGGGAGACTGCCGATCAGCGCAGCAACGGACGAAGCGTTGCTGTATGCGATCGTCAATGAGAAGCCCAAGCCACCCAGCGCGCATCGGGTCCTTCCGCGGGACATCGAGGACGTGATCCTTTGTGCGATGCAGTACGATCCAGCGCGCCGGTTCCAGGACGTGGGCAGCATGGCGCTGGCCATCGCGCAGTGCCGCGACGGGCATCCCGCCGCGTGTACGCAGTCCGATATGGCGCAATATCTTGGAGCGCTGTTTCCCGACGCGCCTGACCTGCCGGAGCACCTGCGCGTGGCCTTGCGCCAGAGCGGCGCGGTGGTCTCGGAGTTCGAGGCCGAAGAGAGCCACTCGCTGCTGGCGTACAGCTCCGCAGAGCTGGAAGACCTGGACTCCGTCAGCGCCGATCTGGTGCCAGAGCCAGCCGCGGATGAGACGTTCTCGCTCTTGCCCAGCAGCCGTCGCCCGCGGACGCCCTCCAACCCGCCGGAGCGTGCGCCCACCGCGCCCGATCCGGACATGCCCGTGCCCGCGGTCTCGCCGGCCGACGGCAGCGCGTCGTATTCGGTGGCCACCGGCAGCGACGCGAGGTCGCCAGACGCCAACCCGGTACGACGGCTCTTCGAAGGTGCCGGCGCGCCGCGCGCGACGCCGCGGACGCTCTTTGACGGGAACTCGACGATCGACGGCGTCAGCCGCGCGTTGTTCTCGGACTCGAACGTGGCCATCGGATCGTCGCCCGGGGAGGCCGAACACGCGGAGCAACCGGCGCCATCCGAGACGGTTCCGCTGCCGCGATCGAGTGATATTTTCTCCACGGTGCGCGCGCCCGAGCCAGCGTCGACGACGGCGCGCGGCGCCTTTGGAGAAGTCAACAAGGAAGGCGAGGAAGCCTGGCCATGGGCCACCTCGCTCATCAAACCGTCGTAGCATGAGCACGTTCGAGTCCCCCAACACATCAGGGTGCAGCCATGGGAGCCACACAAGTAAGTCGAGGAAGTCGCATCACGGACGCACTGCGAATGCTGAGAACCAGCACGCCCGAGATCTTGGGCGCCGTCGTCGTCAACATGGAAGGGTTCGTGATCGCGTCGCTGTTGCCCTCCGAGGTCGACGAGGAGTTGATCGGCGGTATGGCGGCGTCGCTCCTGGGCGTCGGTGAGCGCATCTCGGCGGACCTGATGGGTTCGACGATGGAGCAGGTGTACGCGCGGTCTCCCAAGGGCTACATCGTCCTCAACGCGATCTCACCGGAGGCGGCGCTGGTGCTGCTGGTGACCCGCGAAGCCAAGCTCGGTCTCATCTTCCTGGAGATCAAGCGCGTGGCGGCTGAGCTCGCGCGCGTGATCTAGCTGCCACATGGCCTCTCTCTCTGCACTCAAGCTCGGGGTGGCTTCGCTGTTGGCGTTTGGCGCGGCGAACCTGGCCTGGTTGGATTTCCACCTGTTGCCGCAGGTGGTGGACGCAAGTCAGGCGCCTCCAGCGAGTCCTGCCGATCCGCTGGTGGCGATGGGGAGCGCAAGCCCTGGTGCGCCCGCAGGCGCAGGCGCGACGCTGGCTGCGAGCCCAGGCGAGTCCGGCGCCAAGCCCGGCGTCGGGCCTGGCGCCGAACCCGGAGTCAAGCCCGGGGTCGCTGCGGTCGAGCCCGCCGTCGAGCCCGCGGACGAGCCTGCGGTCGAGCCCGCCGTCGAGCCTGCGGTCGAGCCCGCCGTTGCGCCGGCCGGCGCGGCCGCTGGGGGAAGCGATCCGACGCCGGGCTCGCCGGATGGCCCAGCTCCCGGCGAAGCGCGACCTGCGCAGGTCGCCGAGGCGGGTGCGCCGGGGGAGCCCGTCAAGACCTTGTACTTCGACTCCATGAGCAAGCGGGTTGGCGTCAAGGCCAAGGCGCAGCTCGCCGGCATGGTCAAGCGCGCGGGGGCGCGCGCGATCTTCCAGATCGAGGGGTACGCAGACTATCGTGGCGACGAGGCCTACAATCTCGAGCTGAGCCAGGAGCGCGCCGACGCGGTGGCGGCCCAGCTCATCCGCCAGGGCATCTCGGCGTCCCGGATAAAGCGCGTCCACTTCGGTGAGCGCGGTTCGTCCAGGGGCGATGAGCTATGGCGCGATCGACGCGTCGACATCCGGATCCTCGAAGGAGGCGTCCCATGACCGTGATTCATCAACTTTGGATCGCCAGCGCGCTGGCCGCGGCGGCGTTCTTTGCGGCCGGGGCGATGACCGCGGCGGTGAGATATCGGCGCCGCGGCGAGGTGACGCCCACCGCCGGCGCTGGGCCGGAGGTGGAGGCGCTCCGCCAGCGGCTGCAGCAGGCGGAGGCGGCCAGCGCGCAGCTCCGAGGCGCCGAGCAGCAGGCGCGCAGCGCCGAGCAGCAGGCGCGCGCCGAGGTCGGCTCGTTGCGCCAGGCGCTGGAGGCGCAGCGCGGCGCGGCCCAGGGCGCGCGCACGGTGATGGACGCTGGCAGGGCAGAGCAGGACAGCAAGGCGGAGCTCGTCAGCCTGCAGCGCAAGCTCGCCGCCGCCGAGGCCGCGCTTGGGGCCGAGCAGGCGCGGGCGCAGCGCGCCGAGGCCAGCTCGAAGGCGGCGGAGGCGCCGCGCTCCTTGGAGCTCTCGCACCAGGCGCAGGAGCTGCAAGGCCGGCTGGGAGACGTGGAGCGGGCGCTCGCCGAGCGCTCGACCCAGCTCCGGGACGCCATGTCCCAGGTGGAGCTGCTCAAGAGCCGGGCCAGCGAGGCCGAGGCGCTGCGCGCGGAGTACGTGCGCCTTCGCACCCAGGCCAACGAGATGGAGTTTTTGACCAAGGAAGTGGAGCGCCTCAGCGAGGCGCTCAAGTCGGCCAAGTCGCTGGCGCTGGGCGGGCAGCAGCGCGCGCCGCGCGAGAGCCACGCGGTCGGGGGCGCGCCCGGGTCGATCACCGACGCGCTGTCGGCGTCCATCGCGCGCTTCAATGATCCGCAGATGCGCAGCATCGCCATCGCCGACAACGTGGGGTTTCCGATCAGCAGCCAGGGCGACGACGGCCTGGAGCTGGCCGCATATGCCGCGCTGCTGCACGACGTCGCCCAGCGCGCGAAGCAGTTCCTGCCGATGGCCAATCCGGCGTCGGTGGAGATGGTGGATGAGCACGGCGCGCGCGTCAGCGTGTGGCCGTTCGACGTGGCCGGAGATCGCCTGCTGCTCGTCAACCTGGCCGTCGCAGCCACCGACAACGAGCGCGTCGAGGCCATGCTGGCAGAGGTGGCCGCGATCCTGTCTCCGGCAAAGTTCGAGGGCCAGGCCTCGTAGCGGCGGGCGCGCTCGTGGTGAGCGCGCGCTGGTTCGGCTCGGGGCGGCCCGGCGTCGCCGACCCTGCTACCGGCTGAGCTTGGCGAGCAAGGCCTGCGCCTCGCCGAGCTCGCGCTTCCACATGCCGGCGTCGGGTTGCCAGGCGGTGATGGCTCGCTGCAAGAGGTCCTTGGCGGCGGTGGGGTCAGAGTCGGCGAAGAGGCGGGCCTTGGCGAAGTGCGCGCTGGCCAGGTACCCCGGGTCGGCGTAGGGCGGGCACATGGCGATCGCGCCGGTCGAAGTCCGCGGCGGCCTTGGCCCGATCGCCGCGGCGGCGGGCGACCTCACCGCGGACCTGGTACAGCACCGCGACGTCGGCGTGGAAGTTCTGGACCTGCTCCACGATCTGGATGGCGTGTTCGGCGTGGGCGTGCGCGGGGGCGAGGTGCCCGGCGCGCAGCTCGATCGCGGCTTGATCGGCCAGGCAGCCGGCGTGGTCGATGGAGCCCTCTCCCATGGCGATGGCCAGGGTCTCGCAGGCGCGGCGGATGAGCGGCTCCGCCTCCGAGATCTTGCCCACGTCCGCCAAAAGGACCGCCTCGAGCTGCTCGTAGAGCGCGACGTCGTCGCTGCGCCTGCCGCGCGCGGCCGAGGCGCGGGCCTGCGCGGCCGGGATGTCGGCGAGCGCCTCCTCGAAGCGGCCGAGGTGCCGCAGGACCAAGATCCTGGCGCCCTTGATGGTCTGCCACTCGTCGTTGCGTGGATCGACGCCGTCGGTGGCGTCGGTGACCGCGGTGTTGGCGTGGACCAGGGCCAGCTCGCGCTCGCCGTGCATGGCCAGGTTCATCGCGAGCTGGGCGTGAAACACCGCGATCGAGCTGCGCGGCTCCTTGGAGGTGGCGATGGCCTCCCGGTACATGTCGACGGCCTTCTTGTATTCGCCCTTGGCGTCGTACAGAAATCCCAGGCCCTGAACGATGAGCGGCACCTTGGAGGGGTCATGCTGCTCGGCGAGCCGCAGGGCGGCGCGCATCTTGGCCTCGGCGTCGTCGGTGCGCTCGGCCTGCGCCAGCGCGGCGCCGTGGTAGTACAAGAGGAGCATCTCATCGAGCGGGGGCCGGCCGATGCGGTCCAGGGCGGCGTCGGCGTAGGTGGCGTACTCGAGCGCGCGCTCGACGTCGTTGTCGGCGAAGGTGGCGCTGGAGATGAGCTGGGTCCAGGCCCCCGCCGCCACCCGGTCATGGTGGGCCTTCTCGGCGGCCGCGGCCGCGAGCTTGAGGGTCTCGCTGGCGCGGGACGAGTCGCCGATCTTTCCCTCCGCGCCGCCCTCCGCGTACAGCGCCTCGGCGTACACCGCTGGCCAGCGCGCCTCCGCCGCCACCCGGATATCGCGCAGCTTGGTGAGGGCTTCTTCGGACTTGCCCTCCATGCGCAACAGCTCCGCGGCGATGATGCGGGCCCGGAGCCTCCGCACCGGCTGGCGCTGGGCCCCGTCGGTGGGGATCCGCGAGAGCAGCATGCCGGACGCTGGCTTCTGGCAGGTCTCGGGATCCCCGAGGTAGTCCACGTAGTGGTGGGCCACCGGGTGGAGGGACGAATCGGTGAGCAGATCTTCGACGATCCCGGCGAGCTCGGTGCGCCGCGCGCCGAGGCAGGCCGCGGTCAGGCTCTCGGCGGGGAGCTGGCAGGCGCGGCGGTGCGTCGCTTGCCAGCGCGCCGACATGTCCTCTAGCGTCTTCACCACCACGTCGGTCTTGGGCCCGCTGCCCAGCGCTCGCCGGAGCTCCGCCATCTTCGCGGCCGAGGTCAGGCTGGCGACTTCTTGGAGGTCTTGCGCGCAAGGATCTGCGACCGGGCGCGCTGGCAGCACCAGCGCTGCGGCCGCGCTGGAGGTCACCAGCGCTGCGGCTGCGGCGCCGAGGACCATGAGCTTGCGCTTGCGGGCGATGGCAGGATCGAGCTCGGAGAGCAGCGCCTCCAGGGTCGCGGTCCGCTCGTTGACGTCGATCGTCAAGGCCTGGACCAAGGCCTGGGTGACGCGCCGCGGGATCCGGCCTCTTGGGGCACCCTGCTGGGGCGGGCGGCCCATCGCCGCGGCGATCTCCGAGAGCGTGCGTCCGGGATACGGACGGCTAGCCCACAGCGCCTCCCAGAGAGAGGCCGCGAACGCGAAGACGTCCGCGCGCTGGTCGACCGCGCGGCCTTCGATCTGCTCGGGGGCCATATACGCAGGCGTGCCGACCGTGGCGCCGGGGACGGTGAGCCCATCCACCGCGTCGCTGCCAAACGCCAACGCAGCGCCGCTGCCAGAGCCTCCGACCCGCACCCCCGATGGAGAGGCGGCGGCGCGGTTCTGCGAGCTTCGGCTGGGGCGGTCCTGCGAGCTTGGGCCGGCGCGGTCCTGCGAGCTTCGGCTGGCGCGGTCCTGCGAGCTTCGGCTGGCGCGGTCCTGCGAGCGCTCCGACGACCGGGGGCCGCCACCGCTGGCGCTGGCCTCGTCGCGTGAGCGGGCTGGCACCCGCCGCTCGAGCTGGGTGGCGGGGTCGGCGTCACCGGCGGGCTGCGGCGCCGGGCTGCGGTGCGCCGGGGTCAGCGCGCGCGCCACTCCGAGATCGGTCACCACCACGCGGTGCAGGCGGCCGTCTTCGTCAGTGGACACCAGCACGTTGTCCGGCTTGAAGTCCCGGTGGACCAGGCCGGCCTGGTGCGCGGCGATGAGCCCTCGGCCAGCCGCGACGAACGCCGACAGCACCTCGTTGACGGAGCGCGGACCACGGAGCCACAGCGCGAGCGTGGTGCCAGCGATCAGCTCCATCGCCACGTACACCAGGCTGCCGTGTCGCCCCACGTCGTAGACCGAGACCACCGCGGGGTGCGAGAGCCGGGCCATGAGCCGCGACTCTCGCAGGAGGCGCGCGGTCAAGAGCTCCGCGGAGCCGGACATGCCGGGACGCAGCACCTTGAGCGCGACGTCTCGATCGAGCTCGAGGTCGCGCGCGCGATAGACCTGGCCCATCCCGCCGGCGCCGATCAGCTCGACGAGCTCATAGCGGCCGAGCACCACGCCGACCGCGGGGGCCGCGTGCTCGAGCTGCTCGTGCCTGGGCGGCGCGCTGGCGGGGCTCGGGCCCTGGGCCAGCGCCGCTTGCTGTGCCGGGGTTGCGCGCTGATCGCGCGCTGCCTGACGGGCCGCGAGCACGAGCATCCGGCAGTCTTCACAGAAATCTACGTGCTCCCCGATCTCTGCTCGGCGTCCGGCTTCCATGCCCCCTGCGAGATAGGTGCTGAGCTGGATATCAGTGGGGCAATGCGTCATGGCGCACTCCCAAACGTGGGAGACGCGGGAGACGCGAGAGATTTCCTGCAAATCATTGCCAAATCCTGTCCCCAACGTGAAACCACACGTAAGGGTAAGGTTGGCTTGACATTGAAGAGGATGCCCGACATATTGCAGCGAGTTCGATGAACCTGACGTTTACGTTAGGGTGCGAGCGAGTTCAAAAAGAGCGTTTTGCAGCGGCAGACCAAACGGTTCTTACCTCATGAAGAGCGAAGACGGCAAAGACGAAAAGCTCATGCGCGTTGGCGAGCTCGCCAAGGCGGTGGGCAAGACCGTGCGCGCCATGCATCTCTATGAGGAGCTAGGGCTGCTTGACCCCGACGCTCGTTCCGAAGGCGGGTTCCGGCTGTACAACGCGGCGGCGATCGAGCGCATCCAGTGGATCGCCAAGCTGCAGGCCATTGGCTTCACGCTGGCGGAGATCCAAGGGTTTGTGCGCGAGTTCCGAGACGCGCACTCCGGCCGCGAGGCGTCGAGCCACGCCCGCAAAGTTTTCGGCGCAAAGGTCGCGCAGATCCGCGATCAGATCGCCCAGCTCCAGACGATCGAGAAGGACCTGCTCAAGGCGGTGGCGTACCTGGACTCGTGTCAGCAGTGCGCCACGCACCTGGCCCCGACCGAGTGCGGGGTGTGCGGCCACGAAGGGCATCACCCCGGCGAGGCGCCGCAGCTCTTCGCCGGCCTGTCCAGCACCGCCAAACTGGAGGCGCGCCGCGAGTTCGACGTGCCCGTCACCATGCTCACCCGAGAAGGACACAACTGATGTCTTCTGTCACCAAGCTCGAGGTCCCCGTGCCCGAGGGCGTGAAGCTGCCCATCTTCATGGACAACCACTCGACGACGCCGGTCGATCCGCGCGTGCTCGAGGCCATGCTGCCGTACTTCACCACGCACTTTGGCAACGCGGCGAGCCGCAACCATGCGTTTGGCTGGACCGCCGAGGCGGCGGTGGAGCTGGCGCGCTCGCAGATCGCGGCGCTCCTGGGGGGCGACGGCAAGGAGATCGTCCTGACCTCCGGGGCCACCGAGTCCAACAACCTCGCCATCAAGGGCGCGGCGTCGTTTCATCGTCGGAACGGCAATCACCTGATCACCGTGGAGACCGAGCACAAGTCGGTCATCGATACCTGCAAGCGGCTGACCCGCGAGGGCTTCGAGGTCACCTTCTTGACCCCGGCCAAGGACGGGCTGGTCACCGCGGAGCAAGTGGCCGCGGCGATGACGGACAAGACCGTGCTGGTCAGCGTGATGCTGGCCAACAACGAGATCGGCGTCGTGCAGCCGGTCAACGAGATCGGCGCCGCGATCAAGGCGCGGAACCCAAAGACGCTGTTTCACATCGACGCCGTGCAGGGCGTGGGCAAGGTGCCGTTTCACGTGGAGGACGCCAAGGCCGACCTGGTGTCGATCACGGCGCACAAGATGTACGGGCCCAAGGGCGTGGGCGCGCTGTGGGTGCGCCGGCGCCCGCGCGTGCGCATCGATCCGATCATCGACGGCGGCGGCCATGAGCGCGGCATGCGCTCCGGCACGCTCGCGGTGCCGCTCATCGTCGGGTTTGGCAAGGCCGCGGAGCTGGCCGCCGCCGAGCGAGAGGCGGAAGGGGTGCGCCTGCGCGCGCTGCGCGACCGGCTGCACCGCGGCATCGCGTCTCGCCTCAGCGAGACCTACGTCAACGGCTCGCTGGAGCACCGCCTGCCCGGGAACCTCAACCTGTCGTTTGCCTTCGTCGAGGGCGAGTCGCTGCTGATGGCGCTCAAGGACCTCGCGGTGTCCTCGGGCTCAGCCTGCACCTCGGCCTCGCTGGAGCCAAGCTACGTGCTGCGCGCGCTGGGCATCGGCGACGAGCTCGCGCACACCTCCATCCGCTTCGGCCTGGGGCGCTTCAACACCGAGGCCGAGGTGGACTACGTCATCGAGCTGGTGGTCCGCTCCGTGGAGCGGCTGCGCTCACTCTCCCCGCTGTGGGAGATGCATCAGGACGGGATCGATATCAGCAGCATCCAGTGGACCCCCCACTGAAAGGAACCGCCATGGCCTATTCCGACAAAGTCATCGAGCACTACGAGAACCCCCGCAACGTCGGCTCCTTCGGCAAGGAGGACGACGACGTGGGCACCGGGCTGGTGGGCGCGCCAGCCTGCGGCGACGTGATGAAGCTGCAGATCCGCGTCACCGACGGCGTGATCTCCGACGCCAAGTTCAAGACGTTTGGCTGCGGCTCGGCCATCGCCTCCAGCTCGCTCGCCACCGAGATGATCAAGGGCATGACCCTCGATCAGGCAGCGGAGATCAAGAACACGCAGATCGTCGAGGAGCTAAACCTGCCCCCCGTCAAGATCCACTGCTCGGTGCTCGCCGAGGACGCGATCAAGGCGGCGATCGAGGACTACAAGAAGAAGCGGCAGGAGCGGGGCCAATGAACGCGGAGGCCTCCACCACCGGATCGGCGCCAGCGGCGCCGCCGCAGGCCTCGGCGGAGAGCGCCAAGAAGTCCATCGAGATCACCGCCAACGCGGCGGCTGAGATCGCGCGGCAGCGCGACAAGCGCGGTACGCCCGAGGCGCGGATCCGCGTGGGCGTGCGCGGCGGCGGCTGCACCGGGTTCTCCTATGTCTTCGAGTGGGCGGACTCGCTGCGGTCAAGTGACCGCGAGTTCTCGGCCCATGGCGTGGCCATCGTCGTCGATCCGAAGAGCCTGGTGTACCTGGCGGGGATGCAGCTCGACTTCGTGCGCGGCATGATGGGCCACGGCTTCAAGTTCAACAACCCCAACGCCAAGGGCGCCTGTGGCTGCGGCGAGTCGGTGCAGTTCTAGTGCTTCGTCCAGCGCGCCGCCCGACGCTGCGACCGTCGGCTCGCCCGACGTTGCGACCGACGCTTCGCGCGCTGGCGCGCCGCCCCCGGTCATGAGCGGCGCCGCTTCCACCCCTGACGCCTTCGCGGTGTTTGACCTGGCGCCGGCGTATGATCTCGATCTGGCGGCGCTGGAGGCGCGGTTCTTCGCGATGAGCCGCGAGCTACACCCGGACCGGTTCGTGACCGCGCCGGCCGCCCAGCGGGTGGCCGCGCTGTCGCGCGCGCGCGCCATGAACGACGCCTACCAGGTGCTGCGCAAGCCGGTGGCGCGAGCCGAGCACCTGCTGCGGCTCCGCGGCGTGACCATCGGCGGCAACGAGCGGATCGATCCCGCGTTCCTGCAGGACATCCTGGAGCTGCGAGAAGAGCTGGCCGAGGCGCGCGTGGCCGGCCGCACGGCGGAGGTCGGCCGGCTCGCCGCGGCGATGCGCGGGCGTCGCAAGGCGGCGGTGGAGTCGCTGGGAGCGCTGTTCGCGGCGCTGCCACCGGCGGCCAGCGCACCAGGCCAGGCCGAGGCGGAGACCCTGGGCCACATCAAGCAGCAGCTTATCGCGCTGCGCTATCTCGACCGCTACCTCGAGGAGTGCGAGGCTGCGCTCGATCCCGACTCTGAAAGCTAACCGCGAAGGAACCCGATGTTGCTGCAAATCGCCGAGCCTGGAGAGAGCCGGGTCAAGGAAGCGTGCAAGAAGCGCGTGGTGGGCATTGATCTGGGCACCACCAACAGCCTGGTCGCTCACTTCGCCGACGGGCAGCCGCGGGTCATCGCCATGCCAGATGGCCGGGACATCCTGCCGTCCGTGGTGCGCTACCAAGCCGGCGGGGACCCCACGGTAGGCGGCGCGCCCGACGACGGAGCCCTGCAGGACGGCGCCATCACGCTGTCCTCGGTGAAGCGCCTGGTCGGCCGCGGCGTGGCTGATCTGGGCGCGGTGCGGGCGATGTTGCCCTACGAGGTCGTCGGCGACGAGCGCGCGGTGCGTATCCCGGTCCCCGGCCGCAGCCCGGTGACGCCGGTGGAGGTCTCGGCCGAGATCCTGCGCGTGCTCAAGGCGCGCGCGGAGCACGAGCTGGGCGGCGAGGTGGAGGGCGCGGTGATCACGGTGCCCGCGTACTTCGACGACGCGCAGCGCCAGGCGACCCGCGACGCTGGCCGGTTGGCCGGGCTCGAGGTGATGCGCCTTTTGGCCGAGCCGACCGCGGCCGCGCTGGCCTATGGGCTTGACCGCGGCTCCAAGGGGACCTACGCGGTCTACGATCTGGGTGGCGGGACCTTCGATGTCTCGATCCTCAAGCTGGTGGACGGGGTGTTCGAGGTCAAGGCCACCGGCGGCGACTCCGCGCTGGGCGGCGACGACCTCGACCGCGCCATCGCCAGCGCGGTGGCGTCGGAGGCCGGAGCTGAGCTGGCGAGCTGGCCACGCCCGCGGGTGTCCGCGGCGGTGGCCGAGGCGCGCCGGGTCAAGGAGGCGTTGACCACGGCGGACGAGGTGACGTTTGGGCTGCGCGGCGAAGGCGGCCCGGCGATCACTCGCGTGGTGCGGCGCCAGGATCTGGCGACCTGGTGCCAGCCGCTGCTCGAGCGCGCCGGTCGAGCCTGCCGGCGCGTGCTCAAGGACGCGGAGCTCTCCGCCGAGGAGCTCGACGGCGTGATCCTGGTGGGCGGGTCCACGCGCTCGCCCGTGGTGCGCGCTGACGTGGAGGCGCGCTTTGGCCGGGTGCCGCTCTCCGATCTGGATCCTGACAGCGTGGTCGCGCTGGGCGCCGCGGTGTCCGCGGACGTGCTGGCCGGCGGCGAGCAAGACGTGGTGCTGCTCGACGTGGTGCCGCTGTCGCTGGGGGTGGAGATGATGGGCGGCGTGGTGGAGAAGATCATCCACCGCAACACCACCATCCCGTGCGGCGCCAGCCAGACCTTCACCACGTACGCCGATCAGCAGACCGGGTTTGACATCCACGTGCTGCAGGGCGAGCGCGAGACCTCGGACGCATGCCGCTCGCTGGCCCGCTTCACCCTGCGCGGCATCCCGCCGATGATCGCCGGCATGGCGCGGGTGGACATCACCTTCCTCATCGACGCGGACGGCATCCTGCACGTGACCGCCAAGGAGCAGACCTCCGGGGTCGAGGCGGCCATCGACGTGCGGCCAAGCTACGGCCTGTCCGACGAGGAAGTGGAGCGCATGCTGGTGGAGTCCTTCGAGCACGCCGAGGACGACCTGCTGCGCCGCAACCTGGCGGTGGAGCGGGTGGAGGCGGACCGCATCCTGGCGGCGACCCGCCACGCCATGGCGCACGACGAGGGGCTGCTCGACGACGACGTGCGCCGCGCCGCGACCGTGGCGATGAGCGCGCTGGAGGCGACGCTGACCGGCGGTGACTACCTGGCCGTGCGCCACGCCATCGAGGCGCTGGATCTGGCCACCAAGCCGTTCGCTCAGGCGAGGATGAACCGCGTGCTCGAGCTGCAGATGCACGGCCGCTCGCTCGATGATGTGGAGCGCACGCTCGGCGTGCGAGAGCCGCAGGCCTAGGACAGGACCGATGCCCAAGCTGACCTTCAAGAACCCCTATGGCCCCGGCTCCGCCGCGCTCACCGTGAGCTGCGCGCGAGGCGCGAGCATCCTGGACGTGGCCGAGGAGCACGGCGCGCGCGTCGGCCACGCCTGCGGCGGCAACCTGGCGTGCTCCACCTGCCACGTCTGGGTGACGGCCGGCCTCGACTCGCTGCCCGAGGTCGCCGACAAGGAGAACGACATCATGGACAAGGCGTTCGACGTGCGCGCCGAGTCCAGGCTCGCCTGCCAGGCCGCGCTGGGCGAGGCCGACGTCGAGGTGGAGATCACCGAGGAGAGCCTCAAGGCCTGGCTCGACGAAAATCCCGACGAGCGCAAGAAGTTGCGGAGCACGGCGCCTTGACGGCGCGCCAGGCTGTGTAATCTCTGGGCGCGATGCCCGCCTTCGTGTACACCACGCCTGTTCGCTTTGCCGATATCGACCACGCCGGCATCGTCTACTTCCCGCGCTTCTTTCACTTCTTCCATCTGGCCTTCGAGGAGATGTGGCGGGCCAAGCTGGGGGCGCGCGCGTACGTGGACCTCCTGGACCGCGACCGGCTGGGCTTCCCGGCGGTGCGCGCCGAGTGCGACTACCGCGCCCCGCTGCGCTTTGGCGACCTGGCGGAGATCGAGGTGCGGGTGGTGCGGCTCGGCCGGACGTCGGTGACCTTTGGCTACCGCGTGTACCGCGCCGCCGACGAGCGCGTGACGCGCGTGCTGGCTGCCGAGGGGCAGACGGTGAGCGCGATCGTGGACCTGGCGCGCTTCGCGGCCACCGAGCCACCGGCTGCGGTGCGCGCGCTCCTGGCCGAGCTGATGGACGAGGGGCCAGCCGAGGGGCCCAAGGCTCCCCCCGGCTCGCAAGGTCCGCGGTCGTGACCGAGGTCGCCGTGCCGCGCGCGCTGTGTCCGCGGTGTCGGCGCCCGCCGGTGGTCTGTTACTGCCACGCGGTGCCGCACCTGACCACGCGCACCCGGGTGGTGATCTTGCAGCACCCGCGCGAGCGCGACATGCCCATCGGCACGGCGCGCATGGCCAGCCTGTGTCTGCCGGAGGCGTCGCTGCACGTCGGGGTGCGCTGGGATGGCCACCCCGCGCTGGGGGCGCTGCTGGCGGACCCGTCGCGTCCGCCGATCTTGCTCTATCCCAGCGGAGACGCGGTCGACATCTTGCGAGCGCCCCCGCCGGGGCCGGTGACGCTGGTGGTGGTGGACGGGACCTGGTCGCAGGCCAAGTCCGTGGTGCGCGACAACGCGGTCCTGCGCGCCCTGCCGCGCTACGCCTTCGCCGCGCCGGAGCCGAGCCAGTACCGGATTCGCCGCGAACCGCACGAGGAGTATGTCTCGACGATCGAGGCCCTGATGTACGTGCTGGGCGCGCTCGAGGGCGACGCACCGCGGTTTCGCGCGCTGCTGGCGCCGCTTGGCGCCATGGTGGACGCGCAGCTCGCGGCCAACCGGCACACGCCTCGCTTTCGCCACCGACGCCGCGTGCCGGGGCCAAGCGGGCCACGGATCCCCCCGGTGGTGCGCGAGCGCTATGGATCGCTTGTGTGCGTGGTCGGGGAGTCCAACGCCTGGCCGTTTCGCGACGGCGCGCAACAGCACCCGGAGGAGCTCGTCCACTGGATGGCCGAGCGCGTCGCCACCGGCGAGCGGCTCTCGGTGATGGCGGCTCCCCGCTGGCCACTTTCGCCGAGCACGTCGTTTCACACCGGCCTGACCGAGGCCACGCTGCTGGGCGCTGGCGACGGCGCGTCGCTGGTCGCAGGCGCGCAAGCGTTCCTGCGCCCCGACGACGTGCTCTGCGCCTGGGGGCATCACAGCGCGAACCTGCTGGCCAAGGCGGGGGCCACCTTGCCGCGCGAGCGCCTGGACCTGCGCGCGGCGCTGCAGCGCTTGCGCAACGCCAAGCTCGGCACGCTGGAAGACGTCGGCGAGTCCCTGGCGGCGGAGGCCAGCCCGGCGCTGGGATCCGAGCCTGCGGGGGCGGCGCCTGCGGGATCGGCGCCTGCGGGGCCCGGCAGAGCCGGGCGACGGCTCGCCATCCTCACGGCGCTGGTCCGCGCGTGGTACCGCCAAGAGCAAGGCTAGCTTGGGGGCGCGCGCTTGGTCGGCGGACGGTTGTGCCGACGCGGTGACGGGGACTGATGCAGCGATGGGCGCTGTGACGGGTGCTGCAGGTGGTCCGGCAAGGGGCGGCCAACGGAGATGGGGTCGACGCCGGTCGCCTCCATCTCGGCGAGGACCCAGCGCTCGAGGGCGCTGTGGCGGTCGTAGTCGTCCCATCGGCCGCGGAGGGGTTGCCGTCGGGGTCGAGCGGGGGATCGGCGAGGGATGAGGGGGGGCGAGGGTGTGCGGGGGAACGTGGGTGGAAGGGACGCGGCTGTGGGTGGCGCGGCGGGCGCGGAGGTTGCGGGGGCGGCTGCTGCGTCGGCGCGGCGCTGGATGCTCGTGATGGTGGCGGCGGCGTCCCAGCTATCGACGCGCTCGCCGCGCCAGCGGCACTGACCGGTGGTCGAGGTCAGCGGCAGGGCGGCGTTGGCGGCATAGATCGCGGGCCAGCCGAGCAACGTCGGCGCGGAGGACGCGGCTGCAGGCGCCCGGGCACCAACGTGGTAGGGGCGGGTCTCAGACCCGCCCCGCGGTCGCCGCAGGTGGGGGCGCGATGCCGCCTGGCGCGCCGCAGGTGGCCGGTGGCGCGGGCGGGTCATAGACCCGCCCCTACGACAACCTCGCCCGTCGAGCCCTGGCAGGGCCAGGCGCATACGCGCGGTTGTACGGCCGGCGCGTGGTGGTGGTGGTGGCAAGGCTCCGCGTTTCTGCGGAAGCGTCCGTCGCTCGCTCGGCAGGTGCGGATACGTCCGCGGAAACGTCAGCAACCTCTGCGGAGACGTCCGCCGGCGCGCGCGTGCAGTCCACCGCGGCTTGCTGCAACACTTGCAAGAGCAGCGCGGCCTCGTCGGGGCGCAGGCAGGCTTTGACGCACACCATGCCCGAGGCCGTCGTCGTATGCGCCACGTAGCGCTCGCTGTCGTGCGGGCGTGTGGCCTTGCTTGCGGCGTCGGCGCCGAGCACCCCGACCTTGCGGCACACGGTCTCGAGCTGGCTGGCGGTGCAGTGCTGAGAGTAGCCCAATAGCACCGCTTCGGTGGCGGCGGTGGCCACGCGCGTGATGGCGCGCGTCTTGGAATACGAGATCTGCCCGGCAGACAAGGCCTCTGATACTTGAGGCAAGGTGTGTAGTGCTCTGGCCACTCGAAGATGCTCGCGCGCGGTGCCGAGGTCCCAGCCCACGCGCCAGCTCAGCCAGTGGGCGCAGGTGCCAAAGCCCTGGCGGTACCAGCCGCCGGCCTCGTCGAACGTCCGCAGGTCAGCGAGCAGGCGATGCATGGCGGCGTCCAGGTGGACCGCTTGCTCGGCGATGTGTTCGCCGAGAGCTTGAACTTCCTCGACGGAGAGAAGCTCGCGCATGAGGCTTTGTAGCATGGCGGTTTTCGGCGCCGGACTTCGCGCTTGGCGTGCCCGTGGTGCCGCGGAAGCACGGGCGGCGCGAAGTTTCGTGGGGTGCGCAGGTAGACGAGGATGTAGCGCGCGTGCGGGCCTCTGGTGGAGAGAACGCGGAGGGTTGGCGGCAAGGCGGGTGCGCTGACGCGGGAGGTGTCAAGAGGAATGTTGGTATTTGGATGGATATTGGATAATAGATCTGGAGTTGGTGAGTGCGTCCGGTGGGCGGACGCGAGTGAGTCAGGACGTGAGATCGAGATCGCGGAGACCTCCGCGGAAGCGTGGTGTGATCCAGGTCGCAGCGCGTCTCCGCGGAAGCCTCGGGGCTGTGGACGGTGTCGGGCTATGGACAACCGCGCCCGTCGAGCCCGGGCAAGTGGGAATGCGCGTACGCGGCGCGGTTGACCACAGCCCTTGGAGAGGCGCAGGAGGGCCAGGTGCAGCAGGCGTGCCTGGAAGGGACGGCGCGCCTCACCACACCGCCGCACAGCCCCCGCTGTTTTCAGAACCCTGAGTTTCTTTTGTTTTTGTACCAGAACCCAGAACCCGGAACGGATCGCCAAGGGATCGATAGGTGTAAGTGCGTGCGCGGTGGGTGGGTCAAGCACGGTGGTTGGGTCAAGCGCGGTGGTTGGTCAAGCACGGTGGGTGGGTGAGCACGGTGGTCGGGTCACGCACCGCGGTGGAGGACAGGCTCGGGTCACGAGGTGTCGCGAAACCCCCGAGGAAACGTGGCGTACCTGAGAGGCGGCAGTGATCCAAGTCGCAGCGCGTTTCCGCGGAAGCCCCGGGGCTGTGGACGGAGGCGCGGGCGGGTCCCAAGACTCGCCCCTACGACAACCGCGCCGGTCGAGCCCTTTGGAGAGGCGCAGGAGGGCCCGATGCAGCAGGCGTACCTGAGAGGGCGGCGGTGATCCAAGTCGCAGCGCGTCTCCGCGGAAGCCTCGGGGCTGTGGACGGTGTCGGGCCATGGACAACCGCGCCCATCGAGCTGGACAGGCGTGATGCGCGCAAGCGCCGCGGTTGACCAAGTCGCGGCGCGTCTCCGCGGGAAGCCCAGCGCAGCAGCGGCGCGCAGCAGCCTGGCTACTGTGGGGACCGGGCGTGCAGGATTCGCAGGCGACGGTGGATGCGGTCGAGTGTACGGAGGAGGCCACGGTATCCGCGCTCCCCGGGCAGCGCTCGGCGTTGGTCGGGCTCGTCTGCGATGTCGGGCTCGTCTGCGACGTCGGGCTCGTCGTCAACGTCGGGCTCGTCTGCGGCGTCGTGCTCGTCTGTGGGCTCGTCTTCGACGTCGGGCTCGTCGCACGGGGCCCGCAGGGCCTCTCGCGGCATCTCCTGGCGCAGGGCGCGCAAGGCCTCGCGCTGGGCCTGCCGGGTCTCGTGCGCCAGCGTGCGCAAGGCCTCCTGGGCTTCCGCCTCGGCCTCGCGTAGGGTCTCGGTGGCCTCGGCTTCCGCCTCCTTCATCGCCTCGCGCAGCTCTTCTTGGGCCTCGCGCAGCGCCTCCCGAACGTCGTCGGCGCTGCCGTGGGCTGCGCGCAGCGCCTCCTGGTGGGCCTCGCGCAGCGCCAATGCAGCGGCGCGCTGCGCCTCCCGGGCGGCCTCGCTGGGATCTTGCCGGCCCGGGCGGCGGTGCCTCGTATCCAGGACCCGCGCCCGCGCCTCCCGCGCGGCGTCGCGCAGGAGCCAGAGCGGAACCGCGGTCATCTCATGCTCGGCTTCGTCGGCCTCGTCTGTCTCCGCTTCGTCGTCGTCGTCGTCCGCGTCGTCGTCGTCCGCCTCATCGGCATCGATGTCGATGTCGACATCGAGCTGGAACACCGCGTCGTGGTCCAGCGTCTCCGACGCCGCCGGAGTGGCGCTGACAAGCGAGGCGCCCAGCATGGATGCAAGCACGAGAGGAGTCTTCATGCTGTCCTGGAGCCGTGATCCAGGGGCCCGGTTGACAGTGACCGCGTCCGGGCGCTGTTTTCAGGCCGGCGGGCTGCGTCAATCCACGAGCTTGAGGTGACTGCCGCGCTTGGGCCTTGGCTGCTCTTGCTGCGGGCCGCCGCCTTCGCCCTCCGCTTCTCCCGCGGCGTCCTCGGTCTCATCCGCAGGGGCGAGCAAGACATCGCCGGGCACGTCCTCTGGCCACACGGTGCCACGCTCTTCACCCTCCACCATGGCCGCGTACATCGCCGCCCAGGGGATCTTGCACAGGAACGGCACGCCGCCAAACGTCAGCGTTCCGGAGATGCGGGAGTCGTCCACGGTGAGATCCGCGATGGAGGGCGTGAGCCCATAGCCAAAGCGCAGCACCAGCCGGGCGTTGCCGCGCAGGTGTTCAGGCAGCTCCACGCCCGGGTGGCGGGCGTCCAGGTGCAGGAGCACCGGGCCTCGCTCCAGCAAGGCCTCCACGGCGCGCCGCTTGTTGGGGCCATCAGACTCCTCATCGCGCAGGCTCTCGGCGGGCGAGATCTCGGCCGACGGCTTGCCCACCAGCGCGACGAACGCGGTCTCTTCCAGGATCCCGGCGTCCACCGCATCGCGGAGGATGCCCTCGGGCCGATCTCCAGCGGCGGCGCCCACCCGCTCGACGGTGCGCTCGCAGCGCGCCGCGTGCTTGAGCAACGCGCCGTGGGCCGCCAGGGCGCCGAGCTCGCCGGCGCGCCATTGCGCCAGCGCGCGGTCGACTTCGATCAACGAGCTCGAGATCCGGAGCTCGATCAGGGCGGTGACCACCGACTGCAAACGGGCCATGGTTCTGGGGTCACGCTCGAGCATCAGCGCACGATATCGATGGAAGACGCGGGGTCAAGAGGGAAAGCGGTGCAAGTGCGTGACCGCCCGCGCGCCCGCGCGCCGGCCTCAGCGCACGACGGCCTCAGCGCACGACGGCCTCAGCGACCGACGGCCTCAGCGCAGCGGTGGACGGAGGAGGCGCACGCCGCAGGACGCAGGCGCGCCTGGGCACGGGGCTGCCAGCTTCTCCAGCTCCAGCGTGATGGCCACGGCTGGATAGACCTTGTGGAGCTCGCGGATCATCGCGCCAGCGAGCGCCTCCAGCAGCTTGTACGTGGACTTGGTGCCAAGCCTCACGATGATCTCGCTGACCTTCCAGTAGTCCACCGTGTGCCCCAGCCGATCGCTGGAAGCCGCCTTGGCGAGCGGCACCTCCAGGGTGACGCTGACCCGAAACCTGCGAGTGCCTCGCCGCTCTGCCGCCGTGTGCCCGTGGTTGCCCTCGAACTCGAGGCCGCGCACGAACACGCAATCAGCGCTTCGACTCTGGGCGGTGGCAGGCTCGGTCCGCATGTCGTGGCTCGCTCGAAGAACTCCTCGACGGAGCTAAACTGCTTCCTCGGCGGCGTCTTCTCGCTGGCGGCGCTGCAGCTTCTTCTTGATCATCTGGCGCTTGAGGGGACCTGCGAAGTCCACCAGGAGCTTGCCGCTGAGGTGATCGTACTCGTGCAGGAGGCAGCGGGCCAGCAGCCCCTCGCCCTCGAGCTCGAAGGTGTTGCCCTCCAGATCCAGGGCGCGGACCTTGGCGCGCAGCGGCCGATCTACCTTGATGTAGATCTCGGGAAAGGACAGACAGCCCTCCTCGGTCTCCTCGGTCTCCTCGGAGGTCCACAGCACCTCGGGGTTGATGAACGCCACCGGGAGCTCGTTCTCGCCGCGGCCGGCGAGCTTGGCCTCGACGAGGAACATGGCGGTGGGATCCCCGAGCTGGAGCGCCGCGATGCCAAGCCCGTTCTCGGCGAACATCGTGTCGGTCAAATCTTGATACAGAGCCCTGACCGCGTCGTCGATGCGCTCGACTTTGCGGATGGGCTCACGGAGACGTGGATCAGGCCAGATGACGACGGGGCGGACCGCCATGTTGGCACCTTACGAGCCGGGGGAGATCCTGTCAAATGCCGAAATGCCCAGCGTGCAAGTGGGTGGCTCGGAGGTGGCGCTGGGCGATTCACGCCACTTGTCCATTGTGGGATGCCACGGGATCTCTCCCGCGCTCGGGATCCCGACGGCCGGGCCTCGTGGCAGGTGTTTGGCGCGCCCGTCAGGAGGGCCAGGGCGAGTCATTGACAACGCAGGGAACCGAGGCATACATCCCAGCTAGCTCATGTCCGTTCGCAGGTACTCCGAGGCTCGACTGCCCACTGACCACGGCGAGTTTCGCCTCGTCATCTACCGCACCGGAGAGGCGGCGGGCTCGGGCGCCTCGGCGGTGGGGATGGGCGCGGAAGAGCACGTGGCCATGGTGATGGGCGACATCTCCGGCGGGCAGGACATCCTGTGTCGGGTCCACTCCTCTTGCTTCACCGGCGAGGTGCTGGGCAGCCTGCGCTGCGATTGCCGCGCCCAGCTCGATGAGGCGATGGCCAAGATCGCGGAGGTTGGCCGGGGCGTCATCGTGTACCTGGTGCAAGAAGGGCGCGGCATTGGCCTCGGCAACAAGGTGCGGGCCTACGATCTGCAGGATCGCGGCGCCGACACCGTGGACGCCAACCTGCAGCTCGGCTTTGATGCGGACCTGCGCAGCTACGACCTGGCCGCCGCGATGCTGCGCGACCTGGACGTGGCGTCGGTGCGGCTCCTGACCAACAACCCCAAGAAGCTCGAAGGACTGCGCCAGGCCGGCACGGTCGTCGTGGGACATGAACGGCACTGGGTGGAGTCCTCGGCACATAGCGAGGCCTACCTGGCCGTGAAACGAAAGAAGCTTGGACACATCTCATGAGCATCACGGAGCCCAAGATCAAGGACGCCCTGCAGTCGGTCATCGATCCGATGCTGGACGCCGATATCGTCACGTATCGCATCTACGCAGGCGCCGAGGTGCTGGGCAGCGAGGTGCTGGTCAAGCTGGAGATCCCGACTCCGGCGTATCCGCAGACCGCGCGGCGCGAGCTGGAGAAGCGCGTGGTGGAGAAGGTCAAGGCGCTCGGCGCGAGCAAGGTGACGGTGGTGGCCAAGGTGGTCACCGCGTACCAGCCAGCGCCGTCGGACAAGGCGATCTTGAAGGGGCCCAAGAACGTGATCGCGGTGGCGGCGGGCAAGGGCGGCGTCGGCAAGTCCACCGTGGCCGTCAACCTGGCGCTGGCGCTCTCGCACCATGGGGCCAAGGTGGGGCTGCTCGACGCCGACGTGTTTGGGCCGTCCATCCCCACCATGCTGGGCGCGCCGCAGGTGCCGCCGCAGGCCAGCGCGGACTCACGCATCGTGCCGGCCATTCACCATGGGCTCCAGGTCATCTCGGTCGGGTTCTTCGTGGACAAGCAGGAGGCCGTGGTGTGGCGCGGCCCGATGGTGCATCGCCTGCTGCAGCAGTTCCTCGGCGACGTGGATTGGGGCGAGCTGGACTACCTGATCTGTGATCTGCCTCCGGGGACGGGCGATGTTCAGCTCTCGCTGTCGCAGCTCATCCCCATCGCCGGCGCGGTGATGGTGACCACCCCGCAAGAGATCTCCATCATCGATGTGGTCAAGGGCATCGCGATGTTCGAGAAGGTCGAGATCCCCATCCTGGGCATCGTCGAGAACATGTCCTATTACGTGTGCCCGTCGTGTGGGCACCACGACGAGATCTTCAGCCACGGCGGCGGCAAGCGGCTGGCGCAGGAGATCGGCGCGCAGTTCTTTGGCGAGATCCCCATCGACACCCGCATCCGCTTTGGCGGGGACGCTGGCGTGCCAGTGGTGGTGGCGGCTCCGGACTCCGAGAACGCCAAGCGCTTCCTGGATCTGGCGGTGGCGGTGGCCACCAAGGTCGCGCGCAACGTGCTCTCCAAGCCCAAGCGGTCGCCGCGACTCGCGGTCATCAAGTAGGCGCGGGGCGGCCCTTCGCGGGCCTCGACGGCAGGCCTCGCTCGTCGGCCGATGGCTCGGCCGGTGCTCAGTCCTTGACGCCGTGCTTCTGCTTGATCTGCTCGAGCACCTTGCCGTATTCGACCTCCCACGCCGAGGTGCCCTCTTCGAGGTTCTTGATGCGGTCGCGGACCTCTTGATCGATGGCTTCGTCGACCATCATGTGCTTGCGCGTGATGTCCTTGATCTTGCGCCGCATGGTCACGTCGTCCGCGAACACTTCCTCGATGTGGCGCGACTGCATGAAGGCCTCCAGCATCTGGTTGCAGATCCAGGTGATGCCTTCTTCGCCCAGGCCGAAGTCCTTCTGCTCGGCGAGCTGGCGCTTGGTGCGGCCCAGGTGGGCGTACGGCAGGCCGCGGATCTCCAGGATGTCCTTGGCCCGCTCGGTGAGCTCTTTGTCCACGCGGATGTACTCTTTGAGGACCGAAGCAGCGTCGAGCTGGGCCTCTTTGCCGTCGCTGACCTCGATGTCTCCATCCGAGCTCAGCTTGGCGATGATCTCGGCCGCGATGGTATCGACCTTGCCTGGGTAGAGTCTCATTTTTGACGCACTCTAGGGGTCAAAGCAGCAGAGCGCAAGCGCGTAAGGCAGCCCATGGACTGAAAAAATCGTCGAGAACCGGGGCGTTGTGCGCGCCGGGGGACGCCTGGTCCAGGGCGCGTTTTCGCGGCGCGTTCTCGCGCTCAGTCATCGCCGCGAACCAGGCGCGCCACCAGCGGCTGGTCCGCGGGCAGGATGTCGAAGGCGGGCAGCCCGGCGGCGGTGGTCCACTCGACCGCCGCGACCTCGAGCGGTCGCGCCACGCCGGCCACGATCCTGCACGGATACACCAGCATGAGGAGGTCAAACTCCGGGTAGGCGACGAACAAGACGTCCCAGATCCGGCCCAGCTCGACGGTGACCCCGATCTCCTCGGCCAGCTCCCGGGCCAGCGCCACCTCCGGGGACTCGCCCGGCTCGATCTTGCCGCCGGGGAACTCCCAGAAGTTTGGCAGGCTCTGATCGGGGCGGCGGCGGGTCAGCAGGATGCGCTGCTGGTCATCGCGGATGAGGCCGGCGACGACCAGCTTGCGGGGGCGAGACGACATGCGCGCAGTATGCCTCGCTCGGTGGCCCACGTGATGACGCGACTGCGTTATGCTGGCAGGCCCATGGAAGGTCGCGCCAAGGTCACCAAGGAAGTCCTTTGCGAAGAGGCACGCTTCATCCTGGCCAACGTGATGGCCGAGGCGCGATACGGTCGGCAGAACCGCTATGACGACATCCGTCGCGTCTGCGAAGGCGCGGTGTCGATCCCGTTCTCCGAGTACATCGGGTTCCTGGAGAAGTCGGGCTATCTGCGCCAGGAGCGCGGCGGCGAGAACCTGGAGGTCACGGCCGAAGGCGAGTCCGTGGTCAGCGGCGGCAACCTGACGGAGTTCACCGAGCGCGCGGTGAACTACTTCAAGAAGCTGCGGACCTCACGTGGCCCTGGCGCCACCGATGGCCTCCCGACCGGGCCGCACGTGCCGCTGCCGCCGCCGGTGATGCCGACCTCGCCAGCGCCGCCGCCAGCGAGCAGCCTCGCCTCTGCTGCCGCCGCCGGTGAGCGCACGGTCACGGTGGCGACCACGCCACGTGAGGGCAGCGGCGCGCACGCGATGCCCAGGCGCGACGCCAAGGCGCACAGCTCGGGCGGGCGCTCGTCCGCGGTCGCTGGCGGCGAGATCCTGGAGATCGAGCCCGAGCGCTACGAGAAGCTCGCGCTCATCGGCTCCGGAGGCATTGGCACCGTGTTCCGCGCGCGGCAGGTGGCGCTGGGACGCGAGGTGGCGCTCAAGGAGATCCGCGAGCTCTTCGGCTTCTTCAGCGACGAGCAGCGGGTGGAGATCGTGCGTCGCTTTGGCGAGGTGGTGAAGGCGTGGGCCCAGCTCGCCCACGCCAACATCTTGCCGGTGCATGACGTGGCGCTCGATCTGGAGTTCCCCTTCGTCATCACGGAGCTGGCGCCCAACGGCTCGGTGCGCAGGTTGATCCAGGACGCCGAAGAGATCCCGGTGGAGGTGGTGTTTCGCTACCTCCTGCAGGCGCTCTATGGCCTGCGCGCGGCGCACACCCAGGAGCTCCACCACCGCGGGCTCAAGCCCGAGCAGCTCCTGATCGACGCATACGGCAACATCAAGGTCGCCGATTTTGGCTTCTCGCGCATCGTCGAGCGCGACCAGGCGGTGATCCGGCAGATCTACGTCGGCATGGGCAACGTCGCGTACATGGCGCCGGAGCTGTACACCGATCCGGGGAGCGCCAGCGTGCAGGGCGATATCTATGCGCTAGGCATCATTTTCTACGAGATGTTGACCCGCAAGCTGCCGGGCCGGCGCTCGCCGATGCCGTCCCAGATCATCACCGAGCTGCCGCCGGCGGTGGATGACATCTTCGACAAGATGACGCGCGATTCGCGGGCCGAGCGCTACGCCACCGTGGATGACATCCTGGCGGACCTGGATCGGATCGAGGGGCTCGACTCGCTGTGGGCGCGACCGCGGCACGGCGCCGACGAGAATCCGCTCGCGGCCATCAAGTTCAAGGCCGGCATGGAGGAGCCGCCGGCGGGGACCCCGCTGGAGGGCGACGACGATCCAGAGCGGCGCTCCAGCACGCACCGCCCGTACTCCTATCAGCGGCGCAACGCCAAGAAGCCTTAGCAGCGACGGCGCGCGCGGCTTGGTCCGCCTCGCGCCCGACGCCGCGAGGCGCCCGCTCAGAACGGCCACAGGTTCCAGGTGTAGTACCAGCCGGTGAGCACGAACCCGTCACCGCCCAGGCGGCCAGGAGCCGCAACACCGGGGCAGGCAGCGGCCGCCGCCACAGCCGGCCAAAGGCGGCGCCCAGCGCGGCGCCAGCGACCGCGCCGCAGGCGCCCCACAGCAGCAGGCCGAAGTAGACGATGGTGGGGGCGTGGTCCTTGGGGTCGAAGGTCCACCGGCGCTCGAGCGGCAGGTACGTGAGGATCGGGGCCTGCGCCCAGGCCGGCAGCCAGTACGCGAACGCGCCGCCGAGGATCGCGAGGCAGGTCACCACATAGGCTCGCTGCCAGCGCGGCAGGCCGCCAGGCGTGTCGGCCGTCATCGGCTGGCTCCGTGGCAGCGCGCGCATCCTGTGCCGGTGAGCCCGAAGGCGCGCCCGCCATCGTGGCAGGGCTCGCACGTGCGCTTGGGCGGCGTGGGCATGGACTCGAGCGGGCCAGCCACCGCCAGGTGACAGCTCGTACAGGCGGCGGGGCGACCCTCGAGGTCCAGCTTGTGCTGTCCGTGATCGAAGCGCCGCCGCACCGACCACGGGGCGCGCTGCCGCGCGGCGCGGCGCGTGGCCACCAACTCGGCGACGTGACAGGCCTGGCACTCGCTGAGCAGCGGCGCCGGCGCGCCGGCGTGCTGGTGGCAGCTCGCGCCGGTGCAGGTGCTGTGGTCGCGCGGCAGCCGGAGCTGGCGCGTGGCGGTGTCGAGGGTGTGACAGCGCTGGCAGGGCAGGTCGTGCTTGCCATGGTCCATGCGAGCTCCAAGCTCGGTGTCCGGCGCCGGCAGGCGGTCGGCGCGCAGCGCGCGCCAGGGCTCGGTGCTGGTATGGCAGGCGCCGCACGTGGTGGGCGCGCTCGCGCCAAAATCCGGGCCGTGACACGACGTGCAGGCCTGGTGGTTCGCCGGCTCCAGCACGCCGCCGGATCCTGGCCGCAGGCGATGGCAGCTCGTACAGCCGCCCTTGGCCTGGGCTTCGCCGTGCTGGCGGTGCAGGAAGCGCGCGGTGGGCCGCGGCACCGCGAAGAAGGTCGCGGGCGGATCCTGGTGGCACATCGTGCAGCGCTCGGTGACCCCGAAGGTGGCGCGCCCGTCATGGCAGCCCGCGGAGGCGCAGGTCTCGGCGGTCGGCGCTGCGACGTCGCCGGGCTCGCTGGCTTCCACGACCTGACGGTGGCACGGCAAGCAAGTGGGCGAGGAGGCCGCGGCTGCGGCGGTAGCAGGCGCGCCGCCATGCGCGGCAGGCCGGGCAGCCGCAGCGCCCAGGCGCGCGAGCCGCGGCAGGTGGGCCTGGTGCGAGAACGCGGTGGTCACCGGGATCCGGCTGCGCTCGAGCGTGGGCGCGCTGCGCGGGCCCACCGCGGGGAAGTGGCACGACTCGCACGCCTCGAGGGCAAACGCCACCGGCTGCGCGGCTCGTGGCTTGCCGTCGTGACAGCCGCTGCAGCGCCGGTGCGGCCCCCCGCGCGCCGCGCTGGCTGGCGGAGCCGAAGGGCGAGCAGCCTGCGGCAGCGTGTGGCAGAGGAGGCACGACGCGGCGCTGTGACGCTGGTGGCTGAGCTGCAGGCCAAACTCTCGCTCGACGTCGCGGGCCGCGGCGCGCGGCCGTGCCGTCGCGAGGTCCGCGCGGGAGTGACAGGCGCCGCAGGTGGCGAGCCGGGCGAGGTCGCCGCGGGGGTTTTGCGGGCGGGCAGCGTCGGTGTCCACCCTGGGCGTCTTGGTCAACGCCAGATAGCGAGCGGCGTCGGCGCGCACGGGGGTGGGGCCGTGACAGTCGCCAAAGCACGCGAGGTGGCCGGGGCGGCGGGGCTCGCCCTTGGCGAGGGGATGGCAGCGCGCACAGGGGACGGTGTGGCCGGTGGCGGTGAACACGTCGCGGCCGTGCAGCAGGTGATCGAAGCCAGCAAGGGTGGCGACGGCGGCGCCCGGCGCGGGGACGGCGGCGCCCGGCGCGGCGACGGCGGGCGCGGTCAGCGTGAGCAGCGTGAGCGCGGCGAGCGAGGTCAGCGCGAGCAGCGAGGTCAGCGCGGTCAGCGTGAGTGAGGTCAGCGCGAGCGCGGTGCGCCACGTCAGCGCGGCGACACCTCCAAGGCCCCGGCGCGCGGCGACCTTGCCGTTGGCGCGGCCGGTCAAAACGTCGCCTCCATGATCACGCGCAACGACTTGTACCCGGTGATCTCGGGCGCCCGCTTGTGCTGGGACACGATCTCGTACTTGGCCATGACGCGCAGGGTGCGGCCGATCCATGCGTCCACGCTGCCTCGGCCGCCGAGGTGGGTGGTCTGCTCGGGCACCTCGGTGGCGGGATCGTCAGGGGTCGCCGAAACGTAGAGCGGCGCGAAGCCGGTGCGGCGACCGTACAGCTCACCAGTGAAGGTCAGGGTGCGGGCGCCCAGCGACAGCCGCATGGTGGCGCCCGCCTCGACGAAGGTTCGCTCGCCGTAGGTGCCGTCGGCCGGCAGCGGCGAGGCGTCAGGGCCATCGACGATGGCCGCGGCGGGTTGACGGCGCGTGGCGCGGGTGCTCAGCGAGGCGCCAACCGCCAGGGTCCGACGCAGCCTTACTTCCAGCGCGCCGCCAAGCTCGAGGTAGCCGGCGGAGAAGCTGCTCTTGGGGCCGTCGTCGCTGCTCAGATCGATGGCGGTGGCGACGCGGGCCAGGAGGTCCACGTTGTCAAAGAGCACGGTGCCGGCGCGGAGCTGCGCGGTCATGCGCGGCAGCACCGGTCCAAGCTCGAGGTATCGGCGGGAGGCGGAGGAGTCCAGATCTTCGCGCGTCACCACGGACGGGTCCCAGCGCCAGTCGTCCTGGTGTCGGTGGGTCAGCTCGGCGTGGAGGCTATTGATCTCACGGAAGCGCGCGCGCAGCGTGAGCTGCTCGTTGACCACCGCGCCGTCTCGCATCCGCACGGCGCCATGGAGGCCGAGGTTTGGGCCTGGCTGCCACGTCAGGTGAGCGCGGCCATGGGTGTACCCGCGCAGCGCGAGCAGCTCCGCGCCCACCACCACAGGCAGGCGACGCCGCAGCGCCGTCAGGTCGCCGCGCATCGAGAGCTGGCCAAGGATGCTCGGCAGGCCGCCGCCGGCTTCGCCGGAGGTGAGGCCGATGACTCGCCCACCGAAGGTGGCCGCGGCCTGAAACGCTCGACCGTCCCAGGCCGCGGTGAAGCCGTCGACGTGGGTGACCCACGGTCCGTAGATGTAGAAGCGCCCGGCGCGGACGCGAAGTGGCGACAGCCAGCGCTGGGTGGCCGGATCTCGCAGCTCGGCCCAGCCGGAGCGGATCTGCAGGTCGTTGGTGAAGCCGCGCGGCTCGGCGATGGGCGGCTGCGCGCCGAGCGACTGAGCGATGCGGTAGTAGGCGGAGAGATAGGCGGTGACGTTGGGCAGGAACAAGCCGCGGCTCCCCAGGAACACGTCCCCAAAGCCATACGAGCGCACCTCCGCGAGCGACCCTGGCGTGAGCGCGTGGCCAGCCAGGGTGGGATCGCCGCTCAGCGCAGCGCCGTCGAGCGCAAACCCCAGGTCGAAGCGGAACGACAAGCTCTCGTCGCCGCGCCGCAGGGCCGGCGCGGTGGTGGCCGCGAAGGTCGGGAGGTTCGACGGCGAAGCCGCGGCCGCCGCGCTCGCGGGGGGCGCATCCACAGGCGCCGCGGCGGAGGTCGCTGCGGGCTGCGGCGCGCCAGCGGCGCGCTGCGCGACGCTGACGCTGGGCCGCATGGTGAGGCTGCGCGGCGGGGCCGGGCGCAGACGGAGATTCACCGGGCGCGCCACGGGCTCGGCCGCTGCGTGCGGCGTCGCCAGGGGCTGGGTCAAGAGCGCCAGGAGCCAAAGGCCAAAGGCCGCTGGTGTCAGGCGCGCCGTCACCGCGCCTCCACCGCACCAGGCGCGTGACAGCCAGCGCCGGAGCAGTCTCGCACCGGCTCGTGACAGGTCACGCAAGAGCGGACGTTCATGCGCGCGGTCAGCCCGTGCTGGAAGCGAAACTCCGACAGCGGCAAGTGAGAGCGCGGGTCTGGCGATGGCAGGCGACGCACGAGTCGGCGGTGTGACACAAGGCGCAGCGCTCGGCCGCCGCGGCGGCCTGGATGCCGTGGTCCAGCTCGCGCCAGGACAGCCGGTGGTCGGCGGGCTCGGTGACGCGGTGGCACTCGTCGCAAGCGTCACGCGGCGAGCCCGACATCACCGAGTGACAGGTCGCGCAACGCGACGCCTCGCGCGCGGCCGCGTCGCCGTGGTCGGTCCGGAAGGCCAGCGTGTGATCCAGGGGGCGCTCGGTGCCAGGCAGGTGGCTTCGCGGTGCCAGCGCGATCAAGGAGCTGCGCTTGTCGCGGTGGCAGGTCTCGCACGAGCGCATGCGCTGCTCTGCGGGCACGCGGCGCGAGTCGTCGTGGCACGGCACGCAGCTCGCCACCGATGGGGGGCGGTGGTCGTCGTGGGCGGTGGCGGTGGAGGTGGCCGGATGGCAGGCCACGCAGGAGATGGGCGCCCCGGAGCGATCGGCCCGGTGGTTGCCATGGCCAAAGTGCAGGTCCCCGGTGATGACCTGGACTCGTCGCCGGGGCCGCGCCGGCAGCGCGCCGTGACAGCTCGCGCACTGCTGCATGGCCGGCGCGCGGGGCAGCGACGCCTCCTCTGCGTGACAGCGCGCGCACGCGGCGTGGCCCGCGCTCTGCGGCGTGCCAGCGTCATCGGCGGCGTGGCAATCGCCGCACGAGAGGTGAAAGCCCACCGCGGCCTCGATGCGCCCGGAGTCCAGGTGCAGCGCATGCGAGAAGAGGGACGGCAGGGCGCGAAACCCGGCGGTGCGCGGGAACGGCACCAGCGGCGCCTCGAGCCCGCGCTCGCTGGCGGTGACCGAGACGTGGCACACCGAGCAGACGCGGCCGGGCGCGGTCAGAAACTCCGCGCGGTGGCAGTTGCCCAGATCGCAGGGCGCGTGATCGCGCTTGCCGGGCCTGGCGTCGCCCTGGTGGCAGGGCTCACATGACAGCGTGCGGTGGCGCACGTGCGGGAAGCGCGACAGATCCAGCGGCTCGCTCGCCGGTGGCGGCGGCGGCTTGGTCGAGCCACACCCGGGGAGCCCCAGCGCGAGCAGGAGCGCCAACGCCGCGAGCCGCGCGTGGGCTGGCCAGGCCGAACGTCGACGAGGCGCGCGAGCCGGCGGCGGCGGCGACGTGCGGCGCCTGGCGCCGTCGCGCGGTCCATTCGGTCCGCGCGGTCCGCGCACCAGCAGGGTGTTTTTCAACACCCACGTAGTCTGTCAAGAACCGCCGAGTTCTGGAAGCGGGGGCAGACGGCTATTGTCGGCGTCGTCGCGGTCGCGCTCGTCGATGTGCGGGCGCTGGGGCGTGAGCTGCCGGCGCACCACCTGCAGCCGCCGCGGTAGGTGAGGCTGCCACCAGGTGACGGCGAAGGCGGGCACCTCCGCGGGCGTGTACGCCACGCACACCGCGTCGCCGCCGAGCTCGGTCAGCGCGCGCAGGAGCGGCGCGAGGGCGGTGTGCAGGACGGCGAGGCCGCCGGGCTGCAGGCGGCGCGCGACGCTGTGGCAGAGCCTGTCGAGGAAGTCCGGCGCTGCGTGGCGCCAGCGCGAGGCACGATCGCTTGGGTCCGCGGCCAGGGGCGCCGCTGGCTCGTCGGGGATCGGGGCGTTGCAGGTGATGAGATCCCAGGCTCCGGCCACCGCGAGATCCAGGTCGCTGACCGCGACGTGAACGCGCCGTCCCGACAGCGCCGCGCCGAGCGCCGCGGCGCGCGCGGTGCCGGGCACCACGTCCGTCCCCAGGATCAGCGGCGCCACCTGGGGGCACCCGAGCGGCGCGATGGCGCTGCCCGTGCCCAGATCCAGCCAGCGCGCCGCGCGGACGCCGGCCAGCGCGCCGCACAGGTGATGGCTCGAGTCGTCGGGCCATGGCGTGGCGTCGCGGTGCGGCCGCCGGTGCAGCGGATCACACACCGCGAGCGCGCCCTGGCCAAGCGGCAACACCGCCTGGGGCGCCCACACCAGGCCGCCGTCTTCGACCAGGAGACCGGTGGCCAGGCAGGTCGCCAGGCTCTCGCCGAGCGCGCGCGCGGCCTCGGCGCGGGGCAGGCGCTCGCCAGCGACGAACAGCTCGAGCGGCAGCGCCGCCAGGCTCGACGGGCCGGGTGGCTGGTGCTGGCGCGCCTGCTGCCGCGCCAGCAAGCGCTCCGGAAGCCGCGCCAGCGTGGCCGTGCCGCTCCACAGCGCGAGGCCGCGCGGATGCAGCCCGCGGCGTCCAAGCTCGCGGCCGAGCGCGGCGAGATCGGGCCCCGGTCGGGTCACGAGTTCGCGGTCGACAAGCCGAGCGCGGCGCGGGCGCGCGCCGGATCATTGGCGAACACGCCATCGACGCCCAGGCCGTCGAGGCGGCGCAGCTCGTCGGCGTCGTCCACCGTCCACACGTTGACCGCATAGCCGGCAGCGTGCCACCGCGCCACCGAGCGCTCGGTACACAGGCGAAAGTCGGGGTGCAGGAGGCTCGCCCCCACCACGTGGCCCAGCCAGCCGCGGTGCAAGAGGCGCGGTTGCTGCGAATGAAACAAGAAGGCGAGGCTCGCCTCGGGCAGGTGGCGATAGAGCTGGAGCAGCGCCGTCGGATCAAAGGACGAGACCACCACCCGGTCTGCGGCGCCGCTCTGTCGGATCACGGCGGCGGTGGCCTTGGCCAGCGCGCCAGCGCGGCCCGCGTGGGCAGACTTTATCTCGACGTTGACCTCCAGCGGGCCGGCCACGTCCAGCGCCTCCGCCAGCGTGGGGATCGCGTGGCCGCCGAGAAGCCTGACCTCTCGCCGCTCCTCGCTCGAGAGCTCCTCGACGCGGCCCGGCCGCTCGGCCAGCCGGCTCAGGTCGTCATCGTGAAACACCACCACCGCGCCTGATCCATCCAGCCGGACATCCAGCTCGATGCCGTCCGCGCCGTCGTGGCGTGCGCGCTCGAACGCGGCGAGCGTGTTCTCGGTGACCTGTGCGCTGGCGCCGCGATGCGCCCAGATGCGCATGCGACCGCGGCTGCGCCGCCAGCGGGTGGCGCGCCCGTGTCGTCCCAGGTGCGGCAGGCGCGCCAGCACGCTCATTCGCAGAACTGGTGGTGCAGGGCGCGCACCAGCGTGTCGACGTGGGGGCGGTCACACCACAGCGTGATGCGCAGCGGCGAGACGCTCACCGCGTTGATCGGCACGCCGGCGCTCACCGCGGCGGCGCGGGCGCGGTTGATGACGCCCGGATTGCCGCCGATGCCGTGGCCGACCATCGTCACGGCGCCCTCCTCGCCGAACTCGACCTGGCTGCCCAGCACGTTGTCCAGCCGCGCCTTGACCGCGCCCCAGTCAGGGACATCGGCGATGGTGAACCATGCCCGCAGCTCCTTGCCCTCCAGATCCAGGTGGGTGAGCGGGATCGAGGAGGCCTCGAGGATCTGCAGGCAGTGCTCGACGGCCGCGCCGCCGGAGGCGCGCACCCGGATGAGCGAGCTCTGGCCGGTGACCGCCGCCACCTGGCGCTCGCGCTCGATGGCGAAGTCCACGCGGGTGCCGCCGCCGTCCTTGTTGGTGGCGCGCGCGTACAGCGCGATGCCGGACTTGCGCGCGAACTCCACCGAGGCGTCATGCAGGACCTTGGCGCCCTGCGCCGCCAGCTCGAGCATCTCGTCGTGGCTGATCGCGTCCAGGAGCTGGGCTGCGTCGACGATGCGCGGATCTGCGGAGTAGACGCCGTCCACGTCCGAGCAGATCTCGCAGTAGTCGGCGCGCAGCGCTCCGGCCAGCGCCACCGCGGTGGTGTCCGAGCCGCCGCGGCCGAGCGTGGTGATCTCGCGCTTGTACGAGACGCCCTGGAAGCCGGCGACGATCACGACCCGGCCGCGATCGAGCTCGTCCTCGATGCGGAACGGCCGCACCTCGACGATGCGGGCGCCTGAGTGGCGGTCGTTGGTGAGGATGCCTGCCTGCGAGCCGGTGAAGGAGATGGCCTCCAGCCCCTCCTCGGCGCAGGCCATGGAGACCAGCGCCATCGCCTCGCGCTCGCCGCAGGTGAGCAGCATGTCCAGCTCGCGCCGCGACGGCGACGGGCTGATGGCCTTGGCCTTCTCGATGAGCTGGTTGGTGGTCTTGCCCATGGCCGAGACCACGACCACCACCTTCTTGCCCGAAGCCTTGGTGCGCGCGATGCGCTTGGCCACCAGGCGGATCTTGTCAGCGTCGGCGACCGACGAACCACCGTATTTCTGTACGACGATGCCAGTAGACACTTGGGTACCTCCGCGGTCGCGCACCATAGCAGGTGTTGTCGCTGTCTTCGCCGAGCGCTGACAAAAAGCGTCGCGGCCGTGCGCCGCATGCTCGGCCGCGTAGGTTCACCGAGACGACGCCGCGGGCGCCGTCGGCGAGCCTGGACGAAGGTTCTTGTCGCCGCTCTTGTAGCCTCTGTTGTCTCCGCTCTTGCTCGGCGTCGCCGGTGTGCTCGCCGCGCCCGCGGTCGCCGCTGGCGCGATGGCGAACTGCAGCACGAGCTGTCCCTGGCCTCTCCACACCTCGCAGCGTAGCTGGGGCGCTGTGCGCAGCGCCTGCCACACCGTCATCACGTGCTCGGGGCGCGCCAGCGGCAGATCGTTGACCGCCAGCACGATGTCGCCGACGGCCAGGTCGGCGCGCGCCAGCGGCGAGGCGGCGTCGACGAGCTGGTCGAGGCGCCAGCCCACGAAGCGGTTGCCGTCGAAGTGCGGCGACAGCTCGACCGCGCGCAGCAGCGCGCCGGGGCCGGCGTCGAGCACGCGCGCCAGCTCGGCGCGGTCGATGGTGCCGGTGCGCAGCCCCGCGCCGGGCGCGGCCAGCGGACGGGCGGCCCTCACGGGGACCTGCGCCGGGGCGGCGGTCGCCGCGGCAGGTGCGCCAGCCGCGCCGCCCGGCGTAGCGCCAGCCGTGGCGCCGGCAGGTGCGGCAGCCGTGGCGCCGGGGCCGGCCGCCGGCTCCGCGCCGGGCGCGAGGGCCGGGCGCGAGGCCGTGGCCTCGCTGCCGGCGAGCGGGTCATCCTCCTCGAGGATCGACGCGGGGACCACGCGCGGACCACAGCCTAGCGCCGCGTGCAAGAGCACGAGCGCGCCGAGGTGGCGCGCGACCTTGAAAGGGAGCATGGGCTCACGCTACGCCACCCTGACGCCGATGCAACTTTCCCGCCGCCCGGGCGCCTGGCCGCCAGCGGCCGGCTTGGCGCGGCGCTGCTGCCCGCTCGCTTCGCGGCGCTCCCCCGGCGCTTCCCCGGCGCTTCCCCGGCGCTCAGCGCGCGGGCAAAAGGGGCGCGATCTGCCGCATCAGCTCGGCGAACACCCGATCGACCTCGCGCTCCCCGTCGAGCACCACCACCGGCTCGCGATCGGTGAGCGCGGCGAACACCTGATCGTATCCAGCGGCCACCCGCTCTTGCATCGCCAGGTCTTCGAACAGCTCCTGCGCCCGGCCGGCGGCCAGCCGTCTGCGCGCCGCGGTCTCGGCGCGCACCCGCAAGAGCACCGTGAGGTCTGGCCGGCGAGCGCGCTGGTTCAAGAGATCGATCCACGCGCGCTCGGTGGCGGTGCCCTGATAGGCCAGCGAGGAGTGGTACCAGCGGTCCGAGATCACCACCTCGCCGCGGGCCAGCGCCGGCTCCACCTCGCGCTGCAGGTGATCGAGGCGATCGGCGGCAAACAGCAGGCTGAACGTGGTCTGGGACAGGGGCTGGCCGTCGATGGAGTGCTGGCCCACCAGCATCTCGCGGATGAGCCGGCCAACTGGTCCGTCGCTGGGCTCGCGGGTCAGGTGGGCGGGCACGCCCTGCTGGCGCAGCGCCTCCACCACCAGCCGAGCCTGCGTGGTGGTGCCGGCGCCGTCGAGCCCCTCGATGACGATGAGCCGGCTCACGCTGCCCTCCGTCGCCGGGCCACCCGAGCGCGGCCAGGGCGATGGCGGCGAGCCCCGCCAGGGTCGCGGCGTAGAGCATCCAGCGGGGCCGCGCGCCGTCGGCCGCCGCCTCGGCTGCCTCCTCGAAGTCAGGCCTGGTCACCGCGGCGCGCCGGAACAGGCCGGTGCCGTCCTTGCCGTCTGCCTCCATCGCCTTGCCGAGCGCGAAGTCCCGCCCGGCCTCGGCCTCCTTGGATCCGCCGCCTCGCGGATCGAGTCCGTACGCCTTGCTGAAGGCGGCGGCGGCCTCGTCCCACTTGTCCTGCTTTTGCAGGGCGCGGGCGTGGGACAGGTACAGCTCTGCCATCTGCGCGCGCTCGCTGCGATCGGGGTTGATGGCCAGCAGCTGATCCATCCGGGCCGCCGCGCCGGCGAGGTCCCCCGCGGTGGCCAGCGCCTTGGCCTGGCTCCACTGCTCGGCCTCGCGCTTGGCGCGGATCCCGTCGAGGTGAGCGAACACGCGACGAGACAGCGCCTCCACGTCGACGTCCTCGTTGTCGGGGAGCTCCTCGCCCAGGAGCTCGGCCGAGGCCTTGCGCAGCTTCTCTTCTGCGAGCTCACGGTAGGTCAGCCACATCGGGGTGGCCTTCTCGGCCAGCTTGCCGCCCGGCATGACCATCTTGCGCTTGGGCGCAGGCGGCGGCGCCTTGCCGGTCACGTAGGCCAGCCAGGCGGCGCGCGCCGCGGCGCGCACGCGCGGCGAGTCCTGGTCGATGTACGAGAACACGGCGTACACCGCCTCGCGGTGACGGGTGGTGCGAAAGGCGTCGAGGATGGCGATGAGCAAGGACTCGTCGGCGGTGGCCGCGGTCAGGGCCTTGCTGGGCTCCTGGCGATCGAGGCGCTCGAGCTGGTAGGTGGCGTAGCGGCGGCGGTCTCCTTCGCCCTGCGATTCCAGCGTCAGCACCGGGATCGCGCGCGCCTCCATCTTGCGCAGATATCGCCCACACTCGTCGCGATAGATCATGGTCGCGGCGTCGAAGGCGGCGTCAAAGAGCGGCGCCGCGGCGCGCGGATCTCTGGCTGCCGCCAGCGCGCGCAGCATGGCGACGTCGACGATCACCTCGGACAGCGCCGCGGCGATCCCGTCGGCCCCGTCGGCACCCTCCGCGGGGACCGAGGCGCCGTCGCGTGCGTCCCCGCTCCCATCGTCGCCGTCGTCGTCATCGGTCTTGCGCCGCTTGTCGCGCGGCGGCTCGACCTTCGTGAGGTCCAGCGCCAGCAGGGCAGGCAGCCAGTCGACCTCGTCGTTGGCGCGCAGCTCGCTGCTCTGCTGCCGCTTGGGCTGACTGAACTTGCCGCTGGCGTCCGGCACGGCCGCGTCGATCGCCACCAGCACCGCGCGCCGCAGCGCCACGCTGGTCGCGCGCGTGCGCGCCAGCTCGGCGTCGAGCAGGGGCACGATGCGCGGCGCCAGCTCGGCGAGCTTCCGCGCGGCGGCCCCGCGCGCCTCGGCGGCGCCGGTCGCGGCCAGCGTGGCGAGGAGCTGCCTTGCCGCCGCGACATCCGCGGGGCTTGGGGCCTGCTCTTGCAGGCCGGGGGGACGATCGCGTTTCGGCGGGTTTGGCCTCGGGTTTGGCCTCGGTTCTGGCCTCGGTTCTGGCCTCGGGTTTGGCTCTATCTTCGGTTTTGGCTTCGGCCTGGGCCCACGCCTTGGGCGTGCCGGCCAAGAGCGCCGCCACCAGCGCGGTTGCGGTGGCCACGCAGAGAACGCTGCCTCGCCAGGGAGATCCAGGGACTGCCATGCCGCAGTTGGTAGCGGATTCCGACGACACTCGCAAGGCGCGCCGAGGTCCGCAAGCCAGGCGGCGTGCAGCCGAAACCGTGCCGCCGGCCGCCGCGGACCGGGCCGAAAAGCCGGCTGCCGACCGGGCCGAAAAGCCGGCCGCGGACCGGGCCAGAAAACGAGGCGAGGCGCTCATCCCAGTGCAACGCGCGACCTGCCCAACTTGCTCCGTCGTTTTCCTGCGCCAGGCCAGCGCCAGGAGCGCGGGTCAGTGCGGGTCAGTGCAGGACGGCGCGGGCGGTCGCGGTGTGGTCGCTCTTGCCGTCGGCGCTGTTCGCGCTGTCCGACGCCGAGGAGTCGAGGAACTCGAAGAAGCGGAGGCCGACCGCGCGCGCGCTGTCGCTCTCGCGACCGCCGGTGAAGTTCAGGTAGTGGTGGTGCTTCACCTCGGCGCGCGCCACGATCTCATCGAGGCGTCCATCTTCGTGCAGGTTGCGGAAGTGGACGGTGACCTGGCTACCCAGCGGCGGCGCGTAGCTCATCTCGACCAGGATCCCGCCGGTGGAGATGTTGCGCGCGATGGCGTGGGTGTCTCCAAACAGCTCGCTGCCGATGACCACCAGGAACGCCTTGTCGAACCGGGTGTGGATGCGCTTCTCGCTCCCGGCCGGCGCGCGCCCCCGCGACGACGACTGCGATGGGGGCTGCGACGGCGACGGATGCGGCGAGACCGGCGGAGCCTGCGCGGGCTCGGCGCGCGCCCCGGCAGGTGGCTTCGCTACCTCCGCGTTGGGCTCCGCGTTGGGCGCGGCGCACGAGGCTCCCAGCGCGAAGTCTCGGCGGTCGTCGCCGCCCTTGCGGTCGTCTGGGAGATCTCGGAGCACCGTGGACAGTCCGGGGAACGGGCGAGCTTTCACGAAATAATGATCAGAGAGGTCAGGCAATGAAGTCAAACAACTTACCTGTGCCTACATGAGGAGTCTTCGGCTATTGATTCACCTATAGAAGGATCGCAGGCGGATGACGCCGCGCGGCGATCCCAGCGATGGCAGGGATCCAAATGAGCTGGCAAGGCGCGCAGGACACCCTGGTAGATTGGCGCGTGATGCGCTTCGCGCTGGCATGCTCGCTTGCTCTCGCCGTCCTGGCGAGCGCGCCGGCGCAGGCCCAGCCTCGGTCCGTCGTGGCCACCGTCGCGCGCTCCGAGCCGCCGTGGCTGGGCCTGCTGCGGCCGCGCCAGGGCTCGCTGGGTGTGCAGGTCGTCGAGGTGTACGAGGACTCCGGGGCGGCGGCGGCCGGCCTCTTGCCCGGCGACGAGCTCCTCTTTGTCGACGACTTCCCGGTCACCAATGTCGCCGAGCTGGTGATGGTGGTGCGGCGGTACGTCGTCGGGGATGAGGTGCTGGTTCGGGCGCTGCGGGCAGGGGCGGAGCTGCGCCTGAAGGTCACGCTCGGCGCGCGCGTCGATGACCGCGAGCTCCTGCATCGGCGGCTGGTGGGCAAGCCCGCCCCTTCGGCGCGCTTGCATCTGGTCCAGGACGACCGCGAGATCGATCCCAGCGCCGCGCGAGGCAAGGTGGTCTTGCTCGCGTGGTTTCATACCCGGTGCGATGGCTGCGGCGCGCTGATCTCGGAGCTGACGCGGCGGCCTGGCCTGCTCCGGGAGGTCGAGGTCGCGGCGGTCACCGTGGCCGAGCCGGCGCTGCTATCCACCTACCTGGCGCGCTCGGCGATCAGCGTGCCGGTGGCGCTGGCCCAGGACGAGGCGTTCGAACAGTACGGGCTGCTGGGCGGCAGCGCGGATACCGCGGTGGCGTTCGTGGTCATCGATCGCAACGGCATCGTGCGCATGGCGGCTGCCATCGACGCGCGGGAGCTCGAGGCCGCGCAGGCCTCGCAGGCCTCGGTGGAGGACGTCATCGCAGGCGCGCGCCGCCTGCTGCGCGACCGGCGCTGGTAGCGAGCTGCGCTGCCAGGCTGCGAGGTGTATGGTCTCGCCATGCCGGTCGTGCGCGCCTTTGATGGCCTCGTCCCCGTGATCGATCCTTCCTGTTTCCTCGCCGAGACCGCGGTCGTGGTCGGAGACGTGGTGCTCGGCGCTGGCTCCTCGGTCTGGTACGGCGCCGTGCTGCGCGGAGACGTGATGGCGATTCGCATCGGCGAGCGCACCTCGATCCAGGACAACGCCGTGGTCCACGTGACGACCGGCTTTTCCGGAACCACCATCGGCAATGGCGTCACGGTGGGGCATGGTGCGATCATTCATGCCTGCACGATCGAGGACGACTGCCTGATCGGCATGGGGGCGATCATCCTCGATGGCGCCCGCGTTCGTCGCGGCTCCATGGTAGGCGCTGGTGCGTTGGTGCCTCCGCACACGGACATTCCGGAAGGAAGCCGAGTCCTGGGTGTACCGGCGAAAATCCGTGGCGAAGTGAGCGAGCAAGAGCGCCAATGGATCACATCTAGCGCGGCGCAATACGTCAGGTTGTCGGAGCGCTATCTTGCGAGTGAAGGACAAAGCTCGCTACGCTAGCGCTCATGCTGGGAAGTGTTGCTTGGTGCCGCGGGCGCTCGAGGGCAGGGCAGGCGGTAGGTCGCGAGGGGATCGCTTTCTGCGTCGCGCGGAGCGCAGGGGCTGCATGGAATGCATCGAACGTCCACGTGGCGCGTCCAAGGGCGCGGTGATGCCTCCTCGTGGGTTCTTTCGTGGTGTCGGTTCGTGGGCCGCGCTCATCGTGCTGGCGCTGTCGCTCGTTGGCGCGTCGGCTCGCGCCGACGGCGTGGACACGCTGATCTCCCAGCTCGACAACACCTCGGAGAAGGTCAGGTTGTCCGCCGTGCTGTCGCTGACCAAGCTCGGGGATGCGCGCGCCATCTCGCCGCTGGCTCGGACGCTGGCCAGCGATGGCAATCGCAACGTGCGCAGCGCCGCGGCTGTTGGTCTGGCCAAGGTGGTCACCGAGAAGACCCCAGCCGAGACTCGCAAGACCGTGCTCGACGTCCTGACCACCGCCGCCGCCGACGACGGCAGCTCGCTGGTCCGCAAGCAAGCGGAGGCCGCGCGGGTCACCATCGCCGCGCTGGACGAGGCCGCCGGTGCGACCGGCAAGATCTATATAGAGATCGGCCCCATGGCTACCAAGTCCGCCACTGGCATGGATGCCAAGCTCAAGGAATTGATGAGAAAAACTACCCAGAAGACGCTGGGTAAGTCGGCTCCGGACATGATGACCACCTGGCCCGGCGGAAAGCCGAGCAAGGCGCAGCTAGCCAAGCAGGGGGTGGCTGGATTCTACGTCGATGGCACTTTGACCGAGATCAAAGCCAAAGAAAAAGGCGCTTCCACCTTGGTCTCGTGCAAAATCAGCTTGCTGATAGCCACCTACCCCGAAAAGAGCATGTTCGCATTTCTCCAAGGCAGCGCGTCTGTCTCCGCATCTCAGTCCGCGCAGGACGTCGAGCTGGCGCATCAGGATTGCGTGTCCGCGGTGATCGAGGACATGATCGCCCGCAAGGCGGTGGCAGCATTGCAGGCAAAGGCGGGAGAATAGAGATGAGCAACGGCGCTCCAACGCCCGTGTCTCCTTCGAGCGATAGCCGCGCGTACAAGCGGAGCTGGAAGAACCTGCTCATCAACAAGCAGGTGCAGCTCCGCTTCACGTTGTTCATGGTGGGGCTGTCCGCGGTGCTGATGACGCTGCTGGGCATCTGGGTCAAGCGCGTCGCAGACAACACCACGGAGGTCGGGCTGGCGCGGGTCCGCGGGGAGCTTTGCCCGCCGATGCCCCAGAACGACGAGCTGGGCAACGAGCCGGAGGGAGCGCTGCCGGCGACGCCGGTGGAGTCCGACCTGGCGCCAAGCGCGCCGACGAGCGGCAGCGCGGACGGCGCCGATGGTGCCGCGGGCGCGGTTGACGGTTCCGGCGCCGAGCCAGGCCCGCAACCGGGGCTGGATCCGTCGGTGCCCTCCGAGGTCGCGGATCCGAGCGCGCCGCCTGCCGCTTCGACCGCGGAGCCCGAGCGGCGCGCGCGGGTACAGATCGACGAGAGCTCCATGACCATGACGCCGGCGGCGCCAAAAGACGTCCGCGCGCGCGTGCAGGCGCACAAAGAGTGCGAGGTGCGACAGGCCGGGCTCATCAAGGATCTCGAAGATCGTCGGCGCAACATCGTATGGATCCTGTTCGCGACCGGGATCTTCCTCTGCGGAGGCCTCGCGTTCTACGGCATCAAGATGACCCACCGGGTGGCCGGGCCGCTGCACAAGATAAGCCTCTACTTCGCCAAGATGCGCGAAGGTCGATATGGCCCGGTGTATCCGCTGCGCAAGGGCGACGAGCTGATGGAGTTCTACGAGCACTTCAAGGCCGCCCACGCCGGGGTGCGCAAGGCGGAGACCGCCGACGTCACGCGCATGCGCGCCGTGGTGGAGGCCAGCGGTCGCGGGCCGCACGACCCCGAGCTCACCAAGGTGCTCACCGAGCTGCAGGCGGCCATCGAGCGCAAGGAGAAGTCCCTTGAGTGACGACCTGTCCATCGCGACCGCTGCGCTCGACGGCGCCGGCAACACCAAGCGCCAGCCGCCGCGCACGGATCCCACCGGTTCTCATCCGGCATACCGGCGCCGCATCGCCAACTACCTGCTCGACAAGCGCCTGCAGCTTCGCTACGTGGTGGTGGTCACGCTCCTGTCCGCCATCATCTGCGGCGTGCTCGGCACGCTGATCTACCGCCAGGAGCAGCAGGCCTCTTCCGTGCTCGAGGAAGACCTCAAGGCGCTCACCGATGGAGACGCGAGCTTGCGCGAGTTCCAGGCGGAGGTCGCGCGTGACATGGAGTCCCGCGACCGCGCGCTGGTGGCGAAGATGATCGCCGCGGGCTTTGGTCTGGTGCTGATCCTGTCGGTGTATCTGGTGGTGATGACCCACAAGGTCGCGGGCCCGCTGTACAAGATCTCGTCGTACTTCGATCGCATGGCGGCTGGGCGGTTCAGCGAGGTCTCCGCGCTACGGCGCGGCGACATGCTGCAGGATTTCTTCTCCGGCTTTCAGGACATGAACGCAGCCATGCGCGCGCGCATGCTGGCGGACCTGGACCTCCTGGACAGGGCATGCCAGTCCGCGCGCGCCGCGAACGTGAGCGGCGAGCTGGCTGACGAGATCGGGCGCCTCGAGCAGCACCTAACGGAGCGTCGCGCCAAGCTCGCCTGAGCTGGCCGGGCTCGCTCCTCTTTGCGCCGCTCCTCTTTGCGCCGCTCGTCTCTTCTCGTCTCTTCTCGTCTCCTCTCGTCACGTCTCCGGTCGTCTCCGCGCCTCTTCGCCTTGGCACCGCCGCCGCTTTGCATCGCCGCCGCCTTGACCCGCCGTCGCCCAGGTGCAGGATCTAGGCATGTCCTCGACGCAGCCCCTGCAGGATCTCGGTGAGCGCTACTGGGCCCTGGGGTTGCCGGCTGCCGCCACTAGCGCGCTCGCGCGCGCGCTGGCCATCGAGCCCGGCCCCGAGCCGGCGATTCGCCTCACCGAGATCGCGATGGCCCAGGGCGAGTCGGCGGTGGCCAAGCGCTACGCCGCGATCGCGGTGGAGCGCGCGCCGGGGCCGCAGACCCGCCTGCTCCTCGGGGCGGCGCTGCTCGCCGGCGGCGAGCTGACGGGCGCCCGGCGCGCGTTCTCCGCCGTCCTGGACGCCCGCGGCGTGACGCCCGCGCAGCGCGCGCGGGCCCACGTCGGGCTGTCGCGCGCAGCCGCCCAGGTGGGCGACGCACCCGGCGCCAGCGCGCAGGCCGGCGCCGCGCTGGAGGCGCTGGTGCCGCTTGGGCCCGAGGCGCTGGCCGTCGAGCTGCCCCTCATCGAGGAGGTCGCGGCGCTCCTGGTGGGCCACGGGCGCGGCGCCGAGGCCCTGGCCTCGCTGCCGCCGCCTGCGCCTGGGGGCAGCCCAGGTCCCTTGGGCATCGCGCTTTTGATGGCGCGCGCCACCACCGAGTCCTCGATCTCCGACGCCGCCATCGAGGCAGCGCTCGCCGCCGAGGAGGCCGCGCGGCCAACTCCGGCCATCGCCATGCGCCGCCTGGAGCGCCGCCTGCGCCGCCGGCTCAGCGATGACGAGCGCACGGCCACCATCGCCGAGCTGGAGGGGCTGGCCGAGGCCGTGCTCAGCGACGCCGGTGGCCGGCTGGAGGTCGCGGAGCGCGCGCGCGCCTGGTTCTTGCTCGCCAAGGCCTGCGAGGACGATCCGCAGCGCGGCGCGCGCGCCATGGACTCCTACCGCCGCGGCCTGGCGTTGCAACCTGGCCACGTGGAGGCAGCGTGCCGGCTGGCCCTGTTGCTTTTGGCCCGCGGCGACGCCGAGGCTGCGCTGGGCGAGATCGAGCGCGTGCTGCGCGTGGATCACGCGCATGGCACCGCGTGGCGCAACGCCGCGCGCCTGCTCGACGTGCAGAGCCCCACCGTGGCGGCGGTGGTGGGGCGGATCCTCGACGCGGCTGCCCCAGGCGCTGGCCGCGCCGCTGGCTCGGTGGCCCCGCATCTGCTCACCGCCACCGTCGAGGTGGTCCGCCACGACGTGCTCGCCGGGGTGTACGCGCATGGCCACCGCGTCAAGAACCTGCTGGGCATCATCGGCGCGCGCGCTCGCAGCGCGCGCAAGCTGGCGCAAGAGCAGGGCGGCGACGTGGCCGATCGGCTGCGCGACCTGGAGTCAGACGTGACCTCGCTGTACGAGGAGTGGGCGCTGTACCTGCGCTCCATGCAAGAGCAGACCCCGACCGTCGAGCGCGTCCCGCTCGGGCCGTTGATGCTGGAGGTGGTGGCCGCGGCCGGCGCGCGCAACCAGCACGTGCCGATCACCATCGAGCAAGCGGCCGGGCTGCCAGACGTGCGCGGCGACCGCATGCTGCTGCGCGAGGCGCTGATGAACGTGGTGTCCAACGCCGCCGAGGCCTGCGCCGCCACCTCGAGCGACGTCACCGTGCGCCTGCGCTCCATCGCGGCGGCGGGCGGTGGCGCGCCGCTGGTGGAGATCGAGATCGCAGACCGTGGTCCGGGCATCGCGCGTGCGCACCTGGGCCGCCTCTTCGTCCCGGGGTTCACCACGAAGGAGACCGGCTCCGGCGTGGGCCTGGCCATCGCCGAGCGGGTGATCACCGCGCACCATGGCCGCATCTCCGTGGACAGCGCCGAGGGGCAGGGCACCACCGTCATCATCACCCTGCCCACCGACGTCTCGGTGCTGTCGGCGCTCGGCGGGATCGCGGCCAGCGCCGGGGGCCGCTCGTGAGCGGCCCCATCGTCTGCGTCGATGATCAGCCGGAGGTGCGACGCCTGCTGGCGGAGCTCTTCCGCGCGCGTGGCCGTGAGGTGATGAGCTTTGACAACGGCGAGGACGCCATCGCCTGGCTGAGCAACCACGAGGCCGAGCTGGTGGTGCTGGATCTCGACCTCGGGGCCGGCCGGCGCACCGGCATCGAGATCTGTCGCGAGCTGCGCTCTCGCCTGCCGGAGCTGCCGATCATCATCCTCACCGGGCACGGCACCATCGATGACGCGGTGATCGCGGTCAAGGCCGGCGCCGTCGACTTCATCACCAAGGACCCGTACCTGGAGGACAAGCTCGCCATCTCGGTAGAGAAGGTGGAGCGCATCCTCGAGCACGCGCGAGATCGGCGCCGCCTCGAGGACGAGAACCGCGAGCTGCGAGCGACCAACGAGAAGCTGCGCCGCGCCGCCGGCCGGCGCTGGGCCATCGTGGGCGATTCGCCGTCCATCCGCAACGTGATGACCAAGATCGAGCGGGTCGCGCCGCTGCCGCGCCCGGTGCTGGTGCTCGGTCCGCGCGGCACCGGCAAGGAGCTGGTGGCGCGCGCGGTCCACACGCTGTCGCCGCGCGCCTCCGAGCCCTTCATCACGATCAACTGCGCGGCGGTGGCGGAGAGCTTGCTGGAGAGCGAGCTGTTTGGCCACGAGGAGGGCGCGTTCACCGGCGCCACCAAGCAGAAGGAAGGCAAGTTCGAGCTGGCCGACGGCGGCACCCTGTTTCTCGACGAGATCGGCAACATGTCGATGGAGTTTCAGGCCAAGATCTTGCGCGTGCTGGAGTACCAGCGCTTCGAGCGGGTGGCGGGCTCCGAGTCCATCCAGGTCAACGTGCGCGTGATCGCGGCCACCAACGCAGATCTCAAGGTGGCGATGGCCGAGGGCCGTTTCCGACCTGACCTCTACGACCGCCTGGCCTTCGAGGTCATCCAGCTCCCAGCGTTGGCGGCGCGGCTCGATGACGTGCCGGTGCTCGCCACCTACTTCCTGGCGCGCTTCCGCCAGGAGGTGGCTGGCATCACGGTGCGCGAGATCAGCGCCGAGGCGTTCGACGCCTTCGCCTCCTATGACTATCCGGGCAACGTGCGCGAGCTCAAGAACGTCGTCGAGCGCGCCGTGTACATGGCCTCCGGCGAGGTGCTGACCGCCGCCGATGTGGCCGCGGCGCTGCCGCCAGAGGCGCAGCTTGGCGCCAGCGCCTCGACCGCGGGGGCGTCAGGGTTCCAGGACGATGCCAGGCTGCCGCTGGGCGAGCGCGTCGATGCCTTCGAGTCGTGGCTGTGCCGCGACGCCCTGGAGCGGACCCGGTTTCGTCAGAAGGAGGCGGCCCAGCTCCTGGGGCTGACCTACGATCAGTTCCGGCAGCGCTATCGCAAGTACGGCCTGGGCAAGGACTGACCGCGGGGCGCGCCGGCGCCGCCGCGCGGCGCGCAGCACCGGCGGCGCCGCGCGCCGCACAGCACCGGCGGCGCAGCGCGCATGGTCAGCGCGCCTGGGCCGTCCTCACCGCAGGTGCGCTCGCCAGCCCCTGCGCCTGCAGCGTCGCCTCCAGCGCCGCCGCCAGCGGCGTCGACGGCAGCTCGCCCAGCAGCGCGGTGAGCGCGGCGCCGTCGAGGCGATGCGGGGTGTGCCAGAGATACGAGAGCTCGGCGAGCGCGCGCCAGGTCGGGGACAGCAGCGCGCCCGCGCGGACGAAGGGCCAGGGGAAGCGCGCGCGCGTGAAGCCTCGCGCCGGGCGCAGGCCCAGCGCCGCCGCCGCGCCCTCGATCGCGTCGAGCCACTCTGCGCCGGTGCAGGAGAAGCCGGCGAAGTGCCAGCGCGAGGTCGCCGGCAGGTCGTCGCGACCGGCGAGCGCCACCAGCGCGCGCGCCAGATCGGGGAGGTAGGCCCAGGCATGCACCTGATCGAGCGGCCCCGGATAGACCAGCTTGCCGCGCCCCAGCGAGCGGGTGATCACCTGATCGAACCACGCGCCCGGCCCGCCACCGAAGAAGTCGCCAGCGCGGAGCACCGCGCTCTGCAGGCCGGGCCGCGCCGCCATCTCGTCCTCGATCTGACAGCGCACGCGGCCGTAGCTCGTCGTCGGCAGGTGCGGGGTGTCCTCGCGCAGCACCTCCGGCATGCCGGCGCCGAAGTTGTACACGTTGCCCGGCAAGATCAGGGTGGCGTGCAGCGTGGCGGCCAGGTCCATGGCCAGCCGCGCCGCCGGCAAGGCCTCGGTGGCCCAGCGCGGATACGGCGGGTTCACCGCGTGGACGACGGCGCGCGCGCCCTGGCCGAGCGCGGCCAGCTCCGCGGTCGCGTCGAGGGGCAGCGCGGTCGCCACGCGCGCGGCGCGGCCGTCCGGGGCCGCGGTGCCCGGCGCGGAGGCGGCGGGGCGGCGCGCCTGCGCGATCACCCGCCATCCGGCGGCGGCGAAGGCGTGGCAGGCGGCCTGGCCGAGGCGGCCGTTGGCGCCGAGGACGATCACGGAGCGGGACGCTGAAGTTGATGGGGACGCTGGGGTCGCTGGGGACGCTGGCGTTGCGGAGGACATGACGGACCTCTTGGGGAAGCCGGCGAGCGCCGGCCCCCGCAACATGGGCCCCGGAGAGCTATTCGACAATTGCGCAATAGTTGATTCGAGCTATGCATTCTCGCATGAACGCTTCGGAGCGGTTCGACTGGTCCCTGGTGCAGAGCTTCGTGGCGGTGATGGAGGCGGGCAGCCTGCTGGCGGCCGCGCGCAAGCTCGGCGCGACCCAGCCCACGCTGAGTCGCCACGTCTCGGAGCTGGAGCGCCAGCTCGGCACGCCGCTGTTCGAGCGCACCGGCCGTGGCCTGGCGCCTACCGCGGCGGCGCTGGCCATCGTCGAGGCGGCGCGGCACATGCAGGACGGCGCGGCGCAGCTCACCCACGCCCTGGTGGGCCAGCGAGAGGCCACCACTGGCACCGTGCGGGTGACGACCAGCGAGATCGCCGCCGCCTACCTGCTGCCCCCGGTGGTGGCCGCGCTGCGGCAGGAGGAGCGCGGGATCCAGCTCGAGATCGTCGCCTCCAACCGGGTGGAGAACTTGCTGCGCCGGGAGGCGGACATCGCCGTGCGCATGGTGCGGCCACGCCAGGGCTCGCTGGTCACGCGCAAGCTCGCGGAGGTGCCCATCGTCACCTGCGCGCACGAGCGGTACCTGGCGCGGGTCGGGGTGCCGCGCGTCGTCGAAGATCTGCGGCAGCACCACCTCCTGGGCTACGACCGCGATGACACCATCGTGCGCGGCTTCGCGCGCTTTGGCATGCCGCTGCCGCGGAGCGCGTTCGCGGTGCGCACCGACAACCAGCTCGTGTACGCGCAGCTCGTGGCCGCTGGCGCGGGCGTCGGCTTTCTCAGCCGCTACTCGCTGCGCCATCTCCCGGGCGTGGTGGAGGTCTGCCAGCAGCTCCAGATCCCGGCGCTGCCGTGCTACCTCACGGTCCACCGCGAGATCCGGTCGAGCAAGGTGGTGCGCCGCGTCTACGACTTTTTGGCGGCTCGGCTGCCGGCGGAGCTGGAGGACTAGTACTGGACTAGTCCTCCGACCGGGTGATCACGGCGCGGTCAGCTCCACCGCGACGCCGCTGAGCACCGCGGTGCCTGACAACGGATCCCGCTCTTGGTCGTCGAGCACGGCGTTGAGGTTGACGCCCGGGCGCGCCGCCGCGATCGCCAGGCGGGTGAGCGGCAGGTCATGGCCAAAGCCGTGCGGCAGGCTGATCACGCCGGGCATCACGTCGTCGCACAGCTCGATGTCCACGATCAGCGCCGGGCTGGGCGCGCGCGCGTCTTGCCCGCCGGGGCCGGGGCCGGGGCCAGGGCCGTCTGCGCGCCGCAGCACGCCTTGCCCGCCGTCGCGCAGCCCTCGCGCCGCGGCGTCTTGCGGGTGAACCAGCGCCGTGCAGCGCGGCTTGCCCTTGGCCAGGCTCGGCAGGTTGTGCAGCCAGCTATTGTTGGAGCGCAGGTGGCGCCGGCCGATCACCACCAGCGGCGGCGCTGGCTCGTCGAGCGCCGCCTGCACCCGCTCCAGCTCGGCGACAAGGCTCGCTGGCGCCAGCTCGATCTTGCCCGACGGCGTGCGCAGCACCTCGGGGATGCGCGGCGCCAGCGGCCCCAGATCGATGCCGCCTGGCGCGGCCAGGACCTGCTCGAGCGTCAGCCCGCCGGGCACCTGCCCAAGCTTGTCGCCATACGGGCCGGTGCGCAGCGCCAGCGCCACCAGGCGCCGCGGGCCACGCCAGCTCGCGACCTGCGCCAGCACCGCGTCGGTCATCGGGCCGGCTGCGCGGCGGACCTCCTCGGCGCAGAGCTCGTCGTCGAGCCGGCGCAGGTCGGCGTCCGCGCCCTGGCCGCGCACGATGGCGAGCAGCGTCAGCAAGATCTCCCACTCCGCTGGATGGTCGGGCGGCGGCGGCAGCACCGGCTCGGAGAAGCGCACGGTGTTGCGGCAGGCGAGCTGCGGAAAGGCCACGTCGAAGTGCTCGTCGTGCAGCGGCGAGCGGCCGGGCAAGATCACGTCCGCGTGGCGCGTGGTCTCGTTGAGGTAGATGTCCACGCTGACCATGAAGTCCAGGCTGTCGAGCGCGGCGGCGATGCGCGGCCCGCCGGGCGCCGACAGCACCGGATTGCTCGCCAGCGTCAGGAGCGCGCGGACCTGCCCTGGCCCCGGCGTCTCGATCTCCTCAGCCAGGCAGGTCATCGGCAGCTCGCCGTACACCTCGGGGGCGCCGGACACGCGGCTGTGCCGCCGCCCCACCGTGATGCCCTTGCCGCGGCCGGACGGACCGCGGGTGTTGGCGGCGAACGCCGCGGCGCGCGGAAACATCGCCCCGCCCGGCGCGTCGAGCTGGCCCAAGAGGACGTTGAGCACATCGACGAGCCAGCTCGCCACGGTGCCGAAGGTCTGCGTGCAGGTGCCGATGCGACCGTAGACGCACGCTCGAGGCGCGGCGGCGAGCTCACGGGCCAGCGCGCGGATGGCCGGGGCCGGGATGCCGCAGCGCGCCGCCACGCGCTCGGCGGCAAACGGCGCCACCGCCGCAGCCAGCTCGAGCTGCCCGGCGGTGTGCTCCGCCAGGCGCCCCAGGCGCGCCAGCCCCTCGTCCAGGAGCGTGTGGATGAGGCCAAGGAGCAGGAAGGCGTCGCCGCCGGGGCGGATGAACAGGTGCTGGTCCGCCTCCTTGGCGGTCTCGGTGCGGCGCGGATCGACGACGATGAGCCTGGCGCCGCGGGCCCGCGCGGTGCGCAGCTTGCCGCGGAAGTTGGGCACCGTCCACATGCTGCCGTTGGACACCATGGGGTTGGCGCCCAGGACGAGCATCAGCTCCGTGCGCTCGAGGTCGGGCACCGGCACCGAGAGCCAGTGCCCGAACATGAGCCCGGACGAGAGCTGCTTGGGCATCTGGTCCAGGGTGGACGCCGAGAACACGTTGCGCGTGCCCAGCGCGCGCGAGAGCTGCGCGCCGTAGAGCAGGAGGCCGAGCTTGTGCGCCGCCGGGTTGCCGATGGAGACCGCCACCGCGTCCGCGCCGTGCTGCGCCAGGAGCGGGGGCAGCCGCCGCTCGATCTCGGCGAACGCCTCCTGCCAGCTCACCTCGACGAAGGCGCCGTCGCGCTTGAGCAGCGGTCGGCGGAGCCGGTCCGGGTCCGCGTGCAGCTCGCCGAGCGCCGCGCCCTTGGGGCAGAGAAACCCGGCGCTCAGGACGTCCTCCTTGTGACCGCGGATGGCCACCACCTGGTCGCCCAAGGTGGTGATCTCCAGGCCACAGCAGGCCTCACACAGCGGACAGATGCGGTGGCTCACGCGCTCCATCGCACAGCAGTAGCAGGCAGACCCTCGGTCATGGAAGCGCCTTCGTGTTGCCGCAGCGCGCGGCAGCGGGCGCGCTCCTGGCGACGAGAACGCTCAGGCCCAGCGGTCGCGAGTGTGCTCGTTGGTCTTCTCGTCGACGTGGCCGCTGTACGGGATGCTCATCTGCTCGAGCGCCTCGAAGAGGGCAAAGCCCACCACCGAGCCGGGGTCGGTGATGTTGCCGGTGTCGTAGAAGTCGATGTTGGCGCCCAGCAGATGGATCTTGTACTGGGTGGCGGCCAGAAAGTAGTGCTTGCCGAAAAACCAGTACCAGTAGCGGTGGCGCTTCACGCCGATCATGCCATCGGCGACCATCTTGGTCACCAGCTTGGTGGCCACCCCGCCCAGGCGGCTGACCATGGTGCGCAGCGCGCTCACCAGCGAGCCGATGCTGTCGAACGCCATGCCCCAGGCCTTGGCCACCACCTTGAGCGCCCAGGGGAAGAAGTCCGCGGCGCCGGTGGGCGGGTCGGTCTCGAACAGCTCGAGGATCTTTTCGGCGTTGGACGCCACCGCGGTGATGAGCGGCTCGATCACATCCCACGTGGTGGCGCCGACGATCTTCTTGATGAGCTTGGGCAGGTAGGCCAGGCCCTCGGCGGCGAAGCCGTCGATGATCTCCTCCATCGCGCCGGCGAGGCCCTCGAAGAAGCTCTTGAACGCCTTGGCGACGCGGCCAAAGAAGCCCTTGATCTTCTCCCAGGCCGCCCCGGCCTTCTTCATGATGCTCTCGATGGTCTGGTAGCCAGGGAGCGCCTTGAGCCCGGAGGTCATGCTGCCCAGCTTGACCGGATCATCGGGCAGTCCGCCGCCGGCGCCGCTGGGGCCGCTGGTGGCAACCTCGGCGTTGCGATCAGCGGCGGCCTTGCCCTGCTGCGACGGCTTGGGAGCCTCTTGCGCGAGCTGCTTGCCGCTGCCTGCCTTGGGCGCGCCCGGCGCCTCCGGGATCTTCGGCTCCTGCTTCTTCATGTCGCCGCCCAGATCGAGCTGGAAATTGAACAGCTCCTTGGGCGGCATGATCTCGAAGTCGGCGAGCGACTCGCCCTTCCAGCTCGGGTTCCACACGCCGTCGAGCAGGGACAGCTCGGCGTACGGGTTGACGGAGCCCTTGATGCCGAAGGTCAACGCCATGCCCAGCTCGACGTCGCCGGAGGCGCCTCCGGAGGGCGAGTAGGCGACCGTGAGCTTGCCCTTGGGCTTGAGCAAGGCCTCGCCGGTGATCGGGATCATCACGCCGCCGCCGCCGCGCAAGAGGGACGGCGACAGCGCGAACAGCCCGAGCCCCACCTTGGGGGTGGCCACCAGGCGCGCCGCGAGCTGGCCGAGCAGCTCGATCTCGGCCTTGACCTGCTTGTACTCGAAGGTCTCGAGCGACAGATCCTCGAGGGTCAGCTTGGGCGCCAGCCGCAGGTCGAACTCGTAGTTGAAGTCCAGGTTGAAGCCGATGTCCAGGTACACGCCGAGCCCGTACACGCTGACCAGCGGGATCTGCTTGGCGAACTTGAACAGGCTCTTGGTGACCGGCCCGTGCTTGAGCAGCGTGATCTCGTCGACCTTGAGCTCGACGTTGACCTTGTTGTCCTTGGAGTTGTAGGAGAGCGTGCCGGTGGCGACCAGGCCTTCCTTGATCTTGACCGTCAAGGAGCCGGTGATGGTGAGCCCTTCCTCCTTCTTGAAGGCGACGCTCAGCGAGCCGCGGAACTTGTCGCCCTCGGCGCCGAAGTGCGCGGCGATCGCCGCCTCGCTGATCGACACGCCGGTCTTGTCGACCTTGCACGCCACCTCGACCTTGTCGAGGTACTTGAAGTTGACGACCTTGAGCTTGAAGTCGCCCTCGACGTCGCCGTTCTCCTTGATGGTGCAGGCGATGGACGGGATCTGCAGGTACTTGCCGAGCTGCAACGGCGAGGTGGTGCCGATGGTGCCGGTGTAGTGGCCATCGGGGTGGATCTGCCCGTCGAGCGCCAGCCCCAGCCCGCCTTCGCCGGCCAGCTTCTCCAGCGCCGGGATGTTGATCCCCGCGGTGCCGCGCACGGCGCCGCTCCACTGGCCGTTGTCGTAGTTGACGGTGCCGCCGAAGGTGCCCTTGAACGCCGGCTTGTCGCTCTTGGCCGGGTACTTCAGCTCCGGCGAGTCGTAGCTCAGCTCCGCCTTGGTCAGCGCGTTGTTCTCGATGGTGGCGGCGCCGGACGCGGTGCCGAACATGCCGAGGTCGGCGACCAGGGACGCCGAGCCGCTGAAGTGGCCGCTCGCGGTGTTGTAGGTGAGGTTCTGCCCCCGGCCGGTGAGCTTGACCGCCTTGAACTGCTTCTCGAAGGTGATCTCGTCAGCGGTGATGGTCCAGTCGCCGGAGCCTGACCGCGACACGGTGGCGGTGAACGACGGCACGCCGGGGATGAAGCCGTCGCTGATGGTGGCGGTGCCGGTGAAGCTCCAGCCGTTGTCGTAGCCGACGGTGACGCTGCCGTTGATCTTGCCGTTCTGATGCTTGATCTTGACCGTGCCGTTGACCGACATCGCGCCCTGGCCGCTGTAGCTGGCGCGCAGCTCGACCCCCTCCACCGTGAAGCCGGCCAGGCCCTTGGCGTTACCCGGGGTGATCTTGATCGTCGCCTCGACGCCGCCATCGACGATCGCCGCGCTGATCTCGGCGTCCTTGAGCACGTCGCCGAGCTTGCTGGTGAGGCCGGTCAGCTTGTTGTCGACCTCGCCGGTGGTGCCGTCGGCGCTAGGCGTCATCGGCTTGCTGTTGCGCGCCTTCTTGATATCGCCGGCCTCGACGTCATAGGCGACCTGGCCAGAGGCCAGGTTGCCGAGGTCGTTGAACGTCGCGTCGACCTGGGTGATGCGCATGCCCGGGTGCGAGACCTGCGGGTTCTGCAACGTCACGCGGTTCTGGCCCTCGGGGGCCTCGAGGTCAAACGTGGGGTTGAACTTGACCTTGAACGGCTTCTTGAGGCCGGTCGGCGCTGGCACCAGGGAGTACTCACCCTCGGAGAACTCGCCCTTGAGGGCGGTGTGCCACTTGACCAGCCGGGCCTGGCGCTCCTTGGGATCAGACGGGGTGGTGACGAAGTACGCGATGTGATCGAAGGGGATGGCCTGGACCGCGCCCTTGATCTTGTACCCCTTCTTGCCCAGCATCTTCTTGTACTTCTTCATCTGCGCTTTGTTCGCAGACGTCGGATCGCCGGTGTAGGCCTTGCACTCGATGAGGACGTGGTCGCCCTGGATCTTCAGATCCATGGTGCCGTCGCCCTTGATGTTGCTGCCGGGGGCGAGCTCTGGGAACGTGGTGACGTCGAACACCGGCTGATCGAGCGAGGGGTTGGCGAACTTGTTCGGCAGCTCGGCCGCCGACAGCACCACGCACTCCTCGAAGATGTCGCCGCAGATCCGGTTGGTGAAGTGCTGCGGCTCGACGACGTGCTTGTAGAGCAGGTCCCACTTGCCGGCCTTGTCCTTGAACGCGGTGGCGATGCCGGTGCGCATCGCGTCGCGGTAGTCGTCGGTCTCCACGTTGGCCAGGCCCGGATCTTCCTCGGTGTAGCCGAGGGTCCCGTTCTTGGGCCAGGTGAAGGTGATCTTGACCCCCGCCGCGGTGTTGATCGCGTCGACGGCCTTCTTGTACGTCTTCCACTTGGGCTGGACGGTGACTTCCTTGACGGTGTCCTTGTAGTCGCCGTCTTCAGTGAAGACGTAGGCGTCCATGCCCTCGACCTTGGACAGCCGCAGCGACTTGTCAGCGAAGGCGATCTGCAGGTCCTTCTTGTCGCGCGCGCTGCCGGTCGGCGCGTACTGCGCCGGGGTGAACCAGGTCGAGCTGGCCTTGTAGTAGCGCGGGTGGAAGCGGGCGCCGTTGGCCGCGGCGAACTTGACCTCATCCTTGTTGGTGATGGTCTTGATCTTGGCCCGGCCGTCCTGGCTCTTGAACTTGGAGACGCGCTCGGACACCTTGGCCGGGCTCATGTCCGGCGTCGTCGGGGTCGTGCCAGCGCGATGCACGGTGCGATCGCCCACGGCCGGGCCCGCCGCCGAGACGGGCGCCGAGATGGGCGCCGAGACGCTGGGCGACTCGTCCGCCGACACCGCGGCGCCTCGCGGCGAGGAGCGCCCGAGGTCGGCGGGGGCCAAACCGCCACGCGCTCCGCGCCCACTGCCGCTGACCGCTCTTGGTGGGCTGCCCGGGCTGGCCCGCCTGGCCGGCGGGAAGGTTCTCGATCCGGCCGAGCTCGCGCAGCAGGTCGGCGCGTTGCTGGCTCGGCTCTGCGAGCTCCACCACCTGGCGCAGCGCGAACGCGCCGGCTGCGGCCAGCGCCGCCGCTAGCTCGGCGGCCTGGCCGGTATAGGTGTGGAGCTGGTCGACCGCGGAGTCAAACGCTTGCTCGAGCTCCGGCGCGCTGCTGGCGCCAGGGCCAGCCATGCGGCGCGCCTGGCGGCGCACGTGGTCCACCAGCTCCGCGGGATCGGAGGTCTGGAACTGACGCGGGCGGCTGGCGGCGAAGCGGCTGGCGAACTCATCGGCCTGGCGCTCGTGGGCGTCCTCCGGGCGGGACACCGGGCGGCCCTGACCGGCGGTGCCGCGCTGATTCTGCGCGACGTGCGCGACCTCGTGCGCGATCAGCTCGATGCCCGACTCGCTCGTCGGGTCGTAGGCGCCAGCGGCGAAGTAGATGTCGCTGCCGATGGTGAAGGCGCGCGCGCCCAGCTCGGCGGCGGCCGCTGCGGCGCGGTCGTCGGTGTGGATGCGAATGTGCTGCGTTCCGATGCCCAGCGCGGCGCCGAGCCGGCGGCTCAGCTCGTCGGGCAGCCGCTGACCTGCGCCGACGGACGCGATGAAGTCGAACGCGCTGGCCAGCGCGCCTTGATCCGGATCGGTGACCTGGGTCTCGGCGCGGCGGTGGACCTGACCCGCCGGTGCCCAGCCGCGGTCGACGCCAAGGAGCCAGCTCGAGTATTGCAGGCCCTGCGCCGGGGAGATGGCGCGGTCGCTGCCAGAGGCGACCAGCTTGCCGGGCGCCGCGCGACCGCCGTCTTCGCTGCCCGTGCTGCCGATGCTGCCCGTGCGGGTCCGCTTGGACGGATCCGCCGCGAGGCGCCGCGCCGGCGTGAACTCCGCTCCGTCTTCGTCGAGGTCATCGCCTCGCCGCTCACTGCCGCGGGGCGCTAGTTCACGGAGAGGACCTTCTTGCATCGCTTTGGCATTGTACGTCGCATCGACTTGTTCCCTTCCTGGTCGAAAATGCCGAATTTATTAAGCAATAACAAGTGATTGAAGCATGAATCGCGGAAGTGGTCTGACTGCGCTGCGGCGCTGGCTGCCGCCGGCGGGTCACGGGCGCGGCGGCGAGCTCCACGATCCCGGCGGATCGGGATCCCAGAGCTGGCCATCATCGGCCGGGTAGAGCACGCCGGCAAACCCGTGCCCACGCGCTCGTGGTGCCAGCGCCAGCGCTTGTGCGCGCAGGGGCGCGATCAGCTTGAGCTGCTTGACCGGCTCGCCGCCGGGGAGTTGACCTGCGGCGAGCAGGTCGCACGCTTGCTGCCAGGCCTGCGGCTCCACGCCGCCGTCGGGCAACACCAGCACCGCCTTGTAGGCGATCTCGGTCGTCCCCGAATACAGCGTCGCCGGGGGGCGCTTGGCCTCGTCGCCGGCGAACTCCTCCGCGCCGTCTCCCAGCTCGTTGTACGGGCCATCGATCCGCGTCGGGAGCTGGGCCGACAGCCAGACCTCATGCGCGGACGCGCCACGCGCCAGCTCTTCTTCGTTGGCTGCGTCCTTGGCCCAGCGCAGGACCACCAGCCCCTCCGCTTCGGACTGGGTCACGAACGCCGGGCGCTCGCTGCCGAGCAGCGCTCGGACGCCATCAAGGCCGGCGTCTTCGTGACCGGAGCGGTGAAAGGTCAGATCGAAGAAGTCCATCACCGAGTAGATCTGGATCGACGGGTGACGGCGCGGCGGCCGCGGTCGAGGGTAGGTGAAGCCAAGCTCCAGGTCATGCACCGGATAGGCGAAGCCGAACTGCACCCCGGCCTTGCCGGCGAGCTGCGCGCGGATCCGCGAGATCACCTGGGTGAGCTGATCGAACAGGGTGGCGCGATGGCGCTGCAGCACCGCGCCGCCGCACCAGATCTTGAGGGTCAACGAACCAGCGGACGGCTCGATCCGCACCATGGCCAGGCGCTCATCGTCTGGACCGTCTTGCAGGTACACGGTGTCGTCTCGGCCGGTGGCCACCAGCCGCTTGGCCTCCTCCACCCCCGAGAAGGCGCGTTGTTCTCCCTCGGGCCCGGCCAGGCGAAACTCGGTGAACAGCGGGAGCTCCGCCACCGCGTCCACGAGCTGCTGCACATACGAGCGGTCCTGATACCAGGCCAGCGCGACGTGGGGCTGCGCCTCGTCGGGAAAGAAGGCGATCTCGAAGACCGCCTTGAGAAACAGGTCGTCCCACTCGGAGCTCATTGGCGCGGATGATACCACCGCGAGCTCGCCGGCGGCGGCGCGGCTTCGGCGCGGCTTCGGCGCGCGCGTCCGCACCAGGGTGGCGAACGTCGATGCGCGTGACTCGGCAGGTCCTCGCCGTGCGCCGGCGTGGTCGCGACAGGCGCTCGTTGTGCGAGCGCGCCACTTGGTGGCGACGACGGCCCGTGGCATATCCGTTTCCATGTGGCGCCCAGCGAGCTTGGCCGATGACGACGACGTGGTGGCGATGTGCCTGGCGCTGTTCGCCGAGGATCCGGGCGAGGCGATGAGCGAGGACAAGATCCGGCGCACGCTGGCGGCATTTCGCGCCGAGCCGGCGCGTGGGCGCGCGGTGGTGCTGGAGCGCGACGGCGCGCTCGTTGGCTATGCGCTCCTGTCCTCGTTCTGGTCCAACGAGTACGGCGGCGAGACCTGCACCATCGACGAGCTGTACGTCACGCCGGCGCACCGCGGGCGCGGCCTTGGCACCACGCTGTTCGCGGCGATCGAAGAGGACCGCGCGTTGTGGCCGCAGCGGCCAGCGCTGCTGGCGCTGGAGGTCACGCCAGACAACGCGCGCGCTCGCGCGCTGTACGAGCGGCTGGGCTTTCGCGCGCGAAACGCGCTGCTGCGGCGCAAGTCCTAGAACACCGAACGGTTTGAAATGCCTGCTACGACGAGACCTTGCGGGCGCCTTCGGGCGTACGTCCGATGCTCGCTCGTCACGTAGGTCCCTACGCTCCTCGCTGCGCTTCGGGCGTGCGCCCGAATCCACCTCGCAAGGTCTCGTCTCGCGACGGCATTCAAACCGTTCGGTGTTCTAGCCGGCGCGAGCTGGCGCGCGGCCAGGCGCGAGCGGACCGAGCGTACGGAAGCGGCGCGCGGCAGGCGAGCTCAACGCTGCGCGGCCCGGTCCTCGCACAGCGTGGCCTGCGGCAGGAGCTTGCCTGGAGCGTGGGTTTGGGCATCGAGGATCTGCAACGCATCCTGCCGGCTGCGCAGGCTCTGCCGCGCGCGCACCACGACCCCTGCGATCACCACCAGGCCAAACCAGGGGACCAGCGCCAGGAGGCCCAGGCCCAGCCCGACGCGACGGGAGAACAGGAGGCCGGCGAGGTGGCCACAGAACGCCGCGCTCGTGATGAGGCCCAGGTATTCCCAGGCCACGAGCGCCGGCGAGATCCCAGCGCGCACGAGCGCCCACCCTGCGCCCCCCGTGACCAGGCCAACTGCGATCATCCTGACGTGGAACCGGACCTCGTCGCGCAGCGCCGCCACGCGCATGTGCTCGATGGAGGCCATCAGCTCGTTGTTGGCCAGAGAGGAAGACGTCATGCCTGCAGTTTACCCCGGCGAGCGCTGGGGAGCATTGTGAGAAGGCCAAGGGCGCTGCCGGCTCGGCCGCTGCTCGCTGCTCGCGGCTCACTGCTCGCGGCTCACTCGCGGCTCGCTCGCTCAGGGCGCGGCTAGCTGGGGTGCGGGCGTGGGCGCTGACCAGCGCCAGGGCAGGGCGCCGGGCAGGCGCACGGCGCGGGTCACGCGCAGCCGCAGCAGCCGCTGCGCGCCAGGTTGCAGCGCCAGCTCTGGCGCGTCCCAGGACACGCTGGCCTCGCCGGTCAGGCTCAGCATGTCCCCAGAGTGGTAGTCGACGAACAGCAGGCCGGCGCGCGGGTGCTGCTCCAGGTTGCCCAGCGTGTTGAACAGGAAGTTGCCGCGGTAGTCGGGCGCGCACAGCTCGACGCCGTCGACGCCCTGATGTACGGCGACGAAGCCGGGCTTGCCGCCGCGGTGCGAGACGTCGACGCCGTCGCTGGGGGCCAGGTTGGCCTCGTGCCCGCGCGCGGCGGCCGCGGCGGCGGCCGAGGCGGTGGCGATGAAGAACGTGTCCGCGGCGCCGATGAGCGCGCGCGCCGCCGCGTCGAGGTGCGGCCCCAGCGGCTGCGCCACCGCCGGGCCCGCCGCGTCGAGCTCCTGCGCGGGCTGGCGCGCCCAGATGTACTGCGGGCAGTTGCCGAAGCTCTGGGTGACCCGGACGGTGAGGCCGCGCTCGTCGACCTGGGCCAGCTCGCCGTTGACGCGGTTACGCCGCCGGGTGGCGGCCTCCAACCCGAGCAGGCCGATGGCGCGGCCGACCCGGAGCCACGGCGCCGCCGGGTCGGCGGCGTGCAGGCGGGCCGAGACGTGCAGCGTGCGCTCGTCCGGTGTCCGGACGAATCCCGGAGCGCCGCTGGCCACGCTGGCCCACGGCTGGCCCAGGTCATCGACCACGCCCAGGAAGAGCAGCGGCAGCTTGCCAAACAGCTCGCGGTGGTCCTCCGGCATGAACGTGCGGATGACGCGCCGGCCCACGCTCTCGATCTTGTCTGCCACCCCGGCGCGCTCCTGCGCCTGGCGCTCGCCGTCGTGAAAGGGGCTGTCCTGGTGAGGCCAGCCCGCGCGTGATGGCGCGGCGGGGCCGCCGGCCGCGCTCACGCCGCCACCGGCGGCATGGCGGTGGCGACCATGGGCACGAAGCCGGGCAGGGCCTCGATGCGGCGCAGCCAGGCGCGCACGCCAGGATACGGCTCCAGCGAGAGCTTGCCCTCGGGCGCCCTGGCCACGTACGCATAGTGCGCCAGATCGGCGATGGTGGGCTCGTCTCCGACGAGGAAGGCGCGCTGCGCCAGCTCGAGCTCCAGCACGTTGAACAGCCGGGTCGCGATGGCGTGCATGGGCGCGAGGTCTGTGTCCCGGCCAAAGAGCACGGTCACGCGAGCGGCGGCCGGGCCGTACGCCAGCGGCCCCGCCGCGACCGACAGCCAGCGCGTGACCTCGGCGGCGCGCCGCGGCTCGGTGGGCAGCCAGCGCCGGGACGGATCGTACTGGCTAGCCAGGTAGACCAGGATGGCCGAGCTGTCGGCGAGGAAGGTGTCGCCGTCCTGCAGCACGGGGATCTGGCCAAACCGGTTGTGCTGCTTGACCTCGGCGGGGAAGTCGCCGAAGGCGACGTCCACCAGGTGGTGGGGCAGGCGCAGGATCGAGAGCAGCAGCTCGGCGCGGTGGCAGTGGCCGGAGATGGGGTGGCGAAACAAGCGCAGCGCAGCGGAGGGGGAAGGCATGCCGCCACCATGATCGTTTCGCAGCGCATGGAGAATGACGGAATTGGTCAATGCATCATTGCGCGTGCCGGAATAATATTCCGGCATGGATCGCTTCGACGCGCTGCGGGTGTTCGTGACTGTGGCGGAGACTGGCGGGTTCTCGGCGGCGGCGCGTCGCCTGCGGCGCTCGCCGCCCTCCGTGACCCGCACGATCGCAGCGCTGGAGCAGCACCTGGGGGCGCGGCTCCTGTCGCGCACCACGCGGGTGGTGCGGTTGACCGAGGCCGGCACGTGCTTCGTGGCCGACGCGCGCCGGCTGCTCGACGAGCTCGACGATGCCGAGGCCACCGCCGCGGGCTCGCATCGCGGGCTGCGCGGCGGCATGCGGGTGACCGCATCGGTGATGTTCGGCCAGCGCTTCGTGGCGCCCGCGGTGCTGGACTTCCTGGAGCAGCACCGCGAGGTCAACGCGCGCCTGCTCCTGGCCGATCGCGTGGTCGAGCTGTCCGAGGAGGGCATCGACGTCGCCGTGCGCATCGCGCATCTGGCAGACTCGTTTGCCACCGCGGTCAAAGTTGGGCAGGTGCGTCGCGTGGTGTGCGCGGCGCCGGCCTACCTGCGCCGCCATGGTCGCCCCCGGCACCCGCGTGAGCTGGAGGGACATCGCTCGGTGGCGTTTCACGCCGCGCTGGGGGAGCCCAACTGGGACTTCGACCTCGAGGGCAAGCGCCGCCAGCATGGCCCGCAGGCCCAGCTCGTCGTCAACAGCACCGAGGTCACGCTCGCGGCGGCGTTGCAGGGGCGCGCGCTGGTACGGCTGCTGTCGTACATGGCGGCGCCGCACGTGCGCGCGGGCGCGCTGGAGCTGGTGCTGGAGGACCACGAACCGCCGGCCTTGCCGGTGCATGTGGTGCTGCGCGAGGGCCGCCAGGCCGCGGAGCGGTTGCGGACGTTCGTGGACTTTCTGGCCGGGCGCCTGCGCCAGGTGCTGGCCGAGGACGGACCGGCGGGGCTGGGCGAGCCGCGCAAGGCGCGCAAGCCTCGCAAGCCCCGGGGCCGGGCCGCGGCCCCGCCGAAAAGCTAGCGCCTCGAGCGATCGCGGCGTCAGGAGCCGCGGCGGCGCTCGGCCGCGAAGTAGCGCGGCAGCAGCGGCGCGACCATGTCGTCGAAGCGGGCGAGCTGGCGTGCCGCGGCGGCGCGGGCGCCGAGCTGCTCGGTGGCGCGGGCTGCCGCGTCGCGACCGTCGCCGCGACGCTTGACGTGGGCCGGCAGGTCCAAGAGCGCGAGCGGATCGGTGGCGGCCACCGGCGCGCGCAGCTCGGCGATGCGGCGGCGGGCCGCGGCCAGCGCGTCGGCCAGGTCGTCGGCGTGGGCGGCCACCATGGCGGCGGCAGCGTCGTCGCCAAGGCCGCTGGTGAGCGCCTCCAGATCGACGAGCGCCAGGTCGCGCAGTCGGGTGAGCAGGGCGTCATCGTCGACGTCACCGCTGAAGGCGCCCGGCGCGGCGGTGGACATGCTGCCTCCAGCCGGCATGCCGATCCGCATCATGGTCATGACTCGCCTCGCGTGGTTCCGGGGGCCGGCCCGGCCTGGCCCGGCTCGCTGCTCGTGGGCGCGGCGGAGCCGGCGGCCAGCGTCTTCTTCGCGCGGTCCGCTTCCATCTTGCGCTTGAGCTGCGCGAGCGGGTCGTCCGCGGCAGGTAGCGCGGCGGCGGCGGGCCCCGCGGCGGCGGCCAGGCGGCGGTCGAAGTCCTGCTCGTCTTGCTCTTCGCCGCGCATCGCGGCGTCCACTTCGCTCTCCACCGCGACCCGGTCGATCTTGTCCTCTGCGTCCGCGAAGCGTTCCCAGACCGAGGGGTCGTTGCCAAAGGCATCGCCGCCGGGGGAGCGCGCGGCGGCGAGCTGGGTGGCGAGCGTGCCCTTGCGCAGCTTGAACATCTGCAGCTTGGTCTCGAACTCCTTGCGGCTCTTGTTGAGCTGGGCCGCGTAGCCGGCGGCCTCGGCGCGGTCGCGGCCGATCTTCTCCACCTCGGCCTCGCACGCCTTCTTCTCGCGCAGGGCCCGCTTGGCCAGCTCGTCGTCGCCAGCCTTGATGGCCGCCATCGCCCGGCTCTCCCATTCGGAGGCCTTGCTGCGCTGGCGCTCGATGTCGTTCTCCATCTGCTTGGCGTTGGCCTTGTAAGAGATGAGCTCAGCCAGCGCCTTCTTGCGCTGGTCCTCGAGCTCGGCGATGGCCAGGTCGATCTCCTTGGCCGGATCCGTGGCCTTGTCGATGGCGGCGTTGGCCTTGTCGGCGAGGCCGTTCTTGATGCGGGAAAAGATGCCCATCCGAGTGCTCCTGCCCCAAGGTACTAGCCGGGTGTGGAAAAACACCCGGCGTGGTCACTTCCGATCCCCGGCGCCCCGATGAGACCACGCCGAGACCACGCGGAGGCCACGCGGAGATCACGCGGAGATCACGCGGAGGCCACACGGAGGCCACGCGGAGATCACGCGGAGCCTCGGCGAGGACCCGCTGGCGGCTCTCTTTGACCCGTGAGGTACCTCGCAGGTGCTGGAAACCGTTGGCTCTTGCTCCCATGGTGCGCGCGGCGCCGGGCGCGGCGCAGGCATCGTGGCAGTAGCTCCGGGCGCGGCGCTGCCGCGGTGCGCTGTGTGCGCTGGCGCACCGCCGTGAAGACAGCACCCAATGGTGGGCGCGCTGCCGTTGTCGTACCGAGGTCCCCTCCTTATAGTCCCAAGCCAATGGCGGACGGCGCCGCTGACCTCGACTTGGCACGTAACGGGGACCGAACAGCCTTCGGTCGACTCGTGAAGCAATACCAACGACGTGTGTACGCGGCCGCCCTGCACCTCTTGGGCAACCACTCCGACGCGGACGACGCGACGCAGGAGACGTTCGTGCGCGCGTATCGCGCGCTGGACAACTTCGACGGGCGCTCCGAGTTTTTCACCTGGCTCTATCGCATCGCGGTGAACACCTCGCTCAACTTCATGCGCTCGGGGCGGCGCGCAGGGCGCCTGGGGCAGCATGGTGGCGCCGAAGCCGCGCACCTCGGCGGCCGGCCGGAGGCGCTGGGCATGGCCCCGCGCGATCCGGAGCAGCATCATGAGCTGTCGCGCGAGATGCGGCGCGTCGTCGAGGCGGTGGCGTCGCTGAGCCCCCCGCTGCGGGTGACGCTGGTCCTGTCGGTGGTCCAGGAGCTGTCGCACCGGCAGGTGGCGGAGATCCTCGAGATCCCCGAGGGCACCGTGGGCTGGCGCATCAACGAGGCGCGGCGGCTCTTGCGGCGACGGCTGGCCGCGGCGGAACAAGGCCCCGACGAGATAAGCGGGCAGGCGGCCGGCGACGCCCCTGACGCCTCCGCGCGCGCGCGCGGCAAGCGCAGCCGAGAGGAACGTGGCCAGCGTCGGCCAGCGGGAGATCCAACATGAGCGCCAAGGACAAGGACCGCGTAGGACTTCCGGGGTCGCGCCGGGCCGTGCATGACGACTCGGCGGGCGACGCTCTCGACGGTCACCGAAGGAAGCTGGGGGAGCTGGAGGAGCTGGAGGGAGCCGAGCTGGGGAGGTCCGAGCTGGCGGGACAGACGGATGGGGTCGATCTCGATCGAGATGCCGATCAGGATGTCGATCGAGCTCTCGATCGAGATGTCGATCAGGATATCGATCGAGATGTCGATCGAGATGTCGATCAGGATATCGGGCAGGATCAGGACCTGGATCATGCGCTCGCGCTGGATCTCGGACCCGCGAAGCTCGATGCGCTGCTCCGGCGCTCGATGCGTGCGCTCGAGGATCAGGTCCCCACCGGCTACTTCGAGGCGTTGCCGGCGCAGATCGCCGTGCGGCTCGATGATAAGTTGATCGGACAGAGCGGGGCGGAGATCGCCATCGCCAAGGCCAGCAGGCTGCTCGATGCCTCGTCCCTGGGAGGGGCGCTGGACGCTAGACCCAGCGCTCGAGCGAGCAAGCCGGCAGCCTCCCGCGCGCAGCGGCGAAGCCTGGTGACCACGGAGGTGGTGGGACCGGTGGCCTGGTGGCAGTCGCGGATGATGGCGGTGGGGCTTGGGGCCGCCTCGCTGGTGGCGGCGCTGGTGCTGATCGTGGTGGTGGTGCGAGGTGGTGGCGCCGAGCAGCAGCCGTCCCTGGGCGCGGCGTCGATGCGGGAGCCCGGGGTGGGGCGCCTGCCGGGGCGGCGCAGCGACGAAGGCCGCGAAGAGCCAGATCCCCAGACCGCCGCGCGGGAGGCGGTGTTGCTCGAGCTCTCGTCGGTGTTGCCGCAGGCGCGGGCCTGCCTCGGCGCGCGCCCAGGCGGCGCGCCCATCGTGCTGGAGCTGACGGTCGACCCCGACGGCGACATCCGCGACGTGCTGGTGCGCGGGCCGCTGCCCAACACGTCGGCCGCGCGCTGCATCTCCGACGCGGTCCACCGCGCGGGCCAAGGTGGCAAGCTGTCGCCGCGCCCGCAGCCGCAGACGGTGCGCGTGCCGCTATTTGACTGACGCGGGCCCCGCCGCCGAGGACGTCGCGGTCGCGGACGCCGCCGCCGCATCCGCGTGCAGCGCGCCGGCCGAACCGGCCAGGCGCCGGCTGCGCTCTCGCACCGCGAGCGTGATCCCAAGTCCAGCGCACGCCGCCAGCAGCGCCATCAGCGCGGCCATCACGCCCGAGCGCGACCCCGCGGCCACCTGAAACGGCCCCACCGCCGCGAGCACCGGGGGCGGGGCGCTCGGCCGCGTGACCACGGCGATCCGCGCCGACGTCACCTCGGGGGCCACCGCGGTAACCAGCGCGCGGGCGTCTCTCGTCAGCGCCGCCGCCTCGGCGCGCGCGTCGTGGACGAGCACCACCGACGCCGAGGCAGGCGCCGCGCCTGGCTCTCCGCGCAGCACGTCCGCGGTGGGGCGGGTGAGGGTGACGTGCGCCGCCTGCACCAAGGGCACGTGGCCGAGCTGCTGGGCGATGATGGCGGCGTCGCGCAGATCTCGTCGATGGCCAGCCTCTGCCGGGCTCTCCACGGTGGGGGCGCACGCCACGCCCGCGACGCACGCCACGCCGGCGACGCACGCCAGCAGGATCGCCCGCGGACCGTGCCGCAAGGTCGCCGCGCGGTTGCCGTGCATGGCGCGAACGTAGCATGCTGCGCCGTCTTCCATGCACGTCGCCGCGCTCCTGCAAGAACAGCTCAGGCTCCTGCGTCAAGCGGGGCCGGCGCAGACCGGCGGCCCCGCGCAGACTCGCGCGCCGGGGCCGGCCGAGCGGCGGCGTTCGCGCTTTGACGAGGGCCATGCGCCAGACGCGCTGGAGCTGCTCAATGGCTTGCGGCCGCTCGAGCTGCGAGCGCTGGCCCAGCGCCTGCAAATCACCGCCGAGCTGGCCGCGGCGAGCGGGGTGGGCGAGGTGCGGCGCGCGCTGTGGCGCGCCCTGGCCGCGGCGACCGGAGGCGGCGACGCCGAGCCGATGGTGCTCGGGGGGCGCCTGGTGGCGTGGACGCCGCCGCGCGGGCTCTCGCCTGCAGCCGCACAGTGGCCCCGGGCGCTCCCTCCGCCGCGCGCGGCGCAGCCACCGGACGAGGAGCCGGAGTGCCTGGACACGCTGCTCGACGCCGCGGATCGCGCGCTCGGCGTGCGGCTGGGGCCGCGCGGCCGCGATGGCAAGGGCGCCTGGGGCCAGCGCGCGGCGGAGCTACTGGGCGTCATCGATCGCGGCGACGAGGAGCCAGACTGGCGCGGCGACGTCGAGATCAAGACGGTGCCGGTGGCGAGGACCCGCGACGGGCTGTGGCGGGTGGTGGAGGATCCGGCGATCAGCACGGTGGGGGCCACGCCCATCGCCAAGCTGCAGCGGGTGCTGTGGCTGTGCCGCGCCGAGGTCCCGCCCGACGACGCGACGCTCCTGTCGTGGTACCTGCTCGAGTGGGATCCGGTGGTCGCGACGCTGGTGGAGCGCTACCTGCACACGCGGCCCAAGGGCCCGCGCGGAGGTCGCGGCCGCGGCTACTACTTGCACAAGCGCTTCTTCGCCGAGGCGGGGCTCTGGGCCTCGCTCAATGGCCCGCCTGTTGTAGAGACGAGGTGAACGATGATCATTGATGAACTGCGCGTGATCGGCTCACCCCAGACCAACGTGGTCATGAGCGCCGAGGTCATCCGCGTCTCGCAGCGCGTGCTCGGACGCAGACCGCCGGAGCCGCGCAAGGAGGGGCTCGGCCAGCTAGTCTATCCGTTTGACGCGGAGCTGGCCGCCGCGCTGGTGGCCTCCTGCGGACGCCGACGCGCATCGTGTGGGACTGCTTTCGCTCCGACGCGCAGCGGCTGGAGCCGCTCTACGACGAGTTGATGGCCGACCTCGCCGCGGACGCCCGGCCCCTGTGCTTCGACGGCGAGGCGATCTCGGTCGAGGTGCGGCGCGTCGAGGCCTTCGCCGCGGGCGAGCGACAGATCGTCGGCACGGTCAAGAACGCGCTCATCGACGCGGCGGCCC
>JADJJK010000024.1 GCA_016706545.1 Myxococcales bacterium
GCGCGCATCATGGCGGTGCGTCGCATGGCCAGCTCCAGCAGGCGACGCGCGACGTCTGGGGTCAGCTCGCGCTCGAAGGCTTCGAGCATCTCTGGCTGGATTCGATGGCCGCGCGCGGGGCCGTGCTCAGGCCGGTGCGTTGACATGTCCTTCACGTCCTTCTCTTTCGTCTTCTTGCCATTTGGCGAGGTGGTGAAAACGCGGGCACGATAGCCGATCCGTATGACACTGACCACACGTTCAGATGTAGGCAAATTTAACTTTTATTATCAATATATTACATGCTCACCCCCTGCTGTTCCGAGCGGCAGTGACGAGCGCCCCGGCGACCGTGGGCGATCTCGCGCTTTCCTGCGGTCGGCGCGAAGCGCCGTAGCGAAGCAAGCGCCGCGAGCTGCGGGCCGCGTGCAGGCCCGTGGTATATGCACGCTTCCATCGGAGGAGTGCCCACGTGCTTGAGACCCTTACCAAAGGATTCCGGGCTGCGCGCCAGCGCCTGACCGGCGTTGCAGAGCTGAGCGACGACATCATCGATGATGCGCTGCGCGACGTTCGCCTGTCACTGCTCGAAGGCGACGTGGAGTTCCGCGTCGTCAAGCGCTTCCTCGACCGCGTCAAGGAGGCCGCGCAAGGCAAGCAGGTAGAGCTGCGCGCCAAGAGCAAAGAGTACGGCGTCCGCACCATCACGCCGGAGCAGGCCTTCATCGCCATCTGCCAGCAAGAGCTGGAGAAGATGATGGGGCCGGTGGACACCGAGCTGCGCTGGGCCAAGAAGGGCCCCACCGGCTTCATGATGGTGGGGCTACAGGGATCCGGAAAGACCACGAGCTGCGGCAAGCTCGCCCGGTACCTCGAGAAGACCTACAAGAAGAAGCCGCTCCTGGTGGCGGCCGACATCTATCGCCCGGCCGCCATCGACCAGCTAAAGACCCTGGGTCGGCAGCTCGACATGCCGGTGTTCACCATCGCCGGCAAGGATCCGGTGGCGATCTGCAAGGGCGCCGCCGAGGAGGCCGCGCGCCAGGGCTGCGACGTCATCATCTACGACACCGCCGGCCGGCTCGCCATCGACGAGCCGCTGATGCAGGAGCTCGAGGACATCGACAAGTCGGCGATGCCCGCGAACATCTTCCTGGTGCTCGACGCGATGACCGGCCAGGACGCGGTCAACGTGGCCGACACGTTCAACCAGCGCCTGAACCTCGACGGCGTGATCATGACCAAGCTCGACGGCGACGCGCGCGGTGGCGCGGCGCTCTCGGTCAAGGAGATCACGGGCAAGCCGATCAAGTTCCTCGGCATGGGCGAGCAGCTCGACAAGCTCGAGGAGTTCCGGCCCGAAGGCCTGGCCTCGCGCATCCTTGGCATGGGCGACGTGATGGGCCTGGTCAAGGACTTCGAGCAGGTGGTCGACGCCGAGAAGGCCGAAGAAGACGCCCTGCGCATGCTCAAGGGCAAGTTCGACATGCAGGACTTCCTCGAGCAGATCCGGCTCATCCAGAAGATGGGCTCGCTCAAGGACCTGTTCGAGAAGCTGCCGTTCTTTGGCGGCTCGCTGCCCGAAGGCGTCAACCTCGACGATCGCGAGCTGACCAAGATCGAGGCGATGATCAACTCGATGACCGCGCAGGAGCGCACCAACCCCCAGGTGTTCGTGGCCACGAGCTGGGAGGAGTTCATGTCCACCTCCGGCAAGGCGGCCAAGCGCAAGCGGGCGGACTTCGCGCCCGGCCGCGTCAAGCGCGTGGCCAAGGGGTCCGGACGCGGAGAGCACGAGGTCAAAGAGCTCCTGCAGAAGTTCGCCACCATGCGCCAGATGATGGTGCAGCTCGGCGCGTCGACGGGCCTGATGGGCAAGATGCCCGGCATGAAGCAGTTCTCGCAGATGAAGAAGCTGGCCAACATGGACCTGGGCGCCCTGATGGGCGGCGGCGGGTTCGGCGACCTTGGCCTGCCCAACATGCCGACGATGCCAGGGGTCCCGGTGGGCAACTTGCCCGGCGCGCCCAAGGGCTACACCCCGCCGGGCACCAAGGCCGCGGTGGGACAGGTCCGAGCCAACGACAAGGCCAAGGCCCGTGACTAGCACGAGGCCGCGACCGCCGAGCGCAAGAAGAACCGCCGCTAGTGCCCCGACCGGGCGCTCGGCCCGCCCCATCCATGCGCCCTGCCGGCTTTGATCTTCGAGCGGTGATCGCCCAGCCGAGCTTCACGCCCTCGGTGCGAGACGGCGCCGCGTTGCTCGACTTGCTGGTCGGCCACGACGAGGTGGTGACCCGGCACGCGACCCGGGGCCTGCTGGCGCTCGGCGGCGCCGGACGCGACTTGCTGCTGCGGCGCCTGGCACAGCTCGCGCCCGGGGCGTTGTCCGACGGCCGGACGTCTGCCGCCGGTGAGCCCGGCGGCGGCCACGCCAGCGCGCGCAGCGACGAGCAAGTCGACGAGCAAGCCGACGAGCAAGTCGACGAGCAAGTCGACGAGCACGCCGAGCGCGTCGCCCAGCACGACGAGCACGCCGACGACCACGCCGCGACCCGGCTGATCGCGGCGCTCGGCGCCATGGCCAGGCACGGCGACCCGGCGGCGATCGGCGCGCTGGTGCCGCTCTTGGCGGCCCCCCAGGAGCGGAGACGCCGCGCCGCGCTGCAGGCGCTGGGCAAGCTGGGCGGCGATGCCGCGCGCGGCGCGCTGGCGCAAGAGGCGGTGGCGGACGTACGGACCGCGGTGCTGGCGCGCTGGGACGCCGGCGAGCATTCGCCGGCGGAGCGTCGCGCGCTGACCGAGGCGCTGGGCAAGCTGGGGCTCGCCGAGGGCGAGCGCCGGCTCGCGGAGCTCGACGCCGGGGAAGACCGCGAGCTCGCCCGCCGCCGCGACCGCGCCGTCATCATGAGCCGCCGAGATCAGCGCCGCGCCGAGCCCTCGAGCGTCCGCGACGACGTGGCGGTGCCGGACCTGGAGCTGGTGTGGAGCTGCCGCGGGGGCTTTGGCCACCTGCTGGCGCAGGAGCTCACGCAGGCAGGCCACCGCGTGCTGCGCCAGCGCCAGGACGCGGTGACCACGCGCTTCTCCGGCCCGCTGTCGGCGGTGTTCGCGGCGCGATTGTGGATGCAGGTGGGGCTGCGCCTGCCGCTGCCCGAAGGTCCCCTGGCCGAGTCCTTCGCGACCGCGCTGACCGAGCCGCTGGTGCGCGCGCTGCTCTCCGAGCTGACCTGCGGCGTGGTGCGCTGGCGGCTCGAGCTCGCCGGTGGACCACGACGAGGCGCGGTCTGGGAGATCGTGCAGGCGCTCGCCAGGCGCGCGCCGGAGCTGGTCAACGAGCCGGCCGATACTACGTGGACCTTCTTTGTCGACGAGACGGCGCGGACCATCGAGCTGCGACCGCGCCGCCTGGCCGATCCGCGCTTCGCCTGGCGGGTGGCCGAGCTGCCGGCCGCCTCCCACCCCACCGTCGCGGCGGCGGTGGCTTTCCTGGCCGCGCCGCGCGGCGGCGAGCGGGTGTGGGACCCGTTCGTCGGCTCCGGCTCGGAGCTCATCGAGTGCGCGCTCCTCGCGGCGCGACACGGCGGTCCCCCGCTGCAGCTCATGGGCACCGATCTCGACGACGCCGCGCTCGCCGCCGCCGCGCAGAACGCGACCGCTGCGGGGGTGGCCCCCACGCTGCGCAAGGAAGACGCTCGCTTGGCCCGCCCTGGGCAGGTGGACCTCATCGCCAGCAACCCTCCGCTGGGCGGTCGCCTGCGCGGCGACGCAGGCGCGCTCCTGTGTGAGGCGGCGCGCCGCTTCGCCTCCGCGCTGCGGCCAGGCGGGAGGCTGGTCTGGATCACGCCCGCCCCGCGCCGCACCACCGAGGCGATGGAGCGCGCAGGGCTCGCCCCTCGACCGCGCCTTCGACGTGGACCTGGGCGGCCTCAAGGCGCGCCTCGAGCGCTGGCACAAGCCGCGCTGACCCAGCTCGCTCAGGGGTGAAGCACGATGGACTGCGCCATCGGACCGTCCAGCGCGCCGGTCAACTTGACGCCATTGGCCGTCAGATCAAAGGCGAAGATCGCCAGATACTCATCGGTGGCCAACGTCCCGGGTGCGTCGCCCGGCATGTGCTCGGTCGCCCAGGCAAACACGTCCGCCGCGGTACGGAACGTCACGTCGCGCTTGGCGCCCGGCCGCGGTTGCAGCGGAAAGGCGTCCTTTCCGACGACCGGAGGCGCCTTGCTGGAGCCCTGGCCGCCGTCGCCGTGACACTTGGCGCAGTGCTCGCCATAGAGGAGCTTGCCGCGTTCGACCTGCGCGGTGAGCGCGGATGAACCAGCAGCCGAGGACTGGACCGTGCTGGGGTGACAGGCGCCCAGGCCGAAGACCAGGCCAAGGACACCAATAGGGAGAATAGACAGCGGGGATATCGTGCGCATGCCCATCAGAGCCGAGCAACCGCCAGCACGTTACACATCACCGCCGCCGTGACCCGATCACAGCGCGCCCCATCGAAACCATAGAGCGTGCGCACGTGCTCGCCCACCACCTCGTCGAGCTGGGCGGCCACCGCGGCGCGAGCGCGATGCAGTCGCACGCGCACGGCCTCCTCTGACAGGCCCAGGAAGGCCGCGGTCTCGGCGGTGTCGAACTCCAGCACGTCTCGAAGGATCATCACCTCGCGGTTGCCCTGCGGGATGCGCTCGAGACATTGCTCCATGAGCTTGCCGATCTGCGAGCGCTCGGCGGTGGTCATCGTGGGCTGCGGCGCCGTCCGCTCGGTCAGGTCCTGCGCCGGGTCCTCGCCCTGCGCGCCGGGGTGGACGAGCCCAAGCAGCGGGCGGCGACGGGAGATGGAGAGCCCCTCGTTCACCGCGATCCGGGTTGCCCAGGTCGAGAAGGCTGCCTCGCTTCGAAACTTGTCGAGGTGCCGGTAGATCTCCATCCACGCTTGCTGCAGCGCATCCTCGGCGTCCATGTCCGTTCTGGTCACCGCGCGCGCGGCGCGAAACAAGCGCTGGTTGTACCGGCGCACCAGCACCGCGAACTCGCTGACCTGGCCAGCTAGCACCTGGGCGATGATGGACTGATCTGTGGCTGCGATGGGGAGCGGGACGGTGGACAAGGCTAGGTACTAGAGCGAGCGAACCCTCGGAGCGTTACAGACAAAAAGCAACCACCGCGGGGCGACGCGACACGACGCGACGCGAGGCAACGAGGCAACGCGACGCCCTGGCCGGCGTTAGCCCGCCGCTGCCCCAAGCGCCGTCAGTTCTCGTCGGCCTTGGACACCGAGCGGCGACGGCGACGGGCGCCGAGCATGGTCGGCTGGACCGAGGCGTTGATGGTCGGGGCGCCGGCCATCAGGTAGCCGGCCTCGGTGTCGAGGTCCTCGCCCCGCAGGTTGTTCTTGCCGGCGGCGGCCACCTCGTGGGCCGCGCGCACCACCGCGGCGGACAGCTCGCGCACGTTGCCCGGCCAGGGCCGGAGCAGGCTGACCTCGATCAGCGACGAGTGAATGGACAGCGCCGGCGCGGCGCTCTTGACCGCCTCCGCGACCAGATACGACAGCTCCTCGGGGCGCGAGCGCAAGGGCGGCACCTCGACGACGCGCGCCGACAGCCGCGCGGCCAGCGCCGCCGGCATGCCCAGCGCCTCCAGGCGCTGCGTGGCCGTGGTCACCACGCGCAACGCCTCGCGCTGATCGAGCAGCCGGCCGAGCGCTTCGTGGTGCGCGGCCGTGAGCTTGCCGGGCGCCTCGAGGATCAAGGTCATCGCGTCGCCGACCACGCGCTCGAGCGCCACCGCGTGGACCGTGGGATCGAACCGCGCCTCGCGCACCTTGCGCTGTTGCGCGTAGTGCTCGCCCAGCCGGCTCTTGCCCACCCCGTCCTCGCCGGTGATGAGCAGGTGAGTCGAAGCCGCCGCCGCGGACTCCACCGCCTGCCAGACCTGCGACGTCGACGGACCGACCACGGTGTCCCCTCGCATCACGACGCTGGCTTCGCGGAAGCGCCGCAGGTCATCGAGGACGATGGCCACCGTCCGCCCGGCGCGGACCACCGCTGGCGCGGTGACCGAGATGTCGCGCTCGACGAGGAGCTGGCCGCTGACGAAGGTGCCGTTGCGGCTCGCCAGATCGGTGACGCCGAAGCGGATCACGCCCGGATCCGTCCCGGCGCTGTCTCGAATGGCCACCCGCGCGTGCTGCCGAGAGATGCGATCGTCGGAGGTCGTGCCCAGGAGCTCACGCCCCAGCACCAGCCCCTGGGCGCCGATGGGGAACGCCTGCAGGGTCGGGGCAGCTCCGCTCCATACGACGAGGAGACCCGGGTGCCTCTCTCCTGTCGGCCCATCAGACATGGTGCGCAGTATATGCCTTTTTCCACCGTGGAACGGGCCAGCGATGAAAGGTCTTTGATCTCGTACTCTTGAGTATCCTGGCCGGGACCGCTGGGCTGCCCCGTCGAGAGGATGTGTGGATATATCTGCCCTGCCGCCAATGGTAGGTTTCAGAAAACACATGTACTGTGAAATACATGTCTGTGGACCCAACGGCTCCACCAGCCACGTCCTCGGGGGTCGCCGCGCCAGGCGCGCGCTCGTCGATCGGCGGCCACACGCTTGATCGGGTGATCGGCAGCGGCGGGACGGGCGTGGTCTGGGCCGGCACAGATGCCAAGGGTTGCCCGGTCGCGATCAAGCTCTTGCGCTCGGGCGGCAGCGCCGCGGCGCGCGACGCGCGGCTCACGCGCCTGCGCGCCGTCTGCGCCGTGACGCACGCCAACGTGGCCACCATGCTGCAAGTGGGCAGCGAGGGCGGGCGCGACTACGTCATCATGGAGCGGATCGAAGGCCAGAGCGTCGCCGACTGGCTGGCGCTGCAGCCCGCGCCGCGCGAGGTCCTGGCCACGTTGCTGGCCGCCGGCCGAGGGCTGGCGGCGGCGCACGAGGCCGGCGTGGTGCATCGCAACTTCACGCTGCACAGCGTGCTGCGCGGGCCCAGCGGGCGCGTCGCGGTGACGGACTTCGGCACCGCGCTGGGGCAGCTCGATCCTGCGGCCGAGAAGACCACGTCCGCGGTCGCCGTGGCAGCGGGCCGCGCGCAGGTGGGCGATGGCGTCGCCGGCCGGCCACCGCCGCGCCAGCAACACGCGCTGCTCGACGCGGCGCTGAGCCAGGGCGGGGTGTTCGTGGGCACCCCCGGGTACATGGCGCCGGAGCTGTTCACCGGCGCAGCTCCGGACGCGCGCAGCGACCAGTTCGCCTTCTGCGTGGCGGCGTGGGAGGCGTTCTCCGGACAGCGCCCCTTCCACGGCGAGTCGCTCGACGAGCTGGCCCGCGCGCCGGTGATGGCGGCGCCGCCTGGCGCGGCCTCGCTCTCGCCGGGCATGCACCGAGTGCTGGCGCGCGGACTGGAGGCTGATCCGGCCAGGCGCTGGCCCGATCTGCCGGCGCTGCTCCGGGAGCTCGCGCGCGCGGAGCCGCCGCCGCGCGGTCGCGCCTTGACCCTGGCCGCGAGCGTGGTGGCGCTGGCCTGCCTGGTCACCTTGCTAGCGTTGTTGCGCTGCTAGAACACCGAACGGTTTGAATGCCGTCGCGAGACGAGACGGTCCGCGACCGCGGCAGGCGCTAGACGCCCTTGCACTTGTCCAGGTTGGTCAGCGTGCATTTCCCAGCCTCGGGGTTGGGCTTGCTGCTCGAAAAATAGCTATCGGACGGGATGGGCGGGTTGGCCACGTTGCATGCGTCCGTGACCGCCTTGACGCATGTGGAGTAGTTCGAGGTCTTGCTGTCGTACGTGGCCTTCGCCGATCCGCCTGGGAAGGTGGCTTCGGCCGACCCGGATTGCTGGCTCCCCTCACCGCCAGCAACTGTCGAGAGATCTTCGAGAGAGATAGACTGCAAGCTGTCCATGATTCGCTCCTTGGTGGGTGACGCTCCCCCAAGATGCAACGAGCGCACCAGCGCGCCAGCGGAGCCGTCCCAGGGGCTTGGCCACGTGCGCACCGTCTGGCGTTGCGGTTGCCAGTCGACGATCGCGCCCCACAGGCCTCAGATTGATCGGGACAAGACTGCGACGCTCGCGCACCGCAGCCCCGCCGCTGAAATCAGTGAGCACGAATCCTCACGCAGCAACCGCCGTACCCACGCGGCGCACCGCGACGCGGAGTAGCTACCAGAGGTGGCGCGGGCGCAGGTGGAAGTGCGGCTGGTCCATCCCCACCGAGGCAAAGAGCTGCTCGAGCTCTGCGCGGTGCCGCATGTGGCCGGCCGCGGTGGCGCCGTCGCCATACCAGGCCACCGCCAGGCGGTACGCCTGCTCGATGGGCACGGCCTCGCCGCGCGGCAAGCGCCGGCGCTCGCTCCAGCCATCGACGTCGTCGATGGAGCGAAAGAACAGCGTCATGCTGTGCGCGTACGGCAAGCTGTCCGCCCAGCGCGCGGCCGGGATCGCGAAGTGGACATAGAGCGGCATCGGCGCGCGCGGGCCGTCGGTGGCGACCTGCACCACCACGTCCTCGCCCTCCCCGCCCAGCGAGGCGTGGATCTCGCCTGGCGCGGCGGCCAGCGCGCAGATGCCCAGCGCAGACCAGGCGCAGCTCCCCCAGTACAGGGAGCCGCCGCAGCTCACCCGAAACAAGGTCGGCGTGGCCGAGAACGGCGGGGCGGTCCACAGCTCCAGCGTCTGCGGGCGCAAGGTCACCGAGCCCAGCGCGTCCAGGCGACGAAGGGAATCGAACACCTCGTCGCGAGACAAGCACGTCCGCGTGGCGATCTCATCGGCGGTGGGCGGCGCTCCTCCAGCGGCGAGAAACCCGGCGTTGATCGCGGCGCGCACGGTGGCATCGAGCGGTGCTAAGGCCATGCCGCAGCCTACCCCAGGTGGGCGCGGCGGGCGCGGTCCGGCGCCGTCAATGCACGAAGTTGCCCATGCGCGACCAGCGCACCTTGCTGGTGAAATCCGAGGTCCCCGGCTCGTTGGACAGCGACAGCCAGATGAACACCGCCTTGCCCTTGAGGTTGTTCACCGGGATCGCGCCCCACTTGCGCGAGTCATTGGAGTTCCAGCGATCATCGCCCATGCCGAAGACGTGGCCAGGCGGCACCACGTAGTGGAGCTGGGGACGACAGCTATCCGCCTTGACCTGGTCCGCGGTCGCCGTCCGCACCACCTTGCCCATCACCTCGGGCGGACGCTTTGGATCCACATCGCCCTGCCCGGTGCAGGACGGCGGATCGAGCACGCTGTCGTGCAACCTGGGGAACTCGCCCTCGTACGAGAGCTGCTGGAACGTGTCGTAGGTGATCTCGCCCAGGACCTCGCGGTGGCGGACCACCGTAGGATACTATTGCCCGACTCATCGTTGTCATAGAACGAATCATGCAGGTTCACGATCGGCGCCGGCACAGGCTGCCCGTTGACGTGCAGGACGTTGCACCGCACCTCCACCGTGTCGCCCTCGAGCGCGACGATGCGCTTGATGAAGTCCTTGTCGTGGTTGCACGGCCACAAGAACACCGCCACCTCGCCGCGCCGGGGACCGCGGACCTGGAAGATCTTGGCGTCCGACATGGGGATCCGGACGCCATAGATGAACTTGCTGACGAAGATGTGATCGCCGATCTCGAGCGTCGGGTACATGGAGCTCGAGGGGATCTTGAACGCCTCGACGACGAAGGCGCGCAGCACCAGCGCGATCACGATCGCGATCGAGATCGACTCGGCGTACTCGCGCAGGATGGACTTTCCAGCCGGCTCGGCCAGCTCGTCGATCAAGCCATCGAGCGCCGGCAGGAGCTGGCGCACCGCGCGGGGGTCGCCGCGGTCGAGCGCCGCGACGGTGTCCGCCGTGGTCGAGCGCAGCTCGTCCTGACGCGGCGACCGACGCTTGCGAGCGTCGAGCAACCCGCTGGCCTGCTTGACCAGCACCTGGGCTTCCTTGCGGACCGCGCGATCCAAGCTAGCAGCCGTACGCATCGGTCAGTCCACCTTGAGCACGGTGAGGAAGGCCTCCTGCGGCAGCTCCACGGAACCGACCGACTTCATCCTGCGCTTGCCTTCCTTCTGCTTCTCGAGCAGCTTCTTTTTTCGGGTGATGTCACCGCCGTAGCACTTGGCGGTCACGTCCTTGCGGATCGCCTTGACGGTGGTCCGCGCGATGATCCGGCTGCCGATCGCCGCCTGGATCGCCACGTCGAACATCTGCCGCGGCACCACGTCCTTCATCTTGCTGCACAGCTCGGTGCCGCGATGAAACGCGGTGTCGCGGTGGGAGACCAGCGACAGCGCATCGACCCGCTCGCCGTTGACCAGCACGTCGAGGCGAACCAGGTCCGCCTCGCGGTACCCGGCCGGCTCGTAGTCGAGCGAGGCGTAGCCGCGCGACATGGTCTTGAGCCGGTCGTAGAAGCCAAACACGACCTCGGCCAGCGGCATCTCGTAGACCACGCGCACGCGACCGCCTGGATCATAGTGGAGGCCTTGCTGGACGCCCCGCCGCTCCTGGCAGAGCTGCATGACCGGGCCCACGTACTCCTGCGGGACGTGGACGGTGGCGGCGATGATCGGCTCCTCGATCTTGTCGAAGCGCCCGTTGTCGGGGACCTTGGCCGGGTTGTCGACCTCGAGCACCTCGTCCCCGGGCAGGTGGATGCGGAAGCGCACGCTCGGCGCGGTGGTGATGAGGTTCAGGCCGAACTCGCGCTCCAGCCGCTCCTGGATGATCTCCATGTGGAGCAGGCCCAGAAACCCGGTGCGAAAGCCAAAGCCCAGCGCCGCCGAAGACTCCGGCTCGTAGGTCACCGAGGCGTCGTTTAGCACCAGCTTGCCGAGCGTCCTTGAGGTCCTGGTAGTCCGCGGCGTCCACCGGGAAGAGGCCGGCGAACACCATGGGCTTGACCGCCTTGAACCCCGGCAGGGCGGCTGCGCACGGGCGCGCTGCGTCGGTGACGGTGTCGCCGACCCGCGCGTGCGCGATGTCCTTGATCGACGCCGCCAAGATCCCCACCTGCCCGGCCTCCAGGTCGTCCACCTCGACGAGCTGCGGCCGCCGCACCGCGACCAGCGTACACTCGTACTCCATCTCGGTGGCCCAGAAGCGGATCTTGGTGCCCTTGCGGATCGAGCCTTCCATCACCCGCACCAGCACCACCACGCCGCGGAACTGGTCGTACCAGCTATCGAAGATCAGCGCCGACAGCGGCGCGGTGCGGTCCCCCTTGGGCGGCGGGATGCGCTTGACCAGCGCCTCCACCATCTCGGGGATTCCCTGGCCCGTCTTGGCCGACACCAAGAGCGCCTCGCTGGCGTCGAGCCCGATCGTGTTCTCGATCTGCTCCTTGACCCAGTCGGGCCGGGCGACCGGCAGATCGATCTTGTTGAGCACCGGGACGATATCGAGGTTGTTGTCGAGCGCGACGTAGACGTTGGCCAGGGTCTGGGCCTCCACGCCTTGCGCCGCGTCCACCACCAGGAGGGCGCCCTCGCAGGCGGCCAGCGAGCGCGAGACCTCGTAGTGAAAGTCGACGTGGCCGGGCGTGTCGATGAGGTTTAGCTGATAGGTCAGCCCGTCGGCCGCCTTGTAGTGGAGCTGCACCGACTGCGCCTTGATGGTGATCCCTCGTTCCTTCTCGAGGTCCATGTTGTCGAGGAACTGGTCCTGTCGTTCGCGATCCGTGAGCGCACCGCAGTGCTCCAGGATCCGATCAGCCAAGGTGGTCTTTCCATGATCGATGTGAGCGATGATGGAAAAATTGCGAATCCGCTCTGCCGGGTACGCCATGAAACGCCTCGGTGTACCATTGTGGGCCCGGCCTGTCATGACGGTCTGGCACCAGGGTCGCCCTATCGGCATCTTCCTGGCGGCGGAGGTGGCGGCGGCGAGCGCGGGCCTTGGGCGCGCGTGGACGTGGCCTGGGCGTCAAATGCTGGTTGGGTGGCCGTTGGGTGGTCGTTGGGTGGTCGTTGGGTGGTCGTTGGGTGGTCGTGGTCTGGTCGTTATGTGATCCGGGTCGACCTGGCGGCCGAGCTGCCTTGCGTCCCCGGGGCAAGACGAATACCCTCCAGTAGTTATGTCGACGATCCAGCAAGCCGGTGCCATCCTGTGCCTCGCGCTTGCGGCCGCCTCGAGCGGCTGCAAGGGCAAGAAAGAGAGCACCACCCCCAAGGACGCCGCGACCGACGCGAGCATCCCGAAGGTTGATCCGACGTTGTGCGAGACCGAGGGCAAGAACGTCCTGACCTACGACCTCAACAAGGACACCCGCCCCGATGTGTGGCGGCTGTTCAAGAGCGAGGACGAGGGCGGCACCGCCGTCGAGTACATGACCTGCAAGCAGGTGGACTTCGACCACGATGGCCGCAAGGACTGGGTGGTCGGCTACAACCGCAAGGGCACGGTGGTGTACGAGAAGGCGGACTTCGACTACGACGGCAAGTTCGATATGTCGTCGCTGTTCGATCCCAAGAAGGGCACCGTGCTCGAGATCGAGCGCGACCGCGACTTCGACGGCAAGTACGATCTCAAGGAGATCTACGACAGCAGCGGCCAGCTCGTCGGTCCGACGCGACCGCAACGGCGATGGCGAGCCGGATCTCTGGGAGCAGTACAAGAGCACCATCCTCATCGCGATCCTCTACGACGACGACTTCGACAAGAAGGTCGACCGACGCGAGGAGATCCCGGGCGCTCGCCCCAAGGTGGAGATGCCGACCGCGCCTGACGGCGAGGCCTCGAGCGACATCAACAAGCCAGCGCCGGCCCCGACGCCTGCGCCGGCACCCGCGCCCAAGAAGTAGGGCTGCTCAGCGCTGCCAGGGTCGCTTGCCAAAGAGCAGGCGGGCAGCGCGCAGCAGCGTCTTGTAGGTCTGCGCCTTGTACGGGTACCACCAGATCTCTTTCGCCCCGAGGCTCAGCCGCTCGTAGTTGACGTGGCGAGTCTGGCAGAGGTCGCGCAGGCCGTGCGCCGAGTGGGTGCGGCCGATGCCTGACATCTTGACCCCGCCCCACGGCGTCTCGGGAGCGGCGTACGTGCTCAGCACGTCATTGATCATCACGGTGCCCGCCTCGATGCGCTCCGCGAGCCGCCGCGCGCGCGCCTTGTCCCGAGAAAACACATACGCCAGGAGGCCCAGGTGGGAGTCGTTGGCCAGCTCGATGGCCTGGTCCTCGTCGCGCACCGCCATGATCGGGATGACGGGGCCGAAGATCTCCTTGCGCATGATCTCCATGTCCTGGCGCACGTCGGTCAGCACCGTGGGCTGGAAGAACAACCCGCCCTTGCCGCGCTGGCCGCCGTGCGCCACCTTGGCGCCGGCGCGCACCGCCGCGTCGACCAGGGCCGCGACGTGCTCGAGTTGACGATCCCAGCACATGGCGCCCAGGTCCACCTCGGCGCCCTCGACGGAGGCGTCGCCCTGGCGCAGCGAGGACGCGATCGCGACCACCCGAGCCACCAGCTCGTCGTGGACCTCCTTGACCACATAGACCCGCTCGACCGACGCGCACACTTGCCCGCTGTTGGCCAGGCCGCCCCAGGCGATGGCGTTGGCGGCGCGCTCCAGATCCGCGTCCGCGCACACCACCGCTGGCGCCTTGCCGCCAAGCTCGAGGGTGCAAGGGATGAGCCGCTCGCCACACGCCGCGGCCACGCGCTTGCCGGTGGCGACCGAGCCGGTGAACACGCAGTAGTCGATGCCAGCGTCGATCAAGGCGGCGCCGGTGGCCCCGCGCCCGGTGGCGATCTGGAGCAGGTCCGCGGGCAGGCCGCTGGCGTCGAACAGCTCCTTGGCCAGGAGCGCGATGAGCGGCGTGACCTCCGAGGGCTTGAGCACCACGCCGTTGCCCGCGATCACCGCCATCAGCGCCTCGCCCATGGGGATCGCGAACGGGAAGTTCCACGGCGCGATGATGCCGATCACGCCGCGAGGGACGAAGTGCAGGTAGCTGCCACGGTGCTTGAACAGGTGCAGCCGGATGGGCTCCGGGGCGAGGATCTTCGGCGCATGGCGGACGAAGTAGCGCACCAGGTCCGCCACCACCATGAGCTCCATGCCCAGCGCCTCCTGCCGGGTCTTGCCCCCCTCGCGGGTGACCAGCTCGATGACCTCGTCGGCGCGCTCCATCAACACCTCGGCGAAGCGCGCCACCCTGCGGCAGCGCTCGTCGAGCGAGACGCCGCCCCACGCCTCCGCTGCCGCGCGCGCCTTGGCCACCAGCGCGCGCACCTCGGCCTCGCCAAGGTCGGGCACATCGCCCAGCGGCACGCCGGTCGCCGGGTTGATGCTGACGATGCGACCAACCGCCGCGGTGCCTTGTTGCGCTGCTCCCATGTCGCCACTGTACTGCCGCGAGGCGAGCTTGGAAACCGCGAGCCCGTGGCCTGGCCCGATCGGACGAGATCGGCGCGGATCGCGCGGCGTCATGGCGCCGCACCCGCCGACGCGCGGCCGACCGCGGCCAGCGCGCGAGTTGACCGCGGCGTGGAGTATCATCCCGTCTCATGATGCCCATCACCACGCTGTGGAATGCGGTCGGACAGACCCCGCTGTTTGTCCTTGGGTCTTTGTCGCGAGCCACCGGCAACGAGATCCTGGGCAAGGGCGAGATGCTAAACCCCGGCGGTAGCGTCAAGGATCGCACCGCCAAGGGGCTCATCAGCGCGGCCGAGGCCAGCGGTGAGCTGGCGCCCGGCGGCACCATCGTCGAGGGCACCGCCGGCAACACGGGCATCGGCCTGACGCTCCTGGGCCGCGAGCGCGGCTACCGAGTCGTGGTGGTGATGCCGGACAACCAGGCCGCGGAGAAGTACGCCTTGCTCGCGGCCATGGGCGCCGAGGTCCGGACGGTGCCGGCGGTGCCGTTTGCCAACCAGGGACACTTCTTTCACACGGCCAGGCGCCTCGCCGAGGAGCACGGGTGGTTCTGGGCCAACCAGTTCGAGAACCCGGCCAACGGCGAGATCCACTACCGCACCACCGGCCCCGAGATCTGGGAGCAGTGCGAGGGCAAGGTGGACGTGGTCGTCAGCGCCGCTGGCACCGGAGGCACGATCTCGGGCGTGTCTCGCTATCTCAAGGAGCGAAACCCCAAGGTCGAGGTGGTGCTGGTGGATCCGCTGGGCTCGGGGCTCTACTCCTATGTCAAAGAGGGCGTCTTGAAGAGCACCGGCTCGTCGATCACCGAGGGGATCGGGATCATGCGCATCACCGAGAACTTCCGCGCCGCGCACGTGGACGACGCGCTGCAGATCCCCGATCAGGAGATGATCGACATGCTGTATCACCTGGCCAGGTACGACGCGCAGGTGGTGGGCACCTCGGCCGCGCTCAACGTGGCGGCGGCCTACCGCATCGCCGCCGCGCGACGTGGACAGGGGCTGCGCATCGTCACGTTCCTGTGCGACCACGGCTCGCGCTACGCCTCGCGCGTGTTCAACCCGGAGTTTCTGGCGTCGAAGTCGCTGACACCGAGGCCCCTGGCGCTGTAGCGGCTGGCGCCGGCGCACCGGCGGGCGTCGTCGCAGACGGCGTCAGGTCGCCGGCTCGACGGCCGTCGGGTCGCCGGCTCGATGGCCGTCGGGTCGCCGGCTCGACGGCCGTCGGGTCGCCGGCTCGACGGCCGTCAGTACGGGTGATGGTGCCCGCCTCGGCCTTCCAGGTGCGGGTGCGGATGCGGGTGATGATGATGCCCCCCGCCGCCATGAGGATGCGCGCCATGGCCGTGCTCGTGAGGCTGGTGTCGCTTGCTCTTGCCGCTGGCCCGCTCCACCTTCCCGCGCGAATCGGCGCGAGATGGCCCGGCGCAAGCCGCGGTGTGCGCCAGCGCCAGGGCGCCCAGGATCCCGACGAGCGGCCCGAGCCGCCCAAGCGGCCCGAGCGGCCCAAGGCGGCCCCACGGCCCCCGTCGCCCAGCCGCCGTGCCCTGACGTCGCTGCGAGCGCTCGATCCTTGTTCGTCCGTGACCGCGCATGGCCCTACCCCTTCTTCTTCGCCGACGTGCTCTGCGCCATCTTCTGCTTGAGCGCCGCCAGCTCGTCGTCCAGGTTATCCGCCGGCGGTCGCGCGCTGGCGCGCGCGGCGTCGGGGCCAGAGCGCGGCGCCGGGCCGCCGCCGCTCGCGGCCTTGCTCTTTAGGTCAGCCAGCAGATCTTCCACGGAGCCGGCGGTTCGCCCCGCCGCGCCGCCCGCCGTCGACGCCGCCCCTCGCGACGGGTTGGCGCTGCGCCCGGCGGAGCGCGGCGCGGCCGCGGCCACCCGCCCGAGCTCCGTCAGCTCACCTTGCAGGGTGGACATCTCGCCGAGCAGCGAGTGCATGCGCGCGCGCTCTGCGCTGCTGCGCCGCTCGCTGACCGCCGCCGGGTCCGCCTCGCCGCGCGCGCGCTGCGCCACCGCCTCCGCCGCGGCGGCGTCTGCCGCGCGCTGCGCCGCCATCATGGCCTTGGTGAGCTCGGCGAGCCGGAGCTTGCCCTCGGCGAGCAGCGCGTCCACGTCCACCGAGGCGATCGGCGAGGCAGCCGACGAGGCGCTGGCGAACTCCGCCCCAGGCGCTCCGGACAGGTCCTCCAGCTCTCCGGGCATCGCGGCCGCCCGGGTCGCGGAGGCGGCGGCGGTGTTCATCGCCCGGATGCGCTCGCGCATGACGGCGTTGGTGGCGGCGCGCCGCTCGTCGATGACCGCGTGCTTGTCTCGGGCCAGCACCGCGAGCACCTCCGCGCAGCTGGCCGCGCCATCGGGGCCGCCCGCCGCGGGCGGGCCCTGGCGCAAGGCGGCGTCCAGCGCGCTGGTGAGCAAGAGCAGGCCGCGCGCCGGCAGCGCGACCTTGCGCGCCTCGAGCGCGGCGGCGTTGGCCGCCAGCCCCGGGCTCGTGTCGTCCACCAGCGCCACCAGGCGGGCGCCCAGCAAGAGGACCCGGGAGGCGGCGCGCGTGGACGGCCGCGCGATGACGACATCCGCCGCGCGCCACAGCAACGCGGCGTCCGCGGTGGCGCCAAACAGCTTGGCGCGCAGGCCCAAGGTCGGCACCGAGCGCCGGAGCACCGCCGCGGACTCCGCATCGCCGGCGGCGTCGAAGAGAAACGTGGTCCGATCGTGGGCGTCGAGCAACGAGAGCTGGAGCGCGAGCTGATTGGTCAGCTCCGCGCCAAGCCCGCTGGCCTCGATGAGGACGACCTGCCCGGAGAGGTTGAACTTGCGCCGCAGCTCCGCGCGATCTGCCTGCCCTGCCTGCCAGAACGCGATCTCGCCAAAGGCGCCAGCCACCAGCACCCGATCCGGCTCCACCCCATGCTCCGCCAGGGCCACTGCGGCCACGTCATCGAGGGCCAGGAAGCGATCCGCGTCGGTCTGCGACCACGCCGCCGCCGGCTCAAGCTCCGCGACCACGGCCAGGACGGGCGCCGGGTTCGCGACCTCATCGCGCGCCACGGTCAGCGCCTGGGCCGAGTGCGGATCGAACACCACCGCGACGTCCGGTGGGTTCTGCTCCAGCTCCTTGCGCAGCCGGCGCTCCGCGCCCTCTCCCAGGAGCGCGCGGCGCACGCGATCGGTGACCGAGCTGCCACCTGCCCCGGCGCCGCCCAGGTCGATGGCGCGCACCTGCAACCCCGCGGCCTCCGCAGCGGCCAGGACCGGCACCACCGCGTGCGGCGACGCGCCGCTGGACGTCACGAGCAGCACCTTCTGCGCTGCAGCGCCCCCGGCGACGCCAGGCCCACCGCGGTCGTCGCCGGACTCCTCGCCCCCGGCCGTGGTCCCCCCGGCCGTGGTCATCGCTGGCCCCGGGGCGGCCACGCCGCTTGGTTGACCAGGGTCTTTGGCGGTTGGCCGCGCAGCACGGACACCGCCGCATCGATTGCTAGCTCTGCCATCTGGGTCCTCGCCTTGGTGGTAGCCGATCCGAGGTGTGGCGCCAAGGTGATGCGCGGACATGCCAGGATTCTGGGCGAAACCTGGGGCTCGTTGCAGAACACGTCAAGGCCCGCGGCCCAGAGCCGTCCGGTCTCCAGCATCTCGCACAGCGCGTCTTCGTCCACCAGCTCGCCGCGCGCCGTGTTGAGCAAGATCGCCGACGGCTTCATGAGCGCGAGGGCGTCTCGATCGAGGAGGGTGCGCGTGCCCGCGCGCAGCGGGCAGTGCAAGCTGACGAAGTCCGCCTGGCGCAACAGCTCCCGCAGCGGCAGGTACACGGCGCCCAGCGCGGCGGCGCCAGCGACCGGCCTGGGCGCGGCGTAGCAGAGCTGCATCCCGAGCGCGCGGCCAAGCTGCGCCACCTTGCCGCCGATGCGGCCAAGGCCGACGATGCCCAGGGTGGATCCCGCGATGGGCACGCCGAGGAGCAGGTCCAGCGCCCAGCCGCGCCACTGCCCCGAGCGCACGAGCTGCTCGCCCTCGGTGAGGCGCCGCGCCGTGGCCAAGAGCAAGGCCAGCGTCAGCTCCGCGGTGGCGTCGGTCAAGACGTCCGGGGTGTTGGTGACGCAGACGCCGCGCGAGGTGGCGGCGGCGACGTCGATGTTGTCGAGCCCCACCGCGACGTTGGCCACGACCTGCAGCCGCGGCAGCGCCTCCAGGAGAGCGTCGTCGACCCGGTCCGAGAGCAGGCAGACCAGGGCGTCCGGCTGGCAGGCGATGAGCTCGGCGGCGGTCAGGCGACCGCTCGCCGGCTGCACGACGGTCAGCTCCGGCGCGCGCGGCTGCACCGCGACGGGCAACGGGGAGGTGACCGCCAGCTTCATGCGCAGCCTAACCTTTCCCCACGAGGCCCGCGGTGTCCAGCGAGCCCCTCACCAAAGCCACGGATCACCCCCACAGTTCAACCCCACGGATAAACGCCGCGGATCCGGCGGGACGCGGGGGGCACAAAGTCCGACCATGAGCTCGGTCAGGCTCCGCAAATTCGGCATCCGGGCGGCGCTTGTGCCATGATCTCTGGCCTGGTGCGGACGTCTTGGTTGCTCGCGGCGTGGCCGCTCGGATTCCTGGCTTCGTCGGTGGCTTCGCTGGCGTACGGCGAGAGCGTGATCGTCCAGCCCGCGGCCGAGAAGGTTGGCTCGCCCACGACCGAGGCCGGGCCTTCGACCGCGCCCTCGACGACAGGCCTCGCTGACGACGCCTTGCCACTTTTTGCAGGCCCCGCCGACCGCGTGAACGGCGATGAGGCGCCGGGGCTCGTGGCCTTCACCTTCGACGACGGCCCGGCGCCCATCACCACGCCCCTGGTCTTGCGGGCGCTCGCCCAGTACCGGGTCCCGGCGACCTTCTTCGTGGTGAACCGGCACCTGGTGGGGCGCCGCGGCGAAGTCGGGCTCCCGCTGGTCGCCCAGATGGTCGCCGAGGGGCACCTGGTCGGGGGCCACACCGCCAACCACGCCCGGCTGGGGACCCCGGCGCGCGCGGTCTTGCAGCGCGAGCTCGACGACAGCATCGCCTTGCTCTCCGGTGCGGCGGGGCAGCCGATCGAGCTGTTTCGGCCGCCGTACGGGGTGATGGGCAAGGCCGCGGCGCGCCGCGTGGCGGCGCTGGGGCTCACCGACGTGCGCTGGTCCGTCGATCCAAAGGACTTTCACGGCAAGGACGGCGAGGCGCTGCGGCGCGAGGTCCTGGCCGATCTGGTGGCAGAGCACGGCGGCATCGTGTTGCTGCACGACACCAAGCGGGTCACCGCCGGGGCGGTGGCCGACCTCCTCTCCGACCTGCAGCGCCTCAACTGCCGGCGCATGGAGCGCGGACAAGAGCCGCTGCTGCCGGTGTCGCTGCACTACTTCTTGCGAGACCAGGGCCGACCGCGGCCCGTGCCGGCCAAGGTGCAGGCGCGGACCGCCGAGTATCGCGCCTATCTCGTCCAGGTGTGCCAGGAACGCCAGGAACGCCAGGAACGCCAGGAACGCCAGGACCATGAAGATCGGCCGGCCCCTCGAGACCTGGCGGCGAGTGACCGCCGAGATACCACCGACGGGCGAGACCTCAAGCTGGACCGGGCACAACAGCGACGTGAACGGCGCGAGCTACGGCGGCGCGAACGACGCGAGCGGCGCGAGCGACGACTGCGGGCCCGCGAGGAGCAGGCGCCCGACCGCCCCGCCGAGGACCGGCGCGGAGCAGAGCGGCCGGTCGGGCCGGTCAGTTGGCCGACCGGCGAGCCGACCGGCGAGCCCACTGGCCAGCCCAACGGCGAACCGACCAGCGAGACGACCAGCGAGCCGACCAGCGAGCCGACCAGCGAGCCGACCAGCGAGACGACCGGCCAGCCCACCGACGAGCCGCCGGGCGCCCCTGCCCACCCGACTGACCTGCGCGGGATCTAGTACGCTGGAGGGATCATTGTCCCCCGGTCGAAGCGCTAGCGTGCAGTGGGGGCCAAGGTCCCCTACCGGGGTCGTACCTCTCGAGACCGGCGAGACCGGCGACAATTCGGCCCGTCGCAGCTTGCCTCGCTGGCGCTATGACGGCATCTTTTCGCACTCGCGGCGAACCAGGAACGGACCCCCGGATGATTTGGTTTTGGATCGGCTTTTTTTCCCTGATCGCGCTGCTGTTGTTCCTCGATCTGGGCGTACTTCACCGAAAAGCCACCGAGCCGACCTTCGCCAGCGCGGTGGGCTGGACCATCGGATGGGTCTGCGTGGGCCTGTCGTTCTCCGGCGTGGTGTACCTGATGTACGAAAACCACTGGCTGGGCATCCGCCTGCTGGTGGACGGCAAGCCCCAGTCGGGTGCCGACGCTGCGGTCGTCTACCTTTCGGCGTACCTCCTGGAGCAGGCGCTCTCGGTCGACAACATCTTCGTCATCTCGCTCCTGTTTCGCAGCTTCCGCGTCCCGGACAGGTACCAGCACCGCGTCCTGTTCTGGGGCATCATGGGCGCCATCGTCTTCCGCGTGATCATGCTCGCGGGCGGGGCGTATCTGGCCAAGCAGTTCGACTGGATCTTCTACGTCTTTGGCGGCTACCTGGCCTGGCAGGGCGCCAAGCTCTTGCGCGGCGAGAACGAAGACGAAGACGGCTCGATCGACAAGAGCTTCGCGGTGCGCGCGCTGCGCCGGGTGGTCCGCATCGTCGACGGCGACCACGGCGGCCACTTCCTGGTCAAGGTGGACGGCCGCTACGCGCTGACCACCGTGGCGGTGTGCCTGATCGTGGTGGAGCTGACGGACGTGGTGTTCGCGCTGGACTCGATCCCGGCGGTGCTGTCGGTGAGCCAGGAGACGTTCATCATGGTGACGTCGAACATCTTCGCCATCATGGGCCTGCGCTCGCTGTACTTCGTGCTCGCCGGCGCGATGGCCAAGTTCAAGTACCTCAAGATCGCGCTGGCGCTGCTGCTCATCCTCATCGGCGTCAAGATGATCCTGCACGGACACATCCACATCCCGCACCTGATCTCCCTCGCGGCGATCGCCGGCATCATCACCACCGGCGTGCTCGCCTCCATCTTCCTCGGCGGCGACGAGCCGACGGCATCCCCCGAAGCTGCCGACGCCGCGAAGCCTGCCGACGCCGCGAAGCCCGCCGACGCCGAGCGCCACGAGCCCGGCAAGTAGCTCGAGTCAGATCGCCACGTCGACCAGCGTCGGCGCGAGCACCCGCAAGAGCTCCGCGGGCGCCAGCTCCACCAGGAAGCCCCGCGCGCCGCCGTTGATGTACAGCACCGGGAGCGCCGCGATCGTCTGCTGCAGGTACACCGGCATGGCCCGGCGCAAGCCAAAGGGCGAGGTGCCGCCGACCTGGTAGCCGGAGTGCCGGTCGGCGACCTCCGGACGACAGGGCGCGGTCTCCTTGCAGCCGAGCTGGCGAGCGAGGTTCTTGGTGGAGACCTCGCGGTCGCCGTGCATGAGGATGCACAGGGGGCTCTGTCGCTCGTTCTCGAAGATGAGCGTCTTGATCACGCGGTGTTCGTCCACGCCCAAGGCGCGGGCCGACGCGGCGGTCCCCCCATGCGGCTCCCAGGGATAGAGATGTGGAACAAAGGCCACGTTGGCGGCGCGTAGCGCGCGGATGGCCAGGGTGACGGGGTGCTTCGGTGCCACCCGCGAGAGTATGGCACGGCGGGATCAGCACGCACGCGATCGGCGCTTGGCGGTGGTATCCTCGGGCCATGGATTCGCACTCGCTGGGCGACCACGCGCACCACGCGACGCACGATGGCGTCCCCGTGGCAGCCGAGCGCAGGACGCTCTGGGTGGTGGCGATCACGCTGGTGATGATGGTCGGGGAGCTCGCGGTGGGCTGGTGGTCCGGCTCGATGGCGCTGACCGCCGACGGCTGGCACATGGGCACCCACGCGGGCGCGCTGGGCCTCACCGCCGCGGCGTACTGGTTCGCGCGGACGCGCGCCAACCATGACGCCTTCACCTTTGGCACCGGCAAGGTCTATGCCCTCGCCGGCTACACCAGCGGCGTGTTGCTGGGCCTCGTCGCGGTGTGGATGGCGGTCGAGGGCGCGGTGCGGCTGTGGCGTCCCCATCCCATCGAGTTCACGGAGGCCATCTGGGTCGCCGTGCTGGGCCTCCTGGTGAACGTGGGCTGCGCGCTGCTCCTTGGCCACACCCACGGCGATCACCACGGCCACGACCATGGCGATCACCACGGCCACGACCATGGCGATCACCACGGCCACGACCACGGCGATCACCATGGCCACGACCATGGCGCTGGCCCGCACCACCAGGACCACAACCTGCGCGCGGCCTACCTGCACATCGTGGCGGACGCCGTGACCTCGGTGCTGGCCATCGCCGCGCTGCTGGCCGGCCGCTACGCCGGGCTGTGGTTCATGGATCCGGCGATGGGCATCGTCGGCGGCGCGGTGATCCTGTCCTGGGCGCTGGGCCTGTGCCGTCAGGCGGCGCAGCAGCTCCTGGACGTCGCCACGTTGCCAGGCCTCGAGGCCTGGGTGCGGAGCCAGCTCGAGGCCATCGACGACGTGCGGGTGGCAGACCTTCACGTCTGGGAGCTGGGCCCGCGCCAGGTTGGCTGCGTGGTGTCGCTGGTCACCTCCACGCCGCGCGACGTGGACCACTACCGGCGCGTGCTCCTGGCCTCGCGCGCCATCGCGCACCTGACGATCGAGCTGCATTGCTGCGCCCGTGAGCACAGCCTGCCGCGCGCGGCGAGCTGACAGACCGCAGCCTTCGCCGCGGGCGCTGGCCGCGGGCGCGAGCCTGGCCTCGGGTGCTGGCCTCGGGCGCCGTGCGGCGCGGGCCTGGCCTTGGGCGCCGTGCGCCGCAGGGCTGGACTCGGGCGCCGTGCGGCGCCGACCGGGGCACCGTGCGGCGCGGGTCAGTGGACGCCCAGGTACGCCTTGCGAATCTTGTCGTCCTTCGACAGCGCCGCCGCGTCGCCTGACAGCGCCAGCGTGCCGACCTCGAGCACGTGCGCCGTGCGCGCCACCCGCAGGGCCATGTGCGCGTTCTGCTCCACCAGCAAGATGGTGGTGCCAGAGGCAGCGATGGTGCGGACGATCTTGAAGATCTGCTGCACCACCTGCGGCGCCAGCCCGAGCGAGGGCTCGTCCAGCAGCAACAGCTTGGGCCGCGCCATCAGCGCGCGCGCCATGGCCAGCATCTGCTGCTCGCCGCCCGAGAGCGTGCCGGCGCTCTGCTCCAGGCGCTCCTTGATGCGGGGAAAGAGGGCGAGCGCCTGCTCCTTGTCCTTGGCCACGCCGGCTGCGTCGCGGCGAAGGAAGGCGCCGATGTCCAGGTTCTCTTCGACGGTGAGGTTCGGGAAGATGCCGCGCCCCTCCGGCGAGTGCGCCAGCCCCTTGGCGACGATGGTGTGCGCCGGCAGGTTGGAGATCCGCTGCCCCTGAAAGCGCACCTGGCCGCGCGCCGCGCGCACCAGGCCGGAGATGGCGCGCAAGGTGGTGGTCTTGCCGGCGCCGTTGGCGCCGATGAGGGTCACCACCTCGCCCTCCTCGACCGAGAACGACACGCCCTTGAGCGCGTGGATGCCGTCGTAGTAGACGTGCAGGTCGGAGACCTCGAGCATCGCCATCAGGAGGCCTCGCTTTCCGCGGTGGTCTCATCCTCCGGCGCGCCGAGATATGCCTCGATCACGGCGGGGTTACTCTGGATCGCCGCCGGCTTGCCGGCGGCGATGGTCATGCCGTGATCCAGCACCGTGATGTGCTCGCAGATGTCCATGACCAGGCCCATGTCGTGCTCGATGAGCAAGATCGCCAGATCGAACTGCTTGCGCAGGGTCTGGATGAGGCCGCGCATCTCCACCTTCTCGCTGGAGTTCATGCCGGCGACCGGCTCGTCCAGCAGCAGCACCTTGGGCTCGGTCGCCAGCGCGCGCGCGATCTCGAGCCGGCGCTGATCGCCGTACGGCAAGCTGCGCGCTTGCTCCTCGCGGCGATGCGCGATGCCAAGGAGCTCCAAAAGCTCCAGCGAGCGCTCGGTGACCGCGCGCTCCTCGGCGAGATACAGCGGAGTGCGCAGGAGGCTGCGCCACAGGCCGCTGCGCGTGCGCACGCCGGCGGCGGTGCGCACGTTGTCGAGCACCGACAGCTCGCCAAAGAGCCGGATGTTCTGGAACGTGCGCGCGAGCCCCGCGGCGGCGATCTGCGAAGGCTTCTTGCCGTTGACCTGCTTGCCGTCCAGCAGCACCGAGCCGGCGTCTGGCTGGTACACGCCGGTCAGCAGGTTGAACACCGTGGTCTTGCCGGCGCCGTTGGGCCCGATGAGACCCGCCAGATCGGAAGATCCAAGGGACAACGAGAAGTCGTTGACCGCGCGCAGGCCGCCGAAGGACAGAGACAGGCCTCTGGCGGCCAGGACCTCGCTCATGGGGCCTCCTTGCCGCGCACGATGCGCGCTCGGATGCGTCGCCACGCCGTGGTCTCCCACAGCTCCTTGATGCCAAAGAGGCCTTGCGGCCGCAGGATCATCACCAGGATGAGCGCCAGCGCATAGATGATCATGCGGTACTCGGCGAACTCCCGGAATAGCTCAGGCATCAGGGTCAGCGCCGCCGCCGCGACCACGGCGCCGCTTATCGACCCCATGCCCCCGAGCACCACCATGATCACGATGTCGATCGACTTCTGGAAGCCGAGCTCGCGCGGGGTCAGGGTGTTACCAAACTCGTGCGCGAACAGCGCGCCGCCGACCCCGGCGAAGAACGCCGCCATCACGAACGCCGCCACCTTGACCCGGCTGGTGTTGATGCCCATGGCCTCGGCGGCGATCTCGTTCTCGCGCACCGCCAGGAGCGCGCGGCCCTTGCTGGACAGCTTGAGGCGATACGCGGAGATGAGGACGATCGCAACGATCAGGTAGACGAAGAAGATGCCGGCGTGCCCGGTGTCCTCGTTCCACGGCGTCGGCGACACGTACGACGGCAGGCCGGAGAAGCCCAGCGCGCCGCCGAGGTTGTCCGAGACCTCCCACATGCTCTTGCCGGCGACGTCCTCCGGATAGAGCACGTCCTTGGAGCGCTGCGCCAGCACGCGCATGATCTCGCCAAACCCCAGGGTGACGATGGCCAGGTAGTCGCCGCGCAGCCGCAGCGATGGCAGCCCCACCACCAGACCGGCCAGCGCCGCGACGCACCCGCCCAGCACGCAGGCAAACAGGAACAGCAGATCACCGCTGCCCAGAAACCCGCCATGCGGCTCCGGGCTGCCCCACAGCTTGATGGAGCCGTAGTAGGTGACGATGGCCGCGGCGTAGCCGCCGACCATCATGAAGCCGGCGTGGCCGATGGAGAACTGGCCAGCGAAGCCATTGACGATGTTGAGCGACACCGCGAGCACGATGGCGATGCCGATGTCGAGCACCATCTTGGCGGCGAACGGCCCGACCGCCGGCGCCAGGACGCTCTGCAGCACCAGGGCGACCACGACGCCCGCGACGACGGGCCAGGCCGAGCGCAGCGCGGAGCCAAGGCCCCCTGGATGAAGCGCGCGGGTTCGTTCGGAGATGGTCTTCATCACACCTTCTCCCGGACGGCCTTGCCGAGGATGCCGCTGGGCTTGAGCAGCAGCACCACGATCAGGATGACGAACACGTAGACGTCGCGCATGTGCGGCGACAGGTACGAGGCGCCAAACACCTCCACCACGCCGATGAGCAACGCGCCGGCCACCGCGCCGCGCACGTTGCCGATGCCGCCCACCACGGCCGCCACGAAGGCCTTGAGGCCCAGGAGCACCCAGGTGGCGTCCGCGGTCTGCTTGAGCCCCTCGTACTTGAGCGCGAACAGCAGGCCCCCGGCGGCGGCCAGCGCCGAGCCGATCGCGAAGGTGATGGTCACCACGCGATTGACGTTGATCCCCATCAAGGAGGCGACCTTCTCGTCGAAGGACACCGCGCGCATCGCCCGCCCGAGCCGGGTGCGAAACACCATCCACTGCAGCGCCATCATCAAGGCCAGCGCCAGCGCGATCACCGTCACGTCGACCAGGCGGATGTGGACCTGGGCGATGGTGAACAGCGAGCGGTCCTCGATCAGGCTGGGCATGCGCTGCGGCTGGGTGCCGAACACCGACGAGAGCTGGCCCACGTTCTGCAGAAACAGCGACACGCCGATCGCGGTGATGAGCACGTTGAGCCTGGGCGCCTTGCGCAGCGGCCGATACGCCAAGATCTCGATGGTGACGCCGAGGAGCGCGCACGCCGCCATCACCAGCAGGAGCACCAGCGGCATGCCCCACAGCGGTGAGCTAGTGGCGACCCAGCCAAACGCGGTGGCGAAGGTGAACGACAGCCACGCGCCGACCGCGAACACATCCGAGTGCGCGAAGTTGATGAAGCGCAGGACGCCGTACACCAAGGTGTAGCCCAGCGCGATCAGCGCGTACAGGCTGCCCAGCGCGACGCTGTTGACCAGCGTCTGCAGGAACTTGGGGAACCCATGCTGGACGATGAGCAACCCGAGCATGACCACCGGCCCGCCGAGCTTCACGGCGGGCAGGAGCCTGCGTCGAGCGCTGGCGGGCGCGGAAGGAGCGGAAGAAGGAGAGGAGGACACGAGCTTGGTGGGCTCCCTGGCGCCTACTGCCCGCCCTCGTCTGGATCATCGGAGGCCTTCATCTCCGTGCCGGTCTTGCCGCCGGCTGGAGCGGCCTTGACCGGCGCTGGCGGCGGGGTGGCGCGGGTCGTCGGCGCGCCTGTGGACTCCGGCGCGGGCGCCGCGGCCGGCGCCGCCGCGGGATCAGCCGCGGGCTCCGGCGAGACCAGCGGCTTGGGCGCATCCGCCGCTGCGTCGGGCGGCGCGATGCTGGTCACGTACGCCGGCTTGCCGTTCTTGATCTGCAGCACCACGGCCTTCTTCTGCGCGTCGCGGTTGACGTCGATGGAGATGAGGCCGGTGACGCCGGCGAAGGCCTTGGTGGCGGCCAGCGCCGCCGCCAGGTCCTTGCCGCCGAGCGACGGCGCGCGGTCCATGGCGTCGAACAAGATGCGCGCGGCGTCGTAGCCCAGCGCCGCCAGGCCGTCGGGAACCTGGCCGTGCTTCTCGCGGTACTTGCGCACGAAGTCCTGCACCTCCGGCCGCGTCTCCTCGAAGGAGTAGTGGTTCGAGTAGTAGCTGCCTTCGATGTCGGCGCCGCCGATCTCGGTGAGCTTCTCGGAGTCCCAGCCGTCGCCGCCAAGGAACGGCTCCTTGATGCCGAGCTTGCGCGCCTGCCGGATCATGTTGCCGACGTCCGTGTAGTACCCGGGCATGTAGATGGCCTGGGCGCCGGACGTCTTGATGGTCTGGAGCTGCGCCGAGACGTCGGGATCGCCGCCGCTGTAGGCCTGCTCGGTGGTGATGACGCCCTTCATGCCGACGAAGGCGGTCTTGAAGTCGTTGGCCAGGCCCTTGGAGTACGCCTGCTGCTGATCGTAGAGGATGGCGACCTTGGTGACCTTCAGATCGTCGGTGGCAAACTTGGCCATCACGTAGCCCTGGAAGCTGTCCAGGAAGCACACGCGGAAGATCATGTCGCCGATCTTGGTGACCCGCTCGTTGGTCGACGACGGCGAGACCATGGGGACACCCAGCTTCTGCGCCACCTGCCCGCCAGCGATGGAGATCGAGGACGAGACCTCGCCCAGGAGCGCGACCACCTTCTCGTTGTTGATGAGGCGGGTCACCACGGTGCCGCCTTCGGAGGCCTTGGAGGCGGTGTCGAGGGTCTTGACCTCGATCTTGCGGCCCTTGACGCCACCGGCGGCGTTGCGCTCTTCGAGCGCCATCCGCACGCCCTTGTCCGTGGACTGGCCGAAGGTGGCCTCGCTGCCGGTCATCGACGCGAAGTGACCGACGACGATCGCGCCGGTCTCCGGCGCCGCGCTGGCCGAGCCGGCCGGGTCACCTGCTGGTTTCTTCTTGCCGCCGAACTTGTCACAGCCGGCGCCGCCGACCGCAGTCAAGGCCAGGAGGCCGAGCAGCCCCAGCGACGAGAAGGATCGTCGCCATCCCATGCAACCGCGTAGATTCACGGCGTTTCTCATTGCATCTGCGATAGCCTGAGGTGCCTCGTGATGTCAACGGCAACCGGTATCGAAGATGCCGGAGGCGATCGTCGACGGCCCAGCGTCGGCCCAGCGTCGGCCCGGCGTCGGTCGTTTGCTGCCGCGGCGACTGCTGGCGCACCGCGGCGAACGGTAGCCCGCGGGCTCATTGCAACGGGCGCACCGAGGCTCAGGGCGCCGCCGCGACGACCACGGAGATCTCGTTGCGCACGGTGACGCGCATCTCCGAACCAGCGAGCGCGCCGGTGGGGGTCACGCGCTGCGACCGGTCGAGGCGGATCCGCTCCTGCTCCACGCCGTCTCGCTTGCTCTTGAAGCCGCCGGTCGGGATCGAGTACTCCCCGCTGTCCGGGATGACCAGCTCGTCGAGCTGATCGGTGTCCAGGCGGGCCGTCTCGGCGGTGCCGCTGCGTGACCAGGTCACCATGACCGGGGCCCTGGTGTCCACGGTGGCGCCCGCGACCGGCGCCGTGAAGTAGTGGACCGAGGGGCCATCCACGCGCACGTCGTCCACGAAGTCAGCGTCAGCCTTCACCGCCAGCCGATACACCTCGCTGTAGCCATTCTGGATCCCGGTCCAGCGGTTGGGCTCGCCAGAGTAGGTCAGGTCGACCACGCCCTGGGAGGACTCCACCGAGACGAGCCCCGTGGTCACGTTCACGCCGCCGCGCTCCAGCCGGATGCGGAACTCCGTGGTGAAGTCCTGCGGCTTGGTCGCGTTGGGAACGACCGGCCGGGCGACGACGTCGGCGTCCACGAGCAGCGTGGTGGAGCCAGTTCCTGGGCTGTTGCCGGCTCCCGGATCGAGGTCTCCCTCGGTGCTACATGCGAATACAGCAAGGGAAACCGAGGGGAAGATAAGCAGAGTAGATAGGCGCATGGACGGAAACAAAGAGCAATTCGCGTGCCGTCACGTTCTGCGGCTCCGCAGGGCGGGCTCGTCGGGCGCTGGGCCGCACAGCGCCGATGAGGGTTCTAGCCCGGTCGCAATCTCGCCGTCGCGCAGCGAGCTGCGTGCATGGCCCGGAGGATCGCTGTGAATGGGCTGTGCATGGATCGAGCGCGAGCTGCGCAAGGGCAGAACACGCGCACAGTAGGCGTTGTACGTGAGCTGCCCACTACGCCCGACGCGCCTCTCGAGACAGAGGCGGCCACAACCGCGCCGCCGCCGCGCCGCGCAGCCGTCTCCTGGCGGAGCACGCCAAGCTTGCTCGGCCAGGTCAGCGGCGCAGCCTGGCGGGTGCTTCTGGCCGTCAGCGCGCAAGAGGAGCGCGCGCGGCGAGGTACGATGCTGCATGCCCATCGATGATCTTGGCACCCTGGAGTACAAGCTGAAAAAGCGCGGATTCCGACGCGACGATGTCTTCCTCCACGTCTGCGAGAAGTGTCACGAGCAAGCGGTCTTGACCTACCTCATCGCCGGCAAAGGCGGAGGCCGAGACATCCACCTCTGCCAGGCCTGCGGCGATGCGCGCTCGTGGCGGAGCGGCGCCGGGCTGGAGACGAGAGCGGAGGACGTGGGCTTTGATCTTCGAGCGTTTCTGGGATGACCGCAGGTGCTTGAGCCAGGGCCATGAGCCTCATGGGCCCATGAGAATCCTCTCAGACTGACGTCATGCGCCAGGATGCGCCAAGGGCCCAGGCTGGCGCACATGCTTGCCAAGGCTCTCTTCGTTGGGCTGCTGGGATCGAGCGCGGCTGCGCTCGCTCAGCCGTCGCCGCTCGCGGCGCCGCCCTTGCTCCCGCCACCCTCGCCCGCGGCCGAGCCGCCGCACCCCGCCGTTGACCGCGCGCCCCCGCGCGCGCTGACGTTCCAGCAAGCGCTGGCCGCAAGCGATCGGCTCCCCGCGCTGACCGCGCACACCAGCGCAGCCACGCGGTGGCGCGACGCGGTGGCGCGAGCGCCGCTGGGCCGCCCCGCGTGGTCGCTGGCGGCGGCGCCAGGGCTCGACGACACGGGCCCAGCCTGGCAGGCCGAGCTCACCGCGACGTTCGCCCCGTCGCGAGCACGACCCGCGCGGGCCGCGGCCACCGCCGCCGCGCAGGCGATGGCGGCCGAGGCGCAGATGAGCCGCGCGTCCCACCGGCGGCTGGCGGCGCGAGCCTGGCTGGCTGCGTGGTCCGCGCAGGAGCGCCTGGCGCTGGCCGACGCCGAGCGCGAGCAGGCCGCCGCGCTGGCGGCGCTCGCGCACCGAGCGCGCGCGCTGACGGAGGGCACCGCGGTGGAGGAGGCCGCCGCCGAGGCCTACCTGGCCGAGCTGGAGCTGGCCCACCTGGGGCTCGAGGGCGAGCAGCTCGAGGCGGCGCTGACGCTGGCGGAGGCCACCGGCGCAGAGGCCAGCGCCGCGCTGCGCGCGCAGGGAGACCTGCCCCAGCCGGCGGCCAGCGAGCGCGCGGTGGCCCAGCCGCTGGCGTTGGCGGCGCGAGCGGCCCAGGCCGCCGCTGAGGAGGCGAGCCGACGAGCGACGGAGGCGCAGAGCCACGCGCGCCCGCAGCTCCTGCTGGGCGTGCGCGGAGAAGGCAACCAGCAGACCGCGGCCGGCTTCGTGGTGCTGGGCTTTACGCTGCCCGGGCAAGAGCCGGGCGGGCTGGCGAGCGTGGCCGCCCGCGCCGAGGCCGAGCGGCTCGTCGGGCTGGCCCAGTCGCTGCGCCACCGGGCGGCGGTCGAGCAGACCCGCGTCGATCATGAGGTGGAGCACGCCGAGGCGACGCTGCGCGCCGAGCTCGTGCGCACCGCTGCGCTGGAGCGACAGGTGGCCGCGCTCGAGGGCGCCAGGCGCGCGGGTGAGGTGATGCTGCCCGAGCTGCTGCAGGCGCGACGCGCGCTCCTGGCAGCCCGCGCGGGCAAGGTCCGCGCCCAGGCCGAGGCGGTGCGCGCGCGCGTCGATCGGAGCTTGCTGGCGGGCCACGAGGTGTCGCCATGAGCCGCCCGCGACGCCCGATGCGATGCCCGTTGCGATGCCCGATGCGACGCCCGATGCGTTCGATCGCGACGCTGGCCCTGCCCGCGCTGATGACCACGCTGGCGCTCGGCGCCGCGGCCTGCTCGCGCAGCGCCCCCGAGCCGACCCCGACGGCTCCGACGGCACCGACGACCCCGACGGCACCGACGGCTGGCCAGGCGCTGCCGTCGTCGCTGCCCTCGCTGCCCTCGTCGCAACCCGCGCACGCCAGCGAGCCGGCCCCGGCGCTGCGCGAGGCCGCCGCGGAGGTGGTGCTCGACGTCGGAGCCAGCGCGGCGGTGATCGCGCCGTTGCCGGCGCAGATCCTCCGCCTGCACGTGCGCCCCGGCGACACCGTGCTGCAAGGGGCGGTCATCGCCACCGTGCTCCTGCCGGAAGCGGCCAGCGCCGCGGCGCAAGCGGTGACCGCGGGCGAGCGGCTGGCGCTGGCCGAGGCGCGGCTGACCGCGGTCGACGCGCTGCTGGCGGAGGGGTTGGCGCGCAGCAGCGACCGCGCCGAGCTCGCGGCCCGCGCCGCGGAGCTGCGCGCCCAGCGCGCGGTGGCGCTGACCACGCTGCGCGCCGCGGGGCTCGGCGACGCGGCCGCGCTGATGGCCTCGGGCGGTCGCCACGCGCTGCGCGCGCCGGTGGCCGGGGTCATCACCGAGGTCACGGCGATCGCCGGGGACAGCCGGACTCCCGACGACGGCCCGCTGGTCAAGATCCTCGGCGGCGGTGGCCGGCGGGTGGTCGCGCGCTGGGCGTCGTCCCAGCCCGTGGCGCCCCGCGCGCGGCTGCTCTTGCCGGATGGCACGTCCCGCGCGCTGACGCTCGCCGCCACCGCGCCGGACAAGCACGGCCTGACCGCCGCCTGGTACGACGTGGACGGAGCGCCGTTGCCGGCGACCGCGCGCGGCCGGGTGGTGGTGGGAGGAGCGCCATGATCGGCGCGATCGCGGAGGCCTCGGCGCGACGCCCCGCGCCCGTGCTGGTGGTGTGGGGCATGCTGGGCCTCCTGGCGGCCTGGGGCGCGCTGCACCTTGGGCTGGACGCGCTGCCTGACGTCACCGGCAACCAGGTGCAGATCCTCACCCGCGCGCCGGGCCGCGCTCCCGAGGAGGTCGAGCTGCGAGTCACCCAGCCCATCGAGGCCGCGCTCGGCGGCCTGCCGGGCCTGCTATTGCACCGCAGCACCTCGCGCTACGGGCTGTCCGCGGTGGTCGCGCTGTTTGACGACGACATGGACCCGTACCGCGCGCGCCAGCTCGTCGCCGAGAAGCTCGCCGGGCTCGCCGACTCCTTGCCCGCTGGCGTCGACGCGCCGGAGCTGGGCCCGCTGACCGGTGGGCTCGGCGAGGTGTTCCACCTGGTGCTGCGCTCGCCCGAGCGCAACGCCGCCGAGCTGCTGGAGCTGGCCAGCTATCAGGTCGCGCCGCTCTTGCGCGCGGTGCCCGGCGTCATCGAGGTCAACACCTGGGGCGGCGAGCGCCGCCGCTTCGAGGTGGTGGCGGACGCGGCGCGGCTGGCCGCGCACGGCCTGGTGCTGGCGGACGTGCAGGACGCCGTCAGCCGCGCGGTGGGGGTGGCGGCAGGCGACGCGCTACCGGCCAGCGCCGGCCAGCTCCTGGTGCGCGGCGATGCGTCGGTGGCGCGCGCGCTGGAGCTGGCGCCCATCATCGTTCGCGGCAGCCGCGGCGGCGCCGGAGGCGATGCCAGCGATGCACAAGCCGCGCCGCAGATCCGCCTGGGAGAGGTCGCCACCCTGCGCGAGGGCGCGAGCCCGCGCATCGGCGCCGCCACCGCGGACGGCCAGGGCGAGGTGGTGTACGTGATGGCGCAGATGCTGCGCGACGCCAACGCGCGCGAGGTCACCGCAGGGCTGCGCGAGCGCATGGCGGACGTGCGGCGCGTGCTGCCCAAAGACGTCCGCGTGGACGTGGTCTACGACCGCGCCACCCTGGTGGACGCGACCTTGCGGACGGTGGGCAAGAGCCTCATCGAGGGCGGGCTGCTGGTGGTGGCGGTGCTCTTGCTGATGCTGGGCAGCCTGCGCGCCGGCCTGCTGGTGGCGATGGCCATCCCGGTGTCCATGCTCGGCGCCGCCGCGGTCATGCGCCACCTCGGCGTGGGCGGCAACCTCATGAGCCTGGGCGCGCTCGATTTCGGCTTGCTGGTGGACGGCGCGGTGGTGATGGTGGAGTACGTCTTCCATGTCGAGCGGCACGCCGAGCGGCGCGCCGACGGCTCGGTCGATCCTAACCGGATCCCCACCGCGGTCCACCGGGTCGCGCGTCCGGTGTTCGCGGCGGTCGCCGTGATCTTGCTGGTGTACGTGCCGGTGCTCGCGCTCACCGGCGTGGAGGGCAAGCTGTACCGTCCGATGGCGATCACCGTGGTGCTGGCGCTGGCGGTGGCGCTCGCCTTCGCGCTCACGCTGGTGCCGGCGGTGCTGGCGCTGCGCGGCGCGCGCTGGGTCCCCGCGCGCGACCCGTGGATGGTGCGCGCGCTGGACCGCTTCTACGGGTGGATCTTGCCCGCCGTGACCCGGCGCTGGGCGGCGGTGGCCGCCGTGGCGCTGGGCTTGCTCGTCGCCGCGGGGGTGTTGTTCGCGCGCGTCGGCACCGAGCTGGCGCCGCAGCTCGACGAGGGCGACCTGGTGATCCAGACCACCCGCGCCCCCAACCTGCGCATCGACGAGGCCACCGCGGCGGCCAGCGCGATGGAGCACGCCCTGCGAACGCGCGTCCCCGAGGTCCGCCAGGTGGTGTCCCGCGTCGGCAGCCCGGCGGTGGCCACCGACACCATGGGCATCGATCAGGCCGACGTGTTCGTGGCGCTGACGCCCCGCGCGCGCTGGCGGCCCGGCCTCACCCGCGATGGCTTGATCGCCGAGATGGAGGCGATCATCGAGGAGGTCACGCCGGGCTCCGAGCCCGCCTTCACCCAGCCCATCCAGATGCGCTTCAACGAGCTGGTGGGAGGTTCGAGCACGGATGTGGTGCTGGCGGTGGTCGGCGACGAGCTGCCGGTGTTGTGGACCGCGGCCCGCGCCGCGGTGGCCGCGCTCGAGGGCGTGCCCGGCGTGGTCGACGCGCGGGTGCTGGCGCCTCCGGAAGTGGGCATGCTCGACGTGCGCCCAGATCCGGTCGCCACCGCGCGCGTGGGGCTCGACCCAGGGGACGTGCTGACCGCGGTGAGCGCGCTGCGGCTGGGCGTGCCGCTGGCGGAGACGATGGCGCACACCCCCACCGGGCCGCGCCCGGTGCCGGTGGTGTTGCGGCTGGGCGCGGAGGTGCCCTCGGCCGCGAGCCTGGGCGACGTCGGCGTGCCCACCCCCGGCGGCGCGGTGGCCGGCCTGCGGGACCTGGCCACCCTGACCGAGCGCGCGGTGCCCGGGCTCATCGCGCACGAGCGCGGCAAGCGCCGGCTGGTGGTTGGCTTCAACGTGCGCGGCCGAGATCTGGGCTCGGCCCTGGGCGACGCCCGGCGGCGCGTGGAGGCGCTGTCGTTGCCGCCGGGCCTCTTGCTCGAGTGGGGCGGTCAGTACCGCGCGCTCGAGGAGGCCAAGGCGCGGCTGGCCCTCGTGGTGCCCGGCGTCATGCTGCTCATCCTGGTGGTGCTGGGGTTCACCTTCGAGCGGCTCCGGCCGGCGCTGATCGTGTTCTCGCACGTCCCGTTCGCCTGCGTCGGCGGCATCTTCGCGCTGACCGCGCGCGGGCTCTCGCTGTCGGTCGCGGCGGCGGTCGGCTTCATCGCGCTCTCCGGCATCGCCGTGATGAACGGCGTGGTGCTGATGTCGGAGATCGCGACCCGCGAGCGCGCCGGCGAGTCCGCCCAGCAAGCGGCGCAAGGGGCCGCGCGCAGCCGCTGCCGCGCGGTCACCATGACCGCGATGGTCGCCGCCTTCGGGTTTGTCCCGATGATGCTGGCCACCGGGGTGGGCTCCGAGGTGCAGCGCCCGCTGGCCACGGTGGTGGTGGGCGGACTCATCACCTCGACGACGCTCACCCTGGTAGTCTTGCCAGCGCTCAACCCCAAGCTGGGCGGAAGGAGGAAGCGCGCATGAACGTGCTCGTCGTCGAAGATGAAGCCAAGCTGGCCGCGCTGCTCGAGCGCGGCCTGCGAGAGGAAGGCCACCACGTGGAGATCGCCGGCAGCGTGCAAGCGGCCGGGCAGCGCATGGCCAACGGCCCCGCCGCCGCCGAGCCCGACGCGACCGGCGCGACCGGCGCGACCACGCCGTTCTGGGACGCCGTGGTCCTCGACTGGATGCTGCCCGACGGCGACGGCGTCACCCTCCTGGGTCGCTGGCGGCGCCACGGCATCACCACCCCGGTGCTCATGCTCACCGCCCGCGGCGAGGTGGGCGAGCGGGTCACCGGGCTGCGCACCGGCGCCGACGACTACCTGGTCAAGCCCTTCGACTTCGAAGAGCTGCTGGCCCGGCTCGACGCGCTGGCCCGGCGCGCCGGCGGCGGCGGCGACCTGGTCCGAGCCGGCGCGCTGATGGTGGATCTGCGCAACCGCCGCCTGGTGTTGTCGGGCCGCGGCGTGTCGCTCAGCGGCCGTGAAGCCGCGCTCGCCGCCGCGCTGGCGCGCCGCGCGGACGATGTGCTCACCCGCTCCGAGCTCCTGGCCGAGGTGTGGGGCGCCGAGTTCGACGGGCCGCCCAACGTCGTGGATGTCTACATCGGCTATCTGCGGGCCAAGCTCCGAGAGCTGGAGGCCACCACGGTGGCCATCGCCACCGTGCGCGGGCTCGGCTATCGCCTGGAGGTGGCATGAAGGTAAGGACCCGCCTCATCCTGCTGGGCGCGGTGGTGCCGGTGACCGCGCTGCTCATCCTGGCGGGGGCCGCCGGGGTCGTGCTCGACCGTCGGCTGCGCGTGGAGGTGGACTCTCACCTGCTGGCCCAGGCCGCGGTGGAGAGCATCGGCCTGTTCGACGGCGCGGACGGCGAGCCGCACCTGCACGGCCACCGCTCGCCGCTGCACGCTGACCTGCACGGCCTCATCCCGGTGGGCGCGATCTATCGCGACGATGGCACGCTGGTGGTCAACACGCACGAGGTGGCCGCGGTCCCCGCCACGCTGCGCAGCGAGCGCGGGATCGGAGAGGTCACGATGCGGACCGCGCCCGCCACCGGCGACACCGCCCAGCGCCGCGAGCTGCTCACGGCGGTGACCTCGCCAGGCGGCACGCGCTACACGCTGTACCTCGCGGTCTCGCTCGACCAGGTGGCGGAGACCATGCGCGGCTACTGGACCGCCGCCGCCTTCGCCGTGATCTCGGTGGCCGCGCTGCTGGTGCTGGTGCAAGCCGTGCTGGCCGCCCGCCTGGCGCGGCGGGTGGCCAGCCTCGCGGCGTACCTGCCCCGCTTGCGCGAGGGCCAGTCCGAGCCGGCGCCCGCGCCCGATCCGTCCGGCGACGAGCTGGCGGCGCTGCGCGACGGGCTGCACGAGGCTGCGCGGGCGCTGGAGCGCTCGCGCGCGGAGCGAGAGCGCGGCCTCGCCGCCGCGGCCCACGATCTGCGCACGCCGCTGGGCATCATCCGCACCACGATCGACCTGGCGCTGCGCAAGCCGCGAGGCGCCGAAGAGCTGCGCGGCGCGCTCGGCGACGTCCGCAGCGAGTGCCTCCGGCTGTCGGCGCTCACCGACGACATCCTCGCCGAGCGCCGCGGCGCGCGCGCCGAGACCAAGGTGGAGCTTGGCGACCTGGTGACCGCGGCGATCACCGGCATGTCGCCGCTGGCGGCCGAGGCGCAGGTGCAGCTCGCGCAGGAGGGCGCCGGGCGCGTGGTGCAGGGCGATCCGGCGCAGCTCCGCCGCGTGATCGACAACCTGCTGCACAACGCGATCACGCACAGCCCGCGCGGCGGCAAAGTCCTGGTCCAGCTCTCCACCAAGGCGTCGAGCTGCCACCTGGAGGTCTGCGATCAAGGCCCCGGCATCGACAAGGATCAGCTCGAGGCGGTGTTCCTGCCCTTCGTGCATGGCCCGCAGAGCCGCGGCGCGGGGCTCGGGCTGTCCATCGTTCGCCAGATCGCCGCCGAGCACGGCGGGGAGGCCTGGGCGGAGCCTGGGCCTGGCGGGCGGGTCGTCGTCGAGCTGCCCGCCGCTCACCGCTGAACCTGCGACGCCACTGCGACGCGCACCGCCCTGTCCCAGGTGGGGAGCGCGAGATCGCCCGATGTGGCAACCAATGGAAATTGCTGTCCCGCTCAGGCCCTTGGCGCGAATAGCGCTGCTTTGCAGTTGGCACTGCCGCTGCATATACGCCCCGGCATGAGCAACCATCTCGTCAACATCTCGGAGCGTCAGGTCAAGGGTCGTCGCATGGACCGCGCGTTCCTCCTCGTGCTGGCGGTGCTCGTCGTCCTGGGCACAAGCTCGGTGGCGATGGCCATTGACGCCGCGAGCTCCCCCAGCGTCGCGGTCCCAGTCACGTACACCGTGTAACCTGCGCTCGTTCGCGCGCCGACGCTGCGCGCGACGCCAGGTGAGCCGAGAGGCGCGACCTGGCTACCTTCTTCCAAGCCCAGCTTCCGGCCGAGTTTGGTTCGCGCAAGCTGGGCAGCGGCGCACCGCTCCCCGCGCCAGCTCGCGCCAGCGCGAGATCGTGCAAGCGATCGAGGCCGCAGGCCGCGCGGCTAGAGCGCGGCCCCGGCGGCGCCTGGTATGCTGTGGCGTCGTGATCCTGATCGTCGAAGACGAGCTTGCCATCGCCGAGCCGCTGCAGTACGCGCTGCGCGCCGAGGGCCTCGTCAACGAGCACTGCGTCTTGGGGCGTCAAGTGGTGCCGCGAGTGCGGGCCGGCGGCGTGGCGCTGGTGGTGCTAGATGTCGGCTTGCCTGATGGCAGCGGCTTCGATGTGTGCCGGGAGCTGCGCACGTTCTCGGACGTGCCAGTGATCTTTCTGACCGCGCGCGCCGACGTGGTGGACCGGGTGCTGGGGCTCGAACTCGGCGCTGATGACTACATGTGCAAGCCGTTCTCGCCGCGCGAGCTGGTGGCGCGGGTCCGCGCGCGCCTGCGGCGGACGCACGCTGCACCGCCAACCCCCGCGCCAGCGCCGTGGACCGTGCGCGGCGAGCTGGCCATCGACCTCGAGGGCCATCGCATCCGCTTCCGCGAGCAGATCCTCGACCTGACGCGGTACGAATACACCCTGCTCGCGGCCCTCCTGGCGCGGCCTGGCGCCATCTTGAGCCGCGCCCAGCTCATGGCGCGCGGCTGGGATAGTGACGCCGACAGCGCGGACCGCACGGTCGATACGCACATCAAGACCTTGCGCGCCAAGCTGCGCAGCGCGGGCGCCGACAAGGAGCTCATCCGCACCCATCGTGGCCTTGGCTACGCGCTGGAGCCGTGAGATGCGCCTGGGCTTCCGCCTGCTGCTGGCGTTCTTTCTCATCGTCGGGCTGGCCACGTTCTTCGTGCTGCGCGTGTTCGTCGAGGAGGTCAAGCCCGGCATCCGCCAGGCCATGGAGGCGACCTTGGTGGACGCGGCCAACGTGCTCGCCGAGGTGGCGGCCGAAGACGTGGTCGCCGGGCACGCCGCGGACGGCGAGCTGGCCAGGCGCCTGGCCCGCGCCCACGCGCGCGACCTGGGCGCCACCGTGTGGCAGTTCCGCAAAGATCGCGTCGCCTACCGCGTGACCATCACCGACACGCGCGGCGTCGTGATCTACGACTCCCACGGGCAGGACCTGGGCAGCGATCACTCGCGCTGGAACGACGTCTACCGGACCTTGCGTGGCCAGTACGGCGCGCGCTCGAGCCCCGAAGTGCCCGGGCAGCCCGAGCGCACGGTCATGCACGTGGCCGCGCCGATCTACGCGCCGCGCGCAGCGCCAGGCCCGAGCGCGGCGGGCGGCGCGGACGCAGCGCCAGGCGCGGGCGGCGCGAGCGGCCCGAGCGGCCCGAGCGGCCCGAGCGGCATGACCGCCCTGACCTCCGGCGATGGCCGGCCCCTGCTCGGGGTGCTCACCGTATCGCAGCCCAACCGCGCCATCGAGCCGTTCATCGCCGCTGGCCAGGCCAACATCGTGCGCCGCGGCGGCTGGCTCATCGGCCTGTCGGCGGGGATCGCGGGGCTCATGACGTGGTGGCTGGTGGCCAGGCTCGGCAGGCTGCGCCGCTACGCGCTGGCGGTGAGCGCTGGCGAGCGCGTGGCGCCGCCGCCGCGGAGCCGAGACGAGCTCGGCGATCTTGGGCAGGCGCTCGAGCACATGCGGCGCAAGCTCGACGGCAAGGCGTATGTCGAGGAGTACGTCCAGTCGCTGACCCACGAGCTCAAGAGCCCGCTCGCGGCCATCCGCGGCGCCGCCGAGCTGCTGCAGGACCCGCTGCCAGATGGCGACCGCCAGCGCTTCGTCGGCCACATCCAGGCGCAGGAGCGGCGGCTGACCGAGACCATCGACAAGCTGCTGGTGCTCGCCGAGGTGGAGCGCCACGGCTGGCTGCAGCAGGTCGAGGACCTCGACGTACCGGCGCTGATCGCCCAGGCCGTCGAGGACGCCACCGCGAAGGCCGCCGCCGCTGGCGTGTCCCTGGCGCGGCAGGCCGACGTCGAGCTGCCGCCGCTGCGCGGCGACGGCTACCTGCTGCGCCAGGCGCTGAGCAACCTGCTCGACAACGCCATCGCGTTCTCGCCGCCAGGCGCAGAGGTGAAGGTCGGCGCCCACCGAGACCAAGGCGCGCTGGTCTTCACCGTGCAGGACCACGGCCCCGGCATCCCCGACTACGCCGAACCCCGCGTGTTCGAGCGCTTCTACTCGCTGGCGCGCCCAGGCTCCGGGGCGCGCAGCTCCGGCCTGGGGCTGCCATTCGTGCAGGAGGTCGCGCGCCTGCACGGCGGCCAGGCCGCGGTGCGAAACCGCGCCGAGGGCGGCGCCGAGGCCACGCTGCGCGTGCCGCTGGCGCAGCGCCACTTCACACAGACTTCAACTTGACCTCATCGTCCGCCCATGAGCGCGCGCCACGCTTCGCGGCATGACCTCACAACCCTCGCCGCCCGTGGCTTACACCTCCCCGCCGTCCTCGCCGCTGTCCTCGCCGCCGTCCTCGCTCCGTCGTCCTCGCTCGCTGCAGCGGCTCCTCACGATCTGCGGCCTCGCGATGTTGCTGATGGTCCCGCTCGAGCTCATCCGCAACGTCATCTCCGAGCGCGCGTCGTACCGCGCCGAGGCGGTGGCACGGGTGGTGCGCAGCACCGCCGAGGCCCAGCGCTTCCTGGGGCCGCTGCAGGTCCTGACCTGGGAGGACACCCAGGAGGTGCCGGTGACCGATGCCGCTGGCACCCCGGTGACCGACCCCACCGGCGCGCCGATGCGCGAGCTACGGCGAACCAGCGGGTCGGCGCTGCGCCGACCGCAGCGCCTGCACGTCACCAGCAAGCTCGTGCCCTCCATCGTGCATGTCGGCCTGTTCGAGGTCGCGGTCTACGAGTGGCGCGCCAGCGTGAAGGCCGCCTTTGACGCGACGCTGCCCCGCCCCGCCCAGGGCGTCACCCGGACCTTTGGCCGCCCGCTCCTGCTGCTCGGGATCTCGGACGTCCGCGGCCTGGTCGGCACGCCAGCGTTGCGGGTCGATGGCCAGGCGTTGCCGCTCGAGCCCGGCCCTGGCACCGCGACCACGAGCGTGCGCGGGATCCACGCCGTCTTGCCCGAGATCCAGGGCGATCGCGTCGCTGGCCACGCGGTGGAGCTGGAGATCGCCATCAAGGGCACGCACTCGCTCGAGCTCACCCCGGTGGCCGACGACAACCACGTCGTCATCGAGTCGAGCTGGCCGCACCCTCGCTTCGAGGGCTTCTCGCCGCGCAGCACCGTGGGCGACCATGGCTTTGTCGCCGAGTGGCGCCTGTCCGCGCTGGCGAGCACGCTGCAAGGCAGGATGAACAGCCGCGGCGAGGGCGCCAGGGCCGACGGGGACAGCATCGGCGCGCAGCTCGACCTCGCCGCCGCCGGCGCCACCAGCTCCACGGGCTCCTCGGACAACCTCAAGGTCAGCCTGGTCAACCCGGTCGATGTCTACACGCAGGCCGACCGCGCCAGCAAGTACGGCATCCTGTTCGTCGCGCTGACCTTCCTGGCCTTCTTCCTGTTCGAGGTGGCGCGGCGCCTGCCCATTCACCCCATGCAGTACCTCCTGGTGGGCCTGGCGCTGGCCATGTTCTTCCTGCTGCTGCTGAGCCTGTCGGAGCGCATCGAGTTTGGCCTCGCGTACTCGGTGTCCTCGGCCGCCTGCATCGGCCTGCAGGGGATCTACCTGTCGGGAGTGCTGCGGAGCTGGGGCCGCGCCGCCGGCTTCGCGGTGATGCTCACCGCGCTCTATGGCGTGCTGTACTGCCTCCTCGCGTCGGAGGACAGCGCCTTTCTCATGGGCTCGCTGCTGCTGTTCTCCGTGCTCGCCGCCGTCATGTGGTTCACCCGCAAGCTCGACTGGTACGGGCTCACCCTGCCCCGGGCCGAGCCCCTCGAGCGGACGCGCTAGCTCGCGAGGCCGCGCCGCGAGCTCGCGAGGCCGCGCGTCGCGAGCCCGAGCCCGAGCCCGAAGGTCAGATGCGCGAGACCAGGAGCGCGGCGCCGTTGCGCAGCGGCAGCTCCACGGTGAACCGCGCGCCTCCGCCGAGCACGTTGCCCAGGGCGATGCGCCCGCCATGGTCCGACACGATGCGATGCACGATGGCCAGGCCGAGCCCCGTGCCGCCCTTGTGCTCCTTGGTGGTGAAGTACGGCGAGAACACCTTGTCCTTGCGCTCCGCCGGCACGCCGGGGCCGTTGTCCTCGACGATGATCTCGACGCGATCGCCCGCGTCTCCGGCGCGGGTCAGCACGGTGATCTTGCCGTGCTCCGGATCCGGACGCTGCGCGATGGCGTCGCGCGCGTTCTCCACCAGGTTCAGGAGCACCTGCGAGAGCTGACGCCGGTCCGCGTCGATGGCGGGCAACCCTGGCGCGGTCCTGATCTCGAGCGGAGCGGCGCCCACGTACAGCGCAAGCGAGCTGGTCACCGCCTCGTTGACGTCGACCCGGCCGAACTCCGGCTTGGGCATGCGCGCGAAGTCCGAGAACTCGGTGACGATGCGCTTGAGGCGGTCCACCTCCTCGAGCACGGTCGAGGTGGACTCCTCGAGGATCTCATCGAACGAGGGGTGCTGCTTCTTCCAGGTCTTGCGCAGCGTGTCCATCGCCATCTGGATGGGCGTCAGCGGGTTCTTGATCTCGTGCGCCAGCCGACGCGCGATCTCCTGCCAGGCGGCGATGCGCTCGGCGATCACCAGCCGGTCCTTGGCGGCGCGCAGGTCTTCCATCATGAAGTTGAAGGCGTTGGCCACCGCGCCGACCTCGTCCTTGGCGCGCACTTGCACCCGGTGGTCCAGGTCGCCGCGCGCCGCGGCCAGCGAGCCTTGCACGAGCTGGTCGAGGTCGCGCGCCAGCGCGCGGGCCACGAAGAAGCCGATGAGCACCACCACCCCGAGCGCCAGCACCGCCAGCACCGCGGACACCAGCGTGACGTTGCGCAGCACCCGGTCGAGATCGCCGTCGGAGACCACCGCCTCCACGAAGGCCACCGGCTGACCATCGGCCCCGGCCAGCGGCACCCGGATCGAGGGCTCCTTGGCCAGCGCCTGCCACTGGCTGCTCCCCGGCAGCAGCACGGCGCCGTCGGGCGCGATCACCCGCGCGTCGACTCGACCGCTGCGCCGCACCGCGGACAGGAGCTCGTCGCCCAGGCGCCGTCCGGCGGCCACCGCCAGCGAGTGTTCCCCATCTCGAACGATCAGCGCGGCCTTGGCGACCAGCACGGTCTCCACCGTGGCCTGCGCCATCACCTTGTCGCGCGCGAACAGCGGCTTGCCTGCGGTGGCGCGCGCCAGCGTCGCGACCCCCGCGTCGGGCTCGCCGGTGGCGGCGCGAAAGTGCGGAGACACCAGCACCTCGTCGAAGGCGCCAGTGATGGCCAGGACGTCCAGCGACAGCCCGCGCATCACCGAGCGGCCCTGCTCGCGCAGCACGCGCTGGTACGCCGCCTCCACCCGGCCGCGCGTCGCCAGCTCGCGCAGGAGCCCGCCGACCAGCCAGTTGTTGGCGCTGGCGACCGACTGCACCGCCTCCGCCACCTGGGTCGACAGCCGCGACAGCTCGCGCCCGATGCCCTGCTCCACGTTGCGGCGATCCTCCTGGTAGTCCTGGCGCAGGCCGCGCGCGACCACCTCGCGGGTGACCACGGCGGCGACCCCGATGGGCACCAGCGCCGCCAAGGACAGCGTGACGATGAACCGGCCGCGCAGCTTCACGGGGACGTCCTCCGCGAGCGCTCGGGCTCGCCGAACAGGAACAGATCGGCGAAGCCGAGCTGGCCGCTCGGATCAAAGGCCAGGCCGCGCACGTCGGTGCGATACGAAGCACGCAGGCCGCGGAAGTACAGCGGCACGATGGGTTGCTCCAGCTCGAAGCGCCGCGCCGGGTTCCCGGCGTCGGGGCGATGGCCGCGCGCGCGACCGGCGGCCCCGCCGCCGACCGCCAGCGCCAGGTGCTGCCACACCGCGGCGTCGTGGACCGGCGCCGAGACCTGCCCGATCCACAGGTCGCAAGCGCCGCGGTCCACCCGCGCGCGCAAGGCCGGCGCGGACTGGGCCACGACGGTGGCGGTCAGGCCGATCTTGTCGAGCGCGCGCACCACCCGCTCGGCGACCTCGCGGTCGTCGGGCCGGGAGTCGTCGAACAAGATCTCGAGCCGGGCCGCGGCCACGGTGGCGGGCAAGAGCGGTGGCGACGCCGACGCCGCCTGCCCCATCCTGGCGAGCGCGGCGGTCACGTCCCCGCCGCGGGCCGCCGCGGGCAGCGCCGGCCCACCTGCCTGCGGCGGCACCGGGCTGCGCGTGGGCACCACCTGCTCGCCAGCGCCGAGCGTGGAGAAGCCGCCCCGGGCCAGCGCCAGATCCAGCGCGGCGCGCACCTCTCGCCGCCCGGTGATCTCCGGGTGGCCGTTGCCGAAGCCGACGAACACCAGCACCGCCGCCGGCCCCTCCACGGTGTCCGCGCGAAACTTGGGCTCGGCGCCCGCGAACGCGGTGACCCCGCGCAGCGAGATCTGCGAGGCGCCGATCTCGAAGCGCCGGGCCTCTCCGTCGGGCGTGTCGAACCAGTGCAGCACCACCTCATCGAGATACGGCCGCCCTGCGTGGTAGGCGGCGAACGCGGTGAGCTGCACCACGCGCTCCCGCCGACGCAGCGACGCCAGCATGAACGGGCCCGATCCGACCGCGCGGTCCGCGCTCGGCGCCTGGTCGGCCACGATGCCAGCCTGCGGCAACGCCAGGCGGCGCGCCAGCGTCGTCGGATCAACCGCGCCGGAGACCTCCAGCGCGCCGTCGACCGCGCGCAAGTCGGTGACCCCGGCGAGGACAAAGGCCATCGCGCTCTTCTGCACGCGCGAGAGCGAGGCCACCACCGCCGCGGCGGTGATCGGCGTGCCGTCGTGGAACGTGGCCTGGCGCAGCGGGATCACCAGGACCCCGCGCGCCGCGTCCAGCACCGGCGCCCCCGCGGCGAGCTGCGGCACCACCGCGCCTTGCTCGTCGAGCCGGTAGAGCCCGTCAAAGAGCAGGCCCGCCAGCGACAGCTCGGCGTGGCTCCGCGCCGCCACCGGATCCAGCGAAGCTGGCGCGCCAAGCAGCGCGGCGGCGACGCTGCCGCCGTAGCGTGGCCGGGTCTCCGCGCGAGCCGGCGAGGCGGCGAGCCCGGCCCAGGCGACCCAGGCGGCCCCAGCGGCGAGGAGGCCCCGCATCGCCAGGCCGCTGGCGCGGCGCGCTGACCTTGGCACCTGGGCTCGCGCCGGCCTTGGCACCTGGGCTCGCGCCGCCTTCAATTGAGCCTCCATAGATCCACCCGCGGCGAGCCCGGCAGGCGAACCGCCACCACCACCTCGGTCGCGCCGTCGGAGTCCAGATCGACCATCGCCAGCGCCGCCACCCCCCCGGTGAACGCGCGCCGAAACAGCGTGCGACGAGGATCTGCTACCGGCACCACCCGCACCGCGTCGCGATCTCCGGGCGCGCCGGCCCCCGAGTAGGCGACGTCCATGCGGCCATCGCGATCCACGTCGCCGATGTCGAAGGCCACGCCCGATGAGGTCAGCTCGTACCGCTGCGGCGCGCAGGGTCTGCCGCACTCCGCCTGCACCGTGACCTGGAGCGGCCCGTCCACCGGGAGACGCACCTCGGCGCTGGCCGTCTTGCCATCGGCCAGGATGAGCCCTTGCCGGCAACGCTCGCCAAAGAAGGCGTCCTTGCCGGGTCGCCAGGCCGCGACCGCCTCCAGCGCCGACGTGGTCGCCACGCCGCCGCGATCGGCGAAGTAGTTGCGGCCGGGCACCAAGGTGCCGCGCCGGTGCATGCACAGCGGCAGCCCGTCGAGCGCCTCCAGCGCCACCAGCGCGCCACCTTGCCAGCGCGCGCGGACGCTGCGCGCATAGCTCGACGAGCCGGCCATCACCTCCCCGGTCGCCTCGTCGAGCGACAGCGTGGACACCGCGTCGCGCGGACGAACCGTCGCCTCGTCCCCGACGAACGCCAGCCGCGCCAGCTCGCGCACCTTGCTGCTCGCCGTCGGCGCGGACGAGATCGCGTACACCAGCACCGCCTGGTCGGTCACCGCGTACAGCTCCGGTACCCCATCGCGGTCGAGGTCCGCGCCCTGCAGCGCGCCCAGCGTCCCACCGACGTCCAGCGTGGCGATCCGGCGCGGCGCCCAGCGCACCTCGATCGCGGTCGGCCGCCGCGCAGCGTCGAGCCGCTCCGCTTGCAGCCGCACGAGGACCGCGCGCGCCCGGGCCGCGAGCTGCGCCAGCGTCACCGGGTCAGGCGAGGCCGGCGCGGCCTCCGAAGCCGGCGCAGGCCGCGACGCCGACGCGGCCTCCGACGTTGGCGCGGGCCCCGACGCTGGCGCGGGCCCCGACGCTGGCGCGGGCCCCGACGCCGGCGCGGCCTCCGCGACCGCCGCGCTGACGCACGCCAAAAACGCGAGCGTGCTCTCGAGGAGCCTCCCGCGACGCGCGCCGGGGTGCGCCGCGCTCGCGCCGCTGGCGCCGTCGTTGGCGTCTTCGTTGGCGTCTTCGTTGGCGTCTTCGATAGCGCCGTCGCTAGCGACTTCGTTGGCCCCGTCATGACCTCCGCCGACCAAGAGAACCTCGTGCATGAGCTCGCGCCTCGCCTAGTCCTGGTACTCGTCGGTGACCACGGTGTCCGTCGTCACCTCGCCGTCGGTCGGCGCCACCTCGGTCGGGGCCGTGCCCTCGACGAAGACCTCGTTGTAGGAGCTGCCCTTGGCCGCCTCGGGCGAAGACAAGAGGCCCGTCGCCTTGTCGATCGCGACCTCGACCACGCGGTCCGGCCGCGGAAACGGCGCGCCGCCGGTGCCAAGGCCGCGCGCGACCTCGATGAACACCGGGACCGCCGCCTTGCCGCCGGTCTCGCCCTTCATCTCGCGCGGATCGTCGTAGCCGATCCACACGCCGATGGCGTAGTCCGCCGTGAGGCCCACGAACCAGGTGTCGCGCGCGTCGTTGGAGGTGCCGGTCTTGCCCGCCACGTACGCGCCCAGCGGCTTGGCGGCGGTGGCCGTGCCTTCCTGCACCACCGAGCGCATCATGTCGAGGACCACGTACGCCACCTCGGGCCGCAGCGCCTCGGTGGCCGCCGCGCCGGCCTTGGCCTTGCCATCGATGGACTCGATGAAGCGCGGGGCCGCGGCGGTCCCGCCAGCGGCCAGGGTGGCCAGCGCGTTGGTGTGCTCGAGCGGCGTCACCTCACCCGAGCCCAGCGAGATCGACATCTCGCGCGGCAGCTCGGAGCCGATGCCCATCTTGTGCGCCAGGTCCACCACCGCCTCGGGCCCCACGTCGTGACAGAGCTGGATGGCCACGGTGTTGATCGACTTGGCCAGCGCGCGCCGCGCCAGGATCGGCCCCTCGTACGAGCCGCGCGCGTAGTTCTTGGGCTTCCAGAGATCGTAGACCGCCGGCGCGTCGTTCATCAGCCGCGCGCCCGTGGCCTTGCCCGCGTCGACCGCCGCCGCGAACACGAACGGCTTGAACGACGACCCCGGCTGACGCTTGGCCATCGTGGCGCGGTTGAAGCCGCCGATCTTCGAGGCGTAGCCACCGACCAGCGCGCGCACCTTGCGGGTCTTGACGTCGATCACCACCACCGCACCCTCCGGGCCGGGCGCCAGCGCCACGCGGTGCTCCGCGTGCTTGATCTTGACCGCGCCAGCGCCTGGCTCCTGGCCCGCGCTGGCCGACTCGCGCGCCGGCAGCATCACCCGCACCACGTCTCCCACCGCGAAGCGCTGCGCCGGAGACTTGCCCTTGCCGCTGGCGTCAGGCGGGTTCATGCGGGCATCGTCCTCTCCAGCGAGCGCGACCGCCGCCTGGTAGCCGCCCAGGTCCACCGCGAGCTCGGCGTCGTCGTTGTGGACCGCGGTCACCACCGCCTCGTAGGTCTGCTTGGCCTGGGGACCGGACTTGGGCAGGTGCCGCCGCAGCCGGCCGATCTCGGCCTGCACGCCGGATGGCTCGACGTGCCGGATCTTGAGCCCCACCTTCTGGCGCCGGTCCACCTCGCGCAGCGCCTTCTGCAACGCGCGGTGCGCCAGCGTCTGGGTCTTGGGCTCGAGCGTGGTCCGCACCTCGGCGCCCAAGGTCGCGATGGCGTCTTCTCCGTGCTCCGCCACCAGCTCGCGCCGCACCAGATCCACCCACTCCGGCGCGCTGCCCAGATCGGCGAACGGCTCGTTGACGATCTGGATGGGCGCGTCGATCCACTTCTTGGCCTCGGCGCGGGTGATCTTGCCGGTGGCCGCGAGGTTGTTGAGCACGTAGGTCTGCCGCTCCTTGGCGCGCTCGGGGTTCTTGCGAGGTGAGATGTTCTCGGGCGACTTGGGCATGCCACCCAGCAGCGCCGCCTCCCCCAGGTTCAGATCCTCCACGTCCTTGCCGAAGTAGTAGCGAGCGGCCTCCTGGACCCCATAGCGACCGTGGGCGAAGTAGATCTGGTTCAAGTACAGGGTCATGATCTCTTGCTTGGTCAGCGAGCCCTCGAGCCGCCGCGCCAGGATGACCTCCTGGATCTTGCGCTTGAACGTGCGCTCCGGCGTCAGCAGGAAGGTCTTGACCACCTGCTGCGTGATGGTAGAGGCGCCCTGCTTGGTCTTGCCCGAGCGCAGGTTCACGAAGAACGCGCGCGCCATGCCCACGTAGTCGATGCCCGTGTGGGTCCAGAACGCCTGATCCTCGGCCGCGATGAAGCAGTCGACCACGAAGCCAGGGATCTTGTCGTACGGCACGTAGGTGCGGCGCTCGTCGAACAGCTCGCCGACGCGGCGGCCCTTGCTGTCCAGGATCACCGTGACCTGCTTGGGCGTGTAGTCGGCGAGCTTCTGGATGTCCGGAAGCCTCTTGTCGCGTCCGTACACCCAGAACACGGCGGCGATGGAGGCCACCCCGATGGCCGCGCTGACCAGGCCCAGCAGCACCAGCAGCCGCAGCAGCCGCAGACCGCGCCGCGGAGGTCTGACATGTTCGATTCTCGCCATATGGATCGTCCTGGGTTTTCAGTCTGCCAGCTCCAGAGGCACGGCAGCGCCAAACCATAGCGCAGCGAGCGGGCTGGTGAGCACTTCATCACCTCTGCAAGGCTGATACCGGGCGCGATCGACGCCTGGCGGCGCTGGCCCGCCGCGAACGCGGGCGCCTGGCCACGCTCGCTGTGTCTCGCCGGACACGGGCAACACGCCGCCACCGCCGGACACGCGGCCGCCCCAGCCTGCCGCGCCTGCGGTGAGCGCCCAGATCGTCGCGGGAGCGATTTCACCATCCCGGGGCTGGCGCTACAGTGCCGCGGTGCTCACCACCACGTCGTCCTTTGGCGCCGACGCCGCCGACACGCTGGCCGCCGTCGCCGCGCTGCGCATCACCGTGTTCCGCGAGTTCCCCTACCTCTACGAGGGCTCCTTGGCCTACGAGGAGAAGTACCTGGCGAGCTACACCGCGTCGCCGCAGCACGTGGTGGTGGTGGCGCGCGACGGCGACACCGTGATCGGCGCGGCCACCGCCATGCCCTTGACCGCGCACGCAGATGACGTGGCGCCGCCGCTCGCCGCCGCTGGCTACGATCCAGCGCGCGTCTATTACTTCGGCGAGTCCGTGCTCTTGCCCGCGTACCGCGGCCGAGGCCTTGGCCACGCCTTCTTCGATCACCGGGAGGCCGCGGCCCGGCGCTTTGGCTTCACCACCGCCACCTTCTGCGCCGTGGCGCGGCCGGCGGATCACCCCGCCAGGCCCGCGGGGTACATCCCGCATGACGCCTTCTGGACCAAGCGCGGCTTCACGCGGCGAGACGAGCTGCGCACCACCTTCTCCTGGCTCGACGTGGGCGACGCCCACGACACCGCCAAGGAGATGGTGTTCTGGACCAAGGAGCTGACGTGACCGCGCCGCGGCGCCTGCGCGTGGCTGCGGCGCAGTGGCCCATCGAGCCCCATGCCTCGCTGGCGGCCTGGGGCGACAAGCTCGAGCGCTGGCTCGCCGCCGCAGCCGCCGGACGCGCGCAGCTCGCGGTGATACCGGAGTACGCGGCCATGGAGCTGACCTCGGTGCTGTCCCAGGCCGCGCAAGGCGACCTGGAGCGCCAGCTCCACGACCTGCAGGACCTCCTGCCCGAGGTGCATGAGCGCTGCCGCGCCGCCGCGCAGCGCCACGACCTCTACCTGCTCGCCAGCAGCCTGCCGGAGGCCGCCGCCACGCGCTTCGTCAACCGGCTCCGCCTGTGGAGCCCGCGCGGCGCGCACGTCACCGTGGACAAGCTGCACATGACCCGCTTCGAGCGCGAGCGGTGGGGCATCGTCGCCGGTTCCGGACAGCACGTCATCGACACGGACGTTGGGCGCCTGGGCGTGGCCATCTGCTACGACAGCGAGTTCCCGCTGCAGGTCCGCCGCCTGGCCGCCGCCGGCGCCGAGGTCATCCTGGTGCCGAGCTGCACCGACAGCCTGGCCGGCTACCACCGCGTGCGCGTGGCCTGCCAGGCGCGCGCGCTGGAGAACCAGTGCTACGTCATCCAGGCTCCGACGGTGGGCCTGGCGCCGTGGTCCCTCGCGGTGGACGAGAACCGCGGTCAAGCCGGGGTGTACGGGCCGCCAGATCGCGGCTTCCCGGAGGACGGCGTGGTCGCGCAAGGCGAGCGAGATCGCGCGCAGTGGCTGTTCGCGGAGCTCGATCTCGAGGCGGTCGCCGCGGTGCGCGCCGATGGCCAGGTGCTAAACCACCGCGACTGGGCCACCGACGACGAGCAAGCCGACTCGCAGGCCGACTCGCAGCAGCCGACGCCGCGCCCCGGACTGGACCGCCCTGGGCGCGCAGCCGCCCCTCGCTGGTGCGCCTGTGACCGCCGATCCCCTAGCGCGGGCAGCGCAGGCAGCCCGGGCTGCCTGCGCCGGTTACCCTCGCTGCACGCCGCGCTAGCCGGCCGGCAGCGCGCCAAGGGCGCGCTCGAGGATCCCGATGACGCCGCGCTGCTTGAGCGAGTAGAAGCGCGCGCGCAGCCGAGCGCAGCGCGCCGCCGACAGGTCCCCCGGCGCGCCCAGGTGCGCGCGGCGGCGGGTCGAGAGCTGGCTGATGGCCAGCGCCACCGAGACCGAGAGGTTGTAGCTCTCGGCGAAGCCGTACATGGGGATGCGCACCGCGTCGTCACAGGCAGCCACCGCCGCCGCGGACAGCCCGTCGTGCTCATTGCCGAAGGCCACGGCCACCGGCCCGGAGACGTCGATGGTGGAGAGCTCGACCTTGGCGTCGGGCAGGGTCGCGACGACCCGGAAGCCCTGGGCGCGCAGCGCGGTCGCGGCCTCCGGAAACGATCCCCAGGTGTGAACGTCGATCCAGCGGTCCGTCCCCCGCGTCACGCCCTTGGAGCGGAAGTCGGCCCGCGGCGCCGCCACGTGCAGATCGGAGAGGCCGTGCCCCTCGGCGGTCCGGATGGTCGCCGCGGCGTTGTGCGGATCGTAGGTGTCCTCGACGATCGCGGTGACCGACGCCAGGCGAAGCGCCAGCACCTCGTCGATGCGCGCGATTCGCTCCGCGGTCAGCAACGGCGCCAGCACCTGACAGATGCGCTCGGCGCCGTGGTGGTCGATCCATGGATCGATGTCTGCTTGCACAGCTACTGGCTGCCACACCGCCAGCGCACAAGTCCAGTCGTACCAAGGAAGTCCCGGCATCTTCGTGTCGCAGCCGCGTCCAAGAGCCTCACGTGCGAGCCCGTCACGACGGTCCGGACAGCCAGAGTCAGCGCAGGTTGCGTCCAATCCAGGCGCCCAGCAGAAGGAGCCAAGTGCTCGGATCTGATGTCGTTAAACCCTGTGCCTGAGGTGCATCGTGATACCGTTGCGCCACCTCTCCGTGTCTGGCGAACCCCCGGCGATCTCGGACCGCTATCGAATCCTCCGCGAGCTTGGTCGCGGCGGGATGGGCGTGGTCTATCTCGCGTACGACCGCGAGCGCGACATGGAGGTCGCCATCAAGCTGTGTACGTATCCGCAGATGTCGCCGCTGCACATCAAGCGCGAGTTCCGCGTGGCGGCGTCGCTGCGGCACCCAAACCTCGTCGAGTTCTACGACCTCATCTACCACAAGCACCTGGCCTACTTCACGATGGAGTACGTCGACGGGATCTCGCTGCGCAAGCACGTGTCCGCCGATCCGCGCGATCACTCCGCCGCGTCCAGCGCGAGCCAGGCCGAGGGCTCCGGCACCGCCTCGATCGCGAGCACCAAGACCTTGCCGCCGGCCTTCCTCGAGGGGTCAGCCGCGCCGCCCGAGGGCGCGGCCGAAGCCAGCGCGCCCCAGCCGCCGCCGGTCGTCGACTTCGATCGGGTCCGGGACGTGCTCGGGCAGCTCGCCTCCGGGCTCGCGTGCCTGCACGCCGGCGGCGTGGTCCACCGCGACGTCAAGCCCTCGAACGTGCTGGTGACCCGCGACGGCGTGGTCAAGCTGCTCGACTTCGGCCTGGCCCGGGTGACCGAGGCGCTCGAGCCGATCGACGGCGATGGCCACCTGGTGGGCACCGCGGCCTATCTCGCCCCCGAGTACATCGAGCACCTGCAGGTCAGCCCCGCGCTCGATCTGTACGCCCTTGGCGTCGTGGGCTATGAGCTCTGCACCGGCAGCCCGCCGTTTGGCGGCACGCTGTACTCCATCGCCCGCCAGCAACGCCGGCTCGCCATCCCCAACGCGCGCCTGCGCAACCCGGACACCCCGCCTGAGCTCGACGCCCTGCTCACCGAGCTCTTGTCCGCGGATCCCCAGCGACGACCGTCGGCGGCAGAGGTCGCGCGCGCGCTGCGCGCCGGCGCCGAGGTGGCGGAGCCCGCGGCGATGCCGCTCAAGGTGATCGGTCGCGCGCAGGAGTCCGAGCGGCTTCGCCGCCTGCTCGACCACCCCACCATGCCGCAGCTCGTGCTCATCACCGGGGCCGCCGGGATCGGCAAGAGCACGCTCATGACCTACGCGGTGGCCCGGCTGCCGCCCGAGAAGAACCTGGTCTGGCGAGGGTACTGCCACGAGCGCGAGCGCGTGCCGTACCGCGCGTTCGACGCCATCGTCGACGACCTCGCTGACGCGCTGGCCGACAGCGAGCGGCGCCTCGATGACCTGCCGTTTGCCGCCGCGCTCGCCCGCGTGTTCCCGGCGCTGGCTGAGCCGCTGTCGCAGATCGTCATCGACTCCACGCCCCCGGCGGTGGACCTGCATGTCGAGCGTGAGCGCGCGCTGGTGAGCATGGCGGAGCTGATCGCCCGCCACGCCGATGTCGGCCAGCCCATGGATCGGCAGGGCTATCACACCGTCATCGCCATCGAGAACCTGCAGTGGGCTGACGCCGAGAGCGTCGAGCTCATCGCCATGCTGCTGCAGCTCGACCGACCGGTGACCATCCTCGCCACCTGCACCACCGAGCCCGGCACCGACGAGCAAGGGCGGCCGCTCTTGCCCGACGTCATCGCCGAGCTGGCGTACCGCAACGCGGCCGTGGAGCGGCTTGACCTGGAGCCGCTCGGCGAAGCGGACTTGCGCGCCATCGCGGAGAGCGCCGTGCCCGGCCTGCCCGACCACGAGTACCGCCAGATCGCCAGCGACGCCGCGGGCAACCCCTACCTGGCCGACGTGCTGGCGCGAGACGCCGCCGATCGCCACGACCGGCCAAGCCGCGGCGTCGCGCACCGCCGCCTCGCTCGCCTGCCCCTGGCCGAGCGCCAGGTGGCGGCGGCGGTGGCGGCGTCGGCCTCCGGCGCCACCTTCGATCAGCTCCGCTTCGTCACCCAGCTAACCTCGCGCGAGGTGCAGTCTGCGCTGCGCGCCCTGGAGGCGGAGCGCGTGCTGCGCGCCGCGCCTTCCCAGCGCGGCGAGGCGACGTATGGCTACTATCACGAGCTGCTGCGACGAGCTGGCTACGCCGCGATCGAGGACGGCGAGCGCCGCGGCCTGCACGCCCGCTTCGCCACCTGGTTCGAGCACGCGGCCGGCCCGCGCCCTTCGTTCCCGGCGCTGGCCGAGCACTGGCACCTCGCCGGAGATTTCGCCAACGCCGCGCGCTGGGCGCTCGCCGCGGCCGATGCGTCGCTGGGCCGGCTCGCCTTCGGCGCCGCGGCCTCGTGGTACGAGCGCGCGCTGGCGCTGAGCATCCAGGCCCCCCCGGCGGCGGCGACGAGCCTCGCGACGGTGATCCGCCGGGCGCGCATCGGCTACGCCGAGGCGACCTACCTCGATGGCAACATCGAGACCGCGATGATCCTCTTCACCGAGCTCATCGACAGCGATCCGCTCAACGCCGAGCACTGGCGCAAGCGCCTGCGCGACGCGCTCGCCGCCATCGACGAAGACCGGCGCCGAGGCGAGCAGCGCCCAGATCCCCCCTGAGCCACAGCGACGCCACTGCGATGCCACAGCGACGCCACGGCGACCGCCGCGCACCGAGCTCGCGCACCACGCTGCGCGCGAGCGGGCGAACGAGGGCAAGCGCTCGGCGAGCGGATCCGGAGGGCGAGCGCCCAACCACCGTGCTCGAGCCAACCACCGTGCTTGCCCCAACCACCGTGCTCGACCCAACCACCGTGCTCGACCCGACCACCGTGCTTGACCTAACCACCGCGCACGCGCTCACCCTTGTCGCTCAACTAGCGATCCGTTCCGGGTTCTGGGTTCTGGTACAAAACAAAAAAACTCAGGGTTCTGAAAACAGCAGGGGCTGTGCGGCGGTGTGGAGAGGCGCGCCGCCCTCTCAGGTACGCCTGCTGCACCGGGCCTCCTGCGCCTCTCCAAGGGCTGTGGTCAACCGCGCCGCGTACGCGCATCGCGCCTGCCCAGGCTCGACGGGCGCGGTTGTCCATAGCCCGACACCGTCCACAGCCCCGAGGCTTCCGCGGAAACGCTGCGACTTGGATCACGCCACGTTTCCGCGATCTCGATCTCAAATTGCGTCCGCCTGCCGGACGCCTTCTCCAACTTCAGATCTGCTATCCAATATCCATATCAAAACCAAACATTCCTCTTGACACCCCGCGCGTCAGCGCACCCACCGCGCCGCCAACCCGCCGCGATCTCTTCACCCGCGGCCCCCACGCGCGCTACATGCCCTATCACTTGCGCGTCCCCACGAAAAAATCGCCGCCCGCGCTTCCGCGGCACCTGGGGCACGCCAGGCGTCAAGTCCGGCGCCGAAACCGCCGTGCTACAAAGCCTCATGAGCGAGCCTCTCTCCGTCGAGGAAGTTCAAGCGCTCGGCGAACACATCGCCGAGCAAGCCGTCCACCTGGACGCCGCCATGCATCGCCTGCTCGCCGACCTGCGGACGTTCGACGCGGCCGGCGGCTGGTACCGCCAAGGCTTTGGCACCTGCGCCCACTGGCTGAGCTGGCGAGTCGGCTGGGACCTCGGCACCGCGCGCGAACACCTGCGCGTGGCCAGGGCCCTGCACACCTTGCCTCAAGTATCAGCGGCATTGTCTGGCGGACAGATCTCGTATTCCAAGACGCGCGCCATCACGCGCGTGGCCACCGCCGCCACCGAAGCGGTGCTGTTGGGCTACGCGCAGCACTGCACCGCCAGCCAGCTCGAGACGGTGTGCCGCAAGGTCGGCGTGCTCGGCGCCGACGCCGCCAGCCGAGCCGCGCGCCCACACGACAGCGAGCGCTACGTGGCGCACACCACGACGGCCTCTGGCATGGTGTGCGTCAAGGCCTGCCTGCGCCCCGACGAGGCCGCGCTGCTGCTTCAAGTGTTGCAGCAAGCGGCGGTGGACTGCACGCGCGAGCCGGCGGACGTCTCCGTGGAGGTTGCGGACGTTTCCGCGGAAGCGCCAGCACCTGCCGAGCGAGCGACGGACGTTTCCGCGGAGACGCGGAGCCTCCCCACCACGACCACCACGCGCCGCCCGTACAACCGCGCCGATGGCCTGATGGCTCTGGTCCACACTTATGCGCGGGGCAGCAGCGCCGAGCGTTCGCCCGTCGAGTTGATCGTCACCGTGCCCGTGGCGCTGCTGCAGCAAACCGCCGCGACCACCAACTCAGCCACCGGCTCCACCGACTCCGCCAGCAACATCTCCTCCACCACCATGGCTCTCGCGCCCGTCTCCTTCACCGACCGTGGCGCGTCGCTGCCAGTCGCCCTCACCGTCGAGGCCGACCTTGCGCTCTCTCCGCAAGCCACCCGCCGCCTGGCCTGCGACTGCGGCCTGGTCGTCGCCACCGTCGCCGCAGCTACCGCCACCGACGCCGCCCCGCTCTCCATCGGCCGCAAGACCCGCACCATCCCCGCCGCCCTCAAGCGCGCCTTGCTGCTGCGCGACCGCACCTGCCGCTTCCCCGGTTGCGATCACCGCCTCTTCCTCGAGGGCCACCACCTGCAGCACTGGGCCGACGGCGGCGAGACCAGCCTGCCCAACCTGGCGCTGCTCTGCTCGCTCCACCACTCGTATGTCCACGAGCGCGGCTATCGCATCACGCAGTCCGCCACTGGCGCGCTCGCCTTCGAAGATCCGCAGGGCCGCGCCGTCGTCCCGCTGCCGCCGCGCCCCGCGCCGCCGCTGCTCGGCTGGCCGGCGATCCATGCCGCCAACGCCGCCTTGCCGCTGACCTCGACCACCGGCCAGTGCCGCTGGCGCGGCGAGCGCGTCGATAGCTGGGACGCCGCCGCCACCATCACGCGCATCCAGCGCCGCGCCGACGCGGCAGCCGCACCCGCCCCCGCACCTTCCGTCCCCACCGCGCCGCTCGTCGTCGCACCGCCAGCATCCCCACCGCCCACGTTTCCCCGCACACCCTCACCACCCGCATCTCTCGCCGATCCCCCGCTCGATCCCGACGGCCTCCCCCTGCGCGGCCTGTGGGACGACCTCGACCGCCACAGCGCCATCGAGCGCTGGGTCCTCGCCGAGATGGAGCTCACCGGCGTCGACCCCATCTCCGTTGGCCGCCCGTTGCCGGACCACCTGCAGCACCCGTCCCAGCGTCCATCGCAGCGCCGGTCGTAACGTCCATCGAAACATCCGCCGCTTCGCGCTAGCCGCGGCTTGGGAGCCTGTAGCTCCGGGCCTCAGGTTCCTGCGCCGAGCCACAGGACCGCCGCCCAGCTCGGCGCCGGCAGCATCGAAGCCGACGCAGCTTGCTCCTCGGCGACTCGCGACAGCCGGCTCACCTCCAGCGCCGCGAAGGTGCCGCTGAGCCACCTGCCCCAGCGCGGCCCCGCGAACGCCCTCGCCTCGGCGGCGCCCAGCGCTCGGCGCGGGTCCGCGGCCAGCCACGCCCCCACGTGCAGCCGCTCGCTCACCGCCAGCGCCAGGTGGGCGCTGACCACGGCGCCCCCTGGCCCCCGGCGCAACGCCGCCTCGCCCCAGCCGTGCGCGCCGTGAACTCGCCCGCTGATCCCGCCGCCAAGCGCGGGGGCAGCGGCGAGCTCCTCGTCCTCCCCTCCCGCCAGCGCCAGCGGCCCAAAGCGCGTGCCCAGGCTGCCGGTGCCGGCGCGGACGTCGGCGCGCACCTCCAGGTGCCAGCCGCGCGGCTCCGCGGCGAGCTCGGCGAAGGCCACCGCGTGCACGCCGGCCCGCGGCTCGACGACCACGCCGCTCCCCAGCCTGGCCCGCTCGCTGGGTCCGTCGCGCTCGCCGCGATCGTCGCGATCGCCGTCGCGCTCGCCGCTGGGTCCGCCGCGCTCGCCGCGGTCGTCCCGGTCGTCGCTGGGGCCGTCGCGCCTGGTAGGCGCGGCCCCCTCGAACCGGCGCACCACCGCCAGCTCCAGCGCCAGGGACGCGGCGTCCTGTCGTCGCAGCGCGCCACCGGTGCCCACCGCCGACGCCGCCACCAGCTCCCATCGCGCCAGCGTCGCCGTGGCCGACGCCAGGTAGAGCCGCGGCGCCACCACGTCATCCACCTCGCCGCGCAGCTCGAGCCGCGCGGTGGACAGCCGCGCGCGCACGCCGGCGTGCCGCGCGTCGTCTAGCCCGGCGGCGACGCCATCGCTGACCTGCGCCAGCGCCGCCGGTCGCAGGCCTCCCGCCGCCAACGCCGCGGACAGCTCCGCGTCGCCGCCTGTCCACTCGAGCGCGCGCACCGCGGACGCCCATCCGGCCGCGGTGGTGAAGTCTTCCCGGCGCCAGCGACCGTCGTGCCACTGGCCTCGCAGCGCCAGGTCCATCCGCCAATGAGGCCGCGCCGCCTCGAGCCTGGCTTCCACTGCCTGGTAGCTGCTCGTGCCGCGCACCCCGGCGGCCGCGGCGACGGCGCCGCGCACCTCGGCGGCAGCGGGCGTCGACGACAGGAGCCCCACCGCCAGAGCCCAGCATGGCATGGCGCGCATGACGCGATGGTCCGCTGGGCGCGAGCGGCGGACAACTTTCTCGCCGGCCCGCTGCGACGGCGCGCCGCTTGCCGCGCCCCCTGCGATCCGTTAGCGTGCCTTCCATGCGCAACCCATGGAAGGCGTTGGCCCTGTGCTGGGTGCTGGCTCTGCCAGGCCCCGCGTTGGCCCAGCCCACGGCCCCGCCAGCGAGCGAGCCCGCCGCCGCCCCGGCCGATCCAACGACCCCTGCCCCCCCGGCCACCCCTGCCGCTTCAACCGCCCCGGCGGCCCGCGAGCCAGTCTACGAGCTCCGCCCCGACCCCGCTGCCGAGGACCACGGCGCCAAGCTCGCGCCAGCGGCCAGCGCGGAGCCGGTGGCCACCCCGGCGCCGCGCGGCAGAGAGCGCCCCAAGCTCGTCGGCAAGCCGTCAGGGTTCTGGACCAGCCCGCGGCCGGCGCGCGGCGGCGCCTACCGCTATCGCATGCTGGGCATCGGCCTGGCGCTGGCGGCCCTCACCGGCCTCCTCATGATGCGGGTCCTGCGCCGTCACGGCGCCCGCGTCACCGACGCCAGCAAGCCGTTCGCGCTCAAGCCACCTACTGCTTGAGCGGGTTGGTCGGCCGCGCCTTGCGGATGGCGCGGGCCCGCCTGGCCAGGCACTCTCCCTCGCTCTCGCTGCCGTCCTTGAGGAAGGCAAGCGGCGTGTCCAGCGCCTCCTGATACTGGGTCTCCGTCAGCCGGCCACGCTTCCACATCAGGCCCAAGATCCGCTCGATCTTGTCCGACGTCCACTGGGTCAGCGTGCCCTTGCAGTACTGCTGGTACCGCTGCTTGGGCGCCGGCAAGATCGACGAGAAGAACGCCGCCTCCACCGGGGTGAGATCCTTGGCCGCCTTGCCCAAGAAGTGCTTGGCCGCGGGGCCGATGCCGTAGAGCCCCGGCCCGTACTCGATCACGTTGAAGTAGATCTCGGATCCGCTCCTTCTCCAGCGTGTTCTCCAGGTCCCAGGTGAAAAATAGCTCCTGCAGCTTTCGCGACAGCGTCTTCTCTCGGTACAAGAGGACGTTCTTGGCGAGCTGCATCGTGATCGACGACGCGCCGTAGCGAAAGTAGCCGGCCTCCAGGTTCTTGATGAGCGCCGAGCGGAACTCCGAGACGATGAAGCCGCGGTGCTTCATGAACGAGGAGTCCTCGGTGGTCATGATCGAGTTCACCAGGTGGGGCGAGATCTCCTCGTACGGCACGAAGTCCGGGTTGTCCGGCCCGACGATGAAGGACAGCCACTGGTCCTTCTCCACCTCCACGTAGTGCTCGAACTGCGAGGTCAGCCGCTTGGGCGAGACCTCCGGCTGCTCCTTCACCCGGCAGTTGCGGATGCCCACCGAGCCTTCCAGCACGGTGTCCTGCAGGTTCGCGAAGTTGACGCGGACCTGCAGATCCGTCGCGAACGTCCCCCCGAGCCGGTAGCCGCTCATGTACGGCACCATCTCGGTGGGCAACGACGCGAGCACCGCCTGACAGGCGATCGGCGGGATGATCAGGTGAGCGGCGTACCTGGGCGCCTCGCGAATGGAACCGTCGGCCTCCTTGCCGCCAGGGATCTCCACCTGCCCGGTGATCGAGAACGGCAGGCCGCGCGCCACGAAGTCACCCTGGGTCAGCGTGGCGGTCCGCTGATCTCGCACCACCTCTCCCGCCACCGCGCCTTCGAAGTCGAGGTGGCGCACCTCGCGGTCCGCCAGCATCGGGTGCCCGACGTTGAGATCGCGCACGTGGACCTTGCCCGAGAACGCGGCGCGCTCGCGGTTGACCTCCAGGTGAACGTTGGCGTCCACCGAGGTCTTGGCGTAGTCCACGAGATAGGAGCCCTGCAAGATCGGCTCGAGCCGGTCCAGGTTGAACTTGTCGGCGGACAGATCGAGCGTCGCCGTGCTCCCTTCCAGGTCGATCTCGCCGACCGCCTTCCACAGCGTGCCGGCCACCCCACCGTACCCACCCTCCAGGCTGAGCCGATAGTGACCGGCCTTGGGATCGGGCAGCACCGTGCCGGTCACGCCGGTGAGCATCATCTTGGGCCACAGCGCCACCTCGCCCTTGCCGATCTCCACCAGCGCCCGCGTGGCCTTGGCCTTCTTCACCGTGATCGAGCCCAGCGACAGGCGTTGCCCGGTGGAAGACGCCACGGTGGCGCGTTGGATCTGCGCCGCCAGATCTCCGCCTGACCACTTGCCAGCGATCTCCGGCAGCTCCACCGCGACGCCCGCCGGTCCGTCCTCGAAGGTCACGCTCATGGCGCTAACCTCGGCGGTGCGCGGCACCAGCCGACGCGAAGCGCCGGCCGATCCGGCGGTGGCCGTCTCCCCCTTGCCCCGGACCTTGTCGACCAGATCGGAGAAGTTATCGCCGCGCACGTCGCGCCGGACGGCCACCGCGACGCCGGTGGCCTCCACGCGATCCAGCTCGATGTCGCCCAGCATCGCGCGAAAGCCGCGAAACTTCACCACCAGCTTCTTGATGTGCAGCAGCGGCGCCTTGCCGTCGCCTGCGCCCGAGACCCGCAGGTCGCGGAGCTGCGCCGATCCGAACCCGACGTCGATGTCGGCGATGATCGTGCGATCCAGTCGCTTGCCAAGCTCCGCCAGCTTCTGCTGCAGCGTCCGCTCGCCGATGAGCGGATAGAGCACGAACACCCCGACCATCAGCGCGGCGCACAGCACCACCGACACCAGACCGAGCACCACCCAGCGGCGGTTCGAGCGTTGCTGATTGACCCACATCCGAGGGCCCCGGGTATAGCAGCTCCCGAGCCGTTCTGCCGCAGCCCGGCGGCAGGTCGGGGCCCGAAGTGCAGCCCGCGGGCGCGGGGCAGTGCCGCCGAGCGACCTGGGGAGCGGGCGAGCCCGCGGCTCGCGGGGAATCACTCAGTGACAGGTCAGCGCCAGCACGTGACCGTTCTTGCCGCTGAGCGAACGGCCCACCGCGAAGTAGTCGTCGGCCTCGACGTTGAACTTGATGTCGATGACGCGCTTACCATCCTGGTCGTCCATCACCACGGTGAGCGCCATCCGACGCTTCTTCTTGCTCTCCGTGGATTCGCGATAGAGCACGGTGGCCTGACCATAGGTAAGCTTGAGCGTCTGCGCCTTGATGAGCGGCAACGTCGTCTTGACGCTCGACAGCAGCTCGAACGTGTTCCACGACGAGAACGGCGGTCGCTTGAGCTTCTTCTCCAGCGGCCGCAGCTCGGCCGCCAGCGAGGGGCTATCCGTCGAACTTGCGCGGATCTCCAGGAAGCTGCACTCCACAGACTCCTCAGCCAGCGCCGGCAGGCTCACGGCGGTCGCCAGCGCGAGCACCAGCAGCGAAACCCATCTCGAGCTCATAGATCCTCCACATCATCTGGCGTGACCCACACGATCGCGGCCGCGCCGTCTTCATCTTCCAGCGTCAGCACGGTACCCGTGCCGTTGGGAACATCGAGCGCCTCGATCTCCGGGGGCGCGGAGGCCATCGTCGCCGGGACGGGGGCATCGCCGTCCTTGACGACCACCTCCGGCTGCCCGGGGCGCAAGAGCAATGCTAGCGCGGCCACCGCCCCTGCGCTCAGCGTCCCGGTCAACAGGTGACCGCGGTACCGCTCGAACCACTGGCTCAGCCACTTGCCAAAGCCGCCGGAAGACACCGGCCGTGGGGCGGGAGCGCCCTCGTTGTCGAGCCGCTTGCCAAGCTCTGCCCACATCCCCGCCAGCTTGGGCTCGGCGTCGTCTGTCGCCAGCTCGACGTGCCCGCGCACCAGATCTCCCAGCTCGCGCACGGCCAGAACCTTTGCGCGCGCCACGGCGGCGAGCGCGCGCGCATCGCCTGCCGGCTGAGCGGAGGCGTCGGAGGCTTCGTCGGAGACCTCCTCGGACAGGTGCGCCTCCAGCCGCTGGCTCTCGCTCGGCTCCAGCTCGCCGTCGACGTGCAGCATGAGCTCGAGATCGCGTATCTTGTTGGGGGCTTTCACGACCCACCTCCAGCCGAGGACTTCTTCTCTGGCCGAGCCGGCGCGTCGGCCGCGTTGCCCGGCGCGTTGCCCGGCGCGACGCCCGCGTTGGCCGTGTTGCCCGGTGCGGCGGCCGGCGCCGTCGGCTCCGCCAGCCCCAGATCGGCGAGCAGCTCCGCCGACGGGTGCTCGATGAGATCCAGCAGGCGGCGCTGCATGTTGCGCCGCGCATGAAACAGCCGCGACATGATCGTGCCCTTGGAGCACGCCATCACCTCGGCCATCTCCTCATACGACAGGCCCTCGACCTCTCGCATGATGAGGACCGCCCGGTGGTTGTCAGACAGCTCGCCCAGCGCCTGCTCGATCCGGGTCCGGATCTCCTTGTCTTGCAGCGCGCGGCCCGGATGGCCACCCAGGAACTTGGGAAGCAGCGACTCCTCGGCCACCTGGTCTGCATGCTCGCTCACCGCGGCGTCGGTGAAGTCCACCGGCTGGTGCCGGCGGTGCTTGCGGATATGGTCGATGGCGAGGTTCATGACAATGCGATAGAGCCAGGTGAAAAAAGAAGACGTTCCCTCAAACCGGTCCAGGTATCGATGAGCCTTGATGAAAGCGTCCTGCACCACGTCCATGGCGTCGTCTTGGCTGCGCAGGACCCCGTAAGCAAGTCCATAGGCACGACGTTGATACCGCTCGAAGAGCACCCGGAACGCCTCGCGATCACCGCGTTGCGCCGCAGAAACCAGCTCTCGATCGTCTGGTGTGCCATGGTGCGTCGAGAAAGACGCCACGTGCGAGCGCTTATTCACTCGGCGGACGTTATAACACCCCTGCCAATCAAGCGATGGGAACCGGCGAGACATCGCGTCTCGCCCAGCATTGAAGCCACCGGGCGCCCGAGTTCAGCCTCGAGTTCAGCCTCGATGCGCGCCTGAGGTAGTCATGTGTGCTCAGGGGCTGGGGATCGCGCGTCGCGAGGCCCGCAGACCCAGCCGACCGGGCAGCCCAGGGCCGCCCAGGGCCGCAACGCTGACGGCCCCCCGAGCGCCACACCGAGGACCGCAACGCTGGCCGCAACGACGGCGCAGCCGGTCAGGACTGGTGACGGCCGCGAGCACGGACCGCAGGACATCACCAGGCGACCGCCAGGCGACCACCAGGCGACCGCCAAGCGACCAGCGGTGACCAGCGGCGGCCCGCGGCGCCCCGGCGCGCGCCGTGAACCGCGAGGACGCGATCACGTCGACACGCGCCGAATCGTTGTCGCGATCTCGGTCGCGATGCACTATGTCGCCTGCTATGCTGCGAGCGCCGTGGGCCCCTCCTCGACCCCTGTAGAGTCGTTCCTGGCCGACGTGCGCGCGCTCCTCGTGCGCACCGCAGGCCAGCTCGCGACGCTCTACACGCTCGCCCTCCTCTCCGTGGTGGCCGCGATCTTGCCGGTGCTGGCGTGGATCTTCACTCCGGCGCGCACGACCTCGTTCGCCATCCTCGGCGCCGCTGGTCTCATCGCGGCGTGCGCGGTGATCGCGGCGCTGGTGCTCGGCGGCTTCGCGGTGCGGCGCCGGTTCTCCGGGCAGGCAGCGGTGGCGCGCTGGGTGGGCACGCGCTCCGGCAGCATCGCCTCGGACCTGCTGTCCACGGTGCAGCTCTCGCAGCAGCAGGAGCTGGCGGCGCCAGATGGCCCCGCTGAGTCGGCCGGCCGCGCCGCAGACGACTCTGGCGTGATGCCGCGGCGCGCGCGCGCGCTGTCCGAGCGAAGCCCGTGGTCGCCGGAGCTGGCCGCCGCGCTGCGCGCGAGCACGGAGCGCCGGCTGGCCGAGCTCCGGCCCCACGCCTTGCTGGATCAGCGCTGGCTCAAGCGCGCCACCGCGGTGGCAGCAACCGCCGCGCTCGGCCACGCCGCCATGTGGGCACTGGCGCCGGGCAAGATGACCGCTGGCTGGCAACACCTGCTGGTGCCTCGGCACCTGCCCTTCGATGCGCAGGTGCTCTCCAGCATCCCCATCGTCGGGGATCTCGATCTGACCCTGAACTTCCCCGAGTACAGCCGCCGCGCGCCGCTCCAACTCGACTCCACCGCCGGCGATATCAGCGCGCTGGTGGGCACCCGCGTGGCGGTGACCGCGCGGCTCCTGGTGCCAGCGGCCAGCGTGGAGATCGTGCTCGAGAGCGACGACGGCACCGCCACCAGGATCCCAGCCATCGCGACCGGCGACCTGGTGCGCTCCGAGTTCGGGATCTCGCGCAGCGGGCGGTACCGCTTCGCGGTCTCCGATTCCATGGGGCGGCGGACGCTCGAGGCCAGCGCGCGCAGCGTGGAGGCCCAGGCCGACACCGCCCCCACCGTGCAGCTCATCGCCCCCGCTGACTCGCTCGACGTCAGCAACCTGCGACAGATCGAGCTGGCGTTCGTGGCCGAGGATGATTTCGGCATCGCCGCGGCGGAGCTGGTGTGGGAGTCCGGCGCGGACCACGGCAAGAAGCCAGTGCCGTTGATGGAGGCGGCGGCGCAGCGGGCGCAGGGCAAGATCCTCTGGGACATGTCCGAGGTGTCCTTGCCAGCGGGCGCGGACGTCCGCTACTGGCTCGAGGTGCGAGACACGGACAACGTCGCCGGGCCCAACGTGGGACGCTCGCGCGAGCTTCGCCTCAAGGTGGTGAGCCCGCGCGAGCGCCACGAGCAGACCTTGGCCAAGCAAGAGGAGCTCGCCGAGCACATGCTCACCGTACTCGGACGCCGGCTGGTGCTCGCCGGAGACGATCTGGCCGAACGCGACGAGATCACCGACAAGACCGCCGAGGTCGTGGTGGAGCTGGGGACGCTCAGCGCCGCTTACGAGCGAGACGTCCACGCGAGCCCGGCGCTGCGCAAGGTGCTGACCGGCCTGCGGGAGCGCCTGGACAAGTGGCGCACCGCCGAGGCGCGCCTCCTGGCGCCGGCCAAGGGCAAGCCCAACGTGAGGCTGCCGGCAGGGCGCTTCGCGGCCACCGACGCCAAGCTGGTTGGCGAGCTCGAGGACGGGGTGACCCTGCTCGCGGACTGGCTGGATCGCGAGCGGCTCGAGGGCATGCTCGACCTCGTCGACGAGGTCGCCGGCCACCAACGCCGGCTGCGAGACCTGCTGGAGCAGCACGCGCGCACCAAAGATCCTCGCCTCAAGGCGGAGATCGAACGCGAGCTACGCGCGCTCGACGCCGCCATGGCGCAGCTCGCCGACCAGCGCAGCGCGATGCCGCAGGACGTGCTCGATCAGTTCGTCCACCGCGACGCGCTCGACGACAGCTCCCAGGCTAGCTGCACCGCGGAGGTGCGCAAGCTGTTCGCCGCGGGCGACACCAAGGCGGCGCAGGCCAAGCTCCAGCAGTGCTCGAGCGAGCTGGGCCGCACCACCAGCTCGCTCGAGGGCTCGCTCGACGCGCTGCGCGGCGATCGGTTTGGCGAGGAGCAGCGCAAGCTCGACGAGGTGATGAACGAGCTCGCGGACCTGGCCCGCGATCAGGATGACATCGCCGCCGAGGCCAGCCGGATCTTCGACGAGTACGCCGCGAAGATCGAGCGGCTGTCCGAGGACAACCAGCGAGAGGCAGCCAAGAAGATCGCCGGCCTCCTCGACAAGCTGCGGCGGCGCCTGGCGGCCATGCCAGAGGCGGGGCTGACCCCGTTTGCCCAGGAAGAGCTGGACATCGTGCAGCGCCGGCTCGTCGATCTCGAGAACATGGTGGACGACGGAGATCTGGCCGAGGCGCTGGCCATGGCCAAGCAGGCCAAGCAGAGCATCGACACCATCGCTGGCGAGCTCGACGCGGCGCTCGAGGACGATCCCGGCTCGGTGTTCGCCAGCGACACCGAGCGCGCGCTCGAGGCTGCCGAGCGAGCCCGGCCCGTGGCCAAGGAGCTGGTGGACACCCTGAGCGAGCTGGCCCCCGCCCCGCGCGACGTGCTGTCGGCCGAAGACAAGCGCGCGCTCGAGGTGCTCCGGCGCCGCCAGGCGGCGAGCCGGGAGCGCGGCAAGCGGCTCGGGGACCGCACCAAGCAGCTCGGCGATGAGCTGCCCGGCGACGCCGGCAAGGAGGTCGGGCAGCGCCTGCAGTCCGCGCTCGATCACATGGCCTCGGCGGAGGGCCGCATGCGGGCGATGGATCCGTCCGGGGCGCGCCAGGCCGCGCGGTCCGCCTCTGACGCGCTGGCCGAGGCCAATCGGCGCACCAAGGGCGCAGCGCGCCAGCGCCAGGAGGGCGCGGGCATCGGCGACGAGCCGATCCGCATCCCCGGGGCCGAGGAGTACCGCGCCCCCGAGCAGTTCCGCGAGGACATCCTCGAGGCGATGAAGAAGAAGGCGCCGTCCGGCTACGACGACATGATCCGCCGCTACTACCAGGAGCTCATCCGATGATCCGCCGCGCCGACCATCCACGACGGCTCGCGGGCGCATCGACGCTGCTCGTCCTGCTCGCCCTGGGCGTGCTGGCCGCCGTGGGCGTGCTGGCCGGGCTCACTGGGCTGACCACGCCGGCCAGCGCCCGGCGCGACGCCACCCTCTCGGGCGAGCTGCTGCGCACCTCCCGGCTGCTCGAGTCCTCGCGCTACGCCGAGGCGGCCCTGGCGCTGTCCGAGCTGGAGCGGCGCTCCGCGGACGCCGCGGAGGTCCGCTGGCTGCGCGCCGAGCTGCTGTTCCACCAGGGCGACTACGCCGGCGCGGCGGCCAAGCTGACCGGGCTCCCCGACGCCGCGCTCGGCGGCTCGGTGGGGGCCACGCGCCGCCTGGCCACCTCGGCCAGCGAGCTGACCAAGGACTTCCTCGAGACGCGGTCCGCGGGCGGGCACTTCCTCATCCGCCACGCCCCCGGCGCCGACGAGGCCATCGCCGAGCTCGCCGGCGAGGTGCTCGACGCTGCCTGGCGCGCCATCGGGGACGATCTGGGCCTGCGCCCAGGCGACCCGATCCGCGTCGAGCTGCTAGGCAGCCCATCCGATCTGGCGCGGCTCTCGCCGCTGACCGAGGCCGAGATCGAGACCACCGGCACGATCGCGCTGTCGAAGTACAACAAGCTCATGGTGGTGTCGCCGCGCGCCACCGTCCTTGGCTATCCATGGATGGACACGCTGGCGCACGAGTACACCCACCTCCTGGTCAGCCGGCTCTCCGGCGACAGCGTGCCGGTGTGGCTGCAAGAGGGCCTGGCGCGCTTCCAGCAAACTCGCTGGCGCGCGCCGCCGGAGTTGATGCTCAGCGCCTCCGAGCGGCTGCTCCTGACCAACGCCCTCAAGCGCCGCCGCCTGATTGGCCTCGAGGAGATGCACCCTTCCATGGCCAAGCTGCCCAGCCAAGAAGCCGCGGCGCTCGCGTACGCCCAGGTCTACACCCTGATCTCGTTCATCCATGACAAGGTCGGATATCAAGGCCTGCGCGACATCCTGGCCGCCCAGGCCACCGGCCGCAGCGCGCGCCGCGCGGTGGCCGACGCCTTCGGGGTGCCGTGGTCCGAGCTCGACAAGCGCTGGCAACGCCAGCTCCGCAGCCTGGATCTGTCCACCCCCCGCCTGGTCAAGGCGCGGCAGATCCGCTTTGGCAAGGGCGGCAAGAACTCGGACAACATCGGCCTCGAGCAGGTCGCGGCGCGCTCGCGCAAGCACGCGCGCCTCGGTGGCATGCTGCGCAGCCGCAACCTGGTCGCCGCCGCCGTCGTGGAGTACGAGAAGGCGCTGGCGCTGTCGCCGCAGGACCCGTACGTGACCGGCAAGCTGGCTCGCACCCTGGTGGAGCTGGGGCGCCACGAGCGCGCGATCGAGCTGGCCACGCCGCTCGCCCACCTGGACGAGACGGACCCGGTGCCGGCGGTCACGCTCGGCATCGCCAACGCCGCTCGCAAGCAGTGGTCCGCCGCCGCCGCTGCCTTCGAGCAGGCGCTACGCACCAGCCCCTTTGACCCGACCACCCGCTGTGGCCTGGCTGAGGTATATCGAGAGCTCGCTGATCCCCGGCTCGAACGAGAGAAGCGAGCCTGCGCCCGTCTCCGCGCTTCCCCTTGAGCACGCCTGCCATGAAATCGCCTAGCCAAAAGCCTCCGTTTCCCGACGTGCGCGACGTGCGCGAGCCCCGACTCGCCGAGGTCGCCTTGCTGCACCAGGCAGCAGGGCAGCCCCCGGCGCCGCCAGCCGCGCGCGCCGATCTGCGCGCCGACACCGTCGCCTCGAGCGACCTCGAGGCGGTGGCCGAGCTGGCGGACGCCTACCGCCAGATCCTCGGCGAGATCGAGAAGCGCATCGTCGGGCAACGCAAGGTCATCGATCACCTGCTCACCGCGCTGTTCGCGCGCGGCCACACCTTGTTCGTCGGCGTGCCGGGCCTGGCCAAGACCCTGCTCATCTCCACCGTGGCCGAGACCTTGAACCTGTCGTTCTCGCGCATCCAGTTCACGCCAGATCTCATGCCGGCCGACATCACCGGCACCGAGGTGCTCGAGGAAGATCACGGCAGCGGCCGGCGGGCGTTTCGCTTCATCCCTGGCCCGGTGTTCGCCAACCTGGTGCTGGCCGATGAGATCAACCGCACGCCGCCCAAGACCCAGGCCGCGCTGCTGCAATCGATGCAGGAGTACCACGTCACCGTCGGCGGCGTGACCTACGACCTGCCGTTGCCGTTCCTGGTCTTCGCCACCCAGAACCCCATCGAGCAGGAGGGCACCTACCCGCTGCCGGAGGCCCAGCTCGATCGCTTCATGTTCCAGGTCGACGTCGACTACCCCACGGAAGAAGAGGAGCAGCAGATCGTCCGCCAGCAGACCTCGGGGTACCGGCCGGAGCTGTCGCGCGTGCTCTCTCCCGAGCGCATCCTGCAGCTCCAGGAGCTGGTGCGCCGCGTGCCGGCCGCGGATCACGTCGTCGCCTACGCGGTGTCCCTGACCCGCGCCACCCGGCCCACCTCCCCCACCGCCCCGGACTTCATCCGCGAGCGCGTGTCCTGGGGCGCGGGGCCGCGCGCGTCTCAGTTCCTCATCCTGGCCGCCAAGGCGCGCGCCATCTTGCAGGGCCGCTTCGCCGCCGCCATCGACGACGTCGCCGCGCTGGCCCGCCCCACGCTGCAGCACCGCCTCATCCTCAACTACCGCGCCGAGGCCGAGGGCGTCCGCGCCGGCGAGCTCATCGATCGCCTGCTCTCTCACGTCATCCCCTAGATCGTCCGCGTCATGTCCCAAGAGCTGCTCGATCCGATTGCGCTGGCCCGGCTCGGCGCGTTGCCGCTGCGCGCCAAGCTGATCGTCGAGGGCGCGCTCACCGGTCTGCACCGCGCCGCGATGCGCGGCTCCTCGGTGGAGTTCGCGGAGCACAAGGAGTACCGGTTTGGAGACGAGCTGCGCCACGTCGACTGGAAGGCTTACGCCAAGCTCGATCGGTACTACGTCAAGCAGTTCGAGCAGGAGTCCCAGCTCACCGTGTACCTGGTGCTGGACACCTCCGCGTCCATGGACTTCGCGGGCGGCGGGCTGCGCAAGCTCGACTACGCGGCGATGGCGCTGGCGGCGGTGGCCCATCTGGCGGTGGCGCAGCAAGACAAGGTCGGGCTCGTGGCCTCCGGCGACCGCAGCGTGGAGGTGGTGGTCCCGGCCCGGGCGCGCACCACGCACCAGGGCGACCTGCTGTCGGTCATCGAGGGGCTGCTGGCGCGCGGCGGGCGCGGCGACGAGTCCCCCGCCGCCGCGCTGCGCAAGGTGGCGGAGCTGTGCCGACGCCGGCGAGCGCTGGTCATCGTCGCCTCCGACCTGTTCGACGCCGACAGCGAGGTGACCGAGGCGCTGACCGACCTGCGCGCGCAGCGCCATGACGTCTCGGTGCTGCACGTGCTCGATCCGCACGAGCAGACCTTCCCGTATCAAGGCCTCACCCAGTTCGAGTCGCTGGAGAGCGGGCAGCGCATGCTGACCAACCCCACCGCGATCCGCGAGCAGTACCTGGCGCGGATGAAGGAGTTTCTCGAGCGCAGCCGGCGCGAGCTGACCCACGCGGGGGTCGACTACCACCTGCTGTCGACGGAGCGACCGGTGGAGTCGGCGGTGCTCGAGCTGCTCATCGCGCGCAGCCAGCTCGTGCCTCGCGGCGGCGGGCGCGGCGGGCGCAGCGCTGGCGGCGTGGGGCCGCGCGTGACCGCGCCAGCAGGCAGCCCCGGCGGCGCACGGAGGCCCCGCTAGCCATGGGGTTTCTCACGCCGCTCATGCTCCTTGGCCTGGTCGCCGCCGCGGTGCCCATCGCGATCCACCTCATCGGCCGCAGCCGCGCCAAGGTGGTGAAGTTCGCCGCGCTCGAGTTCTTGCTGGCCAGCAAGCGCCGCACCGCGCGCCGCTTCGCGCTGCGCGAGCGCCTGCTGCTGGCGGTCCGGATCTTGTTGTGCATGGCCATCCCGCTGGCCATCGCCAAGCCGTTCGCCTCGTGCCAGCGCCGCGGGCCGGCGGTGGTGCGAGGCCCGCAGGCCGCCGTGCTCATCATCGACGACTCGTTCGCCGCCGGCACGGTGGTGGGCACGCGCTGGATAGGCCGCGCGGTGGACGAGGCGCATCGCGTGCTCCGCCAGCTTGGCCCCGAGGCCGAGGTGGCGATCTTGCGGGCCTCCGAGGGCGCCGATCACAGCGCCGAGCTGACCCGCGATCACCTGCGCCTGCACGATCAGCTAAAGGCCATCGCGCCGCGCGCGCGCCCGGCCGACACCACGCGAGCCTTGCGCCGAGCGGCCCAGCTCCTGCTGGCCTCCAATCATCAGCAGAAGACGGTGTTCGTGCTCTCGCTGCTGGCCCGCGGCGGGCTGTCCGGCGCGGCCACCGCGTGGGGCAAAGACGGCCCCACCCTCCAGGTCGTAGATCTGCGCCGCGGCGCCGAGCTGCCCAACCGCGCCATCACCCAGCTCACGGTGACCCCGGATCCCGCCACCGGCCCTCGCGGCATCGCCATCGTCGTCGAGGTGGGCAACTTCGCCAGCGTCGACGCCAGCGCGGTCGAGGTGTCGCTGTCGGTGGACGGCGCGGTGGTGGCGCGCGGCGTGCTGGACATCCCCGCCGGGGACAAGCGCAGCAAGCGCTTCTTGGCCACGTTGCCACCAGGCGCGCGGGTGGGCGAGGTGGTGGCGCGGCTCGCCGGGGACCCGCTGGAGATCGACGACCAGCGACGAGCCCAGGCCTACGTGCGCGACGACGTCCGGGTCCTCCTGGTCAACGGCGATCCGCGCACCACCCGGCACGATGACGAGCTGTTCTACCTCGAGGCGGCGCTGCGCCCCGGAGATCGATCGGACAGTGGCAACGCGGTGCAGACCGTGACCGCTGACGAGCTGGGCGAGCTCTCGCTCGCCGAGTTCGACGTGCTGGTGCTGGCCAACGTCGCCGCCCTGTCAGAGCAAAAGGTGGCGGCCATCGCGCAGTGGATCCGGCGCGGCGGCGGGCTGTTTCTGGCCCCGGGCGACCGGGTCGACGCCGCCGCGTATGACCGCACCATGCTGCCGCTCTTGCCCCAGGGCCTGCGCGACCCCATCGAGCCGACCTGGGGCGCCAGCGCGGGCGAGCAGGCGAGCCGCGCCTTGCACCTGGTCAAGTGGCAGGCAGATCACCCCATCTTCTCGGCGTTCTCCAAGGACGCGCCGGAGCTGGCGGAGGCCAGCTTTCGCAAGATCTCCCTGCTTGGGCCCACCACGGACACCGCGGATCGCAAGGTGCTGGCCCGCTTCACCAACGGCGCCGCGGCGCTCATCGAGGCATCCCAGGGCGCGGGGCGCGTGCTGCTCTACACCTCCACCATCGATCGCGAGTGGAACGACCTGCCCATCCACGCCGGCTTCCTGCCGCTGATGCAGCAGGCGATGCGACACCTGGCCCGGCAGCACGCGCCGGGCGGACAGCGCGAGCACCTGGTGGGGACGACGATCTCGCTGCCCACGGCAGATCTGACCAAGCTCGAGGTCCGCGGCCCCACCGGCACGTTCACCTACGAGGGCGAGCGGCTCGCCGGCAAGAGCGCCATCCGGTTCTCGCGCACCGACGAGCCGGGCATCTATCACGTCATCGGCACCGACGCCACCGGCGCCACCGGCGCGCGGGAGGAGCTGGACTTCGCGGTCAACATCGATCCGCGCGGGTCGGATCTGACGCTCGCCGAGGCCGACGCCCTGCCACCTTCGGGCAGCGGCAGCAACCAGCCGGCGGAGCGCGGCACCCGGCGGGTCGAGCTCTGGCACGCGGTGGCGGGCCTCTTGCTCTTGCTGCTCATCATAGAGGGCTTGCTGGTTCGCTGAGCGGCGCCGCGCGAGGGCCCGCGGCGCGACGACGAGCCGGCGCTCGGCCGCCGCCGAGCCAGCCGAGCCAGCTCAGCCGCCGCCGAGCCGCCGAGCCAGCTCACGGTGGGCGGAGCAGCCAACGACCTCGCGCGGAGGCCGGGCCGCGCGCGCCTGCTTGGCGACCTGCTTGACCGCGCGCACCCGCGCCGCGGACTCTCCGATTCGCCGCCGCAGCTCGGAGTCCTTCTCCGCCGCCAGGGTGAGCCCGCGCTCCACTTGATCCTGGTGCGCCGGATCGCGGCACAGGAGCAGCACGTCGCACCCGGCGCGGATCGCGGCCTCCGCGGCCTCCGCGACGCCGTAGTGGTCGGCGATGGCGCGCATGTCGAGGTCATCGGAGATGATGAGCCCCTGGTATCCCAGCTCGCCGCGCAAGAGCCCGGAGATCACGCGCGGCGACATGGTGGCGGGGCGCGTGGGGTCGAGCGCGGCGAACACGACGTGCGCGGTCATGAACATCGGCAGCCCGGCGGCGGCGGCGGCGCGAAACGGCGCCAGCTCCACCTCGAGCAAGCGCGGCAGGTCGTGATCGATGCGCGGCAGCGCCAGGTGACTGTCCAGGTTGGTGTCGCCGTGCCCGGGGAAGTGCTTGCCGCACGACAGCACGCCGGCGGCGGCGAGCCCTTCGGCGAAGGCCAGCGCGCGCCGGGTCACCGTCTCGGCGCTGGTGCCAAACGCGCGCGCCGATGATCGGGTTATCCGGGTTGGTGTGGACATCGAGCACCGGGGCAAAGTCCAGGTCGAAGCCGAGCGCCGCGACCTCCTGCCCCATGGCCTCGCCGACCGCGCGCGCCAGCGCCACGTCCGCGGGCGCGGCGTGCTGATCGTGCGCCATCATCGGCGGCCAGACCGTCGCGGGCTCGCGCACGCGCTGCACCGTGCCGCCCTCCTGGTCAACGGCGACCAGGGCCGGCGTGCCATCCGGCGCCGCGAGCCCAAGGCCCGCGGTCAAGGCGCAGGTGGCGTCCAGGTCGACCGGCGTGCGCTGACCGTCCGCGCTGCGACCGCCGCCGACCAGGTTCCGGGCGAACACGATGGTGGCGCCGAACCGCCCGGCCGCCAGCGCGGCGGCCAGCTCCGCCGAGACCGTCGTCCCCTCGAAGCCGATCCACAGGAGCTGGCCGAGATCATCCCGCATGGCCTCCCACTGTACAGCAGGCGCTCGCCTGACGGTCGTCGGACGGCGGCGTCAGATCTCCTTGCACTCTGTCTTGTTGTCGCCGAACTCCACGCGAACCACCGTGGGCACCGGCGCCGAGAGCGCGCGATCCGTGAGCAGGAACCATCCGTTGGCAATGAGCGCGTCGGTCCTGGAGAAGATCACCGACCAGTCACCTGGCGCCTCGTTCGACGGCGCGAAGTAGCCGTTGACTCGTGCGAGCGGCCACGGCCACAGCCGCACCAGCTCCCAGTCAGGGTTCCGGCGGTCAGAGATGGTCGACACCTTGACCGCTCCGACATTCCCCTGGATCGAGCAGCGGACACGAGCTCCTGATTCCAGACAAGTGTTGATGGCTGACAGCTCAGTCAACAGGCAGCTTCCGCAGCCATCGAAGTCCGCCGGGAGACGCCGGATCCCGGCCCCGAAGTCGAAGCCGCACCCTGGATCCAGGTCCCGCAACCCCGGCAAGAGGTTCTCCCCTGGCTGTGGTTGGCTCCCTGCGTGGCACCGAGAGCGGATCCGCGTCGTCGGGATCTTCGGCCCCCCACCCGTCGCGATCGCAGTCCTGGTGCGACGGGCCGTCGGCGATGGTGAACCCGTCGCGCTCGCCGGCCTGCCCGTAGCACACCCAGCGGCCCGGGCCGATCGTCGTCGGCGCCATCTGCACCTCCACCAGCTCGTTCGCGTCTGCCTTCAGCAAGTACGTCGCGCGCAGGATGTCGAGAGGCCCCGCGCCGGGCTGGGTGATCGCGTCCAGCACCAGCGGCACCTGGCCTTGCGCCAGCAACTCGGCGCGGCTCAGGTAGATCTCGAAGCCGTCGTCAAATGGGCCCTGGTGCGGAAGGCGCCCGGTCTCGTCGGCTGGCAGGTAGCGGCTGCCGTCGGCCTTCTCCCCCACCCCCAGCCACAGCTCCTTGGCGTCCTTGGCCCCGCGCACCGAGATCACCACGCCGGTGGGATCCGAGCAGCCGCCTGTCACCAACACCCCCGCCGCCAGCGCAGCCAGCGCAGCCGCGAGGGTCGGCGGGAAGAGGCCTTGTGTACCCATGCGCTCATGCTACCGCAACCGCGCGCCGCGGCTGCCACAGAAACCATCGCCGAGCCGACCGCCGCGCCGCCGCTGTCGAGCGGCGCACGGTGTCGTCATCCGCCCTACTTCGACGCCCAGGCTGCGCAGCTCCGGTACAGCGCGGCCCCAGCTCAGCGCACCCAGGACGTGGCCTCGCCGATGAGCTGCAGCGTCGAAGGCGACTCGCCCGCGCCGTAGATCGCGATCGTGCGCTGGTCCGGGTAGCGCAGCCCCAGCACCACCTCTCGACGGCCATCGTCGTCGAAGTCCACCACCGCCAGCACATCCACCAGCACCACGTACCGCGGGTCCGCCGCCTTGCCGTTCTCCGGCGGTGGCGCGATGCGCAGGCCAAACACCGCGAAGGACGGCGCGCAGGTCACCGCCTGGGCCCGCGCCTCCAGCGACTCGGCGGGCCCGCGCACCGCGTCGAGCAGACCGGCGATCGGGAACGCCTCGACCACGCCGTCGCCGTCGACATCGATGGCCAGGACGTCGCCGCTGGTGCAGGCGCCGCCGGCCTTCCACTCCCAGGTGTCCACCTTGTCTCCCAGCGCCGCCACCGCGATGCCGCAGCCGCGGGTCGCTGGCTGACACGCCGGCTCCTCGAGCCGTACGCTGCTGGCGCCCGCGCGAGTACACGGACCGGCCCCGGCGTAGCTGCCGGCGGCCACCACCTGCGGCAGGCCCACCTCCGCCAGCCCCAGGGCCTCGAACACCCCCGCGCGCTTGCCGTCCACGCCGAAGACCGTGAACCGGGTGGCCTCGCCATGGGAGATCGCCGCGCCCACCTCTGCCGGCTCGTCCGTCCATTGCACCCCGCGCAGCAGCAACGGGGCGAGGCTGGGCCGGCCGGCCGCGCCAAGCGGACACATCTCGCCAACCAAGATCCGCCGCCCGGGCCGCACCGGCTCCGCCGCCGCTGCCCGAGGAGGAGCGGGGGAGCCCTGGGGCTCCGGCGGCGGGGTCACCGGGCGGATCGCGGGGCCGCACGAGGTGACAATCCCCACCCAGCAGGCAACACAAAGCCAGGGCCGTCGGTCCAAGGGCATCGCATGCAAGCTAGCGCACTGGCGGGCAAGTCCGCCAACAAACACCTGGGCCTCCGCGTCCATGCACGTCGGCCACGAGCCCAGCCCCCCCGCGGCGCTGCAACCCCCGCCAAACCGGCCTCATCGAATTGACCCGACCCACCCCCCTGTCTATAGTCCGCGACCTCTGCGATGGCACATCCTCCGATTTCCCCTGTTCTTTTCGGCCCTTCTCGGGGTTTCTCGAGTCGGGCCAGCGCGCGCCCGGCCCGGCTTGCGCCAGGTGGGCGCCAGCCGCAAGAGGCCATCGGGGATCTGTCCATCGGCTCTGGGAGACTTTCATGAGCGCATCTAGTTTTCGTCGACTTTCGCTGGGCCTGGCCCTCGTGCTCGCGCCCTCGCTGGCCCACGCGCAGGGATCTCCTGGGTTGCCCTCGGGTGGTCCTGGCGGTCCCGGTGGCCCTGGCGGCCCAGGTGGAGCCGAAGAGAAGAAAGAGGGCGTCGCCGAGGCCGCGCCCAAGGCGCAGGGGCAGCTCCCCACCACGCCGGTCCTGCCGTCGCCGCGCGGCAAGCGCAAGCGGTGGAAGCTCCTCGAGGTGGATGGCTACTACCGCCTGCGCACCGACTGGTTCAAGAACTTCAACCTGGGCTTCAACGACGATCCTGCCGTGGGTGGCGCGCCGTTTCCGCAAGCGCTGTCGTGCAACTCGGATCTGAACGGCGCCTGCGATGACACCATCTCCGGGGGCAACATGCGCCTGCGCCTGGAGCCCACCATCAACATCGACGAAGGCACCGGCGTTCACCTTCAGCTCGACGTGTATGACAACCTGGTGCTCGGCTCCACCCCCGCCGGCGAGCGGCAGGGCAGCTACTCGGACACCAACCGCCCGCCGCTGGGCGCCTTCGGCGATGGCCAGGGCCCGGTGGTGCGCGGCCAGAACAGCGACCGCGATCCCATCGTCGTCAAGCGCGCGTGGGCAGAGGTCGCGCTGCCGCTTGGCATCCTCAAGTTCGGCCGCATGCCCAACCACTGGGGCATGGGCATCATGAACAACGCCGGCGGCGAAGATCCCATCAACGGCACCTACAACTACGACGCGGACTACGGCGACACCGTCGACCGCGTCTCGTTCTCGGCCATCATCCCCGGCACCCGCCTGCGCGGCCAGGTGGCCTCGGACTGGTCGCTGACCCGCCTGGCGTCCAACCAGACCGCCGCCGGCGCCGGCCGCGAGGGTCATCCGTTCGACCTCGATGACGCCGACGACGCCAACCAGTGGGTGTTCACCATCTCGAACATGGACAGCCCGTCGGAGTTCCGCGACACGCTCGACCGCGGCGAGCTCGCCTTCAACTACGGCCTGTACATGGCGTACAAGACGCAGTCCTGGGACGTCGACCTGCGCGATTTCACTGCCGGTGGCACCCTGGGCGCCTCGCGCTTCGTGCCGCGTGACCTGACCACGTACACCCCTGATGTCTGGCTGCGCGTCGGCTACGGCGCTCACCAGCTCGAGGCCGAGGCGGCGCTCGAGTTTGGCACCATCGATCGCCTGAGTGACCAGGGGCTCACCGGCAGCGTGGACGTCCGCAAGTTCGGCGGCGTCGGCCGGTACTCGTGGCGAGGCGTCGACGACAAGCTGCTGGTCGGCGCCGAGATCGGCATCGCCACCGGTGACCAGTGGGACAACACCCCGCAGGGCAACTCGCACATCAGCAACGCCAACCTGATCGGCGGCGTCGGCGACTCCACCCTGACCCAGTTCATCTTCGATCGCGACTACCAGGTGGACATGATCCTGTTCCGCCACCTGATGGGCGCGGTCACCAACGCGAGCTACATCAAGCCATACCTGAGCTATCAGCTCACCAACTCCATCAACTTCCGCGGCTCCAACATCAACTCGTTCGCGATGCGCAAGGTGTCCACGCCCGGCAACGAGCTGATGTACGGCGTGGAGCTCGACGCCGAGATCAGCTACCAGTCGGGCGGCTTCCACGCCGGCTTTGCGTACGGCGTGCTGTTCCCGCTGGCGGCGCTGAGCCACCCGGCGGATGACGCCAACGACGCGGGGCCCGGCTTTGGCTACGGCAACAACACCGGCGATCCCAGCACCGCGCACAACATCCAGGCGCGCGTCGTCTTGACGTTCTGATCGGCCGCGGCGAGATCTCGGGCGGCGCGGGTAGGCCTGAGCGAACCGAGCGAGCCGAGCCGAGCGGCGCGGGCTGGCTTGCTCTGCGCCCGAGTCCCAGCGCCCGCCTTCCCTGCTACGGTGCCTGCCGTGGCTAAAGGCAAAAATGGCGCGCCGCGCACCGTGTACCGTTGCAGCGGCTGCGGGCATCAGGAGCTCAAGTGGCTCGGTCGCTGCCCGGCGTGCCAGGAGTGGAGCACGCTCGCAGAGGAGACCGCAGACGCGCCGCCGCCGCGCCGCAGCGCCACCGGCGTGGCTGACGGCGCTGGCCCGGTGCCCATCCGCGAGGTCACCGAAGATCTCGGCGGCCGGCGGCTGACCTCCGGGATCGGCGAGCTCGACCGCGTGCTGGGCGGCGGCCTGGTGGCCGGCAGCCTCGTCTTGCTCGGCGGCGATCCTGGCGTGGGCAAGTCCACGCTGCTGGTGCAGGCGCTGGCCGGCTTCGCCAAGGCCGGCCCGGTGCTCTACGCCACCGGCGAAGAGTCCACCGCGCAGACCGCGCTGCGGGCCCGGCGCGTCCGCGCCGACCACCAGGCGCTGTCGCTCCTGGCCGAGACCGACATCGAGAAGATCCTGACCCACGGAAAGCGCATGGCGCCGAGCCTCTTGGCGGTGGACTCCATCCAGACGGTGTATTCGGCCAGCGTGGAGTCGATCCCTGGCTCGCTGGCGCAGGTGCGCGAGGGCGCCGCGCGCTTGATGCAGTTCTCCAAGACCACGGGCACCCCGACGATCGTCGTCGGCCACGTCACCAAGGACGGCGCCATCGCCGGGCCCAAGACGCTCGAGCACCTGGTGGATGTGGTGCTGCAGCTCGAGGGCGACGCGCAAGGCGCCTACCGCATCCTGCGAGCGCACAAGAACCGCTTTGGCTCCACGCAGGAGATCGGCGTGTTCGAGATGCGCAGCGCCGGGATGACCGAGGTCGCGAACCCGTCCGCGCAGCTCCTGGCGGAGCGCCCGGTGGGCGCGCCTGGGTCGGTGGTGGTGGCGTCGGTGGATGGGAGCCGCCCGCTGCTGGTCGAGGTGCAAGCGCTGGTGGCGCCCGCCGCGGCGGGGATTGGCCGCCGCACCGTCGCCGGGGTCGACCCCAACCGGGTGGCGCTGCTCCTGGCGGTGCTCGCGCAGCGCGCGAACTGCGACGTCCTCGACCGCGATGTCTTCGTCAACGTCGCCGGGGGGCTGCGGCTGAGCGAGCCGGCGATCGATCTGGGCGTCGCCTGCGCCATCGCCTCGTCGGCGCGCGGCCGCGCGCTCGACCCGCACACCGCCGTGTTCGGCGAGGTCGGCCTGGCCGGAGAGATCCGCGCGGTGCCGCTGTGCGAGCAGCGACTCGCCGAAGCCCGGCGCCTGGGCTTTGCCCGCTGCATCGTGCCGGCGCAGAACAAGGCCCGCCTGCAACGCGACGCCGGCGACCTCATCAAGGGCTTCGAGCTCATCGGGGTGGAGCGCTTGCAGCAGGCGCTCGGCGCCATCTGACCCGAGTGACCCGAGTGACCCGAGCGCTCCGCGCTCGGTGACGTCGCTCGCTGTCGCTTCCCAGCCCCCAACCTGTCGCTCGCCAGCGCACAGGTGTCGCCCGCGAGGCGACACTCGGCGACGACGCGCGCCCTCCGCGATCTGTGAGGCGCGCTGCGCGGCGTATCAACCGGTAGGCGATCGCACCTCGAGATCGAAAGAGAACGCGCAGGATGCTCGTCGAGAAATAGCGGACAGCGGCGGCGCGTAGCCATCCCACATGTCCACGCGTCGCCGCTCGTCTCCCTGCGCGAAGGTCCGCCATGACGCTGGCTGATCGGAGCGCCATCGATCTGTGCCCCGCGCTGCGCCCCGCGTCGCGCCCCGCGCTGCCCTGGCCGTACGCCGCGCTCTTGGCCGTCGAGGTGTGCGTGCTGGCGAGCCTGGCCGCGAGCTCGCTCGGCAGGCCGCCGATGAGCCACCTCGCAGGCTGGCTGGGCGTGGGCTCGATGCTGACCGCGCTGCCGTACTCGCTGCGTCGCCGCGTGCGCGCGCTCGGGCGCTGGGGCACGCTGCCCGGGTGGCTCGACTTCCATGTCTTCGCTGGGCTGCAGGGCTACCTGCTGGTGGCCTACCACAGCGCCGGCGCGCCGCTGGGCACGAGCCTGGCGGCGATGAGCTTCCTGGTGGTCACGCTGATCGTCGTCAGCGGGCTGGCCGGTCGCTACGGGGTTCCCCGGCTCGCGGTGGCCCGCGAGCAGCACGCGCAAGCCAGCGCCACGACTCCCCAGGACGAGCGGCTGGCCCGGCGGCTCGGCCACCTCGAGGTCGCCGAGCGCTGGCTCTCGCGCTGGGGCCTCTTGCACCGACCTGCCTCCCTCCTGCTCCTGGCGCTCACCACCCTCCACGTGCTGGCCCACTATGCCTACGCCGCGTGATCAGCGCCCCCTTGGTCGGCGCCTCGTCATCGGGGTCATCGGGGTCATTGGTGGCCTCGCCGGCGGCGTCGCCCTTGGCATGATCGGCGGCGCCAGCGCCCCCGCGCGCGCCGAGGTCCGCGCGCTGGTGGCCGCGGACGGCTACTTCGCGACCATCCCGGGCGCCAGAGATCCGTTCGCCACCGTGGCGCTGTCGGCGCACCTGCAGTGGCGGGCCGCCGAGCAGCACGCCGTGCTCGACTGGGTGTCTCGCGAGTCGCTGGTGGCGGGCCCGCCGCGCCGCGAGCTGCACGAGCTGTCGTACGTCGATCGGCGCGTGCCCCGGCTCGAGCTCACGCTTGGACGGTTCCGGGTCCCAGGCGGCTTCTGGCTCATCGCGGACGGCGCGGGGATCGCGGTGCGCTCCGGCCAGCTCGCCGCCAGCGTGTTCGGCGGCTCGCGCTCGTTCACCAACGGGCGCGCCGAGACCCTGCTCACCAGCGCACCTGCCCCGCTGCCCCTGGTGGGCGTCTCGGTGAGCTCCCGCGGCGACCTGCAGGCCTCCGCCAGCTACGTCTACACCGCCGATCGCGTGACGCTGTACCGGGGCGGCGGCGTCACCGCGACGAGCCGCCAGCCTGAGCAGTTCCTCGACGCCGCGCTCGCCGCCGCGGTGGGGCAGCGCGGCTTTGTCACCGCCGGGCTGTCCATCGGCAGCCGCTACCTGGTCACCTACCCCACCGAGCCGGACAAGGTCACCGACGCCCCCACGCTGGACAACCAGTGGTTCGGTTCGCAGTCGGGCTACGCGCTCGTCGACTGGCGGCTGACCTCCTGGCGGCTGCAGGGCATCGCGGCGGCGGTGCGCACCAAGCTCGGTCCTGGCGCCGCCGCGCCGCTGGCCTCGCTCAGCGGATCCTTTGTGGAGGGCACCGCCCGCGCGCAGTGGCGTGGCAGCGCAGCCTGGCGCGCGAGCGGACGCTACCGGCTGCGCCTGTGGGCTGACGGCCGGAGGGCCCAGCGCGCCGAGGCCTCGGCGGTGTGGCGACGTCGCGCGCTGCAGCTCGCGGCCAGCGCTGGCGTGAACGCGCAGCACGCCGCCGTCAACGCGGCCCCTGGGCTGGTCAGCAGCCAGACCCTGCTGTACCGCGCCAGCATCAGCCGCAAGACGCAGCGCTGGACGTTGACCGCGGGCGTCGCCGCCACCGCGGCGCTCGGCGACGAGCTGCGCCGCACCCCGGCCGACGCGCCAAGCGACGCGGCGGGCGACGCATCGGGTGACGCGACGACCGACGCATCGGCCAACCCATCAGGCGCGAACGATCAACGGGCGCCGTACACGCTCGAGGCCCGGCGCCACGGCTTCGTGCGCGTGGCGACCACCCAAGGCGCCTGGTTCGCCGGCTTCGACGGCGAGGTCTCGCTCGACGGCGCCGGCGTGCGCGCCCTGCTGCAGCTCGGGTGGGCGCGATGATGGCCCGGCACCTGACGTCGCTGCCGACGTCGCTGCCACACCGGCGCCGCGACGTCCGGCGCGTCTTGCCGCCCGCGTTGCTCGTGCTGCTGCTGGTGCAGACGCTCTTCGCTCCGCCGCTGACGCACGCGCAGGTGGGCTCCGCCTCTCCGGGCAAGCTGGCCGCGCCGCACGCCAGGCTGGAGGGCGCGTGCGACGCCTGCCACGTGCCCTTTGGCGGCGTGCCGGACAAGAACTGCCTGCGCTGCCACACCGCCATCGCGGACCGCGTCTCCGCTGGCCTTGGCTACCACGCCGAGGTCAAGGCGCAGCCCTGCACCGATTGCCACAAGGAGCACCGTGGCCGCAAGGCGGCGCTCTCGCCCGAGCCCCCCGCCGCGTTCCGCCACAGCACGACCGCGTTCCCTCTCGAGGGCGACCACGCCCAGCTCGCCTGCGATCGCTGCCACGGCGAGGCCGGGGCGAGGCGCTGGATCGGGCTTTCCACCTCCTGCCGCTCGTGCCACGCAGATCGCCAGCACCGCGGCGCGCTGGGCAGCGAGTGCCAGAAGTGCCACCGCGCCCGCGGCTTTCTGCCCACCAAGGTCTCGCTCGCCGACCACCAGACCCCGATGACCGGTGGCCACGCCACCGTGCCCTGCGTCGGCTGTCACAAGGGTGGCGCGCGCCTGACCGAGACGCCGCAGCCCTGCGCGCTGTGTCACCAGCGCCCGCACGGCGGCACCAAGGCCGCGTGTGAGACCTGCCATCAAGTGGCGGCCTGGAACCAGGTGACCTTCACCCACGCCTTCGCGCCGGACCGGCTGCCCGGCAAGCATCAGACCGCCAAGTGCCTCCGTTGCCATCCCGCGTTTGGCTTCCGCCGCACCTCGTTCGAGTGCGCGGCGTGCCACCAGCAAGCCTCGCCGCACGAGCCGATGGGGGGCTGCGCAAACTGCCACAGCGCCACCTCGTGGAAGACGATGACCTTCGACCACGACCAGCCATCGATCGGCTTCGCGCTCACCGGCGGGCACCGCGCCGCGCCGTGCAGCGGCTGCCACCCGCAGCGCGGCAGCTTTCGCGGCGCCGCGCGGCGCTGCGCCCAGTGCCACGCCGACCCGCACCGCGGACAGTTCAGCGGCGCCCCCGCTGGCGCCTCCTCGCCTCGCCGACCGCGCCGCCGTCGCTGCCGTTGCTGCCGTCGCTGCCTTCGCCGGCCGCCGCACCAGGCGCAGCGACAACCGCCAGCGCAGACTGCGCGCGCTGCCACACCACCGAGGCCTGGCGCCCCTCCCGGATCACCGCCGCCAGCCACCAGACCTTCGCGCTGCGCGGCGCACACGCCGCCGCGGCCTGCGCGAGCTGCCACGCCGGCGGCACCTTCGTCGGCGCGCCGCGTACCTGCGACGCCTGCCACCAGGACTCCCGTCACCGAGGCCGGCTGGGCACGAGCTGCGCGAGCTGCCACGGCGAGCAGACCTGGACCGAGGTCGCGCGCTTCGATCACGCACGCACCGGCTTCGCGCTCGATCACCAGCACGCTCGCACCGGATGCAAGGCTTGCCATGGCACCAGCGGCCGACGCCTGGCCACAGTCGACCGTCCCACCGCCTGCCAGACCTGCCACCGCCCCGCTCGCCATGGCCTGCAGTTCGGCGCGCGCTGCGCCCAGTGCCACCGCCCCACCACGTTCCGCGACGTGCCGAGCTTTGATCACGCAGCTCGCACCGACTTTCCTCTCGAGCTTCGCCACTCGACGTTACCGTGCTTGACCTGCCACGACGCTCGTCAGCGACCGGCGGTCAACCCCGCCTGCCGCACCTGCCACGGCGACCCTCACCGGGCCAGCAACTCCTTCGATTGCCTGGACTGCCACCGCAGCGATCGCTGGCGAATCATCCGCTTTGACCACGACCTCACCTCGTATCCGCTGGTCGGCGGCCATCGGGTCGCGAGCTGCGGCGGCTGCCACAGCAACCCCAACTGGACCGGCGTCCGGACCGACTGCGTCGCCTGTCACGCCTTCGACCGCCCGCAAACCGCGGACCACCCCATGGAGATCACCTGCGATGACTGCCACACCGCCACCCGCTGGCGCGCCATCCTGCGCTAGCCAGATCAGCGCCCGTGCTGCGCGCCGCGCGTCACGCGAGGGCCTGGCCGCATGAGCGACCTCCCCACCATCGGCCTGCTCTCCTCGGTCGCTGTGTTCGCCGCGGCGGCGGCGCTCCAGGGCACCGCCAGGGCACGGCGGATCGCCGCCGAGCTGGCAGCCCAGCCCGCGACGCCGCCATCGCTGTATCCCAAGATCAACCGCGAGGCGTGCATCTGCAGCGGCGCGTGCATCGACGCCTGCCCTGAGCGCGAGGTCATCGCCATCGTCGCCGGGCGCCCGCAGCTGGTCCGCGCCTCCGCGTGCGTGGGCCACTCCGACTGCCTGCGGAGCTGTCCGGTGTCCGCCATCGAGCTGGTGCTCGGCACGCCGGAGCGCGGCGTCGAGGTGCCGGTCATCTCCAGCTCGTTCGAGACCACGGTCCCCGGGCTGTATGTCGCCGGCGAGCTCACCGGCATCGGGCTCATCCACAACGCCGTGGAGCAGGGCAAGCAAGCGGCCCGCGCCGCGCTCGCGTCCGCTGGCGCTCACGGCTGCGACCACGACCTGCTGATCGTCGGCGCCGGCCCGGCGGGCCTGGGGGCCGCGCTCGAGGCCAAGCACCGGGGCGCGCGCAGCGTGGTGCTGGAGAAGGGCGAGTTCGGCGGCGCGATCAAGAGCTACCCGCGGCAGAAGATCGTGATGTCCGCGCCGTTCGAGCTGCCGGGCATCGGCAAGCTCAGGCTGCGCCGCACCAGCAAGGAGGCCCTGCTGGAGCTGTTCGCCGAGGTCATCACGCGCGCCCAGCTCGAGGTGGTCGAGCGCGCCGAGGTCACCGCCATCACCGCAACGAGCGGCGGCTTTCGCGTCGTCACCGCGGCGCGCACGTTGACCGCGCACCGCGTGGTCCTGGCCATCGGTCGCCGCGGCGCGCCTCGCCGCCTGGGCGTGCCAGGCGACGCCCTGGCGCACGTGATCTACAGCTTGCCGGATCCCGCCGCATACGCCGGACAGCGCGTGGCCGTGGTGGGCGGCGGGGACAGCGCGGTGGAGGCCGCGCTGGCGCTGGCGCAGCAGCCGGGCACCAAGGTCACCCTCGTTCACCGCGGCGCAGACCTCGGCCGCTGCAAGCCTGACAACCAGCGCGCGCTGGCGCTGGCCGTGCAGCGCGGCGCGCTCGTGCTCGCGCTGGCGACCACGATCCGCAAGCTCACCAGCGACCGCCTCGAGCTGGCTGGGCCCGCGGGCCTGACCTCGATCGCGGCCTCGCTGGTGGTGTGCTGTCTGGGCGCCGAGCTGCCCTCACGCTGGCTGCGCAGCCTGGGCATCCAGCTCCGCGAGCTGCGAGGACAGCCGCTGTGCTGAGCCTTGGGCCCCACCGTCTTGCCTTGGTCCCCTCGGCTCACGCCGGGCCCAGGGCCCATCGCCTCCGCCAAGGCCCCGGCGAACGCAAGGAAGTGCCATGTTGAGATCCGTCCCGCGCGCCACCACCACTCCGCTCACCTACGACGAGGACGACGCGCCCAGGCGTCAGGGACCGCAGGCCCCCCCGCTTCGCATCGCCCGAGCTCACCCCGACCCGTTCGACCTGGAGTTCGCGCCGCCGACGCCCGCGGCGCCCCCGGCGCCCGCGGCGCCCCCGGCGCGCGTGGAGTCGCGCTGGCCACCTGCCGAGGTCGGCTCGCTGGCCGCGGAGCGACGGCGATGGGCTGCGCCTGATCGTTCGCCTGATCGATCGCCTGATCGATCGCCTGATCGATCGCCGGATCGATCTACTGATCGATCGCCGGATCGATCTACTGATCGATCGCCGGATCGATCTCCTGCCCCAACGCGCGACCAGCGCCTGGCTCACAGCCTGCATCCATCACCGGCTCCTCCGCTCGCCCGATCGTTCACGGGCCACACCACGCCCCCTGCGCCAAGCGAGCGAGGCCCCGTCGACCACGCGGCCTCTCCCCGCCCCGAGCCCGCAGATCGCGCCGAGCGTGCCGAGCGCGCCGAGCGCGCCGAGCTCCTGCAGACGCCAGCCTACGCGTCCGCAGAGTCCGGCGAGTCCGCAGAGTCCGCCGCGTCGCCCACGCCGACCACGTTGCTCGCCACGGGCCCCGCCGCCGTCCAGCCACGAGATCAGCCACGTGACCGGCCCCGTGACCAGGCAAAAGACCGCGCCGCCGTCCAGCCTGCCTACCCTCGTCGCAGCCGCGGCGAGTCCGCGGCGCGCCTGCTGTTCTTCGTCGCCGGCGCCCTGCTCGCAGGCTCTGTCGCGGTGTACGGCGGACGGTTGGCGCGTCGCGCGCAAGACGCCCCCGCTGCCAGGGACCAGGTGACGCCTTCGATCGCCGCCGCGCTCGCCGTGCCCAATGGGCGACTCGAGCTCGACGCCGCGCGGCGCGCGGTGACCCGCGTCGAGCAAGGCGCCCCGCGCTGGAGCGCCACGCTGCCCTCGGCCGTGGAGACGCTCTGGCTATCCGGGGCGCTGGCTCTTGGCCAGAGCACGGAGACCCTGTTCGCGATCGACCTCGACAGCGGCCGCACGCGGTTTGCGTGGACCCTCCCTGCCACCGAGGAGTGGGCCACGCAGCCACCCACCGCGCTGGGGAGCTGCCTCTTGACCTTGACCACGCACGCGCGAAAGCTCTCCGTGCGCTGCCTGGACGTCACCACCGGGGCTCCCCGCTGGAAGAGCGAGATGCCGGCGGGACAGCTCACCACGCAGCCACCCGCCGCGGTCGACGGCGCCTACCTCTTGCAGTTCTCGGGCTGGGCCGCCGTCCTCGACGCGCGCAACGGCGCCCTCCGGATCGAGGCCGGCGGGCTGGCCCTGATGCAGGAGCCGCCGGCCCTGCTGAGCCTTGGCCGGCGCGCCACGGTCTCGTCGTGGTCCGCCAGCCGGCGGCGCTTCTCCGGCCGCAGCGCCACCTACGGCGCCGTCGCCGACGCTGGCGCGAGCTCCGGCGTCCTCTACCAGCGCCGGCTGCTCTTGCGCGCCGAGGACGCCAGCGACCAGCTCGCGACCCTCCTCGATCCCGCCGCGCCGCCGCTGCACATCTCCGCGTCGGTGTACCGCCTGTCGGATGCCACCCCGCTGGTCGGCTCCTGCGGCAAAGAGGGCCCTCCGCGCTTCCAGGTGCTCGAGCTGACGCCGCGGATCGGCGCCTCCTTTGACCCCGCCACCGCCGACGACCGCGCCCTCGCCTTGCTCGACGTGGAGACCGGCACGCTGGCCTTCACCAGCCGCAAGGTGCCGGGCATGCGCCGCCTGGGCGCGCCGCGCGCGCCGATCTGCCGCGACGGCCGGTACTTCTTGCCGTTGACCTTCGATCGAGCCAGCGGCGCCGAGTCCTCGGCGCTGTGGATCGTCAATGCGCAGACCGGCAAGACCGAGGCCGCGGTCGCGTTCCAGGGCGGACTGGCCGCGCCGCTGCGCGACCTCACCGCCGACCACCTCGAGGGCGAGCGCCTGATCGGGGTCGCCGACGGGCAGCCGCACGAGTCCTCGTGGCGAACGCCAGCCGGCGCGCTGCGCGACGCTCGTCGTGAGCTCGAGGAGCACCTGGGGCCGCTGCCCTAAAGCGAGCCGACATCACCGCGCCTCACGCCGCCCCCTTGCACAGCCCGCTGCGAGCCGACGCGAGCCCCGTGCGCCTACTTCTTCGGCTTGGCGGCCTTGCCCTTGGGCTTCTTGCCGGCCTTGGGCTTGGCGGCGGCCGCTGGCCCGCCGAGCGCCTCGATCTCGCCCTCCACTCGCTTGCGCGCGTCCTCGCCCTGGCCCTTCTGCAGCTCCAGGTAGCGCTGGAACGCGGCCACCGCCTTGTCGTTGTCGTGGTTGAGCTTGTACATGAAGCCCAGGTCGTACCAGGCCTCGGCGAAGTCGGCCGACAGCTCGACCACCCGCTCGTACGCCGGGATGGCCTTGTCCACGTCTTGCTGCCGGCGATACACCACCGCCAGGTTGAACTGCATCTGCGCGTCGGTCGGCGCGAGCCCCACCGCCTTGACGAAGGTCTTCACCGCTTCATCGAGCCGGTTGGCCGTACGATACGCGACCCCGAGGTTGTTGAGGTACGTGGCGTCCGAGGGCGCCAGCGCCACCGCCTGCTCCAGGTGCTTGAGCGCCGCCTCGGTCTGCCCCTTCTGCCGCCGGATGACGCCGAGGTTGGCGTGCGCCTCGGCGTCCTTGGGCGTGAGCGCCAGCGCCTTCTCCAGCGCGTCCGCCGCCTCGTCCACCCGGTTACTGCGGTAGTACGCCATCCCCAGGTTGGACCAGACCACCGCGTCCTTGGGCAGGCTCTGGACCGCGTGCTCGTATGCATCCACCGCCTTGGCCAGCTCCTTGCGCTGCTTGTACAGGTGCCCAAGCGACGCCCAGGCCATACCGTGGCGCGGGTTGGCGGCCACCGCCTTCTCGAGCGCCGCGATGGCGTCGTCGGTCTTGCCCTGCGACTTGAGCGCCATCCCCTGCTTGTACAGCGCGGCGGACTCATCGGCGGAAGCTGGGGCCGCCGCGAGAACCAGCGTGGCAGCCGCCACGCCGCCCAGGAGCGCGCGCCCTAGCCGGCGCAAGGCCACGAGCCCGCGTGGGCTCCGGACCGAGAACGGCGCCCGCGGGGAAGCCTTGTCAAAAGAAGCCGGCGTGGCCGGCGCACGAGAAGCTCGCATGAAGTCTCCTTGCGCGCCAGCCTACCAGATGTCCCGACAACCGCTGGCAATAGCAGCGCCCGGGCGCCGCCAGCCTGGCCTTCTTCGAGGTGATGCCATCGCGCCAGCCTGGGACGCGGTGGTCGCGCCGGAGATTCAAACAGAGCTTCAGCCGGAGATTCAACCAGAGATTCGACCAGGACTTCGACCGGCGCGGATCGCGGTGCCCACAAGCACGCGGCCATCATCTCGACGCCGCGGCGCATCCGGCACCAAGGCGACGTCCTTCACAACCAGAAGTTCACCGTCGATGGCCGCAGCCGCCGCCGGGCAGCCCCGCAGCCGCTCCGCAGCCGCCCCGCAGCCCCGCAGCCGCGCCGCGTCAGGACGCCAGCTCGACCAGCGCGTCTCCGCTGGCCGAGACCTCCGAGGACAGCTCGGCGAGCTGCTTGACCATCGGCTCATCGGCAGAGAGCTTCTTGCTAGCTTCCATGCTCACCGCGGCGAGGTGGAACTTCTCCAGCGCGGCCACGTGGTTGTGCAGTCGGGCCACCATGCGCTCGCGGCCCGCGCGCAGCCGGTCGCGATACTTTCGCTGATCGTCGAGCGCCTCGCGAGCCGCGACGTACTGCGCCTTGGTCTCGGCGTCGGTGGCGGCCTCCACCCGCGAGTCGAGCTCCGCGATGCGCTGCGCCAGCTCTTGCTCGGAGGTGTGAGGCAGGCTGCTCATCCCCTCGGCGGCGCGCCGCGCCACCTCGAGCACCTTGAGGACCCCGGAGCGCAACAGATCCTTGCTCGACGCATCGTCGACCAGGCGCACCTTCGCGGTGCCCCAGAGCGCGACGCTGCGCTCGCAGAGCTGGCGAACCTCGCCGTCGAGCTTGCCGGGCAAGGTGCGAGCTGCCGCGGCCACCGCGTCGAGCTCCCACGCCACGTGGCGCGGCAACGTCGCCAGCGCGCCCAGAAGGCCCATGGCTGCGCCACCGGAGAGGCCGCGCAGCAGCACGCCCCAGCTCGCGGTCTCCTGCGCATAGAAGATGCGAACGCTCGCCCACGAAGCGAGCAGCGCGGCGCCGGCGCCGATGGCCACCGCCACCGCCGTGCGCTGGCGACTACCGGTCCCAAGCGCCAGCGTCAGCCCCACCAGCAACGCGGAGACCGCCAGGGCGCCCCAGGTCGCCGACAGCGCGACGGGTACGCACGCCAGCGCGCCTAGCGCCGCGCGCCAGCGAAGGCCGCCGTGAGCCACGCCGGCTCCCAGCGCCAGCCCCATCACGCCGCCGAGCAAGGTCGGCGCGATGTGCAGGCGAGAAGCCAGCGGGATCGCGAGTGCAGAGAGACCTGCTCCCAGCGCGACCATCGCTAGCGTGGCGCGGTGAAAGCCCGGATGGTTGTCGAAACGAAGGTCCATGTTGACCTGCAACGCGCCACCGCGCGGCCCGATCTGACATCACCGCACGAGCAACGCCCCAAGCAACGACCTGATCACGCCCCGCTCAACGCCCCGAGCCACGACCGAGCCGGCGGCGCCGCCGCCGCCATGCTCGCCGCGGACAGCTCAAATGGCTGAAATGGATAGCGATGCCCCGAGGCCGGGCCTCGTTGCCGAGGTGCGACTACGTGGCCACGCGCGAGCGGACATCCGAGGGGGCCGGAACACCTCCGGCCCCTCGGTCAGGCAAAGGCCACGGCAAAGCCGGGCATGCCCAACAGGCCCGGCGGCCCGGCAGGCCCGGAGCCAATGCGAGGCCACGCCCGCCCTGCGCTGCCGTAGCTCAGGCGTTTGGCCTGCGCCCGTTGGCGGCTGGCGCCGGCGGCGCCGCGGCCTTCACGGGCTTTCCGGACTTCTCTTCTGGCTCTGGCTCGGTCGCGGCCACAGGCGGCGCGACCTCCACGCCGATGCGGCGGATGGAGTGATGGGCCAGCACCTTGGCTTCGATGGTGTTGTAGGTGTCCGGATGATCGATGAGGAACTGCTTGGCGTTCTCACGCCCCTGCCCGATGCGCTCGCCGCCGAACGAGTACCACGCGCCGCTCTTCTCGATGATGTTCGCCTCTGACGCCAGATCGACCAGGTCACCCTCCCGCGAGATGCCGTGACCGTAGAGGATGTCGAACTCCACCTCTTTGAACGGCGGGGCCATCTTGTTTTTCACCACCTTGACCCTGGTGCGATTGCCGATGACGTCCTCTTCCTTCTTGATGGCGCCGACGCGGCGAATATCGAGGCGAATCGACGCATAGAACTTCAGCGCGTTGCCGCCGGTGGTGGTCTCCGGGCTGCCGAACATCACGCCGATCTTCATGCGGATCTGGTTGATGAAGATGACGATGGTCTGCGACTTGGAGATGGTGCCGGTCAGCTTGCGGAGCGCCTGGCTCATCAGCCGTGCTTGCAGGCCCACGTGCGCATCCCCCATCTCGCCCTCGAGCTCTGCCTTGGGCGTCAGCGCGGCCACCGAGTCGATGACGATGACATCGATCGCGTTGGAGCGAACCAGCATGTCCGCGATCTCGAGCGCCTGCTCGCCGAAGTCCGGCTGCGAGACCAGCAGCTCCTCGGTCTTGACCCCTAGCCGCTTGGCATAGTTGACGTCCAGCGCGTGCTCGGCATCGATGAAGGCGCACACGCCGCCGCGCTTCTGCGCCTCCGCCACCACGTGCAGGGTCAGCGTGGTCTTGCCGCTCGACTCCGGCCCGTACACCTCGACGATCCGCCCGCGCGGCAGGCCGCCAATTCCCAGCGCGATGTCGAGGCCGATGGCGCCGCTTGGGACGACATGCACCTCACGCTCGACTGGGTCCTTGCCCAGGCGCATGATGGAGCCCTTGCCAAACTGCTTCTCGATGGAGCCCAGGGCCAGATCGATGGCCTTGTCGCGAGCTTGCTGAGCCGGGGTGAGCTGAGGGGTGACTTCTTTGGCCATCGACGTTCTCCTGAAAGGGGCACGCAAGGCCGCAAGGGCTCAGGGGACGTGCCCTCGAGGCCAGCCGTCATCGGTCTCGAGATCGAGAGCCGCGCTGGGGATCGAGGGTTGGCCTGAAGAGCTTGCGGGGGTGGGCGCGTCTTGTGGGCCTAGCTGTAGCGGCAAGCTCTGACGTTTACGGCCGATTTCGGACGATGAAAATCCGAAATGCGCGAGCTCGCGATACGTCAAAGTTCCTGATTTCAAAACGCTTTCTAGCAAGGAAATCCCGGCGACCTTGGTATCACTGAACATCTGTTCCATCAAGGGCAAAAGCACCTCTGATATCGCCACTGGCTCACGCAGGCGCCCCAGGGTCACGTGCCCGACGAAGGCTGGCGCGCTCCCGGCGGCGCCGGCGAACCCCAGCGCCGAGGTCGCGTCGTCGACGCGGCGGGCCAGCTTGCCCAGCGCGTCGTCGACCGAGGACACCCCGGCCCAGATGACCCGCGCCTTCCCGAGCTCCGGAAACGCGCCCAGCCGCGCCACCGAGAAGGAGAACGGCGCCACCCCCAGGACCGCCGCCCGCAGCCCGTCCTGCAGCGCCGAGATGGCCTCCGGTTGCGTGAGGCCCAGGAACTTCAACGTCACGTGGTACAGCGTCGGCGGCACCCAGCGCACGGCGTGCCCCGCGCTGCCGGCGCGCCGCGCCAAGGTCTCGACGGCGTCGGCCAGCGCGTTGGCGGTGCCGACCGAGACCCGCACGCCGACGAACAGCCGCTTGCCCTCGACGCTCACGACGCACCTCCCGCGCCGCTGGCGAGCGGCCGCTCGTCCAGCGCCAGGTCCACCAGGCGCAGCGCCCACCACGCCGCCAGCCGTCGCACCAGATCGCGAGGGCCGGGCCAGGATAGCTGCTTGACCTCGACGACCTCGGCTGGCTCGCCGGCCTGCCCGGCCCGCGCCAGCGAGAGCCACACGGTACCAACCGGCTTGTCCGCCGTCCCGCCGTCGGGGCCGGCGATGCCCGACGCAGCCAGCGCCAGGTCGGTGGAGAACGCGCGACGCGCCCCGCTGGCCATCTCCCGGACGCAGGCCTCGCTGACCGCGCCCTCGTTCGCCAGGGTCTGCGCCGAGACGCCGAGCTGACGCTGCTTCTCCTCGTTGGAATAGACCACGGCGCCTCCTTGAAAGTACGCGGACGCGCCGGGCGGGTCCGTGAGTAGCTCGCCGATCATCCCGCCGGTGCAGGACTCGGCGGTGGCGATGGTAAAGCGGCGCTCGCGCAGACGCCGAGCCACCCGCTGGGGCAAGGTCTCCTCCCCGTCGCCGTAGAGCGCCGTCCCCAGGCGCGCGCGGAGCTCGGCGTCGAGGAGGCCAAGGCGAGCCGCCGCCGCGGCCTGATCAGGGTCGCGCACCACCAGCTTCACCAGGGTCTCGGGGAACTTGATCTGATAGTGGATGGACGCCCCAGGGACGCCGTCGACCAGGCCCCGACAGGCCTGCGAGATCTGCGACTCTCCCCGGCCGAACACGCGGTAGATGCCGCGGGCGATACGCGGTGCGTCACCGCGAGCGTCCCGCAGCTCGGCCAGGCGGCCACCCAGGCCGGCCTCGTAGATCCCGAGCAGCTCCCGGGGCACCCCGGGCAGGCAAAACACCGGCACCCCCCCTAGCACCACCTCGAAGCCGGGCGCCGCGCCCACCGGGTTCTCCCAGACCCGGCTGCCCGCCGGCACCCGGAGCTGCCGGAGCTGGAGCGCGCTGGCCGAGGCGCCAAACCGGCCCTCCCAGCGCGCCCTGGCGTGGGCGTCCACCGCCGCCTCGGCGCCGACCAGGGAACACACGACATCGACGGTGAGGTCGTCCTCGGTGGGGCCCAGCCCCCCCGAGCAGACCACCAGGTCGGCGCGCCCCGCGGCGGCCCGCATCGCGTCCTGGATGTCCCCAGCGTCGTCACGGCAACTCGTCATCCAGCGCACGGATACATCGAGGTCCCAGAGCCTCGCCGCCAGCGAGGATGAGTTGGTATCGACTATCTCGCCGCGACAGAGCTCGTCCCCGATGGTCAAGATCTCGGCGTACATTCGGGTGATGCTACCCCACTTCGCGGGTGCCCGATGCGGTTGACGGACCGGTAAGGCCTGCCTATGATTCGTCACCTCGGTACCAGTACCGGAATTCCTATATGCCGATGAAGATCCGCTATGCCGCCAAGACCGACGTGGGCATGAAGCGGACCCATAACGAGGACTACTTCTCTCTCATCGAAGACGAGCAGCTCTTCCTCGTAGCCGATGGAATGGGTGGACACGCCTCGGGTGAGGTCGCTTCCAAAATGGCCGCCGAGACCATCGGCGAGTTCTACCAAAGAACTCGCGAGGACGAGGACGCCACCTGGCCCTACAAGATGGACCGTTCGCTGTCGTACGTGGCGAACCGCTTGGTCTGTGGGGTCAAGCTCGCCAACCTCCGCATCTACGAGACCTCGAATCGGGACCTCCGATACAAGGGCATGGGCACGACGATCGTGTCGTGCCTCGTCTACCACGACAACATCTACATCGGGCACGTCGGGGACTCGCGCGTCTACCGGATCCGCGACGGCGAGATCCAGCTCCTCACCCGCGATCACTCGCTGCTCGAGGACTACAAGGAAGCCAAGCCGGACATGACCGAGGAGGAAGAGCGCAACTTCCCCCACAAGAACGTCATCACCCGGGCGCTCGGCATGCGCGAGACGGTGCAGGTGGACATCCGCTCGCACCCGATCAAGAGCGGCGACGTATACATCCTGTGCTCCGACGGGCTGTCGGGCATGCTGGATCAGCCGCAGATCTGCGACATCGCCAACAAGGCCAAGAGCCTTGAACGAGCGGTGGCCGAGCTGGTGGACGCTGCCAACCGCAACGGCGGAACGGACAACGTCACCACGCTGCTCTTGCAGTGCATCGCCGCCTGATCGCGTTGGCCGACCGCGCTGACTGACCGCGCTGACTGACCGCGTGACCGCGCTGACCGACCGCGTTGGCCGACCGCGACCGCGCTGACCGATTGCGCTGGCCGACTGGGGCTGACTGCGCGAGGCTATCGCGCCGCGCTGGGCCGCGCGGGCCGGCAAGGCGAGCTGACAAGCGCCGCTCAGCGGCTCACAGCAGCTTGATGCGCTCGATCTCGGAGCCTTCCGAGAGCGGCAGCATGCGCAGCACACACCGGCCAGGATCTTGCGGCAGGAAGGCGGCCAGGAACATGCGCGAGGTGCGCCAGTACGCGCGGGTCCCTCGATGCTCCGTCGCCGCGCCGAAGTGCTGGCGCAGCCAGGCCTCGATGTCGTCTTCGTTGCAGCCTCGCACCTTGAGCTGCAGCTCGATGAGCGGCGCCTCGTCCGCGGTGCCGGCGAAGTACAGGTCCACCTCCGCCGCCTTCTTGCCGATGCCAAACGGCGGCTGGCGAAAACACCAGGTCCCGGCGCGCCCATCCGGCAGCTCGGTCGGCTGGCAGATCCCGGTGGCGTCCTTGCGGGTCGTCTTGCCCAGCTTCCACGGCCCCACGCCCAGGATCTCCACCCGTCGCTCACAACCTGCGCCGGCCAGCACGGCCAGCGCGGCCAGTACGGCCGGCCCCGCCAGGTTGGCCAGCGCGCGCGGCGCCCCCGATGACCGGGCCCCGCTCACTTCTTGCGTGCCTCGCGCGGACAGCTCCCCCCGGGGACTCCCTGCGCCTTGGGGCAGAGCCCGTACAGCTCGTGGCGGTGACGCAGCACCGAGAACCCGCCCAGGCGCGCGGCGATCTTCTCCTGCAGCTCCTCGATCTCCGAGTCCTCGAACTCCAGGATGAGCCCGCAGCTCGTGCAGATCAGGTGGTCGTGGTGCGCCCCCACCACCTCGAAGCGGGCCTGACCATCGCCAAACTGCCGCTCCACCGCCAGCCCACCGTCCACCAGCAGCTTGAGCGTGCGATACACCGTGGCGTAGCCAACCCGCGGATGTCGCTTGCGCACCCGGGCCAGCAGCTCGTCGATGGAGATGTGATCCTGCGTGCGCAGGAACTGCTCCACGATCGCCTCGCGCTGCGCGGTGGTGTTGAGCTTCTTCTGCTTCGCGTACTCCGCCCAGCGCTCCTTGAGCGCGGACAGGTCCGTCGGGCGGAAGTCATCGCGAGGCGCGACCATGGCGGCAAAGTTATCCCAACCCGCCCTGTCGTCCAGCGTTTTCCCCGCAAAAGGCGCCTTCGACGAGCGCGAGCCCACTCGCCACGCGCTTTTTTCTGGCTCACCGAGATCCCACGACCGCGAGCCCGCAGCGCCTGCGACGCGCTAGACTGCGGGCCATGGCCGCCGACGCAGAGCTTTCCTTTGACCTCATCCTGACGCGGCTGCGCGAGGCCGTGGAGCGCCTGGAGTCTGGCGAGCTGTCGCTGGAGCAATCCCTGGCGGTGTACGAAGAAGGCGTCGGCATGGCGCGCCGGGGACAGGCCCTGCTGGATCAGGCCGAAAAGCGCGTGGAGCTCTTGGTCAGCGCCTCCGGAACGGTGGATACCGTGCCTTTCCATGACGAATCAGCCTAACCCGCCCACGCTCTCGCTCGAGCTGGCCCCGGCGCCGCTGCGCGCGTACGTCGTCGATGTGGCGCGCTGGATCGATGATGAACTGACGCGACGGCTCGCCGTCCCTTCGCCCGATCCGGGCCGGCTCGGCGAGGCCATGCTGTACGCCGCCACCAGCCCCGGCAAGCGCCTGCGCCCCGCCGTGCTGGTCGCCGCCTGCGAGGCGCTGGGGGCGCCTCGCGAGCGCGCGCTCACCGCCGCCACCGCCGTCGAGCTCCTGCACGCCTACACCCTGGTCCATGACGACCTGCCGGCCATGGACGACGATGACGAGCGCCGCGGCCGCCCCACCGTCCACATCGCGTTCGGCGAGGCCACCGCGATCCTCGCCGGCGACGGCCTGCTCACCCTGGCGTTCGAGCTGCTGGGCGAGCTGGGCCCCGCCGCTGGCGCCGCGGTGACCGTGCTGGCCCGCCGCGCCGGGCACCGCGAGCTGCTGCTTGGGCAGGCGCTGGATCTATCGCTGACCACCCAGGGCGCCGCGCCGAGCCTCGAGGAGCTGGAGCTCTTGCACGCCGGCAAGACCGGCGCGCTGTTCTCCGCAGCGGCCGAGCTCGGCGGCATCTGCGCGGGCGCCAGCGCGGCCCAGCGCGCGGCGCTGGCGGAGTACGGCATGGCCATCGGCATCGCCTTCCAGCACGCGGACGACCGCGACGACGCGGAGTTCATGGAGCACGCCGCCGCCTCGGCCGCGCGGATGCGCCAGCTCTGCGCGCGGGCCCAGGCGCTGGCCGCCGAGCTGGCGCCGCACAGCCTGCTCGACGAGATCGCGCGCTGGATCGGCTCCAAGGCATGAGCGTCGGCGCCGGGCCTGCGGTCGCCGTGGCCCTGGCGCTGGCGTGTGCTGCCTGCGGCGCCGGGTCGCCGCAGGTGCTGGCGCGCGGCGTCTTGCCCTACGGGCTCGTGGCCGAGGCCGGGCGCGTGGTCTCCGTGGAGCTGGCCGAGCGCTTCGAGCTGGTGGTGCGCCCCGAGCGTCAGCTCACCGCGCCCCGCCGCCTCGAGCTGGGGCCGCCCGAGCTCGACCTGCGCGCGCTCGCGGTAAACCAGACCACCGCGTACGTCGGCACCGACACCGGGTGGATCTGGGAGATCGACCTGGCGACCATGGCGCGGCGGCGCTCGCTGGTCGTCGGCGCCCCGGTGGTCGCGCTGGCGGCCAACGAGCAGCTCCTCGCCTCCGCCGACGCCTCGGGCGCGCTGTGCTTGCGGCGCCTGTCCGACGGCGCGCTCCTGCAGTGCGCGCTCGCCCCCTTCGCGGTCGGCGCGCTGCGCCTCGACCGCGAGCACCTGTGGATCCTGCCCCCCGCCGACGCGGCTGCCCCCCCGCACAGGTGGACCGTGCCCGCCCTGATCCCTGCGCCCACCGTCTCGGAGAAACTCCCAGCCGAGGTACCCTGGCGTGACGGCGTGGTCTGGTTCATCGGGGAGGTGCTGTGGTGGCGGCGCGGCGCCGAGCGAAGGCCGCTGTTCGCGATGCCCTCGTCGATAAGAGCGGTGGTCGTCACCGGCGCAAAGCAGCTCGTGGTCGCCGCGTGGTCGCGGCAGCTCACCGATCCGGCGATCGTCGTGTGGTCACGCTGACGCGGCAACTCCCTTGCGAGATTCGCGCAAGCGGCGCAAAGCGCAACCCGTCCTCGGGTCACTTGCACAACCTGCTACAGTGAGTGCGTGTCCGACTGGGATGAAGTCACGCAGACCGAGCTCGAGATCATCAGTGCTGCAGACGCGGTCCGACGGACGCATGCCTACCTGGTCGTGATCACGGGTCCGGGCGTGGGCACCATGCACAAGCTCCCCGTCGACGGCGCCGTGATCGGCCGCAGCCAGACCGCGGACCTCCGGCTGGCCGAAGACGGCGTGTCTCGCGCCCACGCCAGGATCAGGCCCATCGAGCGGCGCATGATGCTCGAAGATCTTGGCTCGCGAAACGGCACGTTCCTCAACGGCCAGCGCATCGAGCGCCCGGCCGCGCTGGCAGATGGCGACAAGGTCCAGATCGGCCGAGGCACGGTGCTGCGGTTCAGCTACCACGACTCTCTCGACGAGTCGTTCCATGAGCAGATGCTGCAGTCGGCGCTGCGCGACAGCACGACCAAGCTCTACAACAAGCGATACTTCCTCGACCGGCTCGACGGCGAGATCAAGTTCTCTCGCCGGCACCACTCGGCGCTCAGCGTGCTCATGGTGGACATCGATCACTTCAAGCAGGTGAACGACCGGTTTGGCCACGTCGCGGGCGACACGGTCCTGGCCAACGTGGCGCAGATGATCGGCCGCAGCGTGCGCAACGAGGACGTGGTGGCGCGCTTTGGCGGCGAGGAGATCGCCATCATCTTGCGCGCCATCGAGCTCGGGCCAGCGCTCCTGCTCGCCGACCGTGTGCGCCGCGTGGTGGCCACGTCCGCCACCGCCCTGCCCGACGACAAGCAGGTCCACGTCACCGTCTCGGTGGGCGTGGCCAGCTTGCCCGATCTTGCGGTGGAGACGGTCGCCGAGCTGGTCGACGCCGCCGATCAGGCGCTCTACCGCGCCAAGCACGCCGGCCGCGATCGCGTGTCGCGCTAGCGCGCGCCTCTCGTGATCCCAAATATCACGCACGCATTTCCGCCGGCCCACGCCAGGCCTTGGGTCACTTGGGCAAGAGCTCCGCGGGGATCCGGTTGGGGATCTCCGGCACCGTCTGCTCGTAGAGCCAGGTGTACGTGAAGAACGTGCCCAGCACGCGCTTGGAGTAGTTGCGGGCCTGGTCGTCGACGATGCCCTCGATGAACTCATCGGCGTCCCAGGTCCCGCGCGCCTTGAGCATCCGCCGCACCGCGGTCTCGCCGGCGTTGTACGACGGCGGGACGAGCAGCGTGAAGCGGCTCCACTCCTGGAACAGGAAGCCCAGGAAGCGCGAGCCGATGGTCACGTTCTTCTCTGGATCTCGCAGCGCCTCGCGAGTCACCACGATGCCGGTGCCCTTGGCGAAGCGGGTGGCGGTGGAGTTGATCATCTGCGTCAGGCCGATCGCGTTGGCGTACGACTCGAGCTGTGGGTTGAAGGCGCTCTCCTCGCGTACGATCGCGATCTGCATCGCGACCGGGAGGTTGTTGGCGGTGGCGTGCTGGGTCAAGAGCGGCCAGTACGCGCGCGGGTAGGAGATGAGCCAGCGCGCGCGATTGGCGCCCACCGGCCAGCTCCGGCGGTAGTCGAGCACGTGCCAGCGGGTGGGCCAGTGCGAGTTCTGGTAGTCCCCCAGGCGGTCATAGAGAAACACCATCGCCCACAGCTTCTCGGCCAGGTCCGGATCCTCCACTCGCTGCTTGCCAGCGGGGGCCACCAGCCCAAGGAGGCGCAGCTCGGCGGCGGCGGGTTGTCCAAGCCCCAACCGCAAGAACTCGAGGGCGCGGGCAAAGCCCGGGCTCGCCCACTCCGCGCGCGGCTTGAAGACGAACGCCGGCGCGGCGGCGTCAAAGCCCGGCGGATCGGCCGACAGCTCGGCCACCAGCTTGGCGAAGCGCGCGGGCGCCGCCTCGCGCAGGCGGTTGAGCGCCAGCATCGCGTAGTACGCCGCCGGATAGGTGCGCACCGTGGTCTCCCAGGACGCCAGCGCCGCGGCCTTGTCGCCCAGCGCGAGCTGCGCCCGGCCGATCCAGTACTGCGCCTGCCCCTCCGCCCAGTAGTTGTCATCCACCGGCATCACCTCGATCTGCTTCTTCCACCAGGAGATGGCGTCGCGGATCTTCTTGGCGCGCCAGGCCCGCCAGCCCAGGCGCCACATCGCCTCCGCGCGCATGTCGCCGGCAGGGAACTTGTCGGGCAAGGCCGACAGCGTGCGCACCACGTCGGCGTCTTTGTTCAGCGAGTCCCACTCCTCGGCCTCGCGCAGGAGCGCGTCGTCGGTGTAGCTGTGGGCGCGGTCCACGCCCTGCGCCGCCTGATAGCGCGCGATGGCGGTCTCATGCTGGCCGATGAAGGCGTACGAGCGCCCCGCCTGGTAGAGCGACTTGATCTCCTTGTCCACGTCGCTGGCGGTCTTGCACAGCGCCGCCGCCTCGTCGAACATCGGCGCCGCGCCGGTGCGATCGCGCGCCTTGAAGCGGCTCTGCGCGCGGTGGTAGGCGGCCGAGCAGCGATCCGGCGCGGGCAGCGCGGCGTCCGCCAGCGCGGTGGTGAAGGCGGCCTCGGACTCCGGGTTGCGCATGGCATCAAAGAGCACCAGGCCACGGCGCAGCTCCTCGGCGCCGGTGAGCGTCAGCGCCGCGGCGCGCTCGGCGGCAGGGAGCTTGGCCAGCCGCTCGCTGGCGCGCTCGCCCCAGCGCCCCAGCGGGCTGTCGATCACCAGCTCGCGCAGCAGCGCGACGGCGGCCTGGTGGTCCGCGGGGCTCCCCAGCTCGAGCGCCTCCGCCAGGCGGAAGGTCGCCTCCTCTCGCCGGATCCCCGCCGGTCGGCGCTGCAGGTAGCCTCGGTAGTGCGCGGCGGTGGCCGCGGCGTCGCCTTGCGTGCGCAGCACGTCGCCAACCAAGAGCTCGGCGTCCGCGCCCATGATCGAGCTCGCGGGCACGGCGCGAGCGCGGGCCAGCGCCTCAGGAAAGCGGCGAGCGAAGAACAGCGCCGCCGCCTCGCGGTAGCCCAGGTAGTCGGCGAGCAGCGGCAGCTTGGCCCGCGCGCTCGCGAACCCGGCGGCCGCGGCCGGCCACTTGCCAGCGGCTGCATCGCACAGCGCGGCCAGCAGCTCCAGGCGGCCGACATCTGCCCCCTTGGCCTCGGCGAGGGCCCGGGTCAGCAGCGGCCGAGCAGCCTTGTAGTCCTCGCGGGCAAACGCCTCCGCCGCCTTGCCAGCCACCCCGGTGGTGAAAAATGGCGCCACCCGGTCCGCCGAGAAGGGACCGACCGGCCCGCTCGCAGCAGGCCCCCCCGCGAACGCCGCCGCCGCCACGCCGGTGATGGCCGGACCATCGGGCGACGCGCTGCCGGCGTCTCGAGCGTCTGCGCGCGTCGCAGGGTCTGGCGCGGAGTCCACCGGCAAGGTGGCGCGACGCGCTGCTCCGTCATCGCCGGAACAACCGAGGACCACACACAGACAGGCGAGCGAGCGAGCGAGCATGGCTCGAACCTAGCAACGCCGATCCATGGGGGCAAATTCCCCGACGACAAAGGAGGCGCGGGTCACGTTCCCGCGGCTGTCCTTGCCGCTTGCGCGCCCTCGGCCCTCGGGCGCCCGCGCCCTCGCGCGCCCGAATGCGCCCGATGCGCCCGATCGCGCGCCCTCGGCCCTCGCGCGCCGATGGGCCCCGATGTGCGGCGACGCGCCCGATGCGCCCGATGCGCCCGATGCGCTGCGATGCGCCCGATGAGCCGAGGTCAAGCCGCCAGCGCTGCGCAGTCGCCGACAGCGCAAGAGATCCGTTTTCGAAGAGCTGCAGTGTCCTACATGACAGGTCAAACGAGATGCGGTGTCGGAATTGACGATCTACGACGCGCGGCGCCACTGGGGCCACGGTAATCAGCGTCACTTGCTCGCGCGCCATGGCGAGGCTCTCTGCAGAACAACTCCCAGCGTGCGTCCCTGGCTGACGTCGCATTTCTGGCGCCTGGTTTGCTTTCTCTCGCTGCGAACCATGCACGATCGCCACCTCCTCGCCCCTCCCCGCCGGCTGTCGCTGGGCACCCCTGGCCCGACCAACCGCGACCACGGTCCATCGGTCGCGCTGGTGCGCGATCCGCACCTGACCCGCTTCCTCCAGCGCGAGTTTAGCTACCTTGGGCACCCGCTCAAGCTCGTCGCCACGGTGGCCGAGATCTCCGCATGGAGCCGCATCGAGGCGCCGCGCCCGCGGATGATCTTGGTCAGCCTCGATGAGATGGAGGCCGTCGAGCTGTGCGCCCTGCGCCGCCTGCACGAAGGCGGCTGGAACGGGGCCCTGGTGGCCCTGTCGCGCAGCGGCATCATGCCCGCCCTGCGCGCCGCCCTGGGCATCACCACCCTGCTCACCCCGCCGTTCGTCCAGGACATGTTCGCGGACCTCCTGCACGCAGCCGAGTGACCGGGCGGCGGTCGCGTCCGGTCGCGAGCCTGAAACGGCGAGCCGACCGAGAGGCCCAGGCTCAGAGTGCGCGCCGCACCACGGTGAGGGTCTTGCGGGGTCGGGTCGCGGCGACGCAGAGTAGGCTCTGGTCGCGGGTCCGATGAGGCGGCGACGCCCCGGGGCCAGCACATGACGACGTGGGTGAAGTCGAGGCCCTTCACCCGGTGCATGGTGGCGACCCGCACGCCGGGGCCGACGGTGTCGCCGTCAAGCACCGTGTTGGGGACGCCAGCCGCTGCGAGCGTCTTGGCGAGGTCACTGACCCGGCTCTTGACCTTGACGACCACCGCCGTGATGAGTTCGCGAATTCGCCTCATCACGGTGACGACTCCTCCGCGAGGGGAATGCCTCGCGCTTCGCCAACCTGCAGTCGATATGGCTCGAGGAGTTCGCGCACCTTCTTCGAGAGCTTCTGGTAAGAGTACCCGCCGTTCTGTTGCCAGGATTTCGACTCCCCCATCGTCGTCTCGCTGAAGAATCGGGCCAGCAGCTCGTCGTGCGGGTAGATGAACCAGTCGACCTCGTACGGGAAGCAAACGTAGAGGTCTCGCCCCTCGTACTTCTTGGCGAACGACAGACGGCCCTTCAACTGGACCTTCAAGAACTCTCCGTCGCGATGCTGCGCGATGAAGTCAGCGCCCTGCCAGTCGCTGGACAATCGCAAGGTCACGAAGCCGTAGTCCGCTAGCACGGCAGAGACCTTCTGGAAGTTGAAGGCCTCCATCTGCCGTGCGTTCAGCTCTTCGTACCTAACGCGGTTGAACACGAATCCGCCGGGAACACCGGCCGTCGCGCTCACACCCCCACCGCCGTCTTCGTGGCGCCGCCGTGGTGGGTCACGCGCGGGCGGCAGCGGATCTTCACGGCGCTCTTGGTGAACGCCTCGTCGGTCGCTTTGCTCGACCAAATGAACGCTTCGCCGGGGCGCAGGTTCGACATCTTCTCTGGCGTGAGCGAGCCGAGCGCCGCGTTCGCCTTCTGGATGTGCTTGAGCCAAGCGGGCGAGTTGAACTTGTGGAGGATGACCTGGCTGGAGAGCTCGATGAGCGAGATGGGCACCGAGGGTGGGTCCTGGCTCGCGACCATGATGCTCGTGCCCTTGTGGCGCATCTCGCGCACGACCTCGATGAGGCCAGCCACGAGGTCGGGGCTCTCGATGTACTTGTGGGCCTCGTCGAAAACGACGAGCTTATTGAACGAGTGCTCCGCGCCCTGCGCGTCGCGGTACTTCGCGTCGGCGAATAGCTGCAGGAGCACGACGAAGAGCCCGAGCGCCTGGTCCTTCTCGATGAACTCGTCGCGGAGGTCGACGATGATGAGACGGCCCGGGCGGATCTCGTCCCTCAGGCGCACCGAGTCGTCGATGTACTCGGCCGCGAGTTCGAGGCGCATCTTCGCCATACCCTTGAGGTGATCGGGCAGCGACGAGTCCTCGATGCCTTGGTTCAGCCCCTGGAGCGTGAGGTCGTCGCGCAGGGACTTCATCACGCGGTTGAGCTGACGAATGTACGTGGCCTGGTTGCCCACCGCTCCCATGAGGAAGCGCCAGTGGCTGGTCTGTAGCTCGGCGGCGCGGAACTTCAGCGGGCGCACTTCGATGTCCGGGTACTCCTGCTTGCGCTCTTCGAGCTTGCCCGCGGGCGCCAGCAGGAGGACGTCGGAGAGAGCGCGGGGCTCCGCACCGAAGGTCTCCTTCAGCGCCTTCACCTGGGCGGCCTCGCTGTTCGGCGCGACCATCGACGTGAACTCCGGTCGGTAGTCCATCGTCGGGCTGTAGTGGAAGATGACCGTCGCGAGCGGGTTCGGGAGGACGTTGATGTTCGGGATGGGCAGCGAGGCCATCTCCGCAATCGTGCCGAGCGTGTAACTCTTGCCGCCGCCCTGGACGCCGAAGAGGCTGATGGTGTGCGTCTGGTTCAGGTCGATCGCGATGCGCCGGCCTGAGACGTCGCCGAGCAGCCCGTACTGCGGTGAGTCGCCGGTAACGCCGAGCATGATGTCGTAGGGTACCGCGTGCGCGCTCTTCGCCTCCGGGCTCGGTACGGGCGGCGGCTCCTCCGCTGCCGGGGGCTCGGGAGGCCGCGCCACGGGCGCGACGTTGGCCACCGTGGCGGCCTTCGACGGCGGCGCGACGGGCGGGGCCTCCGGCGCGGTGGGGCGCGCTACGGCCGTCACGGCGGGCGCGGGCACGGCCTCCTGCGCGGCGACGGGCGTGTGCGAGGGCGGCGGGACGCTGGGCTGGCGGCCGCGCAGCTCCTCCCACGAGACCGAGCGATCGCGCGGAGAGCCAAGGAATGCGGCCGAGTCGAGCGTCGGCACCGAAGGCGCGCGCTCGCGACGACGGCGAACCTCGGTGACACCGCGCGGGCGCAGTCCACCTCCACCGCCTGGTCCACCGCTCCCCGAGGAGCTGGCGCTGACGCTCGCCGACGACTCGGTGCTGGGCGCGGCAGCGTCGACGAGCTGACGAATCAGGTCGACGCCGATGCGATGGTACTCGATGCCGCTCTCGCTCTCGGGCGGCTCGGTACCAGGCTTGGCAAAGTCGAAGATGAGAGCGCTGCGCGTGAACGCGAGCTGGTAGCCGTCGTCGAGCGTGTGAACAAAGTAGCGCGCCTCGTCGGCGGCCTCGCGGCTGATGGCTCCGTAGCGCTCGGCGCGCTCCAGGTAGAACTCGAGGAGCAGCGCAAGCTCGCGCGTCTTGAACGCGCGGTCCGGGCGGTCCTGGGGCGTACGCTTAGGATCGAAGTGGTGCGCGAGCACCTCCTCGCTCTGGCCGATCTGCTCGGCGATGCTCGATTTGAGCGCGTTGTAGGCAGCGAGGTCGCCGACGCCCGAGTAGCACTTCACCTCGACGAGGCGGCACGTGATGATGCGCCGGGTGGTGTCGAGGTCGAAGAGCCCTAGGTCCGTGCGCTTGAAGCTGACCTCGTCGCCCAGCTCGTCGGCTCCCTGCTTCAGCACGCGGTACAGCTCGAGATGCGCGTCGAGCGGGACGACGATCTGGTTCTCGAAGACGCCCTGGTGTTCGAGGTAGAGGCGCGAGAGGGCCAGGCCCAAGGCTTCCGCCCGCTGCGTCGGCGACGAGATGAGCTTCAGCGCGAGCCGGCCGGACAGCGACCGGAGCTGGTCGAGTAGCACCACGGCGTGGCGGCCCTCGGCCTGAAGCCCGTATTGCTCGAGGACCGGACGCAGGAGCGCCTCGAGCTCGGCGACCGAACGGGACGTGATGACAAGCCGATGCCCCAACGTGCTCGCCATGTCCGGCGAGTGGTCGATGAGGTAATCCGGCCGCGTCGCGTGCCCGCCGTGGTCGAAAAACTCGATGCCGAGGTTGCGGTCGAGCGTGAACACCCAGTCGCTCACCTCGTGAACCTGATGGAGAAGCGCACGGTCGTCGGGACCGAGCGCCAGGCTCACGACGGGACGGAGGTCGATACCGCTCCGGCCAGTGGCGATGGTCGCTGTCGCGCTCGACATCGAGGCGGCGAGTTTGCCGAGCAGGTCGGAGAGTTCCTCTGCGTCTTCGATGGGCTGAGCGACGCCGTGACGAGGCAGTCGTCGCCACGCCACGGTCTGCTCGTCCTCGTGGTACTCCGTCGAGAACTCCTGCACGAGGCCGTGAACGAACGCCGTCGCGTGGCGAGGATCGGACTTGCGCGCGCCAACTTCCTCGGCCGGGAAGACGTCGAAGAGCAGCGACAGGTGGGCCGCGTGGGTGTCCGGGCTGATGCGGAAGTCCTTGGTCGAACGCACCGCGAAGCGCAGCTTCGGGTGAAGGTGCGTCTCGGCCGGAATGGAGAACGCGTCCGCTTCACGCGTGTTCGTGCCTCCATCAGGCGTGAGCAATGCGGCGATCTCGTCGCCGACCCCGGGCGCGTCGGGATCGGGCACGAAGAGCCGGATGTCGTAGCGAAGGTCGGCGAAGGCCGACTCCTTCTGCAGCTCGAGTAGCATGTCGCCGAGCACGCCAGCGCGGCCCGGATTGAACGCGTTGATGGTCAGCGTGCGGACGTACGGGTGCTGCACGAGGTAGCGCCGCACGCGAGACGCGAGGTACTTGCCATCGATTAGCGCACCGCCGATGGCAGGCTCGGGCAGGCCGAGCGCACTGCAGACCTCGCCGACGAGGCCGCGAGGGTCCTCCTCGTTCGACGGCGCGAAGAGCGTCCAGAACGGGTTGATGCTGTCGACGGCGGTCAGCACGTGGCCCGCCTCCGTCGGCAGGACCGGCGGGAAGCTCGTTGGCGACAGGAGCTTCAGCAGCGCCTCGCGCGTCGGGACCACATACTCGTGCGGCGCGCTCCTCGCGGCCGCAACCCACTGGGCGCCGAGCTTCGCCCACGTGGCAAACCACAACGCCCGCAGCGGGTGCGTGGGCGCTACGAGGACGGCGTCGCGGCGACGGCCACGGTGATCGACGATGGCGAGAAGCACGGAGTCGAGCGCGAGGATCTTGCGCAGGTCTGCGAAAGCCCGCTGCGAGTCGCTCTTCGCCGTCGCTTCCGCTCGCTGGGCTAGGTCCGCCAGCAGCGCGAGATAAGCACCCGCGTAATCGCTCGCGAGATCGGCGTTCGCCCCAGCGTCGACGCCCTGCGTGACCAACTCCGAGGTGCCGCTCCGTACCGCCGCGAAGTAGCGGGTACGCGCTTCAAGGAAACGATCGCCAGCGGCGCCCTGCGGCCAGCCGTTGACCTCACCGGTGCTCGTCCCCGGCACGCCGTGATTCACCGGGATGCGCCAGCTAATCGGACCGTCGGGCGCAGCGAGGATCTTCTGCTCGATATTCTTGAGTGCGCGAGAGACCGGCACATGCACCGCGCCCTCGCGTCCAAGCTTCACCTCCAGCATGTCGGCACCGGAGACATGCCCCTTGGTCTTCTCTGCCCACGCGGCGTGCCCGAAAACGACGCTCGTCGGATCGCGGTCGTCGAGAATGGCCTTGAACTGCGCACGGAAGAGGGCGTGCAACGCGCTCGGCTCGCGCTGCACGGCACGCTGCGCGGGCTCGATTTCCACCTCGGTGTCAGGCAGGACATAGAACAGATCGCTCTCGTTTGGCCGGGGCGCTGTCTCGTCCGCGTCTGCGCTCCACGCGACGGCATCGCCGTTCGCGTCGACGAGCGGAATGAGATCCCCGCTCTCGGTCTGCGCGAGGACCCGAACGAAGTGCCAGCCCTCTTCCCAGTCGATCTTGCCGAGCGCCGAGAACGAGATGGTCGCCTTGTCAGTCGCCGTCTTCCACACGGCCTTGCTGCGCGCGAGACCGATGGGACCATGTTCCTTGGAGATGACCTGTGCGACGAACTTCGCGAGGCCCTGCACCTTGCTCGGGTGCGCCTCCGTGCGGAACGTGACGTTGAACTTCTTGAGGTTGCTGACCGGCAGAATGCACTGCCCGATGAGCTGCGCGAGCGGCTCCTTGGTCTCGTCGTCGTCAACCTTCGGTAGGTCCGTCTGCACCTCGCCGACAAAGATGGCGTCAGGTTGGACGCCGCCGTCTTCGAACTCCCACTTGTTGAAGGCGAGCTGCCAGAGCGCCTTGTCGACGACGATGCGGCGCGCCCACTGGCGCGGGTCGTCTGTACCCGCCTCGGCGAGGAAGTTGCCAAGTAGGTTCTTGAAGGCGCGCTTGGAGAGCCCCAGTTCACCCACGCGACCGCGCTCCGAGCGCGGCGACCAGGTCAGCTTCTCGACGCTCTCGCGGTTGCGCACGAGGCGGGTCGGGGACTTCTCTGGCTGCACCAGCCACTCGAAGTCGGGCACCAACCCCACCTCGTAGAGCGACGCACCGAGCGCCTCGCCGTCGTTGCCGTTCACCTTCGCTGTCAGGAGAAAGCGCACCGTGGAGAGCGCATCCGAGAAACGCCACGAACGCTCACCACCACGCAGCCGTCGGAGCGACTCATGGACGCCACCACGTAGCGTTGAAGGCAGCTCGCCGAGTAGCTTCTCGATGAGCGCTTCGTAGAGGCCGGTGACCGAGACCTCCTCGAACGTCGCCACGCCGAAAGAGTCCTCGGCCGAAGCGCGCACGTCGCTGGGAACGAACACGAGGAGCGGCGGCCGCTGGGTGCCGTCGGCGTGCGGATTGCGCAGCTCGACGAGCTTCGTGCTCGATACCGCGAGTTCGGCGGGGATGCTCAGCGCACCGTCGGTGAGAACCACGACCGTCGTGCTGGGCAGCTCGGCGCGAAGCCGCGCGCAGAGCCGCACCATCAGCTCGGCATCGAGGTCGCTCACGCGCATGCAGTGACCGGCCACGCGTGTGCGGAGCTGCTCGACGAGCAACGGCACGGCGACGTTCTCCAGCTCGTTGGTGAGATGCGTCGTGGACAGCTCCTGGAACCCAGCGCTCACGGCGTTCCTCCTGTGGCCGTGTCGCCCTCGGCGATGCGGAATCTCGGCGTGATGGTCTGCGTGACGTAGGCGTCGGAGAGATCGCGGTAGAAGCCGACCTCGCGAAGCCGCCCGGTGAACGCGCGGACGTTGTCGCGTAGCGCACGACGGTCCTCGATACTGGTCGTCGCGAAGCCATCACCGCGCGGCAACTGGTCGATGAAGATGCCGTAGCGCTCACGCAAGAACACGAGCAGCTCGTCAACGCGCATCTCGCCCGTGTGAAAGCCGCCGTCCGTACCCTGCTTCAGCACGGCGATCTGGAGCAGCACCTCGAGCAGCCGGCTGTCGAGGACGAAGCGGCGAGGCGCCTCCTTCGTTCGGCCCTGCGCGATGAGCGCGCCGGCGCGGTTCTTCAAGAGGAGTGAGTCGAGGCACTGCGTGACGTACTTGCGGTGGAACGGACCACGCAGCGCGACGATCATCTCGATGTATGCGTCGAACTCCGAGAGGCCCATCTCGGTGACGGCCTTCACCTCGGGGTCGAGCTCGGCGTCCTTCGCGCCCGACGTCTCTTCCACGAGGCCCGACACGCGCTGGCCGAAGAACTTCTCGCGCTCGGCCTTCAGCGGCGCGTCGAGGAGCTGCAGCACCTCTCCCACCGAGAATTCGCCGCTGGTCGGCTTCGTGAGCTTGCCCCGACGAACGAGATCTGTGGCGAACTCGTCGAGCTTCTTGGTCGCGAAGTACGCTCGCAAGAAGCCCGGGATGCGCCGGTAGTGCGTGTCGGCGCTGCGTTCAGCGAGCGTGGCCATCGGAGTACCGGGCTGGCCCGCGACGTCGACCAGCAGGCCCACGCGGTACGGGCAGTCGCCGAACGGGTTCTCCAGGCTCTTGGGGTTCATCGGGCACGCGCCCGTCGCGCACGTTGGATCAGCACCCTTCCTGCGAACCAGCGCTGGCAGGAGCTTCAAGAGGCGCAAGTGATAGAGCCCGAGGTGGAAGGCGATGAGCACCTTCAGGTACTCGACCATCACCGAGCGCGGGATGAAGCGCTGGTAGAACAGCAGGCGCTGGATGTCCTCGGCGAGGAGGTCGGCGGCCCCTACGCAGAGGGGCGAAAACGAGTCACGCCCTGACTTCGTGTCCGGCGCATCTCCCTTCACCTCGTCGAGGAGTCGAAGCAGCGCCTGGGTCTCGACGTCGATCACCGCTCCCGCGTTGGCCTTGCCCGTGACCTTGTCGTGGCCCTGGAAGAAGAAGTGGTGCAGGTGCTCGAGTGCCTTCTGCCCGGCGCCTTTCCGCGCCATGTAGAGCATCTCGTATAGGTGCTGCGCAGCGCCGTAGTCGCGCGAGTGCTTCGGGTTGCGGAAGCGGTACGTGAACCCGTGGAGCGGGCGCGGCGCCGCCAGGGCCTCGTTCGCCTTACCTCGGTTCACTAGATCGAGAAGATGCGTCTCGACCCAGCGGCGCACGACGTCGGGGTTGTCCTGGAACTTCGTGAACCACTCGGGGTGCTCGAAGGTAAACTCGACGAAGGCGTCGACGCTGAGCTCGAAGTTGCGTGTCAGGCGGCTCGGGTAGCCGTTGTGCGCGAGCCGCGCGAAGAACGCGGTGAGCACGCGGTCCATCTCGAGGTGCTTGAAGTCGAGGTAGCTGATCTTCGGGAGCCGGAACTCTCGATCGCGCTTGGACAGTGACATCAGACCGCTCCCTCTTGGGCGCGCGTCATCTCGAGGCGGCCATCGGCTTGGCGAGCGACGCGGTAGAAGTCATGGCCCGACGTGCTGAGCAGCACCTCCTGGTAGGGCGCAGAGCCGAGCAAGTTCTTGAAGACCGCGAGGCTCAGGTAGTAGCCCTGCTCCTCCTCGACGCTGGGGCGGTAGCCCTCGTTCAGGCGCCGGAGCATCTCGTAGACGTCGAGCGAGACGAGCAGCTCCGCGTCGAGACCCGCAGGGTCGTGGTAGCGAAGTAAGAGACCCGTGGGCATGTGTTCGACGAAGCGTGAGCGCGAGGCATGGTCGTTCAGCGACACAGAGAAGCGCTCGCGCGGGTAGAGCCGGTAGGAGCGCACACTGCCACCTTCGACGCGGCGAACCTCCAACGCGAGGTTGTTACCGATGCGCTCAGGCCGCGTGAGCCCCTCGCCTCGGTTGATGGCGACGAGCAGCGGCTCGAGCAGCCCCTCGGCGCCCTTGTCGCCGCGCACCACCGCGAGCAGCTCGTCGGCGGTCTTGTACGGGAGCATCGAGCGCCAGCCCGCGTCACGCCGCTCGAAGAACGCGCGCCTGCGCGCCATCGCGATGAAGCGCCGGTGCGAATCGGCGCGATGCTCGCTTGCCTTGCCCGAGACGTCACGCGGCAGCTCGTCGTAGAGGCTGCGGAGGATCTCGCGGTCGTAGGCGCCGCGCTGCTCGAATCGGAACAGCGTGCGGTCCTCGGTGGGCGAGACGAAGTCGAGCGCGCGGTCGAGGCGCGGATCGTCGGCCGCCGCGACGTCGACCTCGGAGAGCAGCGTAAGCAGGCGATCGGCGTTGGGGGCGTCGCCGCCTTTCCAACTGTTGAAGTAGAAGCCCTGCACGATCTCGTTGCGCTGGCCGTTCTTGTACAGCGCATGGATCTCATCGCAGTCGCGCGTGCCCACCAGCATGTACGCGAGCGCCGAGCGCAAATCGCGCAGCGTGATGTGCAGGCGCCCGCGCAGGTGCGTGATGGCGTAGAGGCTCTTCAGTCTTTCGACGACGTGCTTCCCCGCGGTCTCGTCCTGGATGGTCTGCGCGTTGTGGAACGCGTAGCAGCGGTCCTTCAGGTCGCAGCCATGGCAGGGCTCCCAGAACTTCTCATGCGTCATGCGGCTCACGAGACGCTCGAGGATCGAGTTGTCGAAGCCTTGCGGGTCGACGACGACGCTGCGGAGATTCAAGTTCACGACGGCCACGCCATCGGTGGGCTCGCCCGTGCGGAGCCCCTCCTTCACCAGCGTGGCGAGCGCGGGAAAGTCTGCGCGGTTCGCCTCGAGGAAGTCGACGAGGCGCCCCTCGTTGATGGCGATGAGCCGCGTCTCCCTCGTCGCTGCCCATCCCTTCGAGTCGTTGCCCTTGAAGGGAGCGAGGAAGGCGCGCAGCACGTCGTCGTTCTTCTGGTCGCCCTCGTCCTGGCTGCCGTCGTAGTTCGAGAGGAACGTGCGCCCGCGCAGCTCGATGCGCGCGCCGTTCGGCAGCGAGTGGTCGACGATGCCCTGCTCGTCGGCAGCCCTGCGTTCGAGCTTCTGCAGGAAGGCCGTCTTCCCGTCGCCTGCGTTGCCAGAAATGATGACGAGCGCGAATTCACCGGAGAGCACTGACGGCAGCAGCTCACGGTCGAGCGCGGTCTCGACATAGGTCTGCTCACTGATGACATCGAGGCCGCGCGTGCCCGCGTTGCTGTGCTTGCTCTGGCTGTAGACCGTGAGCAGATGGCGGACGTAAGGGTTCGTGTTCGGCGGGATCGGTCTACCCGAGCCGCCGTTCCCGTTGCCACTGCGCTTGCCGTTGCCGCCATCCCCCGGCACACCCCACGCGATCGGCACCGGTGTGAGGGGCTGCGGCGCACGCCGCGCGGCCGGGATGCTGGTCAGTGCGCTCCGCAGGTCGGCGGCGGACGCGTAGCGGTCGGCGCGCTTGGGCGCGATGGCCTTGAGCATCACGTCGACCAACTCGGGCGCGATGTCAGCGAGGCCCGACAGCTCGCGCGGATCGGCGGCGGGCTTGCCGGGCGGCGGGACCTGCGCGTTGTCCCACGGGTAGCGGCTCGTCATCGCCTCGTAGAGCGTGAGCCCGAGCGCGTAGAGATCACGGTCGACGAGATCGCTTGCCGAAGGAACGTCCTCAAGCACGAGGTCGGGCGGCAGGTAGCGACGCGAGCCGCCGCCACGGCGCTCCTCATCCTTCGCCGCGACCGATACGTTGAAGTCGATGATCTTCGTGCCGCGCCCAGTCCACAACAGGTTTCGGGGTTTGATGTCGCAGTGGTAGACGCCGTGCTCGTGCAGGTGCACGAGGCCTGTCGCGACGTGCCGCCCGAGCTCGAGCGCGTCTTCGCGGGTCAGCGCGTTGCTCTCGATCATCTCGCCGACGTCAAAGCCCTCGATGAACTCGAAGACGATGAAGGGAGGACCGCCGGGGATGAGATCGGCGTCGATCACCTTCACCACGTTCTGGTGGTCGGGGATCTGAAGGAGCGTCTTGTACTCCTTCTTGAGGCGGTCGACTGTAGACACGCGGTCGCGCAACACCAGCTTCACAGCGCGCGAAACGTCGCCGAGCGTGTCGATGACCTTGTACGCGACCGCGAACGAGCCCGGCTTGCCGAGCCGCTTCTCGATGACGTACTTCGGCGTGAGCTGGGTGTTCGCGAGCAGGTTTGAGTAGTCGAGCTGAGGCGCGGCGGGCTCGGGTGACGACGCTGATGGAGTCGCGCCGACTGCAGGCGCAGAGGCGGCGCTGGGGTCGAGGAGGATCTTCAGCTCGGTGAGTGCCCACGCCGCCGAGGGCCGATCGCCTGGCTCGAAGGTGCAGAGCTTCTGCAGCCAGGCGTCGAAGCCCTTGGGCAGCTCGGGGCGCGCGGAGCTGGGCTTCACCGCGAAGACGGCCTTCTGCTCGAACAGCTCGGTCGGCGTCTTGAACGGCCGCTCACCCGTGAACAGCTCGTAGAGCACGAGGCCTACGCTGAAGAGATCCGAGGCAGGCGTCGCGGCGGCGGGCTCGCCGTGGATCTCGGGCGCCATGTACTTCGGCTCGAGGTCGTCGACGATCTCCTGCGCGATGGTGCGGCTGTGGTCGGTGCCCGGGCGCGCGAATTCGAATCCCGTCAGCCGAACGCGGCCGTAGCTGCCGACGAGGATGTTCGCGGGCGAGATGTTGCGGTGAACGACCCTGTGCTGTGCAAGGTGGACGAGCGCGCTCAGGAGGTCGCCAGCAACGGTATTCTTCTGGTCGAGCGTGAGCGCCAGGGTGGGCTTGGCAATGTGGACGCGCAGCGCCTGCCCGGCGACGTCCTCGGTGACCAGGAAGTACTTGTCCTCGGCCTCGCTCGGGAAGAAGTCGCGCACGCCGACGATGCCCGGGTGGCCCGGCGTGGTGCTGAGCGTGCGGAACGCCGTCGAGATGAGGAGCTTCTGCTTCTCGCGCTCGTCCGGCGGCTTGTACGGGTCGGCCTGGTAGGCGCGGATGAGCGCCGTCGACTTCGGCCCCGCGAAGGCGTTGTGCGCGCGGTACTCGGTGTAGCTGTCGGTGCCACCCAGCCGCTCGGAGACCACCCAGCTCCCGAAGCGCAGCGGACCTGAGCGCGGCTTCGCTACACCCTGCAGCGCCTTCATGATGATGTTGTGGTGCGCGCCGATGTTCTTCGATTTGCCGGCAGGGATGCGCGCCGCGTTCTGGAAGAAGGCCGTTGCTTTCTTGAGCGTGGTGACGTTTGGGGCGTCGCGCCCGCCCGGATCAGCCAGCGTGGCGTCAGGGGCCGTGAGCACGACGGCGGCGTCGACGTAGATGTCGTCGAGGTCGCGGCGTCCGGGCTGGCTGCCGGTGATGATGCCCTTCACCGCCTTAGCGTGCCCGCGCAGCTTGGCGAGCGGCGAGCTGAAGGCTTGGCGCCCCTCCGGGTACCACTTGGAGCCGTAGACATCGATGAGGCCGCGTGTGCCCTTCACGTCGACGAGGAACACGGCGTGCGGCGCGATGATCGCGACGTCGACCTCGAAAGTCTCGCCGTCGCGCACGATCTCGAAGTTGTGCAGGACGAGGTAGCTCGCCGGCAGGTGATCCCGCAGGTGCGCGATAGCCTGCCGTTCGGCCTCGTTCACCGGCTCGCCAATGGGGATCACCGTGGCCATCAGTTCGTGGCTCCCTTCTCGATGGCGTCTTCGACAATTCGGACAGCCTTGCGCTCGGCGTGAACCGCGCGCGTGCGGGCCTCGACGGATCCAGCCACGAGTTTCGAGAGTTCGAGGCGCTTCGCGTCGTCGAACCACGGCACCTTCATGTCCGCGATCAACTCGCAGTCGAGGCTCGGGATAGAGGAGCCAAACGCCGTTCCAATCGTTGCCAGGTAACCGGGCTCCGATGCGAACACGGACCACAGGAAGAACGCGTCCTCTTTCGATTTGCAGCGAACGCGCACGAGGTGCTCGGACGCCGCATGCCCATAGAAAGTCGGAAGGGGCAGCACCGCGCGCCCGATGATTCCGCCAAGCTGTCCACTGCGAGGGAGCAGCAGGTCCCGCTCGGAAACGAGGAGCTTGTCGAGGTGAGGGGTTCGCCGCTTCGAGATCGAGTACTCACCAACCGGATCGAGGCGGAACACCTCCGACGACGAGAGGAACGGAATTCCAAACGCGAGGTCGTCGACCTTCAGCCGTGGCCCGCGATTCGGTTCGAAGACTGACTCCACGTTGTCGCCCAAGCGAACTGCTGCGCGACAGGCAAGGGCCTCACGGGCTCGGGCGACGCGCGGATTGTGGTGGAAGGCATCGAGTCGGCGCTGGAGCGCCGACGATGCGGCCTGCGTGATTGTCGTCGAAGGGATGCCAGTCCAGCCGAGCAGCCCTTCGACGCGCGTGATGGCCTCGCGCTGCGCTGCCGCAGCTTCGTCACGGAGCTTGGCTGCTTCGTCGATCAGCTCATGGGCGGTCGCTTCGACCTTCTGCCCCAGCCTCGGGACCGGGAGGCCCGCGATGTGCTCGGGCTCGATGTGCTGGATGATCGCGCCGTAGGTTCCGCCGACGACGATGGGCACGCCGAATTTGCTACTCAAGTAGGCGTAAAGGTAACCGGGAGGGATCTTCTCGGCGTCTGGAATGACGCGCAGCACGTCTTCCGAGCATGCGAGACCATCCATGTCGGGCCTCGCATAGGCCATGCGCCCGATGGTCCCGGCGCGCGTGATGAGCGTCCACTCCGACTTGATCTGCAGCTTCGGGTTCGCACGGGCGGCCAGCTTGCTGATGAGCTGAAGGTCCGAGACGTCCGACTTGAGGATGTCGGTGCTCGACAGGAAGCGAAGACCGTACTTCTTGTCGGTGACCCACTGCCGCTTGATGCGGCCTGCGTTTACGAGGCCCTTGCGGCCGTCGAGGCAAACGTCTTGAAGCGGCACCTTCTTGGTGCTCAGCCTCTCAAGCAGCACCTTGGCTTCGAGCGCGCCCGACATGTACGGGTTGCAGTCGAGGCGACGGCCATCGCGGTCCAGCCACGAACTCGGGATGGTCTTCACCTTCATGCGACCTCCGCAGGGAACCACGCGCGAAGCGCGTCACGAACACGATGGAACGCTGGGTCGACGCAGCCCGCCGTCGAGACTGCCTTCGCGATCTGGCTGTAGACCACCACCGGTGGGCCCGCGCGGTTGGTGCGAATCAGCGTCTGGATGACCTCTTTGGGAGCGGGAGGCTTCGGCGCACCCTCGGGCCACCGGCCATCCGCCGCGAGGAGTTGGCGCAACGAGCCTCCCTGGTGGCGAAGCGCACGCTCAACGTTGACGTTGTCCTGCCAGAGCAGCACCTCGAGCTCGGGCTCGATGACGGCGGCGGTTGCACGACCGGCCCAGCCGTTGGCGTTGAGACGGTGCTCGATCTCGACACGCACCTCCTCGGCCGGCCGCTCGCCACCGAACTGCTGGTCGAGCACCACGAGCGCGCGCCGATGCGTGTTGAGGTACGGGCGCAAGATCTCATGGCAGCGCCGGTGAACGCCGCCGTCCTTCTCGAGCGGGTTGTTGAAGAGATCGAGGCGCGGGTTGAAGTCGAATGGCGCGCACGACAGCACGTGATGAAACTGCCGCTCGAAGAACGCGGCGAACACCGCGCGCATCGTGCCGTCGGCCACAAGAATGACGAGCTCGCGGTTCATCCCAGCACCCCCGTGGCGAAAAGCGTCGGGAGACTGACCTCGCCTTTCCAGTCGACGAGACGTGGATGCTGGGGGCCAGCAATCACCTCGGCAGCGCCGCTATCGGCGATGCGCGCCGCGAGGATCTGCTCGAGCTTCAGGCTCGCCAGCACGACCGGCGAGTGTGACGAGACGATGACCTGGCTGTCGTAGATGGAGGCGAGGCTCTGAAGAACGACCTCCGTCGCCTGCGGGTGAATGCCGTTTTCGGGCTCCTCGGTAACGAGGAAGCGCGGCGGCTTGGCGACGTACGCGAGCAGCGTCAGCACCAAGATGCGCAGCGTGCCGTCGGAGAGGCCCGATGAAGGGACCTCGTAGCTGTCGCCGTAGCGAACGCGGAAGTACGCGTGGTGGTCGTCCTCGCGCTCGTGGATGCTGATGTCCGTGATTTGCGGCAGCGCGAGGCGGACGTGGGCCTTCCACAGGTCGAACCGCTCGGGATCCGTCTTCTGCAGCTCGAGCGCGAGCCACGGCGCGTTCTTGCCCGAGCCGAGCACGTGCGTCTTCGACAGGCCCGGCATGCTTGCCAGGCGAAGGGCGTTCCAGTCTGGGTCGAAGAAGACCGAGTCTTCGATGAGCAGGTTGAGCAACCAACGCGCGGCGGGGAAGTCCCCCTCGCTCTCGTAGAGAACGCGCGCGAGGGCCAGTAGATCGGGCGCCAGCTCTGAAGAGAGCACACGCGCGCGCTGCGTGGTCTCGGGCGTGTACTCGGCCTTGCCGCCGTACTCGCGCTTCAAGATGAACTTCCAGTTGCGGTTCGGATTCACCTCGCCTTGCATCCGCGGGGCGCTGCCATCGCGGGACGGCGAGTGCGCCTCAGGAAACGCGAACAGGTATTCGTTCTGAACCTGCAGCTCCGTCTCGTTAAAGAGCTGGATTCGCAACTCGTAGCGAAGGTGCGTCGGACGGCGCTCTTCCTTGGCACGAGCCTTCTCCGTCATGCCCTCGAGGAGATCGCGCGCAGCCTTCTCAGGAAGCGCGGCCTCGACGGCCACAATGAAGAAGTCCCCCTTGCCCTGGAAGATCAGCTCGCGGAAGCCGCTGGCGCGCGGTGCGCGGTGATCTCGCTCGCGAAGGAACGCATCGCCGATGGTGCGTGCCTCGAGCATGTCGCCGAGCAGCACCGGGATGTCGAGCAGCGTCGTCTTGCCCGAGCCGTTCGCGCCTACGAGCACGCGGAAGTCTCCGAGCTCGACGTCGAGCTTGTCGAAGCAGCGGTAGCGAGTGGCTTCGATACGCGTGATCACGTAGCGCCTCCATGCTTCCCCTCGCGAACACTCTTGATGAGAGGAGGCAGCTTGTCGTGGTCCTCATACCAGATCGTGTGGACGCCAAGCTCCAAGAGTGCGGCGGCACGACTTGCATCTGCCATTGCCGCAGCGACACGAAACCGCACCTCGACCTGTTCCCACTCCTTCCCCGCGGGCTTGCCCTTGCCACGGCCGCGAGTCTGCCACGCGGCATCCAGGTTGTTCTGTAGGGCGGTCGTTGAAGTCTTGCGCAAGAAGCAATAGTGCTGCGGTGTGGCTGTTTGCTTCGCAGCCTCGAGTAGACGCCGCAGATTCGGGTCGGTCATGCTCAGGCCGACAAAGACGCAGCTTGACTCACGAAACGCGTTCAGCTGGACGATGTTGGACCAGGAGAAGGGCGACGCATACTCCTTGTGATATGCGCGCTCGGTTAGCACAACCCACTCGTCGGGCAGCTCGCTTCGTCCAAGAAATCCGTGGACATGGCGAACCTGAATGCCGTGCCCAACTCCACGATCGGTGCGGTCCAGTCGAGTGTAGTGTCGGCCAAGTTCGTCGAACTCATCCTCGATTAGCGTGTCGTAGTTGTAGGTCACCAGCCCTCTTACGCCCGAATGGCCCTCACACGCCTGCGCCAGGCGAGCGAGCTCCCTGACGAGGTCACTGCGTGTGGCCGTGAGCTGCGAGTAGATCTCGGTCCTGAGCAACCCCTTGAACCGGCTAGAGTCATCGTTGATGCCGCTCGCCGCAAGCCGCGCCGAGATCAAAGGACCATCGGATGCCACAGCCTCTGCATATACGCTTGAGATCTTGCTCAAGTCGACGCCGCCAACTTTGGCATTTGCAGCGTGCAATCGCAGCAAGAGTTCCGTCCAACTCGGGGCGCCACACGAAGAGCTCACCCCGGCGCCCAAGACGAGTGAGATGCCGTCCCTCAAGTAGGTGTCGATGAGCGTTTGCAGCACAGGTTGGCTGTCGAGCTTCTGCTCCAGCTCCTGAAGCGCGGTGGACGCCTCGGCGTCCGAGAGGGTGGCGATGATCGCCTCGTAGCTATCGATGGTCACGCCCCGGGCTCCTTGTTCTTTCTGCGGAACTCCTTGTACGCGTCCGCGATCGGGCCCTCCACGAAGCCCCCGCCCTCGCGAGAGAACGGCAGGTCCGAGTCGACGATCCGCTTCTTGCGACGGAGGCGGCGCTCGACGAAATGCCCGTTGGTGCGGATGCGCTCGACTTCCTCGACTTCCTCGAGGATCTCCTCACCGTCTGGGCTGCGTTTGTAGAGCGTGTTACCACGCCGATCGAAGCCGACCTTCTCGGCGACGGCCATGAACACCGAGTAGTCCTTGGTGCTGCCGAGGTCCGACGCCTTCAGCTCTTGCTCGGTCTTCTTCTTCAAGAAGAGGAGGCTCGTGAGGATGTTCACGTTGGCCTCGACGATGAAGACCTCGACGGGCAGATCGATGCTCGCGAGCACCCACGTGTGCCGGAGAATCCACCAGCGGATGTACTCGTCGCCCGGGTTGCCGAGGATACCGTCGGGCAAGACGATGCCCATGCGGCCGCCGGGCTTGAGCCACTCGACGCAGCGCTCGATGAAGAGCACTTCGGGCGCGACGCTTCCTTGCAACCGGCCGGTGTTTCTAAAGCCGCCGTCCTCGGTGCGTTCCCAGATGTGGGCGAGATCGAAGTTCCGCAGGATGTTCGGGTCGGTGATGGGGATCTCCGAACCGAAGGGCGGGTTCGTCATCACCACGTCCATCGTGCCAAGCTTTGCGAACTTTTCCGCCTCGGCGAGCCCCGGAAGGTAGCCCTTGGGGAACTCGAGCGAGTTGATGTTGAAGAGATGCGCCTCGGCGTTGCTCGCCATGACGGCGTTCATCTGCGCCGCACGCACGAGGAACGGGTCGAAGTCGGCGCCGAACAGGTTCTTCTTCACGAACGCCGCGAGAAGCTGCTGGATCTCGTTGAAATCCTCGGTTGAATCAGCGTCCGCGATGCCGCGCTCTGCCCTAAAC